>NZ_CP150268.1:3122500-4092860 GCF_037976695.1 Bacillus sp. FSL K6-1366 | reverse complement strand
ACTCCGGTTGCACCAGTTGCTCCGGTTGATCCTGTTGGACCAGTTGGCCCAGTTGATCCAGTTGCTCCGGTTACTCCTGTTGCGCCAGTTGCTCCGGTTTCTCCCGTTGATCCGGTTGCTCCGGTTTCTCCCGTTGATCCGGTTGCTCCGGTTTCTCCCGTTGATCCGGTTGCACCAGTTGCTCCTGTGGCTCCGGTTTCTCCAGTTGGACCGGTTGGTCCTGTTGCTCCTGTGGCTCCCGCTGCTCCAGTTGGACCGGTTACTCCTGTTGCTCCTGTTTCTCCAGTTGCACCGGTTGCTCCTGTTGCTCCCGTTGCACCTGTTACTCCCGTTACTCCTGTTGCTCCAGTTGGACCAGTTGATCCTGTTACTCCAGTGGCTCCCGTTGATCCTGTTACTCCCGTTACTCCAGTAGCTCCGGTTTCTCCAGTTGATCCTGTTGCTCCAGTGGCTCCGGTTTCTCCAGTTGATCCCGTTGATCCGGTTACTCCTGCGGCTCCTGTTGCGCCAGTTGCTCCGGTTGATCCCGTTACTCCTGTTGCACCGGTTGGTCCTGTTGCACCAGTTGGTCCAATTCCCCCAGCAGACTCTATTAAAGAAACATCATCAATTAGAACAGACCCAAAAGTAGTTTTGCTTATTACCACTACTGCATTTACTGCTTCAGCGGGGGTTTCAATTGTTCTATATATTTCATTCCATGTATTAAATGAGACATTTGGCAAATTTCCGGAAGCAATGATAATTTCCTGTCCGCCTTCAATCTCTTCGCCTTCACTGTTAACAAATAAAATTTGTATAGTTACTTGGGGACTTGAATTGTTTCTAATTCTCCCAAGCGAAACGATGAATATCAGAGATTGTCCAGAAACGACAGGCACGATCTGCCCTAAAAAAGCATACGGCTGGTTACTGAAAAACTGTGCGGAATATCTTCCAGAATGGGCAAAAGTATTAATAACGGACGTATTTGCAGAAGCCCAGCCCGTCAGATTGCCTGTTTCAAAACCTCCATTTACAATCACATCATTCACTCAACTTCATTCCCTGCCTTTTTGAATAGTTCCAGCTATTATATGCAGGAAAAATGCCATCGGTCTTTCACTTCGCTAGCTGAAATAAAAAAAGATGAATGCCCCGAATCACTTTTTCTCCCAGACACTGTAAAGACCGGTACATGGAACCTGAAAAGAAGAAGCAGTAAATTAGCTTCTTTAGACGGCCGAGAGAATGAAGTTTGAACTTGATTTAAAGACAGAAAAAGCTTTTCGGGAATTTGCAATGCGATTGAGGATTTCACATATCCTAGATTGAGAAGCGGACGCTAATGAAGAAGTTTTATCAGACTAAGAAAGAGCAACTAAAGTCAAAAAAACGTTTTATAAAAGCTGCTGGCAAGGGTACCAACAGCTTAGCTACTATTATCACAAGATTGCTATTTTATTTATTTAATTAAAGTTGCGCCTAACAAATCTTTGCTTGTCCCATTTCTTATATATTGGTGACTAGGAGATATCATAGTTCTTTCCCCTATTAAACGGGACATTAAGGTTTTTCTCTCTGGATTATCAAATGGATATAATTTTAAGTATAGACATAGTTATCACTAAACCTGAAAACAAATACTTAAACATTCATTTGGATTTTTAAATCTTTTGCAAGCGTTTTGGAGCCTAATAGCCCTTTTAAATATTTCAATTCCTTTGACCAATTCACTTTTTTATCCTCTTAAGATATTTATTCAATGATGTTATTCAGAATGTCTTTCATCGTTTTCTTTTGTTCAGACATAATGAATTTTGATTTTGTGTAATCGTTAGCCAGCTCATGTTTTAAAAATGACTCTTCTATGTAAGTATCTTACATCTTTGCATCTACAAGTTTTGCAAAAATGATGCTTAAGAAAGCAATTTCCATGTCAATCCGATCGATCCATTGATCTGTAATGCCGGCATGATCATGATAAAATGCTTTAATGTTGTCTGCACCCTTCCTGGAAAACTCGCTGTCACCCAAGTCAGCTAATTCTTAAACGCTTTTCTTAGCTTCATCAGTTGATTGAAAGCTCTTTGCTGCTTTCTTTTTTATTTCTCGAATTGTTTGTCATTGAGTAAAAATATTAGCGCCTCTTCAATTTCTTTTTCTAAGTCATTATTATTTAAATCGAATAAAGTTCCACAACCCGTCCCTTTATATCCACCGTAGTAATACCACAAATCCATTGTGAAACAGTCTAATTCTTCATCATCACAGACTATTGCAGGTTGATAGTAATTAATTGCTATTTGTGAACGGTATTCTTTTTCAAAACATCTCTCAGCTGTAAAATCATTTAGCACATCTCCATCTATGTCTCTACAAATTTTGATGCTAAGGTTTGGTTTACCCTGTGCTTCAAAAACATCTATATACTTATTCTGCAGCTTTTTCGATACTACTTCCCCCAGGCTCTCCAATTCAAATATCATTTGTTTTAATTCTAGATTAAAATCCTTTTCTGGAATCTGTATATAATCTTCATCGCTTGGACTTTGATTTTTCTGTTTCTTGAGTAATTGACTTAAAGCTTTCCACACAGTGTTGTCCTCCTATGATAGCTACTTTAGACGTGCCTCTATGGAAATGGTCATTTGGTGATCAGCTTCACGAAATGCCTCAGCAAATGTTTCAATCCCGGTATCCTAGATACATGGCGTTCGATAATCATGCCCACGATTGCCCCAACTGCGTGGACCAGTTGCAACATTCTGCGATTCATTACCGGCCTTGTCAAAGGGATGTTAAATAAAAAAAGAACCTTAATTTTCCCATTGGCTTATTGGCTTACTTTTGAAAATTTATAAATTATTATTATATTGAACAGTGTTGGTATGATGTATACAAGACCAGTTCCAAGTAGACCTATTACTGAACTAGCAATAATAAAATGCTGAAGATTGGTTTATTATTTGTCTGGATTGAAGCAAGCATGGTTATAATTCCCGCCAAAGCACCTAAAAACCATAAATTTCCCAAAGTGTAAGAGTCATCTATAACCGCAAACAGTTGAGCCAGTATAGAAAAAACCACTCCTAATCCCCCGGAGAAGATAGTCAATTTTTTCATAAAATCTCCTTTTTGAAAATTGATTTAGATTTCATCGTAATTATTGATTTATTTGGTTATGATGTCAATGATAAACATCTACCCACTCATCTTATTATTGCTGGTAGAAGTATTGAACAATGGAATTATCACAGAGTTTGTCGAATTATTTATGCGTATTGCTTCCTTAAGCATGGAATTATTTCCCTAATTAAAAATTTAGTACATAGACTTATTAGTGACATAGATAAAAGTGACCCTGCTTTTTAGCAGTGCTGCTCCATAAATTATTACCTATTAACATAAAAAATCCCTTAACACCAATAGTGCCAAGGGGTTGAAAGATTAATACTGAGACATATACTGTTCGCGTTCTAAAGAATATACTTGCGTGCGGAACATGATTCTTTAGATAATATACATAATGTATAACAATGAAAACCCTTATTTATCACGCGTTTCAGTAAGTTCATTCGTATAAAATTGTAATACAGTATGTATGATTAGTTATATTTTTCGGTCAAATTTTGGTCTTGATTTTGGTCATAAACTTAGAATATATCTTAACTTTAGTGACCATCAGATCAATTGTTCCTCTAGGGTTTAGAATACAACCCATTTATAACTAAATCCTATTACGTCAGGCTTTTTGCAAGGCATCATTATATGTCTATTTGAACTGGTTTGCAATGGTTTATAAAAAAGTGTGGGCAAACCGTGGGCAATATGGGCATTTCTCTTCTGTTATAATTAATGTATGAACTTGATAAGGGAGTAACCATTTTGAGTCTTTACAAAGCCGCGGATTTTTATATACTTTAGCACGCATCTTGGGTAATGTGCAAGCCGCAATAAAAGGAACGCTCGGGAAAAGAATTGCTCGCCGTGCTGCTGGTAAAGCCACTAACAAATTATTGAGAAAAATTATTAAGTAGGCTTGTAACATGAATGATTTTGAACGTAAGTTATATCGGATCATATCGTTAACATGCGTTTATATGGAAAGAACCCGACTTTGCCAGAATTAAAAAGAAAGACCGGATAAAGTGAACAGGAAATACGTGAGACTACAAAAAGCTTAATTCGTAAAGGTGCTCTTTCTTGGGATAAAGAAAAGAAATTATGGATTATTTAAAGCCCGCCTTATGAGACGGGCTTTTCGGGCGAGGTTATTACCTTTACACTTTCTTCACGCCTCCGTAAACACTTCCTTTTGCAGTAGACCCTATAAACGCCTCAACAAGAGCTGAGTTTAAAACGATGCCGGCCCATTTAAAACCTACAATGGATTCAACATATATACGTGAATAAACCTCTCTATAGGCATATCCTCCATGGCTGGCGTCCCGGTCTTGTCCTAATACCCTAGGAGAGATTGCCAAAGCTGTCCCCATCGGGTGGCGCTGATAGTCGCCATCTTTATAAGTAGCCCAAACTTTTTTGCCGTCATATTTAAATCTTCCTTCGGCCCAAAGTGTGAAGAGCTTCGGTCCACCAAGTCCATAAGCAATACCAGTGGTCCTTTCTGTTTTTGTAGTGCCTTGGACGCTTGCATCAGAGTCTGGAGAGTCAGTTAAAGTTTTTTGCTCAAGTATCTGGATATCCCCCAGATCACCTAGATAAACCTTAACCGTACTGTTTTGTGTTTCAAAAGTAAGCACATCCCCATAGGATTTGCTTTTTTCTTGTTCAGCCATAAAGCTGTTCATATTGAAAGCTTTACCGTTGAATTTTTCTAGTTCTGATTTCATTTCTGGGAAAACATCATAAAGCGATATGTCTGGATTGCTAAATGCTTTAGGTGCTGGATTGTTTTTGTAGTGATTCGAAATTACTTTTTCGATTTTTTCCAAAGAAGAGTTTTTGGGTAGATTTTCTAGGCTAGATTTCAACAAAGGAACTGTTTTTTCAACGTAATTTCTAATGTCAGTAATATCTTGCTGTGACTTTTGTTTAGGTGCTGCGCTCGCTGCTTCACCGAAGATACTAAATACCAAAGAGAAAGTCAGGCAAAAAAGCAATATCTTTTTCACGATAATCTCCTCCTATTTATCAGTCACCTCGCCCTCTTATATACATTTCTTTACAATTTTACTTTTTCCTCCCACTGTTTTTTCGGGTATAATGATATATCAGATAAACAATCAGAAAGACTAATGCAACTACGGCAATATAGTATAACGGCATCGCCAAAAATGGAGCAAAATTCGCTATGACCGCCAATATAATGATGGCTATTCCGTACAAACTTATAAAGCGAAGTAAAGCCATATTATCCCCCCTTACTATTTCCATCATTGTAACAAAAAAAGTCAGCTACTAAAGGGCTATTTTTGATACGTAATGTCACAATTAGCAAGGGAGGATTATTATATTATTTTAATAGTGCTTCAAGTTTTGCTTTCGTTTTCGGACCATAAATGCCGTCAGCAGTCAGACTGTTTACTGGCTGGAAACGTTTGACTGCATTTGCTGTTTTCGGGACATACACGCCATCAATACCGTTATTCTTCGCCCCTTTTATCCAGGTAGAAATAAAGCGCAGCCAGTGCTTTTTGAATCTGCCTTACGTCATCCCCTTTGAGCTCCCAGCAAAGGCCCTTTCGTATGTTTAAACTGAGCCATCCAGTAAAGGAACCGGCGGGCTTTTTCATCATCAAACACATAAGGAAACTCCCTTGTGCCTTCCCGACTCACATCATTTAAAAAACGCTCGCAGGCCCATATGTGTTTTTCACACGCCACAATCTCACCCGATATCACATCGCGCGAGTAATCAATGAGAAATTGTTTGATTGTCTTCATACGTTTTTAAACTCCTTCTCCGCAGCCGTCTTTTCCCGCTCTTCCTGGGTACGGGTGATAGCAAGTTTTGCCCGGGCAGACGGTGTAAGGCCAAAGTCATTCACTGCTGATTTCATTTGATCAAAATAATTCTTTTGCCGCTTTAACAAAGGATGCTCTTCACCAACAAGCTTTATTGGGTTGCTGTCTTTGTCTTTTCCTTCTGTATGGACCATGATCCCGTCTTCTTCAATGATTTTAGAAATTGATACATACTGCGAATATGCATTACAATAGGCAGCCAACACGCTGATGTCCGCTTCCGTGATGATTTCAACTTCTGTTAATAGAGCAGCAACCCGTTTGAATTCTTTTTTCCCGACCTTATCCAACCACGATGGCGGTTTTATATTATCGGATCGCATTTTCATTTTCTTCTCGTGCTCAGCCCGGGCGGCCAGCTCTTCCGTATTCTTTTTATTTGGGTTGCCCTGTATCAATTGAAGCGTCGCGGATTTTGCAGGTCTCGGCATGTTCTCACCTCATTCCACATCAAAAAAGTTGCATTTTTTGCTTGTTTTTTTCACCAATCGTGATACGATGGAATTAACAACAAAACCAGTCGTACCAAGCCCTCTCGGCAATTTCGCCGGGAGGGTATTTTGTTTTTCCGGAACTTTGAAAAGCGGTGTTTGTTTGCAGAAGAGGGGGCGCCGTTCTCCAAACGTTGCCTTTCCAGAGATTTGGATAGGGGGGAGGGTCACTTGCCCTTACTCCCGTGAACCTTGTTGTGACAGGCGTTACACAGGCTTACAAGGTTGTACAAGTCTAATCTTTTCGCCCAATCTTCCTTTACTTCCACAATATGATGCACCATATCAGCCGAAGTGAAGCAATGATCTTTCAAACAATGCTGACAAAGATAATTGTCTCTTATCAATGCAAGTTGTCTTGTTCGTTTCCAATCTTTTGATTTATAAAAACTTGTTATTGTTTTGTTTCTTGAATGTTTGTTGTAATGTTTTGTTTCTTCTTGTTGCTGTGTCTCATGTGTATCGCAGTACCGGCCACGGGTGAGGCTGGGGCACCCAGGGGCGGCGCATATTCTTAATGGCTTAAGAGGCATTAAACTCGACCGTCCTTATAAAACATCATTCCAATTTAGTTAATATTACTTTCATAATTATTCATATTAAAAAACGCCTTTATAAAAAAGACGTTTAAATAATGTTATTAATTTTTAATTAACATGTTTTTTAATTCTCTTCCATCAAATACTTTTAATAGTTCTAGATTATTCACATTGAACCACCAAGTACTTTCAGTTGACCAGAAAAGAAAAAAAGATTGCTCAAACTTTGCCTTTATCATTTCAATATAGTCTATATCTAGATGTAAAGCATCAAATTCTTTAGCGACATTTGCAGGATTAGAATTATAGAATTTTTTAAAGTATTCCTCATCTTCATAACATTTAATGTGCAAAATGTTAGCTTTACTTTTAACTTTAAATAAATAACCTTTATTATATTCAACAAATTCTCTAACGAATTTTGGTCCTAACATCCAATTTGATCCTTTACCTGGAATATAACTCGATGTCCATAATCCGCCTGAACGTCTTTCATTTACGTCTTGTATTAATGATTGTACTTTATCAAACTGAAACTTTTTAAATTCTGGACATATGTATAGTTGATTATCCATTTGTGATTCCCACCTACTGCCTTATTGTTCATAGACATTTAATATAAATTTCGCCATTGTGAAAAAGCACTTTATAGAATGAATAAATCCATCTTTTCATGGAAATAAATCACTCATGAGCGAGTGCACCTACGATTAAAAATTTTCG
The DNA here is from genome assembly GCF_037976695.1 of Bacillus sp. FSL K6-1366. Classification (NCBI taxonomy): domain Bacteria; kingdom Bacillati; phylum Bacillota; class Bacilli; order Caryophanales; family Bacillaceae; genus Bacillus; species Bacillus sp. FSL K6-1366. The sequence goes on along the minus strand of NZ_CP150268.1, from coordinate 4,085,137 downwards.
CTCTTATTAAGGCCTCGCGTTGCATTAGGAGTACACTCAGCCCTTGTCATCGAACGCGGGGCTTTAATATTTTTCTCAAACTATAAACGCCCTCTCGATCAGGAAAGCGTCAATGAATAAAAACACTTTAGAGGTGCTTCTTCAGATGTGATATTTCTTATATAACTTTAAGTATGTTCTAGAGGTACTTTCTAGGAAAACCAGAAAAGCTCTATATTTAGGAAAGTATGCCTCTTCGTAAAAATATTCAGCCCCCTCTGCTTCTAAAAAAAGCCCCCATATCTCTACATCTCTTTCTTCTAAGAGGTGAATATGCTCATCAATTAGAGGCTTGACTAAATCAATCGTATGATCCCAAACACTAAAATCTGGATTAGGTAATGGTTCTGTTTCGTTACTAAATATATCTGCAAAATCTAACCTATCATAAAATTTTAATTTAATAGCAAACAGCTTATTATATAATAGTTTTAACTTATCTTTTTCCAATAGCTGTATATGATTTCTTTTTTCAAGCCAGACTTCCTTCACCAAAGTTAGAACTGTAGTAAAGAGTATTGTGAAGGCAGAGGCTAAAATCGGTATACCTAGTGATTTGAAAAGTTCTAGCAAAGGTTTCCCACCCTCTAGCCTCTTTGGATTAATTGTCTACAACATAAATTTGATTGTCTAGTTTCCCGGTTTTGCGTTCTGCATCGCTAAAATCCATTTTACAAAATTTGAGTTTTTCATTAGTTTCCATTACTATTCTCGTAACAATCTTATAAATATAATCCAACTCAGTTTTTTGAAACGTTTCTAATTCAGGTTCCACAAGATTATTATTTGTATAGTATTCATAACAATATCTGTATCCAACAGCTAACTTTAACAATTCCTGAGAAGCATATTGTTTGTTATCCATAATTAACGAAATAATATTTTCCTTATTAAACCTAGTTATAGCTGTCTCTACATCCTCACCTGTTAATTCTTCCTCACCTGTCACTAAGTTTAGTTGTATCTTTTCGATTTTTCTTTTTATTTCTACAAAAGGAACCTCTTTCATAGAGTTCATTTCATCTATGTGATGAAATTTTCTCAAAAATTCTGATTGACATACTATTGCATAAAGTTCCATATACAACTTATTAAGCTGATTGTAGTAATGATCTCGTTTAAACTGCTTTATACTTACCATAAAATCAGTTCTATTTTGAAAAAACTTAAACAAAATGTTTCCTAAAAGTGTGAATATTGCAGTAGCTACTACAAGACCTATTCTGTCTCCTAAATCCATTTTCTCACCTCCCACCTTATATTATCGGCGAAAGAGAAGAAATAAGAAATAATTTGCAGAATTTGTCGAAAAAAAGTCCCCTAACTTCAATTAAAACTTTACACGTATTTTTATACGTGTTATAATGAGAGTATAGAAAGGAGATGGTAAACATCTAATGAGTTCCAGAGAAATAATCAAACTAATTAAAAATGATGGATGGTACGAAGTCCGAGTAAAAGGCAGTCATCATCAGTTTAGACATCCTCATAAAAAAGGACTTGTGACCATCCCACATCCAAAAAAAGACTTACCAAAAAGAACAGTAAAATCAATCCTTGAGCAGGCAGGGCTAGAATAGCCCTCCTTGCCAAAGGAGTTAATGAAATAAATAATGATATAATAAAATGAAAAAGGGGTTTTGCATCAAATGAAAAAAGATCGTTACATTTATCCAGCCCTTTTCGATTATGACGATGACGGAATTACAGTTACATTTCCTGATTTACCAGGTTGCATAACATGTGGCAATACAGACGAAGAAGCTCTCACCATGGCAAAAGAAGCGATGGCATTACACCTATATGGACTTGAGCAAGATGGTGATGAGATTCCTGCAGCAACACCAACCAAGGAAATCAAAACTGAAAATAGTCAAAGCATCGTACTAATTGAAACCTGGATGCCGCCTTTCCGTCATGAAATGGAAAACACAGCAGTTAAGAAAACCTTAACAATTCCACGTTGGATGGATGAGATTGCAAAAGAGCATAAGATCAATTATTCTCATCTACTTCAAGATGCAATTAAAGAACATCTTGGAATTTATAAAAATCCAAGGTCTTAATTTTTAACTTTAATTGTCAACTTATGTAAAGAGCAAAGTGAGCAGCCTATTGGTTGCTCTTTTTTTACAGAAAAAGCACCCGCCCTGTTGGGAGAGTGCTTTTAATTTATTACCTGTTACCATAATACCTTATTTAAAACAAAATGGTATGCCGTTAAAGTGCCAAATTTGTGCCATAATTATTTTACTGTCATTCCTCTGCTCAAAAGAAACACCACCCTATTTAAATAAATCTCAATACATGCCTTTTTGATCTAAACGTGAACCCGTTGCACCTCTGCTCATAACTGTTCACCTCCTAATACGTGATTGTAAAAGTTATCAAACCATACCTTTTTGTTCTTTCTTTGATCCAGCACCTCTACTCATTCGGATCACCTCCTGTAACACAATAATATCATTTTCTCCATTTTCTAACATTCATTTCTATCAAACAGAAGCACTTTCCTGCCTCTTCTTATACACTTCTTCTCTTAAAGCAAAAGCTAGTCTGTAGAAAGCTTTTGCCTTCACTCGGTAATAGTTGCGATGACTCATATTCATTTCCGTATAAACTTCATAATCGCACATTTCTTCCGGCTGCATATAGAGCATGATAATGATCTGTCGTTCTCTTTGAGTAAGCCGGTTAACAGCCCTTTGAATCTTTTTTAGGAATTTATCACGCTGAATCTCCCAATCAAGACGCTTTAATGCTGCATCTTCTGTTGATGAATGAAATTCATTCGTAATACTCGGCGGAACAATGTTGTAAGCTGGTGTAACCTTTGCTAAAAAATCATCTGGTACCTGCAAGAGATATAACCGGTATTGATCCAGCAGCTGCTCTGCTTTTGCTTTAGTGGCTTCTTCATCAATCTGAGGCAGATTTAATGTCATTTGATTCATATTTACCTCCTGATTATTCAAAATAAAAAAGGACACCGAACAAACAGCGCTATTGCTGTAGGTTCAGTGTCCGCAGGCTTTCCGTCTTGGACTCGACTTTATTAAACTTTTCTTTTAATCTTCTTTCTATTATCAAGTTTGACTTCTTCCTCCAATAAAAAGCCTTGCAAAATCTGTTCAAGTTCCTTATATACTTTTCTTTCACTAAAAACATTTAAAAAAGGTAACGAATAAAACAATGCTCCTCCAATAAACCACAACATAATTGTAAGAGAACCAAGAGTTAATAAAAAGCCCTTAAATTCTCCTAAACTGGCTGAGTCATTAATACTTGTGGTAAACAATACCCCAAACATACTAACGGGTATTGATACTACAATAGACGGAATAACAACTTTTAAAAATGAACCTATTGAATATAATTCAAGATGGCCGTTTTTCAAAATCACTGAGGGTAAAAGGCGTTTTTCAATAACGTTATAATTATACTTTTTTTTAATTAAATACGTTTTTAATGCCCTGTGTGAAAGCGAATAATATAAATCACTAATCCCAGTATATTTAGAGTCAACCAATTTAGAGAATTTGCTTAAAGCAACCATAATAATTACTATAATTGGAACCATTGAAAAGCTTATGCTCAATATGATAATGCTAGATCTTGTCATGTCCAGTTTAACAGCAGCTTCCTCTAATAAATAATATAAATACCCAAATAAAAATTCATAACCTAGTATTAAGTAAGTTACTACACTGATAGCTCCTAACAAAAAGATAATCCTTTTTTGTTTTCGATCTTCTTTTGACTTAAGAAAGGGTGATTTCCAAAAAACATTTCTAAAACTCTTAGCTCGTTTTATCTCTTGTACCATCCTAAATAATTCAATATCTATATTCATATTATCACTCCTCCAAGTACTTTTACGATCCAAATGGAGGATTGTTTCAAAAGTTTATCAACTATTGTAGTATAAATCCACGAGATTATATTATTTATTTTTCCAAAACCTTACTTCCTCTATCAATGTGTTGCTCGTATGCCAACAAATAAGCGTTCATTTTATCCTTAAATTTTTCCTGCAAATAAAAATTAAGCGCCTGTTCCGGATCCTGCAGGCTAACGGTTTTCTTCTCATAAACCAAAAACTCTATCAGCAGAATGAGAGAATAATAGTTATGCCGCAGCGCTTCGCGATACCAATCTCTAACTGTCAAACCTATGCTCCAAATTCAAAAACAAGCCGTATTCTTTAATGAACGCTAGTGAGACAGTACCAACAGGACCGTTTCTCTGCTTAGCAATAATGATTTCGATAATATTTTTATTTTCGCTTTCCTTGTCATAATAATCGTCCCGATAAAGAAACCCAATGACATCCGCGTCCTGCTCAATTTGGCCTGATTCCCTAATATCAGACATCATTGGGCGCTTATCCTGCCGCTGTTCAACGCCCCTTGAAAGCTGACTAAGAGCAATTACACAAATGTCTAATTCTCGGGCCATATGCTTGAGCATGCGGCTTATTTCGCCTATTTCCTGTGTTCTGTTCCCCCTATGTTTTGCTGATCCTGTAATCAGCTGCAAATAATCAATAATGATCAAGATATCTTTGCCGGCATACTCCCTTTTCATTTTCCTTGCCTTTGACCATATTTCGTTTACTGTAACGCCTGGGCGGTCAAATATTCTTAGATCAGCAGAACCAAGAATACCATTTGCTTGTGAAAGCTTGTTCCAGTCATTCGCTGTCAAATTTCCCGTTCGCATTGCATCTGCATTGATATTTCCGAGAATGGAAGCCATTCTTTTTAAGAGCTACTTATGTGACATTTCAAGAGAGAAAATACCTACTGCACCGCCGCTATATTGATTTACTGAACTACCCATAAAATTTGCCGCAACGTTTAAGCAAAAAGCAGTTTTCCCGACAGACGGCCGAGCGGCAACGATAACCAATTCTTATATTAACAACCAAAATTATCCACACAACAATGCGAAATGCAATGGAGAAAGCAGCAATATTAGGAAAGCTCAAAAAAATCCTTGTTATGGTATCGAGATTAAAACAAATAAAAAACGAGAATACTATATGGAATTTATCAATTGCGATGACATACCTCTTTTTTTACGTGTAGCATATGAATATGGTTATATGTACTATATTTTCTTTAAAAACACTCGGAAATACTGGCATGCACAAAGGCGAGACTGCTGCTTTACAGTGGTCAGATATTGATTTAAAAAATAAAACCAGCTCAATTTCTAAAACTCTAGATTTTAAAGCAGCTTCAAAAGATGGATTATTTGGCGACCCTAAGACTTATACATCCAGGCGTATTATTACTATTGATCAAAGGTTGGTAAATGAACTTCACGAACTTAGAAAACGACAAAACAAAGATAAACTTCAGCTTAACGGGATCTATCACCATGACCTTAACTTAGTCTTCACTCGCAAAGATGGTTCACATTATAATGCTTTTGTCCGAATACTAAATAAAGCTGGTCTAGAAACTCCCTATTCACGCCCTTCATGACACACATGCTGTTTTGCTCCTTGAGTCAGGTGCTTCAATGAAATATGTACAAGAACGACTGGGTCATAAAAGTATTCAAGTTACACCAGATATTTACTCACACATCAGCAAAAAGATTGATAGGGATTCAATGAATAAGTACGAAGGTTATATCTCCACAATTATGGAGTAATTTTTTTATTGTTTTTTTGTGGGTGTTTTGTGGGTGGTCTATGATTTATATTAAGTTATTAAAATTGTTAACGAATCAAAAAATCCCTTGACACTAATAGTGACAAGGGATTGAGAGATTAATACTGAGACATATACTGTTCGCGTTCCCAAGGATGTACTTGCGTGCGGAACATATCCCATTCGATTTCTTTTGCTTCGATGAAGTGTTCGAATAGGTGCTCGCCCAGCGCTTTGACCATGACTTCGTTTGATTTGAATTCTTCTAGCGCTTCCGCAAGTGTTGCTGGAAGGTCAACGATTCCGTTTTCCATGCGCTCTTCTTTGCTCATCACATAGATGTTGCGGTCGATTGGAGCCGGCGCTTCCAGTTTGTTTTTGATTCCGTCTAATCCTGCAGCAAGCAATACGCTAAGTGCAAGGTATGGGTTAGCAGCTGGGTCTACGCTGCGTACTTCTACACGTGTGCTGATGCCGCGAGAAGCCGGGATACGGATAAGCGGGCTTCTGTTTTGCGCGCTCCATGCTACATAGCAAGGTGCTTCATAGCCAGGAACAAGACGTTTGTATGAGTTTACTGTCGGGTTTGTTACTGCTGTAAAGCTTGTTGCGTGCTTCACGATACCTGCAATGAAGTGTTTCGCTGTTTCACTTAACTGAAGATCTGCGTTTTCGTCAAAGAATGCGTTAACACCATTTTTGAAGAGTGATAGATTGCAGTGCATACCTGAACCGTTCACACCGAACAATGGTTTTGGCATAAATGTCGCATGCAGGCCGTGTTTGCGGGCAATTGTTTTGACAACTAGTTTAAATGTTTGGATGTCATCACAAGAGCGGACTGCTCCAGCATATTTAAAGTCGATTTCGTGCTGACCAGGTGCTACTTCGTGGTGAGACGCTTCGATTTCAAAGCCCATCTCTTCAAGCTCAAGTACGATATCGCGGCGGCAGTTTTCTCCTAAATCAGTTGGAGCTAAGTCGAAATATCCGCCTTTGTCGTTTAGTTCAAGCGTTGGCTCGCCTTTTTCGTCCAATTTGAATAAGAAGAATTCAGGCTCAGGCCCAAGGTTAAAATCACTGAAGCCGAGGTCTTCCATTTCTTTCAGAATCCGTTTTAAGTTGTTTCGCGGGTCACCTTCAAAAGGTGTGCCATCCGGATTGTAAATATCACAGATGAAACGTGCTACTTTACCTTTTTCAGCTGTCCATGGGAAGATAACAAATGTATTTAGATCTGGATACAGGTACATGTCTGACTCTTCGATACGAACGAATCCCTCAATAGAAGAACCGTCAAACATGACTTTATTATCAAGCGCTTTTCCAAGCTGGCTTACAGGAATCTCAACATTCTTGATTGTTCCAAGAATGTCAGTAAATTGAAGGCGGATATACTTCACGTTTTCTTCTTTTACTAATTTTTCGATATCTTCTCTAGTGTACTTTGCCATTTGGTAAAATTCCTCCTCTTAAAAGGTAAATGTATATAGCAAAACAGTTGCTAACGGATTAATGAAAGAAGCGGGACATGTCGCCTTGACGGAATGTATTCCCTCTTTGAAAACGGCCGGCTTGCATGAGCTCGTTTTTCAGGAGCTGTCTCAGTTCGTCATCGGACAGATCATGTTTCATTGGTTTTTTCGTCTTCTCGCTTTGTTTTTGCTCTGGCTCAGCTTCGGCTTTCGCCAGAATCTGTTTAATTCCTGCCATGTTTACACCTTGTTCTATCAGGTGCTTGATTTCTAACAGTTTATCTACATCATGAAATGAAAATAATCGTCTATTCCCTTCACTTCTGGCTGGAAATATCAGTCCATTTTCCTCATAATATCGAATTTGTCTTGCTGATAACTCAGTTAACTGCATGACAATTCCTATTGGAAATAAAGGCATTGAGCGGCGAATATTATCACTCATCTCAATTTCCTCCTTTTCTTAACTTAGTTTCATTATAGGTGATGTTATATTTTGTGTCAATACGATGTAAGGATTCTTAACATCAAAATACAGAGAAATTTTTAAAAAATTTAAATTAATTGCTTTTGCATCAATGAATCCACTGCACTGCATATGGCATTCTTCACATGCGAATAGGTTAATCCTCCCTGAACATACGCTACATACGGCGGGCGGATAGGGCCATCAGCTGATAATTCGATGCTTGCTCCTTGAATAAACGTCCCTGCTGCCATAATGACATCATCCTCGTATCCAGGCATGTAGGCTGGATAAGGCGTCACATGAGCATTGATTGGCGATGCAAATTGAATAGCCTGGCAAAAAGCAATCATCTTTTCTCTGTCAGAAAACTCAACGGATTGTATTAAATCCGTTCTTTTCGCATCCCATTTCGGGTTTGAAGTGAAGCCGAGTTTTTCAAGGAATCTCGCTGTAAACACCGCTCCCTTTAAACTTTGAGACACAACGTGAGGCGCCAAAAAGAAGCCTTGGTACATTTCTTGGAGCGAGTAAAGAGATGCCCCCGCTTCTCTGCCGATGCCGGGTGACGTCATACGGTATGAGCAAGCTTCAATCCATTTCGCTTTTCCGACGAGGTAGCCGCCTGTTTTCGCAAGGCCGCCGCCGGGATTTTTAATGAGAGATCCCGCCATCAGGTCGGCTCCGACATGGCAAGGCTCAAGCTCTTCCACAAATTCTCCGTAACAGTTGTCCACAAAGACGATCAGATTTTCATTGATTTCTTTTACAAAACGGATCATTTCTTTTATTTCTCTAATTAAGAAAGAAGGGCGATTCGCATATCCTTTTGAGCGCTGAATGCCGATTACTTTTGTCTTCGGATTGATCGCAGCGGCGACTGCATCATAGTCTATCTTTCCGTCTTTCGTCAGATCAACCGCATTATAGCCGATTTGAAAATCCTTTAACGAACCAGCGTTTTCTCCACCCCTGACGCCCACAATTTCCTCTAGCGTATCATACGGCTTGCCCGTGATATAAAGGAGCTCGTCCCCCGGTCTGAGGACACCGAACAAAGCAATTGAGATGGCATGTGTGCCTGAAATGATTTGCGGCCTTACAAGCCCCGCTTCTCCGCCAAACACATCCGCATATATGCTTTCAAGCGTGTCTCTTCCGATATCATCATAGCCGTATCCAGTAGACGGCGTGAAATGAGTGTCGCTTACTTTGTGTTTTCTATAGCTTTGAAGCACTCTCCACTCATTTCGCTCGCTGATTTCTTCTATTTGTTTATGAATGCCGGCAATGTCCGCTTCCACTTCCATTGCCGTTTTCTTCAATAATTCTCCGTGTGTTAATGTGTCAAACATGTCTTTATATTTCCTTCCTACATATACTTCTTTAATTCACCGATGATACTTTGCTCTTCTTGGACATAGCCGGATATGTCATACTGTTCATTTTCTTCATTAAAATAGAAGCGGTCTACCATCGTTTCCGATTTGATTCTGGAAAGGAGCTTCCCTTCACTTGCCGGCACATGTGCTCCAAAAGACGTTAACAGTTCTTGGCGCAAATAGCGCTGAATCGCTTCTTTAAAGGCTGCAGCGTCGTCCTCAAATTTCGCACTGACCATAATGTGATCCCTTCCGGCGGACGGTATAAAATCAGGCAGTTTTTGATCACGTTTATTGTAAGCCGTCAGCATCGGGATATCATCTGCTTCAAGCTCCTCGAGAAGCCGAAGCACTGTTTTTTCATGTCCCGCATAATCCTCATTTGAAGAATCAATTAAATGCAGGATCAAATCCGCTTCTTTTACTTCCTCAAGCGTTGAGCGGAATGCAGCAATCAATGTCGTCGGAAGATCCTGAATAAATCCTACTGTATCTGAAAGAAGAACACTGTAGCCGCTTGGCAGGACCATTTTTCTGGTCATCGGGTCCAGCGTGGCAAACAGGAGATCTTCTTCATAGCTGTCAGCACTCGTCAGGCGGTTGAACCATGTTGATTTCCCTGCGTTTGTATAGCCGACAAGCGCAATTTGAAGCACACCGTTTTTCTTTCTTCTTTCACGGTATCGGCTTCTATGGCGAATGACAGTTGAAAGCTGTGTGTTGATTTCATGAATGCGATTTCTGATATGGCGGCGGTCGGTTTCCAGTTTCGTTTCCCCGGGACCTCTTGCCCCAATTCCTCCGCCTTGCCGGGAGAGATTGATCCCTTGTCCCGTCAGACGCGGCAGTGCATATTGCAGCTGAGCCAGCTCAATTTGAAGTTTGCCTTCTCTCGTTCTCGCCCGCTTTGCAAAAATATCTAATATCAATTGCGTACGGTCAATCATCTTCACTTCAATTGCTGTTGCCAATGACTTCAGCTGACTTGGCGACAGTTCATCATTAAAGATGAGGAGATCAGCTTCAAGCTCTTCCACCAGTGCCTTCAGCTCTTCTACCTTCCCTTTTCCTATATATGTAGCGGCGTCAGCCCTGTTCCGTTTTTGTGTGACGCTGGTCAGTACTTTTCCGTCTGCTGTTTTTGTCAGAGATGCTAGCTCTTCCATAGAATTTTCAAAATGCTCATCCGTGATATGCGGCAGCTGACATCCGACTAAAATGGCTTTCTCCTGAATCGTTTCTTGTTCGTTCAAATGGATGTTCCTTTCTTTTGCATATTGGGCAGTAGTATTATCATACCAAACCCCGCATGTGTATACCACAAATCGATTGCTTTGAAAAGCGGAAATACGAGCAAAAAACAGACCTCTCAAAAACAGAGAGGTCTATGCAGATCCAGATGCTTCTTCTTTAATGGAAAGATCTTGGCTTTTGATGGTCATCAAGTCGCTTTTTAAGTATTGGTCTCCCATTAAAAGCCTCATGGCTTGTGCTCTGATCGATTTTTCGATCACATTTCTGACAAAACGTCCATTGCTGAATTTAATGGGACTTGTCGTGCTTTTCACTGTCATTAAGTAATCTTTCAATTTCCATTCAGCTTCTTGACTGAGCTGGTATTCCCTTTCATCGATCATTCGTTTCGCAATCTCCATGAGCTGGGTCACAGAGTAATCTGGAAAATCAATGGAGATGGGAAATCTTGATTGGAGTCCGGGATTTAACGAGAGAAAATGATCCATTTCCCGTGAATATCCGGCGAGTATCAAAATAAACTCATGCTGTTTGTCTTCCATATGCTTTACAAGTGTGTCGATCGCTTCTTTCCCAAAGTCCTTTTCGCCGCCTCTTGCCAGCGAGTAGGCTTCGTCTATAAACAAAATGCCACCTAATGACTTTTTGATTAAATCTCTCGTCTTTTGGGCGGTGTGTCCGATATACTCCCCGACCAGGTCAGCCCGCTCCGCTTCTATTAAGTGGCCTTTTGACAGGACATTCATTTCAAAGAACAGCTTGCCGATGAGCCGTGCAACCGTCGTTTTTCCCGTTCCCGGATTTCCTTTAAACATCATGTGCAGCGCTTGCTTTCCAACCTTCAAGCCTTGCTCCGCGCGTTTTTGGTTCACAAAAATCCAGGCGTATATTTCCTTGATGTTGCGTTTCATTTCCTCCATCCCAACTAATGCGCTCATCTCTTTTTCGATTTCCTTCAAAATGCCGTGCTTTGCTTCGTTTTTTTGCAATGCAGCCTGATATTCCGCCTCTGCCTCAGCATTCGTCAGCACCTGCTTTTGCCCGTTCAGAATAATGTTGATCTGTCCGTTGTTTTTATAAGTCACAGCGCGCTCCAACATCTTCACCTCTCTGTTCTCTCTATATGATATTCAAGCGGATGCCGATTGTGACAAACGCCTATCATGTGTCGAAACAATTGCTTTTTTCGGGAACAATAAGGAATCCTGCGCTTTCCCGAGAAATACTTTATTTCTTATTGTATTCACGGACATGGGGTGGACAAACCATGAGATTTTGTTTTTAATCATTTTGTCAAAGTATTAAGTATTATAGTGAGCTTCTTTCTCATTATTTTCTCCATTCGCCAATCCTTTTTTCATGCAACGGGCTGTTTTTTGTACGAAGCGTATTACCCGCCCTAAGATACCTGAAGTGTTTTTCTTTTTTTCGATTTATAAAGTGGTGTCTTTAATGAAAGGAGCTTTTCTCATCAATTTACGTTTCAAATGCTTGATTTAATATGAACGCAAAGCTTAAAACCAACAGGAATCAGTGCAGGTTAACCGAACTCAAAGTACATACAAACATATGGCGTATGCACAGATTTCATGTCGGACCGTATCTGTTGTCGCTTCATGTTGAATTGTGCGCTTTCCCGAGAAATAATTCCCGGTGTGAAAGGGTTATTTCCTCATTTTTCAGTTGAATGATAATCGTACAAGCAGAAGCCGTGTTTTTTCATATCCTGTAATGAGGTGATGAAAAATGGTTAAAATTTTTATTGATCCTGGCCATGGCGGTTCTGATCCAGGCGCAACAGGTAATGGCCTTCAGGAAAAAACGTTAACCCTGCAAATCGCTTTAGCCTTACGTACGATATTAACTAATGAATATGAAGGCGTTTCTTTGCTGCTGAGCCGGACAAGCGACCAATATGTCAGCTTAAACGACCGGACAAATGCCGCAAATAACTGGGGAGCAGATTTCTTTTTGTCCATTCACGTTAATTCCGGGGGAGGCACAGGTTTTGAAAGCTATATTTATCCAGGTGTAGGAGCTCCGACGACGACTTATCAATCGGCAATTCACTCTGAAGTGATACAAGCTGTCGACTTTGCCGATCGCGGCAAAAAAACGGCGAACTTCCACGTCCTAAGGGAGTCGGCAATGCCTGCCCTCTTGACCGAGAACGGCTTCATTGATACCGTTGCCGATGCAAATAAGCTGAAAACGAGCAGTTTTATTCAAAGCTTAGCGAGAGGACATGCAAACGGGCTGGAGCAAGCCTTTAACCTTAAAAAGACTTCCAGCTTAGGGTTATATAAGGTTCAAATCGGCGCATTTAAAGTCAAAGCGAATGCCGACTCGCTCGCAAGTAAAGCCGAAGCCAAAGGTTTTGACTCGATTGTCCTTTTAAAGGACGGATTATACAAAGTGCAGATTGGCGCATTTTCATCCAAAGACAATGCAGACACCCTGGCTGCCAGAGCGAAAAATGCCGGCTTTGACGCTATTGTGATCCTAGAATCATAGCCGAGACGGGGACGAGCGTCTCATAAAAAAACCCGGCTCCTCATCACGAGAAACCGGGTTTTTTTATTCAAGGATATCGACAACAAACTGTGACCATGTTTCCAGACGGTTGTAGATGTCATCCTGTTTTAATTCAGAAACTTTCATCCATTTACCCGCAATTTGTTCTTTCTCCTTCACTTCCACTTGTGCGCCAGGCTTTAATTGAAGCGCAGAAAGAATTCCGATATGCACTTTGCCAACACTGTTTTCATCATCATTGATCAATCCCAGTGTGACAATCGCCTGTTTATCTTCTTCATTTATTTGCAGTTCTTCCTCAAGCTCACGGTCTGTGTTCAGCTTTAAGACTTCAGCAAATGAAGCTGCCCCTTCGATGGCGTTCATATGACCGCCAAAGCCGAGAGAAAGCTTGTTGTGCAGTCGTGATTCACCGCCGCCAGCCAGCCGCTCGTAAAGAAAAACTTCATCTTCACGCTTAATGACGACATAAGGTATCGGCTGCTTGAAACGCGGATCTTCTTCTGCGTCCCCTCTTCTCATTTCACGATAGGCCGCTTCAATCTGAGCCATGATTTCGGCTACTCTGCTATCTTCATTGTACACGCCCTGGAAGGTTAAGCTTTCTTTCTTAAACACATCATCGCGCGGGGCAACTAAAATCATTTCGTCCATTTTTCCCATGGGTACTGCGTCCTCCTCATTTGAACCTTCAAGCCGAAAAGAGCAGATATTATATCTGCTCTTTTTCATCTTCAAAATAAAAGTCATCATCTTTGAGCGGCTCAACTGTCGCTTTTTTATAGCCATTCCCCTTCATAGAGAAGAAGTCATGCGATTTTGTTTTTGTGTTTAATCCGTTTAATACGATCGGATTAATATCTTCCTCTTCGAAGTATGGATCAAATCCAAGATTCATCAGCGCTTTATTCGCATTATAGCGGATGAATTTCTTTACATCGTGTGAGAGTCCGACTTGATCGTACAAATCCTCTGTATATTCAAGCTCATTTTCATATAACTGATTCAGAAGGTCAATCGCAAATTCACGAAGCTCTGCTTTTTTCTCTTCTGTCTGTTTATTATAAATTTCCTGAGCAAGGAGACCGACATACACGCCGTGAATCGCTTCGTCACGAAGGATCAGGTTAATGATCTCACCGCTTTGCATCAGTTTTCCTTGTCCGTAGAAATATAACGGATAATAGAAACCGCTGTAGAAAAGGAAGCTTTCCAGATAGACGGAAGCAACCATCGCTTTGAACAGTGAAATTTCATCATCTTTTTGAATGGCTTTGTAAAGCCCGACAATCATTTGCGCTTTTTTCTGCAAATATTTATTTTGTTTAACCCATTCAAATACTTCATTGATCGTTTCAGTCGGTGCAAGGGTCATGAAAATATTAGAGTACGACTTCGCATGGACAGCGTTCTCCATCATCGCCATGAAGTTCAGCACCGCTTTCCGCTGGTGGCCATCTACGTGTTCAGCCACGATCGGCATCCCCGTATTCCCCTGCTCTGTATCAAGAAGCGTAAGTCCGGCCAGTACCTTCATATAAGTGTCCTGCTCATTTTTTCCGAGGTACTTCCATGTGAGGAGATCGCCGTTTAAAGCAATCTCTTCCGGAAGCCAGAACTGTTTCACGTTTTGGTTATAGAACATTTGGGTAAAATCGTCTTCATGCTTTGACCAGTTTGCTGCGTCATAAATTTTTGTCACTATAAACTCTCCTTTAATCAAACAACACAAGAAAGGCAGCTGTCTTGCCCAGTATCTTTCGTTCTTGCATAGTAAATGGTTTTAATACCTCTATGATGTGCATACAGATCGATTCGGTTTAAATCACGGGTCGTCATTGTGTCTTTTAAGAACAATGTAAAGCTGATTCCCTGATCAATGTGCTGCTGGATAGTGGCGATCATATCCACAACCTTGAACATGTCCATATCGTAGGCTTCTTTATAGAAGAACCAGTTATTAGATGCAAGCCCAGGCATTGGGTAGTACGTTTTTGAGTTGCCGTATGTTCGTTCTTCAATGCGTTCCATAATCGGCATAACAGACGCCGTACTTGATTGAACGTATGAGATAGAGCCTGTCGGCGCAATGCATAATCTGTAGCTGTGATACATACCGTGTTCAGCCACAAATGCTTTTAGCTTTTTCCAGTCCTCTGTCGTCGGGATATGCATACCCTCAAACAGGTTGGCGATTTTTTCATATTTCGGTGAGAAATCAGTAGAAACGTATTTGTCAAAGTATTCACCTGTCGCATAGGTTGAGCCTTCATATTGATCAAACGTTTCGCCCTTCTCTTTTGCGATTTCCGCAGAACGCTGGATGGAGTAGAAGTTCACCATCATAAAGAACGTGTTTGCAAAGTCACGCGCTTCCGGACTTTCATACGCAATGCCGTTTTGCGCAAGGTAGCCGTGAAGGTTCATAGCACCGAGGCCGATTGATTTCATCGCTTTGTTTGCTCGTCTTACAGCAGGCGCATTACGGATGTCAGTTGTTTCAGACACGTGTGTTAAAGAGTCTGTCGCAAGCTTGACTGTCTTTTCGATTGATTTATGCTCCATGACATTGAGAATGTTAAGCGAACCCAGGTTGCAGGAAATATCCAGACCGATTTCATCTTCTTCATCATAGTCTGTGTATGAAGAAACTTGAGATGCCTGCAGCACTTCAGAGCAAAGGTTAGAAAATTTGACCTTGGAAATATGGTTATTCGCATGCACTTTATTGACGTTATCTTGGAACATGATGTATGGATAGCCTGATTCAGAACGAAGCATCGCCAATTTTTCAAGCAGTTTCCGCGGGTTGATTTTTTCCTTTTTCACCCGAGGGTTGTCGACAAACTTGTCGTACATTTCGTTCATGTCCATCTCATCCATGTGCTGGCCGTACTCTTTATAAATCGTGTGCGGGTAGAATACATAAGCCGCTTTGTCCTCGCGTGCAAGCTCAACGAACTTATCCGGAATGACAACACCGATCGAAAGCGTTTTGACACGCACATCTTCATCCGCAGAAATCTTTTTCGTATCAAGAAAATCATTGATATCGCGGTGGAAAATGTTTAAATACGCCGCGCCGGACCCTTGTCTTTGTCCCATTTGGTCAGCGTAACGGAACGCGTTATCAAGAAGCTTCATGACGCCTACAACGCCTTTTGTCGCATTCTCAACATCTTTAATGGCTTCACCTTTCGCGCGAAGCTTGGACAGGTTAAGAGAAACCCCGCCGCCAAGCTTAGAAAGCTGCATGGAGATATCGATCGCTCTTGAAATGTCATTTAAGGAATCATTGACTTCCAGCAAGAAGCAGCTCACAAGTTCACCGCGGCGTTTTCTGCCGGCGTTCAAAAATGTCGGTGTGCTCGGCTGATATTCTTGATTGATCATCAGGTTTACATATTCTTTTGCTTTCTCAGTGTCGCCGTTAGCGAAGAACAGCGCAACAATTGAGATCCGGTCCTCATAACGCTCGAGGATTTTTTTCTTGTCATTCGTTTTCAAAGCATAGTCATTATAGAATTTAAACGCACTCATGAAGGAAGGAAAACGAAACTTCTTAGCGTAAGCTGTCTTAAACACTTCTTTAATGTCTTCAAAAGAATAAAGGCTTAAGAATTCCTCTTCGTAGTATTGGTTTTCAACCAAATAATCCAGCTTCTCTTTTAAATCGTGAAAGAAGACTGTGTTTTGATTGATATAATCTACAAAATAGCTATGTACAGCCTCTTTATCCTTATCAAACTGGAATTTTCCATCTTTTTGGATCATGATTTCGTTATTTAACTGGATCCATTTTGGCACTTGATTTTGTGACAACTCTTTCTACCTCCTGAGTAAACAATTCAACGTCTTTAGATGTGCCGCTGAGTTCAAATTTGTGCAAGATCGGCACCTGATATTGTCTTGAAATGGTATCGGCGCTTTTTGCAAAGTTATCGCCCCATACTTTGTTGCCGCTCGCAGCGACCCCTAATAAGAGATGGGCGTATTTTTCGAGAAATGATTGTGTTGATGCCGGTACCTGGCCGAAGTTTGTCGTGTAGGTGACCAAAACAAACGGAGTGTCCACGTGGTCCATTTCGTCCACCTTGCGTATCTGCTGAAAGCCTGTTTTATTCACAAACCGCTGAACATTCCCTGTTTTCGAATCAAATATGATTTGTACCACGTTTTATCACGACCTATCAAAAAATATGAATCTCTCATCACTAACACTATATATAGTATACTACCCTCTAGCAAAAACACAATATATAGATTCGTTTTTATGAAAAATTCATATTTTGATCAAATCAGGCAAATGGGCAGACTCATTAGGGCCCAAAAAAGAGAGCAGAACGAGAATCATCTCTCGTCCTACTCGGGGTGTCGTTTTTTAGCCGATGTTTATCATAACATGAAAAAAAACTGCTTAGTAGTCTAGATTTTTTTTTCTTAAGCTATCACAGCATTTTTCGCTCTCTACTGTTTCTTCTATTTCAACATCCGCGCCGATCTCTTCTAAAACCGCCTTCAAAGCAGTGATAATTGACGCTTCTCTGATTAATTCTTTTCCGTTCACAATGATACTTGTTCCGTATTCATAGCAAGAATCATCTTCGCAAATTTCTTCCCAATGATTCACGATCACTTTATGCTTCATGTTTTCACCCTCTGTTTGATCTGTGTCTGTATTTAGTTTAGCGGCTGGCATCCGCTTTGTAAATTCGAATGCTTGTGAATTTTATTCAAGCTCATCATCCGCGTATTCTTTCTTCAGCTTTACCTCATTGCGGGACTCATTATACTCATAAATTTTGATATAGCCGTCCTCCATCACGCCAAAATGGTTATGTTCAAGTGGAAACGAGGTGGGCTGAGGCGTTTCATAGTCTGAATTGCCGCTGTTTGTTTCAATAATGGTATCTTGATTCCCGCACGCCCCGAACAGTAAAAAGACAGCTATCCATACAAGTGCAATCCTGATTCGTCTCAGTTCTGCTTCACTTTCAAACAAGGTCGATCACTCCCAAATTCATTTTATACATAATATACCATTTTCACTTCCGTATGTTGTTCTCATAAAAAAAGACCGTGCCTTGGCATGGTCAGCTTACACAAAAAGCTTGGAGCAAAAGTGGATGCATGTTAAAAATGGCCGCCGGGAACCCCCGGCAGCCTTTCCTCATGTCTTGACATGGCATTTTTTGATCTATTCGAGTTCAAGCTGGACGTTTTTTTGCGGCGCAAACGTTGAGATCGCATGTTTATATATAAGCTGCTGCTTACCTTCCGATTCCAACAATACGGTAAAGTTATCAAAGCCTTTCACCTGGCCCCGCAACTGAAAGCCGTTCAGCAAAAAAACAGTGACATACGTATTTTCTTTCCGGATTTGATTCAAAAACTGATCCTGAATATTAATCGGTTTCATGTTTCGTCCTCCTTGATTCTCTATATCATACAGTTTCGATTAAAGTTCGAGTTTTCCTGCTATATGTGTGAAAATTTCCTTTTTTTTCAGCTCCATATCAACAGGCGGTGTCATATCGAACCATGTGACCTGCATTTTGTTGCGAAACCACGTCAGCTGGCGTTTCGCATACCGCCTCGAGTTCTGCTTTAGCTGTTCGACAGCATCGGAAAGTGTCACAAAACCGTCAAAATATGCATACAGCTCTTTATAGCCTATCGCCTGTATTGATTGACAGTCTCTCACGTTCTTGTCGTATAAGCGTTTCACTTCCGGAAGAAGGCCTGACTGCATCATCAAATCGACCCGCTGATTAATTCTTTCGTAAAGCGTGTCTCTATCCATTGTCAAGCCAATTAACACTGCATTGTACAGAAGTTCTCGTTTTTGTTCCTTCAAATGCTGGGACATCGTTTTTCCGGACGTATGTAAAATTTCCAGTGCGCGAATGACTCTTCTTGTATTATTCGGATGAATCGCAGCTGCTGCCTCGGGATCTGCTGCAGCAAGTTTGGCATGAAGAAAGTCAGCGCCTTCCCGCTCAGCGGCCATTTGCATGCTCTCTCGAAACACGGGATCATTTGCTTCTTCCGTAAATGTATAATCGTAAAGCACAGATTGTATATAAAGCCCTGTACCGCCGACAATCATCGGAAGCTTTCCTCTATTTGCAATCTCGCTGATTTTATTTCTTACTAAGCTTTGATAATCGGCAGTAGAGAAAGAGTCTTGGGGATCTAAAATGTCAATCAGATGATGGGGCACTCCCTCCATCTCCTGTTCGGTAATTTTAGCTGTTCCAATATCCATCCCTTTATAAATCTGCATCGAATCTCCGCTGATAATTTCCGCGTTTAAGGATTTGGCTAGCTGAATACTTAAATTGGTTTTCCCCACTGCCGTCGGTCCGACTAAAATGACAACGGGCTGCTTCGTATTATTCAATATGTATCACTCTCTTTTATAAATCTCCCCCCATTATAGCATTCAACATGGACAACCACCTATCCATTTTGCCCTTTTTTTGCATCGGTAAACATCCTTCTACCAGCCGAGCGGCTCATTGCCGACAATTTCCCTTGTCTTTCCTTTCAGGGTATGACGATGCGTTTTTCTTCTGTCATCTCCGGGATCGTACACAACCCCTCCGTACTGGATCTCAATCGGCTCGTTATAGGCCAGATATGTCGTTTCTTCGATTTCATGATAATGTGTGCCATCTGCTAAGGGAATCGCCGGCCCTGAGATTCCGTAATACCGATGAAAATGGCCGTTTTCAAATGAAGTGATCCCTGTATAGTAATGTGTATGCTGATCGGTATTTGATCCGTTTGCCGGCTGAGTAAACCCTTCAATGAGATGATAATGGCCCTGTTCTCTCGTTGTTTTGACATGATAGGCATGTGCGTGGGGCGGTGCTTTTGACCAGTCAGACTGATACAGGCCCAATGTGTTCACATCCTCCTTTTTCTCGATTCGCCCAATCAAATCCGGGCAGGGTGAATACACTGCATCATCTACACTTTATTACAGGAGGAAAGAAAACATGAACGAGTTAGAGCATTTCAGCCCTGAAGATACAAGAATATTTGGAAGACCGTTCGGATTCGGGAGACCATTTGGGTTTGGAAGACCGTTCGGGTTCGGTTACGGATTTGGAAGACCCGGATTTGGTTATGGGTTTGGCCGGCCATTCGGATTTTTTGGAGGACCGTTTATCGGCGGCCTTGCAGGCGGGCTTATAGGAAGCGCTTTATTTAATCCTTATTTTTATGGCGGATACCCCTATTATCCGTATGCCCCGTTCCCTTATTATTATTAAACGCAAAAGGCCCCTTAAAAAGGGGTCTTTTTAAGTGTGTGAAAATGAATCTCTTGACTCATACATAGGCATACACTAATATTTTTCTAGCTGAAGTTTTTTTCTAATCTAAAAATATAGTGAGGAGAATTTATGATGTTGATAGGATATATATTCCTCACGATTGCCATATGTTCGGAATCGATAGGAGCAGCCATGCTGAAAGTATCTGATGGCTTCAAAAAGTGGAAGCCAAGTGCTTTGGTCGTTATTGGCTATTCCCTCGCCTTTTATATGCTGTCCCTAACTTTAAACCATATTCCCCTGAGCCTCTCCTATGCGACTTGGAGCGGGGCGGGCACGGTGCTGACGACAGTGATCGGAGTAAAATGGTTCAAGGAAGATCTGAATGCCAAAGGGCTTATCGGGATTCTTTTATTACTATCAGGGGTCGTGTTACTTAATTGGCAGTAAAGGAGTGATGAAGATGAGAGGATTGCTTTATTTGGCTCTCGCCATTGTATCTGAAGTGTTTGGGAGCACGATGCTGAAGCTTTCAGAAGGATTTACACAAGCCTGGCCCATTGCCGGAGTCATAGTCGGATTTCTTTCTGCTTTTACGTTTCTAAGCTTTTCTTTAAAAACAATTGACTTATCAAGCGCGTATGCAACATGGTCGGGCGTTGGTACCGCGCTTACAGCAATTGTCGGGTTTTTGCTTTTTGGCGAAACCATCAGTTTAAAAGGTGTATTCGGTCTCACGCTTGTCATTGCAGGCGTGGTCGTGCTAAATCAATCGAAAGCCCACGCTGAAGATAAAAAACAGACGGTCTGTGAGTGACCGTCTGTTTTCTTTATTCTCCACCCAGTTTCACAGAGGCTTCAAGCTGCAGCTCGACATTTCCTTGAATTGCACGCGAAATCATGCATGACGACTCCGCTTTTTTACAAAGCTTGTGCGCCAATGCGACGTCGTCTTGTGAAGCATCATGTTTAAGCACGACAGAGGGACGGTGAATGATCTTTTTGTATGTAAAGACTCCTTTTGTGACGTCGACAATGCCTTCTGACTCCATCTGTAAGTCTTCTTTTTCCAGCCCGCTTCTCTCCATCATCGCTGCAAGTGTAATAATGTAACAGGTCGCTGCCGCCCCGAGAAGCATTTCATCTGGGTTGGTCCCTTCTCCCGGGCCATCCATTTCTTTAGGAATGGAAATCGATGTGATCAGGTTTCCGCTTTCAATCGTACCGACATCATTGCGGGTACCCGGCCAATTCGCTTTTAAATAAAAATGATGATCTGCCATTGTTTCGCCTCCTTTTTTATCCTATTTCAGTCTACTGATCTTCTCTTATTTTGTCTTCTGATCTGCTTGTTACGAATACTCTTTTTCCAGGACACCTTTGATCGCACTGACATAAGCATAAAATTCACTGTTCTTTGTGTATTTTCTATTTTTATAATAAAAATCATCAAAAAATGCTTCTCTCTGCTCACGGCTGATTTCCAGCTGGATACTTAGCCCCGTTTCCCCTTGGTTATTAATGTTTTCGGCATTCAATCCAGCAAGACCGCTTTTAGACGACGCTAACTCAGCGGAAAACCCTCTCCGCTCAAGGGCTCTCACAATCATTTTCGCCCGCTTTCGGTCTGTTCCCCCTACAAGGGTATTCTTGTTCTCTCCTTTATATCCGTGAAAAGCCACCACATATTGATGCTCCTTGATTTTCTTTTTTGCCAATGGCTCATCAAAGTTGGTGCTTGTAATGTGCAGCGTTTGGTTATCGTGGGACTTCAACCCTTCAAACAGGTATGTAGAGTATTCATTATTGAAATAACGAACAAGCTCACTTACTCCGCCTTCAATTCTTCCGCCATGCGGAGACATAATTAAGACTTTGCTTCCTTTTTTCTCATTATATGAAATATCGTAATCGGCTGGGCTCTCATTCTCTGCCAAGCTGCTGAAATTTGAATATGTATCTGGCTGATTTGATGGTTCAGGTTCCAATGAGTAATGAACATATCTCAAGAACAAGACAATGGCTAAGACTAATATGACATTTAGTAAAAATCTTCTCATGTTTAACTCCTTTCATAAGAATGGCGCGGTTCATTATATGAGGTTTAGCCAATAGGTTTTATCTTACCATTGTATACACAATATCATCAGTGAAAAAGTTCCCGGTTTCAAAAAATCAATTGATTGTCACGGTTATTAGCGGTTCATTTCAAATAAGAGTGAAAAAAGGTTGAGAGGAAAGACAAAAAAGGTAGGAACAACCTCACTTGGCAAATAAATGTATATAGGTTTAAGGAGGGTTTTAGTAACAGGCTGCCCGGTTGCTGAGACGGACAGCTGTTACCGGCCTGCAGAATAGAGATTTTGCTTATTTGTTCTCACAAAATCACAGGAGAGGATAGAGTCCAATAAAAATGTTCTGATCTGTTGTTTCGAAAAACAAAATGCTTTGATTTTCGTTTTGCTTTTCTGTCTCACAATAATCGTTCTTTTACTAATCGTTCCGTCTTTCTTCATATATATAATGCTGATTGGCATTTGGCTTTCCAAAGAACGGTGCAAGTAGAAATTCATACGGTTGCCTCTCCCCTTCCCAGTTTGATATGATCACATTATAATACGAACAAATGTTCTTTTTTCAATCCCCAATGATTTCCTCAGCTTCTGAATCTATCGTATCTAATGCGAAAGATTCAGAAAAACAAACTCTTGTCTGTCTCTTACAGAGGACAAACAAACTTACCAAACCTATCATCTGTTCATAGAGTATACAGAGAACCTTATAATAGGAGGAAAATACATGTTTGGGTACTCTATGGTACAAATGGTGAGAGCAAATGCTCACAAGCTAGATTGGCCGTTACGGGAAACCGTATTGCAGCTTTACAAGCCCTTCAAATGGACTCCTTGCTTCTTGCATAAATTTTTCGAAACCAAATTGCAAAACAGAAAAAAAATGTCAGTCATTATCGAATTTGAGGAAGGCTGTCACGAGACCGGCTTTCAAATGGCTGGAGAGGTGCTGCAAAAAGAAAAACGCAGCAAGCTAAAAAGCCGCTTCAACAAAATCAACTGCTGCAGCGCCGAGGTTACTCCTTCAGCATTACATTCCCTTCTCTCTGAATGCAGCAATATCCGTAAAGTGTATTTAAACCGCGAAGTCAAAGCGCTTTTAGACACGGCAACCGAAGCAAGCCATGCGAAGGAAGTCGTCAGAAACGGGCAAACCCTGACAGGAAAAGGTGTTACTGTCGCTGTTGTCGATACAGGAATCTACCCGCATCCTGATCTAGAAGGAAGAATTATCGGATTCGCGGACATGGTCAATCAAAAAACAGAGCCGTACGATGATAATGGTCATGGCACACACTGTGCAGGTGATGTCGCAAGCAGCGGTGCATCCTCTTCCGGTCAATACCGCGGACCTGCACCGGAAGCCAATCTCATCGGCGTAAAGGTATTAAACAAGCAGGGTTCAGGAACGTTAGCAGATATTATAGAGGGTGTTGAGTGGTGTATTCAATACAATGAGGACAACCCCGATGAACCGATTGATATTATGAGCATGTCGCTCGGGGGCGATGCCCTTAGATATGATCATGAACAGGAAGATCCGTTAGTCAGAGCGGTTGAAGAAGCGTGGAACGCAGGGATTGTCGTCTGTGTCGCTGCCGGAAACTCAGGCCCTGATTCGCAGACCATTGCAAGCCCGGGCGTGAGCGAAAAGGTGATTACAGTAGGTGCGCTTGACGATAACAATACTGCAAGCAGCGATGATGATACTGTCGCTTCCTTCTCAAGCCGCGGCCCGACAGTATTTGGGAAAGAAAAGCCCGATATTTTAGCGCCGGGTGTTAATATTATTTCCCTTCGCTCTCCGAATTCTTATATTGATAAGCTCCAAAAGTCAAGCCGTGTAGGGTCTCAGTACTTTACAATGTCAGGAACCTCGATGGCAACACCGATTTGCGCAGGAATCGCAGCTTTAATTCTTCAGCACAACCCGGATCTTACCCCTGATGAAGTAAAAGAGCTTTTGAAAAACGGCACGGACAAATGGAAAGATGAAGATCCGAATGTGTACGGAGCGGGCGCTGTCAACGCAGAAAATTCCGTTCCCGGCCAATAAACATCATCAAAAGCCGGCAATTCTCTCTCAGCAGAACTGCCGGCTTTTTGTTTGAATATTCATAATCATAAGGTAAAATAATGGAAAATAGATGAAGGAAGTGAAGAAAGTGCCATATTATATCTGCAATACATGCGGTGTGCAACATGCACAGACTGTAGATCCGCCCAACTCGTGTCTGATTTGCGAGGATGAAAGACAGTATATTCATCCCGATGGACAAACTTGGACAACCCTTGAAGACATGCGTGAGAAAGGAAACCTTCAAAACATCCTTAAAAAGGAAGAAGAGCATCTTTACAGCATCAAAACTGAACCAGAGTTTGCGATTGGACAAACAGCCCATCTTATCCAGCATAAGGGCTTCAATGTGCTGTGGGATTGCATGACATATCTTGACCAAAAGACAATTGACCAAATCAACGAATTAGGCGGTATTCAAGCCATCGCCTTGTCTCATCCGCATTATTACTCTACTCAAGTTGAGTGGGCTGAAGCGTTTCAGGCGCCGATCTATATCCATGAGGATGATAAAGAATGGGTGACAAGGCCAAGCAATCACATTCACTTCTGGTCAGGGGAAACGCTCAACGTGAAGCCGGGACTGGACCTTTACCGACTGGGCGGACATTTTAAAGGCGGTGCTGTTTTGCATTGGAGCAAGGGCAATGAAGGGAAAGGCTGTCTATTGACCGGAGATATCATTACGGTTGCGGCGGACCGAAACTGGGTCAGCTTTATGTACAGCTACCCAAACCTCATTCCCCTTCCCGCCTCCAAAGTTGAAGAAATAGCAGCCAAAGTAAAACCGCTTCAATTCAACCGGCTTTACAATGCTTTTTCTAAAGTTGTCAAAGAAAATGCCGGCGAAGCGGTCCAGCGTTCTGCCGTACGCTATATCAAGGCTCTCAACAGCGAATTGTTTCATACATAAAGAGTGAGGCGGCTCTTTTCCGTGTAAAAGATGCAGCAATTGGGAATAGTATCGTGTAGATCAAAAGGAGGAATATTGATGGCACACACGAATACACAGCTTTCTCAATGGCTGGAATCAAAAGTCGGCCAGACGCTTGATATTAGAAAAGGTGAATTGACCCATGATGAAGAGATATCAGACTTGGATCAGATAGTTCTCCACCTTCAAAAAGTGGCTATACGCAGTACGAATCATCCTGATGATTATGTTGCGAAAGAAGAGCTGGTTTTAGAAGGCGAAGGAACAACATTCACTGAGGACGGAAACGTACCGCTTCCGCAAAATGCCTATGAGATTCCTTTATTAGGTGAGCTTCATATTCACCAAGAAAACGAAGGATTGAAGGTCGTAACAGATCGTGCAGTATATACAATTGATATCCAGCACAGCTGACGATCACTTTCATCAAAATAATACAGCGTAGCGCCTTTGAGCTTTCGTTCAAAGGCGCTGCTTTATATCGAGCCGTTTTTTCACTTTTTTCGTTCTTCACCCTATTGAATGACTCCTAAAATAGATATATAGTTTTAGAGACAGGATTACATTTCAAATCATTCTGTTTTTTGTAAACTAGTTCAGCAATTTGATTCATCTATTTACCCTATTAGGCGAGGAGAATGCAAATGGAAAAATTGATGTTTCATCCGCATGGTAAAGAGTTTCATCACAATCCTTTTTCAGTTTTAGGACGATTTAGAGAGGAAGAGCCCATTCACCGATTTGAATTAAAACGGTTCGGAGCCACATATCCGGCCTGGTTAATTACCCGATACGATGATTGTATGGCCTTTTTAAAAGACAATCGAATTACAAGAGACGTAAAAAATGTGATGAACCAAGAACAAATCAAAATGCTCAACGTTAGTGAAGATATCGATTTTGTATCCGATCATATGCTGGCAAAAGACACACCTGACCATACCCGCCTGAGATCACTTGTTCATCAAGCATTTACTCCCCGAACCATTGAAAATCTGCGCGGCAGCATTGAACAAATTGCTGAACAGCTTTTAGATGAAATGGAAAAAGAAAATAAAGCGGATATTATGAAATCCTTCGCTTCCCCTTTGCCTTTTATTGTTATATCTGAATTGATGGGAATCCCAAAAGAAGATCGGTCACAGTTTCAAATCTGGACCAATGCGATGGTTGATACCTCTGAAGGTAATAGAGAGCTGACAAATCAGGCTCTTCGTGAATTTAAAGATTATATCGCCAAGCTGATCCATGACAGAAGGATAAAGCCAAAAGACGATTTAATCAGCAAACTTGTGCATGCTGAGGAAAACGGCAGCAAGTTAAGCGAAAAAGAGCTCTATTCGATGCTATTCTTGCTCGTTGTAGCCGGCCTTGAGACGACTGTTAACTTACTCGGCTCAGGCACCCTCGCATTGCTGCAGCACAAGAAGGAATGTGAGAAGCTCAAGCAGCATCCTGAAATGATCGCTACAGCGGTTGAAGAATTGCTGCGATACACCTCACCTGTCGTTATGATGGCAAATCGGTGGGCCATCGAAGACTTTACATATAAGGGGCATTCGATCAAAAGAGGAGACATGATTTTTATAGGGATCGGATCTGCCAATCGCGACCCGAATTTTTTTGAGAACCCCGAAATATTAAATATAAACCGGTCGCCTAACAGACATATTTCTTTCGGTTTTGGCATTCATTTCTGCTTAGGAGCGCCTCTTGCCAGGCTGGAAGGCCACATTGCATTTAACGCACTTTTGAAGAGATTTCCTGATATTGAACTTGCGGTTGCACCTGATGACATTCAATGGAGAAAAAATGTCTTTTTAAGAGGATTAGAAAGTCTCCCTGTTTCACTTTCAAAATAACATTCAAAACGCCCCCTTTTAAAAGAGGGGGCGTTTGTGTTTTCTCAGCGCTTCACCAATTCATCTGTTTCTTTTTCTTCCCTCGCTTCATGTTTCTTCCGGAAAGCCTTAAGGAAATTCGCATTCACTACTCCCCTGTTTGAATAGAGCTTTTCGCAAAATTCTAACATGGCTGTTGACGCTTTCGGTTCGGTTAATATCATGAAGTGGTTGCTTGAATCGACATCCACCAGGTGGAAATGGGGAATTTGCCGCTCCCATTCCTCCCAATAGGCAGCTTGATCAAACGGTTCTTTTTCATTTGATAAAGTGAAATAAGTGTCTAAATCACCAAAGAAAGACCTGCTTTTGTTGCGGAAATAATAACATTTTACTGTCTCAGGATCAGGGAGAGGCTTAACAGTGTACGACTCCAAATCATAGGCGCGCTGTGTTTTCATCATTTGCTGAGCCTGCGCACGTATTTGCTTATCTGGTTTGTTTAGCCCTCGTTCTTTTGCCAAGTCAATCAACTCAGACAGGAATTCTTCATCCTCTAAGCTTATGTCCACCTCTTCACGGCTGATGAGAACATCCGTAAGCTTTTCCCGTTTCGCAATCGATGCCAGCATCGTATTAATTGTTTGCAGCATTGACGTTTTCATAGATGCCTCATTCTCTTTTGTCTCAGAACGATATGGGGAGTCAATCATCATCATGCTTTTGACAGCAAGGCCTTGGCTTTGCAGCTGGCGAGTGACTTCATATGCAATCATCCCGCCTAAGGAATATCCGCCTACATCATAAGGACCTTCAGGCTGTATGGATCGAATGATCTCTATATAATAGGAAGCCATTTGTTCAATTCCGTGCAAAGGAGCAGAATCAGTCATGAATCCTCTGGCTTGAATGCCGTAAAAAGGGCGCTGGCTCTTTTGTGCAAATTGCTGATAGATTTCAACTCCTCCTACTCCGCCATGGAACCAAAAGACAGGGCGCCCCCGCTTGCCGTCATTTAACGGTATCAATTCCGGAAACGTGCGAGCTTGATCATTTTGTAAGGATGTATCCTCCTGTTTCTTTGCGATCAAGTCCATCATGTCCTGAACAGTATGGCATGCTTGAAGCTCCGTCAAGGCAATGAGAGGGTCCACCTTTGATTGCAATTGCTGTAATAACTGTATGCAAGAAATTGAATCAAATCCATACTGCTGCAATGGCTTATGAGACTGCAGTTCATCCGGAGCCATCCCTAGTACATTTGCTAATATGTGATGATCGCTGCTGTTGTTGATACGCTCATCCTGTGAAACAGAAGGCGTATTCTCTAATGCTTGAAAGCCGTTCCAGCAGCTTCTCTTTTCAAATGGATAGGTTGGCAACGGTATTCTGCGGGCACCTTTTCCTTGATAAAGCTTCTCCCATGGGATTTGCACCCCTTTTGTCCAGCAAAACGCGATCTTTTCAAGGTTATTTTCAGACAACAAAGTCTCGATCACCATTTCTCTTAATGGACCATCCAGCAAGGCTTCGAGATCTGACGAGCCATTTTCTGCATTTCCGCTAAAGACAGGTATAGAACTTTTCGGCTTATCGCCTTTTTCTGCTAAGCAGGCTTGCAAGCCGATTACCAGTTCTTCTTTACTGCGGACGACGAGCGCCAGGCGGTCTTCCATTTCCTCTCGGCCGGTTTGAAGTGTATAAGCATAATCTTGTAATGACAGTGCTTGTTGTTTATTCACATAGTCAAGCTGCTGTTGAGCAATTGCTTTTAGCCTGTCTTGATTCTTTGCAGAAAGAACTACAATGTGGGCACCATTCTCACTCATACTAACCGGTGGTTTTGGTAAAGGAATATATTCTTCTAAAATGACGTGCGCATTTACGCCTCCAAAGCTATAGCTGTTGATACTCGCTCTGCGCGGAATTTTTTTGCCTGCATCGTCACTTAAATCCCTCCATTGCTGATTCTCGGCAGTCACTCGGAAACGGGTGCCCTTTAATGACACCTGGTCATTCAAAGACGAAAATCCGGATATGCCTGGTATTGTTTGATGCTTCATCGCCATGCTGACCTTCATAAGAGCAGCCATGCCTGAGACGAGTTCACCGTGTCCGATGCTCGGCTTTAAGCTGCTGATATAACATGGCGCTTCCTCCCGTACTTCCTGTGGAAGTTCCAATTCGAGTTGACTGCAGCCTGACTTTAACGCCTCTATTTCTATCGCGTCTGCCAATGGAGAGGCGATCCCATGCGCTTCTATATAGGTCACCGTTTTGGGATCAATTTGCGCTCCTTGATAAGCCTTCATCATTGCATCCTTCATGCCGGCCGGATTTGGCGCGTGAAGTGACATTCCCCTGCCGCCATGCGATACACCTGAACCTTTAATAACCGAATAAATATGATCAGAATCTTCAATGGCTTTTTGCAATGGTTTAATGATGAGAACTCCTGCTCCTTCACTTCTGACAAAGCCATTTGCATCTGCTTGAAAGGATTTGGCCTGTCCTTTCTCACTCAAATAGCCCATTGAGTCGAAGCCAATAAAGCCTTTTGGTGAAAGCAGCAAATTCACAGCCCCGACAATGGCTTGCTCACATTCGCCGTTTCGAATGGATTGTATAGCTCTGTGCAAAGCCACTAGAGCTGAGGAACAGGCAGCTTCATAATATTCACTTGGCCCTTTTACATCAAGTGCATAGGATATACGGTTTGGAATTAGGGAAGGAACCACAGCTGTATCCGTATTGCCGGCTGCGACAAATACTCCTGTCGGGCGGCTGGATACAACCTGCCCTGTTAAGCCTGCATCTTCCATCGCCTTCCATGCATGTATCAAGAGCAGAAACTCCTGTGGGTCCATATTCGCCGCTTCTTTAGGCGATATGCCAAAAAACAGGGGATCAAACTCACCTATTCCTTCTATAAAACCGCCCCATTGAAGGCTTGATTGCCCTTCCTTATCGGCTGCGGCATATTTGCGCCAGTCCCAGCGTTCTTTCGGCACTTCAGAGACACAGTTCTTTCCTTGGACAAGGTTATCCCAAAATTCCGTTACGCTGTTTGCTTTCGGAAACTGTCCCGACATGCCGATAATGGCTATGCCGTCTGCCGCGCGTGCGATTGTTTTATCCGTGTTCGTCTCGTATGCCGGAATCTGTTTCATTTGGTTTTCAATTTGAGCTGGGCGTTCTTCCTGCTGATGAGCTTCACCAAACAGCTGAGCAAATGATGCTTCATGTTTGTCCGCAAAAAAGTCGATTAGCTCTTGAATAGTCGGATACTCAAAAAACAGAGTCGGATTTAATTCGATCTTTGTCTCTGCTTCCATCTCCCTTGTCAGTGCAACCAATTGAGAAGAATCGATTCCAAAATCCATGATATGCGCTTTTGCAAGAGACAATTTTGACGAATCGGCCATGTTTACTGCCAGTTTATCTGTTACATAGCTTCTGATACGATCTTTCAGATTGCTGGCTTTGATTGCCTTATTTTGATTTCCTCTTTGATTCGAAATACGAAGCTGTTTAAGCGAGTAGCCCGAGTAGTGCAGCACTGTTTCTGACGACTCATTGATCACATCTACATCAAACAGCAGCATGTCACCTGTATTCTTAACCAATGTAATCAAAAGCCAGCAATCCCCTTTTATCGTTTGCTTTGTAAACTGGATATCATTGATTCCAAACGGCAGGAAGAGGCCTGTCATGTCAAACTGCTCTAAGAAACTGAGGATAGCCAAGTACGCGCTGTTTGTCATCAATGGGCTTACAGTGTAATGGTGCCCGTTTGCCAGCCCGCTTTGGGGCAGGCGAATTTTTGCCAGTATAGACTTGTGATCTCTGTAGAGATGAGTAATTGTCTTAAATAACTCTCCCCATTCAGGACCGTTTCCGGTTTTATACATCTGATCGATGTGATGAAGCTTAGTTAATGAATGCTTAACGTTCTCGATATTGACTTTTTTTGGCTCAAAAGAACCGATTCCGCATTGTCCGATTGAGGCAGGCTTCCACAAACCAGAGGACGGCTCGCGATACATGATTTGCAGTTCTATGACTTGATCTTTTTGCAGCGGCTTTGCCTGAATTTCAATGGTCTCGCCTTGTTTGATGACAATTGGACTGATATAACTTAATTTGCTGATACGGCCGCTGTTTTCCTCAGGGAACAGGTTAAAAAATGCTTCAATGGCCAGACTGCCATATGTGGCACCGACAAGCACCCGTTCATTGTTGAAGACGTGTCCTTGAACGTAAGGCTCATCATAAGTGAATTGATCTTGAATGACAGGCTGATTGATATTGTCTTCAACATCTGACGATTTCTCATTGATAGACGATACATCGAAATGAAATGATGTATTATGGTCAAATGCATAGTGAGGCAGATGAACCCAGCCTGATCGGTTCTCTCTATCAGCTTCTTTAAAAGTAATCGATCCCCCTTGTACCCACTGCTCTGCTGCGCTTATTTCTCTATCATTAGTTACTGATTCCGCACATGGCTGTAAATCGAATGATGTATAAATGCCTTGCTGGAGTGAGCTTTTTTCTGATGTTCGGAACATCTTTAGTTTTTCGATCAGCTCCTGAGTCGATGTCACTGTAAATGCAGCCCTATGCTCTAAATTGTGGTTGATCCGGTGTAAAGCCTGGACAACGGGTTCAATATCCATAGACGCTTCCTTCCCTAAAAACAATTCCATGTTTTCCAGGTAGCTAAGCAGGCTCCATTTGGTTTTGGCTGAAAAAACGGCAGTGAATTCCTGCTGGCGGGAAGCGATATGGTTTTTCTCAGCTGTTTCTATATATTCTTCTATAATGAGATTGGCATAGGCTCCCCCCGCTCCGAAGGAATTGATCATGCTTCTGCGAGGCAATTGTTTTCCAGTTTCAGGATCATTCAAGCGATGCCATGGCTTTGTTTGTTCCTGAAGATAGAAAGCCGTGTGCTCCAGCTTAATATTTGGATTGACAGGCAGCGCGTTAATTGTCGGCACCAGCGTCCCTTTCTTCATCTGCAGCAGTACTTTTGTCAGCTGAGAAATACCGGAAGCCGCCTCTAAATGCCCCAGATTGGATTTGACAGAGCCTATCGCACAAAACTGTTTCTTGTTTGTATATTGTTGAAACGCGTTTGTTAAGGCAATTACTTCAATAGGATCGCCCAGCGCCGAACCATTTGCCGCCGATTCAATATAGCCAATAGTCTCTGGATCAATGCCCGACCGCTGAATCGACTTGACAATTAACTTTGCTTGCTGCTTCGGGTCCGGAGCTGTATACATCTGTCTTCCGCCGCTATGGTTGGCAAAACTGCTTTTGATCACAGCGTAAATATGATCCTGATCTTCCATCGCCTTCGAAAGCGGTTTTAACAGGACAGCTCCAATGCCTTCCCCGGGAATAAGCCCGTTTCCTGCGCCAAAACTTTTGCTTTGATTGCCGCTTCCCAGCAGATTGGCACGCTCCAAAGAATCATATTTAGAGAGATCGAGTGTTAAATTGACACCCCCAGCAATCGCCATTGAGCAGTTTTTCAATTTCAGGCTTTCACACGCAAGATGTATGGCGTTTAATGAACTAGAGCATGCTGAGCTGACAGCGATACTCGGTCCGGTCAGGTTAAAAAAGTGGGAAACGCGATTTGCAATGTGCCAGTCTCCCCCATTTGAGCTGAGGACTGCCTGCTCTAAAGACGGGATATTCCAAAAATACTGGTTATACATATTCCCTATAAAAACACCTACTCCGTCATCATCCCGCAATTTATCCAGCCGGGTTCGCGTATAGCCGCCGTCCTCAAACGTTTCCCAGACGGTTTCTAAACATAAACGGAGTTCAGGTGTCATTTCCATCACCCGGTTTTGCTCCACCTCAAAAAGCTGATGGTCAAATGCCTCTATATCTTGTAAAAATCCGCCATAGCGTTTCTTATTTGCCGGCTTTTTTGGATCTTTTGATAATGTTTTCAATAAAGATGTGCGCCATCTGGATTCCGGTGCCTCTGTAATACAATTGTCTCCGGCGATTAAATGCCCCCAAAGCTCTTCTAAACTGTTAGACATCGGATAGCGCCCGCTTACCCCGATTATTGCGATATCTTCTGTACTAGAATCATTAAAATGTGTTCTTTGCAAATTACTTGTCTTTTCTTTTTTTAGTGGTTCGGTATTTGCTAGCTGAGTTTCAGTGACTTCCTGCTTTGTAACAAAGCGGCGTGTATGAAAAGTAAATGGCTTATTAGGATCTGTACGCTCTGTTTGAAGTGGAGCTTCATTTTTTGCAGGCTTCGTTTTTTCCTTTAACAATGCTGTCCGGAGCTTATTTTCATGCCCCTTTACTAAATATTCGACGAGTTCTTTTGTGTTGTTATGTTCAAATAAAATGGTTTTTGGAAGCTCTCCTGTCACTTTTTCTAATTCACGAATGAAATTCACCTGCAAAATCGAATCAATTCCATACTTCTCAAATGTCGTATCTTCGTGAATACGTTCTGGTGATAGTTTGATTGATTTTGCCAGCGTATGCTTCACAAATTGTGCCGTTTGTTCGATGAGAGAATCGCTTTCCTGTGAATGATCGATTTCAGCATTCATTTGTATATGGCTTGGATCTTCTTCTGCCCCCGTTCTCTTCTTTTGACGGACGACTCCGTTACTTTCAGCGGCAATGATCTGCTGGCCGAGCTGATGCGATTGTTCAGCCATAAAGGAAACATAGCGAAATCCTTCACTCTCAAGCACCGTTTTCCAAGTATCCGGATACAGGCCCGGACAGCCCGGTATGCGAAGATCAGGGTCCTCATACAGCCACCAGCCCTCTAAAAGGCCGAACGTCAAATGCGAGTATATATTATGATCACTTATTTCATTTAAAAGGAGCAGCCCGTTTTTTTTCAAAACTGCTTTTGCATTTCGCAATGTCTGCCGGATATTTTTTGTGGCATGAAGCACATTTGCCGCGATGACCGCGTCGTAGCCTCCCGCATCAATATGCTGTTCAGACGCCGGCTCCTCGACATTAAATCGTTTATATGTCAAATATGGATTGTCAGGACCATACTTATTTTCTGCATGCATTAAAAAAGCTTTAGACAGATCTGTATAGCAATATTCTTTTATATGTGTCTGCCATGCTTTCAATTTTTGAAAAACAGCCGCGCTTGTCCCGCCGGTCCCGGCTCCGATTTCTAATATTCGAATCTTCGCCTCAGGCTCTTGCTTCAGACGTTCTTGCAGATAGGCTGTTAACGTATCTGCAAGCACATCATTAAAATAGTCTGCGACTTGATTGTTTTTATAGACCCCTTCTACTAAATCCATAGATGAATTCGGAAACAGGATATCGGTGGCTGACGCCTTGCCGGTCAGAACCTCCGGCAAGGCTTTAAGTGCTGTCTCCACCAATGTCACCATGGCTTTCATATTATTGTCTTGAAGCAGGTCAGATTTTTGTTCATTCCATTCTTTCCACAGCTCGCTCATGGTGCCTATTGAGCGTATTGGAACATGTCCGTTCTCCGTTCGCTTGAGAAATTGATGCCGTTCTAAAATCGATTGGCTTTCTTCAAACCATCTGCCATAGAAATTCTCCAATACCGGCTGGGATTTACTTTCTGTGAAAAACCCTATGGACTGTAATTGTGCGAAAAGCATTTTACAGAGAATGTCTTCTGTGTTCAGCATTGGCGCTTCCCCTCCTATAACAGTTGTTGAATCTTTGTGCTGTCACCCGGGTGATAGCTTCGCAGCTTTTGAATGGCGGAGCCGTGAGTTTCCGGGTACACTTCAATCGTTTCTTCTGTCTGTTCCGCTTCATCATTCGTTTCGTTTGCCATTTTCATCATCACTAGCTGCTTCAGCGGTCCCCCGAGCAGCAATTCCAAAGCTTCCATTGCTTCAGGGGCTTCAATTGAGCCTATGCCTGCCTGAGCCATTCTCTTCTGGTAATCCGGTGATGAAACAACACCAATGCTTCCCCAATAACTCCAATTCATCACGGCCACTGTACAAGGCCATACGTGAGACAACCGCTGTGCAAAAGCATCCTTAAAACTGCAGCCCGCAGCGTAATTGCTTTGTCCGGAAGCTCTTGCAAACGATTGTACGGAAGAGAAAAACAAAACAAAATCCAGTGGTTCATGCCGGAAAACTTGGGCCATTCGCACGCTTACATCAACCTTTGCAGCAAGAACGTTTCTGAAACATTCCTCACTCATATTCATCAGGCTTCGGTCTTGTAAGACAATCGCAGAATGGATGATGCCGTTGATTTCTCGATGCGTTTGTTTCATTGTTTCATACGCGCGTTCTAATTCCTCTCGGTTAGCCGCATCAGCTTGAATGTAATACGGGGCTGGCCCTAGACGCGCAAGTCTGTCCAGCTTCCTTTGAATGGCTGCATCCTTTTTCCTTCTGCCAATCCAAACGATCTGCGCCCGATATGTTCTGATCATATATTCACTCCACGCCTCACCAATACCACCAGCTCCGCCTATGACAACATAAACACCTCCGTGCTTATACTTCGTGTGCACCGGTTGATTGTTGTGTACTGGAATCAAACGAAGCTTATGCCAAATCTTGTTTCGATAGGCCCACGTATTCCCTTCTTGATCGGCAGGCAAGGAAAGGAGTTGAGATAACGGCAAATCTTCGTATTTTTTAACATCGATCAGCTTTGTCTGCCAATTTGGATATTCTTTTGCCATTGAACCGATCAGGCCGTGCACCCCGGCATCGACCGGGTCGACAATATCATGCTGATCAACATATTGTGTATTCACCGTCACGACCGTCCAGCTTATCTCCTTCTGTCCATAGCCTAAAGAAAGCATTGCCTTAATGAGCCTATACATTTGAATGACGCCTTGATCTTGGGCTTCAATCATTTCATCGCCGACTTCGCACTCTGTCACACGAGAAGGAGACATCCACACAATGTGGTCAAACGATCCGAGTGCTTCAAGCTGTCCTGCAATTCTATGAATTGATGCGTTCGGCTCAATGTACAGCTCCTTGGCAAATGGGATCTGCCTTTGAACAGCTTTTCTGCTGTTGTCATCCCCTCCGAGGATGACAACACGCTCATCAGCAGGCGAAATCCTCCTCTTCTCCAGCTGCACTCGATCCCATATCGGCGCCATAAGAAGCGCTCCGTTAAGAGTTGCTTTGGAGTTTCCTAGTGATGTCGGCCCGTCTGGCGGTTGTATGCCTTCTTCCAGCAGCCTTGAGGTAATCCCCTTGATTCTTACACACACTCGGCCTTGTTCATCACACAAATCAATATCCAGTCTCTGTATTTTGTCCTCATTAGGACGAGATGTCACAGACACCCACATTTTATTTGTACACGGGCTGAATATTTCTAGCTCTTGCAGCGCAAAAGGCAGAGAAAGCTGCTCGTCACCGGAATTCAGCTTTAGCCCGATCGACGCTTGTAAAGCAGAGTCGGCCATACTTGGATGAAGAACGAATTCATTCAGTGTGTGAGTTACACCAGCAGGCAGAGAAAGCTCTGCCAAGGCTTGATTGCGGCCGATGTAAAGCCGATCTATCCCTTGAAAACCAGGTCCGTAGTCAATGCCGATCACCTTAAACAATTCATAACACTGGTCGTGTGAGAGTGTGCTTAAACTGCATTGATCTTGAAGCACGCTGATATCCTGGACTGGAATGTCTCCTGCCCCACGGATTGAAGCACTGCCTTGACAATGTATCTTTCGATCATTATGTGCAGCCTCTGTATAGACGTTAAAAGCAATCTCGCCGTCCTGCTGGGGATTTAGACTGATATCCACTTGCACAGGCTGGCCGTCCGCCACAATCGGCTGCACCCACACAACATTTTTGATGTGAATAACAGATTGTTGATCTTCGGTTCTTCTCACTGCTCTTGTAACGGCAGCATGAACCATCTCAAGATATGCCACGCCCGGCATAACCGGTTTTCCCTTCACCTTATGATCGGCGAAAAAGAACTCAGCACCTGTAAAGGCCGAGCTGAAACGCTGCTCTGACAAATCAGATGTGTTGACATGTATCAATGCATGCAAAGCTGCTGATTCGACTGTTTTTAAAGCTGTTTGATGGGCGGCTGTCTCCTCTTTCGTATCCGTTATCCAGTAGCGTTCTTTCGCAAATGGATAGGTAGGGAGGCTTATGCGTTTCGGCTGTTTGCCGTCATACAGTTTACTCCAGCCTATTTCCATGCCTTTTACCCATAAATCAAGCAGTCTTTCATATGTGTGAGGCTCCCAGCTATTGTTGAGCGTTTTCTGTACTTCGTCATCTGATCTCAATGTTTGTGCGATACCTTTTTCTGCTCTGCCTCTGTACATGTACTTCGCATTGGTGCCCCCTTCTATAAAGAGGTTCAGTTTTTCCAGCAAGTCCCCAGTCGAGACAGCGATGATCCCTAATCTCTCCTCCATTGCATCACGCCCCTCTTGGAGTGTATAAGCAATATCAGTGAGGTCACGAGCAGTGATAGATCGCTTGCTGATAAAGTCTGCTAATTGCCGGGCTTGGTCTTTCAGACGATCTTCATCCTTTGCCGACAAAATAAAGATGCCCGGGTGCTGTGCTGTCACAGCTGGTGCTGTTGCAGGATGGGTTGTTTCTTTCGGAATATATTCCTCAATGACCACGTGGGCATTGACGCCGCCTATCCCGAACGAACTGATACCTGCGCGGCGCGGCAGCTCTCGGCCGGCTTCATCCCGAAGCGCCTGCCACTCTCTCGATTCCTGCACAATATAAAACGGGCTGTCATCCAGTCTGATATATGGATTAACAGTTTCACTGTACAGACTTTTGACAAGCGTTTTATGCTTGAGCTGCAATAACACTTTAATGACACCCGCCACACCGGCCGCAAGCGATAAGTGACCGATGTTTGTTTTCGCTGATCCAAGTCCGCAATGGCTGCCATGAACAGCCGGGTCCCCCGTTTTTTCATACAGCTCTTTAAATGCCGCTTTTAAGCCGTTGATTTCTACTGGATCGCCCAGCTTGGTTCCAGTCCCATGCGCTTCAATATAAGTTACGGTTCTTGGATCAATTCCCGCTTTTTCATATGCTGTTTTTACGACATCCGCCTGAGCTTTCGGATTAGGAGTCGTTAGAGAATTTGCGCGGCCACCGTGGTTTACCGCACTTCCTTTAATGACACCGTAAATATGATCACCGTCTCGTTCAGCCGCTGTCAGCTTTTTCAGAAAGAGAATGCCGGCACCTTCACTGACTGCGAATCCATCGGCTTTGTCAGAAAATGTTTTGCATCTTCCTTCTTTGCTCAGCGCCCCGGCTTTATCATAGGCGATATGGCCTTGCGGAGTTACGACCGTGTTGACCCCTCCCGCAATCGCCATTTCACAGTTTCCATTTTCAATGGCGCAAACCGCATGATGAATGGCGACCAAAGAGCTTGAGCACGCAGTGTCGATCGGTTCACTCGGTCCATGAATGTTCAGGAAATAACTGACTCTATTCGGTCCTGCAGAAGGACTCATATTCGCAGCCGCTGAGCCTTCGATGTCTACATTTGACAGAAGTGAACTGTACCCTGTGTTTCCTGTCCCGATGAAGATGCCCGTTTTGGTTCCTGCCAGGCTTCTCGCTGAGTGTCCCGCTTCTTCTACCGCCTTCCACGCATAGGTCATTAACAGGCGCTGCTGAGGCTCCATCTGCTCAGCCTCCAGCGGAGATATGCCGAAGAACAATGGATCAAAGTCAGCTACTTCATCAATAAAACCGCCCCATTTGACGTTTGTTTTATTCGCTTCTTTCAGAGGGTCTCCGTAATACTCCTGCCAATCCCAGCGGTCTTTTGGAACCTCTGTAATACAATCTGCGCCCGATGACAGGTTCTTCCAATATTCCTCAACGTCTTTTGCCTTTGGGAAAACGCCGCTCATCCCAACAATCGCAATAGGCTCAGGCTTGTGATCAGCTTCCTTTTGCATTGGTGTTATCGAAGGTTGTACAAAGCGGTTTTCAGTCGAAAACGTCATATTTTTTATATTCTGTTCGACAGGCTGCATCAGCACCTCAGCTTTGGCAGGCGTTTGAGCTGTAAAAGCATTTGGATATTCTTCTGACAGATACCCTGCAAATGCATAAACAGTTGCGTGCTCAAAGAAGATCGTAGGCGTAAGATCCAGCTTGTACTTCTCATTCAGTGTATTTGCGAATTCAGTTAACGTAATCGAATCAAATCCATATTGATTAAACTCCATGTCCGGGTCAATCTCTTCAGGTTTGATTTTGAGCAATTGAGAGATTGTTTGCTTTAAAACTTCTTGAATGTGGTCAAACATATTCCCTTGATCCATTCTTGCTTCAGATGTCACCGGTACTTGCACTGTTTTCATTGGTACATCATCAGAAGACGGCTTTTGAGTCAGCTTTTCCCTCATCATGTCTTTGATTCCTTCCATGACGATGACTTGATCTTTGCCAAATGCC
The DNA here is from genome assembly GCF_037976695.1 of Bacillus sp. FSL K6-1366. Lineage (NCBI taxonomy): Bacteria > Bacillati > Bacillota > Bacilli > Caryophanales > Bacillaceae > Bacillus > Bacillus sp. FSL K6-1366. Next base: position 4,045,640 of record NZ_CP150268.1, on the reverse strand, counting down.
AAAGCTTTATACAGCGCTTGAATGCCGGTCTCGGTCCGCATTGGAGTCACACCTGTGTTTTTCAACGTCATGTTTTCAATTTCTTTATTCGCGCGCATGCCGCCTTCTTTCCAGAGCGGCCAATTGATTGACAACGTTTGTCCGTGCCTGTACATGGCGGTTACAAGCGCATTCCGATAAGCAGCATAACTGTCCATAAATGCATTAGCCATTGCATAATCGGCCTGTCCCGCGCTGCCGGCAACACTTGATATTGAAGAAAAGAGGATAAAGAAATCTAACGCAAGATGCTCGGTTGCCTCATCCACATTCACAAGCCCTTTCACCTTAGGAGCGAGAACTTGTGTCAGCTCTTCATTGGTTTTGCTCATAAGATAGTTATCTTTAATCAGCCCAGCGCTGTGAATGACACCATTCAAGTCTTCGTAATCAGACGTAATGCTTGTGATAAGCTCGGAGGCTGCTTCCGTTTGTGTCACGTCAACCTGCCTGTATTCTGCGCGAGCACCTAATTGCTGAAGTTCGTTTAGCTCCGCCTGCTGATCCGCATTCAACTCGGATCTGCCTGTCAGAATGAGCACAGGCTGTTCGGCTTGACGAGCAATTTCTTTTGCAAAAATAAACCCAAGTCCTCCTGCGCCGCCCGTGATGAGGTAAACACCTTTATCTCTCCACGGCATGCTTATTTCCCGATCATCTATTTGCATTTCATCCAGATCATTGATGTACCGTTTGCCTTTTTCATATTTGATGTGCTGATCTTCTGTGTGCCTTTTATTCTCTTTCAGTTTTTCTATCACACTTTCAATATTTTCATGTGAATCGATTTCAATCGTCTGGCCGATTAGTTTTTTATTCTCCAGGCCGGCGGTTTTAAGGAGCGCCGATAGCCCTGAGAATGAGTACTGCTTTCTTTGTGCAGAGGTAAGCAGCTGGATCAGAACATTGCCCTGAGGTCTGCTTTTGAGAAGACCCTGGACCGTCTCAAGCGCTTGTTCGGCATAATCTTGGAACCTCTCTGCAAGTCCTTCGCGGAATGACTCCAAAACGATGCATTCCGCTCCTGTCATTCTTGATTCAATGCGATCTTTTGAGAGGCCATTCATGTCGCAAAGCATGACAATGTGCCGTTCGTAATGAGGCTCAGGACTATCTTTTTTTAAATCCTTAGGCACCCATTTTTCTTCAAACATCAGGGTTGCCAGCGTTTGAGCAGATTCCGCCGATCCAGAGCCGCCTTCTGCTGCTCTGAAAGATAATCCTTTCATCCGTACGCAAACATTGCCGCTCTCATCTAAAATATCAAGATCGCGCTTTTGCACCTTATCAGTTGCCTTGCTGCCTTGGCTGTATCTTGCGTATACCCACATTTCTGACGAACATGCTCCGAAGACTTCAAGCTCCTGGACCGCAAAAGGCAGTGTCAGCTGGTTATCCCCGGCGCCTGTCAAAATGCTTGACGCCTGCAAAGCAGAATCCATCAGCCCAGGGTGCATTTTGTATTGGCTGAGCGTATCTGCAGCTGACGGATGCAATGACAATTTTGCCAAAACAAATTGTTCAGCTGTATAGATTTTTTTCACTCCGCGATAAGCAGGACCATATTCAAATCCAATCATTCGATAGGTGTCGTATACTTCGTTTACGCTGAAATGACTTTCCTGACACTGCTCCCGCAGAGATTGCAAATCAACCGCCGGCAGATTTTCAGCAGGATTCAATATCGCGCTGCCTTGACTGTAGACGATTGACTGTTCGCCAGTAACGTCTGAATGACCATAGATTTCATAAGAGATCTGACCATTTTCTCCCGGTAAAAGCCTAATGTGTACTTGCTGCGGCTGATCCTCTACAACAATAGGCCGCACCCACACCGCATTCTTTAGCTTCATGATGCGCGGTACATCTTGTACCTCTGCGGCCTGCTCAACAGCTGCCCGCGCCAATTCAAGATGAGCCACTCCCGGCAAAATCCGTTGGCCTTTCACAACATGATCAGCAAGGAAAAACTCTTCTCCCGTATAAATAGAGCTAAACCTTTGTTCCGAGAGATTCGATGTGTTTTGATGCATTAATGGATGCAGCATGGCTCCGCCAAGGCGGGAGGCTGCTTGATTTGCATCAATGCTGCCGCTTTTTTCAATATGATCAGAGATCCAATAACGGTCTTTTGCGAATGGATACGTCGGCAAGCTGATGCGCTTTGGCAGATTCTCGCCATACAATTTCGTCCAGTCTACATCAAGCCCTTTTACCCATAATTCAAGCAATTTTGCATACTTTCCCCGTTCCATCCATTTCTCGACGGCTTCTTGAATCTCTTCGTCCTCTGTCAGCATTTGGAGTGTGCCTTTATCAATCCTGCCTTTAAATACATCCTCCACACCGCTTTTCTCCGCTGCAAAGTCTTTTAACTTTTGCTGTAAATCCTCAATGGAACCGGAAATAATCCCGAGACGTTCTTCCATCGCATCCCGTCCGGCTTGCAGTGTATAAGCGATTCGGGCGAGATTTACGTCACTATATGTTTGCTTATCAAGCGCATCTGCCAGCTGCTGTGCATGTTCTTTTAGCCGCGCTTCATTTTTAGCCGATAAAACGAAGATACCCGGATGTTCCGGCGTGATGGATGGTATATTCTCATCGGATGCTTCCGGAATATATTCCTCGATAATCACGTGGGCGTTTACCCCGCCGATTCCAAATGAACTGACACCTGCCCGGCGAGGAAGCTCTTCTCCCCGTTCATTTTTCAGCGCTTTCCATTCTTCCGTTTCCCGTACGATATAGAACGGACTGTTTTTCAGCTGAATGTATGGATTCACGTTTTCGCAATGCAGACTTTTCACTAAGGTTTTATGCTTAAGCTGCAATAATATTTTAATAACTCCTGCTGCACCGGCTGCCAGCGATAAGTGGCCAATGTTTGTCTTTACAGAACCTAAACCGCAGTAAGGATTGGCTGATGTGTCTCCTTCATTTACACCCAATGCTTTAAAAGCTGATTTCAAACCGTTAATTTCAACCGGGTCTCCAAGCTCCGTCCCGGTTCCGTGGGCTTCAATGTAGGTCACGGTTTTCGGATCGATTCCCGCTTTTTGATATGCCGACTGAATAACATCTGCCTGCGCCTTCGGATTGGGAGTCGTTAAAGAGGCTGCACGGCCGCCGTGATTGATTGCACTGCCTTTTATGACTCCGTAAATGTGGTCTCCCGCTTCTTCAGCCGCTTTTAATTTTTTCAGGAACAGTATGCCGGCACCTTCCCCATGCGCAAAACCATCGGCTTGATTTGAAAACGTCTTGCATTTTCCTTCTTTGCTCAGTGCTCCCGCCTTATCAAAGCTGATATACACCTCAGGAAGGATAATCGTATTTACACCGCCGGCTAATGCCATGTCACAAGTGCCTTCTTCAATTGAAGAGATGGCATGGTGGATTGCCACTAGTGAACTTGAGCACGCTGTATCAATCGGTTCGCTCGGCCCGTGCAGATTAAGGAAATAACTGACCCGGTTCGGACCGACCGATGGGCTCGTATTGGCTGCCGCTGATCCTTCTATTGCCGAGTTCGCTTTAGATAGAAGAGAGCTGTATCCTGTATTTCCCGTTCCGATGAAGACGCCGGTCTTTGTGCCTGACAACCTTTTCGCCGAATATCCTGCATCTTCGATCGCTTTCCAGGCGTAAGTCAGCAGTAAGCGCTGCTGTGGTTCCATTTGTTCAGCTTCACGCGGGGAAATGCCAAAGAATAATGGATCAAAATCTGCAATACCGTCAATAAAGCCGCCCCATTTCACGTTCGTTTTATTGACTTCCTTCGCCGGATCACCTTCATATTCACGCCAATCCCAGCGATCTTTCGGGATTTCCGTCATGCAGTCTTTGCCCTCTTTTAAGATGTTCCAGTACGCCTCAACATCTTTCGCCATAGGGAAAATCCCGCTTATGCCCACAATGGCAATTGGCTCAGGCCCTGCATCACTCTGTATGGCGTTTGGCAGCATGACTTGCTGCTTTCTGCGTCTTTTAGCTTTGGCACGCACGGCTTGTTCCTGTTTCGCAGCAGGCTGAATCTTAGCCGATGCAGCGCGCACAGCAAATGTCTTCGCAAATACCGATTGATATTCTTCTGACAAATGCTTGCCAAACGCATGAATCGTCGGGTGGTCAAAAAATACGGTTGGCGTCAGCTCTAACTGATAGGCGCGATTGATATGGTTGGTGAATTCAGTCATGGAGATAGAATCAAAACCATACACCGTCATCTCGGCATGATCATCAATCGTTTCAAGCTTGACCTTTAACAGCTTGGCGATCTCTCGCTTTAACATCGCCTTTACTTTATCCAGCAAACTGTCTGTATCAATGCTATTTATTTGTTCAGTCATGTGTTCTGCTTCCTTCTTTTCCATAGGTGCTGAGGCGTTTTTTGCCAGCATGTTTTGTTTTATTTTTTGCACATCGCCTTCGATCACCATTACTTGGTTTGCCTCTGAATGAAGTGCTTGATATAATGCCTGAATTCCTTTTTCTGCCCTCATAGGAACAATACCGGCAAGTTGTACAAGCCTTTTCTCAGTTTCTTGATCGACCTGCATGCCTCCATCTCTCCATAAAGGCCAGTTTACAGAAAGCGTCTTCCCATGCCGCTGGCTGAGGTCGGCAAGCCTATTTCGATAGCCTGCATACATATCCATAAATACATTGGCTGCCGCATAGTCAGACTGGCCAATGCTCCCTAAACTTCCTGAAAGAGATGAAAAGAGAATAAAGAAGTCTAAAGGCAAATCCTTGCTCGCTTCGTCTAGATAAACAAGCCCTTTTACTTTAGGCGCCAGTACATCGTGCAGATCTTTTGCCTGTTTATTAACCAGGTAACTGTCCTTGATGATTCCGGCACTATGAAGAATACCGTTCAGACGGCCATATCTTTTTTGAATGTCGTCAATGAGCTGATAGACTTCAATTTTATTGGTAACATCTGTTTGCCGGTAGGTGATGTCAGCCCCCTTGCTATGAAGCTCTTCCAGCTTTTTGCTTTTGCTTTCGCTAAGAGGTGAGCGGCCTGCCAGAATGACTGTCGCATTTTTCGTTTGTTCCGCAATTTCCTTTGCAAAAATATGACCTAGTCCGCCGGCACCTCCTGTAATGAGATAAACGCCATTGTCTTTCCACGGCTTGCTGCCGTCTCCTTTTGCCTGTTTGATTTCACGCCAATCAGCAATATACCGTGTCCCGTTTTGATATTTGACATATGAATCGCTGCTCATTTGATTTTCTAACAGTTTGCCAGCAATGCTTCCTCCACTTTCTTCACTGCTGACTTCAATCATTTGGCCGGTTAGTTTGTCATTTTCCTGACAAGCTGTTTTCAGCAGTCCTGTCAACCCTGAAAACAATTGCTGTTCTCCCTCGGCAGAGGTCACGATCTGAACGAGAATGCCGTCTTTCGGTTTCGTACGAATGATCTCTTGTACCTTTTTAAACACTTGTTCTGTATAAGAATGGAAACGCCCATCTACTGAAGAAGGCCTTGCTTCCAGGCTGTATACATGAACATCCTCGATGGCTGCTTCAATCTGTTCTCTCGTCTCATTGTCATATTCACAGAGGAACACGAGATACTCTGCATATTTTTTTGCAGCTAAGCCGTCAGCAGCCTTTTGTTCTTGCCAAACGGGCTGAAGCAATAAAGTTTCAGCGTTCATTTTTGATGGTTCGGTTTGTATATCTGCCTCCATCACCCTCGTCGAAAATCCTTTCAGCCGCACGCAGATCATGCCATGCTCATCACATAGGTGAATATCGACTTTCTGTATCAAATCTCCTGGTTTGTTTTTCGAGTTGAATTGAACATAAACCCACATGTCAGAAACGCACTGACGAAAGACCTCAAGTTCCTCCAGGGCAAATGGCAGTGCTGCCTTAAAGTCTTCAGTGTCTGAAAGTTCCGCTCTGACGACATTTTGCAAATATTCAGCCGCCTGTAACGCCCCGTCCATTACACTTGGATGAAGAACATAATCGCCCAACGTATGTGCAACAGATTCTGGCAGTGATAATTTGGCAAGCAGCTGGCCGTCGCCTTTATATACGGCCTCTACACTCTTGTAACCTGGACCGTAATCGGCGCCGATCATCCCTTCATAAAACGAGGCAGCATCCATTTTGCTTTGATCACATTGTTTCTTGATCTTAGAAAGATCCAGTGCTTTTTCTCGCTTTAACTGAATCAATTCCGCTTTACCTTGGTTATATACAACTGGTTCTGCATCAGCGGATTCCGGATCACCATACATCCGATAAGCAATATGTCCGCCATCTTCATCGTAAAGTCCGATATTTACCTGAACCGGCTCACTTCCTGCTACAACCGGGCGAACCCACACGACATTTTTCAGCCTGATTCCAGTTTCATGATCCTCCAATCCGCCAATTCCTTGTTCTATAGCGGCTCTTGCCATTTCAAGCGTGACCGCCGCCGGCAAAATCGCCATGCCTTTAATGATATGCTCGGCAATAAAATACTCTTGTCCTGTGAAAATGGAGCTGAAACGCTGCTCTGACAGAACCGATGTATTATGGTGCACCAAAGGATGCAAACGAGATGGTTCAATTGTTGTGATAGCGCCGGTGCTGCTTTCAGGCCAGTATCGTTCTTCGGCAAAAGGGTATGTCGGCAAGCTGATGCGGCGTGGCTTTATATTTGGATAGAGCCTGCGCCATTCAACGTGAAAGCCATTTGCCCACATCTCGGCAAGCTTTCTCAATTCTTCTTTTGATATCCGCGATGAAGCCATATCATCTGCTTCAGCATTTCCAAGCAGCTGTTCAGCGGATGTCATTCTCGTTTTTTCTCCTTGAATACAGCCTTCTGCGAGCGGCTTTCCAGTCACAAAAGCTTCCAGCTGATGTTTCCACTCTTCCAGATCGTTCACTATAAAAACGATCCTGTTATCCATTGCTTCACGGCCGACTTGGAAGGTATATGCAATATCTCTTAAAGAGAAATGCCTTTGCTCGTCTTGACTGATATAGGACAGCATTTCCTTCGCGTATACTTGGAGCCGTTCACTATTTTTTGCTGATATAGGAATGATGTAAGGCTGATTGCCTTCGTTTTCGGTACCTGCATCAGAAATGTTTTCATATTGCTCAAATATTGCATGGGCGTTAGTTCCGCCAAGGCCGAATGAGCTCAGAGCCGCCCGATGGACACCTGCGTGTTTCTCTAACGATTTTCGTTCACGGACAACATAAAAAGGAGAGCTTTCAAACTTTATATCCGGATTCGGCTCCGTACAGTTGATGGTCGGTGCAAGTTCATTATGGTATAAACTCATCGCAACTTTAATACATCCGGCTAACCCCGCAGCTGTATCCAAATGGCCAATATTCGTTTTCACTGAACCAATTCCGCAAAATTGTGTTTTGTCTGTGTATTGCTTGTACACTTTATTTAGCGCAGACATTTCAATAGGATCGCCTAATTTCGTTCCCGTCCCGTGCGCTTCAATATAACTGACCGTTTCAGGATGAACCTTGGTTGTATCCAATACATGCTGTATCACCTCTGTTTGGCCTTTTACACTTGGCGCATAGAAGCCGGCTTTTTCTGCCCCATCATTATTGATGCCTATTCCGCGCATAATCGCATAAATATGGTCTCCGTCTTTTACGGCATCCACAGCTTTTTTCAGCAGGATGACGGCTACGCCTTCGCCCCCGGCCATTCCGTCCGCCGAAGCATCGAACGCCTTTACATGCCCGTCGCTTGAAAAATTCAACCCGTTTTGGTGCACGTAGCCGATCGCTGATTGTGCGTGCAATGTTGCGCCTCCGACAAGCGCATATTGTGATTCGCCCGATGTCAGGCTTTTGTATGCTTGATATAAACCGACTAGTGATGAAGAACAGTTAGAATGAACAAAATAGCTTGGCCCTTTTAATCCGAGCTTATGTGAGATCATTGTGGGAATGGTTCCGCTTTGGGCTAAAACCCATGAGACATAGCCATCCGGTGATTCATGTCCTTCTGTTGTCTCCTTCGGCAATAACGTTCTATATGAATTGCTGCTTGCAGACATATATACACTTGTTGCCGGAATCTCCTTAGCCACATATCCTGCATCTTCAATCGCTTTCCAGGAGTGCAGCAATAAGAGGCGGAGCTGAGGGTCCATATACTCAGCATCTTTTGGCGAGATTTGAAAGAAACCGGGATCGAATAAGTCTTTCCCTTCGATCACAGATTGCACAGGCACATAGTCAGGATGCTGTATCAATTCTTCGGGAACTCCATTTGCGCGAAGCTCTTCTTCAGAAAAGAATCGTATGCTTTCTTTGCCTTCTTTGATGTGGTTCCAGAAGTCATGATGATTTTTCGCACCCGGGAACTGGCAAGATATCCCCACAATCGCAACACTGTCATCAAAATAAGGGGGAATCTTCTGTTCTAGGTGTTTTCTATCTTTTTTGATATCATAATGATCTTCATTTTGTGTCCCGGCTAGATCTGAGTTTTTCATCTCCAAAATATATTCACTGATTGCACGGATCGTGGAAAACTCAAACAGCTCAGTAACATGAAACTCACAATCGAATTCTTTTTTGATTCGTTCAGCCACAGCTACAGCCAGAAGCGAATCGCCGCCCGCATCGAAAAATCCGTCTTCCGGCCCAAATCCGCTGACCTTGAGCGTTTCCTCCCAAATACGCAGCACCTGATCCTCTATTTCCGTTAATTGCAAGTGATTTGGTTTCCTTCTGTTGAACACGATCTCGCGTTTTTCTAATTCTTTACGGTTCACTTTTCCGCTGGGCGATAATGGAAGCTCATCTAAGCGGATAAAGTGTGAAGGTATCATATATTCGGGCAGACTCGATTTTAGATGAAGGCGCAAATCTTTTGGATTGGCAGAGGCATGTCCGCTTTCCTCTGTATAATAAGCAGCGAGCTGTTGATGGCCCTCAAGCTGCTTCACCACTACCGCCTGATCTAAAATGCCCGGAAATTCACCCAGCTTTGTTTCTATTGCGCCCAGCTCGACGCGAAAACCGCGTATTTTGACTTGGCTGTCAATCCGTCCCAAGTATTCTATGTTGCCGTCAGGAAGCCACCTTGCTGAATCACCCGATTTATATAGCTTCGTCCCTGATTCAAAGGGATTATCAATAAATTTTTCAGCCGTAAGCCCCGGCTTTTTAAAGTAGCCTCTTGCTAAGCCGGCTCCAGCGATGCAAAGCTCACCTGGCTTTCCGATCGGGACAGGCTTCAAATGCTGGTCCACAATATAAATTTTCGTGTTGGAGACAGGCTTTCCAATCGGTGTATGGTGACTTGCGATATCTCCTTTTCCGCATCCGAAATACGCAGCGTAAATGGAGGCTTCCGTCGGTCCGTATATATTTTCAACCCGGCAGTTTGTAAAGAGCGATACCGCCTTTTTCACTAATTCTTTAGGGAAGGCTTCACCTGCAACCATCATATACTTCAGCGGACCGTCCTCTGTGAATCGCTTGTTGTCTTTCGCCATTTCTAAAAAAACATGCAGCATGGCCGGCACAAAATTAATGTGAGTCACTTTATATGTTTCAATATAATCCATGCAAAGCTGCGGTGATTTCTCCCCATTAGGCGGAAGAATCACTAGACGGCCATCTCCAATAAACCATCCGAATAATTCTGAGATCGATACATCAAACACATAGTTCGTCTTCAATAAATATGCATCCTCAGCCGTTACAGGATAGTGAGATTCAAGAAAATTCAGGGTATTCATAATGCTCCGATGCTCTACCATAACCCCTTTAGGCTCTCCGGTGCTTCCCGATGTATAAATAATATAAGCGAGGTGTTCCGGTTTTACTTCCCGCTTTAAACCGCTGCTTTGCTGGTCTGTATAACCGTTTCGGCAAGCTAACTCGATATTGATCGCTTTTACATGGCTGCCAGTTAATCCGCTGATCCTATCATGAACGTTAGGTTGGGTGAGGACAATGGATGCCTGACTGTCTTTGAGCATGTACTTTAATCGTTCTTGCGGAAAACTTGGATCTAACGGCACATACGCTCCGCCAGCTTTCAGTATTCCTAAAATTCCGATGATCATATCAAACGAACGCTCTGCACAAATGCCAACGGGCTGTTCAGGTCTAACACCCTGATGTTGAAGGTAGACTGCCACAGATGTGCTTTTTTCATCTACTTCTTTATATGTAAGTGATCTGTCTTCAAACATCACAGCAACCGCATCGGGGGTTTGTTTCGCTTTTTCCTCAAACACCTCATGTATACACTTGTCATTTGCGATGTTTGTCCCTGTCGCATTCCATTGTTCCACCAAATTAGTTTGTTCTTGATTTAATCGCAAAGAGTAGGCTTCAAGCGGCAAAGACGGGTCCTCCATCATGTGCTGCGCGAGCTTCATATAGTTCTCCATCATGCTTTCAATGGAGGACAGTTCATACAAATCAGGGTTGTACAGAAGATGAAGCACTGTTTCATTTTCTTGCTCATATATTTCGAGCGCCAGCTCAAATTCACCCTCTTGCCGAATGTCTTCAATATATTCGATGCCAAGCGTTTGATACGGTTCGAGCACTTTTTGCAAGCCTGTTGCTTGAAAAAAGTTTTGGTACAGAAAAGCTGTTTGAAAAACCGGAGAATCCGCGGCCGAGCGGTCTACATTCAGCTCTCTTACCAATGCAGGGAACGGAAACGCCGCATGATCCAGGCCGTCAGCCACTGTCAGCTGCAGTTCCCGAATAAATGCTGTTAATGGCTGAGATCCGATATTCTTGCTCCGAACAGCCATCATATTGATAAAATAACCGATTAGGGTTTCAAATCTGTCTTCTTGCCGACCCATTGTCGGAACGCCAACAATGATATCCTTTTGTTTTGTATAATGATGCAGCAACACTTTGTAAATGGAGAGAAACACAACCGATTCATTCACATGATTGGTGCGGGCAAACGATTTAATTTGATTGCTCAGGTGATGAGGGAGCAAGCTTTTATAAGCTTGCCCCTTGAATTTTCGTGCTGAAGACCGCGGACGGTCAGCAGGCAAATCAAGAACTGGCAGACTCCCAGACAACTGTTCTTTCCAGTAAGCGAGATGCTCTTCCCCTTCTCTGCCAGTCAGCATCCGTTTTTCCCAATCGACAAAATCGTAATAATCAGCTGTTAATGGCTGCTGCAAGGGCTCAATCCCATTCAGCAATTGTTGATACGCTTCGAATAGCGCCGATATCAATGTCAGCATCGACACACCATCAAATATGATATGGTGAATTGTTATAAGAACAATGCATTCTTCTAACCGATGAAAAAGGTGTGTGCGCCATAACGGACCAGCATCCAACTGGAAAGGTTCTTTTGCTTTTTCTTTTAGAAAAGGAAAGATATCTGCTGATTTCATTGCTGATATATTCTCTTCCACAAAATAAAGATCCTTTGATAACTGAACCGATTGAAATGGAATGCCATTTTCTTCTTGAATCACACTGGCTAAGATCGGATATTGTCTCTGTACAAACAGAAGGGCTTTCTTGAACGTCTCTGCATGTATTGGTTTGCTGAAGCGAAAGCATAAAGGAATATGATATGCACTCATCCCAGGAGACATTTTTTGAAGCATCCACAGCCCTTTTTGCCCTTCTGAAAGCGGGCTTTTCAACTGCCGCTTCATGCCTTTAAGATGTTCTTCCACCTCAGAAATGGTTAATTCTCCTGATCTGAAGGCATCGAGAATTTCTTTATGATTCATACGATTTACTCCCTTCTATGATGTTTTGCACACTCTTAAAATCCAATTTCCCTAGCGCCACCTCTTGCATCAATCCGATGATTTGCTCGTCTGTATACGTGTCCTTTATTTGATGTGCTGCTGCGCTATGATTTTGTTTTTCCGCTTTTAAGGCCAAATGGTCAGATAGAGCTTGGACTGTCTGACATTCAAGGATTTCCCGACCGGCCATCTTCAGCTGCGTGGTTTTTTCGATATGCCGCATCAATTTTCGGCCAAGAATTGAATCCATCCCATAATCCAGGAAGTTTCTTTTGAAATTGATTCGATCCTCAGATATGCCCAATTCTCGTGCTAAAAATTGAACAATGATCTTTTGAATGTGGCTTTTGCCATTCGGCTCGTCAATCTCTGTTTTCATATCTTGTGAATGCTGTTTAACGGCCTCTGATTGCTGAGTGCCTGACGAAATCCAATACCGTTCCCTTGCAAATGGATAACCAGGTAAAGAAACCATCCGAACGTGATCGCCATCATGAAAGAGTTCCCAAGGAATCTGATATCCTTTCACCCAGCATTCCGCGATGTTTTCCAAATTTCTTTCTTTTGCGAGAGCTTGCAGAACTGCTTCATCTTGTTCTTCTAAAATCCCTTCTGTATATCCTGTATAAAGGGATCTCTGTTGGCCTGATACCCCACCATTCTTCATTGCTTTCACATATTCCTTCAATTTTCGCACCAATTGCTTCTGATTGTTTGCAACGAGCGCGAGCCTTGCTTCCATGGCTTTTCTCCCAACCTGAAGCGTATATGCCACATCAGGTAAAGAAAGGTTATGATTCTGCTCCAGATACGCAATCATGCGGCAGGCAGCATCCTGAAGCCGATCGTCATTTTGGGCTGAAAGCACAATGATCTGCGGTGACCCTTGATGCCGCTGTGTGGACGGCTGATCATCCGGGATGTATTCTTCAATGACTGCATGTGCATTGGTGCCGCTGATTCCAGTCGTGCTGATCGTTCCCATCCTCGGCTTCTGATTTTTCCTGATCCACGAACGGTTTTCTTTGCAAAGCACAAATGGGCTTTCTTTAAACGGAATATACGGGTTTTCCGATTCACAGTGATGAGTGGCCGGAATGATCTGGTTTTTCATAGCCATCAGCAAACTGATTAAAGCAACCGTTCCTGACGCTGCAAATGTATGTCCGATTAAAGGTTTAATTGAGCTGATCATACAGAATTGCTTCTGCTTCGTATATTTGCTGAACACGCTCGTTAACGCTTGGACCTCAAGCGGATCACCAAGATTCGAGCCGGTACTGTGCGCCATCACATATTGAATATCGAGCGGATTGATTTCATTTTTTTCATAAATGTTTTCGATCAATTCTGCTTGGCTAAAAGGATTTGGCGCAGTAATGCCGTTGGTTTTGCCATCGTAATTCACGCCGCTGGCTTTGATGCAGCCATAAATATGATCTTTATCTTCAATTGCCTTTGATAATGGTTTCAAGAGAACAGCAGCCACCGCTTCACCTGGCACAAGACCATTGGCATCCTGGTCAAACACTTTGCATTGTCCGTTCGGAGACAGCATTTCGGCCCTTGTCAGCGCCTCAAAAGACATGTGAGAAATATTCAAGCTGACGCCGCCGGCTAAAGCCATTTCACAATCCCCCTGACGCAGAGCTGAACATGCCTGGTGAATCGCCACCAGTCCAGATGAACATGCTGCTGTCAAAGCCATATTAGGCCCTTTTAAATCCAATGCGTATGCGATTCTCGCAGACAATGTGGCGTTTTGTGTTCCGTTAATGTAATCCGAATCTCCGGTTAGATGCGCATATTCCCCTTCTTCCACACCTACATAAACACCGCAGGATTTTCCTTTTATCCGATCTCCCATATAGCCGGCGTCTTCAAACGTGTGCCATGCTTCCTCTAGAAAAATGCGCTGGCGCGGATCCATGCTTTCGGCTTCTTTAGGCGATATTTGAAAAAACAGCGGATCAAACCGGTCTATGTCCTTCAAAAATGCACCCCACCTTGGCACTGCTTTTTCTGGATCTCTGTTAGCTCTCCCCCAGTCCCGGCGTTCGCCCGGAATGTCAGAGATACACGATTTACCGTTTTTCAGATTATCCCACAGCTCATGGACCGAATCAGCTTGAGGGAACCTGCCGCTCATGCCGATAATGGCAATAGGCTCATCGTGAACCTGCCGAATGCTTTGTTTACTGGTTTCCGGTTCTGGAGCTACAGGAATTACTGCATAAGCTTCAGGGGGCTTTTGCGCCTCTGATGCATCATCCCGGTAAAATGCTTCAATCAGCTCTTTATGATCGGTTAAGAAAAAGCTGATCAATTCTTGTAAAGTTGAATAGCCGAAAAATAAAGCCGGTGTCACTTCGATGTTGAAATGCTTTGATAACACGTTCGAGAATTTAGCCAAATAGATCGAATCAAATCCGAAGTCGGCCCAATTTTTGTTCAAATTCAGCTTGTCCTTTGAAATCTTAAGCAATGTGTGAATATGCTCTTTCAAGTCGTGTTCTAAACGCTTTTCAATGCTTAGTGTTTTTACCTCATCCTTGTTTTCTTGTGCTAGAGGGGCTTGAGTGGCCGGTTCTGGAATAGCTGGTTCAGTCATTCCTAAAAATCTGCTGACACGGCTGGGCTGACCGGCTATCACGAGATGCTGAGCATCCTGCTGAGCTAGGATGTGCTCAAACATACGGATACCTTCCTCGGCTTCTAGGAAGCGTTGGCCGCTTGATTTCAGGTACATATCCGTTGTTTCCTCATCACCGATCTTCATTCCGCCATCCTTCCACACAGGCCAGTTGATGACAAACGTTTTACCGTTATGCAGCTCATTTCTGTATTGTGCGTAAGCCATCTGAAACCTATTGCCAATCGCATAATCACAACATCCAAAATCCCCTAAAACCGCAGAAGAAGAAGAAAAATAACACATAAAATCAAGGTCTTCATTTTTAAGCCATTCATCAAGCGCTATCGTGCCGTTGATTTTCGGTTCAATGATGCGCTGGAAGCTTTCGATCTTTTTGTCAAAAATAGCAGAGTCGCTCTCGATTCCGGCTGCATGAATAACACCGTTGATGGCACCGAATCGGTCTTTCCCTCTTTTTACGCAGTCTCCCATTGCGATAGGATCAGACACATCTGCTTCTGCATACATCGCTTCGCCGCCTAGATCCTTTAATTCTTTTATTTGCTTTTGCTTCTCATCATTAAAAGGCGACCTCCCTGTCAAAATCAGGTTTGCGGCATAGTTTTTGGCCAAATGCTTGGCAAATAAATAACCAAGCCCTCCTACACCGCCTGTAATCAGGTAAGTACCGCCAGACTTCAATTTGCTGTTGTCCGGTTGTATCGTTGTCTGTTCAATGTGATTTACATATCGTTTCAGATTCTGATACAAAACCGTTTGTTCAGTTGAAGCCTGTAATTCTGCCCAGACTTTACGTGTCCAATCATCCATCGATCCTTGTTCCGCGGGCTGAAAGATTCCAGTCACTTTTGTGTGCGGAAGGACAAGCCCGAGTGAACGTTCGAAGCCAATCCATGATTCCAGATAACTTCGGTCAAGACTATCTTCAAAACATCCTGCCAGCAGCAGCCGTGAAGGATGAAGCTTTGCTGCGGACATACCTTGTAATAGGTAAACAATACAGGAATGGTCCTTAATACAGCGCTTGTCTTCCATAGGCCACATATAGAGGATTGCATCTGGCTCTCCAAGTTCTTCTTTAATGCTCTGGAAGGCCTTTTCAAAAGTAACGGGTTCTTGCCGCACAATCTGATAGCTATATTCAGACTGTTTGCTGTACACTTCGCCCTGTGATATAAAAATGACCTTGGTGTCTTGATCAACGTTTTTCAGGGCTGAAGCAAATGCGTTTTGCTTTTCTCTTTCAGTCAGAAAACAGATGAGCGTTTTGATACGTTTCGATGTGAGAGTCGCCGGCTCTTCTTTCCACACTTCTTGAAACGTCATAACCTTGAAAGGTTCTTCAGTTTGCTGATCATGATCCTGTTCTATAGACGCCGGAGCCTTTGCCGCGCCTGGCGCCCAGTAACGTTCTTTTGCAAATGGATATGCCGGAAGACTGATCCGGACAGGCGTTTGGGTGCCGTACAGCATGCCCCAGTCGAAAGACAAGCCTTTCACCCAAAGATCCAGCAGTTTCGTGTATTTCCCTTTGCTCATCCATGCTTCTATGATTTTTTCCGTATCCTCATCCGCTGATAAGACTGCTAACGCTTTTTTGTTATCATCGATGCGATCCAGATACAGGCTGTCTGCTTTGTTTTCGATAAAATCGTTCAGCTTTCTCTCAAGATCCTCTAGTGATTCCGCTATAAAGGCCAGCCGTTCCTCCATTGCTTCACGGCCTGTTTGCAAGGTATAGGCAATCCTGATCAGGTCTGTTTCGCGGTACCTTTTTTGTTTGATGGCTGTAAGCAGCTGTTCCGCTTTTTCTTGCAAGCGTTCCATGTTTTTGGCCGACAGCACAATCAGCGCTGGAGGATGGTCTTTCGGCGTTTGCGCCCCCGTTCTTGGAATATATTCTTCCAGGATGATATGGGCATTGGACCCTCCGGCGCCAAAACTGCTCAAGCCAGCGCGCCTAGGCACCTCTTGCCCGCCAATCACCGGGCGTTTCCATTCACCAAGTTGCTGCTGAACGACAAATGGAGTATGGCTGAACTCGATGTTCGGATTCAACCGCTGAGCATGCAATGATGGCGCAATTTGGCCATATTTAAACTGAAAAAGTATTTTTGTCAGCCCTGCAATTCCGGCTGCACTTTCACAATGACCGATATTTGATTTGCTGGAGCCGATCGCACAAAACTGTTTCTCCTGCGTATCTTTCTCGAATGCTTTTGTTAACCCCGCTATCTCAATCGGATCTCCTAATGCAGTGCCTGTTCCATGCGCCTCTAAATAACTGATGGTTCGGGCAGGAATGTCGGCGCGCTCAATTGCTTCTTTAATTACCTGTGCCTGTGCATGAGGATTTGGAACCGTGTATCCATTTGTTTTTCCTCCGCTATTAATGGCACTTGCCTTTATCACACCGTAAATATGGTCACCGTCCGCTATTGCTTGCTGCAGCGGCTTTAACACAATGGCGCCTACGCCTTCACCGTCGACAAATCCATCTGCATCATCGCCGAATGATTTACATGTATCACTAGCAGAGAGCATATTCATGACAGATAAATTCTGATAGTGAACCGGGTCGACAACTAAATTGACACCGCCGGCAATGGCACAATCACTCGATCCGCTATAAATGCTTTCCAGCGCTAAATGAATCGCTGTCAGGGAGGATGAGCAGGCTGTATCGACTGCAAGACTCGGGCCTTGGAAATTCAGTAAATAGGATATTCTGTTGGCGATAGACCAATAGCCGTATCCGGTCGGATAATTTTTGTTCATGACTCCGGCAAAGACGCCGATTTTTCTGCTTGAACAGAGCGAGTCAGGCGTGTATCCCGCATCTTCAATACTTGCATAAGCGGTTTGCAGAAATAATCGCTCCTGAGGGTCCATTCTTTCTGCCTCAAGCGGAGAAATCTGAAAGAATAATGGGTCAAACTTGTCCATATCCTTGATAAATCCGCCCCATTTCGTATAAATTGATCCTTCTTTTCCTTTTTCTTTATCGTAATAAGCTTTCCAATCCCAGCGTTCTTTCGGAATTTCCTCAATACAATTTCTTCCTTCTTTTAGGTTGTTCCAAAAGTCTTCTGCTGTTTCCGCCTGAGGATAGCGTCCAGAAATGCCGATAATGGCAACGTCACGGCTTGCAAGAGTGTTTGTCGGTGTTTCTTTCTCCCCGCTGGAGCCAAGCTTGCGATAGCGCCGTGTTCTTTTAGCGGCCTGATCAGGTTTCTGTGAAAATTGGGTTCTGCTTTCGGCCGGTGTCTGTTGTTGAACTTGACGGTCAAGACCTGTTAATTTCATCAGCGCTTCTGTTTTTGTTTTGATGAAATGCTCCACTAATGCGTCAATGGTCTGGTACTCGAAAAATAAAGTGCTGCTTACATGGTCAAATTCTTTACGCAATGTATTCGTCAGCTGGACAACAACGATAGAATCAATACCGTACTTTTCAAGCGGTTCAGATGACTCAATCTTTCCTGCAGGAATTTTCAACGTTTCCCCGATTAATTTTTTCATATATTCTGTGCTTTTTTCTCTTAGGAGAGCATGTTTTGATTGTCCAGCTTCCTCTGAATCTATGGTATGAATGTAGGCTGGCTCCTGATTAGACGCTTGTGAAACAACCTTCTCCGGCAAGATCACATTTTTCATCATACGTCGAACCAGCCCGTTGCTTGAAGCTGCGACGATTTGGTGACTCAGATCATGTGCCGCCTCGGCCGGGAAAAAGACAGATTCAAAGCCTTCGCTTTCAAGTGCCGCTTTCCAGCTGTCAGGATGTAAGCCTGGACAGCCAGGAATCCGCACTGCAGGATCTTCATACAGCCACCAGCCTTCCAAAAGACCAAAGGTGATGTGAGGGAACAGGCTGTTTCCCGCCATTTCATTCAGCAGCAGCATTCCGTTGTTTTTCATTACTGCTTTTGTATGCCGCAGTGTTTGACGGATATTTTTTGTTGCGTGAAGGACATTAGCGGCAATGACGACATCATAGCCTCCCGCTTCAAATTCCTGCTGGTCAATCGGCTTTTCCACATCAAAAAGCTGATATGTCAGGTACGGATTTTCCACCCCATATTCCTTTTCTGCATGCAGCAAAAATGCTTTAGACAGATCTGTATAGCAATATTCATTGATGTGCTTTTGATATGGTTTCAGTTTTTCAAAGATTCCGGCACTCGTGCCCCCTGTGCCTGCGCCTATTTCCATAATGCGAATCGATGCCTCAGGGTCGTGCTTCAGACGTTCATCCAGATAAGCTAATAATGTATCGGCAAGCACTTTATTAAAATAGTCTGCCACTTGGTTATGCTTATAAATGCCTTCCACCAGTTCCATCGAGGAATGCGGGAACATGATATCTGTTGCAGGGACTTTCCCTGTCAAAATATCCGGTAATGCTTTCAGCATGGCCTCTGCTAAGACAACCATCGCCTTTGTCTCGCTGTCTTTAAGCCACTTTTCTTTTTTCGCATTCCATTCTTGCCAAAGCAGCTCAATATCCTCTGCTTGGTCCTTCCTCACCAATGAATCTCCAACTTTCTTAAGATAGCCATGCTGCAAGAGAAATTCGCTGCTTTGCCGAATCCATTTTCCATAAAATTCACGAGTCTTATATTGTTGAAGACGTTCAACCGATAATGTATAACCATCAAACAGCCCGGCTGTTTGAAGTTGTCCTAACAACAGCCTGTAAAGAAGATCATCAAGCTCTTCATGTGTCACTCTTTGAAATCGTGCCGTAGTCGGCAGACGCTCCATCAGGCTCTCTGCATCTGCTGAAGGTTGCTCTGGATAAAGAGCGATGAATTCATTCTGATTCACGCCTTCGACTGCTACAGGCTTTGTCGTATGAATGAAAGCTGTTTGGAAGACTGGCCCAGAAAGCAGGGCTTCCAGCGCCTTCATAGCCTCCGCAGGCTCAATTAAACCTAAGCCGATTTGATTCATGAGCTGTACATAATGTTCATCCTCAGCCGCTTCACTATTCCCCCAATATCCCCAGTTCATGACTTTTACAGGGCATGCCCAGCTCTGAGAAAGCCGGTGAGCAAAAGCATCTGCAAATGTACAGCCAGAGGCATAATGGCTTTGCTTCACATTTTTGATATGGGCTACAAGCGAAGAGAAGAATAAAACAAAATCTACATTCTCCTGGCGGAACACTTGGGCCATCCGAATACTGACATCGATCTTCGCCGCCAGTCCAGCGGTGAATTCTTCCGGCTTCATTTTTTCCAGGCTTTGCTCAAATAAAACCATCGCAGAGTGAACAATCCCGTGAATATGAGGATGGCGTTTTTTCACTTGATCATAAGCCTGCTGCAATGAATGCTTATCGGCTGCATCGGCTGCAATGTAGAAAGGCTCAGGGCCAAGCGCCGAAAGTCGGTCTATTTTTGACTGGATGGCAGCATTAAGTTGACTTCGCCCAATCCAAACGATTTGCGCTTGGTAGCGGCGGATCATGTACTCACTCCACGCCTCTCCGATATACCCGGCTCCTCCGATGACCACATAGACTCCGCCTTTCCGATATAGCGTGTCGCCTGACAGCGAGTGCCGATATGGGATCAATTGCTGCTGATGCCATTGCTGATTACGATAGGCCCAAGCATGGCCAAGGCGGTCAGCTGGGAGCGCAAACATGTGATTTACCGGCCATGTGCAGCCTTTTTCAAGATCGAGAAGACGGATTTTCCAGTGTGGATATTCCTTTGCCATTGTGCCGGCAAGTCCATGAATGCTTGCATGAGCGGGTTGTACTGCCTCATGTTGCGTAACCGGCTGCGCTTGGACGGTCACAAGAGACCATTCAAGTTGTTTCTCGCCATAGCCTAATTGCAGGTATGCTTTCACAAGCTTAAATAAGTGAAGAACAGCTTCTCCTTGTCCATCACTACCTATACTTCCCCGGTGTGACGGGGCAATCCACAATACATGGTCAATGCTTCCGTACGCTTGCAGTTTGTCCGCTATTCCCTCAATGTCATCTGCAGGCCGGATATCGATAAAGGAAACTTGCGGATAATGATGCTTTATTAATGCCTGATCAGTTTCAGCAGCACCGCATAAAACAACTCGTGTACCAGCAAACGAAGCATTATCCTCCGTATCTGAAGAGACTGGTTCCCAGACAGGGATCATCATCGTATGCCCGGTCATCTGAGAATCAGTTACAAGTTGCGGCATTGAATGCTGCTCTCCATCAAGTGCCCGCATCGAGGCACCCTTCATTCGCACACAAACGTGTCCGTTCTCATCACATAAATCAATATCATACTTTCTGACTTTGTCCTCCGCTTTACTGTCTGAACTATATCGAATATAAGACCATATCTTCTCCGGACATGGGCTGAAAATATCAACCTCCTGCAATGCAAATGGAAGAGACAGCGTCTGAGCTTGTCCAGTGGCATTGACTGAGCTAACGATAAAACCGACTGTGGCATGGAACGCGGAATCCATCAAACTCGGGTGGAGCGCAAAATGCTGCTTGTCGTTTTTTAGAAAAGCGGGTAACGAGATTTTTGCAAGCAATTGATCTTTGCCGACATAGACTTTTTCAATCCCTTGATAGCCCTCTCCATAGTCAAGCCCAATCTTTCGAAACGCTGCATAGCATTGTTCTGACGTCACTGTGTCCAAACTGCATTCTGTCTGTATTGATGAAAGGTTTAAAATGGAAGTGTCCGCTTCATCTGAAATGACAGCGCGGCCTTGGCAGTGTATCGTCAGGGCTTCTTCTTTATGTTCAGAGCTGCTATAAATGTCAAAGGAAATGTCCCCGTTATCCTCAGGAAAAAGGCCAATATGTATTTCTTTTGGTTCACTTTCTATCGTGATAGGACGCACCCACACAATGTCTTTAAGCGACACCACTCTTTGTTCGCCGTCCAGATCGCCTGCAGCTTTTTCCGCTGCTTCCCTTGCCATTTCTAAATAGGCAACGCCCGGCAAAATCTTCTGTCCCTGTACAACATGATCTGAAAGGAAAAATTCCGTGCCTGTAAATACAGAGCTAAAGCGCTGCTCAGTAAAGTCTGATGTATTGCGGTGCACCAGCGGATGTAAGATATGATTCACAGTGCTGGTTTTCATTTCAGGAACCGGGATCCAGTAGCGCTCCCTTGCAAACGGATAGGTCGGAACACTGATCTTAAGCGGCTTGCGATCGCCGTATAGGTCGTCCCAGGTGACCCGCTGTCCTTGAACCCATGATTTCGCCATTTCCATCATTTCACTGTCTGTTATCAAATTGTTATTCAGCGCATTTACCGATGCTAGCCCAGCCGCCTCCTGATTCTCCTTGGCTTGTCCGGTCCAGCAGCCCTCGATCTCTTCTTCGCCATTGGCAAACGCCCGAAGTTTAGCCGTTAAATCTTTTATGTCTTTTACAATGAAGGCCGCACGCTCCTCCATTTCAACCCGCCCTGCCTGCATGGTATAAGCTAACGCTAAAAGATTGACGTCCTCGCTAAGAAAATCAAGAAGTTTAAGAGCGTAAGCCTGCAGACGATCTTTGTTTCTCGCAGACAAAGGTATCACTATTTCTTCATTTTTCGTTAAAATCGTCTCTGAATGGCTCTCTGCCGGAATATATTCTTCCAAAATAAGATGCGCATTTGATCCTGAAGCGCCAAACGAACTTAAACCGGCACGGCGGGGATATGTGACGTCCACCCCGTTTTCTGTAAAAGATGGCTGCTCCCATTCCTTTGTTTCATGCTGGACAAAAAATGGGGTTTGATCAAGCTTCAAATAAGGATTCAGCTCTTCTGAATGTAATGACGGCACCAAGGTTTTATGATGCAGCTGCAGGACAGTCTTCGTTAAGCCGCTAATGCCGGCTGCAGCTTCAGCATGGCCAATATTTGATTTCACAGAACCGATTGAACAGAATTGCTTGTCCTGCGTATTGCGGCTGAAAGCTTTTACTAACCCCTGTATTTCAATCGGATCTCCCAATGAGGTGCCAGTGCCATGGGCTTCAACATAGCTGATGGTGCGCGGATCAATTCCTGTTTTTTCTAGACATGCTTCGATTACATCAGCTTGAGCTACCGGGCTCGGTACTGTAATTCCGCTTACTTTTCCTACATGATTTATCGCACTGCCTTTGATGACAGCATAGATTCGGTCACCGTCCTGTTCAGCTTTTCGCAGCGGTTTTAGCAATACTGTCCCGACACCTTCTCCAGATACGTAGCCATCCCCGCCTTTGCCGAAAGTATGGCAATAGCCGTCACTTGAGTGCATCCCTACACTGCCATAGCTGATATATTTAGCCGGATGCAATGACAAATTGACGCCTCCGGCAAGCGCGGCCTCGCATTCTCCATTCCGGATGCTCTCTATTGCCAAATGAACCGCAGTTAATGAGGAAGAGCAGACCGTATCCACCGCCATGCTTGGGCCGTGGAAATTACAATAGTAAGAGACCCTGTTGGCGATTTGCGCGTAATTCAGCGATAAAGGAAATGGATTGTGTTCTGATAGAGCTTCCGCCCCTATAAGCGAATAGTCCTTATGCATTACACCGGCAAACACACCGACATGCTGCCTTTTATTTTCTCCCTTTGGCGAAGCAATTGTCTCAGGTGTATAACCCGCATCTTCAATAGCTTCCCAGCACGTCTCTAAAAATAACCGCTCCTGAGGGTCCATCATTTCCGCTTCACGAGGAGAGATTCTGAAAAATTGAGGATCAAAGCAATCAGCTTCCTCGATAAACCCGCCCCATTTCGAGAGCGGCTTGCCTGCAGGGGAATCCAATCCATTGTTTTCTTTCCATTCCCAGCGTGAGTTTGGAATCTCTGTGATGCAGTCGGTACCCGCTTTAAGCTGTTCCCAAAATTCCTGTATGTTTTTTGCCTTAGGATAGCGTCCCGCCATTCCGATAATGGCAATGTCCTCCCCGATCTCTGGTGAAGAGGTAACACCATCAGGAGAATCCTTCATTGGTGAAGGAGATTGGCGGACAGCATCGTCCGCCTCTCCAATTGAATAGTGATCAGCAAGATGAGCAGCTAGTTCTGCAATTGTTGTAAATTCAAACAGCAGTGTCGGAGCAAGATCCGCTCCAACCTTATCTCCAATTTCCTGAACCACGGTAAGCAATGACGGAGAATCCAGACCAAGCTCATAGTACCCAGCGTGGATATCCATTTGTTCTGCCGGCCTTTCAAGCTGCTTAGCAAGCAGCTGACGCAAATACATTTCAAATGCGGGATAGTCCTGACTGATGTTCTGAGAGACAGCAGCTCTTTCTTCTTGAATTTCTTTTGGAGAATGAAAGGCTGACATATTCCGTACAGACTTGCCTGCAAATTGTTTCAGCTCGGCCACTTTTTGTCCTGATGAATTAAAATATTCAATCGTCATATAAGTGAGCTCTTTCTTTTGGCGCACAGATGAGGAGAGGATCCGTGCTGTACATCCTTTTTGCAATCGTTCTGAAGCAGAAAACGATTCATAATACAATGGCAGGTACATCGTTTGATCTGAGATCAGGCAGCTTGAACCTATGCCGCTGCCGTCAATAAGCGTCGGATGAAACAGAAAAGCTTCAGAATGGCGCAGGGCTTCCTGTCCAACTGCTAAATCAATTAAAGCACCCTCTTTGGTTTCATAAATCCGCCCTTTTGCCTTCATCATGCCGGTATGCACTAACTCTTGAGATCGGCATTGTTCATAGATTTCATCTAAATTCAGAATCCTGTCAGCTGTACTTTTCCACTGATTAAGGTCTATTGATTCGGCAAAAGCGGTTTGCTCTTTACGATGCATGTCAGCAGTCACATATTGTCTCTTGTCAGATAGTGATTCTCCATGCTGTTTTTGTCCGTCGATGATGATGGACCATGTCCCTTCCTTTCTTTCAGACACGTGAATGGTCAGGGCAATGTCATATGACTCATCTGCGATCAAAGGGTAAAAAATGGTTAGGTTTTTTAATTCAAGCTCTTGGTATGCATAACCATGTTCCTGGAATACTTGGTAGATCAAATCTATATAAGCAAGGCCGGGTAATAACGCTTGTCCATATACCTTGTGGTTGGACATGATTGGATTATTTAATGAAATGTGCAGTTGTTCAGTTATCATTTTCCCACTCCTCTCTTATTTGAAAGTTTTCCAAAACATATCTTTAGAAGCCCCTGTGTCTGAATGCACTTTTTCCTGCACGTTTTGAGCTGATGGTTTGATTAAAACGGGCTGCCTATTTAATTCCGGCAAAGGCAGAGGTTTTCTTCTAATTGGACGAGCAACCGATTCATTCCAGGCTTCTATAATGAGATGGGCGTTCGTTCCGCCATCTGCAAAACAATTAATTGCCGCAGCCGGCGTTGTCTCCTTCCACTCGGCTTGCGATCTGCTGAAATACAAATCTGTTTTTTCTATATCAAAATACGGCATATTTTCATTACCTGACAGGAACGGAACCAATTGTCTATGCTTCAGCATTAAAGCTACTTTAATCAGGCTCGCAATCCCCTCTGCACATAATGGATGGCCGATGTTAGGTTTCACCGATCCCAGCCCTAACGGAGCCTTTGATTCAGAACGGTAAATGGACTGGATTGCCTTTAATTCAAGTAAATCTGTTACTGCCGACCCCGATCCGTTCGCTTCGAGATAGCTGATCTCTTCAGTCTTTTTGCCGCTTTTTTCAAGCGCTGACAGCATGACGTCCTTTTGTGCCTCGAGATTCGGAGATGATGGGCCTGCCGTTCTTCCGTCATTATTAATCGCAGCGGCTTTAATGACTGCATATATGGAATCTCCGTCTTCAACCGCTTGGCTGACGGTTTTGACGAGAACCATGCCCACGCCTTCTCCTAAAATGACACCGTCTGCCCGCTTATCAAAAATATGGAATGACGGTTTGTCACATAAAAGTCCGCGCTCATGAAACATTCGATGCGCATCAGCATCAAGCAAACTGACGCCGCCTACAACCGCTGCCTCAATATCTCCGCTTCGCAGAGCCTGAATGGCCATATTCAGCCCCACCAGTGCAGAGGAACAAGCGGTATCCAGGACAATACTCGGTCCCTTCAAGTCAAAAAATTGTGAGATGTTAGCCGCTAAATAGTTTTGTCCACCAGCGACTATCGGATTTTTTGCTTTTGAAAGACTGGCCGGATCAGGCTTGTGCTGGCTGCGGCCTCCTATATAAACACCAGCCCTCATGCCTTTCACTTCTTTCTCTGTATAACCCGCGTGATACCATAGCTTCAAGCTTTCCTCCAATACAGCCAAAGCTTGAGGGTCCATCGCTCTGACATCGCTTTCGGACATCATGAAGAAATCGTGATCAAATCGGTTCATTTCATCAATGAGGCCCGCGTAATTCGAGCTGGAGTTCCCGAATCGTTCAGGCGGAACAGGCGCAATCGCAGACCGTCCATCACGTATTAAATCCCAGTATTCCTCTAGGGTTTCTGCTCCCGGGAACCTGCAACTAAGACCGATGATAGCGATGTCCTCAGCAAGAAGTGCCGTTTTTTCATGGCTTATCTGTTGCGGCCGCTGTTCTGGCACCAGCTTCTGTTTCATTGCTGATTGCGGCTTGAGAGGTGTCTGTTTCTCAGGAACAGATGGCTGTAAAACAGCTGATATGTCATATTTCGAAATGAGCCAGTGTGCAAAGGATTCTATTGTCGGGTATTCAAACAAGATTGACGGATCAATATCTCCATTTAATTGTTGATTCATCTGCTGTACCAGCTGGGCCAATATAATCGAGTCGATTCCGTATTCTTGGAAAGGTTCATCCGTTTCAAAGTCTTCTGCAGCTATTTTCAGTTCATCTGAAAAAAGAGTTACGAGCCAGTCGACTGTTTCAGGGAACAGGTTGCGAGTGCTGGTTTGCTCTTTCGTCTCAGGATGCGAGAGAGCTTCGACAGGCAATGACGGCTGCATCAGCTTATCCGGCTTCCAAACGTTTGTATCTGGTACTGCCGGCAGCACGACAGCATACTGTCTGTCTGATAGAATCTGGTCAAGCAGCTGTAATCCCTCGTCGTTTGTCAAACTGATCAATCCAGTTTGTTCTAAAGCTTTGCTTCGAACCTCGCCTAAACCGGTCTCCTTCCAGTTAGGCCACTGAATGCTTACAATGGGACATTTATCTTGATGAGCCTCCGCAAAATAATCCATAAAAGCATTTGCCATCGCGTAATCAGCTTGTCCTGCTGCTAGTGCAGGGATGGCCGCTGATACTGATGAAAACAAGGTGAAAAACGCCAATGGTTCATCTTGAAGCAGGTCAAACAACGTTTGCAGACCTTCGACTTTCGGTTCAAGCACCTGTCCGATCTCTTCTAGTGATTTTCTGATAAAAGCCGGGTTTTGTTTGTTCACCATCCCGGCACAATGGATGACTCCGCCAATCGCCCCCATTGTTTCGTGTATTGTCTTCAGGCTCTGTTCGACAGCAACCCTGTCTGTGAGATCCAGAGACAGCACCTGAACTTGCGCACCCATGTCTTCTAGCTCTTGAACGGCTTTTATTTTCTCGGAAAGCGAGGAAATTTTTACCGAATTCCACTGGTCACGCGGCGGAAGCTCTTCACGGCCGATAAGGACCAGCCGCTTAACGCCGTATGTTTTCACAAAATGCCGCGCACACAGCAAGCCGAGACCTCTTGTCCCGCCTGTAATAAGCAGGACTTTGTCTGTTGAAAACGATACTTGCTTATGACTTAGAGCGGCTTCTGCTGGCTGCTCTGTCAAATATGCGCGATATCGCTGTCCGTTTCGATAACAGACTTCTGATTCTGTGCTCTTGGCATAATATTCAACTGCAATCAGTCTGGCCAGCTCCTCATGAGAGGCTTCGCATTCCATATCTGCATGTCTTGAAGTAAGATGGCTGTACTCACTTTGAAGCATGCGGTATAAACCGGCCCGTGAAGCACCAGACAAAAGAACACCCTCATTTGCGTAGGCCTCCAGCCCCTTTGTTACACCCAAGACCGTCAAATGATGCTTGCTTGTACGTCCTTGCTCGATCAACTTTTGGAGCCAGTTTATCCAGCCCATAGAATGCTCATGGCTCGTTCCGCACCCGATCAGATCGATTGCTCCAGCAACGTGTTCATAGTCAGCAGCAGATACCCGATCCAGCTCTTGGCTGTCAAATATACGGTATGTCGAGAAATACGTCGAAAGCTCTTCCGCTAATGCCATTGTCTCCTCATTTGCCAAAATGGCGACGGTTTGATTCGTCATTTCTGCCGGTTCAATCGGACAAGGCTGCCATTGTTTACGCAGAAAGCAGCGCTTTGGCATCAGTTCGGATTGAGGCAGAGCTGTAGCAATGGTTTCGGGTTCACCTTCTTGAGTTGGCAGCCAGTAATACTCTTCCGCGAACGGATAAGCAGGCAGGCTGATTCGGCGAGGCCTGTATTCCCGATAAAGCTTGTTCCAATCTATCTGCAGCCCTTTCACCCATAGCTCTGCTACCTTCTCCAGCCTTTTTTTCTCTATCCATGTTTGCAGCAATGCTTTGGCATCATGATCCGTTTCAAACAGCTTGATTTCGCTCTTCTTCGTTTTCATGTGAGCAGCAAAGATGCTGCTGTTCGGCATTTCAGCCAAATAATCATCTAAAGCTTTGATCAGCATTTCTCTCGAATCCGCCAAAAACGCCATGCGATAATCCATTGCTTCCCGGCCCGTCTGAAGCGTGTATGCCATATCCTCCAGATCGATATCTTCATTGGAAGTTACGAAATCTTTCATTGCTTCCGCATAGGCCTTCAATTGCTTCTCTTTTTTCGCTGAAAGTACAAATAATGCTGAGCGGTGCTGCTTTGTTAATCGATCGTTCCTCTTGTCAGGCTGATATTCCTCTATCACAATATGGGCATTCGTTCCGCTATATCCGAAAGAGCTCACACATGCTCTCCGCGGTTTTCCATCACCCGTTTCCCAAGGCTTAAGCACCGTATTTACGTATAAAGGAGAATGCTCAAATTCAAAATGCTCATTCGGTGTCGTGAAGTTCAATGTCGGCACAAGTGTTTTATGATTCATGCACAATAACACTTTTTGAACCCCGGCTACTCCTGCCGCCGCGGATGTATGGCCAATATTGCTTTTGACGGAACCGATTGCGCAAAACTGCTTTTTGTCTGTTTTTTCTTGAAATACGGTGGACAGAGCTTCTAATTCAATTGGATCGCCTTGTTTTGTTCCTGTGCCGTGCATCTCGACATAACTGATACTCTCAGGATGTATGCCGTATGTTTCATATATGTCTCTTTCCAGATCCATTTGGCTTTTCGCACTCGGTGCCGTGATTCCGTTTGTTTTCCCGTCCTGATTAATACCCGAGCCAATGATGATGCCATAAATATAGTCACGGTCCGCTTCCGCATCTTTCAGCCTTTTCAATACCAGAGCACCCGCACCCTCGCCTGGCACAAAACCATTCGCGCTATTGTCAAATGCTTTACATTGTCCATCCGGTGAAAGCATGCCGGCCTCACACATACTCATGTAAGATTCCGGCGTCAGGTATAAGCTGACCCCGCCGACCAGCGCCATATCAATTTCTTTGTTTATAAGTGCCTGCCGCGCTAAATGTGTGCCGACCAATGAAGATGAACAAGCGGTGTCAATAGGAATCGCAGGCCCTTTTAAATTAAGAAAATACGGAATACGCGCCGCAGCGATCGCAAAGCTGTTCCCGGTGGCATTTGCTCTTGCCTGCCGATTCAGCATGACCCCGTATTCATTGCTCATAATGCCGAGATATACGCCGCATTTTTTCTCATTTAAAGTTCGGGCGTTATACCCAGCGTCCTCAAAGGCTTTATAGCCTTCCTGCAAAAAGATTCGATGCTGCGGGTCCATCAGTTCAGCTTCTGACGGCGGAATATTAAAAAACAACGGATCAAAATGTTCAATATCATCAAGCATCCCCATTGATTTACAGTAGACTTTCCCTTTTTTGTTGAGGACAGGATCATAGTATTTGTCAACATCCCACCGTGATGTTGGAATGTCTCGAATGGCATTTCTCGCATGAACCAGGTTATCCCAGTACTCTCTTACATTACGAGCGCCCGGGTATCTTCCCGACATCCCGACAATCGCTATCGCATCCTCCGGGCGGTCTTGATGAACAGGAACAGTTTTCTTCTCATGTTCTTTCTTTATTGGATGTTGAACAGGCTGTAGGGGCCGTTCTGCCGGCTTTGGATTAGATGGTGCTGCTGGCTTCTGCTGGGCTGCTTCGAAAGAGTCAGTATGCTCTATCTTTCTATCATGATGAGTTCCAAGCTCGGACTTTAGCATTTCGGCAAAATCACGTATCGTTGGATAATCATATACTCTGGTTACCGTAAATGACGTTCCGTATTGCTTGTTCACCGCTTTTATCCATTCGAGTCCGGTAATCGAGTCCATTCCGATATCTATAAACGCTTCGTCAATATCCACCTCGTATGGCTCCATGTATAACACGTTTGCTATGCTTTCCCTCAAGTTTTCATGCAGCGTTTCAATTGCTACAGTATATTGTCTTGATGCAGATATTTCTGCCGCTGCATATTGAATCGTTTCTTCAGCCTCCTCTTGCACTGGCTGATGATGTTCTAACGGCTGCAGAGATATATTAGCTGGTTTAGCAGCAGGTACCGCTGTTTTTTGTCTGATCGGCGTGTACGTCTCCGTTTGTTTTTTCTCCCCAGCCTGTGTGCTTAACTCGTGTGCTAAGTAAACAGCGAAATCACGTGTTGTCGGATAATCATATACCTTTGTGACATTTAGTGATGTGCCATACTGTTTATTTATTGCTTTTATCCATTCGAGCCCGGTAATCGAGTCCATACCGATATCTATGAATGCTTCGTCTGGATCAATCTCGTTTTGGTCCATGTACAGCACTTCCGCTAAGCCCGCTGTCAGTTCATCGCACAAGGCTTCCGCCGTGATCGTCTCTGTTTCTGTATCTGATGGAACACGCTCTAAACGATCCTGATTGGTCATTAAAGGCTGTAACGTAATATTGGCAGGCTTGCCGCTGGCTTCTCTGGCTACAGACGGCTTTGGAAGGACGGGCTGTACTGGAGCGAATGGCTCCTCCGTTCTTTTTTCCTCAGCCTTTGCATGTACGTCTATCCAATAGCGGTCTCTTGCGAAAGGATAGGCAGGTAAACTGATGCGCCGCGGTTTTTGATCCTGATATAGCGTGCTCCAGTCGATTCGCAAACCTCTTACCCACAGGTCTAAAACCTTCGCATATTTTCCTTTTTGCAGCCATGCCTCAATTGTTTTTGACATATCCTCATCAGCAGCAAAAGCAGCAATGGCTTCTTTGTTGCTCTTTACTTGTCCGCGATAGACATATTCACGATTTTCTGTTCCGGAGATACATTCATACAGCTTTTCTTCAAGCTCCTGCATCGTTTCCGCAACGAACGCCAGCCGTTCGTTCATCGCTTCCCGGCCGACTTGCAGCGTATAGGCAATTCGGTGTAAATCTGCTTCAACATATGTTTGTTCACGAATGGCATGCAGCAATCGCTCCGCGCGTTTCTGAAGTCTTTCCTCATTTTTTGCTGAGAGCACAATGACAGCCGGCTGTTTCCTCGCTGGTAAACGTTCCTCCACAGGTTCCGAAGCATACTCTTCTATTAAAATATGGGCGTTCACACCCCCGGCACCAAATGAAGAGACTCCTGCGATTCTCGGTAATTCGATGTCTTTGCCATTGACACTGATGATCGGCCTCTTCCACTCTTCTAGCTCTTGCTGTACTTTAAACGGCGAGTTAAGGAAATCAATATTCGGGTTCAGCACGTTTGAATGCAGGGAAGGCGCAAGCTGCCTGTATTTCATTTGGAGCAATACCTTCGTTACTCCTGCGATACCTGCCGCACTCTCACAGTGCCCGATATTTGATTTGGCTGACCCTATTGCACAAAATTGTTTGTCATCGGTTTCTTGCGTAAACACTTTGGACAGCCCTGTGATTTCAATAGGATCACCGAGAGAGGTTCCCGTGCCGTGGGCTTCGATGTAACTGACTGTCCGCGGATCAACCTTCGCTTCCACAAACGCCTTTTTGATGACATCTGCTTGGGCATTCGGATTGGGCACTGAGTACCCGTTTGTTTTTCCCCCGTGGTTGATGGCTGTCCCCTTAATGATTCCATAAATGTGATCACCATCTTCAACTGCTTTAGACAATGGCTTCAGAAGCACTGCTCCAACGCCTTCCCCCGGCACATAGCCGTCTCCGCCCTGTCCGAAGCTTTCACACCGGCCTTTGCTGGACATAAATTTGTTCTGCCCGAGCATCAAATATTTATTTGGATGGATTGACACATTCACGCCGCCCGCGAATGCCGCCTCACACTCTCCGCGCTGCAGGCTTTGGCAGGCCAAGTGGATAGCCGTTAAAGAAGAAGAACACATGGTGTCTAATGCAATACTCGGTCCGTGAAAATCAAAATAATAAGATACCCGGTTCGCGATGGATGATGGATTTCCCGTTAAAGCCAGAGACCTTCCCCGCACCTGCTCTTGTGCCCCGTACAGCTGATATTCTTCGTACATGACACCGACGTAAACACCGACGCTTCCGCCAAGCTCAGCATCACGCTTACGGCCGAGGTGCTCTCTTGTATAGCCTGCGTCTTCCATCGTTTCATACACGCACTGCAAAAATAAACGCTCTTGCGGGTCCATTAATTTTGCCTCACGCGGCGATATATGGAAAAACTGCGGATCAAACTTGTCTACATCCTTCAAGAAGCCTCCCCACTTGCTGTAGGTTTTTCCAGGCTTGTCTTTATCTTCATCATAATAAAGACTGTGATCCCAGCGGTCTGCAGGAATTTCAGTAATACAGTCTCGACCGTCTCTCAGGTTTTCCCACAATTCATCAATGTTGTCTGCCTGCGGATAGCGACCTGAGATACCGATGATCGCGATTTCTTCCGTTTCCTTCTCTCTTAACTGCTTCTGCTCTTTATCTCGCAAAGGAAGAAATCCAGACTTTCTTAGGGTAACTGGGATTTCTTGTTTTTCAGGTTCTGATTTTCTTTCAACAGAAGGTTTTCCTGTTTCAATTCCCAAGATGTCCAGCAGTTTTTCTCTGCGGGAATCAATAAAATACCGTGTTAATGAGCGAATATCCTGATATTCAAAGAACAACGTCTTGGACAAAGAACCGAATACTTTTTCTAATTGACCCGTTACATGCATGATCATGATAGAATCGATCCCGTAATCCTCGAGAGGAGCTTCAGCATCAATCTGGCCGGCTGGCAGCTTAATCACCGAAGAAAGCACCTGTTTAAAATAGTTCTCCGCTTTTTCTCTTAGTATCTCTTCATCAATTTCCCCGATCATGTCTGCTTTTTCTGCCTCCTGATTGAGACTGCTTTTTTTGATATCGTGAGATTGGCCTTTGCCATGTCCCGTTTCATGTAAAAATGCACGAATCCGATCAGTAACACCGGAAGCAACTAACACTTGCGGCTTTCCTGACGTCCAGCCATGATATAGCGCCTGAATCCCACGATCTGTTTCCATGGCCACCATGCCTGTTTCTCTTTTCAGCATCCTTGCAGTTTCCGCATCAATTTGCATGCCCCCGTCTTTCCACAGCGGCCAGCACACTGAAAGAGTTTTTCCGTAACGCTTGTGCAGCTCTGCTTGGCCATTGCGATATTCGCTGAATGCATTCATAAATGCATTGGCCATTGCGTAATCAGCCTGTCCCGCGCTTCCTACTGCTCCGGCACCTGAGGAAAAAAGGATAAAGAAATCGAGCGGAATATCTTTCGTTGCTTCGTCAAGGTGAATCAGTCCTGCTACCTTTGGAGCAAGAACGGTTTGAACCTCTTCTTTCTTTTTCTTCATAATGAAATTATCTTTTATTAAACCGGCGCTGTGAATGATGCCATCTAAGTCTCCATAAACGTTTTGGGTTTCTTTTAATAAGGCATCAACCGTTTGTTTGTCAGCCAGATCAGCTTGTCTGTAAATCGCTTGGATGCCAAGTTTCTGTAAGGCTTTAAGCTTCTTCTTCTTCCTTTCATCAAGCGGAGAGCGTCCTGTCAGGATCACAACCGCATCATTCGTTTGGTTTGCAATTTCAGTTGCAAAGATGAATCCAAGACCGCCCGCACCGCCTGTGATCAGATACACGCCTTTATCCTTCCATGGCATGTCAGCACTTAGGTGCTCACCAGACACTTCTTTCCACTTGCTTACAAATCGCTTCCCTTGCCAGTGCCGGATATGCGTGTCACGCGGATAGCGTCTGTTTTCCTCCAATATTTCGAATAGGTCACCAGCTGACATCCCGGTTTCTATTTCGATCAACTGTCCTGTCAGTTTTGGATTTTCCAGTTCAGCCGTTTTGAGCAGTCCAGTTAAGCCGCTTAATAGCTGAGGCTCGTCCAACGCAGGCACCGCCACTTGAATGAATGTATGTCCCCCTGTTTTTGAGTGCATTAGCTGTTTGATTTCTTCAAATAACTGTATGGCATAACCTTCAAACCGTTCATCCATTGTCTCTGTATCATGCTGCAGAACTGTACAGTCAAGATGATTTTGGAGGCTTTCCATTTGTTCTCCAACATCACAGACAACGACTTTATGTGTGTCGTACTCTATGAGCTCTTGCCTCTCTGCAGCACGTTCTTCCCAAATATGTTCGAACAATAGCGTGTCAGTCGCTTCAGAAGGACCTTCTTGATCTATTTCTAACACTCTTGCAGAATAGCCCGTCAATCGCACGCAAACCTGCCCCTCTTCATTGCATAAATCGATATCAAGCTTCTGCATACGATCCCCAGCTGTACTGCCCTCGCTATATGTGATCCGCGCCCACATAGATGCCTCGCAGCCTTTGAAGATTTGGACATCCTGTATGGCAAAAGGCAGCATTGCCTTTCTGTCTTCTAAACTCGCAGCTCCTCCCAGCCTCAAACCGATAGATGCTTGAAATGCCGAATCTATCATGCTCGGATGCAGAATATAATGGTCTTCTGTATCAGAGATTACAGGAGGCATCGTCAATTTCACTAGAACTCCGTTTTCGCCGGCATATAGGCTGTCGATCGCTCTGTGGCTGTCACCATAATGAATACCCATTTCTGTATAAGCCTCGTAGCAATCAAAAGGTGACAGCGTCCGGCCATTATAGCTTGCCTTCAATTCTTCAATGTTGATAACCGGATTTTCACCAGCCTCACAAAGCACTGCACTCCCTTGCCCATATACAATCGGCGACTCCTCTGCGCTTTCAGGGTCCCGGCAGATTTCAAATGTAATCTCACCATTCTCCTCAGGATATAGACGTACATCTATATCTTTCTGCTGTTCTGTGACGGCGAACGGCCGGACCCAGACGATATTCCGGAGCCGGAATCCTGTCGGGAACTGATCCGCAGCTGCCCTTTCCACAGCTGCCCGAACCATCTCCAATAAAGCTGCGCCAGGTAAAACGTGTTCGCCCTTTATGACATGATCCTTCAAGAAAAATTCACGTCCTGTAAACGCTGAACGGAAGCGGACACCCGATATGTCGGACACATTTTGATGCAGGAGAGGATGCAGGATGTGTCGCTCCTCCTTTAAACGATCAGTCTTTTTCTCCGCTTTCGGCACCCAATAACTCACCCTCTCAAATGGGTAAGTCGGCAGGCTGATCCGCTTTGGTTTGTTTCCATCGTAAAGCAGCTTCCAGTCAACCCCAGATCCGTTCGCCCACTGCTCCGCAATTTGATCGAGTTTTCTTTGCTCCAGCAATTTATGTACCGATTCGGCGGGACGCGATGGTTCGCTTCCTCTTGACACGCGGCCCTTCCAGCAATGCTGAATGTTTTTTTGTCCTTCTATAAAAGCCTTCAATTGGTCGCTTAATTCTTGAATTCCGGATGCTAAGAAAGTAACCCGTTCTTCCATCGGTTCACGGCCTACCTGCAATGTATACGCCAAATCTCTAATCTGAATCCCATCATGAAGAAAATCCAAGAGACGTTTTGCATATACACGGAGACGTTCTTGATTACGGGCAGAAAGCGGAATAACTGCGGATATGTCAGAATCTGAGGACAAAGAAACGTCCTGCTCCGCTGCTTGAGGAATATATTCCTCAAGGATAATATGTGCGTTTGAACCAGTTGCTCCGAAGGAACTGATACCCGCCCGCCGCGGATAAGGGACCTCTTCCCCATTCTCCTTGATAACAGGCTGCTTCCACGTTTCTGTTTCATGCTGTACATAAAATGGAGACTTTTCAAAATCAACGTACGGATTCAGTTCTTCCGAATGCAAAGAAGGCACAAGTTTTTGATGGTGAAGCTGAAGGGCAACCTTGCTTAAACCGCTGATCCCCGCGGCGGATTCGGCGTGCCCAATGTTTGACTTTACAGAACCGATTGAACAGAACTGCCGATCCTGCGTATATTGGCGGAACGCTTTCACTAATCCCTGTATTTCGATCGGATCTCCTAAGGACGTGCCGGTTCCATGGGCTTCCACATAACTGATCGTCCGCGGGTCGATTCCCGTTTTCTCCAAGCATGTCTCAATCAGATCAGCTTGAGAAACAGGGCTCGGCACTGAAATGCCGCTTACAGTGCCCACATGATTCACAGCACTTCCTTTAATAACTGCATAAATGCGATCTCCGTCTTTCTCCGCCTGGCGCAGAGGCTTTAATAAAACCGCGCCTATACCCTCGGCAGGCACATAACCGTCCCCATCCTTTCCAAACGTACGGCAGTGCCCGTCAGTGGAAAACATATCCCAGACCCCGTATGTCATATATTTATTCGGGTGCAAAGACAGGTTCACTCCGCCTGCTAACGCAACATCGCATTCACCGTGACGTATGCTTTCCAACGCCAAGTGCACTGCGGTCAAAGAGGATGAACATACCGTATCGACAGCCATACTCGGACCGTGGAAATTACAAAAGTAAGAAACACGGTTGGCGATTTGCGCATAGTTGAGCGAGAGAGGAAACACGTTTTCTGCTGATGCTTCTTCAGCTCCGACTAATGTATAATCCTTGTGCATGACACCGGCAAAAACTCCTACATGCTGCCTTTTATTTCGTCCTTTAGGCTTCGCCAACGTCTTTGGCGTATAGCCCGCATCCTCAATCGTTTCCCAGCATGTTTCTAAAAACAGCCGCTCTTGAGGGTCCATTGTCTCCGCTTCTCTTGGCGTGATTCTGAAAAATTGAGGATCGAAGCAGTCGGGGTCATCAATAAATCCTCCCCATTTGGAAATGTCCTTACCCGAAGGAGATGTGATTCCTTCAAGTCGCTGCCAATCCCAGCGCGACTCAGGAATCTCGCTAACACAGTCCTTTCCCTCTTTCAGATTGTTCCAAAATTCATGAATATTGGCTGCCTTCGGATACCTGCCCGCCAAGCCGATAATCGCAATATCGCCTGCTGCCTCAATAGGTGCAGGACGAGAAGCTTCAACAGTCTTACGATCGTTTATTGTGTCGGAAACGCGTGCTCTTTCATTCTGGCCAAGGCCAAGGGAACCAGCGGCACTAAAATGCTCAGCATATTCCTCGGCAAGAAACGCTGACAGCTCCGCTATGGTGGTATGCTCAAACAGAAGAGTCGGCGAAAGGCTCTCACCGATCTTATCACTGATCGTTTCTACCACCTCAAGCAAGCCCGATGAATTCAGTCCCATTTGGTAATAACCGACCTGTTTTTCAACTTGTTCTACCGGCTTATTGATTTTCTCTGCGATTAATTGACTTACGAACTGTTCAGCCCCGCTATAGGAATTAACGGGAGAAGATACCATGTCAGCAGGTTTCTCACGCTCAGCAGTGTCCGCTCTTGTCATCTGTGTCTCCTGTGCATCTTGATGTTTTCCGCTAATCAGCTCCGCTTCTCGCACCAATTTGCTTGTAAAGTTTTTCAACTCAGCCACTTTTTCTCCCGACGCATTAAAAAATTCAAGTGTTACATAAATCAGCTCTTTTTCCCGCCGGACGGAGGAGCGCTTAATTCTCGTCATGCAATCCGACTGCAAAAGTGCAGAAGCGGAAAAGGATTCATAGAACAGAGGCAAATACAGCCTCTGTTCTCCTTTAAGCAAAGATGTGAGCAAATGATTGGCACCCACCCCGCTCCCGTCTATGAGAGTCGGGTGAAACATAAAGCCTTCTGCGTGAAGCATGGCTTCCGAACCGAGAGAAAGCTCAAGAAGGACGCCATTTTCCTCTTCATAGATGCAGCCTTTTGCTTTCATATATTTGCTATGCACCAATTCCTGACGTCTGCATTGTTCATATACATCATCAAGCTGAACAACGTTCTGTGCAGATGCTTTGATTTGACTGAGATCCAGTGTTTCTTCAAATATGGCTGGGGAGTCTGCGTACATATCAGCCTTCATATAGAGCTTTTCTTCTGAAACTTCTTTCCCATCACGTTTTTCAATTCCCTTGGCTGTGATTTGCCACTGTCCTTCTTTTTTCTCCGCGCATTGGATATTCAGAACAATTACTGCATCCTGGTCCGCCGTCAATGGCTGATAGATGGATAAATTCCGCAGCTGAAGCTCTGAGCAGGAGAAGCCGTGTTCTCTGAATATCTGGTAGATTATATCGATATAAGCCAATCCCGGCAGGACATTTTGTCCGTAAACCACATGGTGATAAATAAACGGATTTTTTAACGATAATGTGAGTTGTTTCGTTATCTTTTTCACGTTAGACCTCCACCTCATAAGTATCCCATATGTTTGCCGCAGTCATTTTCGAAGTCTCCGCTTCCAGCTTTGTCTCGCCTGGCGAAAGCATTCGTTTCTTTAATTGAGGAGGCGATATTGGACTGCGCTTGATGGCGTGTTTTTCATCTTTTTCCCACGCCTCTACGATGACATGGGCATTCGTCCCCCCATCGGCAAAGCAGTTAATAGCCGCAGTAGGCTGCGAATCTGTCCATTTTTCCAGGGCTCGGCTGAACGTGATGTTCGCTTTCTGTTGATCGAAATGCGCCATCTCTTTTTCACCTGATAAAAATGGGACAAAGCAGCGCTCTTTCAGCATCAGCACAACCTTAATGAAGCTGGCGATCCCTTCAGCACATAGCGGATGCCCGATGTTCGGCTTGATTGAGCCAAGAGAAAGAGGCGATGAGTGCCCAGAACGGTACACTGATTGGATCGCTTTTAGCTCAAGGAGATCGGTTACGATTGAACCTGACCCGTTTGCCTCAAGATAGCTGATGTCCTCTGGTTTTTTTCCGCTTTTGGAAAGCGCATCTTTCATGACTTCCTTTTGCGCCTCCAGATTAGGTGTTGCAGGCCCCGCCGTTCTTCCGTCATTATTGACCGAGGCCGCTTTCACAACAGCATATATGGTATCTCCGTCTTCCAGTGCCTGTTTTACCGTTTTTAGCATGACCATTCCGACGCCTTCACCTAACACAACTCCGTCAGCACGCTCATCAAACACATGGAAGGATGAATGCTTGCTTAAAATGCCGCGCCGGTCAAACAGCCTGTGAGAGGCATCTGAGCTCAGTAAGCTGACACCGCCGACTATGGCGGATTGAATATCTCCGCCACGCAGCGCCTGAATGGCCATATTCATGCCGACCAAAGCTGACGAGCATGCGGTGTCAACTACAACACTCGGGCCGCGGACATCAAAAAATTGTGAAAGATTAGCCGCTAAATAATTTTGGCCGACTGTCACGATCGGATTCTTGGCATGATCAAGGCTGTCTTCATCAGGTTTGTGCTGGCTTCTGCCTCCGATATAAACACCGACGGGCTTGCCCTTTATTTCCTCAGGTGTATAACCGGCGTGATACAAGAGCTTCAGACACTCTTCCAACACGAGCAGTGCTTGCGGATCCATCGCCCTTACGTCTTCTTCGTGAAGCAAAAAGAAATAAGGATCAAAATAGCTGACGCCATCTATCACGCCGGCATAATATGGCGTCTTACAGCCCCAACGCTCTGCCGGAATCGGGCCGATTGACGAACGCCCCTCGGATAGTAACGACCAATATGACTCCAATGTCTCTGCCCCAGGGAATCGGCAAGAGAGTCCGACAACGGCAATACCTTCTGCATGAGAGTCCGGTGACAAAATCGCTGGCGCCTGAATCTGAGGTGTAAGAGCTCGATCCTTCGCAGGAACAGCTGCCTCCGCCTCTATTTTGTTCTCCAAAGGTGCTGATGCATCCGATATCCTGCCTCCGAATAAAGCGGACAGCCTTTCGGAATAAGAACCGATCAGCCAATCTGCGAACCTTTGAATTGTTGGGTATTCATATAGAATCGATGGATCGAGCGCTGCCTCTAATTTGCGGTTTATACGCTGGAGCACCTGTGCCAAAATGATCGAATCCACGCCATAATTCTGAAACAACCCGTCAATCTCGAAGTCTTCACGATCTATTCTCAGCTCTTCGGTAAACAGATCAACAAGCCAGGACTGTGTTTCAGATAATAATCCATCACATTTGGAAACTTCATCGGCCTCTTCAATGTCTCTGGCTGGCGGGCTCTGTAAAGCAGCTTCCTGCAAACCGCCCTCATGCGGTTTCCTCCTCTTCATCAGCAGTTCCGGCTCCCAGTTTGTTTGATTCGCCATTGCAGGGAGAACAACCGGTCCGAACATTTTCGATACAATTTGATCTAGAAAACGTAAGCCTTCTGAATTCGTAATGCTCAACAAGCCGCTGTCCCGATACGCTTGATTTGTCACTTCACCCATACCGGTTTCTTTCCAGTTCGGCCACTGAACACTGATGATCGGCGCATGTTTCTGATGTGCTTCTGCAAAATAATCCATATAGCAATTGGCCATCGCATAGTCAGCTTGTCCCGCCGAAAGCTCCGGAATAATGGCTGAAACAGAAGAAAATAAGACAAAAAACTGTAAAGGCTCGTTACACACATGGCGATATAACGTTGTAAGACCTGACACCTTAGGTTCCATCACCCGCTGGATATCATCTGAAGTTTTTCGGATAAATGCCAGCGTATCCATATCCGTCAGACCTGCACAATGAATGACACCGCCAATCTGTCCTAATGTTCGCTTGATATGTTGCAGCGTTTGCTCAACCTGAGCATCATCAGATAACGTCAGCGACAGCATCTCCACCTGTACACCCTTCGCTTCCAGCTCCCGCACTGCCTGGATTTTCTGGGCAACTGATGTGTTCGAGGTGTCAAAACGAGTCCATTCCTCTCGCGGTGGAAGCTGTTCTCGTCCGGTCAGCACCAGTTTTTTCACTCCATAGCACTCTGCAAAATGACGGGCGCATAATAGTCCGATGCCTCGTGTGCCGCCTGTAATGAGAAGCACATGATCTTTCGGGAAGACCGCGCTCTGTTCCGTGGCCTTACCTGTTTCCGGATGAGCTTTTAGAAAAGCTTGATACCGTAAACCATCTCTGTAGCAAACCTCGGCATCATGAGAATCGGAATAAAACTCATCAGCGATCAACTTCGCGAGACGGCGATGATCAGTAACCTCCTCAGCATCCATATGCCTTGATATAAGATGGCTGTACTCGCATTGGAGCATTCGATACAACCCAGCCCGTGAGGCGCCAGCCATCCGGACAGATGTGTTTTGAAACGATTCGAGCCCCTTCGTCACACAAAGCAGCCTGAGCCCCTCTTTATGCCCGAATTCAACCAGTCTTTGCACCCATTCAATCCAATCCAGCCGGCCCTCATCATCCCAACCGCATCCGATGACATCCACTAGGCCGTCAAACTCTTTCCAATCAATGTCTGACTGATCATTTTCTATCCGGCTCACATCTATTAAGAGATGATTCGGAAAATACGAAGACACTTCTGCTGCTAAATCTGCTGTCTCTTGACAGCACAGGATGGCAACAGTTCTTGTCCCCGGCACTGCTGAGCCAATTGGACTCAAACTCCATTGTTTCGTCAAAAAACATGCATCCCGATCTTCAATCGCATTAACCAGTTCTTTTTTGTCTCTTTCTGAATGTTCCTTTGCCGGCACCCAATAGTGATCCTTCGCAAACGGATATGAAGGGAGGCTGATCAGGCGCGGTTTGGTCTCTCCGTATAATGTGTTCCACTGGATTGAGACCCCTTTGACCCATAAATCAGCAAGTTTGGCGTATTTTCTTTTTCTGATCCAAGCATCAAGTGCCAACGCCATATCTTCATCCGCTGTAAAAATAGTCTGGGTCTCTTTATTTCGATGAGACTGTCCCCGGAAAAATTCGTCTGTTTCTTTCTTACCGTCAACAAACGCCTGCAGTTTCTCTTCAAGTTCCTGCATCGTCCCCGCAACACACGCCAGACGCTCATCCATTTCCTCGCGCCCGACCTGCAGGGTGTAAGCGATGCGGTGTAACTCCTGATCTGTATATTTTTTATTGCGAATCGCCTCAAGCAATTGCGAAGCACGATCCATTAGCCTGCTTTTATTTTTAGCCGACAGCACAATTACGTTTGGCTGTTCTGTAGCCGTGTGTTCTGAATTGGCTTTTGGCATATATTCTTCAATCACAATATGCGCGTTTACTCCGCCAATCCCAAACGAACTGATTCCCGCACGGCGCGGAAGCTCGTTTCCGTCGTGATCTGTGACAGACTTCCATTCCTGTTTTTCCCGAACGATGTAAAACGGACTGTCAGTCAGCTGAAGATAAGGATTAAGCGTCTCGCAATGCAGGCTTTTCACTAACGTTTTATGCTTCATTTGCAAAAGCACCTTGATCAAACCGGAAATAC
Source organism: Bacillus sp. FSL K6-1366 (assembly GCF_037976695.1). NCBI lineage: Bacteria > Bacillati > Bacillota > Bacilli > Caryophanales > Bacillaceae > Bacillus > Bacillus sp. FSL K6-1366. The sequence goes on along the minus strand of NZ_CP150268.1, from coordinate 4,003,421 downwards.
CTGCTGCTAGCTCTAAATGACCGATATTGCTTTTAACTGAGCCGATGCCGCAACGGTGATCCGGAACATCCGGCTGGCTCTCGCCTCTCATATTGGATAGTTTCTTAAACGCGGCTTTCAGCCCATTTATTTCAATCGGATCGCCCAATTCCGTCCCTGTTCCATGTGCTTCGATATATGTGACAGTGCTTGGATCTATGCCTGCTTGGCGATATGCACGCACCAACAAATCAGCTTGTGCTTTCGGATTAGGCGATGTCAGGGTATTGGCTCTTCCGCCGTGATTTTCCGCTGTCCCCCGAATAACGCCGTAAATATGATTTCCGTCGCGCTCGGCATCTTCCAGCTTTTTCAACATGACCATTCCGACCCCTTCGCCTCTGACATAGCCATTCGCATCGGCAGAGAAGGTTTTACACCTGCCGTCTTTGCTGAGCATGCCCGCCTTGCTGTAGCTAATATGCGCCTCCTCGGTTAAGATCGTATTCACGCCTCCAGCGATCGCCATCTCACAATCACCGTTTTGCATCGCAGTCACAGCACGGTGAATGGCTACAAGAGAACTGGAACAAGCCGTCTCTACTGGCTCGCTCGGACCATGAATATTTAAAAAATAACTCATTCTATTCGGGCCTACCGAAGGAATCATATGACCTGTAGCAGCATGGCCTTCAATTGGAAGATTCGCTCTATGGAATAGATCTTTATAACCGGTGTTTCCCGTACCGATAAAGATACCAGTCCCTGTACCCGAAAGGCTTTGCGGCGAGCAACCCGCATCTTCCAGTGCCTTCCACACGTATGTCATTAACAAGCGCTGCTGAGGGTCTACATAATCAGCTTCTCGCGGCGAAATACCAAAAAACAACGGATCAAACTCTGCGACACCATCAATAAACCCGCCCCATTTGATGTCGGTTTTATTGACGTCAGTGTCTGGGTTTCCATAATGCTCCCGCCAATCCCATCGATCTTTTGGAACTTCTGTGATGCTGTCTTTTCCTTCTTCTAGGTTTTTCCAAAATTCGTCTATATCCATAGCGCCAGGGAATCGGCCGCTGATGCCGACAATTGCAACCGGCTCAAAATCGGCAGCCTGCTTTTTGTTTCTTTCTGCTTTTGCAATAATAGGCTGTGTAAAGCGGCGCTTTCTACGTGATGTGATTTTCGGCGCTTCAGGGGATTTTGTCTGTAACTCTTCCTGCCCCTCTGGTTTTTCGCGCTCCTGAACCAGGGTGTCACCATGTTCAACGGTCAAATACTCAGCCAGGCTGTGGATGCTTCCATATTCAAAGAAAATGGTCGGCGTTAGCTCCAACTGAAATTCTTCGTTTATCTTGTTTGTAAAGACCGTAAATGTAACGGAATCAAATCCGTATTCACTCAGCTCTGTATTGACATCAATATCTTCACTATTTACTTTTAAAATTGCACTGACCATGTTGCTTAATGATGCCTCCAGGCTGCTTAAACTGTGCACTAAGTTTGTTCTTTCATCTTTGCCTTTAGCAGTAGCATCTTGATTCCATTCGCCCTGATACGCAGCAACTACATATTCAGCCAGGCTTTGGACGCTGCCATATTCAAAGAAAATGGTCGGTGTTAGCTCCAACTGAAATTTTTCGTTGATCTTGTTTGTAAAGACAGTGAATGTAACTGAGTCGAATCCGTACTCACTCAGCTCTGTGTTGACATCGATATCGTCAGTGTTTACTTTCAAAATTGCGCCAACCATTTGGATTAAGGCTGCTTCCAATTTTCTAGTTTGTCCTTGATCCTGATCCGCCTTTCTCTGATCGTTCCGCTTGGCTTTCGATCCTGCGGAAAGCAGTTTTTGCTTCATTTTCTGAAGCTGTCCTTCCATCACAAAAACTTGCGGCTTATCAGATGCTATCCCCTGATAAAATGCTTTCAAGCCACTATCTGTCGGCATCGGGACCATTCCCGTCGTTTTCAGCATTCTCTTTTCATCTTCAGCGCCGACTTGCATACCGCCTTCTTCCCATAACGGCCAATTGAAGGAAATGGTGGAGCCGAATCTCTTTTTTGATGCCGCAAGAGAACGGCGGTATTCAGCAAATGCATCCATAAACGAATTGGCTGCCGCATAATCGGCTTGTCCAGCGTTTCCTAAACATCCCGAAACAGATGAGAAGAAAATGAAAAAGTCCAATGGGAAATCCTTGCTGCATTCGTCTACATGTAACAACCCGCTCACTTTTGGCTGCAACACCTCTTGAAACTCTTCATTCGTTTTATGAATGATGAAGTGATCTTTAATGCTGCCTGCACCGTGAATAATTCCATTGAGAGTGCCATATCTTTCTTTGATTTCCTCCAAAAGATGACGAACCGCATGCTGATCACTTACATCAGCCTCTCGATAGACAACCTCCGCTCCGATGCTTCGAAGAGCCTCCAGCTCGTTTTCCTTATCCTCACTTAAAACAGATCGTCCCGTCAGCACAATAGTAGACCGGCCAGTTCGATTGACAATTTCCTTTGCAAACAGAAGGCCTAAGCTTCCTGCTCCGCCTGTGATTAGATAAACACCCTCGTCTCTCCACGGCATGTGAAGCGTATCAGCTGAAGGAAGCACCATTTCCCTCCAGCCTTTCACAAAACGGTATCCAGCCTCATATCGAATCTGTTTGTCAAATGGTCTCCGGCTGTCGTCTTTCAGCTTGAGGTGAAGGTCTATCATCTCTTCAGGTTTCTCAATTTCGATGACCTGAGCAGTCAGTTTGCTGAACTCTATTTCTGCTGTTTTAAACAGACCGGAAACGCCGGCAAACAATTGCTTCTCTTTTTCCAGCGGAACAATCGCTTGAATGATGATACGGCCTGCAGAAAGCTCACGGACCTTGCTTTGCAGGAGTTCAAAAATGTTCTGCATGTAACATTGATAACGTTCAGCAATATGTCCTTCAGCTTCGTTTAGAGTAATCACACGGGCATCTTTCATGTGGGAGGCAATGCTGTCTGTGACACTTCGTACAGTTTCGAAGAGAACAATGATATGCTCCGTGTACGAAGGATCTTCGTCCTCTCGTTCTTCATTCTGTTTTTCCCACACCGGTTCAAGCATTAAGCGTTCGTGCCGTGATGAAGGCTTTGAAATATGAACCTCCCCTTCTAATACTCTCGTTGAGAATCCTTTGATCCTGACACATACGCTTCCACTCTCGTCAATGACATCGATATCCGCTTTCTGAACAACCCCTCCGGAGTGATCGCTGTCACTTAAGCGAGCATAAGCCCACATAGAAGAAGAACACCCTTTGATCACCTCAAGCTCCTCAAGCGCAAATGGCAAAATCAGCTTTTGATCCGTCAATTCCTGCATGATGCATATTGTTGCTGTCTGCAAGGCGGAGTCCATGATACTTGGGTGCAGCACAAACTGTTCATTCGTTCCAGAAACGATTTCTGGAAGCTGCAGCTGCGCCAAAACCTCTCTGTTTCCTATATTCACATTCTTAATTCCTTGAAAGGCCGGACCATGGAACATTCCTCTGCTTCTGCCTTCTTCGTAAAATTGATCAGGCGACATCTTTCCTTTGCCGCAGCGGCGTGACATTTCAGTGAGGTCTGCGACTGGCGTTTCGGCGGCAGATGCCAGCTCCGCACTGCCTTGACTATGAATAACAGGGTCGTCCCCGTCTTTCTGTGTACTGTAAATGTCAAAGGTGATTTTTCCATCTTCTTCAGGAAAGAGACTGATATCCACTTGAGCTGAATGTCTGTCAACCACAACAGGCTGAACCCAGACTGTATGATTCAATCTGATTCTGACATCTTGGCCAATTTCACTTCCTGCCGCCTGGTTTATAGCCGCGTACACCATTTCAAGGTACGCAACACCAGGAAGCACAGGCTTTCCTCTTACCACATGGTCTCTTAGGAAGAATTCGTCACCAGTGAAAACCGAACTGAATTTCTGTTCAGAAAAATCAGATGTATTCTGATGAAGCAATGGATGAATAGAGCCGATTCCTGTCTGATTTCCGGATATCTGCGCCACCGGTTTGCGGTCATCCTGCGACGGCCAGTATCGTTCCTTTGCAAATGGATAAGTCGGCAGACTCATTCTGTTTGGGCGCTCTCCCTTGTAAAGCTGCATCCAATCTATATGCGCTCCCTTGCTCCACATTTCTGCAAGCTTGTTTACTTTTCCTTTGGCCATCCACTTACGTATGAGTTCAGCGCTGTCCTCATCCTCCGTCAGCCATGAAACCTCTCTGGCATTGTGCTTACTTCCTTGAAAACAGCCTTCAATCGCTGTTTTTCCATTGATAAAATCTGTGAGCCTCTGTTTTAACTCATTTACATGATCGGCAATAAAGACAACGCGATGCTCCATCGCTTCGCGCCCCACCTGAAGGGTATACGCAAAATCAGGCAGCTGGCTGTTCTCAAGCCCTCTTCTTTCCAAATAGGCCAGAATGTCTTCTGCATACTCTTGCAGCCTCTCTTTATTTTTCGCCGAGATCGGGACAATGCAGGTTCCGTCTATCTTTCTCTTATCTGAATCCCTTTTGAATTGTTCAAAAATGGCATGGGTATTTGTCCCGCCAAGCCCGAACGAGCTAAGTGCAGCCCTGTGCGTTTTGATCTCACGGCTTAACGTTTTCTTTTGATCGACGACGTAAAAAGGAGAGCTGGCTAAGTCTGTATTTGGATTCGGCTCCTTATAATTGATACTCGGTGCAAGCTCTTGATGATAAAGACTCATCACGACCTTAATGCAGCCCGCAAGACCGGCGGCTGTATCTAAATGTCCGATATTGGTTTTCACCGACCCAATGCCGCAAAATTGCGTTTTATTTGTATATTGCCTGTAAACGTTTGTTAAAGCCGCCAGCTCGATCGGGTCCCCCAGCTTCGTTCCGGTCCCGTGTGCTTCTACATAGCAGATGGATTCAGGCTGTACCTTCGTTTGATTCATGACCTGTTGGACCACGTCAGCCTGGCCTTTAACGCTTGGAGCATAAAAGCCGACTTTGTCAGCGCCGTCGTTATTTACACCAATGCCTCTCAGCAAGGCATAGATATGATCCCCGTCCTTTACTGCATCAGCTGCTTTTTTCAGCAATACAACAGCAACGCCCTCACCGCCTATCATTCCGTCAGCTGAAGCGTCAAAAGCTTTAATATGTCCATCACTCGAAAAGTTCAGCCCAGGCTGATGCACATATCCGATATTTGACTCGATATGCAGCGTTGCACCGCCAACTAAAGCATAATCAGATTCACCCGACAGCAGGCTTTTATAGGCAGAATGCAATCCAATCAGAGATGATGAGCAGTTGGCATGAACGAAATAGCTTGGCCCTCTCAGCCCGAGCTTATGAGAAATCATTGTCGGAATCGTCCCGCTCTGTGCAAGCACCCACGAAACATAGCCGTCCGGCGTCTCTAGGCTCTCTGTTGTATCTGACGGCAGCAGCGCGCGATAAGAATTATTGCTTGCCGACATAAAAACACTGGTTTGCGGAATCTGTCTCGCAGCATAACCGGCATCTTCTATTGCTTTCCATGAATGAGTCAGCAGCATCCGAAGCTGAGGGTCCATAAATTCAGCGTCTTTAGGAGAGATTTGAAAGAAGCTTGGATCAAATCTGTCTTTCCCCTCAATTGAAGCTTTAGCAGGGACATAGTCGGCATTCTCCGCTATCTCCTTTGAAATGCCAAAGCGCTGAAGCTCTTCTTTATTGAAAAACGCAATGCTTTCCTTGCCGTCTCTGAGGTTCTCCCAAAATTCATCATGATTTTTTGCCCCTGGAAATTCACACGATATGCCAATAATCGCCACACTATCGTCATAATAGTCCGGGAGATCACTCATCTCGGTAGACTGATCTTCTATATGAGCTGCCGGGTCTGTCGGCATATGGTCACTTGCATCGCCCATTCGCTGTTCAGTGATGTACTGGCTGATATTTTTAATCGTTGAATACTCAAACAGGTCTGTGACAGAAAACTCACAGGATAGTTCATGTTTGATACGATCAGCCACAGTGACCGCGAGAAGCGAATCCCCGCCCACATCGAAAAATCCGTCATCCCATTCAATGTCACTCGTTTTCAGCACTTCCTGCCAAATGGTAAAAACAGTATCCTGAATGTTCTTAGGAGAGGTCTGCCTTTGCTTTAGCTGCTCCCCTGATAAATCGATATTCTTAAGGCTGTTTCTATCTATCTTTCCGTTCGGAGTTAACGGCATATGATCAAGCTGAATAAAATAAGAAGGCACCATATAGGCAGGCAAAGCGTTTTTCACAAAATGACGCAGCTCTCTCGCTGTGAGAGAAGCATTTGCATGTTTAGCTGTATAATAGGCAGCTAGGTTATCCTTATCTGCGACCACAACGCATTCCAGAATGCCGGGATGCTCACTAAGCCTGCTTTCAATATCACCAAGTTCAATACGGAATCCGCGGATTTTTACTTGATTATCGATGCGGCCTATATATTCAATTCGCCCTCCCGTAAGCCAGCGGGCCATGTCTCCCGTTCTATAAAGCTTAGACCCAGGCTCAAAAGGGTTGTCAATGAATCTCGAATCCGTTAATTCTTCCTTTTTGTAGTAGCCCTTCGCCACACCGTCTCCTGCAATGCACAGCTCACCCGGGACACCTGCCGGCACTGGCGCGAGCTGAGAATCCGTAATATAGATTTGTGTATTGGCGATTGGCCTTCCTATCGTGGCATGAGAGCATTCATCGTTAATGCGCTGAACCGCTGACCAGATAGTTGTTTCGGTTGGCCCGAACATATTCCAGGCTTCGCTGCCCGTATCTAAGAAATATCGTTTTAATGGCTCAGGCAATGCTTCGCCACCGCATAAAATTTTCACGCTCTCTTCATTTTCCCAGCCTGAATAAAAGAGCATCTTCCACGTAGCGGGGGTTGCCTGCATCACTGTCGGTTTGATCGTGCGGATGTCCCGTTTCAGTTTTTCAACGTCTTTTGTATGCTCCGTTTGACAAATATAGCAGTGTGCGCCCTTTATTAAAGGCAAAAATAATTCCAGAGCTGCGATATCAAAACAGTAGGTTGTGACAGCAAGCATTTTATCCTCTGCCGTAAGACCTGGTGTTTCCCCCATCGAAACGAGAAAGTTTGTCAAAGCTTTATGTGGTATCATGACACCTTTTGGCTTTCCTGTGCTGCCGGATGTATAAATGACATATGCCAAGTTCTCTGGCGTGACAGTGCGTGTAAGCACTTTTCGATCAGAGGCTGTTTGAGCAATTTCATCCCAATCTTGATCTAAAAGAGCTGTTGTGACACCGTTCCAACTCAACGTATTTACTAATTCCGATGTCGTCAGTGTAATGAAAACTTCACTGTCCTCAAGCATGTATTCTAATCGTTCAGCCGGATAGGACGGGTCTAGCGGCACATACGCTCCCTCAGCCTTGAGGATCGCTAATAAACCCACTAGCATGTCCAGCGATCGATCCACATAGATCCCCGCCAGACGGTCAGGACCCACTCCATGCGCCTGCAAATAAATGGCCAGCTGTGTGCTTCTTTCATCAAGCTCCCGATACGTCAATGTTTGACCTTCATAGCTGACAGCCGCTCTATCAGGCGTCTTTTTCGCCTGCTGCTCAAACAACTCATGAAAAGTTATATATGGATACGTTTTTCCTGTGGCGTTCCATGTTTTGAGAATCATCTGCTTCTCTGCCTCAGGTAATAAAGAATACTCTTTTAAAGGCTGAGAAGGATTCAACATCGCCTGCTCTGTTACATAAACAAAATGGTCGAACATGGCGGATATAGAAGCCGCATCAAACAGCCCAGTATTGTACTTGATGTTCAGCTCCATTTTTTCTTCTGTTTCCCACAGTTCAAATACTAATTCGTATTCGCCCTCTTGGTGAATATACTCAACGTAATCGACAGAAAAGAAGTCAGCATAGCGGCTCAGCAAGCTTTGATAGCTTCCGGATTGAAGAAAATTCTGATAGAAAAAAGCGGTTTGAAATACCGGTGAACCTGCTTGACTGCGAGGAATATTCAGATCCCTCACCATTTTTGGAAAAGGATATGCTGCATGATCAAGCCCATCCAATATCGTTAATTGCAATTTTGAAATAAAGCTAGAAAAAGTGTCTGCCGGGTTCAGCTCACTCCGAATCGGGAGCATATTGAGAAAATGTCCAATGGCATCATCAAATCTTTCTTCCGGCCTCACCATGGCCGGCATGCCGACGATCTGTTCCTTTTGGCCGGTGTAACGGCCAAGCAGCATCATATAGCAGCTTAAGAATACCGTCGTGACATTTACAGAATGCTCTTTCGCAAACATTCTGACCTGATTCATGAAGCCGCTGGACAGCCGCCTGGTGTATGTATCCTCTCTAAACTCAGACACTGAACTTGCGCTGACCTTAGGCAGCTGAAGATTCGGCAAAGTTCCCGATAGCTGTTTCTGCCAATATGTACGATGCTTCACACCGTCTTTGCCGGCAAGCATGTTTTTCTCCCATGCCGCAAAATCATGATAAATGGCAGGAGAAACAGCTATTTCCGGCTGCTGTCCTTTTAAAAGAAGCTGATAGGTATCAAACAGACTGTGTATAAATGTGACAGACGAAACTCCGTCAAAAATCAAATGGTGAATGACAACTAATAAAAAATGCTCTTGTTCAGATCTGGAAAAGCTCATGACACGCACTAACGGGCTGTTTTCCTTTACATACGGTTCCTTTACTTTCTTTCTAAGAAAAGCAGGAATATCAGACTCTTTCATACTTGAGATGTTTTCTGTCTTGATTTCAATTGAAAGTGCTGGCTCATTTTTAAGAAATGGCACTCCGTCTTTCTCTTGGATGACGTGCTTTAAGATTGGGTGCTGATTCAATACAAGGCCGAAAGCCTGCTGTAATGTTTCAAGGTGAAGCCCTGACGAAAATTTAAAACAGAGAGGTACGTGATATGCACTTTTTTCGGGTGACATTTTTTGCAATGTCCATAATCCTTTTTGAACCTCAGAGAGAGGCTGAAAAGTTGCCTGACTCCTTTCCGGTTCGGTTTTATATGTGTCCGTGCCCTTTTTGTCAGCAGACAAGCTGCTGAGGTCTTCATGTTCTGATAGATAGCTGGCTAAGCGTTCAATTGTAGGATATTGATGTATCTCTCTGGCTGTTAGTTTGATATGGTAGTTTTTCTCGATCGATCGAATGAGCTTCATCATCTTGATAGAATTCACACCAAGACTTTGGATATTTGCATTTGGCTCCACCCAATCGCGGGAAACGTGCAGCTCCTCAGTCAAACAGGTGAGCAGATGCTTCTGTATTTCTTCCCTTACTCTTTTCACCTGGTCTGCTTGCTGTATCTCCTCATCCTGGACTGCATCGTTCATCCGATTGGGTTTGTGTAGCAAGTGGTCGAACTCTCCATTTTCAAATGAAGTTTTTAGCTGGGTGCGCTGGATCTTTCCGATAGCCGTTTTTGGAATCTCTTCTTTTTGTACAGGCAGCAAATATTCCGGGGTGACTCCGATCACCTGTGAGACATGGGATTGTATGTTTCTAAGAAGCTGAGACATTTGCTCATCATTTAATTTTGCGGAAGTAACAAAGAAGATAGCCAGCTGATCTGTTGAATTCTGGCCCAGACGGACAGCGCAAGCAGCAGTATAAGAAGTTTCAATTTCAGATAATTCTTCAACTGCAGACTCAATTGCATGACTGTAATAATTAATGCCGTTAATGATAATTGCATCTTTCGTACGACCTGTTATGGTTAAGCGCCCGTTTCGCAAAAAGCCAAGATCTCCGGTTTCAAACCAGCCGTCCTCTGTAAACACACTCTCATTCAAATCAGGCCGCTGGTAATAACCGCTAGTAACAGAAAGACCCGAGACTTGAAAACGGCCGATCTCGCCCTCTTCAACCAATTCATTATGGTCATTCACAATTCTCATAGAGAAGCCGGGGATTGGAGAGCCTATTTCAACAAAATGATCATCATCACTTGTTCCAGCCCGGGTAAATTCATGAGAAAAAATAACGCCCGATGAAGTTTCGGACATTCCCCATGCAGGTCGGATGGCGTCAGCAGGCAGTCCATGTGGTTCTAAAAGCTCAAGTATTCTGCGCCCTACCTTGGCTACCATTGCTTCACCGCCATTGAGCATGTATCGCATTGAAGACAGATCCCATTTCCTATCTTTTATTTCTTCTGCAAAATCAGTAACCAGGCCAAACGCAAAATTCGGCGCCCACGTAACAGAAGCTCGGTAATGATCAATCCAATCCAGCCATTTTAACGGCTCCATTAAGATTGTTTCGCTTGAGACGTTAATTTCCTGACAGCCAAGATAAACATCCCGCAAATGCAACATTCCGATCCCTCCGACATGGTCAAACGGCATCCAGTTAAACGTAATATCCTCTCTGGTGAAGCCTTGCATTTGAATAATCCCTTTCACCATGCTCATAATGTTACGATGATTAAGCATAACTGCTTTGGGCGTTCCCGTACTGCCTGAAGTCAGCAATAAAAGCGCTAAGTCTTCGGGACTGGATTGATGCCAATCTGTGTCCGCTTCAGCGCTGAGCAGATCCTCTACAACAATTGCCCTGAACCCTTCAAGCCCTTGTTCTTTTGCCCAATCGAGCATTTCCTGGTGCATCCCCCGGTCCGTAATCACCGCTGGCTTGTCAAGAAGCGTCCATGCGTCTTTCAGCTTTTGAGTGCCGCTGCTCGATTCAGCATACGTTGGCGGAACGGCTAATGGAGCCGGAACACCCCCTGTTAACACACACCCCCAGAACGCAGGGAGAAGCTGTGAATTGTCACCAAGCTGCAAAATCACGCTTTGTTTTGCTTTCAGGCCTGATTGGCGAAGCCCCTTTGCAATACGCAGTCCATCATCCCATAATCGTCTGTATGATTGGTAAACCTCAGTTCCATCCGGCTGCAAATAAATGATTCCCTTTGTATCCCCAAGCTCCGCCGCCGTTCTGTATAAAACTTCAGGTATTGTTGCCGGCTGCTTTTCAGATATATGTAAAGGCTCACCATGACTGACAGAAGGATTAGCTAATATGCGGATATTATCATTATTTCTCATCACGCTGCCTCCATTTCACCTGCAAAATTTTTATATGTTTTCAGTTAATTACCATATAAACCTTTGATTCTACTTTTGACTTCTTCATGATGAAATGTTTTCTCATGCATCACCAATTCCTGTTCAATGACGCGCGGCAGCTGATCGCGAAGCGAAGCAACCAAATGATCTTTCAGTGTAACCAGTGAGTTTCTAGGCTTTTCCGCCAGTTCTTGCGCCAGCTCCACTGCATAATCTAACACTTCTGCACGGGGCAGCACCTTAAAGGGAACCCCTCTTTTTTCAAGATCAGCTCCGCGGTAGCTGCCCGCATTCAATAATATTTCCTGGGCTAGGCTGAAACCCAGTTTTTTAGGAACGATAAAGGTAGCGCCCATTCCAGGCGTAAATCCGTATTTCATAAAATTAGCCGTATACACGCTTTCTCTGCTCAGAATGACTATGTCAGCAAAGAGCCCCATGACAAAGCCGCCTCCAATTCCATGGCCCTGCATTGCCGCAATAACTGGAATCTCACAATCCAGCGCCAGAGAATAAAGATTGTCATCAGTGAACTTGGTCAATCCCTGTTGAATTCGAAGCAGTCCTTCTTGCGTTCCTCCTGAAGCAAAATAATTATCATATCCTGTCAAAATGACCGCTTTGTATTTTGGGTTCTGCCGTATGTATTCAAACGCTTGAATTAAACCGTCTGTAAGTTCTTGTGAAAACGCGTTTTTATGAGTGCGATCTTGCATCTTTACCTGAATAATGGCGGATTCAATTTCGATAAGCTCTACAACAGAATGCGTCATGATGTCCTCCTAACGGTTCTGATTGTCATTTTTAAACGGTTACTGATCCTCCCATGGGAATTGTCCTGTTTCAACATACCTGATGATTCCCATTTGGTTTTGAGGATCAGAAAACATGTCTTGATTTGCAGTTAAAGCGGTGGCTTTCGCACGACTGACTTGATGATCAAGTGAGCTCATAAACTGTTTATAATGTGCGATTCCTTTTTTATTCAGCCTCCGCAAACGCAATAAATGCTTTCTCAGCAGCACGTCACTTTCAGCATCAAAAGCATCTATTAACCCCCATTCACTGGCTTCCTGAACGGAAATCGGCTTTGTCATAAGCGTCATATAATGCGCTTTCTGCCAGCCGATACGGCGGATCAGAAACGGTAAAACACAAGCAGGGTACAGGCCGAATAGCAGCTCAGAGAGACTGAATGACGCCGTCTGATCAGCAATGGCAATATCTGTGGCAGATACGAATCCAAGACCGCCTGCATTCACTTTTCCCTTGACATGAGATATCGTGACGTAAGGGCCGGTCTGCAATTTCAGCCACAAATCATAGAGAGGCTCTTGGGAGCTTGCCTGTTCTCTGCCCCTTTTCATTTCCTGATAGATTTCTTGAAAATCAGCTCCGAAACAAAACACCTCGGGAAGCCCCTCTAAAACGACAACCGTCACCGTTGATGTTTCACATTGGTTTAACACTTGCATGCATTCTTCTATCAGCGTGTCATTAATCGTATTATTCGCTTCAGGACGGTGAAAGGTAATATAGCAAACCGACGCTTGAAAGCGGACCTTTATCGTTTGATAGGTCACGAGATCCACCTGTACTTTCGATGAAACTCAGAAATTTCTTCTAAAAACAAGCGCGGCTTCTCTTGAGTGGACTGCATGATGCCCGGTATCATCTCAAAGTCCAGCTTTACATTGCGCGTCCCAAACCGCACCATCCCGCTCCCCTTAAACAATAGCTCATACTCTTCCATGGAGAGCTGATACCGGTGATCCAAATGCTTCTCAATACCAAATGTTCGCTGACGCTCCTGGCCTTGCGGAGTTGTAATTCCGCTGTAAAATTCAGAACAGCAGCCGGATCCGTAGGAAAAACAGCCAATTCGTTTAGGCGAATCAAATCTCCCTTGATCTATCGTGCTGGCCAATGCCAGAAACAAGGCTGCCCCCATAATATTTCCAACCCGTTGACAGTAGTTTAAACCTGGTTTTACCCGAGTTAAAAAATCCGTCTCAATCCCGGATGTTTTCACCTTCGCCACCTTACGCATCATTGTCCGGTGCGCACCTTTCACCATCCCGCCAAAGGGCGTATGGTAAGCAAGATATTGAAACGTGTCCTGATAATTGGCACCCGGTACACGCTTTTGATATTCCAGAAAGGTCTGTTCGCAGCAATCCAAATATGACATTAAAGACAGATCAGAATCTCCCGCTTCACTGTCGGGAATGGGGCGGCACGTGTCCATCACTTCATAGCCGTAATAACCATTTGCTCCGGGATCTATTTGAAACACCTCGGGATTTTCGCCAACTAAAACGGCCACCGCTCCCGCTCCGGCGCTCGGTTCCGCATAAGACCAATCTTCGCTTAAAGCGTCTCCGCCCTCAGCGATTAAAAAACGTGAAATATCACTGGCGATAACCAGTGCTTTGGCACCCGGAGAAGTCTGGGATAATATAAAATTCACCGCCATCTGAAATCCCGCTGTCCCTGAATAACACGCCTGTTTAACCTCAAACAAACGGCAGTTGCGGTTGAGACCTAAATATTCATGGATATATGTACTTAACGATTTCCCAAAGTCGATCCCGGATTCAGAGCAAGTGATCAGCAATTCAATCCGGTCCTTCTCTGCTTCAGATAAAGCATCAATAATCGGCTTAGCTGCATTGACTCCGAAGGTCACGGGATCTTCATAAGGCAGTGCTACCGCTTTTTCTTTCATTAATAAGTTTTCAAATCTCGCAGTATCTAAGTGTCTGTATTTGGCCAGCTCCATGACATCAAGGTATGCCGTTCCGCCAAAGACATTCATCGCTTCTATTCCGGCTGAAACCATTTATGATTCGCCTCCACATTTCTCAATGTTTTGTATACAAACCGCGGTGTTCATTCCGCCAAACCCCATGCTTAAGCTCAGCGCATTTTTGATGCGGTATGAAATCGATTTCTCATTTACCCAATGAAAGGAATCATCGATTGGATGATCCAAATTCCTGCTCGGATGCAGGGTAGTTTTTTTCATTTGCAGCAAAACAGAAATAATCTCCACGATGCCCGCCGCACTAAGCCCGTGTCCGGTTATCGATTTTGTTGCATTGATATAAGCATGGGAAAGCCGGCATGCACGGAGCGCCTTTAATTCTATTTCATCTCCAATAAAAGAGCCTGTTCCATGAGGATTAATATAATCAATATCTTCTGGTAAAAGCCTGGCACGCTCCAGTGCCTTCTGGATGACATGAATCTCTCCTTCTAATGAAGGATCAGGATTCCGGTTTCCGTCCAGTTTGATTGACCAGCCAGACAATGCTGCATAAGGTTTGAGACCTCTTCGTAAAGCCGTCTCCTTTCGTTCTATTACCAATGCACCGCACGATTCTCCATAGATAAACCCGTCTCTGTTTTGATCAAAGGGACGGCACGCTTTTTCAGGTTCATCAGCATATTTGTCCGTCCCCATAGCGCCTAAAGCCCTTAGCGCCTCGCATTCCATATAAGAAAGATCCATTAAAGCACCAAGTGCTATGCAAGTATCAACTTCGCCTGACAGGACTTGCTGAATCGCATGAATGACTGCTAACTGGCCGCTGGCCGAGGCTCCTCCCACCGTATATGCTAATCCCGTGATGCCAAACTGATCTGTACAAATCCCGCAAAGATCGCTGTCCATGAAAGACAGGCCATATGCCGGCGAAATAAAACCGGAGCGGTCTTGATACCTTTCATAAACTTCAAAGGTTTCTCTCTGCTGAAAATTTGATCCGCCAACAACCAGTCCGATACGTGAGGAATCTGCATCGTCCAATTCAGCCTCCTCCCAAGCCTCTGTGAGAGTTACCAATGCAGCGCGGCTGGAGAATGATGCTTTTCGCAACATTTTTTTGGAGAGTCGGTCAGGATAAGACAATGACGCAATTTCGGCTCCGATAAGCCGGCTGTCTTTTTGTCTGCCTGAACGCTTCATGACATCAAAGGCATGTCTGCCGGACAGCAGCGAGGAAGCAAAGTCCTCTTTCCCTTGACCGATGGAGGCCGTAACGCCTACACCGGTCACCACCACCTCAGGCAGATTGCACTTTGTCATAAAGCACCTCAGCTAATTCACCGATGTTTTTCACCCCGGATAGCTCAATGCGAGGGATTTTTAACGATAAATCCTCTAGCACCATCGTGATAATTTCAGCTCTGTCTACAGAGTCAGCTCCTAACTCAACTAATTGATCTTCAGGCTCAAATCTGTGTCCGTCTAATTCAGGAAGCACCTCGCAAATATTGGTGATTAATACTTCAAAGATTCTCTGTTTATCCATAATGCGCTCTCTCCTTCAAGGGATTATTTTAATGATTTTTATAGGTATATTTTCATAATATTCAAACTTTTATTTTTATGTTGTCTGTTTCATGCGACGGCTGATACATCGATTGCATCCGTTCATAAAGCAATACTGCCGTTTCTGTCATTAATTTTTTCCCGATTTCATCCACATGGCGGTTTCGCCAATTTTCAAATTGCGATCCTTTAACCCATTGATTAAAGGCTCCCAGCGCGGGACCGCAGTGAATTTGATAATCGACCTTCGAATGTTCGCTTCCGCTGATTGCCAATTTTGAACTGTATCTGAAGTACCATCGGAAAATCAAAGCCATTTTATGCTTCGGGTTTTGTTCAGCCTTCTCAATGTCTGCCGCGGGATAATGCAATGCAATATCTTTATATATGTCTTCTATACTGCGTTTAAAGTATTTCTCCTCAAGCTGGGCCAGCATCTTTGCATCCAGCTCACGTATAGACCCATACCGCTGGTACAGTTCATATAACTTGTTTGCCCGTGCGGGAAAGAACACGCCTTTCTTTAGCACCTGCACTTTACTGCCCGATTCAAACATATCACCTGCAGGCGCATAGGCTGTATCTTGTACATTCATCTGCTGAAGCAAATCCTTTACTTTATCACTTGTTGCCGCCTCAACCGTACATTGATTGATTGAGCCTGTTAGAATAAAATCAGCCCCTAGCATAAAAGCCGCCATCGCTGCCTCAGGTGTTCCAATCCCTCCAGCTGCACCAACTCTTATTTTTTTCCGGTATTGATATTTTTTCATCATTTCATCTCTTAAAGATGTCATCGCCGGCATCAGGCTGTATGCCACACCGCCATCTGTATGACCGCCTGAATCAGCTTCTACACAAATATCGTCAGCCATCGGAATGCACCGCAACAACTCAGCTTCGTTCATAGTGATTTTATTTTCTCCTAAAAGCTTTTGCAGCATATTCTCAGGCGCAGGACTCAGAAATGATTCTGCAACTTCCGGCCGTGATATTTTTGCTATGAGACGATTTGAGCATATAACGTCACCATTTTGATTGCGTTTCACTCCTTTTGCGCGGTACCTTACTAATGCAGGAGTGACACTTAAAAATGCTGAAGCCTCCACAATGCTCACTTGATTCCTCAATAAAAGATCGATCATTTTTTCTTCTGATTCAGTATGTTTCATATTGTGGACCAGATTGATGCCGTAGGCTTGTCCTTTTCCTAATTCACCTTGTATAGCATGGATCGCATCTTCAACCTCTTTCAGGCTCAGACCTCCTGTGCCAAAGAACCCCATCATTCCCGCTCTTGACAGCTTTACTACCATTTCTTTCGAAGCAATGCCGCGGTACATTCCTCCTGCAAGATAAGCATATGTAAGATGATAATCTTGTTTAAATTCAGCACTTCCTAAAGATTCTGCCGTAATCCCAGCTTGAACATTGCGTTGCTCCTTTAGATGCGCACTGATCGCGGGGTTCTTTTTCGGTATATATGTCAATGGTTCAGCTTCATTTTTAATCCGATGAATGAGACCGGTTAAAACAGTTCCAGGCCCAATCTCTGCAAACTCCATTTCTCCTCTTCCCATCAGAAAACGAATGCTGTCCGTCCATTTCACTGTGTTGTCCATTTGTTCAGATAATGTATCTTTTAATCTGTCTTGATGGTATGGCTCTGCGTAGACATTGGAGATAACCGGGATCGCCAAAGGTGCAAACTGGAATGAGTCAATATATTGCTTAAATACCTGTTTGGCTTCATTCATATATCTGGAATGAAAAGCTCCGCTCACATTTAATGGATGAAACAGCTTTACATCCTTGGTGTTTTCAAAAACAGCCCGAGCTTTTTCAATCTCTTTTTTCGGGCCAGAAATCACAATTTGCCGGGGCGTATTTTCATTTGCCACATCAATGTCATAAAGACGGTGCTCTTCTAAAACGGCTGTAACTTGTTCCTTACTCAGGCCGATCACAGCAGCCATTCCGCCCCCTGTAATTCGTCCCATCAATTCTCCTCTTTTTTTGACGAGCCTTAATCCGGTTTCAAAATCAAATGCACCGGCTGCCATCAGCGCATTGTATTCTCCTAAGCTGTGTCCTGCCGCAAAATCAGGTTTTCTGCCGGTCTCCTCCACTCTCTTCAAGTAACTGAGTGCATTAACAACATACAAAGCCGGCTGCGTGTATTCAGTATGATTTACATCCAGATATGATTTTTCGGTACATAGCTTCTCTATTGAATAGCCTAATATTTGATCTGCTTGATCTGTCAAATGCTGATACTGTTCAAATAGCCCTTGTCCCATCCCCTTTTGCTGGGAGCCTTGCCCTGGAAAGACATATGTAATCATCTTGTAAACTTCCTTTCTGGTGTACGGAAATACTCAACCGTATTCAGATTTTTCAGCTCCTGATGAAATGGTGTTATGATTGAGCAGCAACGGTCAGCTGAATCACCCGGAATCAGCTGTTTCACAAAAGCAGCTAAGGTGCCGGATGGCCCTAAATCGATAAACTTGCATGTATGCTGGCTTTCCAAATATCGAATCGCTTCACGAAACATCATTGGCTTTCTGACCGCATTCCAAAAGAAATTCTCGTCCATTAAGTGAAGGCAGCTTCCCGTTAAGCTCGATACAATCGGTATTGACGGTTTTTGAAAAGATTTTGATCTTAAAAATTCTGCATAGGCACTCTCTGCCGGATCAATAAGCGAAGAATGAAAGGCATAGGACACAGGAAGCAGCTGGCAAAGAATCTGCTTCTCCTTTAAATCCTCCATAATCTTCCTTATATGATCTTCTTCACCAGAAATGACGAAGTGCGAATCATAATTGATAGAAATGAGTTCACTATTTCCAAACAGTTGCGGATGATCATTCAGCAATTGCGGTTTGTCAAGAATGGCCAGCATTTTTCCTTTATCGCAGGAATTCTGGATGATAATAGCCTGTTCAAGTATGCAATCCAGTATATCCTCTGCGTCTGACACACCAGAAACTGCCGCTGCTGCGAATTCTCCCAGACTTGATCCCAATACGTAATCAGGATAAATTCCCCTGTCTTCCAAAACCTTATATAAGGAATACTCAATCATAAAAATGGCGGGGTGGGAAAAAAGAATACTGTCAAACGGATCTGACACACGTTTACCTGGATGGTAGATTTCTTCAACAATGGATGTGCCGATTCGCCGTGCTGCAATGGCATCCATTTCAAGCATTGATTGGCGAAACACGGTATTTTCCTTAAATAGTTCTTTCCCCATGTGATAGTATTGGGAACCTTGCCCGGAAAACATAAAAACAAGCGGTTCATTCATGTGTATAACCCTCTTTTTTTATATTTATGACGGCTATTGGATTTCTTATTTCCATGTATGTTGTAAAAGCACATAGCAGCGATTGAAATGAAATTAATAAATGGAAAAGACATATGTGAAAAAGTAAAGGAGATTCAACTTGGAAGGATTGCTATTGGTGCTCTGGATGCGGTTCATTTATGACGTGATCGTAGATGTATGTTGATATCTCAAAATTGATGTAACATGATAACAGGATCAGCAAAGAACATCGACTCTATGATTGGTGGGTACGGTTAAAAAATGGACCATCTAGATGTGGGAGCGATGGTTTGACAGACCGGCTGACATAGTTCAAATGTCTAACTTAATTTATCAGCCTCTTTATGTAACAGTATATAAAGTTATTCAATTAGAAACAGTGTCAATCGAACGATTGAATCTTTAAAACTTTATACCTTAAATGAAAGGAAATCTGTGTTTAGACCTGATTGATGAGGTACACGGCCATAGGGGCAAATGCTTTAGCGGGGCATTGCTTCCGCATCTTTCTTTATGCGATGAATTAACCCAGTTAAAACATTTCCAGGCCCTACCTCCTCAAACTCCATATGGCCTTTTTTCATTAAGTAGCTTATGCTGTCAGTCCATTTCACTGAATGATTAATTTGATCAGCCAGCGTCTGTTTCATGAATTCGTATGTATACGGTTTGGCATACACATTAGAAATAACCGGGATAGACGGAGGCGAAAAATAAAAGGCATGAAGGAACTCCTCAAATTCTTCTTTTGCCTTATTCATGTATCTGGAATGAAACGCGCCGCTTACGTTTAAGGGGAGTACCATTGTAACTTCAGTCATCGTTTCAAAAAGAGATGCGGCTTTTTCAATCTCATCTTTTTTTCCTGAAATTACAATTTGATATGGGGCATTCACATTAGCGATATCAACATCATGTAAATGATATTCTTTCAGAGCCTTTGCAACCTGCTCTTCATTTAGTCCCATAACAGCTGCCATACCGCCGTTGCTTATCAGACTCATCAGCTCGCCTCTTTTTCTGACAAGCTGTAAACCTGTCTCAAAATCAAAGGCTTCAGCTGCAAATAACGCATTGTATTCACCCAAGCTGTGCCCGGCGACAAAGTCAGGCTTAACTTCTTCATCCTTGATTTTTTTCAGATAGCTTAGTGCGTTTACCACATATAATGCCGGCTGAGTAAATTGCGTTTTGTTTAAATTGGAATAAGGATTTTCCAGGCAAAGACGTTTGATAGAATATCCTAAGATCTCATCTGCCTGATCCGTCAGTTCTTTAAATTCATCGAATAGGCCGCTGCCCATTCCCTGTTTTTGTGAACCCTGACCTGGAAAAACATATGTGATCATTCTCTCAAAGCCACCCTTCCGATTAGTAGATGTATTTCACTTCTGTATGATTTTATAATAGTGATGACCGGATAAATAGTAGCATGTTCATGTTGATGGTAACCTCTGTAAATATTATCCGTCAAGTTAATTTTTCCTACAGTTTGCTCGATTGTTTTTCTGCTTTTTTCCATTGAGGAATAAAGGATCAGGAGATATAGCAGAACATAAGAAAAAAGACCCGGATCACGTATAGGGCGCCATATCATGATAATGCGCTTCATTTTCTTTCAAATGAGTTTTCAAAATAAATAACACCTTCTATGTAATCATTTTCGAAAATAAAAATCATTTAGATATTCGAAGAAAAATAGGATAATAGATTCAGAAGGATTATTTAAAATCAAAAATACCTTTTTGGTTTTTACGAGTGCGAAATTTCACAAAATATTCTTTCTTATCAATTTGAAAGTAAATATTATGCTGATAAAGATCCTTTATCGAATGGCCGGGCGATTTGCCAAATGAGTGACCAGGATACACCCGTACATGGGGTGAAACCTCCGACTTTATTCTTTGAATACTATCAAACATCTCTTCCGCAGAGCTGCCATCATCCTCACATATGCCGCACCCTTCTGTAAACACCGTATCTCCGGTAAAAATACTCTCAGAAAACAAATAACACATTCCGCCGGCTGTATGCCCCGGTGTGAGAAGGCATTGTGCTCTTGTGTTTCCTATGCTGATTGTCTGATGATCATCTAGGCTAATTAAATTTCTGCATCGGAATTGATAATAATCAATTTCTTTTTTTGACATATAAACTTGAGCGTTAAACATCTTCGTCAGCGGGTCTACCAGATTTACATGATCATAATGAGAGTGTGTCAATGCGACTGCCTTTAATTCCGCTTCGAGTTCAGAAAGTGTAGTGGTTATTTTACTCAATTCCCATGAGGGATCAACAACAATTGCAGATCTGCTTACAATATCTTCAATGATATAGCAATAATTCGTCCAGCCCTGATACCTTGTTTTAATTGGATGCACCTTGTAAGTAAGATTCATTTATACCATCCCTATCATGTAAAGTTCTTAAACGATGGACCAGTGTTCACTCCTCAGTCCGTCTTTCATTCCACTTTACCAAACAGCATGATCGTTTTCCATTTTTTTCAGAGATCCTTGTTCTTTGAATATAAAAAAGCGACTCTTTTGGACGCATGCCCAACAAGAATCGCTTTTCGCACTAGTGCCTTAAGGATGACGTTTTTGTGTCTCACGTGTATCTTCCACGCAAATTGACTCTACATGCTGCATAATGACCCGCTTGATTCGGTCTTTATTCACTCGCACAGGGTCAAGCATGGCATGTAAAGCCAAGCCGTCAACAAGCGCGTAAAGTCTCTCAGCTTCAATGTCTTTATCAGCATTCGGCTTCAGTAAATCGGATTCATCTAAATAGGCAATCAGATTCCGCATGCCGCTGAAAATCCCGTCATGATTCGCATCAAACATATCCTTTTTATGTCTGGCGTAAGCAGTAAAAGCAAACCAAACCTCCATCTCTCTAATCGTTTCTTCATTCGTCGGGACCATTTCAAGCAAAATTTGCAACACTTTTTCCTTAGGGAGCAAATCCCTCACTGCAATGTCCTTAATTCGGTCCGTCACCTTTTCTTGGACAAGTTTCATTGCAAAAGCAAGCAATTCATCCTGTGTAGAGAAATAATGGCGCAGCGCACCTAATGACAATCCTGCTTCCTTTGCAATATTTCTGGCTGATGCTCCCTCCATCCCTCGTTCTAAAATGACGCGCCACGTTGCTTCTGCAATTTGTTTTCTTCTTTTCTCATGGTCAATTTGTTTTGGCATAGCTTTATTGTAACAAGAAAAAAATGAGAGGGCAATTTTTATAATACAGTTGTGTTACAAAAACAAAGATGGTAACATATTATTTAAATAATACAACTGTATTGAAAAGAGGGGAATGGATTGAACGGTATCGCATGGATGATTGTTTTCTGTGAAATT
Source organism: Bacillus sp. FSL K6-1366 (assembly GCF_037976695.1). NCBI lineage: Bacteria > Bacillati > Bacillota > Bacilli > Caryophanales > Bacillaceae > Bacillus > Bacillus sp. FSL K6-1366. The sequence goes on along the minus strand of NZ_CP150268.1, from coordinate 3,981,264 downwards.
GCGTTTTGGGTTGTCATTGTTTTGGGGCTTGCTGTACGCTACGTATTCAAACGACATACATTAGGACTGCTATTCCTTGCCTTAACTCCAGTTATCGATTTGATCTTGTTAGCGGCAACTGGTGTGGACCTTTACCGCGGAGCCTCAGCGACCGCAGCCCATGGGATTGCAGCTGTTTACATCGGTATATCGATCGCTTATGGGAAACAAATGATTCAATGGGCAGATGAAAAATTTCAATATTATGTGACAAAAAAAGGCGCAAAACCGCTGAAACGTTTTGGAATGGACCATGCCAAGCACGGTGCGAAAGGCTGGCTAAGACATGTGCTGGCCTACTTAATTGGTGCGGGACTATTGGCAGGGATGATCTATTTTATCAATGACTCTGCCCGAACCGAGGCATTGAGCGGCATTCTTAAACTGTGGACTGTCATTATAGGAATTGACTTTCTCATTACAGCCAGCTATTTTATTTGGCCAAAAAAAGAGAAAGCTTCGGCGAATCTCAGGAGTTAACATGATGAAAAAGGCCCTTCCCCAGTGGAAAGGACCTTTTTTGGTTTTGTTAAAATATGCTATACTATTTTCGTTAGAAAACAGACTTATAGATATTTTGGGCTGATTCAAGGGTAACTGTTTGTACGAGTAAGCAGGTGAAGGGAGTGTCATACATAAACCAAAAAGAACAGAACGAGCACTCTAAAGATTTTAACCTGAGATCAAAATTAATCGGAATTGTATCTATTACTTTTATCGCGGCCATCGCGCTTGCAGTCATCTTCGGCGGCTTTTTCTTCGGGATGAAAGGCTTATTCTCCATACTGGGCATCACATACGCTTCCAATCAAACATTAGCTTTATTTATTTTAGCCTGCTTTGCTGTAGGTTTAATCATAGACCCACTCACAAAGATTATCTCTATCATTTTGGCAAAATCACTTTCATTGAAAAAGACTGCACTTTTTGCTTTTATACTGTATTTTATCAGCAATCTTATAACGATCTGTTTTGCAGATTACTTTATGCAGTCTATTTATATTCCAGATGTCTTGCTTGTTGTGATATCAGCTTTCATGGCTTTCATTGAACTTGCTTTTGATAACCAGCCTAATAGAGAAGCAGCTTAAAGCCGATGGCAGATATGGAAAATTCATAACACCCTATATTTGGGCATCACCAGTTATATAAACGAAAAAAACTCCCTGTTCACACGAACAGGGAGCAAAACACAATGTTGTAATTTAAATTCTGCATTCTAAAATGATTCTCACATTCGGATCATCAAGTTCATCCAAAAAGATAATGATCTTCGGATCACATGCCATATATTTTCCACCCCCTCACCCAAAATATACATTAATCCTAATTTCCTGTAAATGGAAATTTTGTTATACAGAGGAACCATGAAGTATAATGCGTTAACACTGCTCACACGTTTACAACCGTTTCTTATAATCTGACACTCGAAGGAGTACAAAAAAAGCATTGATCCATTCAGAGAATGGATCAATGCTTACCACCCCCGCTACATCACGCGTTTGAACATCTTTTCCATCTCATATGTCGAGTGGTGAATGATGATCGGGCGGCCGTGCGGGCATGTAAATGGGTCTGATGTGCTTCGGAGGTCGTCCAGAAGCGCTTTGATTTCATCGTTTCTGAGGTGGCGATTTGCTTTGATGGAGCCTTTGCAGCTCATCATAATCGCCGCTTCCTCGCGAAGTTTTTTAATATCTATATTTTTGGAGTCGAGCACCTGCTGAATGATTTCTTCTATGAGCTCTGCTTCTTCTCCCTTTGGAAACCAGGCCGGGTGGCAGCGGACGATGTAACTGTTAGAGCCGAATGACTCTAAAAAGACACCGACGCTTTCGAGCTCTTGTTTGTGCTGTTCAATAATCAAAGCCTCATTTGTGGAGTAGTGGAACGTCAGCGGTACAATCATATCTTGCACCTCAGGCTCAACCTCCCCCACCTTTTCACGAAAGTACTCATATTTAATACGTTCTTGGGCGGCGTGCTGGTCGATAATATACAGGCCGTTTTCGTTTTGTGCCAATATATAAGTCCCGTGCATCTGGCCGATCGGGTACATAATCGGAACCCGCTCAGACGCTGGCTGCTGCTGTTCCTCATGGCATTCCTGCTCAAATGTTTCAGGCAGTTCTTCTGAAATATCGGACACCTCAAGGGTTTGTTCCTGATCAACGATAGGTGGAGCATCAAATTGGAGAGGAGGCAATTCTTCCTCCGCATCAACCGGCTCTTTCACGACTGAGCTGAGCTTCATTGGTGAATAAGATGACGCAGTCGATTTTTCCGAAACTTTTTTTTCCGGAGGCTTTTCATCAAAGGTTATGAACTGCTGCTCATTTTTGATGGCAGGTGCTGATTTTTTCGGGAGCTGGGCACTCGGAATCAGCTGCTGCTGTTTAAACACATCTTTAATTCCGTCACGTATTAAGTCATGAAGCTCTGTTTCCTTGCTGAGCCGGACCTCAAGCTTCGATGGATGCACGTTGACATCGACTAAAATCGGGTCCATCGTAATTTCTATAAAAGTAATCGGATGGCGTCCGATCGGCAGAAGCGTATGATAGCCTTCATGAACCGCTTTGACGAGCGGGAAATTTTTAATGTAACGGCCATTGACCACAGACGACATATAGTTCCTCGACGCCCGTGTAATCTCTGGGAGGGCGATATATCCCTTTACTTCAAAATCCAAGGAGCTCACATGCAGCGGAAGCATTTTTTTGGCGACAGCCGTGCCGTAAATCGCTGCCAGTACATGACGCACATCTCCGTTTCCGTTCGTTTGAAGCAGGTTTTTCCCATGATGGCGCAGGCGGATCGATACCTCTGGATGCGCCAGAGCAATACGGTTAACCACATCCGTAATGTTTCCAAGCTCTGTATGAACGGTTTTCATATATTTCAAACGGGCCGGTGTGTTAAAAAACAGGTTGGAAACGACAATTTCAGTTCCCTTCCTGCTTGAGGAACGCGATTCGGAAATGATGTTTCCTCCTTGGAGGACGAGCTTCGTCCCAGCTCCTTCACCAGTGCTTGTTGTAATCTCCAGATGAGAGACTGACGCGATACTCGGCAGGGCTTCTCCCCTGAAACCGAGCGTTCTCACCCTGAATAAATCATTTTCATCTTTTATTTTACTCGTTGCGTGGCGGCGGAAAGCACGTTTGCAATCTTCATTCTCCATTCCTTCGCCGTTATCCAAGACCCGAATGGATGCAAGGCCTGCTTCCTCAATATCGATTTCAATGACTGTGCTGTCAGCGTCGATCGCATTTTCCACCAATTCTTTGACGACTGAGGCGGGCCGTTCCACAACCTCGCCCGCCGCTATTTTATTCGAAAGCTCATCTGACAGCTGGATGACTTTTGCCACATTCATCACCCCGTTTTAATGTAATTTCTTTTGCAGCTTGTACATTTCATTCATCGCTTCAAGCGGTGTCATATCCAGTATATTAAGTGATTTGAAAGCATCGATCACTTGCTTTTCTTTTTTTGAAAGCTTTGGTGTTTCAGCCGGCTTTTCCGCTTCGTCAAAAAAGGACAGCTGTGCCGGCTTTTCTTTCACCTGAGGTTTCTGCACCGGCACTTCCGGTTTGTTTCCTGAATGCTCAAGCTCTTTTAAAATATCTTGAGCGCGCGCAATCAGATCTTCCGGCAGTTCGGCAAGCTGAGCTACATGGATACCATAGCTTTTATCAGCAGCACCTTCTTTGATTTGATGAAGAAAGACAACCGTTCCGTTATATTCTTCAGCGCGAACATGAACGTTTTTCAGCTGAGGCAGCTTGTCCTCAAGAACTGTCAGCTCGTGATAGTGTGTACTGAACAGCGTCTTGGCGCCGATATGATCGTGAACATATTCAATAATCGCCTGTGCCAGCGCCATGCCGTCATAAGTGGACGTTCCCCGCCCGATTTCATCAAACAGAATGAGGCTGTTTTTCGTCGCATTGACAATCGCATTTTTCGCTTCAAGCATTTCTACCATAAATGTACTTTGTCCGGAAATCAAATCATCTGCAGCGCCGATTCGTGTAAAAATTTGATCAAAAATCGGAAGCACCGCTTTTTTCGCGGGTACAAAGCAGCCGATTTGCGCCATAATGGAAATGAGCGCGATTTGTCTCATATACGTGCTTTTCCCTGACATGTTTGGACCTGTAATGAGAAGCATTTGTCTGTTATCGCCCATCATGCAGTTGTTCGGGACATATTCCTGGCTGTCCATGACTTTTTCAACAACCGGGTGTCTGCCTTCAATCACTTCGACTTCATCTTTAGAGAACTCCGGTTTCGTGTAGTGGCGATTTTCACTGATTGTCGCAAAGCATTGCAGTGCGTCCAGCTCGCTCATCTGTTTTGCAAGCTGCTGCAGCCGCGGAATATACTGCTTCACTTTCTCGCGCAGCTCGGTAAACAGCTCGTACTCCAGCTCACAGATGTTATTTTCAGCCTCTAAAATGAGCGCTTCTTTTTCTTTTAATTCAGGTGTAATGTAGCGCTCTGCATTGGTTAACGTCTGCTTCCGCTCATAACGCCCTTCCTCAAGCAAATGCAAATTTGCTTTTGTCACTTCAATGTAATAACCGAAAACTTTATTAAAGCCGACCTTTAAAGAGCGAATGCCTGTGTATTCCCGCTCCTGCTGTTCCAGGCGGGCAATCCAGTCTTTTCCGTTTCTGCTTGCATCACGATATTCATCAAGCTTTTGATTATAACCATCTTTAATCAGGTTCCCTTCTTTTACCGATAAAGGAGGATTTTCGTACAGCGCTTCTTCCAGCAGTTCAAGTACATCCCCGCAAGGGTCAATGCGCTCTGCACGTTCCTTGGCCTTGTCATGAGCCAGTGAAGCAACCAGCTGTTTGATGCCAGGAACTTGCTTTAACGATTCCTTCAGCTGAATCAAATCCCGGGCATTGACATTTCCGAATGCAACGCGGCCGGCAAGGCGTTCTAAGTCATACACTTCTTTTAAACGTTCACGCAGATCTTCCCGTTCAAAGAAATGGGACATCAATGTTTCCACCATTTCTTGGCGCTCTTCGATTTGATTGACTCTGATAAGCGGCCGGTCAATCCACTGTTTAAGCAGCCGGCCTCCCATTGCCGTTTTTGTTTCATCCAGCAGCCACAAAAGGGAGCCTTTTTTATTTTTCGAACGAATCGTTTCGGTCAGCTCCAGATTACGCTTTGAGTACAAGTCAATTTTCATCGCTTCCTCAAGCTCATACACCTGCACGGGCTGAAGATGATCAAGGCTGCGCTTTTGGGTTCTTTTCAAATACGTATATAAGCGCAGAAATGTTTTTGTTATATCTTCATTATTTAAGTGCTCAATGATCGTTACGTGTTCGTCTGTTTCTCCGTCTTCAATTGAAATCGTTGCACCGCACCGCTCTCTCAGCTGTGCCACTGTATCGGCATCCAAGCTTCCTGAAACCACGATTTCCCGTGCGCCGACTGAATAAATTTCTGATATGACGTCTTCAAGCCGTTCAATCAAAACAGCCAAATTTTCTCCCGTTGTCAAATCAGACAGCGCAAGTCCGTATCCGTTCGAGCAGGCTGAAACAGATGCGATAAAGTTATTTTCCGATTCATGGATGCCTTTGCCGTCCATTACAGTTCCGGGCGTAATCAGCTGAACCACTTCTCTTTTCACAACGCCCTTTGCGGCTTTCGGATCTTCCGTCTGTTCACAGATCGCCACTTTGTATCCTTTTTTAATAAGCTGTTCGATATACGCGGAAGCAGAATGATACGGCACACCGCACATCGGTATTTTTTCAGCCGCACCGCCATCTCTGCTCGTTAACGTAATTTCCAGCTCTTGTGACGCTTTTTTGGCGTCCTCAAAAAACATTTCATAAAAATCACCCAGGCGAAAAAATAAAAAGGCATCCTGGTGCTCTGCCTTTATTTTTAAATATTGCTGTATCATAGGCGTATAACCGGCCATTGTTTAATCCCTCACTATGTATCAACGTTTCTATTTTCCAACCTTCATTATAACATAAACAAAAAGTGATAAAAGAATGATATATCAATATAAAAAAGAGACTTGGGGGTACTGTCTCCCCTAGTCCCTTTTTTATTCTTCAGGATCTCCCACTAAAAACTCCGGGTTGATGTCTTCAAGCTCTTCATCAAGCTCATCTTCCCAATCTTCCTCGTCATCCTCTTCCCAGTCAGGATTGACCTCAACAACTACCTTTGTTTCCCCTACCACTTCCGCCAAAAATTCTCTTTCTGCCTGCACAACGATTTTATTTCCATTCGGCGAAATGGTCACTTCAAGGCAGTTTGGCTGCTGAAGCACTTTGGCAATCACTTCATGCTCATCATCTAAGTAATTATTGTCTCTGTATCTGAGTTTAATGACATCTACATATTTTACCCGTTCTGTGACAACCTCTGTCTTTGTGTTGTCCGCGTAAGAGTACCATACGTTTATATCATAATACCCTTCAATTTCTACCGTTTTTCCAATTTTTTCAGCGTCATACTTGTGGTTAATAATCCAACCACCCAAAATGCTGCTCGGTTTTTTCTCAGGCGAGATGGTGTTGGTGCATTGGGTGAATTTTCGGCCTTTCGCTACTACTGCCTTCGTAATAATTTCCCTGTATTCAGACATTCCGGCATGCCTCCTTGTTCTTCTTCGTGTTATCTTATGCTGGGCATTTGTCTAGTGTGCATTTTTATAAATAAAATATAAAAATACAAAGTTTCTGTTCCATTGTATGCAGGGGTGCCTAGAAACTTTACTTATAAGTGCGATAAAGTTTATACCGGCTGAGCACAGAAAAACCAATTGAACATTTGGTACATAGATTACTTAGTTCATTTTTAACCGCAAAAATGATAAAAAAACACGGGCCTGTAAAGGCACCGTGTTTAGAGAGAACAGCTGTTATTTGAATGCTTCACCTTTGAACCGGTTTCCCCTTTCAGCAGGTCGCCTCCGGTTGATGTGATGATTTCATTTGTGACTTGGTTGGAAATGGTGTGTGCAACGAGCTGCAGTAGGTCATTTACTTCCATTTGCGAGTCTCTGAATTCCTGGATAACAGGAATCTCTTCAAGCTCTTCTTGCAGCGCGTCAATTTTTGCTTCTACTTGTTTGAGCGCTTCATGCTTTTCATAATGCTTCAGATTGACAGCCTGCTTTTGCAGGGCTTTAATCTGATTAACGATTGTGGACACTTTGTCATTCTCATTGATTTGCGCTTCAGCCCGTTTGAAAAAATCAACCTCTTCTGTTTCAGAGATCATTTTTGCAAGGTTTCGTGCCTGCTGCACAATGTCTTTTTTTGAGTAGAGCGTCATCTTATTTCACCTCGATTGCTTCTCCTACCATTTCTCCGTCAAGCGACCATGTTTTCGCTTGCTGGATTTTCACGCGGACGATTTTGCCGATGGCTTCCTTCGGCCCTTTGAAATTGACAAGCTTGCTTTTTTCAGTATAGCCCGCAAGAATATCAGGGTTATTTTTGCTTTCACCCTCAACTAATACTTCGACAACCTTGCCTTCGTATTCCTTCATTTTTTTAGCAGAAATTTCATTCACCAGTGCGTTTAGACGCTGCAGGCGTTCTTTTTTCACACGCATCGGTACATTATCTTTCATCTTAGCAGCCGGAGTGCCTTCACGCGGAGAGTAAATGAACGTATAGGCGCTGTCAAACTCCACTTCACGGTATAGAGAAAGCGTTTCTTCAAACTGTTCGTCCGTTTCATTTGGAAATCCGACGATAATGTCCGTTGTCAAAGAAGCGTTTGGCATTGCTTCTTTAATTTTTCGCACCAGCTCCATGTAACGCTCTCTGTCATATTTGCGGGCCATCAGCTTGAGAACTTCTGAGCTTCCTGATTGAACCGGAAGATGAATGTGATCAAGCAGATTTCCGCCTTTTGCCAGCACTTCAATGAGGCGGTCGTCAAAGTCGCGCGGATGACTCGTTGTAAAACGGATTCTCGGGATATCGATTTTTCTCAGTTCATCCATCAAATCACCAAGTCCGTACGTCATATCTTCAAAGTCTTTTCCATACGCGTTTACGTTTTGGCCTAACAGAGTAATTTCCTTATAGCCTTCACTTGCGAGCCTTCTCACTTCCTGAATGATATCCTCAGGGCGGCGGCTTCTTTCTTTTCCGCGTGTGTAAGGCACAATGCAATACGTACAGAATTTGTCACAGCCGTACATGATATTGACCCAGCCCTTAATTTTTCCATTTCGGACTTTCGGAAGGTTTTCAATAACGTCCCCTTCCTTAGACCAAACTTCTACAACCATTTCTTTTGAAAGGTATGCTTCTGACAAAAGCTCCGGCAGGCGATGAATGTTATGCGTTCCGAAAATCATATCGACAAACGGATGTTTTTTCAAAATACGGTTCACGACTGATTCCTCTTGGGACATACAGCCGCACACGCCTAAAATCAGATCGGGATTGTTTTTTTTCAGTGCTTTTAAGTGCCCGAGCTCACCAAACACCTTGTTTTCAGCATTTTCACGGATTGCACATGTATTTAACAAAATGACATTGGCATCATCAACAGAGTTTGTCGCTTCGTAACCGAGCGCCATAAAGATCCCTGCCATAACCTCTGTATCGTGTTCATTCATTTGGCAGCCGTACGTACGGATATAGAACTTTCTTCCGTCTCCCAATCCTTTAAATTGTTCAGAAATTTTAAAGTCATTATGATAAGTAACGGCTTCCTTGCCTCGTTTTTTCGCGTCTTTTAAAGAAGGCGGAATGTAAACAGCTTCAAAGTACTTGCTGTAATCCTTCTCGGATTTTTTGTCCGATGGATGAACTTGTCCGCTCTCTAATTTTTGTTTTTCATTCATGTCATATTTTCTCCTTTCAAACCAAACTTCCACCCTTCAGTATAAAGGTTATTGAAGCTCTGCACAACTGGCAACCTATCATTGTACACTCATTGAGAATAATAATCAATAAGGAATCAAAAGAGGAAGAGTAAACTCTTCCTCTTGTTACAATAGCTGGAGCTCCTTTGCCGTCTTTTCGATGACATCAAGCGCCTGATCCAGTTCATCTTTGGTGTGCTCTGCTGTTATAATCGTGCGAATTCTGGCTTTTCCCTTTGCTACAGTCGGGAAAACGATACTTTGGGCAAAAACACCGCGAGAAAGGAGCTGATCTGAAAATTGCTTTGCCACACCTTCATCACCTATTAAAATAGGAAGAATCGGCGTTTCACTCTTCGTGAGAGTCAGGCCCATTTTCACAAGCATTGCTTTAAAATAGGCAGTATTCTCCCACAAGCGCTCCATATGCTCCGGCTCTTCAAGCAAGACATCAATCGCTTCCATACAAGCTGCAGTGACTGCCGGAGGATGAGACGTGCTGAATAAAAATGGACGGCCCTTATGGCGCAAATAATCGATCAGCACCTTTGAACCTGCAGCGTAGCCGCCGAGCACTCCGATTGCCTTGCTTAATGTTCCGACCTGAATATGAACTCTGCCGTCAAGACCGAAGTGATTCACCGTTCCCCTGCCGTTTTCGCCAAGTACTCCGGATGCATGGGCGTCATCCACCATCACAAATGCGTCATATTTCTCAGCGAGCTCTACAATATCAGGCAGAGGAGCTATGTTGCCATCCATGGAAAATACGCCGTCTGTCACAATCAGACGCATCCGATAATTCATTGACTTTCTCAGCACCCGCTCTAAATCACTCATATTGACGTGCTGATACACCTTTTTATCCGCCTTTGTCAGTCGAATTCCGTCAATAATAGAGGCATGGTTCAATTCATCTGAGATGACAATATCCTCTTTTGAAAGAATACTTGAAAGTACGCCTTGGTTTGTTGTGAAGCCAGATTGGAATACAAGTGCCGCCTCCGTTTTTTTAAAGGCTGCCAGCTTTTTCTCAAGCTCTTGATGCATTGTAAATGTACCGGCAATCGTTCTCACTGATCCGGTGCCGGCTCCATACTGCTGAACGGCCTCCTGTGCGGCGTTGATGAGTCTAGGATGTGAAGTGAATCCGAGGTAATTATTAGAAGATAGCTGAATGACTTTTTGGTGATTCACTGTGACAGATGGGCCCTGCATAGATTCAAGCTGTTTTATGTCTTGCCATGTATGGTTTTCTTTCATACTATCAAGCTCTGCTTTTAAAAACTCAAATTCCTTCGTCATGTTTATCCCCCTTTATGGAATTAAAATTACTTTTCCGCACTGCCCGCTTCTCATCAGTTCGAAACCTTTTTCAAACTCCTCTAACGGAAACTGATGGGTAATAACAGGTTCAAGATCGATCACGTTTGAACTGATCAACTGAGACACCTGGCGCCATGTTGAAAACATTTTTCTTCCTGTGATTCCTTGGATGGTAAGCCCTTTAAATACCACTTTATTCGTCAAATCAATTGTCACCGGATGTTCCGGCAAGCTGAGAATATGAAATCTTCCGCCATTCGCAGCCATCGCAAGACCTTGGGCAATCGCTGAGGGATGGCCCGACATCTCACAAACAAGATCTGCTCCTTCCCCACTCGTTAAAGCGCTTACAATTTTGAGCGGGTCTTCTTTTTCAATAGAAACAGTACAAGTCGCTCCCATTTGTTTTGCAAGCCTCAGCCTGTATTCATTCTTATCAATCGCTATCACCTGAGAAGCTCCTGCTGCTTTTGCAACCGCAACAGCCATAAGACCAATCGGCCCGCATCCAATGACTGCAGTCGTTCCTCCTGCAGGCTGGCTCTCGAGTACGGTATGAACTGCATTTCCTAAAGGCTCTTGAATGGAAGCAATTGACGGGTCCATATCAGCGGGATTTCTCCAAATGTTATCAGCTGGAACTTTTACATACTCCGCAAAACAGCCTGCCGTGTCCACTCCGATTATAGCAGTATTGGTACACACATGAGATTTTCCTGTTACGCAAGGGACACATTCACCACAAACAATGTGTGTTTCCGCAGACACATACTCTCCCACTTTTACACTGCTGACATTCTCTCCCACGTCCTCTACGATGCCGCTGAACTCATGGCCGAAAACATAGGGTGTTTTGATTCTCTGACGTGCCCATTGATCCCAATTATAAATGTGGACATCCGTGCCGCATATGGAAGCGGCTTTCACTTTTATGAGGACTTCATGTTTATCAATCTCAGGAATGGGAACTTCAGTCAGCACAGCACCGAACGCCCCGTCCTTTTTCATTAGAGCTTTCATCTTTCCACTCTGCATGTACAATCCTCCTTGAAAAATTCTTGTTATATTCGGATTGTACCATGATATGGAATAAGCGTAAACAGCACTGTCTTTTCCAGAAGGACAAAAGTATCTGTCTTGAAAAATGGGCGGAAATTTTTTTTGAAACGTTTTAGCTCATTTCTGATTTTGTATATTCGCTCATTTATGTGCTAAAAATACTATCGGGAGAAAATATCACAATAAATGAAAAACAACCTGTTTGCATTACGCAAACAGGTTGAGAATGCTTTATTTGTTTTTAGCGAGGCTCCACGATTAATTTAATCGCTGTTCTTTCTTCCCCATCGATTTGAATATCTGTAAAAGCCGGAATACAAATCAAATCAACGCCGCTTGGCGCCACAAATCCCCTGGCAATCGCCACAGCTTTTACAGCCTGGTTTAATGCACCCGCTCCGATCGCTTGAATTTCGGCGGCTCCTCGCTCTCTCAACACGCCTGCAAGCGCACCTGCCACTGAATTTGGACTCGATTTTGCTGAAACTTTTAAGATTTCCATTTCTGCTCCCCCTTAGTTTTACAATGGATAAGTGAGTGTTCATTAGAACAATCATTATTAGATGTTGCTATCCAAAAAGCCATCCCCACAATGCTTTTCAAAAATAGCGGGCTACCTTCCATTTTTACTATATTCACTAAGGAGTTGCTATATTCCTGCTTTTCTTTTTAATATTTTTATAAAATAACCATATGTTCAACTATTCAAAGAACATGTGATCATCGTTGATTAAAATACGCTCAATTTTCACGGCTTTTTTCGTTTGATCGTCAATGTCAATGACAACTCCGCTGAGCGTTGTTTTTCCTTCAGCGACAGTAAACCGGACTGGAAGGTTCGTTTTGAATCGCTTAATAATCGTCTCTCTGTCCATCCCCAGTATACCGTCATACGGGCCAGTCATTCCCACATCAGTAATATATGCCGTTCCCTTCGGCAAAATGCGGTTATCCGCTGTTTGCACGTGTGTATGAGTTCCTACTACAGCCGATGCCCGTCCATCCGTGTACCAGCCAAGTGCGAGCTTTTCACTTGTCGCTTCGGCATGAAAGTCAATAAAAATGTACGGTGTTCTTTTCGCAGCTTCTGCGATCAATTCATCCGCTTTTAAAAACGGGTCATCAAGCGGCGGCAAAAACGTACGTCCCTGCAAATTAATGACTGCTAGTTCTTTGCCGTTTGCTTTCACATATGTGATCCCTTTCCCCGGTGTTCCTTCAGGAAAGTTTGCCGGGCGAACCAAGTTCGGAACGTCATCTATAAAATCAAATATTTCTTTTTTGTCCCATGTGTGGTTCCCCATTGTGATTGCATCTGCGCCGGACTGGATTAAGCTGTGATAAATTTTTTCCGTCAGGCCTTTTCCATGTGCGGCGTTTTCACCATTAATAATGGTAAAGTGAGGCTTATATTTTGTTTTTAGCTTTGGTACATATTCTTTGACCATGTCACGGCCCGGTGAACCGACAACATCTCCGATAAATAAAATTCTCATTTTGTAAATCCTTTCTTCTTGAAATTCCTTGCCGTCAAAAAAATAAAGTGATGCTTAGCGCATCACTTTATTTTGCATACTCTACGGCTCGAGTCTCTCTGATTACTGTCACCTTAATATGACCTGGATAATCGAGCTCGTCCTCAATTCGCTTGCGGATATCTCGCGCCAGTCGATGAGCCTCAAGATCATTAATTGAATCCGGCTTCACCATAATACGCACTTCGCGTCCAGCCTGAATGGCAAATGATTTTTCAACACCTTCGTAGGACTCAGAAATTTCTTCGAGTTTTTCAAGTCTTCGAATATAATTCTCGAGCGTCTCACTTCTTGCGCCAGGTCTTGCAGCGGAAAGCGCATCTGCTGCAGCTACCAGCACAGCGATAATGGAAGTCGGCTCCTCATCCCCGTGGTGTGATGCAATACTGTTAATCACGACTGGGTGCTCTTTATATTTGGTCGCAAGCTCTACCCCGATTTCAACGTGGCTTCCTTCTACTTCATGGTCAATTGCTTTCCCGATGTCGTGAAGAAGACCCGCACGTTTAGCAAGCTTTGCGTCTTCACCAAGCTCCGATGCCATTAGACCGGCCAAGAATGCGACTTCCATGGAATGCTTAAGCACATTTTGACCGTAGCTTGTACGGAACTTTAAGCGGCCGAGGATCTTGATGAGATCTGGGTGGAGGCCGTGAACGCCAACCTCAAATGTCGTTTGCTCACCCATCTCACGAATATAGTCATCGACCTCGCGGCGAGATTTTTCAACCATTTCTTCAATCCGTGCCGGATGAATACGGCCATCCTGAACGAGTTTATCCAGAGCAATTCTGGCTGTCTCACGTCTGATCGGATCAAATCCGGAAAGAATGACAGCTTCAGGCGTATCATCAATAATCAGGTCAATTCCTGTCAGAGTTTCAAGCGTACGAATGTTACGCCCTTCCCGTCCGATGATACGTCCTTTCATCTCATCATTTGGAAGATTGACAACTGATACCGTTGTTTCGGCAACGTGGTCCGCTGCGCAGCGCTGTAAGGCGAGTGAAAGAATGTTTTTCGCTTTCTTATCCGCCTCTTCTTTCGCACGGTTTTCAGTTTCTTTTGTCATGATGGCGATGTCATGTGAAAGCTCGTTTTCAACCCGCTCAAGAATGATTTGTTTCGCTTCGTCACGAGTTAGACTCGAAATTCGTTCCAACTCAGACTGCTGCATACGAATCATCTCATCCACTTTGCTTTCCATCTCTTCAATATGTTGTTGTCGTTCATTCAGAGAATGATCTTTCTTCTCCAACATCGCTTCCCGTTTATCAATTCCCTCATGTTTGCGATCAAGGTTTTCCTCCTTTTGGAGTAAACGGTTTTCTTGTTTTTGAAGCTCATTTCGTCTTTCACGAACTTCCTGTTCAGCATCTATTCGAAGTTTGTGGATTTCATCCTTTGCTTCAAGCAGAGCTTCTTTTTTCAGTGCTTCAGCATCACGCTTCGCATCTTCAAGAATTTGCTCGGCTGCACCGCGTGCGCCCGCAATTTTCGCTTCGGCAATGGTTTTACGAACAAAGTAGCCAACAACTAAACCGAGTAGAATCAGCAAAATGGAGATGAGAACCATCATAATTGGGGTCATACTTTCACCTCCTCTTGCTATGAACTTGGTTGTTGCTTAAAAAGTGTCGGCATGTACATTGTCTAGTTTTCTCAACATACAGAACCTTCACAGGGAATGAGTGTGTTCATCGCCCTTGTCAAGTTTAAATGGTTTAACAATCATGTTAAAAAAACAAATGTTACAACTTCATTGTAAATGTGTCGGAAATACTTGTCAAGCTTGCCATCTTAACGTTTGCAGGCCAGTCTTCTTTTCACGTGCCGAATGCAATTCATCCAAAAGAAGATCGCCAATCATTCTTGATTTAGAAGCTGGTATATTTTATTGTTCACTTGGCCCAATTTAGCATTATTTTGAATGTTTGAGAACAAAATAACAATGGTTTGCCCAGATTTGCTAAAGCTGTTCAAGATATTGAAGCCCGGCATAACACCATGGTTTGAATAGCTTCCGGGAGCAACATAAAATCCCATGCCGTATGTGGAGCTGCTCCCTGGCGTAAACATCTTTTCATAGCTTTTTTGCGAATACAGTTTTCCGTCTATCAGCGCTTGGTCAAATTTGTACATATCTATAGCGCTCATATAAATATCACCCGCTCCATACAGCTGGGATAAATCAGGTATATACGGTGTAACTGTTTTGCTGCCCTCCATCTTATACCCGACGGCAGGATAAGGTTCTTTTTCATATGTTTTGTAAAAGCCTGCATGCGTCATTCCCGCAGGTTTAAAAATATGATTCTTTATGTACTGTTCATAGGGCTCACCGCTTACTTCAGCAATAATATAAGCAAGAACAGAATAGTTGGAATCCTTGTAGTCCCATACGCCCGGCTGACGTTTGATTCCCTGCAGTTCTATGTCTTTTATTAAATCGTCCGGAGTAATGGCGCCGTTTCCTTCAATATGTCCGTTTATCCCCGATGTATGTGTAAGCAGATTCTTCAAAGTAATCGTTTGTCCGTTAGGAAAATGAGGTAAATACGTACTTACCGGATCACTTGTCTGAAGTTTCCCCTTTTCCTCAAGCTGCAAAATAGCAGTTGCAATCAGCGCTTTTTGTGATGAACCGACATAAAAAGATGTCAATGGATTATTTTGAATGTAGTGTTTACGGTCAGCATAGCCAAAACCTTTATTTGTTACGATTTCTCCATTTCTGACAATCATGGCTGTTCCGCTGAAACCGATCTCTTTTAAATAATTGCTGATTTTTTGATTTCGATCCACTGTTTTGATTTGTTCCTCTGATTTTTTAGCAGTTTTCTTTTTGACCTCTTTTTTCTGATCGGTATTTGAAACCGCTGCAGTTTCTTGAGATGGCTCGTTTTCTTCACTATTTCGATGAAGAGCATTCCAAATCGTAATGCAAACCATCACTGCTAAAAGACCAAGCAACAGTTTTCCTCTTTTATTTAGTTTTCTCCGTCTGCGTTTCGCAGTTCTTCTGCGGGTTGGGCTTGTCATTCATTTTTTCCTCCCAAAATAAATTCCATTTTGCACACGTTTTGTTAGACGAATAAAGCCCTAAAAAAGTTGTCAAAAAAAGCAATATTTTTATCATTTTTTTGCAAAATACAAAAAAGCTGAGTTTTTCACTCAGCCTTTTGTATCATTTGAAACTTATTTTATTTTTATTCTTCAAATTCGAGTTCTTCTTGTGTCTCTTCAACTTGCTGCTGCACTACTCCGTTATTATCCAAGCCGTAATGTTCGCGAATTTGCTCCTGGATCATCAGCATGATATCTTTATTTTCTTTCAGGAATTGTTTTGCATTTTCACGGCCTTGGCCAAGACGCTCTTCTTCATAAGAGTACCATGAACCGCTTTTTTGCACGATATCAAGTTCAGTTCCTAGATCAATGATTTCGCCTTCTTTTGAAATGCCTTCTCCGTACATAATGTCAACCTCGGCTGTACGGAACGGCGGAGCCACCTTGTTTTTCACGACTTTGATTTTCGTTTTGTTCCCCATTACGTCGTTGCCTTGTTTCAGCTGTTCAGCACGGCGCACTTCAAGACGCACGGAAGAATAGAATTTCAACGCACGGCCGCCAGGAGTTGTTTCCGGGTTCCCGAACATAACGCCGACTTTTTCACGAATTTGGTTAATGAAAATCGCGATTGTCTTCGATTTGTTAATGGCCCCTGAAAGCTTACGAAGCGCTTGAGACATTAAGCGTGCTTGTAAACCGACATGAGAATCTCCCATGTCGCCTTCAATTTCCGCTTTCGGAACGAGAGCGGCTACAGAGTCGACAACGACAATGTCAACTGCCCCGCTTCGAACCAATGCTTCCGCAATTTCAAGCGCCTGCTCGCCTGTGTCAGGCTGAGACAGTAAAAGCTCTTCGATGTTAACACCGAGCTTTTGCGCGTATACCGGATCTAACGCATGCTCCGCATCGATAAACGCGGCTTGTCCGCCCTGCTGCTGAACTTCAGCAATCGCATGAAGCGCCACAGTTGTTTTACCTGAGCTTTCAGGACCGTATACTTCAATAATCCGTCCGCGAGGATATCCGCCAATTCCCAGTGCTGTATCAAGAGCGAGGGAGCCGCTTGGGACAGTAGAAATTCTTGTATCTGTCTTTTCTCCCAGTTTCATAATGGAACCTTTGCCGAACTGTTTTTCTATTTGTTTAAGAGCCATATCTAAGGCTGCCTGACGATCACTCATTCTATTTTTTCCTCCTTTATGTTACCACTACATATACTATACCCTGTTTGAAGGGATTTGCCAAGAAAAAAGCGAACGCATATTCGGATTTTTTCTTGGCGTGATTCCTATCAAAATATCATAATGTATCAGAGAAATCATGTTTTCTTAGGAGGATAATGTGCTGAAAATATTATTTTTGCTCTAAAAGCTTTAAGATTAAATGGCAGCCGTATTTAGCGCCGCGTTTTCTGATCCCCGTTCTGGAGCCCGCAAAGTGAAACTCGTGAACCTCTTCTTTACCGTTTGCGGAAATGCCGATAAACACATGCCCAGGCTCATGCCCTTCTTGAGCATCAGGTCCTGCTACACCAGTAAAGCTAATGCCGATATCGCTGCCAGTGAGTTTTTGAACACCCTTAGCCAGTTCGGATGCGCACTCCTTGCTGACCGCCCCAAAACGATCTAATGTTTCCTTCTTGACACCAAGCACATTCTGCTTCACGTCGTTTGTATAGCAAACAACGCCCCCGGCAAATAATTTTGAGGCACCGCTATGATCCGTCAGCCATTCAGAAAACAGCCCTCCGGTAAAGCTTTCTGCCGCAGAAATTGTTATGCCTTTTTCCTTACACGCTATAGATAGCTCTTTTACAAGAGAAGTATCATCGTAACCATAGAAAAATTCACCGACACGCTCTAAGATAACGGCCTCTGTTTCTTTTAACAGACGCTCTGTTTCCTTTTCATCGGCGTGTTTGGCTGTCAGACGCAGCGTCACCTCTCCATCAGCCGCCAAAGGCGCAATTGTCGGATTGGTTTGTGCATCAATAATATCTTCCAAATCGGCTTCAAGCTGAGATTCACCGATACCGAAAAAGCGAAGAACAGTTGACACAATTTTTTCATTTGAACCCATCTTTTTCAGCAGAAGAGGCTTTGCCTCGTTTTCAAACATTGGACGCAATTCGCTCGGCGGTCCAGGAAGAAGCATATAATAGCGCGATTCATGCTCTGTGAGCATTCCCGGGGCCATTCCAAAGTGATTCGCCAGCACGTCAGAGCCTTCGATCACAAGCGCCTGTTTTCGGTTATTAGGTGACATCGTGCGTTTTGTTCGTTTGAAATAGTCCTCAATGGATTGGAATGCCTCATCATTTAACACAAGCGGACGTCCCAGCGTATTTGCAATCGTTTCTTTCGTCAGATCATCTTTTGTGGGTCCAAGCCCTCCTGAAAAAATAATGAAGTCAGAGCGTTCTTCAGCAATGCGGATGACCTGCTTCAGCCGCTCCGGGTTATCTCCGACCGCTGTATGATAAAATACGTTGACCCCGATTTCAGCGAGCTGTTTGCTGATAAATTGAGCATTTGTATTGGCGATTTGACCAAGCAGCAACTCTGAACCGACTGCAATTATTTCTGCTTTTTTTGGAAATTCCATGACGAAGTCCTTCTTTCTTAGTTAGATGTTTTTAACGCTTCCCAATTTTTAGAGAAATATTCCCAGCCTGAGACGACAGTAAAGAAGACGGCTACCCACAGCGCCAAGTCTGCAAACGGGAATGACACAAGTTCAAATGGAAGATTATGAAGAAGCAATGCAGATACCGCAATAATCTGTGCCCAGGTTTTGATTTTACCAAGCATGTTAGCAGCTACGACTTCTCCTGTTCCGGCTAAGACAAGCCTTAAACCTGTCACGGCAAACTCCCTGCTGATAATCACAATGACCATCCAAGCTGGAGCGAGATCAAATTGAACAAGGATAATTAACGCTGCGGATACGAGCAGTTTGTCCGCAAGCGGATCAAGAAATTTCCCGAAGTTTGTTACGAGATTCAATTTTCGGGCATAATACCCGTCCACCCAGTCTGTTGTAGATGCAATAATAAATAGAATGGCCCCCGCCAAATGTGCGACCGGGATGGATTCGTCTCCAACTTCGAGCCTGCCCCAGTCAAACGGCGCCAGCATGATAATCATGAAGATTGGGATTAATGCGATTCTAGCTAGTGTGATTTTATTTGGTAAGTTAAACATAAAGCCCCTCCAATTTCATACTCGGACGTGAAGAAAAGTCATCTGGTAATTAAGATGACTTTTCTTCCTTTTTATTTACAATCTTTATGGTTTGTGCCATCACTTTTTTCGGATCAAGTTCATATGAAAGAACCTTACCGTTGATTTTTATTTTCAGATTAGGTGCATATCCGGTGCGGATATCAACTTGTTTCTGATCAGTTATGTCTTTTTTATAGGTTTCGTCTTTTTTCAGCGTTCCTTCTTTTAAAGAGCTGCTGTTTTCATCGCGCACTCGAATCCAGGAGCTGTCTGATGCCTTCAGTTCCAGCTCGATTTTATCAGCGCCGGACACTTCATAAGTCGTTAACGATCCTTCAGTGCCAGCAGCTTTAATCTCCAGCTTATCACTGTCATTTTCTTTTTTCTTATCTTCGTTTTCTTTCGTTTCTTTTTTAGTGTCTGTCTCTTTTTCAGAGCTGTTATTTTGATTCTCTTTCAGCGTTGAATCTTTAGGGATTTCGTACTTGCTCTCACTTTGCGTAATTGCTTTTTCTGATGCCGCATTGTGATCATCACTGTTTTTGTGATTGGCAAATTGAATGATCGTGTACACAATGGCAATCACGACAATCACGCCGAGAATAACAAGTATCGTTGGCAGCAGCTCCAGCGCCTTAGATGCTGGCTTTGGCATTTCCTTTTGAAGATTCATGCCGGAGATCTTTTCAGACACATCATCATGATACGTATTAGGGATATCTTTTTTATGCTCCTCAAACAGCTGATCCGCATCAAGCCCAACGGCTTCTGCATATTGCTTGATGAATGCCCGAACATAAAACTTCCCCGGAATAATGTCATAGTTTCCTTCCTCCAAGGCGGTTAAATACCTTTTTTGAATCTTTGTTGCCGCTTGGAGATCATCCAATGACATTGCTTTTTCCTCTCTGGCTTCTTTGAGCCGGATTCCTAGTTCAGTCACAACAAACACCTTCCAATTTTAAAAATCAAAGCTTGAAAACCCGGATTGATCAAACATTTGGGGTTCCTCGGCATGTTCATATGTAATAACCTCATCAGGGTCATTTCTCAGTTCAATAATATAATCAAAGTCATCTAGTGTATACTCTGTATTTTGAACGAATATGTCCGGATGCTCCACCACTTTTGTTGCAGGCAGCCGCATGATTTCTCGGACCAGCTGGAGATGGCGTTCCGATCCTCTTCGTGTTGACACAATTCCGTCAACGATAAAGACATTTTCAGTGCTGTATTCATCGGCAATCAGCTGGCTTCTTATCGTCTGCTTCAGCAAGGTTGATGACACAAACAGCCACCTTTTGCTCGCACACACACTAGAGGCTACAATCGATTCCGTTTTCCCGACACGCGGCATACCTCTGATTCCGATTAATTTATGGCCTTCTTTTTTGAACAATTCGGCCATAAAATCGACTAATAAGCCAAGCTCGTCCCGTTCAAAGCGGAACGTTTTCTTGTCATCGGCATCCCGTTGAATATAACGGCCGTGGCGTACGGCAAGACGGTCGCGAAGCCTCGGTTCTCTAAGCTTCGTTACTTTAATTGTTTCCATCGTTTTTAAGATTGATTCTAATCGTTTAATTTGATCTATATGGCGGCACCTGAGGAGCATTCCCCTTCTGGAAAGATCGACGCCGTTTATCGTTACGATGTTGATAGAAAGCATCCCAAGAAGAGATGAAATATCCCCGAGCAGTCCGGGGCGGTTCACTTGAATTTCATATTCAAAATACCATTCGAGCTTTGCCAAATGATATACCCCCTTCATTGTGGCAAAATTTTACCTTCCTTTATCATAAAGCATTTTTCTCTAATTAGAAAGAAGAATGTTGCTGTGATGAGGAAAACATAAAAAAGAGAGGAAAAATCCCCTCTCTTCCTAGTGAGTGCTGTTATTTTCAACAAGCTTAACCATCATATTGGCAATGGCGTGCTGTTCATCTTTTGATGCTACACTCCAAAGATCTGCCAGCACTTTTTCCTGCTCGTTCTTAGATTCCACTTCATTAGCCAAGTAGCTGCCGATTTCTGTCGCAAGATCTGTAATCGTATCCTGGCTCATACCTTTATCTTGCGCATAGTTCAGACGGTCGCCAAGGAAGTTTTTCCAGCTATCCCAGTTTTCTAATACTGACATGCTTGTTTCCTCCATTTCATGTGAAGTTACAAGATTATTGTGTCCTTCGCAAAAGAAACTATACACCGAATATTTTCGGATCAGCAGTGCCAGCCGCCATTGACCGACAGAATTTGGCCGGTGATATATGACGCTTTTTCAGACAGGAGAAAAGCTGTTGCATCCGCAATTTCTTGCGGCCGGGCCAGCCGGCCGATCGGAATCTCATCAGCGATCTCTTCTTTTTCAGCCGGGGTAAATTGATTCATCATATTTGTATCAACTGCACCCGGCGCTACGGCGTTTACTCTGATTCCGCTTGGCGCCAGCTCCTTAGCCAATCCTTTTACAAATGAATGCTGAGCTCCTTTTGCCATGCTGTACAGCACTTCACAGGATGCTCCAGTCTCTCCCCAAATCGAGCTGACAGCCACAATCGCTCCCGATTTATTCCGAATCATGCCTGGCAGAAGGTTTCTCGTCAGCATATACGGACTCGCCACATGAAGCTGAACCATTTCCTGGACCGTTGCGTTATCTACATCCGTAATCAGCCCAAAATGGCTTCGTCCGCTGTTTAAAACAATCGCATCAATCGGCTGAACAATTGAACTTGTCAGCTTATCTGCTCCATCTTGCGCGGACAGGTCAGCTTGTAATATCTCCGCATTTACGCCAAACATCTGACTTAGTTTTTCAGCAAGCTCCGCTGCCGCGTTTTGATTTGTATTGTAATGCAGCAGCAGATTGTATCCTCTAGCTGCAAGGGTTTCGCTGATGCTTTTGCCAATGCCGCCGCTTGCTCCGGTGATTAGTGCTGTTTTGTTCATCCTCTTTCCTTCTTTCCGCAGAAAAACACCCCTCACACTGGAGGGATGTTTTGTTTATGATTTAGGAACAACCTTGCAGACAGTCAGTCTGTCTGCAGCGATTTCCTCTTGTATTACGTTCTGGACATCCTCGAGGGTAATCTGCTCGAGTACCGTTACAACATCAAACAGGCTCATATCCAAGAACGCATAACGGGTAAATTGATTGGCGATGTATTCAGGGGAATTCAGCGCTTTTAAGAATGTGCCGATCTTTTTCTTTCTGGCAAGTTCAATCTTTTCAGCAGTAATCAGTTCACCGGCGCGCAAAAGCATGCTTGAAATGTCTTCAGCCAATTGATCAGGCTCAGGCGTATCTCCGCCGATCGCCGCAAAACCGAACCCATATTCAGCAGTAAAATCAAAGCTGAACGTTTCGTCAATATATCCTTTTTCATAAAGTGATTCATACTGGGCAGAGCTTTTGCCAAAAAGAGCTTCAAGCAATAAGTTCATTGAAAGTTCATGCTTTAAGAGCTCTTTGCCTAATTTAAACTGATTTTTGGATTTCAGCCCAACAAGGCATTTCGGTCCCTGCACGTTCATTTTGATCTCTTTTTCTTTTCGGAAAACCGCTTCTTGCTCTTTCACTTCTTCTCGTTTGATCTCCGGCTGATCAGTATACGGCTTTTTCCCCTGGTTTTCTCTTACCTGAGAAATAATCGCTTCAGGATCTACAGGGCCGACAATGAAAAGGAGCATGTTACTCGGGTGATAAAACGTTTCATAGCATTCATAAAGAAGGTCTTTTGTAATATGTGAAATGCTTTCCACTGTTCCCGCTATGTCAATTCTGACAGGATGCTCTTTGTACATGTTTTCAATGACCCCGAAGTAAAGCCTCCAATCAGGGTTATCGTCGTACATATTAATCTCCTGCCCGATAATCCCTTTTTCCTTTTCAACCGTTTTTTCAGTAAAATATGGGTCCTGTACGAAATCGATAAGCGTCTCTAAATTGCGTTCAACATTTGATGTGCTTGAGAAAAGGTAAGCCGTTCTTGTAAATGACGTAAACGCATTGGCAGAAGCCCCCTGTTTGCTGAAATCTTGAAAAACGTCTCCGTCCGCTTTCTCAAACAGCTTGTGCTCAAGAAAGTGCGCAATCCCGTCCGGCACGTGAACCATCTCGTTTTTACCTAAAGGGACAAACCGGTTATCTATCGAGCCGTACTTTGTTGTAAAGACTGCATATGTCTTGTTGAAGCCTTTTTTCGGCAAAACGTAAACATCAAGGCCGTTGGACATTTTTTCATGGTACAGCGTCTCCTGAAGCTGTTCATATTCGATTGGTTTGATCAAGATGCACCCTCCGTCCCTTTTAAGAAATAAGTCGTATCAAGCTGAATCTTTTCGCCGGCTTTAATGATATCCTCTTTTGTGACATTCTCAATATTTGCAAGAAAGTCTTCGATAGGAATCTCGACTTGAGCAGCGGCCTGCTGATATAAAAACTCAGATAAACCGTATGCTGTATCAATCGTTTCCAGCACTTGATTTCGAATAACGGCCTTTGTCTGTGCTATATCCTGCTCATTGAAATCGCCATTTTTCATTGCCTGGAATTGCTCAGCAATAATCGAAACCGCCTGTTCAAAATTTTTCACTTCAATGCCTGACATCACCATTAACAAGCCTTTAAAACTTTCTATACGCGAAGCCGCGTAGTAAGCAAGACTGGCTTTTTCCCGAACATTAATGAAAAGTTTAGAATGAGAGAATCCGCCGAACAATCCGTTAAACACTTGTAAAGCAGGATAATCCTGATCTGTATAAGTGATGCTGGTGCGGTAGCCGATATTCAGTTTTCCTTGCTTGACATCCTCTTCATCAATTACTTCTTTTGGCTGAACTTTTTCATCAGCGTGATTGTTTTCAATCGTGCCAAGAGTGCGCTCTTCTGTTTTGAAATACTTATCAATTGCCGATTGTACCTGGTTACTGTCCACGTCGCCAACAACATATAGATCAAGCTGGTCTTTTTGGATAGCGCTTTGGTATGTTTCGTATAATTGCTCTGCCGTAATGTCATCAACATCGTCGATTTCACCATTGACATGAAGCGCGTAAGGCTCATTTTTGCACATTTCCTGTATCAGCCTTAAATTCGAATAGCGCATTTTATCATCATAGACGGCTTGGATTCTTTGCTTAAGCGTCCGTTTTTCTTGAGCCACATATTGTGACTGAAAAGCGTCTCCCTCTAAAGCAGGTGAAAAGACGATTTCTGCGAGAAGCTGGAGCCCTTTCTCAAGTAGCGGCGTTTGGTCTTTTAAATATTTTTCATTCGGAATTTCAAGCCTGAACGTAATGACGTGCCGCTCTCCTTTTTTCGTAAGATCAGCCGATACTGACGTGCCGTACAGCTCATCCAAGTATGAACGCAATTCTGCGGTTTTCGGATGGCTTTTCGTTCCGCGAAGAAGCACATGCGGGAGAAGCGCTCTTTTGGTGACTTGATCCTTTGTCAGCGGCGCAAGCATCTTAAAAATAAGCGAGACGGTTTTGAATTTTTCTGTTTTTACAATATGTGCGGTTAAACCGCCGTGCTTTGATTTGAGTTCATTAACATATGACATATGGAACCTCCTTCGTTCATTTCTTAATTAGTATGTATTATGACCAATTTTCAGCATCCGCAGAAACACTCTTTCATGTAATTATAGCAACTGTAGGATTTATAAGGAAACAATAACCTCCGCATGCTGTATAGGTACAGTTGTAAACTGTGCAAGGAAGCGCAAAAAAAGACGGCTGGCTAGACCGTCCCTAAGTTTTTTTCTTCTTCTTCACTTTTTTTAGCATCTACAGTAAAGAGCACTAAAAATAAAGAAACGATGCTGCAAAACGCCGAGAGTATGAAAATAATCCAGTTTGCATTAGACATTAATGCAGCAAAAACAGGTGGACCGAGAGCTACTCCTATAAAGCGCATGCTATTGTAGAAGGAGGAAATGGTTCCGCATTGTTCACTTTCAATCCCTTCGGTTATCAGTGCATCTAAAGCAGGAAGAGCCATTCCAATCCCAATCCCGCCAAAGCTTAAAAAGACAAATAAAAAATAAAAACTGTGGTTCCACCACAAGGCAATAAACGAAAGGGTTAACAGAATCATTCCTGTAACAACGCAAAATTTCATTCGGCCTTTATCTTTACCGATCTTTTTGCCAGCTATAAAAGAACTGGTTGACAAAAACAAAAGTGGGATTGCCAGTAATCCGCCTTTAGCTACTCCGTCAATAGCATACTTGTTCTCCAGCGTATCTGATAAATAAAATAATACGCCAAATAACAAAAACATAATGACACACCCGATAATGAAGACCGTATAAAGCCAGCGACCATCCTGTTTAAAAATTTTCTTCACACTCTTAATAAACTCAGAAACAGCAGGCGCATCTTCATCTTCTTCAGGCTTGGCCACCAAAAACAATACGAGCAAAAAGCTGATCAAACAGAAAAACGGAATAAACCAAAACGGTACAAACCAATACCAAGAAGCCAGTAAGGCTCCAAGTATGGGACTCAGTACCTTCCCTGACGTGTTGGCGGTTTCAATATCGCCAAGACCCGCGCTGACCTTTTCATCGTCTCCTTTAAACAGGTCGCCGATAAACGGCATGACAATCGGAGCGGCACCTGCAGAACCAATGCCTTGAAGAACCCGCCCCGCCAAGATCATAGCATAAGGATTTTTCATATAGGTCGAGGCAAAAGCAGCTACGGCTCCCCCCAATCCTGCAATGAGGAGGCATGGAAGCAATATTTTTTTTCTCCCGAAACGATCCGACAAATATCCGGCAATCGGAATGCAAATAATTGCTACTACTGAATATACAGTAATGATTAAAGATACTTGAAATGAAGTCACAGACAGCTTTTTCTCCATCATCGGAAGAACAGGAATCAGCATGGAGTTCCCGAGTGTCATCACAAGCGGGACAGAAGACAATGCAATAATATTTTTCATTCCATTTTTCTCTCTCAACATTTTCACCCATTCACTTTCTTGTCATCCCTTATATATTGCGTTAACCGGAATGAAAGTATGTACAAAGAAACATGAATCAGTGCAAATAAAAAAACAGACACATACAGGCGTCCGTTTTTAGAATCGTTTACGCAAAACATGAAATCTGAATTTATCCGCTCTAAAATAATTTAAAGAATAAAGCACCGGTTTATCGTGCTGATCGTAATGGGTTTGTTTTAACAGCAAAAGAGCTGTTTCCGGATCGCATTCAAGCACTGGAGAAATGGTATCGTGATAGCCGATCGGTTCTATATCAGTTACTGCATAGCTGATTACGGAGCCTGAATTTTTCTCAAGCAGGTCAAACATAGATTCTTGCTGATGAGAAAAAGAATTCGGCAAAATATTCATCGGAATTTTGTCTATACAATACACAATCGGCTGTCCGTCAGCTGTCCTGACTCGTTCAAGGTAAAAAAGTTCTTGCCCTTCTGCCAAGTGAAATCTCTTCGTATCATCTTCAGACGGCATAAGCACTTGTGATGATAGAAAAATCGTGCCAGGGGTCATATTCGCCTGTTCTATCATCTTGGTTACACTGTTCAGCTGTTCAATACCCGAAAGAAATAACGGCTTAGAATGGACAAAAGTGCCTACACCATGCCTTCTGATAATCACATGCTCTTCTTCCAGTATCCGCAAGGCTTCTCTTAGCGTCGCTCTGCTGACACCAAGCTTTTTGGAAAGCTCAAATTCAGAAGGCAGCTTTTCCTTCTCAGTGTAGATCCCATTTTTTATATCCTCTTTAATTCGTTCAATTACTTTCAAATACAAGTGCCGATTATCAGCTTTTGTAGACATGTTTCCCCTCCGTAAACCACTTTCGATAAAAATTATTGAACAATTGGGACAACTATATCATGTTTTGTCGAAAAAATAAATAGAAAGGTGATCAGTTTACATAATGTTATTATTGACGACTACAGAAAGCGGAACTCCCTTCATTAAGAAGAGAGCTCATCATATTTCTCTTTTGATAATAATACTTCCCTAGGTTTGCTGCCTTCATACGGTCCGACAACACCGCGTTCCTCCATTGCGTCAATCAGGCGCGCCGCTCTCGTATAGCCGATTCTGAATCTTCTTTGCAGCATTGAAACAGATGCCGTCTGCATGCCGACGATTAATTCAACAGCTTCATCATAAAGTTCATCAGTAACCTCGGAATGAGTTTCTGTTGTCTCCTCAGGAATCATTTCTTCTTGATATTGCGCTTTCTGCTGCGTAATCACATGGTCGACGACCTTCTCCACTTCGTCATCCGACAAAAATGCTCCCTGCACACGGACAGGTTTGTTAGCCCCTACAGGTAAAAACAGCATATCGCCGCGGCCAAGAAGCTTCTCAGCGCCACCCATGTCAAGAATGGTCCTTGAATCCGTCTGTGAAGATACGCTGAACGCGATTCGTGACGGAATGTTCGCTTTGATCACCCCTGTGATAACATCCACCGATGGCCGCTGTGTCGCAATAATAAGATGGATGCCGGCAGCCCGCGCCATTTGGGACAATCTCGTAATCGAATCTTCCACATCAGATGAAGCGACCATCATGAGATCGGCTAGCTCGTCCACAATGACAACAATATAAGGCAGCTCTGGCTGTTTCGCTCCTTCTTCATTGTTGGCGCGTTTTATATAATCATTGTATCCTTCAATATTTCTTGTACCCGTATGAGAAAATAATTCGTACCGCCGCTCCATTTCATTGACAACCTTTTTCAAAGCCTGCGACGCTTTTTTCGGATCGGTTACAACAGGAGCAAGCAAATGCGGAATCCCGTTGTAGACATTTAGCTCTACCATTTTAGGATCGATCATCATCATTTTCACTTCATGCGGTTTCGCCCGCATTAAAATACTTGTAATAATGCCGTTGACACAGACACTTTTCCCGCTACCGGTTGCGCCTGCGACCAAAAGGTGGGGCATCTTGTTTAACTCAGCCAATACAGCTTCACCTGAAATATTGCGGCCGAGTCCAATTAACAGCTTCGCATCCGGTCTGTCATTCAATTTAGACTCCAGCACTTCTTTCAGCGAAACCATTGCCACTTCTGCGTTTGGAACTTCAATTCCGATTGCTGATTTGCCTGGTATAGGCGCTTCGATCCTGATATCCTTCGCAGCAAGCGCAAGCGCTAAATCATCGCTTAAATTGACAATTTTGCTAACCTTCACTCCGACATCAGGATATACTTCATATTTTGTTACGGCCGGTCCGAGATGAACCTGTGTGACTTTCGCCTTTACGCCAAAGCTTTGGAATGTGCGTTCAAGCTTTCTCGCATTTTCATAAATATTCTTTTTATCAGCCTGCTGGCCGGTATGCTTCGGATCTGCCAGCAAATCCAGTGACGGCATCTCGTAATCCTTATTTTCGAGCTCTGTAAAGGTCATAGGAGGAGCAGAAACAGTTTCCTGATCACCTGTCTCCGGTTGGATGTCCTGAAGCGGCTTCGACACAGGTTCGGCGCGCTTTTCTATAACTGGAGACTCTTCCTCTTCATTACGATCAGAAAAGCTTGAGATAATCGGCTCTGAATGAATAAGAGGCGATACTGTTTCATAATCCCCCTCTTCATCAGGAGGCTCCGGTTCCATTTGCTGTTTTTTGCGGGCCGGTTTTTGTTTTTTGCTCGGCGCTTTCGTTTTTTTCGATGACTGTATATTTGATTTGAAGGATTTCATATCATCAATAAATGCTAACCATTGTTCTTTTATAAAACGTCCAATCGGGCTCATCCACTTTTTTAGCGTTTCTTGTAGCGAGCGCCCAGTTACTAAAATCATTCCGATCAAAATCATGACAATTGCCATGATCTGAGAACCAGTCGACGCAAACAAAAAGTGTGAAGTCGCAAACAGCAGCGCACCGATCATCCCTCCGCCTAAATCAGGTGAAGCAGAGCTGCCATTCATGTCCATTAAAAACAATTCCCACGTATTGCGCACCACGCTTGCGGACTCAATAGACCCTTTGTGAGTCAAATTTTTAAATAGCTGCACGTGAGAAAGCAGCAATATGCTTGCGATGATACAGTACACCCCGGCCTTTCGTCTCGTTAAAAGGCTTGGGGTTTTTTTCTTCCAAAACAGTGAGACTCCTAACACCAATAAACCTAACAAGCATAAAATAAACCACTCTCCAGCAAAAAAGCGGAACAAATAGATAAACGTTTGCCCGACTACCCCCAGCTGCAAGATTGCGATAATTGAAATGGCTATACACAGCAATCCGTTGAGCTCGTATTTTATATTGAGCTGTTTCGCCTGTTTTTTTCTTGATTTTCGTTTTTTCTTTGCCACACTCATCACCTTACTGCGTTAAAAAATGTAAGTTCATACATAATGAAGAAAGCAGCCGTTTACAGGCTGCGTTTTTTCTGTAGGATTCCCCTATTATAGCATATTTTGCCCTTAAAAAAGGGTTGGATTCTTATACGTTTAATTTCAGCTTTTGTCCCGGTGAAATGTCCGGATGCAGAAAATGCATTGGATTGGTGCTCATGATTTGAATGACTTCCGCTTCATTCCCTTTCATTTCGACTAGAAGCGGTACACCTTTATATTCAATTTGCTCATGTGCGCTTTTCTCTTGGTTCTGTTCTGCAAACACAATTTCCTGCGGCATCACGGTATAAAGAATCATTGAATCATCCGTCCTTCTTCTTTCCTTGCTTCATCGATGAGCTCATTCAGTTTATTGATTGCTTGTCCGACACCGCCTGCGTGATCGATCAATCCGTATTTAACTGCATCCTTACCGACCACATTTGTTCCGATATCGCGTGTTAAGTTTCCTTTTGAAAACATTAGCTCTTTAAACTTCTCTTCGGTTATATTGGAATGGCTTGTGACAAATTTAACAACTCTTTCTTGCATCTTATCCAGGTATTCAAACGTTTGCGGCACCCCGATGACCAGCCCGGTGAGCCTAACTGGATGAATCGTCATCGTTGCTGTTTCGGCGATATAGCTGTAATCACAGGATACAGCTATCGGAACGCCGATGGAATGTCCCCCGCCAAGCACGATAGAAACGGTCGGTTTCGATAAAGATGCAAGCATTTCCGCTATTGCAAGACCAGCTTCAACATCTCCTCCGACAGTATTTAATATGATCAGCAAGCCTTCAATTTTAGGATTTTGTTCAATTGCCACAATCTGCGGGATGACATGTTCATATTTTGTTGTTTTGTTTTGCGGAGGAAGCTGAACATGGCCTTCAATTTGTCCGATAATGGTCAGACAATGAATATTTGTATCTTGGGGCAGCTGTGGAAGCGTCGTTTCACCAAGCTGCTGTATTTTATTCATAATGCTGTCCTTCGCATCATTTTTTTCAGGACGCTCTTCTTCTGTGTTTTCCATACGATGATCCATCTCGCTTTCATCCTTTCCGAGTTTCTCTTTGTATTATGAACAAAGATACTTCATTCAATCCCGGCTTGAAGGACAAAAAATAAAGACCGGAGCAGCTCCGGTCTTTAGTCAGTCATTATACTTCCATAATAATTGGGATGATCATCGGTTTACGTTTCGTTTTTTCATAAAGGAATTGGTTCAAAGCATCCCGCATTGCCTGCTTCAGCGTTGACCATTCGACATTTGATGTTTCAGTCGCTTCTGTCACGATGGACCGGACAAGCTCAGTAGCCTGTACGATAAGACCTTCAGACTCTCTTACATAAACAAAGCCGCGAGTGATAATTTCTGGTCCTGATACAAGATGTTTCTTTTGTTTATCAAGTGTAATGACAACGATTAAAATTCCGTCCTGTGAAAGCAAGCGGCGGTCTCTCAATACGATATTGCCGATATCACCGACACCTAAACCATCAATTAAAATATTGCCGTAAGGAACTTTATCCCCAATTTTTACGTTTTGGCCGCGGAATTCAACGACGTCTCCTTTTTCAATTAAGAAGATGTCACTGCGCTTCATGCCGGTTTCTTCAGCGATTTTTGAATGAGCTTTTTGCATTCTGTATTCGCCGTTTACAGGAATCAAATATTTTGGTTTAAGCAGGTTGATCATCAGCTTTAACTCTTCTTGTGAGCCGTGGCCTGATACATGAACACGCTTTTGGGCAAAGATGACTTGTGCACCGGCTCTCGCAAGAAGATCTACTGTTTTAGAGTAAATGAGTTCCTGCCCGGGAATCGGAGTTGACGCAATGACCACCGTATCCCCTTCTTCAATGTTCAGCTGTTTGTGAGCTTTGTTTGCCATTCTTGTCAAAGCAGCTAATGGTTCACCTTGGCTTCCGGCTGTAATAATGGCCACTTCGCGCTTCGGATATTTTTTGACATCCTGTACAGAAATAAACAATTCATCATCTGCTTCAATGTATCCTAACTTTCTCGCGAGCTGCAGGACAGATTGAAGATTTTTTCCGGCTACGGCAATCTTTCTGCCATTTTGAGCCGCTGCATGAATGACTTGCTGAATCCGGTTAATATTGGATGCGAAAACAGCAATAATCACCCGGTTCTGTGAATTATACAGCGCATCCGAAATTTCTCCGCTGACAGCCGCTTCCGAAGGGGTGTAACCCGGCCGTTCCGCATTTGCACTGTCAGAAAGCAGAGCGAGCACGCCGCTATTGCCGATCTTGGCGATCTCGCCAATGTCGCACGTCTGATTAAGTGCAGGTGTTTGGTCAAATTTGAAGTCTCCCGTGCATACAATAGATCCAAGTGATGTTTTAAAGCTCACACCTACAGAATCAGGAATGCTGTGAATCGTTCTAAAGAACGATACCTTTGTTGATTCAAATGTAATGACAGATTTGGAGTGAATTTCTCTTAAATCAGTTTTTCGGTTATGTCCGTATTGTTTTAATTTCTCTCTTAACAGTGCAAGCGTCAGTTTTGTTCCGTACACTGGAACGGACAGCTTGTTTAATAAGTAAAAAACGCCGCCGATATTTTCATCGTGCCCGTGCGTTAAAAAGATTGCCTTGACGCGGTCAGCCCGTTCAATCAAATATGATATGTCAGGAATCACTACATCAATACCGAGCATTTCGTTTTCTGGATGCATAAGGCCGGCATCAACGACAAATATGTCTGAGTCAATTTCAATGACATAAAGGTTCTTCCCAATCTCTCCGACACCGCCAAGGGCGATAATTCTAACGTTTTCTGTATTTTTCTTTTTCAAAATCTATATCCTCCTAGTCTCATACCCGTCCATCATCACTTGTTCCTATTATAACTGAAAGTAAATTTAGAAAACAAGATAAAGCAGAAGGTTTAGGGAAAACCAATATGTAAAAGAAACGGTCAAACTCAGCTGAATGTGAGAATGACCGCGTTTGTTTCACTGTATGAAATTTTCTTACAGTTCGCTGATCGTGCTGCTTAAGCTCAGACGTTCATCCTTAGTTAATGGGACTAGAGGCAGACGCACAGAACCGACATCAAGACCTCTCAGCTGAAGCGCTGTTTTGACTGGAGCAGGATTAGGCGCTTTAAACAGTTCCTTCATAATCGGCAGCAGTTTCTGATGAATCAGTGCCGCATTAGCTGTTTGCCCATTCGTATAATTTTTGATCATTTGCTGCATATCAGTGCCTGCAATATGGCTCGCCACTGACACAACTCCTCTACCTCCAACTGAAAGAATTGGAAGCGTCAGAGCATCATCCCCTGAATAGACATAGAAGTCTTCAGGTGTTTCAGCAATAATTTTTGTAATCGCTTCGAGGTCTCCGCTCGCTTCTTTAATCGCAACCACATTCGGAATGTCTGCCGCCAAACGGATCGTCGTTTCAGGAGCAAGAGAAGCAACCGTACGGCCAGGAACATTATAGAGCATAACCGGAAGAGATGTCTCTGCCGCAATTGCTTTAAAATGCTGGTACATTCCCTCTTGAGAAGGTTTATTGTAATACGGGGTAACAAGCATAACAGCGTCCACGCCCGCTTCCTCAGCTTTTTTTGTCAGCTTAATGGAATCTTTCGTGTTGTTGCTCCCAGTACCAGCGATAACGGGCACCCGTCCGTTTACTTCTTTTACCGTATATTCAAAAAGCGCAATTTTTTCTTCAGTTGAAAGGGTCGGAGATTCTCCAGTTGTTCCCGCTACTACTAAAGAATCCGTTCCGTTTTTCAACAAGTAATCAATCAGTGTAGACAGTTTTTGAAAGTCTACGTTCCCTTTATTGTCAAAGGGTGTAATCATCGCTGTAGACACATTTCCGAAATTCATTTTATTCACCTCATCATGATTCAATCACATTTACTTCGAAAGTTCAAACACTTCATGCAAAGCGTTTACAGCAGGAACCATATCCGCTTCATGGACGAGCACCCATATCGTCGTATGGCTGTCAGCCGACTGAAGGATCGGAATTTCTTTTTCTGAAAGAGCCGATACAATTTTGGACGTAACACCGGGAACACCCATAATGCCCGCGCCGACCGCCGATACCTTCGCGCAGTTTCTCGTCACCATTGGATCATAGCCCATATCCATTAAAATACGCTGAGCTGTTTCTGTTTTATTTCCGGCTACCGTATAGACGATTTCACTAGGTGTAATGTTAAAGAAATCGACACTGATTCCAGCGTTTGCCATAGCCTTGAACACTTCAGTCTGAACGTTATACTGGCCGATTTTCGCAGGCACTTTGAACTGCGTGACATCTTTGACATGGGCGATTCCCGTAATCAGCCTTTCAAAAACATCACTGCCGACCTTGGAAGAGTGATGTGATGTCACCAATGTACCTTTATCATTCGAATAAGTCGAACGGACGCGGATCGGAACCTTGGCCTGCATTGCGATTTCCACAGCACGCGGATGAATGACCTTGGCCCCCTGATACGCCAGGTTGCAGATTTCCGTATACGTCACAACAGGAAGCGGTTTTGCATTTTCCACCACTCTTGGGTCAGCAGTCATCACGCCTTCTACATCGGTGAAAATATCAATGTATTCCGCATCAACAGCTGCTCCGAGTGCGGCTGCAGACGTATCGCTGCCCCCTCTGCCGATTGTAGTTGTATCACCCTTTTCAGTTGCGCCCTGGAAGCCTGCGACGACTACCGCATCATGATTGGCGAGCACACTGAATAAACGCTCCGGTTTCATTTCAATGATTTTCGCATTGGTATGCTGATCATTCGTTAAAAAGCCAGCCTGAGCCCCTGTCAGCGCAGCTGCTTTCACACCGTTATCAAGCAGCATGCTTGTAAAGACGACAGAGGAAATAGTCTCTCCGCAAGATAAAAGCAAATCCTGTTCCCTAGGAGAAATCGCTGACTGATCGCCGTAAAGCAGCCCAAGCAAAGAATCTGTTGCATACGGGTCTCCTTTTCGGCCCATCGCTGAAACGACAACGACAACCTTATATCCTTCACTGATTGCTTCTTTAATATGCCCTAAAGCCAGTTTGCGGCCTTTATCATCTTTTACTGATGTTCCGCCGAACTTTTGAACAATTATCTTCACTGTTTTCACTCCAAATTATTCGGACGTAACAGAAGAGAGCAGGCTGATAGCGCCTTACTCTCTTCTATTCGTCTTTAGAAAATTCTCTCTTTTATACGAGGTTTAGTTTTTTCAGGCTTTCTGCAATTTGAACAGAGTTCCATGCCGCGCCTTTTAATAGGTTATCAGAAACAACCCATAAATGAAAACCGTTTGCTCTGTCCAAGTCTTTGCGGATGCGGCCTACAAACACATCGTTTTTGCCGACAGCATCAGCAGGCATCGGATAAAGCTGCTGGCTTGGATCATCCTGAAGTGTCACGCCCGGAGCTTCTTGCAATAGATTTTTAATATCTTCAACTGTAGCGTCATCACGGTCTATTTCGATGTAGACGGACTCTGAGTGCCCAGTTTGGATTGGCAGTCTCACACATGTAGCCGCTACTTGAAGGTCAGGCATGTGCATGATTTTTTTCGTTTCATTTATCATTTTCATTTCCTCAAACGTATAGCCGTTATCTTGGAATTTATCGATTTGCGGAATCGCGTTGAAGGCGATTTGATAGTGTTTTTTGTCACCTTTTACAGGCATGATCTCAGGCTCTATTTCTTCTTTATTTAAAATCGCCTGTGTTTGGCTGTAAAGCTCTTTTACAGCTTCATTACCCGCTCCTGATACTGCCTGGTAAGTTGATACGATGACCTTGTTTAAGCCATATGCTTTGCGGATCGGTTCAAGTGCCGCAACCATTTGGATTGTAGAGCAGTTTGGATTGGCAATAATGCCGTTGTGTTCATGCAAGTCTGCCTCATTCACTTCTGGCACAACAAGCGGTGTATTTTCATCCATGCGGAACGCGCTCGTATTATCTATAACAATAGCGCCGCGTTTTACAGCTTCTGGTGCCAATGCTTGTGATACGCTTCCGCCGGCGCTGAACAAAGCAATATTTACCCCTTCAAAGCTCTCAGGAGAAGCTTCCTGAACAGTCAGCTCTTGGCCTTTAAACGTGACTTTTGTCCCCGCAGAGCGTTTTGAAGATAGCAATGTAAGTGTGTCCATTTCAAAGTTTCTGTCTTCAAGTGTTTTAAGCATTTGTTGTCCCACAGCCCCTGTCGCTCCGACAACAGCTACGTGTAAACCTCTTCCCATCTGTAAAACTCCTTCCGCCAATCAGCTTCATTGAATTGATTTGACTATGATTTTACGTTTTATTTTACCATAGAATATGCGGGTGATGACCGAATTTTTTAGTTTGGGAAAGATTTTCTGTAAATTTAGTCATTTCCCTGATAATTCTCAACTAGAATCGGCTGAAGCTGCTGGTGCATGAGTGCCTTTTCAATCGTTTGCGGTAGCAGATCCATTTTGGCTACCATTGAATTCGGTTTTTTAAAGGGATCGTCTTGCCCGAATGGAATAAAAAAGATATTTTTTGTTGACATGAGCCTCATTAAATTTGTTCCGTTTAAACCAAGAGCATCATTTGTCGAGATACCCAGAACGACAGGCCGATTGTTTCGGATTGTCGCTTTTGCCGCCATCAGCACCGGGCTGTCCGTCATGGCATTTGCCAGCTTGC
The DNA here is from genome assembly GCF_037976695.1 of Bacillus sp. FSL K6-1366. Lineage (NCBI taxonomy): Bacteria > Bacillati > Bacillota > Bacilli > Caryophanales > Bacillaceae > Bacillus > Bacillus sp. FSL K6-1366. The sequence continues at coordinate 3,945,073 of NZ_CP150268.1, read as the reverse complement.
TCATTGAATTGCCTGTTAAAGGCGCAATGACCATGCAGTCAAGGGGCAGCTTCGGCCCAAGAGGTTCTGCCTTTACAATCGAATCAATGGCCTCATATCCAGTCAGGTCTTCAATTTTTTTAACCCATTCTGCGCCCTCTCCAAATCGGGTATTTGTGGATTTCACATTAAATGTGACAACCGGACGGACTTCAGCTCCTTCGTTGACCAACGCCTCAATTTGCGGGAAAACCGCTTCATATGTGCAATGCGACCCGGTCAGCCCAAACCCGATTCTTTTTCCTTTTAATGACGACATCCTTATTTCCCCTCCTCAGCTTGTATTTCAGCCAAAAGCTTGCTCAAGACGTTTGCAAGGATTTGCCCAGCTGTTTTAGGAGCGACAATCCCTGGAAGCCCGGGAGCAAGAAGTGCTTTAATCCCTTGTTTCTCGGCATATTTAAAATCCGTTCCCCCGGGACGTGAGGCCAGATCCAATATTAAGGTTTTTGGTGTCATGCTAGAAAGTACCGTTTGATTTAAAATCATACTCGGTATGGTATTAATGCAAATATCTATATCTTTTACATGCTCTTTCAGCTCATCGGTATGAAAAGGAACGAGCCCCATTTCAGTGATACGTGCCAGATGCGCTGAACTTCTTGCCCCCACTTTTACATTCGCTCCGAGCGCGGCAAATGTACGGGCAATCGTCATCCCGGTGCGCCCCAGACCGAGAACGGCCACCTGTGATCCGTGTATCGTATAATCCGTGTGCTGAATAGCCAGCATGATCGTTCCTTCTACTGTCGGAATAGAGTTGTATATCGCAATGTCATCCCGCTCAAACAGTTTTACAAGTTTTCTTTTTGCCTGAGCTGCAATGTTTTCTAAATAGGCGTTAGAAATTCCTGAGAAAATGACACAATGTGCAGGCGTTCTGTCGAGATGGTCCTGTTTTAACACAACTTCTTCATTAGAAAATACAGTTGATACGACACCTTCTCCTGTTGTCGCGGATACTGGAAGAATGATGCTGTCTATTTGCTGAAAAGGAATTTCATCAATATTGCATTTTACTGCCCCGGTAAAACCGTGATCCAATTGGTCAAAACCGACAAGATAGATGTCAGCCTGCTGTTCAGTGAGCTTTCTTATAATTTCGAGCTGTCTTGCGTCACCGCCGATAACTGCAATTTTCAATCCGGTTAACATTCTAAACGTTCACCTTCTTTGTATATACTGGATCTCTAGTTGTTAAGCTCCCCTTCATCTTATGATCAAAAGGAAATACCGGTGAATATAAAAGATGCGCTTTTTCCATATAAAAAAACATCGGCTCCGGCAGCCGATGTTTCAGATGTTTTCTTTAGAGCCCGCTTCACAGTCAATTGGGCTATTTACTCTTGTCGGGGAGGCATTTCCTCAGGTACATCTAATATAATCATATCTGAACCGATCTTTTGAATATGATGCCATGGGACACGAATGTCATGACCTTGCTTTCTCAAACCAAACCACTTAACTGTGGGAATGAGGAGTGCTGTAATCTGTCCATCCTGTTCATTGATTTCCAAATCGGTCTGGCCGAGCACTCCGAGCCGTTCAGCTCTTTTGATGTCTACAATTTCCTTTCCCGATAATTCACTGAGCCGCATGTCTGTCACCCCCTTGTACTATGTATGATGAAAGGGATTAAAAAATGCCTGCTCCATTATGGAGCAGGCTTTCCATTTTAAGACGGCATATTGCCGGAAGGGCTGATAAGTGCTAATGCATAGTCTTCAGTAAACAATTGTCTGGCAAGGCCGTTAACACGCTCTAAGTTCACGGCGTTTAATTCATTGATGATTTCATCTAATGTTTTATGTTTGCCGAGCAGCAGTTCATTTTTTCCGTTTCGGCTCATTTTGCTGTTTGTGCTTTCTAAGCTCAGCATTAAGCTTCCCTTCATTTGCTCTTTGCTGTTTTCCAGTTCTTTCGAGGTAATGCCGTCACGTTTTAATGTGGCAAGGGTTTCTTGAATTGTTTCCGACAGCTGCTGAAGCTGATTTGCACCCGTTCCGCCGTAAATCGTTAGCATTCCGCTGTCTTCATATGAGCTGTGATAGCTGTAAACAGAATAAGCAAGTCCTTTATCTTCACGCACATCTTGGAACAGCCGGCTGCTCATGCTGCCTCCGAGCACATTGTTGAGGACGATTAAATCATAAATACGTTCATGGCCAACCTCTAAGCCTTTAAATCCAAGGCACAAATGAGCCTGCTCTGTTTCTTTTTTTCTCGTCAGTTTTTCCGTGTGGAACTCAGGCTTCTCAAGGCCTGTCGCTTTGCCCTTCGCCTCGTATGACCCGAACCATTTTTCTACATCTTTGATAAAACTGTCAGATATATTGCCCGCTACCGAAATCACCACTCGGTCCGGCGTATAATAATCATGCATGTATTGTCTGAGAGAGTCACCGTTAAAGGAAGCAAGCGTTTCTTCCGTGCCTAGAATTGGGTAGCCTAAAGAATGATTGCCGTAAGTGGCTTTGCTCAATAAATCATGTACAATGTCGTCCGGCGCATCTTCATACATTTTAATTTCTTCATATACTACATTTTTCTCTTTTTTCAGCTCGTTTTCATCAAACGTTGAATGAAAGAACATATCTGCTAATACGTCCAGCGCGTAATTCGCATGCTCGTCAAGCACCTTTGCATAGTAGCAGGTATATTCCTTTGAAGTAAACGCATTGACCTGGCCGCCAATACGATCAAAAGATTCTGCTATCTCGCGTGCAGATTTTGTGCTCGTCCCTTTAAAGAACATGTGCTCTAAAAAGTGAGAAATTCCGTTTATCTCCGGCGTTTCATGTCTCGAACCTGTGCCGATCCATACGCCGATCGCAACAGAACGGACTGTCGGGTTATTTTCCAGCACAATTCTTACACCATTTTGACACGTATATCGTTTAATCAAATTTGTTCCTCCTATTCAAAGACAAGCTGCCTTCATCTGTTACTTCAATAGTCTTGTTTCATCCATTAGTTCAGTGACTGTTCCAAGCGCATATCCTTTGTCTTTTATCTGTGTAATCAGCGCTTCAAGACTTTCCGCCGTAGGGTCAGTCGGATGCATTAAAATCATGGCACCATTATGTATCTTGCTTAACACTCTCGTCTGAAGTACAGACGGAGCCGGCTTTTGCCAATCGATTGTATCAACTGTCCACATGACTGTTCCCATCTGTTTCTCTGCTGCAATGTCGATAACCGCTTTTCTGAAACTTCCGCTTGGCGGAGCGAACCACTTTGGCTTAACGCCGATCGTTTGTTCTATTTGTTCATTAGTCTTGTCGAGCTGCTCGGAAATTCTTCCTGTAGTCAGTTTGCTCATATCCGGATGATTGTATGAATGATTTCCGATTTCATGTCCGTCTTTTGCAATCTTCTTAGCGAGCTGTTCATTTTTTCTCACCCAATTGCCTTCTAAAAAGAACGTAGCTTTAACCTGGTGCTTTTGCAGAATAGGGAGCATTTTTTCCAAATACTCATTTCCCCATGCCACATTGATTAAGAAAGCAACCATCGGCTTGTCAGGATTTCCTTTATAAATAGGCTCAGGCTGAAGTGACTCAAGATGAACACTTGGTTTTACTTGGCTGTACACCAGGTCTTTTTCCCGAAACTCGCCATTCTTTTTCATTTTTTTATATGATTGTTCAATATTGACCTTTAATCCATTGTAGCCGGGAATGCTTTTCCACACTTTATCAATTCTTGCATTCTGGGGCTTAACTTCGTACTCCGGCGCTTTTTGAAGCAATTCTTCATATAACGGGTCTTTTGACGCCGTGACAGTCACCGTATCTTTTTTCATTGCCCCTATATAATCAAGTGCATGCGGATTTTCCATCATCTCAAATGAGACAAAAAAAAGAAATAAAAAAACGGCAAACGGTACAAATTTTTTGTACATGTTCTGTCCCCCCTCATCTCACATTATGAAGGAGAGGGACAAGGTAGAACCCGCCTGCTTTTGAAAAGCTTCAAAATAAAGAAGCCGGGTCTCCCAGGCTCCTTTTATGTTTTCATTTAAGATTGTTGTTCTTCTTTTTCTTTCTCTTCACGGAGCACCGCTTTGCGGGATAAATTCACTCGTCCTTGTTTATCAATTTCAGTGACTTTGACAAGAATCTCGTCTCCGATTTTTACAACATCTTCAACTTTCCCTACTCTTTCAAGCGCAAGCTCTGAAATGTGCACCAAACCGTCTTTTCCGCTGAAAATTTCAACGAAAGCCCCGAATTTTTCAATCCGTTTCACTTTACCTAGGTAAAGTTGGCCGACTTCAACCTCTCTCACAAGGTCTTCGATGATTTTTTTCGCTTTTTGGTTGCCGCTTTCATCTGTAGAGGAAATAAAGATTGTGCCGTCCTGCTCAATATCAATTTTAACACCGGTTTCTTCGATGATCTTATTGATTTGTTTTCCGCTTGGTCCGATGACATCGCGGATTTTATCAGGATTAATGGTCATTGTTAAGATCTTAGGCGCATATCGAGAAAGCTCTTTTCTTGATTCGCTTAATGTTGCAAGCATGCTGTTGAGGATTTCCATTCTGCCCTTTTTCGCCTGCTGAAGCGCTTCTTCAAGAATCTCTCTGGAAAGGCCTTCAATTTTAATGTCCATTTGCAGGGCCGTTACGCCTTTTTCAGTTCCCGCTACTTTAAAGTCCATATCTCCGAGCGCGTCTTCCATGCCTTGGATGTCAGTCAAGACAGTGTAATGTTCGCCTGATTTGACAAGACCCATCGCAATACCAGCAACTGGCGCTTTAATCGGTACACCGGCATCCATCATTGCAAGTGTGCTTGCGCAAATGCTTGCTTGAGATGTAGAACCGTTTGATTCAAGCACTTCTGAAACAAGACGGACAGTATAAGGGAAGTCTTTTTCAGACGGAATAACTGGCTCAAGCGCACGCTCACCCAGTGCTCCGTGTCCGATTTCACGACGTCCCGGTCCGCGCATCGGTCCTGTTTCCCCAACGCTGAATTGCGGGAAGTTGTAATGATGCATAAACCGTTTTGACTCTTCGACACCTAAGCCGTCAAGGATTTGCACATCTCCCAGAGCACCTAGCGTACAAACGCTGAGGGCCTGAGTTTGTCCCCTTGTAAATAGACCTGAACCGTGCGTTCTTGGCAAGAGGCCAACCTCTGAAGAGAGCGGACGGATTTGATCGACACCGCGGCCGTCCGGTCTTACTTTCTCTTCAGTAATCAGGCGGCGAACTTCATTTTTCACAAGCTTGGATAAAATCTGCTTCACTTGCTTGATTGTGTCTTCATCATGTTCTTCATCCTCGAATTTTGCCACAACTGCGTTCTTCACTTCGTTAATGGCATCTTCACGGGCATGCTTTTCATGAACTTGGATGGCTTTCAGCAGATCCTCTTCTGCCAAAGCTTTTACTTTTTCATTAAGCTCTTCATCAATTTCAAAGAGCTTAATTTCAGATTTCTCTTTGCCGACTGCTGCAACAATTTCTTCTTGGAATGCAATCAGGCGTTTAATCTCTTCATGGCCGAACATAATGGCCTCAAGCATGATTTCCTCAGGAACTTCGTCCGCTCCCGCTTCTACCATGTTAATCGCATCTTTCGTGCCGGCAACGACAAGATTGATGTCGCTTTTTTCAAGCTGATCGACTGTCGGGTTAATGATAAATTGATCATCAATGCGTCCGACAGTAACCCCTGCAATCGGTCCTTCAAACGGAATATCCGATACAGAAAGTGCAAGAGATGAACCGAACATGGCAGCCATTTCTGAAGAGCAGTTTTGGTCAACACTCATGACAATGCTGATGACCTGAACTTCATTACGGAATCCATCGGCAAACAAAGGACGGATCGGACGGTCAATTAAACGGCTGGCAAGAACCGCTTTTTCACTTGGACGTCCTTCTCTTTTAATAAATCCGCCCGGAATTTTCCCTACCGCATATAATCTTTCTTCATAGTTTACAGTAAGAGGGAAGAAATCAAGCGGTTTAGGTTCTTTTGAAGCGGTTGCTGTACTAAGTACTGCTGTATCACCGTAGCGGATCATCACAGCACCATTTGCCTGTTTGGCAAGCTGGCCGGTTTCAACAGTTAGCGTTCTTCCGGCCCAATCTATGGTAAAGACATGTTTTTCTTGTCCCATACAATTACGAACTCCTCTCTTCGTTGTGTGAAATAATCAATTACTCCTATTATGAACGAAATGAATTGAACATATCAATGTCAAAGTAGTATGTAAAAGGATTTCAATGATTTGTTATAAGAAATTTCGCTTTAATACGATAAAAAAGCGGGAATCCTCCCGCTTTTTACGATTATCGACGTAAGCCTAGTTTGTTAATTAACTCACGGTAACGAGTTACGTCTTTATTACGCAGATACGTAAGAAGATTACGACGCTTACCTACCATTTTAAGAAGACCGCGACGTGAGTGGTGGTCTTTCTTGTGAGTACGTAAATGCTCGTTCAAGTTGTTAATTGAGTCAGTTAGGATAGCGATCTGAACTTCTGGAGATCCAGTATCAGATTCGTGTGTTTTGAACTCATTGATGAGTTGGTTTTTACGCTCTTGAGTAATTGCCATCCTGTTTCACCTCCAAATCATATTTAGCCCCAGTTACCTAGCAACCGTCGGTGACTTCGGATTGCCAAGCAATGGTTTTAAGACTACGAAAACTATCATACTAAAAATCGTGCCTATATGCAAATATTTTAGAATAAAATTTGCGTGCGTTGCAAGTTATTTCCGCAAATTGCTGAAATAACGAATGGCTTCCTGCTTATCTTTCTCAATTTGCTCAGTTAATTCTTTGATGCCATTGAATTTCCGCTCGCTCCGAATCCGTTTGTACCATTCGATTTTTATAGCGGCTCCATATACCTCCTGATCGAAATCAAACAGATTGACCTCGATGGAAGGCTGCTCAGGGCGCTTTTCATAAAACGTCGGCTTATAGCCAATATTGCAAACACCATTGTAAACTTCGCCGTTCACTTCCGCTTTTACGGCATATACACCTGTGGGCGGAACGATATAGCTGTTATTTAAACCCACATTTGCTGTCGGAAACCCGATGGTCCGCCCTCTTTTATCACCATGAATGACAATTCCTTTAATAAAATAAGGCTGTCCAAGCAAGACATTCGCCAATTCAACATCTCCGTTTTGAAGCGCGGTACGGATATACGAAGAACTGATTTTTTTATCCTGCTCCGTCAATTTTTCTACCATTGTGCACCCAGCTTTTCCGTCTAAATCATCCGGCATGGTCTCCATTGTCCCCTTGCCGTATTTGCCGTACGTAAAGTCAAAGCCTGCCACTGCGTGCTGCACATTAAGACCGATAATATACTGGTCTATAAACTGCTTAGGAGAAAGAGAAGCAAACACTTCATTAAATTTAACGACATACAGAACTTCTGTGCCTAATTGTTCAATTTGGTTTATTTTGTCTTCAAGAGGCGTAATCAGATCCTTTGGTTCCTTATCTCTGCCCAACACGTGGGAAGGATGGGGGTGAAAGGTCATCACAGCCAATGTCAGACCTTTTTCTTCGGCTATTTGCTTCGCTGTGCCGATTACCTTTTGATGCCCGAGATGAACGCCGTCAAAATATCCTAACGCCATCACTGATTTTGCCTGCTCCTCTTTTATTAAATGATGAGGATGTGTAATATGTATCGTCTTCACAGAACGGTCACCTTTTTTCTATTGTTCGCTTTTTTGCATCAATACTTTTGCCGGCTTTAACAGCCCTTTTTTTGCAGGATGAGGGAAATAGATCGCCAAACAGGTTCCGGATTCAGTAAAGACGGCGATACGGTCTTCACTTGTCATTTCAGAAAACTGCTCGGGCGTCTCAAGCAAAGCCCCATTTTCTACTTTCTTAGCTAATGTATCACTTATGATCCATTTCGGCAAATGATTGAGCGCACGTTCAATAGGAACTGTATGCTCTTCCACGGTTCCGGATTGGGCCTGTGCTTCGAGCTCATCAAAAGTAAAGCATTCGTCGAGAGAAAAATCTCCGGATGCCGTACGGATTAAATGAGACATATGGGCCGGATATCCGAGCTTTTCTCCGATCATGACCGCCAGCGTCCTTACATAGGTCCCTTTGGAGCAAGTCACTGTAAACCGGAAGCTTGCGGTTTCTCCATGATGTTTAATCTCTGTTGTCAGGGCAATGTCTTCAATGGTTATCATACGTTTCGGACGTTCTACTTCAATCCCTGCTCTTGCGTATTCGTATAATTTTTTGCCGTTTACTTTTACAGCGGAATACATGGGCGGAATTTGTTCTTGTTTCCCCTTTAAACTGTTTAAAACCTTTTCTACATCCGCTTTATCAATGTCGTGATTGACAGGCTTTGTTTCCACCGTTTCTCCGGTTTGATCCTCTGTTGTGGTTGAAAAGCCCAATGTTATTTCTGCATCATACGTTTTAGATTTTTCAGTTAAGTATTCGACTATTTTTGTCGCTCTTCCTACACAAATCGGAAGCACGCCTGATACTTCCGGATCGAGCGTTCCTGTATGTCCTACTTTTTTTGTTTTTAACAGCTTTCGGATCTTCATGACACAGTCGTGCGATGTCATGCCAACAGGTTTATGTAAAAGGAGAACTCCGTTAACCATTTGCCTTTCACTCCTTCTTTTGAGTTTTTTTCTTATAAACGAAGAAAGAGGACAGACGATATACGCCTATCCTCTCTTTTTTTATTCAGATGGTTTCTCTGAATGTAATTCGTGAATCAGTGTTTCGATCCGATTCCCGTAATCGATTGATTCATCGAACTCAAATTCAATTTCAGGCGTTTTTCGAAGTCTGATGCGGCTGCCGATTTCGGATCGGATAAATCCTTTCGCTTTTGCCAGCCCTTTCAGCGCTTCTTCCCGTTTTTTCTCGTCACCGAGAACCGAGATATACACCTTTGCAATTTGCAAATCACCTGATACACGTACATCCGTTACTGTCAGAAAACCAATTCTCGGGTCTTTCAGCTTGCGGCTGATAATATCACCGAGTTCTTTTTTCATTTGCTCGCCGACACGGTTTGCTCTCATACTCAATTCAATCACCTCTAAGTTAAAACCACTCTGTCCTAGTGATCGTCCGTTCAATTTCAGGAAAAGAATCGATAAACGCTAGGACGCGCTGCAGTTCTTTTTCTGTTTGAACGCGAGAGGAAGAAACAGCGGCGATTCCGAAGCTGGTTCTTTGCCAGGTGTCCTGATAGCCAATCTCCGAAATCGAAACATTGAACTTGTTTTGAACCCTGGTTAAAATCCGCTTCAGAACGGCACGCTTTTCTTTTAGCGATCCTGCATCATAAATGATGCATTCACACTCCGCAAATCCGATCACGTTCTTTCAATTTCTTGCATGACAAACGCTTCTAGGATGTCACCTTCACGAATGTCATTGTATTTCTTAATTGTAATACCACATTCATAGCCTTGTGAAACTTCTTTCACATCGTCTTTAAAGCGTTTCAGAACATCTACTTCGCCTTCAAAGATGACGACGCCGTCACGAATTAAACGGAGGCCGCTGTCGCGCGTAATGGTTCCTTCAGTAACATATCCGCCGGCAATTGTACCGATTTTAGATACTTTGAATGTTTGGCGTACTTCTACTTGACCAATTACTTTTTCTTCATATTCAGGATCAAGCATACCTTTCATGGCAGCTTCAATCTCGTCGATTACTTTGTAAATGATACGGTGAAGTCGAATATCTACATTTTCAGCTTCAGCCGTACTCTTAGCATTTCCGTCCGGTCTCACATTAAACCCGATAACAATTGCATTGGAAGCAGATGCCAAGATAATGTCAGATTCAGTAATCGCACCAACGCCTGTATGGATGATTTTCACTTTAACGCCTTCTACTTCAATTTTTTGAAGCGCAGCCGTTAAAGCTTCAGCAGATCCTTGAACGTCAGCTTTTACGATGAGGTTGATGTCTTTTACATCACCTTGCTTAATTTGCTCGAATAAATCATCAAGACTGAGCTTCGCTTTATCGCTGCGCTGCTCTTCAAGCTGTTTCGAAGCACGGGCTTCACCGACAGAACGAGCTGTTTTTTCATCCTTAAAGACAAGGAATTGGTCTCCCGCTTGAGGGACATCATTCAAACCGGTAATTTCAACCGGAGTTGACGGGCCGGCAGTTTTCACACGGCGGCCAATGTCGTTGACCATTGCACGGACACGGCCAAATGTATTGCCGACTACGATCGGATCACCGACATGCAGTGTTCCAGTCTGTACGAGCAACGTCGCAACTGACCCTCTGCCTTTATCGAGTTCAGCTTCAATAACCGTTCCTTTTGCCTGACGGTTCGGATTCGCTTTCAGTTCCTCTACCTCACTGACAAGCAAAATCATTTCAACGAGCTCATCAATGCCTTTTCCAGTTAAAGCGGAAAGCGGCACAAAAATGGTTTCTCCGCCCCAAGCTTCAGGGACAAGTCCGTATTCCGTCAGTTCTTGCATTACACGGTCAGGGTTTGCGGATTCTTTATCTATTTTATTCACAGCAACGATGATTGGAACCTCTGCTGCTTTTGCATGGTTAATCGCTTCAACTGTTTGCGGCATGACACCGTCATCGGCAGCTACGACAAGAATCGTAATATCAGTTACTTCTGCACCGCGTGCACGCATTGTTGTAAATGCGGCGTGGCCCGGTGTATCCAAGAACGTGATTTTCTTGCCGTTCTCTTCAATTTGATAAGCGCCGATATGCTGAGTGATTCCGCCTGCTTCTCCTTCAACAACCTTTGTTTTACGGATGCTGTCAAGAAGCGTTGTTTTCCCATGGTCAACGTGGCCCATGATTGTCACGACAGGAGGACGAATTTCAAGATCCTCTTCATTATCAGGCTCTTCGTATTTTTCCAGCTCTGTTTCTTCAAGCACAATGACCTCTTCTGTTTCAACACCATATTCTGATGCAATGAGTTCGATTGTGTCTTTATCAAGCTCTTGGTTAATGGTTGCCATTACGCCAAGAAGCATCAGCTTTTTAATGATTTCTGAAGGCTCTTTGCCAAGCTCTTCAGCAAGTGCGCCAACTGTTAAAGTGCCAGAGAATGTAATTTTCTCAGGAAGCTCTTTTTTCGGCTTTACAGGCTTTTGCTGATGTTGGTTTTTATTATTGTTGTTGTTGCGTTTATTTTTTTTGTTGTTGTTATTCTTCTTGTTTTTGTTAAATTGATTATTCTGCACGTCATTCTTCTTTCCGTCTCGAATTTTATTTGGTTGATTTCCAGCTGATTGCTGATTAACCCCTTGTGGCTGTTTGTTTTTGTTCGTTTCTGCTGGCTTTTGAGATTTAGCAGCTGCGCCGCCTTTTTTATATTTGGCATCTAGCTTTTTAATGGCCTTTTCTTCAAGCATGGCCATGTGATTATTCACTTCTAAATCCATGTTCTTCAGTGCGGTCAAAATTTCCTTACTTGAAACATTTAACGCTTTTGCATATTCGTATACTCTCATTTTAGCCATTCGTTCACCCCCAAAAATATTAATCGAGCAAGCTGATCAGCTTATTCGCAAAACCTTGGTCAGTGACGGCGACAACGACACGGGCTTCTTTACCGATAGAGCGTCCAAGAACCGCGCGACTCTCGACTTTTTTATAAGGGACTTTATAATAATTGCACTTGTCAGTTACTTTTTTTGCTGTGTTAGATGATGCATCCTCTGTAAGCAGGACAAGCTTTGCACGCGCATTCCTGATTTCTTTTATTACCAAGTCTTCGCCTGACACGACCTTACGAGCTCGATTGGCCAGACCCAGCAAGGGAAACCATTCCATTCCAGACATTTTATTTTTTCACCTTTTCCGCCAGTTCCAGCAATTCATCGAAAATCTGGTCATCGATTTGTGATTGAAATTGATTTTGCAAAGTGTTTTTCTTTTTTGCTGCTAAGATGCACTCTTTATCCAGCGTTAAATAAGCACCCCGCCCATTCTTTTTTCCGGTCGGGTCTACTGAGATTTCGCCTTCTTTCGACCGTACAACTCGGATCAGTTCCTTTTTAGGCTTCATTTCACCAGTCACTACACATTTGCGTAATGGGATCTTTTTGTGTTTATTCACCTAAAGTCACCTCTTATTCATCCGATTCAGCAGTTTCAGGCTCCGTAAAGAGCGGCTCATCATCTTCTTCAAGTTCTCTCGGATAGATTCCAAGTTCTCTTGCGTCCGTTTCGCTCTTAATATCAATCTTCCAGCCTGTCAGTTTAGCAGCTAAGCGTGCGTTTTGTCCTCTTTTTCCAATTGCCAGAGACAGCTGGTAATCAGGAACAATAACAGTTGTCGCTTTTTCTTCTTCATTAACAATGACATCAAGCACTTTGGAAGGGCTGAGCGCATTCGCGACAAATTCTACAGGATCACTGGACCAGTTGACAATGTCAATTTTTTCACCTTTTAATTCATTGACGATTGCTTGCACACGCTGGCCTTTAGGCCCTACGCATGAACCGACAGGATCCACGTCAGGATCATCTGTGCGAACAGAAATTTTCGAACGGTCGCCGGCTTCTCTGGCAACAGATTTTAGCTCGACAGTTCCATCATAAATTTCAGGCACTTCAATTTCAAACAAACGCTTTAACAGGCCTGGATGTGTTCTTGACACATAAATCTGCGGGCCCTTCGTTGTTTTTTCTACTTTTGTGATATATACCTTAATGCGGTCATGGGGCTTGTAGCTTTCATTCGGCATTTGCTCATTAACCGGCAGCAAGGCTTCTATTTTGCCTAAAGACACGTAGATAAATTTATTGTCCAGACGCTGGACGATCCCTGTCATGATGTCTTCTTCACGGTCGATAAATTCAGAATAAATCACACCGCGCTCAGCTTCGCGCACACGCTGTGTGACGACCTGCTTCGCTGTTTGAGCAGCTATGCGCCCGAAATCCTTAGGTGTAACTTCGATTTCGACGACATCGCCGACCATATATTCCGGATGGATGCCCTGTGCCTCTTCAATTGAGATTTCTAATCTCTGGTCGTATACTTCGTCAACGACATCTTTTCTTGCAAATACACGGATGGAGCCAGTTTCACGGTTTAGATCCACCCGTACATTTTGCGCTTGATTAAAATTCCGCTTATAAGCAGAAATTAACGCAGCTTCGATTGCTTCGATGATAATTTCTTTACTGATGCCTTTTTCTTTTTCAAGAATCGTGAGAGCATCTAATAATTCACTGCTCATTTAACGGTCTCCCCCCTTAAAACATTTGTATTCATTAGAATGTAACAGCTAATCTTGCATTAGCTATCTTTTCATACGGAATATTGATCCGTTTCTTTCTTGTTTTGATCGTGATCTCAACTGTCACTGTTTGTCCATCAAATTCAGCCAGTTCACCTTCAAACACTTTTACGCCGTCAATAGGCTCATACGTCTTAATGTATACGTTTTTTCCTAGTGATTTTTCGAAATCGGCTTTTTTCTTTAGCGGACGCTCAGCTCCTGGAGATGAGACTTCAAGAAAGTAATTTTGGCTGATTGGGTCTGCTTCATCAAGCTTTTCGCTTAAAGCTTCGCTTACTTTGGCACATTCCTCAATATCCACACCGTCATCGGAATCAATAAACACGCGAAGGAACCAGCTTTGGCCCTCTTTGACAAATTCAATGTCAACGAGTTCCAGCTGAAGGCTGTCTACGATTGGCTGAGCCATTTCTTGAACGGTGTCAGTCACTTTTTTGCTCATGTTCTTCCTCCTTGTGCTGTCGATCTCATATTCGTCTCGTCACTCTGCATAAAAACCCTGCTTCAAAAGAGCAGGGGCTAAAAAGTAAACGATGAACATGTCGAGACAAAATTCTCCTGTTCAATACAAAAGAGCGGGTTTCCCCACTCTTTGCCTCGGTAATCGTTAGCATTTCCAATAAAACTATACCATAACCATATTTTTATTGCAAATGGATATACGCTTACCTTCATACCTAAGCAAGTGACAGAAACTCTAATATTACGATGGCACTTTTTGCTCTTATGTATGCATAGAAGCAGAATTTCTGAGAAATTCTGCATTCCATATTAGAACAGTGACAATTGGTTTTGATCAGGCAGTGATTCCAGACAGCCGTGGCGATCTAAGTACTCTAAAATCGTTTTTGATACTTTCCCTCTCTTTTGCAAATCTTCTTTTGAGAGGAATTCGCCTTCTTCGCGAGCTTTTACAATGTTCAAAGCAGCGTTCGTCCCTAACCCAGGGATAGAGTTAAACGGCGGAATTAGACTGTTGCCGTCAATAATAAACTCTGTGGCGCTGGAGCGATATAAATCGACTTTTTGGAATGAATAGCCTCTCTCACACATCTCAAGCGCTAATTCTAAAACAGTCAGAAGGTTCTTTTCCTTCGGTGAAGCATCAAGTCCTTTAGAGTTTATATCCTCCATTACCGCTCTGATTGCTGTAGAGCCCTTGATCATTGTATCGATATCAAAGTCATCTGCACGAACGGTAAAATAAGCCGCATAATACAAAAGAGCATGATGCACTTTAAAGTAAGCAATGCGGACTGCCATTAAGACATATGCCGCGGCGTGGGCTTTCGGGAACATGTATTTAATCTTTTTACAGGAATCAATATACCAGTCTGGGACATTGTTATTTTTCATTTCTTCTTCCCATTCAGGCGTTAATCCTTTTCCTTTACGCACGAATTCCATGATTTTAAAGGCAAGGGACGGTTCAAGGCCTTGATAGATTAAATAAACCATAATGTCATCACGGCAGCCGATAACCTCACTCAGCTCACAAATATTATTGTGGATGAGCTCCTGTGCATTGCCAAGCCATACATCAGTTCCGTGAGACAAGCCTGAAATCTGAACGAGCTCAGAAAAAGTGGTCGGCTTTGTATCTTCAAGCATCTGCCGGACAAATCGGGTTCCGAATTCAGGAATTCCAAGAGTGCCCGTTTTACAGCCAATCTGTTCTTCAGTCACACCGAGTGATTCGGTTCCCTGGAAGATCTTCATCACTTCAGGATCATCCGTCGGAATTGTTTTCGGATCTATTCCGCTTAAGTCTTGAAGCATCCGAATAACAGTCGGGTCATCGTGTCCGAGAATATCAAGTTTTAACAGGTTGTCATGGATGGAGTGGAAATCAAAATGAGTCGTTTTCCACTCTGAACCTGTGGCATCTGCCGGGAACTGGATCGGTGAAAAATCATAAATATCCATATAATCCGGAACTACGATAATACCGCCAGGGTGTTGTCCAGTTGTACGTTTTACACCTGTGCATCCCTGTACGAGCCGATCTATTTCGGCACCGCGCATATGAAGATTGTTGTCTCCGGCATAGCCTTTTACATAACCGTAGGCTGTTTTTTCTGCCACCGTGCCTATTGTTCCCGCACGATATACATTGTCTTCTCCGAACAATACTTTTGTGTAATTGTGTGCTTGCGGCTGATATTCCCCTGAGAAGTTCAAATCGATATCAGGTACTTTGTCCCCTTTAAATCCTAAGAACGTTTCAAATGGAATATCATGGCCGTCTTTTTTCAAAGGCGTTCCGCAATGAGGACATGTCTTGTCAGGCAGGTCAAAACCAGAACCGACAGAACCGTCATTAAAGAACTCAGAATGCTGACACTCAGGACAAACATAGTGCGGCGGCAGCGGGTTTACCTCAGTAATCTCAGTAAGTGTCGCAACTAATGAAGATCCTACGGAACCACGGGAACCAACGAGATACCCGTCATCTAGTGAACGTTTTACAAGTTTGTGAGAGATCAAGTAAATAACAGCAAATCCGTGGCCAATAATACTCTTTAACTCTTTTTCAATCCGCGCTTCGACAATTTCAGGCAGCTCTTCCCCGTAAATGCTTCTTGCACGCTGATAGCTCATTTCTCTGATCTCTTCATCGGCGCCTTCGATTTTCGGCGTATATAAATCATCTTTAATCGGCTTGATGTCATCAACTAAAGAAGCAACCTTTTGGGTATTGGTGACTACGATCTCCTTCGCTTTTTCTTCACCTAAGAAAGAAAAAGCTTCAAGCATTTCGTCTGTCGTTCTAAAATGCACTTTCGGCAGTTCATGCCTATTCAGCGGATTTGCCCCGCCTTGTGAGGATATTAAAATCTTTCTGTAGATTTTATCCTCATCATTCAAATAATGAACATTTCCCGTAGCAACAACCGGTTTATTAAGCTTTTCCCCCAGCTTCGTGATATTCGCAATAATTTCTTTCAGCGCTTTTTCATCACGGACCAGTTCAAGCTCCAGCAAGTGACGATACACTTCAGGCGGCTGAACCTCAAGGTAATCATAGAATGACGCGATATCTTCCACCTCTTCAGGCGATTTTTGCATCATTCCCTCAAAAACCTCTCCCCTGTCACAGGCAGAACCGATCAGCAGCCCTTCCCTGTATTTCTCAAGCTGAGATCTCGGAATACGCGGCACTCTGTAAAAATAATGAATATGAGAAAGTGACACAAGCTTAAATAAATTTTTAAGTCCCGTGCTGTTCACGGCAAGTAATGTTGCATGATACGGTCTTGATCTTTGATAAGCATTGGACTGACCCATATTTTCATTCAACTCATCATGGTACTGAATGCCTTTTTCAGCTGCGTCTTTCAGCATTTTCAGAAGCAAATAAGCGGTTGCCTCAGTATCATAGATCGCACGGTGATGCTGTGTGAGTTCGATATCAAACTTTTTACAAAGTGTGTTCAACCGGTGGTTCTTAAATTCCGGATAGAGAAAACGTCCAAGTTCAAGCGTATCAATGACTGGGTTTTTAGCTTTATCGACTTCAAGAAGCTTTTTATAGGCTACATTTAAGAATCCCATATCAAAGCTTGCATTATGAGCGACAAGGATATCATCGCCAATCCATTCTCTGAAATCTCTTATTACATCTACGACATCCGGAGCGTCTTGTAGCATATCATCAGTGATCCCTGTCAGCTCTATGATTGTGGCGGAAAGCGGACGATGCGGGTTCGCAAACGCCTCAAATTTATCAATAATTTCTCCGCCTTTTACTTTTACTGCAGCCAGCTCAATAATGGTATCGTATACAGCAGACAATCCTGTCGTCTCAACGTCAAAAACAACATATGTTTCTTCTTCGAGCAGACGATGTGCGGCATTATAAGCAATTGGCACGCCATCATCCACGAGATTCGCTTCCATCCCGTAAATCATTTTAATTCCATGCTTTTTGGCCGCAGAATACGCATCAGGGAAGGATTGAACGACAGCATGGTCGGTCAAAGCGATGGCCTCATGCCCCCATTTTTTCGCTTGTTCGACAAGCTTTCCGATACCCGTAACAGCATCCATTTGGCTCATTGGGGAATGAAGATGCAATTCCACTCTTTTTTCTCCTTCAGGTGCTGAATCTTCACGGGTTTTTGCTTTTATTTCGTTTACGTCATTTGCGATCATGACAAGGTCTCTGACAAATGTATCATTTTGAATGCTTCCGCGTGCTTTTACCCACATTCCTTTTTTCAGAGACTTCATCAGTGCCGCATCTTCTTTTTCACGTGCAAACATTTTGATCAAAATACTATTTGTATAGTCTGTAATTTTGAAGATACACAGCGTGCGCCCGCTCTTCAGCTCGCGCGTCTCCACATCAAACACATAACCTTGGACCGTAATTCTCCGTTCTTCGTCCATGATGCTGTCAAGTGTCCGGATTTCCTCGTTATCTTTAATTTGATAACCGATAACAAGAGGACCAGATGGTGCTTGGTCTTCATCACTTTCTTTATCTTTCTTCTCCATTTCAATCAAGGCCTGCATCGCCCGCTCTTGGTCTTCCGCAAGCTTTTGTTCCCGAAACTTTTGAACTTCCTGCTCGGATACAAATATTTCAGCATCAAGCTGAAGATCCGGAAAGCCAAATTGACGGTAGCCTGCTTGAATCATAGAACTGTATTTGTTTTTTAGCGCAGCCGCTTCTGTATCCGTTTTGGTTTTGACAATCAGTTTATTGCCCTTCAGCTTCGGTTTTTGCTGGTTTAAAAGACTGATAATCGGCGGCGAAATGCCCTGCAGTTCTTCAATGCAGCGTGACCAGTAGTCTTGAACGATACTTTCACTGACCTCGGCATCCTGAACTTCAATTGAAGATGTCACTTTTGCTATGTGGGCAAACGATTGCGTCAGCCTCGTTGTTAATGTGTCATATATTTGAAAAGGCAGCAAAGATTTAAATTGAAAATGAAAATGCCAAGACTTAGAAGCTTTGTGAATTGTCAGCTTTTTAATCTCGCCATGTTCAAAGTATGTCATGAAGGTATCATCTGTCATATTAATCTGCTGCAGAAGAATTTGAAACTGCCTTCTGTTTACTGATAACTGTTCCATTAAGACAGTATCCCTCCCTAAAAACATCATAAGTGAAGGTACCTCAGGCAATGAGGTACCTTCTATTATTTCTATTTTAACATGTTTTTTGATAAATCGTTATGGTGATTACTGCTTGCTGATAAACGCAGATAATTCGTCTACTGAAATCTCAGTTGACTCACCAGTTTGACGAATTTTCACTTCGACGATTCCTTCGTCAGCTCGTTTTCCGACAGTGATGCGGATTGGAAGGCCGATTAAATCTGAATCAGCGAATTTTACGCCGGCACGCTCAGCACGGTCATCATAGAGCACTTCATAGCCTTCCGCTTTTAAATCGGCATACAGCTTTTCAGCAAGCTCTCTTTGCCCATCGTTTTTCATGTTCAAAGCAAGAATATGAAGATCGTACGGCGCAACGCTTTTTGGCCATATTAAGCCTTTTTCGTCGTGATGCTGTTCAGCAATAGCAGAAAGCGTTCTTGACACACCGATTCCGTAACAGCCCATCAGCATTGGCTGCGCGCGTCCGTTTTCATCTAAATATGTCGCATTCATCGCTTCTGAATAGCGTGTTCCGAGCTTAAAGACTTGTCCGACTTCGATTCCCTCAGCAAAACGGATCGTTCCCTTGCCGTCTGGTGAAGGATCACCTTCTTTAATAAAACGAAGATCAGCAAATTCTTTAATTTGCGCGTCACGATTCACATTGACATTTTTATAATGATGATCTCCTTCATTTGCCCCGGCAACAGCATTAACCATTGCTTTCACAGCTTGATCGGCATATACTTCCACATCCTGATGAATACCGACAGGGCCTACAAAGCCTGGCTCTGTTCCGAGCTGCTGAATGACCTCTTCATGTGTAGCAAGCTCTACAACTTCTGCATGAAGCAAGTTTTTCACTTTAATATCGTTAACTTCATGATCCCCTCTTACAAGCACTAAGACAAAACGGTCATCAGCTTTAAACAATACTGACTTAATGCACGCTTCAGCCGAAACCTGTAAGAACGCAGTCAGTTCTTCGATTGTTTTCACGTTAGGCGTATGAACCTTCTCTAGAGCTTTAGGCTCTTCATCTGAAGGAACTTCCTGGTGAAGAACTTCAGCCATCTCGATATTAGCCGCGTACTGTGATTCATCAGAATACGCAATCGTATCCTCTCCGATCGCAGAAAGTGCCATAAATTCGTGCGTATCCTTTCCTCCCATTGCGCCTGAATCAGCGATAACAGGTCTTACATTAATGCCGCAGCGGGCAAAAATATTAGAATAGGCCTCGTACATTTTTTGATACGTTTCATCCAGGCTCTCTGCAGATGCATGGAAAGAGTACGCATCCTTCATAATAAATTCGCGGCCTCTTAACAAACCGAAGCGAGGACGTTTTTCATCTCTGAACTTAGACTGAATTTGATAAAGAGTCAGAGGGAGACGCTTATAAGATTTAACCTCATCGCGAACAAGCGAAGTGATAACCTCTTCATGCGTTGCCCCTAAAGCAAATTCACGGCCATGACGGTCTTTTAGTCTCATCAGTTCGGGACCATACGTATACCATCTGCCTGATTCCTGCCATGTCTCTGCCTGCTGCAATGCGGGCATGAGCATTTCTACGGCATCAATTTTCT
This sequence comes from Bacillus sp. FSL K6-1366, assembly GCF_037976695.1. Classification (NCBI taxonomy): domain Bacteria; kingdom Bacillati; phylum Bacillota; class Bacilli; order Caryophanales; family Bacillaceae; genus Bacillus; species Bacillus sp. FSL K6-1366. The sequence continues at coordinate 3,925,027 of NZ_CP150268.1, read as the reverse complement.
CCATTTCCTCTCGAACAATCTGCTGAATGTTTTGAATCACCTTATACGCAAGAGGCATATAGCTGTATACCCCGCTCGTATTCTGTCTGATAAATCCTGCTCTCAGAAGAAGCTGATGACTTTTTGCTTCGGCATCAGCTGGAACTTCACGGAGCGTAGGAATAAGCGTCAAGCTTTGTCTCATTTCTTCGCACCTCTGATTGATTTACTTTTCGTTTACAAAAACAGCCGCTGGATATCGTTCCATGTGACAACCAGCATAAGAAGCATTAAGAAAGCTACGCCGATAAACACAACAAATGCTTCTTTTTCCCTGTTAATCGGTTTGCCCCGAATCGCTTCAATAAATAGAAACAACAGTCTTCCTCCGTCAAGTGCCGGAATCGGAAGCAGGTTGACAATCCCAAGGTTAATGCTTAAAAACGCCGCAAACTGAAATAAGTTCACTATCCCTGTTTTCGCCACTTGGTCTGTCATGTCATATATGCCGACAGGACCTGACAGCATATCGAGTTTAAATTGGCCTGTTACTAATTTGCTCAGATTGGTTAAAATGGCTTTGGTGACATCAACTGTTGATGTCGCGCCGTAAGCAACCGCTGAGAGTACGCCTTTTTCAGTCGGCGCATAGGAACCGAAACGTCCGATTGTTTTTTTGTTCTCATCTTTAACAGCTTCCGGAGTCACCGAAATATGAAGCGTTTTGTTATCTCTTTTTACTGCAACGTCCATTTCTTTCTCCGGGTTTTCTTTTACAGCGGAGACAATGTCAGTCCAAGATCTCATTTTCTCTCCGTTAATGCTTTGGATATAATCCCCTTCTTTTAGCCCTGCTTCAGCCGCCCGTCCATTGTCTGTCAGCTGCCCGAGCATAGGTTCATTTGACGGTACGCCTTGAATCAGCCCAAGCATCACTAAAATGACGTAAGCTAAAATAAAGTTCATAATCGGCCCTGCAGCAATTGCTTTAATCCGCTGCCACACAGGTTTGGAACCAAATTGGCGATTATACGGCGCAATCTGCACTTCTTCTCCGTCTACAATAAAAAAGGATGTTTCGCTGACAGTAAAGCTGGAAAGTTCGTCCTCTTTCCCCTGTTCATAACCGGTGATCTTCATGTCATGCTCTAGATCCGCTGTTTCCACTTCAATGACTAATGCATCCGGATATTTTTCCTTTTGATTGATGATGACTTTCTCAACTTGATCTTCCTTATTAAACAGAAGCCCGACCGTGTATCCGGGTTTCACCTCAATCATTTCCGGATCTTCGCCGGCCATACGAACAAATCCGCCGACCGGAAGCAGCCTGATCGTATAAACTGTTTCATTTTTTTTGAAAGAAAAAATCTTTGGACCGAAGCCGATCGCAAATTCACGGCAGAGAATTCCCGCTCTTTGGGCTAGCAATAAATGGCCCAGTTCATGGAAGAAAACGAGCGTTCCGAAAATAATGATAAACGCTATAACTGTATTCACGAACATACCACCTTATGTGAGTATTGAATTGACGTATCCCCGGGTATCTTTGTCCACTTCTTGAATGTCCGCCAGGCTCGGTTTTTTCAGTAATTGATGGCGGGTTAGTGCCTTTTCGATACAGTCTTCAATAGCCAAAAACGGTATCTTGCCAGCTAAAAAGGCAGCGACAGCTACTTCGTTTGCCGCATTTAGCACTGTCGGCATTGTTCCTCCTATTTTACCTGATTCAAAAGCAAATTGTAAGCATCGGAACCTGTCAAAATCAGCTTTCTCAAAATGAAGGCTGCCGATTTCCCATAATTCAAGCCTTTTCGCATCTGGTAATGGCAATCGGTCAGGATAAGTGAGCGCATATTGAATGGGGACTCTCATATCCGGAGTTCCGAGCTGTGCGATCACACTTTTATCATGGAACTCAACCATTGAATGGATGATGCTCTCCTTATGTAAAACCACATCAATTTGTTCATAAGGTATATCGAAAAGCCAGTGTGCCTCGATCACCTCTAATCCCTTATTCATCATTGTAGCCGAATCAATTGTAATTTTTGCACCCATTGACCAGTTTGGATGTTTTAATGCATCTTCAACTGTTACTGATTCGAGCTCCTCCCGCGTCTTGTCCCGAAAACTTCCGCCGGATGCCGTAATGATGAGGCGTTCAATGTTTTTAGCCTGTTCGCCTTGAAGAGCTTGAAAAATGGCTGAATGCTCACTGTCAACAGGCAGCAGCGGAACATCATATTTCTTAGCATGTTCTTTTACTATATGCCCTGCAGTGACAAGAGTTTCCTTATTTGCAAGCGCAATTGTTTTTTTCTGTTCAATTGCCTTTAATGTCGGGATAAGACCGACGCTTCCAAGCAAAGCGTTGACAACAATGTCAACCTCCTCCATCACTGCTGCTTCTATCAGTCCTTCTTCTCCCAGCCCGATTTGGCATTCAAAAGAAAAAGACATTTGTTTTAATTTATGATATGTATCCAGATCACCGACAGAGACAAACTTCGGCTGAAAGACCTCAATCATTGGAACGGCCTTATCAATATTTCTGCCAAACGACATAGATACCAGCTGAAATTGGTCTTGATGTGCACGCAGTACATCAAGAGTCTGTTCGCCGATTGATCCTGTTGCTCCTAAAAGACAAATATTTTTCAAAGTTGCCACTACTCCTATTCTTATTGCTGCATGATCAGTCTCATATTCATATTAGACTTTTTTATGAAAAAAGGGCAAGCAGAAAGTACAAGAAAGGCATGACAAACAAGAAACTGTCAAAACGGTCTAATATACCGCCATGCCCGGGAAGAATATTCCCAGAATCCTTTACATCGTAATGTCTTTTCAAGGCGGATTCCACTAAATCTCCCAGTTGTCCAAAAACAGACAAAAACAGCGTGATCAACAGCAGATAGATATACGGGATCGGAAGTTGTGCAACAAGCTGAAAAATCGTCGCCAATACAAGTGCGATGACAATTCCGCCTGCAAACCCTTCCACTGTTTTATTCGGACTGATTTCAGGCCACAGTTTCCGCTTCCCAAGCGATTTACCGACAAAATAGGCACCGGAATCGGTGGACCAAATGACAACACACGCATAAAAAATGTATGTTAATCCGTATTGGTCAAGATTTCTGATTTCGATAAAATAATGAAAACACATTCCGATGTAAATTGCTGCAAGCGTAATAAACCCGACTTCATCAAAAGTAAAGGTGTTCTTGACCAACACTGTGTAAGTCAGCAATAGCAGTACCGCAAATAAAGCTATTTCCATTTTGGAAATCCCGTCCGCTTCAAAAAACGAATACTGGCTTGGCAATAAGAACATCCACAATAATAAAAGACCGATCAAACCAGGCAGTGAAACCAGCTTCAGCTTTTTCATCCGTAAAAGTTCAAAAAGCGCCACACTGCTCATAGCATAAATTAATATGGTGAACGGCAATTTCCCGACAATAACCAAAAATAAAAATACAATTGCTGCCAGAACACCTGTCAAAATTCTTTGTTTCATGTCCACCATCCTCTAAATTCCGCCAAACCTCCGGCCTCTCTGCTGAAACTCTCCTAACGCCTGCAAGAAGTGATCTTCTTTAAAGTCAGGCCACAAGACGTCAGTAAAGACAAATTCACTGTAGGCAACCTGCCATAGCATAAAATTACTCAGCCTTATCTCGCCGCTCGTTCGAATTAAAAGTTCAGGATCCTGCAAAGATTCAGTCATCAAATAAGTAGAAAAAAGCGATTCATCAATGTCTTCAATATTCAAAGAGCCTTCCTTCACTTTTTCCGCGAGTGATTTTGCAGCACTGACAATTTCAGTACGGCCTCCATAGTTAAGAGCAAAATTAAGGATCATTCCGTCGTTTTGCGCCGTGTCCTGTACAGCTTTTTCAATCGCACGTAATGTGTGCGCCGGCAAAGCCGTTTCATCCCCAATGATCCGAACCTGTACATTTTCCTCAACAAGCTCTGGAAGATACGTATTCAAAAATTCTTCCGGAAGCTTCATTAAAAAATCGACCTCCATTTTCGGTCTTTTCCAGTTTTCTGTTGAAAATGCATACAATGTCAGTACTTTGACACCTAATTCGTTTGCGAGCTTCGTGGTCCTTTTTACCACCTTCATCCCTTCATGGTGGCCTGCAATTCTGGGAAGAGAGCGTTTTTTAGCCCAACGGCCATTTCCATCCATGATAATGGCGATGTGTTCGGGAATTTCTCCCTTAAGTATGTCTTCTTTTGTATAACGTTCTAAGTTGGAAGCCGCAGTTTGCTGATTCTTCCAATTTTTGAGTATGTTGAGCATGAGATTCCTCCGTCACCCAAAAAGGTTACATTCCCTGCTGATAATCAATGTAATCAACAGTATTAACAAAAAAACCCCCTGTAAACATGAGAGGGTCTTTTCACTATTATCTATTGTACATAGTTTTTCATTAAACTTCCATGATTTCTTTTTCTTTGTCTTTTGTGACACTGTCAATTTTTGACACATATTCATCTGTCAGTTTTTGAACGTCTTCAGTGGAAGCACGCAGTTCATCCTCAGTAATGTCTCCGTTTTTCTCAAGTTTTTTGAGATCATCGTTAGCATCACGGCGAACGTTACGAACAGCTACTTTTGCTTCTTCAGCATATTTTTTTACAACTTTCACTAATTCTTTCCGTCTCTCTTCTGTTAGTGCCGGAATTGCAATTCGAATCATATTGCCGTCACTTGTTGGTGTAAGACCTAAATCAGCTTTTAAAATCGCTTTTTCGATATCGCCGATTGCTGTTTTATCGTATGGCGTGATAACGAGCATACGAGCTTCAGGCACGTTAATAGAAGACAACTGATTTAAAGGTGTCTGCGCTCCGTAATATTCAACCGTTACTTTATCTAATAATGATGGATTTGCACGGCCTGCGCGTACAGTAGCCAATTCGCGCTGATAAGCAGCAATTGCTTTTTCCATTTTTTCTTTTGTTTGAGTTAATACTTCTTTTGACACGTTATTTCCCCCTCACAATCGTTCCGATTGATTCACCGATAACGGCACGTTTGATATTTCCTTCTTCCATAATAGAAAAGACGATAAGCGGAATGTCATTGTCCATGCATAAAGAGGAAGCTGTTGAATCCATGACTTCCAGGCCGTCTTTAAGAACGTCAAGATAAGAAAGTGATTCATACTTAACAGCTGATTCATCTTTTCTAGGATCAGCATTATACACACCGTCAACGTTATTTTTAGCCATTAAAATAACGTCTGCCTCAATTTCAGCAGCCCGCAGTGCAGCTGTCGTATCAGTTGAGAAATATGGGTTTCCTGTGCCCGCAGCGAAAATAACGACACGTTTTTTCTCTAAGTGGCGTATCGCTTTTCTTCTTATGTACGGTTCAGCAACTTGTCTCATTTCAATGGATGTTTGCACTCTGGACTGGATTCCGAGTGTTTCCAAGCTGTCTTGAAGAGCAAGCGAATTCATTACTGTCGCCAGCATTCCCATATAGTCAGCAGTCGCGCGGTCCATGCCCAGGTCACTTCCTGTTTTTCCGCGCCATAAGTTGCCGCCGCCTACAACAACAGCCACTTCGACTTCAAGCTCAGCGATTTCCTTCACTTGCTTTGCAATGGATTGAATGACAGTCGGGTTAATTCCATTTCCCTGTTCTCCTGCCAATGCTTCCCCGCTAAGCTTTAATACGATACGTTTGTATTTTGGTTTTTCCATGATAACCTCCAAGTGTAAACATTGCCGTTTTCTATTATGCAAGAGAAAAAAAGGTTTGTAAATATAGTTTTAAAAATAGGGAACACAAAATGTGTCCCCTATACTGCCTGAAAAGACGCGACTTAGCCGCGAAATCTTTTCACCATTATTTTTTCACTTGGTTCATTACTTCTTCAGCAAAGTTTTCTTGACGTTTTTCGATGCCTTCTCCAACTTCATAGCGGACAAAAGTTTGAACAGTAGCGTTTTTCGCTGCAATAACTTGTTTCACTTTTTCATCTGGGTTTTTAACGAACGCTTGGTCTAATAGACAAATTTCTTCGAAGAATTTGTTCAGACGGCCTTCAACCATTTTCGCTACGATGTTTTCAGGTTTGCCTTCTTGGAGGGCTTGCTGAGTTAAGATTTGACGCTCATGATTTGTTTCTTCTTCAGATACTTGATCACGAGAAATGTAACGAGGGTTAACTGCAGCAACGTGCATTGCGATATCTTTCGCAGTTTCTTCATCAGTTGTACCGTTGAGAACAGTTAATACACCGATGCGGCCGCCCATGTGAAGGTACGCACCGAATGCAGAGCTGTCGTCTTTTGTAAGAACTGTAAAGCGGCGAAGAGTGATTTTCTCACCGATTTTAGCAACTGCGCTTGTGATGTACTCTTCAACAGTTGAGCCATTTTCCATTTTTTGGCCCATTGCTTCTTCAACATCAGCTGGCGTGTTTGCAAGAAGGTGGTCAGCTAAAGTGTTAAGAAGCTCTTTAAAACCTTCGTTTTTCGCAACGAAATCAGTTTCAGAGTTTACTTCTAGGATAACGCCTTTGTTGCCGTCAGTTTTAATAAGAGTAGAACCTTCTGCTGCGATACGGTCAGCTTTTTTCGCTGCTTTTGCAATTCCTTTTTCTCTTAAAAGGTCAATTGCTTTGTCCATATCTCCGTCAGTTTCAGTTAACGCTTTTTTACAATCCATCATGCCCGCGCCAGTTTTTTCACGCAGTTCTTTTACTTGCTGTGCAGTAATTGCCATTTGTATTCCTCCTTATATGTTTAAACAAGAGTATGTATATTACACATTTTTCTTGAAAAAAGGTGATAAAAGGCAGTCCCTCTTATCACCTTTTGAATAGGTTACGCAGTTGTTGTTTCTGTTTCTGGTGCAGTTTCTTCAGCAACTTCCGCTTCTTCTTCGCCTTGCTTCGCTTCTAAGATTGCATCTGCCATTTTAGAAGTTAGAAGTTTAACAGCGCGGATAGCGTCATCGTTCGCTGGGATAACAACATCGATTTCATCTGGATCACAGTTAGTATCTACGATACCGATGATAGGGATGTTTAATTTGCGAGCTTCCGCAACAGCGATGCGCTCTTTGCGAGGATCGATGATGAATAATGCATCAGGAAGATCCTTCATATCTTTAATTCCGCCTAGGAATTTTTCAAGACGCTCTAATTCTTTTTTCAATTGAACGACTTCTTTTTTAGGAAGTACATCAAACGTACCGTTTTCTTGCATTTTTTCAATGTCTTTAAGACGTTTAATACGTTTTTGGATTGTTTCAAAGTTTGTTAATGTACCGCCCAACCAGCGTTGGTTGACATAGTACATGCCAGAGCGTTGAGCTTCTTCTTTAACAGAATCTTGAGCTTGTTTTTTTGTTCCGACGAAAAGGATTTTTCCGCCTTCAGCAGCAAGATTTTTAGTGAAGTTGTAAGCTTCCTCTACTTTTTTGACTGTTTTTTGAAGGTCAATGATGTAGATTCCGTTACGCTCCGTGAAAATGTAACGCTTCATTTTTGGGTTCCAGCGGCGTGTTTGGTGACCGAAGTGAACACCAGCTTCAAGCAATTGCTTCATAGAAATGACTGACATGTTATTTCCTCCTAATATAATGGTTTTTTTCCTCCGCTTAGGTCATTTTTGTGCAGAACTGCCGCCTGCAGCACCCTCTGCATAAATCGTTAAGCGTGTGTATTTAACACCAAGACATAATATAACACAGCTTTATCCGACAATCAAGAATCCTTTACACCTTTGGAGCGAAATTTTAAAAATAGCTCGATTTCTGTCTTTCCGCTCTTCATTTTCTGGGCAATTTGACTTGCCGAATATCCCTGTTCATATAATTCTATGACCTGGTCTTCAAATGATTGGACCTCACTGTTTACGATCTCTTCCCGACGGTCAACCTCTGTAATCAGACCTTCAATATGTTCAGGAAGATTCTCTGCCTCTTGAACTGGATCCCGCTCTTGATATGTTTCAGAGGGCTGAAGGCCTGGCTTTTGGGATTCTTCATCTGATTGACTTGCAGATGAAGCTTTATTTTCTATCAGTTTCTCATTTTCTTCTTTTAATTCAAGCAGAAATGCCGCCAAGGTGTTTTCCGTCTCTTCAAGTATCTGTTTTTGCTGTTTTTCTGTTTCTTTCACTGCAGCGAGCCTCGTATACAGGATAATGACAGCGTACAGAAGAACGCCGTGGAGCGTAAAGCTTAAAAGCCATAATAGTGTTGACATGTTTTTCACTCGCTAACCATGAAATTCATTATTGTATCACTTTTTCCAGCAGATTCTTTAATTTAAATAATGCCTTTGAATGGATCTGAGATATGCGGGACGTAGAAAGATTTAATACTTGTCCGATTTCTGTCAGTGTCAACTCCTCTTTGTAGAACAAACTCACAACCAGCTGTTCTTTTTCAGAGAGTTCGTGAATTTTTTCCGCAAGCTGTGCAATCAGTTCATCCTTCATAATCTTTTCTTCAGGCGGAACATTTTTGTCATCTCTGATCATGACTTGAATGTTTTCCCCATCGTCTTGATCATGGAGCTTTTCATCAATTGACAGCAGATTTGCAAAAAAACCTTCATTCATTGTTGACACGACATCCTGTACCGTCATTCCGAGTTCCTCTGCAATTTCCGCGGGCGATACATTCCGAAGATACCGCTGTTCAAGCTTTTCAATTGCTGCTTCAACCTTTTTTGTTTTTTCGCGCGAGGTTCTGGGCAGCCAATCTTCTTTACGAAGCCCGTCTATGATTGCGCCGCGAATTCTAAACGAGGCGTAGGTATCAAATTTTAAGTCCCGGCTGGGATCAAATTTTTCAAGGGCATCATATAAACCAAGCATACCAAGGCTCATAAGATCGTCTTTATGCACTGATTTCGGCAGTCCGACAGAAATTCTGCCTACATGATATGTGACAAGCGGCATGTAACGGCGCATTAAGTCGTCACCGGCTTTAGGATCTTTCCACTCTTTCCAGCGCGTCCAAAGCACCTGATCTTCATAATTCAAGGATTGCATTGTTATCCCCCTAATACCTTAATTAAATCGTTTTTTCACCTTGTTTAACAGTTCGAATATGCAGCATGCAGGACTTCGGTTCAAATTCTATCGTCCGGCCGCTTGAGCCGCCCGTATCTTCACTAATAATAGGAATATTAAATAAAGACAGCTGTTCTTTTATCGCTAATACATTTCTCGGTCCGATCTTCATCAAATCATTTGTCGATTTAAATTTAAACATCTCTGATCCGCCGGCCAGCTTTGCTTTTAATGCAAATTTCCGGCATCCCGCTTCTATCAGCATATCAATCGTGGTCTTTACGGCGGTGTCAGCGTACTTAGCCCGGTTGAGCTCGGCAGTTTTCGATAACGTCGAATCCGGAAGCATGACATGAACAAGACCCGCCGTTTGCTTTTCTTTATCATAAAGCACCAGCCCCACACATGAGCCCAAACCAGAGGTCCGGATGGTATCCGGGAAGCGGGCGATCTTCACGTCAGCAATCCCAACCTTTATAACAACAGCCTCAGTTGTACTCATAATGATGCACCTAAGGCGACAAAGAGCTTTTCAAATGAATCATAGTCCGGCAGCATAAACATATGCGCTTTCAGCTCCTGCTGATGGCTTTGGTCAAAAATTGACGTGTCGACAACAATGGCGTGTTCTCCAACCTGACTGAGCTCCATCAGCCCTTCGCTGATCACAGCTCCGAACATGTCCAATGAGACTTCAGGAACACTTGGATAGAGCTGGAGTTTCGTCAAATCCGCCAAAGCTGTTAAATATGACCCCGCTAAAATATTGCCCAGTTCATGCAAAGCGGATGAGCTCATGTGGTCTTCACCTAAGTCCTCTATGTCAAAATCGGGGTTTCCAATCAGCTCTCTGATAAACTGCTCCGCCTGAAAAAAAGGCATTATAAAGAACATTGAACCCGTTAAATCGCCTTCCATTCTTAAAAAGATGCTGGCAACCGGGACATCGGCGCCGCCGAAAAAATCAACAAGCTCATCAAAAGACAGCAGCTTTGCAAATGGGACTTCCATATCTATCTTTCTATTTAACAGCTGGGCCATTGCAGAGGCGGAGTGGCCGGCGCCTATATTGCCGACTTCCCGCAAAATGTCCATCTGCTCTTCTTTGATTCCATTAAAAATACTCATGTCATAACCCCTTTAAGATTAAGCTTGATCGGGCACAGCGGACTGAGATGATTCTTTATCCAAAACCGCGTTCGCATCAATAATATTTAAGAGTCTGTTCTCTTGTTTCACAATCTGTTCGATCGACACATCCGTATCTTTCTGAACGCCTTCTGGAGCAGATTCTATTTCACTTTCGTGTACGGTAATCACATCATTCGCTTCATCCACAATCCAGCCGACTTCAATATCACGATAAGCAATAATGATAATTCGTGTTTCATCGGTAATTTCATACTCTGGCAAATTCAGGCGTTTTCTTAAATCAATAACCGGAGTCACCACCCCGCGTAAATTGATTACCCCACAAATATATGGTTCAACGCCAGGTACCCTCGTTGGCTTTTGCCATTTTTCAATTGATTTCACCTGAGTGACGGAAATGGCATATTCTTTGCCATTTACCATAAAGACTATCATTTTTTCGCCTGTTTTAATTTCTGCAGTCATGTGAGACACCTCCTCGAATGGTTAAATAATCAGTGCATTACAATCAATAATGAGCGCTACTTCTCCGTCTCCTAAAATAGTAGCTCCGGAAATTGCAAAGACGTTTGTTAAATAATCTCCGAGTGATTTCAGCACAACTTCCTGCTGGCCAATAAAGGAGTCCACCACAAATGCAGTAGGTTTATCGCCTTTTTTCACGACAATGATATGGAGCTGTTCCGCATCTTTTCTTGTATCTTCTATTTTAAACTCTTCTTTTAAATAAACGACAGGGACAATATGCCCTCTAAAGTCAATCACTTCACGGTCATGCGTTTGCAAAATGTCTTTTCTGTCAATAACTGCTGTTTCAATGATTGAAGAAATCGGAATGGCAAATGTCTCTTCTTCCAACTTAATCAGCAGAACTGAAATAATAGACAAGGTAAGCGGCAGCTGGATGCTGAATAGAGAGCCTTGACCCTCGGCTGATTTTACACTGACTGAACCGCCAAGAGACTCCAGTTTGTTTTTTACAACGTCAAGTCCGACACCGCGGCCGGAAATATCAGAAATTTGGTCAGCAGTTGAGAACCCCGGAGCAAAAATCAATTCGTAAATTTGGTTGTCTTCTAAGGTTTCAGCTTCTTTTTCCGTTATGACCCCGCGCTCAAGCGCTTTTTCCAGAATTTTTTTGCGATTAAGGCCTGCGCCGTCATCCTCTACTTCGATAAAGACATGGTTGCCGCTGTGATAAGCTTTAAGCACAACTTTTCCTGATTCCGGTTTTCCCTTTTGCAAACGTGTTTCCGGCGCCTCGATACCATGGTCAATACTGTTTCTGATCAAGTGAACGAGTGGATCTCCGATTTCATCAATTACTGTACGATCCAGTTCAGTTTCCGCACCGATGATCGAGAGTTCAATTTTTTTATTCAGCTCTTTCTGAAGCTGGCGAATCATTCTCGGGAATCTGTTAAAAACGGTTTCAACCGGGACCATTCTCATATTCAGAATAATCGATTGCAAATCTCCGGAAATTCTCGTCATTCGTTCAACCGTTTCAGTCAGTTCATTGTGCTCAAGCTCTTTCGCAATCTGCTCGAGACGCCCGCGGTCAATGACAAGCTCTTCAAATAAGTTCATTAAAGAATCAAGCCTCTCAATGTTGACACGAATTGTTTTAGATCCGCTGGCTGAATGCTTCGCCTGTTCATCGTTTTTAGCAGGCTGTTTTTGTTTCTCCTGCTTCGCAGGTACAGCTGCTGCTGGTGAATCCTCTTGCTTAGATTCTTCAGGCTTTTCAGCTGATGTTAAAGGAGCCCCATGAATGACTTCAACATGCTCAATTTCCGACACACCATTGATTAATTGTTCAATGTCTTCCGCTGATTGATGTGTTAAGAAACAAACTTGAAAGTCAGTTCCAAAATCTTCTGTTTCAAGCACTTCAGCACTTGGAATTGTTTTGGCTACTTCTCCGACTTCATTTAGTTTTTCAAACACCATATAGACACGAACTGCTTTTAACATACAGTTTTCGTTCAGAGAAATCTTGATTTCATATCGTTTGAAGCCTTGCTCCTCCGCTTCTTGTATAACTGTGCGTTCAAATTCATCATATTCCCAATCAGATGCTGAACTCTGTGCTTCTGCAGGTTCCGCGGAGGCAGCGGATTCAGCGTGCGCACCATTCACATCAAGCTTGGCACTCACTTCTGAGATATCTCTTTTACCATCCCCGCCATCAATAATAGACTGAACCATTGCTTCCAGGTGATCCAGAGCTTCAAACAAAATATCCAGCCAGTCTGAGGTGACTTCCATGTCTCCGTTTCGGATTGCATCCAGCACGTTTTCAAGCAGATGGGTAAGATGTGCTAAATCCGTGTAGCCCATCGTTGCGCTCATTCCTTTTAATGTATGGGCAGCCCTGAATATATCATGTACGAGCTGAAGATCAGTCGGGTCTTTCTCTAAAAGAAGAAGCTTTTCATTACATGTTTGTAAATGTTCTTTACTCTCATCAATAAAGACATCTAAATACTGATTCATATCCATTTGAATCACACCCTCTCTTTTTTCACACAGCTTGTGATGGATGCTGCGATATCTTCCACATGTTTAATCTCATGAATGAGACCCGCTTTAACAGCAGCTTTTGGCATCCCGTATACGACACAAGATTCTTCAGACTCCGCAATGGCTTTCACATTGCCGGCTGTTAGCATGTCCTTTAGCCCAGCAGTGCCGTCACTGCCCATTCCGGTCATGATAACCGCTACTTTTTCATAATCTGTCAGTTTCCCGACAGAACGGAATAAATAATCAGCAGATGGTTTATGACGGCTTGGTGTGTCATGGTTATCAAGCACAATCTGGAGTCCTTCGCTGTTTTTAATAACGGATATGTTTTTTCCGCCCGGTGCTATGTAAACACAGCCGTTAAGAGCTGCTTCACCATCTTTTGCTTCTTTTACCTGAATGTCAGATAAATGATTCAGCCGATCAGCCAAAGAAGCAGTAAACCCTTCAGGCATGTGCTGTACGACAACCACTGGTGCGTTCAAATCCTTAGGGAGCTTCGGTATCACCTTTTGTAACGCTCGTGGACCGCCTGTTGATGTGCCGATACACACAATTTGTCTGCCCGTGCCAGGTTTCGGTTTGCTTAATTCAGGCTTAACGACAGCACGCACAATAGGTTCGGGCCGAACTGTCTGGGAAACAGGACGTTTCCGCTTGCCGGAAAGTCCTGCCGCGACGACACGCTCAACTAATTGTTCTTTAATTTTGTATAAATCCAGAGATATTGAGCCTGATGGCTTTGTGATAAAATCAAAGGCACCGATCTCCAAACAATTAATTGTGCATTCTTTACCTTTCTCGGTCTGGCTCGACACCATAATGACCGGCAAGTTATAAATCTCAATAATTTTGCGGAGCGTATCTGTCCCATTCATGACCGGCATTTCAACATCAAGAGTAATAACATCCGGTTTTAATAATTCAATCTTCTTAAGCGCTTCTTCTCCGTTTCTCGCAGTTCCGATTACTTCTATCTGCTTTTCTTCGGTCAGAAAATCACTTATCATTTTTCTCATAAAAGCTGAATCATCAACTACAAGCACACGAATCAAATTAAGCCCTCCTCATTAAAAAAGAAGATAATTTCTCAATAAATGTCTGTTTGTCTTCTTTGTGTCTCGTTTCTTCTCTTTCAAACAAGGCGTCCGCTAAAATACGGACTGACCGGCTGGCTTTTGCCTGAGGGCTTTTTATGAAAAAAGGAACCTGTTCGACAACCGCTTTGCTCACGATCACATCGTCAGAAACGGAACCGGCAAACTGAACCTGAACATCCAAAAACATATGAATTGTACGGGAGAGGCGGGCAAAAGCGTCAAGCCCTTCCTTTTGGTCACGGCACCGATTGACAGCCACCTTCATTGAAAGCTTATTTTCTGTCAAAACCAAGTGCTTGACAGCGCTGTATGCGTCCATAATGGCCGTCGGCTCGGGAGTTGTTATAATCAAAATATCTTCTGCTGATAAAATAAAAGGCAGTTGATCTTTTGATAAGCCTGCTCCCATGTCAAACAGCACATAATCGAACTGGCTTAATGCATGAGAAAGTTCATTGGCAAAAAACGTCCATTTTCTCTGATCGAGCTGAAACATCACATCAAGACCGGTTCCCCCTGATATATACCGCAAACCCTTTGGGCCAACGGATAATGACTGCAGCAAAGGCTTACGATCGGTTAAAACATCGATTATCGTGGCAGACGATGAATTTCCTATTAATATATCAATGTTCCCCATCCCGATATCAAGGTCGATGAGCAGCACCTTCTTACCTTTATCCTGCAGCGCAAGTGCCATATTTAAGGTAATATTGGATTTTCCGACACCGCCCTTGCCGCTGATGACAGCAAGTGTCTTCGCTTTTTGTGAATAAACCATCGGCAGAACGCGCTCACGTTTTTCCATTTTCGCCCGTAAAGTTGCTGCTTGGTCATATCTGTTCATCTGCACAGCATCCTCACAAAACCAAGTGGAGATACAGTCTGTATATCCTCAGGCACATTCTGTCCGTTTGTCATAAACCCGACACCTATTTTTGATTCTGCCAGTATATTAAATACAGAACCTAAGGAAGTCGTTTCATCTATTTTCGTAAAAATATACTGATTGACAGGGACGGATGAAAACCGTTTGACAATATGCTTCATATCTTCATATTTTGCAGTCGCGGATAAAACAAGAAATGACTGAATGCTGCTCTCAAAAGGAATCGTTTCTTTCAATTCATCAATGTATTGCGGGTCCTTGAAGTTTCTTCCGGCTGTATCAACAAACACATGATCATACTCAGAAAATAACTCCTTCGCCTGCTGAAATTCTTCTTTTGTATAGCAAACTTCCAGAGGAGCCTGCAGCAGTTCAGCGTATGTTTTCAACTGTTCAACAGCTGCAATACGATACGTATCTGTTGTAATAAAAGCGATTTTTTTATGTTTTTCAAGCATAGATATGGCTGCGAGTTTAGCAAGTGTAGTTGTTTTACCAGCTCCTGTTGAACCAAAGAGAACGATATATTTTGAATGAATTGGCTCCTGCCACTTGTCTGCTGCGGGCAGCATATCGCATAGTATTTCCTGAAGTTTGCCGACAACATTTTCTTCAGTCAAGCCGCCTGCTTCAACAGAGAAGCGAAGCAATTTTTTCAGAGTGTTCGTTTTCGTAGACTCTTTGATCCCTGTTTCTTGCAAAAGCTTTTCTGCTTTTCGCAGCGGCTCAGGAAGTACAGATTGATATGCTGAAAAATCACCTAGCTCCTGTTGCGCCGGAATTTGAGGGGGATATGTTCTCTCCTCTATTTTCGGACTGCTGACCGGAGTTTTTAATGTTTGTTTCGGTTCAGCTGCCTTCTGAGGCGTTTTTTTCTCAAGAAAGTCCTGATCCAATACGGCGATTACTTCAACAGCAGGCTTGTTGACGAGGCCAAACCATTTTCGCTTTTTAATTTTTTTCGAATTTAATATGACCGCTTCATTACCTAACTCTTTTCTGATGAGAAGTGCCGCTTCTTGCATTGAAGCAGCAGTAAATTTTTTTATTTTCATTAAATATCCACCACTCCAATGCTTTGTACCTCAACATTCGCCTCAAGTTCGTTATAAGAGAGTACCGGAAGATCAGGGAAGTACCGTTCCAGAAGCTGCTTCACATACATTCTGACAGGCGGCGAGCAAAGAAGAATCGCGGTTTCCTGACGTAATGAGAGCTGTTCAGCTTCTTTGGCGACAGAGCGTACTATACTTTCTGAAATATCTGGTTCAAGTGATAAATAGTTCCCGTGTTCCGTCTGCTGCACACCGTCTGCTATTGCTTTTTCTACACGGCCCGAACAAGTAACAACCTTCAATACTTCATTTTCTTTGGCAAACTGGGCTGTAATTTGTTTAGCAAGCGCTTGTCTTGTATACTCTGTCAAGAGATCAGAATCTGTTGTTAATTTCCCATAGTCAGCAAGTGTTTCAAAAATCGTTACTAAGTTTCGAATTGAAACTTTTTCTTTTAAAAGCTTAGCAAGCACTTTCTGAATATCACCGACAGACAATGGATTCGGCGTAACCTCTTCAACCAGGACTGGATACGATTCTTTCAAGTGATCGATCAGCTGTTTTGTCTCCTGCCTTCCGATCAATTCGTGGGCATGCTGCTTAATTTTCTCCGTAATATGCGTTGAAACGACTGATGCAGGATCAACTACTGTATAACCAAGCATATCGGCTTCATCCTTTACCGCTTCGCTAATCCATTTAGCCGGCAGCCCGAATGAAGGCTCCACTGTTTCAATCCCTTCAATGAGATCGTCCTCAGGAGTAGGCGACATCGCTAAATAATGATCAAGCAACAGCTCGCCTTTTGCTACTTCGTTTCCTTTAATTTTCAATCGGTATTCATTAGGCTGCAACGCTATATTATCTCTGATTCGCACGACAGGAATGACAAGCCCGAGTTCCAAAGCCAACTGACGGCGTATCATAACAATTCGGTCTAATAAATCACCGCCTTGATTGGCATCAGCAAGCGGTATCAGGCCATATCCAAACTCAAATTCTATCGGATCTATATGCAGAAGCTGAACAACACTTTCAGGGCTTTTAAGCTCGTCCACCTCAGCCTCTTCCTCAAGAATCTCATCCACTTCTTCTTTTTCCTTACCTGATTTAGATAGTGTATATGCGCCAAAAGCAAGCAATCCCGCAAGCGGCCCCGTCAGAAGGATGCCGATCGGAGTGAAAATACCTAAAAGCATGATCGTAGCTGCTGCGACGTATAAAAGCTTTGGATACGCAAACAACTGGCCTGTAATGTCATGCCCTAAGTTTCCTTCAGAGGCAGCTCTTGTGACCACAATACCCGTAGCCGTAGAAATTAACAGTGCCGGGATTTGCGAAACAATTCCATCCCCTACAGTCAGCATCGTAAAGTGTGAAGCAGCCTCTTGAATGGACATGCCCTGCTGAAGCATTCCGATCACGATTCCGAAAATAATATTGATCATCACAATGATGATTCCGGCAATGGCGTCACCTTTTACAAATTTACTGGCACCGTCCATTGCTCCATAAAAGTCTGCTTCTCTTGCCACTTTTTCGCGGCGATGCTTCGCTTCCTGTTCGGTAATCATCCCTGCGTTTAAATCAGCATCAATACTCATCTGCTTCCCCGGCATTGCGTCCAGCGTAAACCTTGCTGCAACCTCGGAAACACGTTCAGCACCTTTTGTAATGACGATAAACTGAATAATAATAAGGATGATAAATACAACGAGTCCAACTAATACATTTCCGCCGACAACGAAATTTCCGAAAGTCTCGACGACTTTCCCTCCTTCACCGTGTGAAAGAATTGAACGGGTAGTTGAGACATTCAAGCCCAAACGAAATAGGGTTAAAAGCAGCAGCAGTGACGGAAAAATCGAAAACTGAAGCGCTTCTTGCATATTCATTGTGGTGAGAAGCACGATCAACGCAAGAGAAATATTAATTATGATCAAAATACTTAACAGCCATGGAGGAAATGGAATCACCAGCATCGCCACAATGAGGACAACACTTATTAAAACGGATAAATCTCTTGTTGACATGCTGTTTTTTCTCTCCTTTTAATTCGAAAAATTCAATATACTTTTTGTTTTGTTTTATATACGTAAGCCAGAATTTCTGCTAAAACTTTAAAAAATTCTTCCGGCACTGCCTGGTCAATTTCCACCTGATCATATAACGCACGGGCAAGCGGTCTGTTTTCTACCATCATGACATCATGCTCTTTAGCAATTTTCCTGATTTTTAACGCCAGGTGGTCGACACCTTTTGCAACAATATAAGGAGCGTCCATTTTTTCTTCATCATATTTCAAAGCAATCGCATAGTGAGTCGGGTTTGTGATAATGACATCTGCTTTTGGAACTTCCTGCATCATCCGCCTCATAGCCATTTCCCGCTGTCTTTGTTTAATTTTAGACTTAATAATCGGGTCACCTTCAGATTTTTTGTACTCGTCTTTTATATCTTGTTTTGACATTTTGATATTTTTCTCATAATCAAATCTCTGATATAAATAGTCAAGACCAGCAAGAATCAACAATGCACCTGCACCGCTTAGTCCCATCCACAAAGTGAGTTTTGAAACGAAAGATAGTGCCTCTTCGGGTGTCAGGAGAGGAAGCCGGAGAATTTCTCCATAATGCAGCCAAAGCACAGCAAAAGCCGCAAAACCGACGACTACGATTTTCAAAATTGATTTAATCAGCTCTACAATCGCCCTCATACTGTATATTCGTTTAAAGCCTTTGATCGGATCCAGTTTTTCAAGCTTAGGCTGTATCACTTCAGCAGAAAATAAGAACCCAACCTGCATATAGTTGCTTACGACTCCTGCAACAAGAGCAACAAGCAAAATCGGTGCGAGTATTATGCCCATATCCTTTAATAAGCTGACAAACAATGTATGCACATTTGATTCTGAGAGCTTCATTGTGAGCGATTCGGTATAAAATGTTTCTATGAATGACAGCAGCCTGTCTCTCATATACGGACCAATTGCAATAAGCGAAAGGAATATTACCAGTAAAGAAACGGCGGTATTGACATCCGAGCTTTTGGCTACCTGCCCCTTTTTTCGCGTATCCTTCCGTTTTTTCGGAGTGGCTTTTTCTGTCTTCTCTCCCGCAAAAAACTGCAGGTCAACTCTAAGCTTCATTAAGAAACACCGACCAATGCTAAAAGATTCCGCATCGTTTCAATCGTTAAGCTGAAAACATTCCGGACAACGACGAAGATAACGGACATACATACAATGAGCATGATGAAACTGACAGCGATCTTTAAAGGCAGACCGACCACAAATACATTTAACTGCGGAACAGTTCGAGCAACGATACCTAATGCTAAATCAACTAGAAACAAACTGGCCACAACAGGCGCTGACATTTGAAAAGCGATAATAAACATTGCATTAAAGCTTTTCGCAATAAAATAGGCAAACTTTTCATCGCCGAAATTCGGAAATGCCTGATCAACTGAAATATACTGGAAGCTGTAGTAAATACCATCCAGCAGCAAATGGTGGGCATTGACACTCAGCATAAACAAAAGTGCCATGGTATAGATAAACTGGCCAATCAACGGACTTTGTGCACCGGTTTGCGGATCAATAACGTTTGCTATTGAAAATCCCATTTGAAAATCAATAAACGAGCCGGCAATCTGCACTGCGGCAATCATCATATAAGCAATTAAACCCAGACATAGGCCGACCAAAGCTTCTTTAAACGCCAAAAGCATATAGTGCCCATCTATCTCCAAAGAGGGCGGTTTATCAATGGTGCTGAAACAAATGACCGCAAGAAAAAAAGCAAAACCTATGCGATGAACAGCTGGCACATTTCGATGTCCAAATAGCGGAATCGTTA
The DNA here is from genome assembly GCF_037976695.1 of Bacillus sp. FSL K6-1366. Classification (NCBI taxonomy): domain Bacteria; kingdom Bacillati; phylum Bacillota; class Bacilli; order Caryophanales; family Bacillaceae; genus Bacillus; species Bacillus sp. FSL K6-1366. The sequence continues at coordinate 3,905,400 of NZ_CP150268.1, read as the reverse complement.
CAAAAAAAGCAGAGATTCTAATAAAAACCAATAAAAAAGTAGGAAATAAGTCAATAATTGAATTCATCTCTACATTACCCTGCAAAACGATTTAAATTAGAAAACAGCTCTGTTGTAAATGAAAGAATCGTCGACAGCATCCACGGACCAAAAAAAATGAGAGCCAGGAGAACCGCCACGATTTTCGGAATAAACGCCAAAGTCTGTTCCTGGATTTGAGTTGTCGCCTGAAATATGCTGACAATTAAACCGACCAGTAAAGCAATAGCCAATAATGGCCCGCTGATCATCAGCGTTACGTATACGGCTTTTTCCGCCATAGAAATTACAAATTCTGAACTCACGTTTAGCACCTACCCTAAAAGCTCTGAAGCAAAGATTTCACAATTAAATACCAGCCGTCTACCAAAACAAAAAGTAATATTTTAAAGGGCAGAGAAATCATAACTGGAGGCAGCATCATCATTCCCATTGACATCAAGACGCTCGCCACTACCATATCTATAATTAAAAAAGGGATAAAAATCATAAAACCTATTTGAAATGCTGTTTTAAGCTCCGATATGGCAAAAGCCGGAACCATTGTTGTTAACGGAATATCCTTTAATGATTCAGGTTTATCCATTTTCGCGTAATTCATAAACAGCGCCAGATCCTTCTGCCTTGTGTGTTTACTCATAAATTCTTTAATCGGTTCCTCAGCTTTCGTATACGCTTCATCCAAGCTGATTTTGTTGTCCATTAATGGGGTCAGCGCTTCTTTATTAATTTCTGAAAAAGTAGGAGCCATAATAAAAAATGTTAAAAACAGCGCAAGCCCGATTAGAACCTGGTTTGGGGGCATAGATTGCGTCGCAAGTGAAGTTCTGACAAATGACAGAACAATGACGATGCGAGTAAAACAAGTCATAAGAATCAATATTCCAGGCGCCACTGAAAATACAGTTAACAATAATAGTAATTTAACAGTCGAACTTACGTTTTCCGGATCGCTTGAACTGAAAATATTTATAAACTCATTCATGATGACGTGGGCCTTTCTTCTTTCCTTCAGAACGGTTTTGTTTTAACTCTTCAAGTTGCTCTTTTAATGCTTTTGAAAATGAAGGCAGTTTTTGCTGCGGCTGATGTTCAGAACTCTTAAGCGGCTTCACAAACTTTTGCCACTCTATTTTGCTTGACATTGCCTCTTCATGCTGACTGAGAATGACTTCAATCTCTTTTTCATCCTCAATTTCTTTCAGCAGCTGGATCGTCTCTCCTACACCGACGACGAGCACACTTTTCCCGACCTTGATCAATTGTATGGATCTGTTCTGGCCGACCGATGTGCCGCCAATATTTTCAACATATTGAAAAGGCTTTAGGAGCCGATTTCTTTTGTTCATGAGCTTAACCAGCCCGTAAATCAGCGCGATAACAAACAGTAAAGCGAAAATCATCTTTACAAAATCAAAAGCTGAGACAGAAGGAGCAGCCGCTCCCTCCGTCTCATCAGCAGTTTTTGTTGTTTTTTCTTTCTTTTGCTCTGATTGATCTGCAGTTTTTTCATCTTTCTTTTGAAACCATTCGTTTACAGTTGAATTATCAGAGTCTGCCGCGGCAGCAGCAATCGGATGTACACTGAATAAAACGAAAAAACAAATAAAAACAATAAAATATTGACTCTTTTTCAACAGTCGTACACCCTTTAACTTAATGTTTTGTTGATTGCTTCAAGCACACGGTCAGCCTGGAAAGGTTTCACAATGAAATCCTTAGCGCCGGCCTGAATGGCATCAATAACCATTGATTGCTGTCCCATAGCAGAACACATGATGATTCTTGCCTGCGCATCAATTTGTTTAATTTCTTTTAATGCTGTAATACCATCCATTTCTGGCATCGTGATATCCATAGTAACAAGGTCAGGTGAATGCTCTTTATATTTCTCTACCGCTTGTGCTCCATTTTCAGCTTCCGCCACAACTTCAAAACCATTTTTAACTAAAATATCTTTAATCATCATTCGCATAAATGCTGCGTCATCTACAATTAAAATTCTATGTGCCATAATCTATCTCTCTCCTTGTGTTTCGTTATTTTAAATTATTAATGCGCTCTGCCTGGCTTAAAATGTCAGTGACTCTCACTCCAAAGTTTTCTTCAATGACAACGACCTCGCCTTTGGCAACGATACGCTGATTAACTAAAATATCTACAGGCTCACCGGCTAATTTATCAAGCTCGATAATACTTCCGGCAGAAAGCTCTAAAATCTCTTTTACGCTTCTCTTCGTTCTGCCAAGCTCAACAGTAATCGAAAGCGGGATATCCAAAAGCATATCCAGATTATGAATAGGGGCTTGTACAGCTTCGTTTGGATCAAACGCGGAAAATTCCACCGGTGAAACCTGAACTGGCGCTGCTTTTTTTGCTGTTCCCTGCCTTTTTGGCGGCTGCTGCTGTTGCTTCGGTTCAATACGCGGCTCTGGCGTCACAGGCTCTTTCGGCTGTTCGTATGTAACTTCAGGCTGCACCGTTTCTTCTTCCTCTGCACTTTCTGAGTTCATAAGGCTTGAAATTAAATCTTTCGCAAATGTCAATGGGTAAAGTTGCATAATGCTGGAGTCTATTAATTCTCCCACCTTTAAGTTGAAAGAAACTTTCACCAGCATTTCATCATCAGGAATACGGTCTGTACCCTTTTCTTCAGTAACATCCAGCAATTCAACCCGAGGAGGTGAAATATCAATTTTTTTACTGAATACAGTAGACATTGATGTGGCAGCCGATCCCATCATTTGGTTCATTGCTTCTTGAACCGCACTTAAATGGATTTCACCCAGTGAAGGGTCCGCACCTTTTCCGTCTCCCCCGATCATTAAGTCCGCAATGATCGCCGCGTCACTTTGTTCCACGACTAACAGGTTGCTTCCGCTGAAGCCCTCCGTATAATTCACTTCAATCGCTACATACGGTTCAGGAAACGCATCGCTGATTTTACTTCTTGGAATGACCGTTACGCTTGGAGTCGTAATATCGACCTTTTGATTTAAAAGCGTTGACAGTGCTGTCGCAGAACTGCCGAATGAAATATTACCGATTTCACCGATCGCATCACGCTCCATTTCCGATAAGTCATCTACTTCCGGAATCTCTGGCTCATCAAGCGTGCTGCCAGTACCGTTAAGAAGCGCGTCAATCTCATCTTGAGATAATCTATTATTCTCCATCTTGTTCACCTCTTATGTCGTGATCTAAAATTTGCACTGCCTGTTTTCGATTCACCCGGCCGGCTTGTCCTAAAAATTTCGGCTTATCTCCGACCAATACAGTAAGAGGATCCGTGACTGATTTGTCCAAAGTTATGCAGTCTCCGACTTCTAAACTTAAAAACTCTTCTATCGTCAGTTCAGATGTGCCGAGCTCGGCCACGACAGGTATTTGTGCTGTCATGATACGTTTTTCAAGCGACTTTGTTTCCTCAGGCTTTGGCTCATTTCGGTCTGATTGCATCCAATAGTGGACTGAAAGCTTCGGTATGAGCGGCTCGAGTACAATATGCGGGATACAGAGATTAATGACACCGCTGATTTCACCAATTTGAGTATTGAGCGAGATCACCACGACTGTTTCATTAGGAGATACCATCTGAACAAATTGCGGATTCACTTCAAACTCAGTCATTTCCGGTTCAATATCAGCAATTGACTGCCAAGCTTCTTTATAATTACCCAGTGCATTTTCAAATAAATTAGAAATGATTTTTGTTTCAATTTCTGTCAAACTGTCAACCTTGTTATGACTGATTCCAATCCCGCCCATGACTCGATCCATCATCGTATAAGCTATCGTGGGGTTGACCTCCATCATAATTCTTCCTTCCATCGGATGAACATCAAATAGATTCAGAATCGTCATGTTTGGAATCGATCTGATAAATTCCTCATACGGAACCTGATCAACAGAACTGACAGATATGTGAATATAGGTTCTGAGCTGAGCAGAAAAATGAGTGGTAAGAAGTCTTGCAAAATTGTCATGAATTCTCGTTAAACTGCGGATCTGATCCTTAGAAAACCGCAGCGCACGTTTGAAATCATAAACCTTGACTTTCTTCTCTTTTTCTTCTTTTTTCAGCTCTTCAGCGTCCATTTCACCAGTTGATATTGCAGAGAGCAGTGCATCTATTTCATTTTGGGAGAGAACTTCTCCTGACATTTTCCTCACCTCCGTATTCTGTCAAATTATGCTTTATTGCAGATTAAAGGAGGTAATATACACTTTTTCTACTTTTCCTTCTTGGAGGTAGCTATTTATTTTATCTTTTAGTTCCTTCTTAAAGGTTTCTTTTCCCTTGTCTCCCTCAATCTGATCAGCATTCGTATCAGCCAGCAGTGATATAACAGCGTCTTTCACTTGGAAATCACGTTTCTCAAGTTCTTCTTTTGATTTATCAGAATCAGTTTCAAGTTTAATAGCAAGACGGATAATGTTATCAGACTTTAAATTTGTTGTGATCTCTTCTACATCAACAGAAGACGCAACGATTTCATCAATACTTTTTTTCGCTTCACTTTTTTCGGACTTTCCGCCTAAAACAAAATAAGCCGCCGCCCCGAGAGCACCAATTACGATAAGAATAATTAGTAATATGATCATTAACTTTTTCTTCATTCCGGTTCCTCTATTCCTTGATCCATTGCAAATATTTGTATTTTTCGGTAGAAAGCTGCGATCTTTTCCAGAACAGCTTCTTCATCTTCTTTTACTACAAACTTCTTACCATTTGACAGAGTAATTGTAGTATCCGGAAAACATTCAATCTGTTCAATAAATAGCGCATTCAGTGTAAAGGGCTGCCCGTTCAAACGGGTTACTTTAATCATAAAACAGCGGAGAAGCGATTACTCGCCTCCCCTCCCTCCTTAACGTTTAAGGTTAACCAGTTCTTGAAGGATTTCATCAGATGTTGTAATAATTTTTGAGTTTGATTGGAATCCGCGCTGGGCTACGATCATTTCAGTAAATTCGTCAGTTAAATCGACGTTAGACATTTCGAGAAATCCTGATTTAAGAGCACCAGTTCCGCCGTCACCAGGCTGGTTCGCTGCACTGGCCGTTCCAGAGTTTAAAGATTCACGGTATAGGTTGCTTCCGATTTTATCCAATCCATCACTGTTGGCAAAAGTAACAATCCCGATTTGTCCCCCGTCTTGTGTTTTCCCCTCAGCATCAACAATTGACACCTTTCCATCAGAACCAATGCTAAAGCTTTGAGCATCAGTAGGAATTTTAATTGTTCCGCCATTCATATTTAGTACATGGTAGCCATCACCTGTAACCAGTGTTCCAGTATTATCTAAATAGAAGTTCCCTGCTCTTGTATAAGCTGTCCCGTCACCTGTATCAATTCGGAAGTAACCGTCGCCGTCAATTGCTAAATCAAGTGTTCTTCCTGTGCTTTGTGTCGCGCTTGTTGAATGAATTGTATCAATTGTGCCAGATGATGAACCTAAACCGATTTGCTTAGAGTTTGTTCCGCCGATTGTTGCACCAGCAGCAGAACCGCCGGCAATGGTTTGGCTTACCATATCTTTAAAGGTCACACGGCTCTTTTTGAATCCTACTGTATTTACGTTGGCAATGTTGTTACCGATTACGTCAAGCTTTGTTTGAAAGTTCTTCATACCGCTGATTCCAGAATAAAGTGAACGTAACATAATATATTCCCCCAGATGTTTTTATTTAGATGATTGTCCCACAGACATGACATTCGCAGGACTGATCTCGGTCCCATCATCAAGAACGAGATAATAATTTCCTTTAAAATGTTTAACAGAGCTTACTGTGCCTGTTTTATCTGTTGCACTTTTACCATCAGTCCAAGATACTTCTTTTCCCATCCAATCAACATACGTTGTAAACGGATCTTGGTTTTCAACGAATTGAGTCATTGTCGTATTCAGATTCATCATTTGCTCCAAGCTTGAAAAAGTCGCCATCTGGCTGATAAATTCTTTATCGTCAATCGGGTTAAGCGGATCTTGGTTTTGAACTTGAGTCATTAATATTTTTAAAAACTCGTCTTTCCCCAAGCTGCTGTTGTTCGTCGACACAGTGTTCGTTTTTTCAGGCAGTTTATATTCTGAACTTATAGAAGTCATTCTTCTTCCTCCATTTCAACCATCGACACTTCATCGAGCAGATCGCCAAAATCATTTGATTGCTTTTTCTGTCTTTGCTGTCTCTGCCCCTCTTGCTGCTGTTTCTGTTCATCAGCAAGCTGGCCGTATATCGGCTGATCCCCGCTTTGGACCGGAAGAGTAAAACGGTCAATTTGGACGGCCATATTCGGCAATGATTGCTTCAGCTGAGGAAGATGCTGTTCAAGCAATTCTTTTGCTGATTGGCTAGATGCTATGATTTTACTCTGAAACATTCCATTTTCATTTGTCAGCTTGATTGTGACAAATCCTAAATGTTCAGGGTTCAGCCGAATAGTGAAACTTCCCGTCGATCTGCCGAAAGGCGTATATTTCATCTGCTTCCACGCATTAATCACTTGATCAGCCACCGTTTTTGTTTCGGCATTTGGTATATCAGATGACATCTGCTGCAGATCAAGTGTTTGAACTCCTCCTATGCCCCGATACCCCGAAAACAGCATTTGGAGTCCTGATTTACTATCTACAGGCTGAATACTTCCAGAAACATCCGATGCATTTTTGCTGGATGAACTCTGCGAGAGCGGTGTGAGAACACTCTTCCCAAAGTCTTGTGATGATTCGGATGATTTCGATAACAAGAAGGCTTTCAGCTGGCTTTCAGCTAAACTCCATTCTTTGGTCCCTTTTTGAGGAAGCATAGACATTTGATCCATTAAGCTTTGAAAACTTTTCAGCTCTGACGCTGTCATCGAGTAAAGTTTTGAACTTGACTCAGCTTTAGTGAATATTTGCTGTTTAAGATCCTGAATTAGTTGTTGAGATACACCCTTCTTTTCTAATGCAGAAAGGAATTGATCTCCATTTTGGTAAATGGCATGAGCTTCATTGCCATTCCCGCGATCAGTCAGCTTATTCCCTTCTACGAGCTGGCTAATGAACATCTGGATATAGATAAGCTCTTTAGCAGGCTCGGATACTTCATTTTCCTGATTTGATTGCTCTGTATCAGACTTCAGTGCTCCATTAATGTCAGAAGCAGAAGCATTGGCACTCAGAGCCGTTTTAGCTTCTGAAAAGATTTTCTCCGTTTCTGTGAGCAATTGATCCGTCCCGCCTGACATTTTTGATTCAACTGCTTGCAAAAGATTTTGCAACATTTGCAGAGCATTCGCATCCAATTGCTTCCCTGTCAGTTTGCTTAATGTTTGCAAAAGATCCGCATTTTGTTTGTCTTGATCTTCAGGACTTGCATTTAGCCAGTCACCGATCTTTTTAAGCGCATCTGCTAAAAGCTGATCTTCGGAATTAGGAGTACCCTTTCCTTGTTCTGAAAGTTCCTTCAATCCAGCCTCAGACATAAGCCAGTTTTGAAAAACTCCTTGGCTACTTTTCATGTTTTTAGCGGCAGAACCCGTTGTGGTTTGCAGCAAAGGTCCGGCTAATTCAAGCAGCTTCACCTTTCATTCCCCCTATTCTTGGCTGGCAGCAATTTTTTCTGTATAGGTTGCTGCTTGCTCAGGAGTCATTTTCGCCAATATGTCAGCAAGCTGCTTTTTGCTTAGGCCATTCAATATTTTCAGTGCTTCTTGCTCCTTTAATTGGGCAATAATTTTAGCAGCCTTTCCGCTGTCCATGCTTTTGTACACACTGATCACTTTGTCATTTTCAGAAGAAGCTTTCGAGTCTGCTGATCCTTCAGTATGATCTTCTGATGACTTTTTTTGATCCTCAGCCGTCTTTTCAAGTGAACGGATCTTTTGATTGAGCCTATCGATTTCTGATTTACTTGTTTCTAAATCTTTATTCAATATACTGATTTCACTTTTTTGATCCTTAATGGTCTTTTCCAGAGCTGCCGTATTACTGCTATCCTTACTTGATGCTGCGCCTTTTTTATTTTCGGTTTCAGGGACCAATTCTTTAAGAACCGGCGTTTTTGCCGCAGCATCCTGTATCGGCTTTATGACATTGATACCAGCAGCCCAAAGAACAATCCCCCCTGCGATTAATAGAAACATCAGCGGGAGGATAATGATAAGCAAAACCGAACGGAACTTACCTGATTCTTTCTTTTTGCCGGACATTACATTCGCTCCTAATGGCCTTGAATCATAAACTGCTTAATCGAAATATCGTCCATTTCTTTCATTTCTGCAGCTTTATCTTCAAGAGCAAACATTTTAAACTGTTTTTCACGCATTTTTTCAAACTTTTTCACTTCAATGTTTTTCTCTGTCAAAATTTCTTGTTTTTGATTCATTTGATTTCTTTTTATAATGACAAGCTTTTGATAGTGATAGATCGTATTATCAAGATTCGAGACAAATTGTTGGTAGTGCCTCATTTCTTGTACACTCATGCCGCTTTTTAATTTCTTTTCCTTATTTTGTTCCAGCAATTCCTTTTTGCTCATATTCTCATATAATTTTTCAGCAACGTTTTCAAATTCAGAAACTGATTGCTGATACTCGGATAAGGATTGGTCTTTTTCATTTTCTTTTAGTTCCAGCAGCTTTTGGAATCTAAATTGATAAGCCACGTTTATTCCTCATTTCCTGTCAAACTAGTTAATGCAGCAATGCTTTCTTCCAATAAAGCCGGTTCGTCTGTTCCCTGCTTTAAAAATTGAATAAGCTGCGGATAAAATTGTATCGCTTCATCAATTTCTCTGGATGATCCTCTTTTGTAAGCTCCGATATTAATGAGATCTTCCGAATTTTGATATGTCGATAAAAGCTCACGGAATTTATTTGCCGCATCCAGATGCTGTTTTGTTGAAATGTTTGACATCACCCTGCTGATGCTTTTTAGTACGTTAACTGCAGGAAACTGGCCTTTATTGGCAAGCGCCCTGTCCAACACAATATGTCCGTCTAAAATTCCGCGTACAGTATCGGCAATCGGCTCATTCATGTCATCCCCGTCTACCAACACTGTATAAAATGCCGTAATGGTTCCATGCTCGTTTGCACCTGTTCGTTCTAGTAAACGAGGTAAAATAGCGAACACTGAAGGTGTATAGCCTTTTGTCGTCGGAGGCTCTCCTGCAGCCAGTCCAATCTCTCGCTGCGCCATTGCCACCCTTGTAACAGAATCCATCATAAACATGACATTTTGGCCTTTATCTCGGAAATACTCGGCAATTGCAGTCGCTGTATATGCCGCTTTCAATCTCATTAATGCTGGCTGGTCTGAGGTGGCAACGACTACAATCGATCGTTTCAGCCCCTCTTTCCCCAGATCTTTTTCAATAAACTCCCGAACCTCTCGTCCGCGTTCTCCGACAAGTGCAATGACGTTTAAGTCAGCCTCTGTCTGCTTGGCGATCATCCCCATTAAGGTGCTTTTTCCGACACCGCTTCCTGCAAAAATTCCAATCCGCTGGCCTTTACCGACTGTCAGCAAGCTGTCAATTGATCTGACTCCAACACCCATCTTTTCACGGATAGGCGGCCGTTTCATCGGGTTGGGCGGTGATTGCTCCGTTGATACAGGCGAAAGCCCTTTAGGCAGAAGTTTTCCGTCAAGCGGTTCTCCAAAAGCATCGATGACTTGTCCAATCAGTCCGGTTCCAACTTTAACCCGAAGTGATTCCCCAGTAGCTTCTACAATGCTGCCAGGTGCAATGCTCGCAGCCTCTAAATAAGGCATAAGCAAAATATTTTCTTCCTGGAAGCCGACTACCTCAGCTTTAATGACTTTCCCAGATTGTCCTTTTGCATAAATCAGGCACACGTCGCCAATTGAGCTTGCTGGCCCTTTTGATTCAATCATCAGGCCGATGACCCGCTTGACTTTTCCGTACCGTTTATACGAGTCTGTCATTTCTATACAATCTATCAGACTCTGTGTCTTCATTCAGCTGCACCTGCTTCCAGCGCTGTCAGAAGTTTATCTTTCAATTGCATCAATTGTGTGTCAACACTCGCATCTACCCTGCCAAAAGGAGTTTCAATATAACAGGTTCCTTTTTGAGCTTTTTCATCAGCATATATGCCAAGCCGACATTCTTTATAAAGAAGCTGCTGGATTTCATCTTTTTGCTGAAAGATTGTCTCATAGTAATATGGATCAACATAAATTGATATATCGTCATATTCCTTCACTTCGTTTATAACCTGTTGTACAAGCAGGAGGAAAGCCTCTTTATCATCAGACTTTTGCTGCCAAACTTTTTTTGCTAGGGCAACGGCAAGCTCAACGATTTCTTCATTAGCGTCTTCAAGCTTGTCCTCAACAGCTTTTCTGGACATTTCAGTTATACTGTTTGCTTGGCCGATCAGTTCTGCATACTGTTTCATTGCCTCAGCTTTGCCCAGCGCTACTCCTTGTTCAAAGCCCTCGGCTTTTGCTTCTTCAATAAGCTTCTGTTTTTCAGCCGCCCAATCGTTTTTCTCCTGTTCAATTTGACGGCGAATATTTTCTATATGACTGTTTGCCTGCTCAGAAATCCGATCAGCTTCCTCTTTCACTCGGGCCATAAGCGCCTCCGGGTTCTCTTCAGCCTGCAAAAGGTGAGAATGATCAATACGCACCTCTTGTATAGAAAGTTTTCTTTTTTCCTTTTGTGGAGAAATAGATGATTCTTGTTTAATGATATTAGACAATAATATCATCCCCTCCGCCTCTTGCTATTACAATTTCACCGGCTTCTTCAAGCTTTCTGACGATGCTTACAATTCTCGATTGAGCTTCTTCTACATCTTTCAAGCGTACAGGGCCCATAAATTCCATTTCTTCTTTGAAGGTTTCAACCATACGCTGTGACATATTGTTGAATACAATTTCTTTGACTTCCTCGCTTGCAACCTTTAATGAAAGGAGCAAATCGTCGTTCTCAACATCGCGAATGACTCTCTGAATGGCACGGTTATCAAGTGTGACAATATCTTCGAAGACAAACATCCGCTTTTTAATTTCTTCAGCAAGATCGGGATCCTGAATTTCCAATGAATCCAAGATCGTCTTCTCTGTCCCTCTGTCTACCCCGTTTAACACTTCCACAACAGCTTCAATTCCGCCTGTTTGTGTATAATCCTGAGTAAATGCAGAAGATAATTTTTGTTCCAGAATCCGTTCTACCTCATTAATTATTTCTGGAGATGTTCTATCCATAACCGCGATTCTTCTCGCAACCTCAGCCTGTACTTCAGGATTCAGCTCGGATAAAATCTGCCCAGCCTGCACTGGATCTAAATAAGACAAGATTAACGCCATCGTCTGCGGATGCTCTTGCTGGATAAAATTCAAAATTTGTTCAGGCTCCGCTTTTCTGGCAAAATCAAATGGTTTAACCTGCAAAGAAGAAGTCAGCCTGTTTAGAATGTTCTCCGCCTTATCCTCTCCAAGCGCCTTTTCCAGAACTTGTCTTGCATAGCTTAAACCGCCTTGAGAAATATAATCTTGCGCAATGGCTATATTATGAAATTCTTCTATGATTTCATCCTTTTTTTGATGATCGACGCTTCGAACACCTGATATTTCCAGAGTAAGCCTTTCAATTTCTTCATCGGTTAAGTGCTTATAGACAGAAGCTGACACATCTAACCCCAAGGAAATCATGAGAATGGCTGCTTTTTGTTTTCCTGTAAGCTTATCTTGATCACGTCTCGCCATTTCTAATTCCTCCTAATCCTCGGCCAGCCAGCTTCTCAGCAGTTTTGCAAAATCTTCCGGCTTGTCTTTCGCCATCTTTTCAAGCTGTTTTCGTCTGACTGATTCCGCTGTTTCATTTTCCTCTTCGTTGATATCAGGCAAATTGATTGGTTCTTGAGGAACCTCATACTCATATTCCTCAAATTCATCCTCTTGCGCCCGTTTCTTTCTGATAAGCATAATGATCAGAACAATGATCGCTGCGATTAAAACACCGCCTACAATATATGCCCACAGCGGGATACCTGAGGATTCTTCCGTATTTGTATCCAAATTGACTTTTCCGTCGAATGGCTGAACGGAAACAACAATCTTATTATTGATATCAGCATCAGATAAATTCTGATTTTGCGTTTCATCTTTATCCAAAGATGTTCTGACTACAGTTGAAAGGATTTTTTGTATATCATCCTGTCTTTCAGTTGATAGCGACGCAGTGTTTTTGGCATCAGGCGGCTCTACCATTACTTGAATCCCTAAATCTCTGACCTTATAAGGACTTTCAGCGATTTCTTTATGAATTCGGTTAACCTCGTAATTGATTTTGTTGCTGTTTTTTTCGTAGTTCCCGCTTTCGGTATTTTCACCGTCAGCCTTATAATTTGTAACATCTTCCTCGCCGGTTCCGGCAGTTCCGCCGTTGGCTGCACCGTCGCCCTGATATGTTTCAGATACCTTTTCAGCGCTGACTGCAATACCTTCCATGTTTTCTTTATCCACAGGCTCGACAATGTCTTCTGTCCGATTTTCTTTTGTGAAATCAATGTCTGCTGTAACGGAGACAACGACTTTATCTTGGCCCATCATCGTACCCAGCAATGACTGTACATGTTTTTGAATGTCTTTTTCAACTTGAGACTTAATTCCTTGCTGAGAAGAATAACTATCCGCGTAGGACCCTGCATCGCTGTCTGATTTGTCGTAGTATGTAGAATTTTGGTCCATGATGACGATGTTATCTTCTTTTAGGTTTGGCACGCTTTTAGATACCAGATGATATAATCCGTTGATTTGGCTTTGATCAAGTGTATAACCCGGTTGAATCTGCAAAACGATTGATGCAGATGCTGCAGATTGCTCCTCACCGACAAACACAGCGTCTTTCGGGAGATTAATCATTACTTTTGAATTTTTAATACCGTCCATTTCATTGATCAAGTTTGACAGTTCTGTCTGTGTAGCTTTCACTTTCACCATATCAAACTCATTGTCTGTCAAACCAAAGCCGGCATTCTGTCCAAAAAACGAATAATCAATTGATCCCGTTTTAGGAAGTCCTTCTGCAGCCATCTGCACTTTCAAAGAATCAACCTGATCCTCCGGAACACTAATCACTGTACCGCCATTCGAAAGTTCGTTTGGCACTTTTTTTGCATCCAATTCTTCTTTGATTTGTCCTGCTTCTTCGGCAGACAAATCTTTGTACAGCGGCGCCATTTTAGAATTCGAAGCAAAAACACTAATAATAATTCCAATAATAATAATTGCCGCTAAAGCACTAACCATTAAAATCTTTTGTAATTTAGATCTATTTTTCCAAAACTCACTCGTTTTGTTTTTCATTTGCATTAGAGTACGATTCATGTTAACCCCCGGTCATTCCACTCTTTCTCTAAATCGTCAGACCCCCTACATTTGCATTCTCATAATCTCCTGATAAGCTTCCACAGCTTTATTGCGGAACTCTGTTGCTGCAGTTAGAGAGATGCTGGCTTTTTGAGCAGCGATCATGACCTCATCAAGATTTACATCTTTTCCTGCAGCCAAGGCATTAGTCATGTTGTCAGAAGCTACTTGGGACTCATTTAACGAACTAATAGAGTTTTTTAAAAGCTCCGAAAAGCTTGTTTGATTTGAAGAATCTGTTTTTTGGCTATTGTTTACTTGATTTGTTGCATTTTGAGTGTTTTGAGTATTTTGAACCTGAAAAGGAGAAATTGCATTAATCACATTCATTCACCTACTTTCCGATTTCTAACGCCTTCATCAGCATTCCCTTTGTGGCATTCATCGCCGTGACATTCGCCTCGTATGATCTGGTGTTGCTGACAAGATCAACCATTTCCTTTAATGGATCAACATTAGGCTTTTGTACATATCCTTCAGCGTTTGCATCAGGGTCTGTCGGATCATAGACAAGATTAAAATCTGAATCATCCTCCGTAATTTTTGAAACCTTCACACCGTTTCCAGCATTCCCGCTTCCGCTCATTTGAGAATTGAGAATAGAAGAGAACGATTCACCTTTTGACTGAAGGGAAACCATTTTTCTTCTGTAAGGCACCCACTCTCCATTCACCTGCTTAGCTCTTGTCGTATCCATATTTGCTAAGTTAGATGATACAACGTCCATTCTGACTCGCTGAGCTGTTAAAGCCGATGCTGAAACATTTAAGCTATGAAAAGCTGTCATCATTTTCCTCCTGTTAATACGGTCTTCAGCGAATTAAATTTACCGTTCATTCTTTCAACCAAAGCTTGATAGTTGATTTGATTTTGCGCCAATTCTGTCATCTCTTTGTCAACATCAACATTGTTTCCGTTTTGCTGATACGATGTATCTCCGCTCGCAACAATTGAATAATTCGAATCAGTATCAGAAAAATCAACATGACGATAGTCTGTTTTTATCGCTTCAAGACGCGAGGATTCTTGATCTAATAAATTTTGGAAAGAGACTTTTTTTGCCTTATAGTTCGGTGTATCTATATTGGCGATATTATTAGTTATGACTTTTTGCTTAATATCCGCTCTACTCAAGGCATTTTCAAGATTTTGTATCGTTCCAGAAAATAAGCTCAAATCCACTTACCTCCATTTCAGTTTTTTTCACCCTCAATATCCTTGTCGAGAATTGTAAAACTATATGCTTATTGTAAGAAATAACAGGCATAAAGTCTATGAAGTTCGTGTAAAAAAATGTCCTCACAATTATCTATTTTGCAACTAGGTATAAAGTCCTAGATTGTTAGAACTACATTTCTCGCCTTGATATAAGCCTGAAAATAGCAGAATTTCTGTTTTTTCTCCTTTCTTTTCGGCATTTTTGAAACTTTTTGAAGAAAAATGCAAAATTTATTAAAATTATTACATAGAAAGACTTTCAACCCAGGAAATAAAGCTTATTGATTTCCTTTATTTGAAATAAAAAAAGAACCCTCAAAAAGGGTTCTTTTTGTGATTAATGAGATTTTAGATTTTCTAATTCAATTAGGAATTTGTTGTTTAGTACCTTGATATAAGTACCTTTCATTCCTAATGATCTAGACTCGATAACACCGGCGCTCTCCAGCTTTCTGAGTGCGTTCACAATAACAGAACGGGTAATGCCGACACGGTCAGCAATTTTACTTGCAACAAGAAGACCTTCATTTCCGTCAAGCTCCTCAAAAATGTGCTCAATTGCTTCAAGCTCACTGTAAGAAAGCGAGCTGATAGCCATTTGTACGACAGCTTTGCTTCTTGCTTCCTCTTCAATTTCTTCTGCTTTTTCTCTTAGGATTTCCATTCCGACAACTGTTGCGCCGTATTCAGCTAGAATTAAGTCATCGTCATTGAATTGATCTTGTAAACGCGAAAGAATAAGTGTTCCTAATCTTTCCCCGCCTCCGATGATCGGCACAATTGTTGTTAAACCAGCTTGAAACAGGTCTCTGTTCTCAACAGGGAAAGCAGTATATTCACTATTAATATCCAAGTTAGAAGATGTTTCAGGGACATTAAACAGATTTTTCGTATATTCTTCAGGGAATTGACGATCCTCAAGCATTTTTTTCATACGATCATTTTCAATTTGCTGGTTAATAGAATACCCAAGGAGTTTCCCTCTGCGGCTTACAACGAAAATATTGGAATCAATTACATCCCGCAGCGTCTCCGCCATTTCCTTGAAGTTTACCGGTTTCCCTGCCGCAGCTTGCAGCATGGAGTTAATAATTCTTGTTTTTTGTAATAAAGCCATGATAAATAATCCTCCTAAACATTCCTCATATTAAATTTTTCACAATATAAATTGACTTAAATCTTTGTTTTTGGCTATCGTTCCGAGCTTTTCTTCGACATACTGTGGTGTAATCGTTATTTTCTCCATCGTTACATCTGGAGCTTCAAACGACAAATCTTCTAATAGGCGTTCAAGTATTGTATGAAGGCGTCTCGCACCGATATTATCTGTGTCCTGGTTCACATGATAAGCAACTTCAGCAATCTTATGAATAGCTTCGTCAGAAAATTCAAGAGATATACCTTCTGTCTGCAATAATGCCTGATATTGTTTCAGCAGCGCATTATCCGGCTCAACCAAAATTCTCACGAAGTCGTCTACCGTGAGTTTGTTCAGTTCTACACGAATCGGGAAACGCCCCTGCAGCTCAGGAATCAAATCAGACGGTTTGGCCATATGAAACGCTCCTGCTGCAATAAATAATACATGGTCTGTTTTTACAGAACCATATTTTGTGACAACGGTAGAACCTTCAACAATCGGAAGGATATCCCGCTGAACGCCTTCTCTTGAAACATCGGCAGAAGAAGATGCACCGCCGTTCTTTGCGATTTTATCAATCTCATCGATAAAGATAATCCCGCTCTCTTCTGCTCTCTGAACAGCTTCCTGGCCGACTTCATCCATATCGATGAGTTTGCTTGCTTCTTCATTCGTCAGGACTTTTCTGGCTTCTCTGACTGTCATTTTGCGCCGCTTCTTTTTCTTTGGCATTAATCCGCTCAGCGCATCCTGCATGTTCATACCCATCTGCTCCATACCCGAGCCCTGCAGCATGTCAAACATAGAAGGCTGCTGCTCTTCGA
The DNA here is from genome assembly GCF_037976695.1 of Bacillus sp. FSL K6-1366. Taxonomy (NCBI): domain Bacteria; kingdom Bacillati; phylum Bacillota; class Bacilli; order Caryophanales; family Bacillaceae; genus Bacillus; species Bacillus sp. FSL K6-1366. Next base: position 3,888,784 of record NZ_CP150268.1, on the reverse strand, counting down.
CTTCTACTGTTACATAGTAGTCTTCGAGCTCTCCTAAAGCCAGCTGATGCGCCATTCGTTTTCTTTTTTCTTCGATGTTTGCTTCTTCCTGGCTCTCCGCCTCATCTTCACCATTCGGCTGGCTGCCTCCAAAAAACATTTCAAACGGATTTTTAACGCCAGATTGTTTTTTCTTCCCAGGAACTAACAGACGAACAATGCGTTTGTTTGCATTTTCTTCTGCCTGTTCCTTTACTTCATTCATTTTCTCTTCTTTTATAAGCCGAACAGAAGTCTCCACAAGATCTCTGACCATTGATTCAACATCTCTGCCTACATAGCCGACTTCGGTAAATTTAGTAGCTTCAATTTTGATAAATGGCGCACCTGAAAGCTTAGCGATTCGTCTGGCAATTTCAGTTTTCCCGACGCCGGTAGGACCCATCATTAAAATGTTTTTCGGAACGACCTCGTCCTTCAGCTTTTCATCCAGAAGACTTCTTCTATAGCGGTTTCTTAATGCCACGGCGACAGCTTTTTTCGCATTTTGCTGACCGACAATATATTGATCTAACCGATCTACAATCTGTCTAGGAGTTAACGGTTTTTTTTCCATGCGCCTCAAGTCCTTTCTATTCAAGCTCTTCCAGTATGATTTGATCGTTCGTGTAAACACAAATTTCGCCTGCTGTTTCTAACGCGGCTCTGGCAATCTCACTTGCAGACATGCTTTCACCGGCATGCTTTTTCAGTGCTCTTCCCGCTGCCAAAGCGTAATTGCCTCCTGATCCAATCGCGAGAATGCCGTCATCTGGTTCGATCACCTCGCCTGTTCCCGATACGAGAAGCAAAGTATCCTGATTCATAACAATCAGCATGGCTTCGAGCTTTCTTAGCACTTTATCACTGCGCCATTCCTTCGCAAGCTCAACAGCCGCCCGTTTTAAGTTGCCGTTATATTCTTCAAGCTTAGCTTCAAACTTTTCGAATAAAGTGAAAGCGTCTGCAACAGATCCCGCAAAACCAGCAAGAACTTTGCCGTTAAACAGTTTTCTCACTTTCCGTGCCGTGTGTTTCATGACAACAGCCTGACCAAATGTTACTTGGCCGTCTCCGGACATAGCGCTTCGTCCTTTATGCTGTACGGCAAATATTGTGGTCGCATGAAAAGATGACATAAAGGGCCTCCTTTAATTTTTCTTAAATGCTCTTGGATGGTGAGACATATATGTGTTTCTCAACATTTCCTTCGAAACGTGCGTGTATATCTGTGTAGAAGACAGATTGGAATGCCCGAGCAGTTCTTGAACGCTTCTCAAATCCGCTCCTTCATTTAACAGATGCGTGGCGAACGTATGTCGAAGCATATGCGGATGGATATGTAAAGTGCTTGACGCTTTTTGAACAAGCCCGCTTAAAATATGTCTGATGCCACGGGCTGTAAGCGGTCCGCCTCTTTGATTTACGAATAATAGATCATGAGGTTCTTTTGCCTTCATCAGCAAGCACTGTCTTCCGCTATTCATGTATACCTTCAACGCTTCGCGGGCATAAGACCCAAAGGGGATATAGCGCTGCTTCTTGCCTTTACCGTGAACAAGCACAGTGTCCATAAATAAATCAACGTCGTTAATAGTTATGGAACAGCATTCACTGACCCTCATTCCAGTGGCATAGAGCAGCTCTAACAGCGCTTGATCCCTCATTCCGGCCGGCTGGCTTATATCTGAAACTTCAAACAGCTCCTCAAGCTCTTTTTGATATAGAAACTTCGGTATCCGTTTCTCCTGTTTTGGCAGATGAACAAGCTGAAACGGATTTTCTTCAATAAGCTTTTCCCGCATCAGAAACTTATAAAAGCTTCTTAATGCAGATATCTTTTTGCTTATTGTTCTTCTCGATAAACCTTTTTCATAGGCTTCTGTCAAAAAAATCCTAGTATCTTGATATGCAGCTTCTTCAAATCCATTTATACCTTGAACGCGCAGGAAAGTCTCGAATTCTTCAATTGAATCCACATAATTCACAATAGTATATTGTGAATAATTTTTTTCAATTTGTAAATATTCAACGAATAACTTTACGAAATTCTTAACATTCTCCATGCCTAATACCTCCCCAGGAAGGGCTTTTAAATGGTATCACAAATCGCGCTCAGGTTGCAATCAATACCTATATTGTTTTCGAAATTGTTTGAATTGTTTCAATCGCACGGTTCGCGTATTGTTCATTTCGTTCTTTTTTATTTTTAACTTTAACTGGCAATTCTTTTAAAAGCCCAAAGTTTGCATTCATCGGCTGGAAGTTCTTCTGGTTTGTTGTTGTAATATAATGTGCCATACTGCCAATTGCTGTTTCCTGAGGGAAGATCACAAGCTCTTCTCCCAATACAAGCTTCGCCGCATTAATGCCTGCTACAAGTCCTGAGGCAGCTGATTCCACATATCCTTCTACTCCCGTCATTTGGCCTGCAAAGAACAGATCACTGCGGTTTTTAAATTGATAAGTCGGCTTTAACAGGCTTGGAGAGTTAATAAATGTGTTTCTATGCATCACGCCATATCTGACGATTTCTACATTTTCAAGTCCTGGAATCAACTTGAGAACTTCCTTTTGGTCTCCCCATTTTAAATGAGTCTGGAATCCTACAATATTATAAAGTGTTCCCGCAGCATCATCCTGTCTGAGCTGAACGACGGCATAAGGGCGTTTTCCTGTAACAGGATGCTCTAGACCAACCGGTTTCATCGGACCGAAAAGCATTGTTTTCTTACCCCGTTTTGCCATGACTTCAATCGGCATGCAGCCTTCAAAGAAAATCTCTTTTTCAAATTCTTTTAACGGCACTGTTTCTGCTGATGTTAATGCTTCATGAAAACGGTCAAACTCTTCTTCTGTCATCGGGCAGTTCAAATATGCTGCTTCACCTTTATCATAACGGGATTTCAGGTACACTTTATCCATATCAAGGCTGTCTTTTTCTACAATTGGCGCCGCTGCGTCATAAAAATATAAATAGTCCTCTCCAGTCAGCTCCTTCAGCTGGGCAGACAGCGATTCAGATGTTAACGGACCCGTTGCGATGATAGTAGGGCCTTCAGGAATTTCAGTCACTTCTTCATTAATAACGGTTACGTTTGGATGATTTTTCACCCGATTTGTCACACTTGCGGCAAATTCATGACGGTCTACTGCAAGAGCGCCCCCGGCAGGCACCGAACATTCGTCAGCCGCAGCGATAATGGCTGAATCAAGCGCACGCATTTCTTCCTTTAATACACCGACAGCGTTAGCAAGTGTATTAGAGCGAAGAGAGTTGCTGCAGACAAGCTCAGCAAATTTATCTGTATGATGCGCAGGCGTTTGTTTAACTGGCCGCATTTCATACAATTTGACTTGAATCCCACGTTTGGCAAGCTGCCATGCTGCTTCACTTCCTGCGAGTCCGGCTCCGATTACATTCACTGTTTGTTGGTTCATCTTTCACATCTCCTAGTTTATTATTCAAGGCCTTCTTTTAACACACAAAGAAGGTGAGCAAGACCCTGCTCACCGCTACTTCTGTGGTTCTTCCTTATAATCGCATTCCACGCATTGGACTTGTATACCTTTTTTGAGTTTTTTCTCGACGAGCATTTTTCCGCATTTCGGGCATTTTCGTTCAATTGGTTTGTCCCATGATACGAATTCACAGTCCGGATAACGGTCACAGCCGTAAAACACCCGTTTCTTTTTCGATTTTCGCTCAACAATGTTTCCTTCTCCGCAGCTCGGGCACTTCACACCGATTTGTTTCACAATCGGTTTCGTGTTCCGGCAGTCAGGGAAGTTGGAGCAAGCTAAGAATTTACCGTACCGTCCCATTTTATATACCATTGGAGAACTGCACAATTCACAATCCTCTCCAGCATACTCTGGTTCAATCTCAACTTCCTTCATTTCCGATTCGGCTTTTTTGACGCGTTTTTCAAAATCGGTGTAGAAATTATCGATAATCTTGACCCATTCGGTATTTCCTTCTTCAACATGATCAAGATCTCTCTCCATTTTAGCTGTAAACTCAACGTTAATGATCTCAGGGAAAAACTCCATGATCAAGTCAAGAACGATCTGACCTAATTCAGTCGGAACGAAACGTTTATTATCCAATGCCACGTAGCCGCGCCGCTGAATAGTATCAAGTGTCGGAGCATATGTGGATGGACGGCCGATACCGCGTTCTTCAAGGGTTTTAACAAGCCGGGCCTCAGTATATCGCGGAGGCGGCTGGGTAAAATGCTGCTCAGGTTCTATATCTTTTGATAATACCGTGTCGCCTTCTTGTAAGTCAGGCAGCATCCGGTCTTTTTCTTCCATTTGATCGTCTTTTCCTTCAACATACACCTTCATAAACCCGGAAAACTTGACTTTACTTCCATTTGCACGAAATGTCAAACCGTTGTTTGTCAGGTCGACACTCATTGTATCGAGAACAGCCGGTGCCATTTGGCTGGCAACAAAACGCTCCCAAATTAATTTATACAGTCTCATTTGGTCTCTGCCGAGGACTGCTTTTAATTCACTTGGTTTTCTAAGAACTGATGTCGGCCGAATTGCTTCGTGGGCATCCTGGGCATTTTCATTCTTTTTCGCAGGCTTCCGTTTTCCGCCTAGGAACTCTTTTCCATATGTCTGATCAATAAATGCAGCTGCTTCATCAACAGCCGTATTTGAAATACGGGTTGAATCCGTTCTCATATACGTGATCAGACCAACCGTTCCTTCTCTTCCTAAATCAATTCCTTCATATAATTGCTGTGCAATCATCATCGTTTTCTTCGCTCTGAAATTGAGCTTGCGAGCCGCTTCCTGCTGCAGGGTAGAAGTGGTAAAAGGCAAAGCAGGATTACGTTTGCGTTCCTTTTTGGTTACTTTTTCAACTGTATATTGATTCCCTTTGAGCTGAGAAAGAATCTCTTTTACATCAGCTTCACTATTTAAAGGAAGTTTTTTGCCGTTTTTCCCGAAAAAGCTCGCTTCAAAGGTTTCTTGACCTTTTAAGAACGTACCGTCAATTGTCCAATATTCCTCAGGCTTAAAGTCGTTAATCTCTTTTTCACGGTCAATAATCAAACGGAGGGCAACGGATTGCACGCGTCCTGCGCTAAGCCCTTTTTTGACTTTTTTCCATAAGATTGGACTGATTTTATATCCGACAAGCCTGTCTAAAATACGTCTCGCTTGCTGTGCATCCACTAAATCCATATTGATCATGCGGGGATGCTTAAACGATTCCTTAATAGCGTCTTTTGTAATTTCGTTAAACACCACACGGCAGTCTGAGTTGAGATCTAAATCAAGACTGTGTGCCAAATGCCATGCAATCGCTTCCCCTTCTCTGTCGGGGTCAGCTGCGAGATACACTTTTTTGGCTTTTTTCGCAGCCGTTTTCAGCTCTTTTAATACCGGGCCTTTACCTCGAATGGTAATATATTTCGGTTCAAAATTCTGTTCTATGTCAACTCCCATTTGACTTTTTGGAAGATCCCGGACATGTCCCATTGATGCTTTTACTTTATATTTTTTACCTAAGTAACGTTCAATCGTTTTCGCCTTAGCGGGCGATTCCACGATGACTAGATAATCAGACATTTTCATCCCCCTCAAGAGGTGTTCTCTCTCTTTTCAAGATATTTCAATTTTATTTTTGCAGCTGTCTTTATTTGGCTTTCAACATTTCATTCTTTATCATGAACGTCATTAATTAAATAGAAAACAATATGCAACTTTAAATCCTCACTATTATTAAATATTACAATACCGTTTGTCAAACGATAATTCAAAAGGGTTCCGTATATTGAACGTTTCTCTCAGGAAGTTCCTCGAAAATATCCTCTGCTGACCATATGGCTTTAGCCCCCTGCTGGATCAGTTTTATAGGACCTCCGGCGTAAGGGTCAAACAATGAACCGGGTACGGCAAATACCTCTCTCCCTTGTTCCAATGCTTGATAGGCAGTAATCAGCGAACCGCTTTTTTCTTTGCCCTGAACGACAATAACGCCTTCACTTAGTCCGCTGATAATACGGTTTCTCATAGGGAAATGCCATTTTTGGGGTTTAGTTTCAGGTGGGTGCTCTGACAGCAGGATATGGTGTTTAGCCATGTGATCTGCTAACTGAAGGTTTTCTCGGGGATAAATGTGTTGAAATCCGCCTGCAATGACGCCAATTGTCCGCCCCTTCGCCTTAATACTTGCAGCATGGGACATTCCGTCTATCCCAGACGCCAGTCCGCTGACAATCACCCAACCTTTACGACAGATCTCTTTTGTAAGATGATTGACAACTTGTTTCCCATAAGCTGTTGGATTTCTTGTGCCTACAATTCCAATTTTTCTCCCTTTCGAAAGAAGAGTCATATCACCTTTTGCAAACAGTACGGCAGGGGGATCATAAATGCTTTTAAGCCAGAAAGGATATTGCTTTGAAGAAATAGGGATGGTGTTAATGCCTTGCTCACGATAAGCAGCAAGTACACGCGGGAGCTTTGGATAAAATTGTTCTATTTCGTTTTTTAATGCAGCTGCTTTTATTTGATCACGAGTAACCGTTTGTAACACGGGTGATGTCAGCGACATAGACGGATCGGCTTTCCACCATTTTAATAGAAGGGATGGGGATAATAATTGATTGATTCTGCAAATCGTTAGGCAGACAGCGGCCTGATCCAATAGATTGACCTCCTTTTGTTAGAAAAAGCAGGAACAGCCTTGACGGCTGTCCCTTTTTTATTAATGCGTTTTACAAGTTTCGAACAAGTTCTTCTCTTTCAGCACCTTGATTAAGGTTTCACCCATGACAGAAGGTGTCTCTGCAACTTCGATTCCGCATGCATTAAGGGTTTTGATTTTTTCATCAGCTGTCCCTTTCCCGCCGGAAATAATGGCGCCTGCATGCCCCATGCGCTTCCCAGGAGGTGCTGTTTTACCGCCAATAAAACCGACTACCGGTTTTGTCATGTTGGCTTTTACCCACTCTGCCGCTTCCTCTTCGGCCGTACCGCCGATTTCGCCAATCATGATGACTGCGTGTGTGTCAGGATCTTCGTTAAACGCTTTTAAAACGTCAATAAAGTTTGTTCCATTTACAGGGTCGCCGCCGATTCCAACAGCTGTAGATTGCCCTACACCCGCTTCTGAGAGCTGGTGCACCGCTTCGTATGTTAATGTTCCTGAACGTGATACAACGCCTACATGACCCTTTTTATGGATGTATCCGGGCATAATGCCGATTTTACATTCTTCAGGCGTAATGACACCAGGACAGTTCGGCCCTATCAGTCTCGTTTTCTTGCCTTCCATGAAGCGTTTGACCTTCACCATATCCAAAACCGGGATATGTTCTGTGATACAAATCACGAGATCAAGCTCCGCATCTACCGCTTCCATAATCGCATCAGCTGCAAACGGTGCGGGCACATATATAACAGACGCGTTAGCGCCGGTTGTTTGAACTGCTTCAGCCACTGTATTAAATACAGGAACACCTTCCGCTTCTGTTCCGCCTTTTCCAGGTGTTACACCGCCAACGATATTTGTGCCGTATTCAAGCATCTGCTTCGTATGAAATAAAGCGGTAGAACCTGTAATCCCTTGCACAATAACTCTTGTATCTTTATTAATGAAAACACTCATTATTTGGTCCCCTGCCTTTCATTCTTTCTTAAACTAAGGATACGATTTTCTGCGCGCCGTCAGCCATTGATTCCGCAGATGTAATGTTTAATCCTGATTCACTAAGGATTTTCTTCCCTAGATCCACGTTTGTGCCTTCAAGACGGACGACAAGCGGCAATGTCAAACCAACTTGTCTAGTCGCTTCAACAACCCCTTCTGCGATGACATCACATTTCATAATGCCGCCGAAAATGTTGACAAAAATCCCTTTAACGTTTTGATCAGAAAGAATGATTTTAAATGCTTCCGTGACTTTTTCAGCGGTTGCACCGCCGCCCACATCAAGGAAGTTGGCCGGTTCTCCTCCATAATGCTTGATAATATCCATCGTGGACATTGCAAGCCCCGCGCCGTTTACCATACAGCCGATATTTCCATCAAGGGAAATGTAGCTTAGATCATATTTGGACGCTTCAATTTCTTTCGGATCTTCTTCATCCAAATCTCTGTATTCCATAATGTCCTTTTGTCGGTACAACGCATTGCTGTCAAAATTCAATTTTGCATCAAGCGCCATCACATTTCCGTCGCCGGTAACAACAAGCGGATTGATTTCGGCGATTGAGCAGTCTTTCTCAACAAACGCTTTATATAGTCCAAGCATAAATTTAGCAGCTTTTCCCACGAGCTCTTTTGGAATATTAATAGCGAATGCAATTTCTCTGGCTTGATAGCCTTGAAGGCCAACAGCCGGATCAATGACAGCTTTTTTGATTTTTTCTGGTGTTTTCTCCGCAACCTCTTCAATTTCCGTTCCGCCTTCTTCAGAAGCCATTAAAACGATTCTTGAAGTGGCGCGGTCAAGCACTAGACCGATGTAATATTCTTTTTTAATATCGCAGCCTTCTTCAATAAGTAAGCGTTTTATTACTTGGCCGTCCGGACCCGTCTGATGTGTAACTAGGGTCTTCCCTAATAGTTCTTCGGCATACGCTTTTACTTCGTCTAATGATTTTGCTATTTTTACCCCACCAGCTTTGCCTCGACCGCCAGCATGAATTTGAGCCTTTACGACATAAACCGAGCTGGATAAGCTCTTTGCACTCTCAACTGCTTCTTCTGCTGTAAAAGCCACTTTACCTTCAGGAACAGATACCCCATATTTTCTGAGGACTTCTTTTCCCTGGTACTCATGGATATTCATTTCCCATCCTCCTAACTTATGTAACAAAACTAAAATAGACTGCGCTTTCATTCTATAATAATACTGGAAGAATTGTCTACAGTTCGATGCAAAATCTTTTAATCCTTCTAAACATTCAAACTTTTACTTTATTAAAAACATAAATTTCAAAGGAGGATGGGGAATATTTTAGCTATTTTTTGTTTTTTACGCTTTCGTCCAATTTGTAAATGAATGAAAAAATCTCGGCTACCGTTTCATAAAGAGCTTCAGGAATTTGATCATCTACCGTCAAATGGCGCATTAATTCGACAAGGGTCCGATCTTCTTGAATCGGGACCCCTGCTTTTTTCGCTTCTTTGATAATGTTGTCAGCTACATGGCCCTTCCCTGTGGCAATCACTCTCGGCGCCTTGTCTTTTTGTTCGTCATAATGGAGAGCAACAGCTTTTCTAATCGGTGTCTGCTCTTTCATATTTTCACATCCACTTCCTGATCACTGATACTTGTTATATATTGATCGATTGAAGCCTTTTCTTCGGTGTGAACCCTTTTTTTAGCGTTTACCCCTGAAAGGCTGTACCCCATTTCCTTTAGCCCCTGTTTAAGCGCGGGCACCATCGGATCGATCGCAGCCTGCAGCTCGAAATCAGTCTCTATTGTAATGGTCATGACTTTTTGTTGTACCAAGCAATCAACGACGGTTTCTTTTAGTGTATCAAGCTGCAGCAAAAACAAAAGGCGGCAATGGGAAGGATCAAGCTTTCCATCCGCTTCTTTCTTTCCTTTAAACAGAACAGTCATGTCCTGAACCCCTGACTTCGAAAACATCGGAAATGACATTACAATTTGGCTGTATGATGGATGGTCCTGCTGCATGAAAAGCTGGCCATTTAATTTATGAAAAAGCTGATCGGCTTCTTGTTTGACTGGTTCGGCTACCTCATGCGATGCTCTTAAGGCAGAAAGAGCCAGCTTGATGGATTGCATTTCGCCAGATGTGACTGCGCTTCCTTGTTCAAACGCTTTAATGAACCCAACCTCGTCCCTTGCGCCGATTGCCGTTTTCACTTTGGATAAGAAAGAAAGAACATCTGCCTTATCCGCCAAATGGGGTGCTGTCTGCTGAACAGCCTTTAAAAAGACTTCGGCTTCCTGGTCTGTGACTTGTGCCGCTTGTAAAACAGCTGAAGCTGCAAGTGACTTACTATCACCCGATGAAGCAGCCGCTTTAATCCAATTTGCTGCTTCTTTCACAATTTGGAGACTGTTTTTTTCAGCAGATTCCGTCAGCTTCACGAGCAGCTGGCGGGCTTCTTTAATTGGAATGTCTGCTGCTGTTTTAACAGGCTCTTCTTGTATGCTTCCCTGTTCTGCTGTGTGATTTGCAATCGGCAGGCTGGCTTTTCCGGGGGAGCCAGCTGGTGTGCTAAGCTCCCTGCTTCCAGCTGTATTCGTCGGAGAAGGTGCTTTCGTATTGTCGGTTAAAGAAATAAGCTTATCAATCAGCCGTTCTGCATGGACATCGATTTCACTATTTAAAAGCACCGTAACTGCTTCCTTTAGCTTTGACATCATTTGGCTCTGCTGAGGGTTTTGGTCGATTGCCTGTAGCAGCTGGGATACGTGCTGATGCAACGGAACAGGCGATTTCACAGCGTGAACACCATTCAAAATCTCGGAGTGAATGGGAAGATCACGCTTTAAAGCGAAGAGAACCGTTTCAACTGCTTTTTTTGTGTCTTGCGAAGGCAGCGTGTCCATCCAGCGGACAGCTGTTTTGATATCATTTTCTGTTACGGGTGTTTTGCTTTTCAGCATCGCTCCTGTCATCATGAGAGCTGCGTTTGACGTCTTCACTGACAAGGCATTTAAAAGCTTGCCAGCTGCATCCTGAATGGTTTTAGGATTTTGATCAAAGCTTTGAACGACCTGAAGACGGCCTGTTTGCTCTGCCGTTTTTTTTTCGTAGGAAAACCAATAGTATGCCTGAGGACGAAGCTGAGTTTCAAGTTTTCCCTGAACAGTTTGATTGCCGACTTGGATCAGGGCATGCTGATCTCCTAGTAAACGAAGCACTTTTCCTAAGAGGAGACGCTTCTCCCCGTTTAGCGCTTCGTTTACTTTTGATGTTTCCTGCGGGACGGCTGTACGCCCGAAAAGGTGCTGCAGCGCCTTTTGCACATCATTTCGTATGTTCATTTTAAAAAGGTGCCTCCTTGTCCATGGTGATTTATCTGAAAGATTGAACAGGAGCGAAAGTTTTGCGGTGCAATTCAGTTGGGCCGTATGCAGCGAGAGCTTCCAAATGTTCTTTTGTCCCATAGCCTTTATTTTTTTCAAAGCCGTACATGGGATACGTTTCGGCATAAGCGCTCATCATTCGGTCCCTCGTCACTTTTGCGATACACGCACCTGCCGCAATAGACACGCTTTTGGCATCGCCTTTTATAATTGACGCCTGAGCCGTGTCGAGCGGAAGTGTCATTGCGTCAACAAGCAAATAATCAGGTGTATCCGACAAATCCTGTATCGCTCTCACCATTGCCATTTTTGAAGCTTCATATATATTGATCTCATCAATCACAGTAGCTTCTACAATTCCTATCCCGACCGCCAGTGCTTCCTTCATAATAAGCTCGTAATATTCCTCGCGTTTTTTCTCTGAAAGCTTTTTGGAGTCTGTCAGCCCAAGTATTTCACATTCCTCTGGAAGGATGACTGCGCTGGCGACAACTGGTCCTGCCAATGGCCCCCGGCCGACCTCGTCAACACCTGCAATCAAGCGAAATCCTTTGTTTCTTGCCAGCCTTTCATAGGAAGTCATATTCACCCATTGTTCTTTCAGCGCTTTTTCTTTCGCTTGCTTTTTAAGCCATTGCTCTACAAGCGTTTGAACGCTTTTTCTCGGGTCGTTTTCGCATTGGGCAATAAATGGGTCTTGTGCATCCTTCACTTCCTGCAAACGGTCTTTAATGTCCTTTACGGTTAATGTATTCACTTTCTCTTCTCCCTTACTATATGTATCGGTTCAGCCAAGAAAAAATAAAGACCCGCATTTCTGCGCGCCTTTACATCGTCGGCTGTTCAAATGACAGCCTGCCGAACTTTTCAGTGCGAATATCGCGAATGATGACTTCAGTCGTCTTATCGTAGTTAATGAGCCCACCGCTCATGAGACAGCCCCGCTTTTCACCTATTGCATCAAACAGCTCAGCAATGTCCTCTGGGATCTCCTCAAGGCCATAACGCTCTTTAAGCCGTTCTGGGTAATGTTCTTCGAGAAAACGAAGACCAAACACGGCCACGTCCTGCAAATTCATAATCGAGTCTTTAATAGCCCCAGTGACTGCAAGTCTCAAACCGACAAGCTCATCCTCAAATTTAGGCCACAAAATCCCCGGTGTATCTAATAGCTCTAATTCTTTCCCAACTTTGACCCACTGTTGAGAAGTCGTAATGCCAGGTCTGTCTCCCGTTTTTGCTATGTTTTTCTTTGCAAGCCGGTTGATGAGCGTTGATTTTCCGACGTTTGGAATGCCGATAATCAAAGCGCGAATCGCTCTCGGCTTCACACCTTTCGCACGCATCCGGTCAAATTTTTCTTGGAGGATCTCTTTTGATGCAGGCACAATTTGATTTAACCCTTGTCCATTTACAGAATTAATAGACAGAGAGCGGATCCCCTGCTTCTCAAAGTGCTCTTTCCACTGCTGTGTAACTGCCGCATCTGCTTTGTCAGCCTTGTTTAACAGCATAATTCGCGGCTTGTTTTTTAGAATATCTTCAATCATTGGGTTTCTTGATGACATTGGAATTCTGGCATCTACCAATTCATATACGATATCGATTAATTTTAATTTTTCGGTTACTTCCCTTCTTGCTTTTGCCATATGGCCCGGGAACCATTGAATTGTCATGTGACACGAACACCGCCTTTATCTTCAGTATGCATGATTCATTGTTGTCCTTTATGTATTTTACGATGCCTGTCCGGCATTTTCAAATTCTGTATAAAAAAAGAGCTTGTTACAGGTAACAAGCTCTTTTCGTTCGTTATCATTATCGTCTGATCTCTTTAATACGAGCCGCTTTTCCGCGAAGTTCACGCAGGTAGTAAAGTTTAGCACGGCGTACTTTACCGTAACGTACAACTTCGATTTTCGCGATTTTTGGTGTGTGTACTGGGAAAGTACGTTCAACGCCAACACCGTAAGAAATCTTACGAACTGTGAACGTTTCGCTGATTCCACCACCACGACGCTTAATCACAACACCTTCAAAGATCTGGATACGCTCACGGTTACCCTCAACAACTTTAACGTGTACACGTAAAGTGTCACCAGGACGGAACGCAGGAAGATCAGTACGAAGCTGTTCTTTTGTGATATCTTCAATTAGTTTTTGCATCGTTTTCAACTCCTTCCAACAGATGCTCTTAGCCACAAAAACCGGCACAGCGGAACATCGTTTTCAAGCTTGCAGCGGATAAGCCCGCTTAAGCCACAAGTAGTATCTTATCACAATTTCATAGCCTATGCAATAAAATCTATTCTTTTTCCCATTCAGAAATCCACTTTCTTTGCTGCTCTGTAAGCGGGTAGTCTTTCAACAGATCCGGACGTCTTAGGTAGGTCCTTCTGATCGATTCTTTATTCCGCCATTCTTCAATTTTTGCATGGTTTCCTGACAAGAGTGTTTCAGGCACTTTTAAACCTTTGTAATCTGCCGGTCTTGTATAATGCGGGTGCTCTAAAAGTCCGGTGCTGAAGGAATCCTCAATATGGGAAGCCTCTTTACCCAGTACACCCGGAAGCAGTCTGACCACACTGTCTGCGATCATCATTGCAGGGAGCTCGCCGCCCGTCAGAACAAAGTCGCCAATTGATATTTCATCCGTTACCAAGTGCTCGCGAATGCGTTCATCATAGCCTTCATAATGGCCGCAAATGAACAGCAAATGCTCTTCCTTTGCTAATTGCTCGGCTTTTTTTTGGGTAAAACGCTCACCTTGCGGGCATACGAGGATAATACGCGGAGCAGCGGCTGCCTTTGATGTCAGGTCCTCGACCGCGTCAAAAACAGGCTGGGGCTTGAGAACCATGCCTGCCCCGCCGCCATAAGGATAATCATCAACAGTATTGTGCTTGTTATCAGAGTACTCCCGGAAATTTACGACTTGAAACTGCACCGCCTCTTTTTCCTGGGCTTTTTGAAGAATCGATGAGCCGAGCACGCCTTCAAACATTTCGGGAAACAGCGTCAAAAAGTCGATTTTCATTCGTCTATTAACCCTTCCATGAGTTCAATCTCAATTTTCTTTTCCTTGACATCGATATGTTTGACCACTGATTCAATGTAAGGAATGAGTGCGTCTTTTTTTCCTTTTCTTCCGATGACCCAAACGTCATTGGCTCCAGGCGTCAAAATTTCTTTGACCTTTCCGATGAGTTCGCCTTCTTCAGTAAATACTTCACACCCAATAATTTCGTGGAAATAAAATTCACCCTCATTCAGCTCTCCTAATTCTTCTTCAGGAACTTTAATGATTGCGTTTTTCAGCTCTTCTACTTCATTTAGGTTTTGTCTTTCTTTAAACTGCAGGAGATGAAATTGCTTATGCAGTCTATGTGTGTTTACCGTTACCTCCACTGGTTCGTTACGGCCGTCCATAAACAAATACAGCGTGTTTCCCGGCTTGTATCGTTCTTCGGCAAAATCTGTTTTTGAAATCACCCGCACTTCGCCTTTGATTCCGTGGGTATTTACGATTTTGCCTACATTAAACCATCGCTTTGTCATTATGATCACCTCTGGCGAATTTCAATTACTTTTCCGTCTTTTATGACGATGGTGTTCGCTGCTGTTTTCTCATGCCAGTCATCCCCGGCTTCAATCGTCAGCAGCGCATCGACTTCCTTTTCTTTCAACTCACTGCCAAGCGGCAATGTATGTACTTGAGCAATTTGAAAATCAATGATTTTTATATCATCTTTTCGCTTTTCTATTGCCTTTTTAAATTGTTCAATCATATCAGGGTTTTGCTGTTCTTTCTCATGTTTTCTAAGCTGAAAATAGAGCTGGCTGCATTCTCGTTCAAGCATTTGTTTCTTTTCGGCAAAAGAAGCTAAAAGCTTTTCTTTACTGCGCTCGGTTAAGACTTGCATAACGGCTACACGGTGAATAATTTGCATCGCACCAAGCTCCCCGCTTTTAAAACTTTTACTCGCCCAGGCTTTTCTATTTTGCCTAAGCTTCTATCAGTTTACCCTTTTTTTGCGTGTAAAAAAAGGGGAGGTGCCGGCCCTCTCCCTTTTAGTCAAATATTTCAAATTGAACTTTCTTAGAAGACTGTGCGCCAGCTGCAAATACAGCTGTTCGAATCGCTTTTGCAGTCCGGCCTTGCTTTCCGATAACTTTACCGGTATCTGACTTATGGACAGATAAGCGCAGCGCAATCTTTTGATCGGTTTCTTCTCTTATGACGCGAATGTCATCTGGATGATCAACAAGCGGCGTCACAATGTGGACAATCAAATCTTCCAAGTGTTGATCAGTCATTACTTGCCTTGTTTAGCGTTGTGGAATTTTTCCATGATTCCTTGGCTAGAGAACAAGTTGCGAACTGTATCAGATGGTTTCGCTCCAGTTTGAAGCCATTTAAGAGCAAGCTCTTCGTCAATTTTTACTTCCGCTGGTTTTGCAACCGGGTTGTAAGTTCCGACTGTTTCGATGAAACGGCCGTCACGTGGTGAACGAGAATCTGCTACAACAATACGATAGAAAGGAGATTTTTTTGCTCCCATACGTTTTAAACGAATTTTTACTGCCATTTTACTAGCACCTCCGAAAATATTTCAACAAGATAGTATATTAACAATGATAAAAGTGTTTGTAAAGTGTTTTTTCTTAACAATGGTTTTATCATGTATAACCGATTACATAAAAGGTAGCTTAAACCCTTTTTTCTTGCCTTTTGACATGTTTGTCATCTGCTTCATCATTTTTTTCATTTCATCAAACTGCTTAAGCAGACGGTTGACTTCCTGTACGGATGTCCCGCTTCCTTTCGCAATCCGCTTCCGCCGGCTGGCATTGATGATATCCGGCTGTTCTTTTTCAAGAACAGTCATTGATTTAATGATTGCTTCCACATGATTCAGCTGTTTTTCATCAACTTGGATGTTTTTCAGGCCTTTCATTTTACCTGCACCCGGCATCATTTGCAGAAGCTCATCAAGCGGCCCCATGTTTCTGACTTGCCCGAGCTGCTCCAGAAAATCGTCCAATGTGAAGCTCATCGTTCTCATTTTTTGTTCCAGCTCTTTGGCTTTGTCTTCATCAACGCTGGCCTGTGCTTTTTCAATCAATGTCAGCACGTCGCCCATGCCGAGAATCCTTGATGCCATGCGTTCAGGGTGGAACGGCTCTAACGCATCAAGCTTTTCGCCCAAACCTGCGAACTTAATTGGCGTGTTTGTGACAGCGCGAATAGAAAGCGCAGCCCCGCCGCGTGTGTCTCCATCCAGCTTAGTTAACACAACACCGGTTAAACCGAGCTGTTCATTAAAGCTTTTGGCAACATTCACAGCGTCCTGACCGGTCATTGAATCGACAACCAGGAAAATTTCTTCCGGATTCGCGATTTCTTTGACGTTGGTCAGTTCATCCATCAGTTCATGGTCGATATGCAAGCGGCCTGCCGTATCCAAAATGACATAGTCATAATGTTCTTCCTTGGCTTTCTCAATAGCCTGTTTAGCTATTTCTACAGGACTGACCTGATCGCCAAGAGAAAAAACAGGCATATCAAGCTGTTTGCCGAGTGTTTCCAGCTGCTTAATTGCGGCTGGGCGGTAAATATCGGCAGCAACCAGCATCGGTTTGCGATTATGCTTTTTGCGCAGCAGATTCGCAAGCTTACCGCTTGTTGTCGTTTTACCGGCACCTTGGAGACCGACCATCATAATAACAGTCGGCGGCCTTTTTGCGACGGCGATTTTGCTCTCTTCGCCGCCCATCAGCTCAGTCAGTTCCTCTTTAACAACTTTAATGACCTGCTGGCCGGGCGTCAGACTTTTCATGACGTCTTGGCCTACAGCGCGTTCACTTACTTTTTTGACAAAATCCTTGACTACTTTAAAGTTAACGTCAGCCTCAAGCAGCGCAAGACGAACCTCACGCATCATATCTTTTACATCTTGTTCGCTGACTTTCCCTTTTCCGCGGATTTTAGAAATCGTCTGCTGCAGTCGGTCGGCTAATCCTTCAAATGCCATAGTTTGCCGCCTCCTAATCTAATTTCTCAAGCGCTTCAATCAGAGCTGTAATTTCTTCCTCTTCTTTTGAACCGGAAGCAAGCTCCTTCAGCTTATTAAACATCTCTTTACGCTCCTGAAACTTTTTCAAAAGGAGCAGCTTTTCTTCATATTGTTCAAGCATCGCTTCTGTTCGTTTGATGTTATCATAAACAGCTTGTCTTGAAACCTCATATTCTTCGGCTATTTCGCCTAGGGAGAAATCGTCCAAATAATAAAGCGACATATAGCTCTTCTGTTTTGACGTCAACAACGACTGATAAAAATCAAACAGATAATTCATTCTCGTTGTCTTTTCGAGTGACATTTGAGCTCTCCCCTTTGTTAAGTCAAATCCCTTTACGATAACTTAGTTTACATGGTTTTATTGACACTGTCAAGTTTTTATCTTGTCAAAGCGACGATTAACCTTTTCCAAAATACGCTAAATATCATCCAATTTATTCCGATATTGTATATGAACCCTATTTTAAGGAGGATTTTTATGAAAAAAATCGGTTTATTGTTTATGTTGTGTCTGGCAGCCCTGTTTACAATAGGTTTCCCGGCACAGCAAGCAGACGCTGCTGAGGCACCTTATAAAGCCTCAATCACAAATATCAGCACAGATGGAGGGGTATACGGTAAAATCAATTACGGGCAAGGTCAATATTGGCGAGTCAAGTACAATATTACAGTAAGCGGCAAATTACTCGACCAAAACGGACAGCCAGTGCCAAACGCGCCCGTAAGATTTGAAGCGGACACGAAGGTCGGAAACACAACACAAACTGCTTCAGGAACAACTGATGCAAACGGAACATTTGAGGTTCCAATGTATTTGGGGCCAGCTGCTGGTTACTATACGTATTACACATCTGTTTCCGATCATTACTATGACATCATCCCATTCAGAGTTTTTTCTGGTGAGTCAAGACTGGTATCCACTGATAACAGCCTTTATCATTTCGCCTATCAAGTAAGAAGATAAAAAAGAAAAAGGCCCCCAAGATGTTGGGGCCTTTTTCTTAATCGTCGGCTTTTTCCACTAAATCTGAAAAGAGTCCGTACACATAGGATTCTGGATCAAATTCCTGAAGGTCATCAACTTTTTCTCCTAAACCGACTAGTTTAACCGGGATGTGAAGCTCGTTGCGAATCGCAAGGACGATACCGCCTTTTGCCGTACCGTCAAGCTTCGTTAAAGCAATGCCGGTAACATTTGTTGCTTTAGAGAATTCTTTTGCCTGAGCCATTGCATTTTGGCCGGTCGTGGCATCAAGGGCAAGCAGCACCTCATGCGGAGCTTCAGGAACTTCTCTTTCGATAACACGTTTTACTTTTTCAAGCTCTTTCATGAGATTTACTTTGTTTTGGAGACGCCCTGCCGTATCACAAATTAATACATCGGCATTTCTTGCTTTCGCAGCATGAACAGCATCGTAGATGACAGCTGCCGGATCGCTTCCGGCCGTCTGCTTAATGACAGGCACTCCTGTACGCTCTCCCCATACTTCCAGCTGTTCAATGGCTCCCGCTCTGAAAGTGTCTCCGGCGGCAAGTACGACAGATTTTCCTTCTTGTTTCATTTTATGAGCAAGCTTTCCGATCGTTGTTGTTTTCCCGACACCGTTTACACCTACCAGAAGGATTACGTTTAAACGCCCATCCTGGATGTTCAGTTCTGAAATTTGCTCATCTCCGCTGTTATAAATCTCGACCAGTTTCTCAGAAATCACTGACTGGACTTCCTTTGGATCTTGAATATTTCTGCGTTTGACTTCTTTTTTCAGCTCATCTATTAATTCCATAACGGTTGTAAAACCGACATCCGCGCTGATAAGAACCTCTTCAAGCTCTTCGAAGAAATCCTCATCCACTTTACGGTAACGGGATACAAGATCATTCACTTTGTTTTGAAAGGAGTTTCTTGTTTTTTCAAGGCCATCCTTAAACTTTTCAGATACGGAATCTGTCTGTTTTGTGATTTTCTCTTTTAATTTTTTAAAAAAGCTCATCTTTTAACCTCTTTCCTCGTTACTGAACGAATTCTTTTGTTTCTTCCAGCTTAACGGAGATTACCTTGGAAACACCGGATTCCTGCATGGTTACGCCATAAAGCACATCCGCTTCCTCCATCGTTCCTTTTCTGTGGGTAATCACAATAAACTGGGTATCACTGCTGTATTTTTTTAAATACTGCGCAAATCGGAACACATTCGCTTCGTCGAGCGCAGCCTCTACTTCGTCAAGGACGCAAAACGGCACTGGACGAACCTTTAGGATTGAGAATAAGAGCGCTATAGCAGTAAGCGCACGCTCTCCGCCTGACAGGAGGTTTAAGTTTTGCAGTTTTTTCCCCGGCGGCTGAGCGATAATCTCGACTCCTGAATGAAGCAGATCGTTAGGATCGGTGAGCCTCAGTTCAGCTCGCCCTCCTCCGAATAAGGAGCGAAAAACTTGATCAAAGTGTGAGCGGATTTGAACGAATGTGTCGTTAAAGCGCTTCGTCATTTCTTCATCCATTTCTTCAATCACTTGGAACAAGGTATTTTTCGCTTCTGTTAAATCTTCTTTTTGTTCCGACAGAAACTTGTACCGTTCGTTGACCCTCTCAAACTCATCTATGCTTCCGAGGTTCACGGTACCCAGCTCTTCAATTGCGAGTTTAATCAGCTTCACGCGCTTTCTGGCTTCCTCTGGATCAGTTTCAAGCTGATATTTCTCTTTTGCCCCCTCAAAGGACAAGCTGTATTCCTCCCGTAAATATTGGAGTAAATTATCAAGCTCGACTTCCATTCGTCCGAGTTTGACTTCTTCGTCTTTTAAGAGCGTTGTTTTTTGTTTATACAGGCGTTTCATTTCTTTCAGCTCACGCTCATACGTATCAAGCCCATGCTGAAGCTTGATGCGCTGATCGCGCCTTAATGCAATCAGTTCGATCGTTTTCGTTTTGTCACTCAATTTATGTTTTGCTGCTTCTTCCAGCTTTTCTTCGCCGCTGGTGCTAGATGACATCTCTGACGTTAAGAAGCTTAAGTCTTCTTTTGCTTCTTTTAACGCAATCTCTGTTTCAGTGAGCTCTTTCTTTAATCTGGCAAGGTTGTCCTCTTCCCCCTTGCATGCCTGCTCTTTTTTGGCCGCAGCGATCTTCAGCTCAGTAAGCTCGTTGGAAAGAGACTCTTTCGTTGAGGATTGCGTTTGTTTTTGTTTTGTCAGTTTGTCTATGTCCTCTTCAAGCTGTTTCATCTTTTCAGATACGGCAGAGAGCTCTTCTTCAAGCTTGCGTTTGCGCGCTTTTTTCTCTTCATCGCTTTCTGACAGAGCAGATTTTTCTTGGTCATAGAGCTCTAAATGGGTATTGATATTTTTCTCGGCAACTTGAAGTTCGTACAGCTGGCCTTTCACATCCTGCTGCTTTAACCTTAAGCCTTCCCCGGTTTCTCTTAAGTCAGCCAGTTTTTTCTCCATATCCTGAATGGATTGTTTAAGGGTTTTGACCTCTTGTTCAAGCAGAGCTGTTTTCTCTTCCATTTCAGCGAGCCGTTTCGTCACATCTTCTAGCTCCCGGCTTCTTCCGAGGAGGGAGTTATTTTTCTTTTTAACCGCGCCGCCCGTCATTGAACCACCGGGGTTCACAACATCTCCCTCAAGGGTTACGATGCGGTACCGGTGCCCGAGAAGCTTCGCAAGCTCGTTTGCACCCTTTAAGTCCTCTGTGATCAGAACGGTTCCAAGAAGATTCTGGATGACGCTTCGATACGCAGGATCAAATGTGACAAGTTCACTTGCAACCCCGAGAAATGATGAATGCCGGGCGGCTGTTTCCGCGTCACGGCTTTGAAGCTGGCGGTCTCTAATAACAGAAAGAGGCAGAAACGTCGCCCGGCCGAAGGAATTCTGCTTTAAATATTGAATCGCTTTTCGGGCAGATTGTTCATCGTCGGTCACGACGTGCTGAGCAGAAGCGCCGAGCGCTATTTCAATGGCCGTTTCATACTTCTGTTCTGTAGAAATCAGCTCAAGAACCGCTCCGCGAATTCCGCCAAGGCGCTCTTTCGCTTTTAGCACTTCTTTAACACCTTGATAAAAGCCGGAGAAATCTCCCTGCATCGTCTCAAGCATGTCCTTTTTTGATCTCGCTTGCTGAACGTATTGGTATGCCTGATACAGAGCGGATTCATTTTTTTCGTATTGGCGCTTTTTCTGCTCATATTTTGTCTGCATATCACGATATGCACCGACTTGACTGTGAATCTCCTGCTCAATTCGGGCAAATTCCGTTTCACATGCGGCTTTACGCGCAGAAATATCACGCCGTTCCTGCAGGTGCTTTTCATTGTTGTCCGCGAGTCTCTGCAATGTGACAGCGGATTGGGACATCTGGTCATCAAGAAGCTGGAGTTCGTTGCGTATCGAAGCCTGGCTGTTTAACAGCTCAAAATAATCACTTTTCAGCTGCTCGATTTTCTCTTCGACATTTTCATTGTGAAGACTGAGAGCCTGCTGTTTTTCTTTTACTTGCGCCCTTAACTGCTTCACCTCAGCCTGAAGCGTTTCGAAGACAGCTTCCTGCTTCGAAAGCTCTTCTTTCAGAACCGTTTCTTTTTGCTGGAACTGAACGATGGCTTCTTCAAGCTGTTCTTGGTTTTGCACAGCGTTTTTCTTTCGTTCTTTCAGGACTTCTTTACGGCCTTCAAGCTTTTCCAGCTCTTCACTAGTTACCAGTAAAACTTGCTGGAGCTCATCTACTGACTCATCAAGCGCTTGTATTTTGTCCCTTGTATCCTCAATCTTTGCTTCTTTCGCAGAAATAGCAGACGATTCAGCAAGCTCTTCTTCTTTTGCCATCTGCACTTTCTCTTTAAGAGTCGACCATTTACCATGCAGCTCTTCGATATCATAGGCAGTCAGCGCAATTTCAACATGCTCCAGCTCTTTCTTTTTCTCAAGGTAGTCTTTCGCTATTGAAGCTTGAATTTTAAGAGGTTCAACCTGCCCTTCAAGCTCATGTAATATATCTTCTACCCGATTTAGATTGTCCTGTGTCTCAAACAGTTTATTTTCTGCTTTTTTCTTTCTCGTTTTATATTTAAGCACCCCGGCCGCTTCTTCAAAGATACTGCGGCGATCCTCCGCTTTACTGCTCAGGATCTCTTCCACTTTCCCTTGGCTGATAATAGAAAATGCTTCTTTACCAAGCCCAGAGTCCATAAATAAATCAATAATATCTTTCAAGCGGCACGGCTGATTGTTAATCAGAAACTCACTCTCACCTGATCTGTACACACGTCTTGTGACACTCACCTCGTGGAAGTCAATTGGCAAGAAATGATCATCATTATCAAGAGTAAGCGTAACTTCAGCTAGATTTAATCGCTTTCTTGAATCACTCCCGGCAAAAATGATGTCTTCCATTTTTCCGCCGCGAAGAGAGCGTGCCGATTGTTCGCCGAGAACCCAGCGAATGGCATCCGTGATGTTGCTTTTTCCGCTTCCGTTCGGCCCGACAACTGCTGTCACGCCTTTAACGAAGTCTACGGAAATCCGTTCTGCAAATGATTTAAATCCTATAACGTCTAAACGTTTGAGGAACATAGCGATCCTCCTTATGTAATAAGTATTTCAATTCTATCATAAACATTGGTCAAATAAGACGGCATACATACTGAAATCCCCCTGAGTCATAAGGGGGATTTTATTGTTTCGTATGGTGTTTTTGCAATTTAGCTAAAGCTTCCTGAGCAGCGTGCTGTTCGGCTTCTTTCTTTGAACGGCCGTTTCCGACTCCGAGTGGTTCACCTTTTAGAGATACGATGGCTTCAAATTCACGGTTGTGCGCAGGTCCTTTTTCGTTGGAGATTTTATACTCCAGAGAGCCTTTGCCGTCCCGCTGCACGTATTCCTGCAGCTGGCTTTTGAAATCCATCACATGAGAAAAAGCACCATCGTTAATTTTAGGGAACACATAAACTTTTAAGAAACTTTCGACCGGCTCTAATCCTTGGTCAAGGTACAAGGCTCCGATAAATGCCTCAAAAACATCCGCCAATAGAGCAGGACGCTTTCTTCCGCCTGTCATTTCCTCGCCTTTACCCAACAGGACAAGATCGCCGAATGACAGCTCGTGAGCCAATGAAACGAGAGACGGTTCGCAAACAATTGCGGCTCTCAATTTCGTCAAATCTCCTTCACTCATAGCCGGGTATTTGGCAAATAAGAATCTGGAGATCGTCAGTTCCAAAACAGCGTCACCTAAAAATTCAAGCCTTTCATTATCTTCATACGGCTTTTTCCGATGCTCATTCACATAAGATGAATGTGTAAATGCTTGATACAAAAGCTTTTCATTTTGAAAGTGAACCGAAATCCGTTCTTGAAACTCTTTAAATTGTTCTACTTTTTTATAGAACTTTTTTTTATCTTTATAATGTGAGTGTTTTGACATAGTAACCTCCATAGGCACATCAGGTTCACCGCGCTTCTCTGACTAAACCGGATACAGCGCGCGTAAAAGCGGCATGCTGTAATAACTGCACGAATAAAGGGCTAAAGCCCCGCGTTTCGGCGGGACTTTTAGCATCAGCTTATTGCTGGTTTTGTATGTAGTTCACAGCGTCGCCGACTGTTGCAATCTTTTCAGCATCTTCGTCAGAAATCTCCATATCAAACTCGTCTTCAAGTTCCATAACAAGCTCAACTACATCTAGGGAATCAGCACCTAAGTCTTCCTTGAAAGAAGCTTCAAGTTTGACGTCTGCTTCATCAACGCCAAGGCGATCTACGATGATTTTCGTTACACGCTCTAATGTGTCTGCCATAGCAATTCACCTCCCCTCAAGTATTATAGTGGATTCGTTTTTAAAAAACTAGAGAAACTACGATGAAATTTTCGAGAAAAAACTTACATCACCATTCCGCCGTCAATATGAAGCGTTTGGCCTGTCATATAACGGGCTCCCTCTGAAGCTAGGAACGTGACAACACTGCTGACATCGCTAGGTTCACCAAAGCGCGCGAGCGGAATTTGTTTCAGCATTTCGTCTTGAACGTCTTTTGCAAGTTTATCTGTCATATCAGTTGAGATAAATCCTGGCGCTATTGCGTTTACCGTAATATTTCGGCTGGCGAGCTCTTTAGCAGAAGATTTGGTTAAACCGATGACGCCGGCTTTTGCAGCCACGTAGTTGGCTTGTCCAGGGTTTCCGCTGACGCCGACGATAGACGATACGTTAATAATGCGGCCTGAACGCTGTTTCATCATTTGTCTTGTAACAGCTTTTGTGCAGTTGAAAACACCCTTCAGGTTAATGTTAATGACGTCATCCCATTCGTCTTCTTTCATTCTCATGATGAGATTGTCTCTTGTAATTCCCGCATTATTAACCAGAATGTCAATCGTAGAAAAAACAGACAATGTTTCTTTTATCATGTTTTGTACATCTTCGGGATTTGATACATCCGCTTTTACAGCAATTGCTTTTCTGCCCATTGATTTGATTTCATCTACCACTTCATTTGCTTTCGCTTCATTGCCGGAGTAGTTCACGACAACATTTGCTCCGCTTTTTGCCAGATCAAGGGCGATTGAGCGGCCGATTCCGCGGGATGCGCCAGTGACAATAGCCGTTTTATCATTAAGCATTATCATTCTCCTCCTTAAGCGTTTGAATTGCCAGCTCGATCGTTTCCGGATCTGATACAGCAATTGTTTTTAACCGTCTATTCACTTTTTTCACAAGGCCTGAAAGCACTTTTCCGGGACCGATTTCAATAAAAGTCGTAACACCCTCTGCGATCAGCTTGTTAATGCTTTCCTCAAAACGAACCGGAGAGTAAAGCTGCTCAATAAGTTTTTCTTTGATATCTGCTTTTTCAGTCATCACGTCAGCAGAAACATTTGAGATGACCGGAACGTCAGCGTCTTTTATGTCACAGGCGTCCAATACCTCTTTCAGCTTTTCAGCAGCCGGTTTCATCAGTTCAGAATGGAACGGACCGCTTACTTCAAGCGGAATTGCGCGTTTTGCGCCGTTCTCTTTTGCCAGTTCAGATGCAAGCTCAACCCCTTTAGCTGTTCCGGAAATGACGATTTGGCCAGGACAGTTGAGATTCGCAAGCTGTACAAGGTTGCCTTCCTCTGTGACTTTATCGGTTACTTGCTTTAATGCTTCAGCATCCATGCCGAGAATCGCAGCCATTGCTCCTTCGCCAGCCGGCACCGCTTCATTCATAAACTCTCCGCGCTTTCTGACGGTATAAACAGCATCTTTGAAAGACAGAGCGCCAGCCGCAACCAGTGCAGAATATTCACCAAGGCTGTGTCCTGCTGTGAAATCAGGTGTAATGCCAGATTCTTTAAATTTCTCAAGAACAGCGATGCTTGTCGTAAGCAAAGCAGGCTGCGCATTGTATGTAAGTGTTAATTCTTCAGCATCCCCCTCAAAAATAAGCGAGCTGAGTTTTGTTTCCAACGTTTCATCGGCTTCATCAAACAGACGTTTTGCAGCAGGCACCTGCTCATAAAGCTCTTTTCCCATGCCGATAAATTGTGATCCCTGACCCGGGAATAAAAATGCAATCTTACTCATGATGTAAAAACCTCCAGACTACTCATCTGTTTTTTCTTCTTTCACTTCTTCCTGAATGAGCGCAGCCACATTTTGGCTGACCATCTCTCTTGCTTGCCGAATCGCATGGAATACAGCATTTGAATCTGAAGAGCCGTGCGCCTTGATCACAGGCGCTTTTAAGCCAAAAAGACTTGCTCCGCCATAATTCGAATACTCCATTTTCATTTTCATTTCTTTCAATTTTGGTTTCAGCACAGCTGCTGCAAGCTTGGATGTCAAAGTAGACGTCATTACGTCTCTCATCATTTTAAAAATTGACAACGCAGAGCCTTCCAGCGTTTTGAGTGTAACATTCCCGGTAAAGCCGTCTGTTACTACAACATCCGCCACATCATCTAAAAGGTCTCGCGCTTCCACGTTTCCGATAAAATTGATGTTTGCTGTTTCTTTTAAAATTTGGAACGTCTGCTTCGTCAGTTCGTTTCCTTTTTTATCTTCTGTTCCGACATTTAAAAGTCCGACTCTCGGCGAAGTGACACCGCGCACTTGCTGAGAATAAACAGAACCCATGATGGCATATTGAACGAGGTGCTCCGGTTTGGCATCGACATTGGCGCCGACATCAAGGAGAAGAAATCCGTCTCCCGAAACAGTCGGAAGTGTCGGGGCAAGCGCCGGACGGTCAATTCCTTTAATTCTTCCGACAATAAAGAGACCGGCTGTCATTAATGCACCGGTATTTCCTGCTGAAATGCATGCGTCAGCTCTGTTTTCCGCAACCTCCTGCGCCATAAGAACCATAGATGAGTTCTTTTTTCTTCGCACGGCACGGACAGGTTCATCCGTAGGCTCAATCACTTCATCTGCGTGCAGCACCGTGATGCGATCTGATGTAGTTGTTAAATGTGATTCTATCGTTGTTTTGTCACCGACAAGTGTGATATGGAGATCATCAAATGCCTCTATACCTTTTATAACTCCGTCAATAACAGCTTTGGGAGCGTGGTCTCCTCCCATTGCATCTACAGCTATTCTCATGCATGCTCCACCTTTATGAATGTTTTGAACGATACATGTCAAAGCGTCCAGAAAAAACAATTTCTTCGCCAACGTAGCTGTTCACTTCGACAACCGTTCTTCCTTTTTCTTTTTCGACAGCCGTCACTTTCGCTTTTGCTACGACACGTTCACCCTGCTTTACCTGTCTTGTAAAGCGGATGTCTGCACTTGCAGTCAGCGCCAGCTCGTCATCAATGACTGCAACGGCCAAAGAATTCGCCTGTGCAAATAAATGGTGTCCTCTCGCAATCTGATTCCGGCTGAACACGTGCTCCTGTTTTATTTCTAAAATGGATATCGCCTGATCATCCAGCTCAAGGTCAATAATTTCTCCGATAACTTCATCAAGTGACAGGGACTTCACTTCGTCCTCAAGTGTTTTCTCTGCCACGTTCTTAATTCTTTCTCTCAGTTCAGGTATGGAAAGCTCTAAGCGGTCCAAACGTATCGTCTGGATGCTCACCCCGAATTTACCCGCTAATTCTTCATCTGTAATAAAGGGGGTTGCTTGAATCGTCTGCTGAAGTAATTCCTGGCGTTCTCTCTTATTTCTTCTCATATCTAAACACCATCCGGACAATTAAGACTAGGTACTAATAGTAGTATATAATTTCATAGATTGGAATGCAACGATTGTTTCTGGCTGAACACCAAAAACTTCTGATACTCAGCTTAATTTTTCCCCGTCCATTACTCCGCTCTTCAGCAATTCATCTCTTAACACAGCGTATTCCGGCTCCTTCCAGAACGCGTCAGAAGCCACAAGATTCGCAGCATCCTGCCTTGCCGTTTCAAGCGCTCTGTAATCATGAACCATGTCCGCCACTTTAAATTCCGGCATTCCGCTTTGTTTTTTCCCGAAGAAATCACCGGGACCTCTCAGTTCCAGATCCTTTTCAGACAGCTCGAAACCGTCATTGGTCTCCGACATGATCCTCATCCGTTCTTTCCCTGTTTCTGATTTTGGATCAGCCATCAGAATACAGAAAGATTGATGCTCACCCCGTCCAACACGGCCGCGCAGCTGGTGAAGCTGTGATAGTCCGAAACGGTCGGCGTCATAAATCACCATAATCGTTGCATTCGGAACATTCACGCCAACCTCCACAACAGTGGTTGATACGAGAATTTGACAGTGATTTGCGCTGAATTCTCTCATGACCTGGTCTTTTTCATCGGAATGCAGCTTTCCATGCATAAGGCCGACATTCCATTTTCCCCGAAAAATATCAGAAAGCATATTGTACACGTCAATGGCGTTTTGCACATCAAGCTTATCTGATTCTTCAATCAGCGGACAGATGATATAAGCCTGCCTGCCTTGCTTTAATTCTTTTTCGACAAATGCCAAAATACGATCAAGCATGTCATGTTTTACCCAATAGGTTTCAATTCGCTTTCGTCCAGCCGGCATCTCATCAATGACAGATACATCCATTTCACCGAACACTGTGATCGCTAATGTTCTTGGGATTGGAGTGGCTGTCATAAAGAGAACATCAGGATCCTGACCTTTGTTCCGAAGCTTTTTGCGCTGCTCAACTCCAAATCTGTGCTGTTCATCAGTAATAACGAGACTCAGCGCCTTAAACTCCACCTCGTCTTGGATTAAAGCGTGGGTTCCTACAAGAATATCAATCTCACCCGCCGCAAGACGCTCAAGCAGTTCTTTTCGCCGCTTCCCTTTAACAGAGCTTGTCAAAAGAGCAACGCTGACGTCCCATTTTTCAAATAGCGAAACGAGCGAATCAGCATGCTGCTCGGCCAGAATTTCTGTCGGCACCATGAGCGCTCCTTGGTATCCGGATAGGATCGCGGCATACAGTGCAATGGCGGCGACTGCCGTTTTTCCTGATCCAACGTCCCCTTGAAGAAGACGGTTCATTCTGTATGGAGAAGACATGTCTGCTGTTATTTCGCGAAGAACGCGTGACTGGGCGTTTGTGAGGGGAAACGGGAGGCTTTTGATAAATCTCATGAGTTCTTCGTTTGAAAAACGCTGCCGTATCCCTTGTGTCTGCTCTCTTTCCGCCTTTCGGAACGCCTGCATTTTCAACTGAAACAACAAAAATTCTTCATAAACAAACCGCCGTCTGGCAAGCTTTAATGCTTCCCTTGTTTCAGGCTGGTGCATTGCTTTTAACGCCTGATAATAGTCAGGCAGTTTATAGCTTTTTCTTAGCTTTTCCGGAAGAGGATCAGGAAGTGAGTCTGCATATTGGGTCAGCGCCTGCTGAATAAACCGCCTCATCATTTTGACGGTAACATTTTCTTTCACAGAATACACTGGTTCAATGCTTTTGTCTTCTTGATGCGGCCTGTTTTTCAACTCCTGAACAGAGATGGTTTGGCGGTGCTTGTCCCATTTACCTGAAACCGTCACCACAGAGCCGAGCGAAAGCTTCTTCTTCAAATAAGGCCGGTTAAAACATACGGCTGTAATTAAATAGTGGCCGACCAGAAGCCTGAATGTCAGCCTGTTTCGTTTTTTTCCGTAATAGGTAAGAGAAGGCTCTGAATGAACCTTCCCTTCAACTGTGACTCTTTCATCATGCTTTACTTCTTCTAAATCCCTCAGCTCGTAGTCATCATAGCGATAAGGGAAATAATTCAGAAGATCAGAAATGTCATAAATACCGAGTTCATTCAATGTTTTTTCTGTTTCCGGCCCAATACCCTTAATGTTAGCTATACTAGTTTGCTGATGTTGTTTCACGTGAACCTAGCGCTCCTCCGAAAATTTTTTTCTCTAATTCTCTTCCTGTCGGTGTTGCCGCTAAACCGCCCTGGCCTGTTTCTCTAAGTGCAGTTGGCATCGTTTGGCCTATTTTATACATGGCATCGATAACCTCATCACATGGAATACGGCTTGTAATGCCCGCCAATGCCATATCAGCGGCAATCATCGCATTTGACGCGCCCATCGCATTCCGTTTCACGCAAGGCACCTCAACAAGCCCTGCAACAGGGTCGCACACGAGGCCTAGCATATTTTTTAATGTAATGGCCATGGCTTCCGCGCTTTGTTCGGGTGTTCCTCCTGCCATTTCAACAATGGCCGCAGCCGCCATACCTGAAGCTGATCCAACCTCTGCCTGACATCCTCCGGCGGCGCCGGAAATGCTTGCGTTATTGGCCACGACAAATCCGAAAGCCCCGGCTGTAAACAAAAAGCGGATCATTTGTTCTCTTGTTGGATTCAGCTTTTCTTTTACAGCAAATAACGTACCGGGCACCACACCGGCAGAACCTGCAGTCGGTGTCGCACAGATGGTTCCCATGGCTGCATTTACTTCATTTGTTGCAACGGCTTTCGATACAGCATCTAAAATCAGCGGGCCAGACAGGCTTTTTCCTGATCGAATATAGGCCTGCAATTTAACGGCATCTCCGCCTGTTAAGCCCGTTTGGCTCGTAACTCCCTCGAGTCCTTTCTGAACCGCCGCTTCCATAACAGACAGGTTATGATCCATCTGCTGAAAAATGTCCTCTTTTGTTTTTTCTGTTACTTCCATCTCTTGAGCTATCATCACATCAGAGATCAATATTTGTTTTTCTTTAGTAATCTCAATTAATTCTTTTACATTACGAAACATAACTGGCTCCTCCTGACCCTTTTCGCTAGTCAGCAATCTTTGTCACTTGAATAATATTCGGCAGTTTCGACAGCTCGTCGAGAATGTGGTCGTCAATATTTTGGTCGACCTCTATTGTCATCAGCGCAAGCTGGCCGATATCTTTCCGGGCTACTTCCATATGTCCTACGTTGATTGAAAATTTCGCCAGAACATTGGCAACACCGGCAATTGTGCCAAACTTGTCATTATGAACAACTAATATGGCCGGATGATTTCCTGACAGCCGGAGCTCAAAACCATTCAATTCTGTGATTTCAATCTTTCCTCCGCCAATCGAAATACCCGTCAGTTCCAGCTCACCCTTTTCATCAGAAATGGTGATTTTTGCTGTGTTTGGATGGACCGGGACTGCGTCTTCTACCCGAAACTCTATATCAATTCCTTTAGCTTCTGCAATTTGTATAGCGGTTTTAATCCGTTCATCGAATGTATCAAAATCAAGCAATCCGCCGATAATCGCGACATCTGTGCCGTGGCCCTTATACGTTTCCGCAAACGAGCCGTAAAAAGATACAATGATGCGCTCAGGCTCTCTGCCAAATAAACTTCTGGCCACTCTCCCGATTCTAGCAGCTCCCGCTGTATGAGAGCTGGACGGACCGATCATAACCGGGCCGATAATATCAAAAACGCTTCTGTATTTCATGCTATTCCTCCTTATGAACCAGAGCTTATTAGCGCTTTGCTTCTAGACTAATTGATCAGATATAAAATGGCAAGCGGGCACGTTACAGCGCTGCCGCACTTAAAAGCAGACATAAGAATAGAAGGGCAAATTGCCCTTCTATTCTGCAGAAACTATATACGAATACAGAGGCTGTTTCCCATTGTGGATCTCAACCTCAATCTCCTCGTACTTTTCACTGAGAAACGCTTCAAGCTGCTCAGCTTCTTCCTGAGACGCATCCTCACCATATAGAATGGTCACGATTTCATCATCTTCTCCGATCATTTCTGACAGCAGCATTTTCGCGGCTGACAGCTGATTTTCAGAAGTGCCGATAATCGTTCCATTCAGAATGCCCATAAAGTCGCCTTTTTTAATATCTTTACCGTCAATATGAGTATCTCTGACTGAGAACGTCACCTGTCCGCTTTTTACTTGCTGAATGGCGCTTAGCATATTGGCCTCGTTCGCTTCAGCTTCTTGATCCGGGTTAAAAGCCAGCAGGGCTGACATCCCTTGCGGAACCGTTTTAGCAGGAATGACAAAAACCTGTTCATCCACTACGCTGGCCGCTTGGTTAGCAGCCATGATAATGTTGGAGTTGTTAGGCAGGATAAATACCGTATCTGCATATACAGACTTCACGGCATCAACAATATCCTCAGTGCTTGGGTTCATGGTCTGGCCGCCTTCAATCACAACAGAAGCGCCAATGCTTTTGAATAGGTCTGAAATTCCTTCTCCCATCGCTACAGTCACAATGCCATACGGCTGTTTTGCCGGCGGTATTTCGTTGTCTGCAGGTTTGCTTTCTTGACTGATGATAGAGGTATGCTGTTCTCTCATATTTTCTATTTTTATTTTGATCAATTCACCGTAATGCTGGGCGTAGTTTAACACGTTTCCCGGCTCTTCAGCATGAATATGAACCTTCGCCAGCAATTCATCCGCAATCACAAGCAGAGAATCTCCGAACTGGCTGAGGTCTTGCCTGAACGTACCTTCGTCGAACTCTCTTTTTGTCTGATCAAGCCTAACCATCACTTCGGTACAGAATCCAAATTCAATATCTTCGGTATTCATCATGCTTTGCGCGCTCTTGTGATGCTCCGCGCTGACCATGTCGTCAAGTGACGGAAGAACTGCTTTCTGAGGTACAGTTTCACCTTTTAATGAAGCAAGGAAACCTTCATACACACAGAGCAGGCCTTTGCCCCCGCTATCGACAACTCCTACTTCCTTTAGGACAGGTAGCAATTCAGGGGTGCGGTTTAAAGACGCCTCTGCTTCTTCTGTCACTGCAATCATCAGCGCAGTGATATCGGTTTCTTTTTCTGCTAAGATCATCGCTTTTTTTGCAGCGTCTTTTGCAACTGTTAAAATGGTGCCCTCTACAGGTTTCATGACAGCTTTATACGCCATGTCTACACCTGCTTGCAGCGCAGCGGCAAACTCAAGTGCATTAATTTCTTTTTTCGTTTCAATGCTTTTGCTAAATCCGCGGAACAATTGGGATAGGATAACTCCTGAATTTCCGCGTGCTCCCATGAGCAGCCCTTTAGATAACGCGGAACCCACCTTCCCGATATCATCCGTATCCATTTGTTCAACTTCTCTTGCTCCGGAAGTCATCGACAGGTTCATATTTGTTCCCGTATCACCGTCCGGCACCGGAAACACGTTCAGTGCATCAACTGCACTGGCGTTTTGAGACAGATTCTGCGCTCCCGCAAGAATCATCTCGGCAAAGGTTCTGCCGTTTAATGTTCTGATAGACAATCCTACTCCTCCTAACTACGGGTTCGTCACTCGTACGCCTTGGACATAAATATTGACAGAGTCCACTGCCAGTCCGATGGTTTGATTTACTGTGTACTTTACTTTTGTTTGGACATTATGTGCCACTTCAGAAATTTTCGTGCCGTAGCTGACAATGATATACATGTCGATATGTATCTGTTCTCCTTCTTGGCGAACTTGGACACCCCTGCTGAAATTCTCTTTCCGAAGGATTTCAGTCAGTCCGTCTTTAATCTGGTTTTTAGAGGCCATGCCGACAATGCCGTAACAGTCAACCGCCGCGCCTCCTGCAACCATCGCGATGACTTCATTAGATATATCAATCTGTCCGTACTTCGTTCTTAATTCAATGGACACACTAGTTCCTCCTTCGAATGCATAGAGTTACAGCTATTCTACTATATGGTTTCCATTATGAAAAGACCAGGCAATAATCGCTGGCCGTACCTCTACATATACTATAGCGCTGCTGTTTCCGCAAGATGTCAAGTGAATTTTCTTGAAAGATGATGAAACAATAGTTGCAAACGTTTTTTAGCTGTGGTAAATTATTTAAAGTATCCATATCGAAAGCATCTAAGATTATATGAATGTTAAAAAGTAGATGTTTTGTGCAAGTGAGGAGGGAAACAAATGGCACGTAAATGCGTTATCACAGGTAAAAAAACAACAGCTGGGAATAACCGTTCTCACGCAATGAACGCTTCTAAGCGCACTTGGGGCGCGAATCTTCAAAAGGTTCGTATCCTTGTGAACGGAAAACCTAAAAAAGTATATGTATCTGCTCGAGCTTTGAAATCCGGTAAAGTTGAGCGTGTATAACAAAATGAACGCCTGCCCCGATATGTGGCAGGCGTTTTTATGTGGTGAAAGAGGGCTTTGAACCCCTGGGCATTAATCTTTTCTAAATGAGCCCAGCATCGCCCGGACAATTCCTCCTAAAAACTTCGGCAATTTAATGGTGTAAAATTTCATTTTTGTCCCCTCCTATAACGTCCCGTAACCGCCTTGTTCATTGTTTTCAGCAATTGAATGAAAGCACATGCTTAATCCGTGCTTCTTATCATTATTAATATGCCTTTTGCAAACGAAAAAGTACCTCGTGAATGAATGAGTTCGTTACTAATACATAGTGTTGAACCGAGCGTAATATGACAATTATTTAGAGGATATTTAAAACCGGTCAGGGTCAGCTCATGTATGTCTTCGGAAAACGGTATGAAGGAGATATATCGCTTATTTTCATCCTTCTCAATATCATATTCACCAGGAGGGAACATTTGAATATGATTTTGTTTGTCTATCAGCCTAATTTTTATGTTCGTTTTTACACCTTTATACAGAAGCTGAATGTTTCCTAAAAAATGATCAGCTCTGCCGCCTGTAATGCCGAAAATCTGAATAATATCCGGCTGCTTTTCCAGCGCCCAATCAAGGGCGAGGTCTAAATCTGTTTGATCTTTTTCTGCTTGATACACATGAAGGGCGGGAGCGGCTTTTTCTATTCGCCGGCGTTCTTGCTCCGTTATGCTGTCAAAATCTCCGAAGGCTTCAACAGGAATGATCCCGGCATCTAAGAGAGTGACGGTGCCTTTGTCAACACCGATCCAAAGCGTGTGTTCATCCGTATAGCCGGTTAGATCGGGAATGAGATTTTTCGGGCCTCCCGCAACGATATTAATTGTTTTCATCTCTGATTCCTTTCTCTGCATACAGGAAAAAGAGCTTAGGCTATTGTATGCCCAGCTCTTTTCTAAAGCTGCTTATTTACTTCCTCTGATTTCAGAAATTGCTTTTTTGCGGTCAGACTGGCCATAAACAGCTGAACCGGCAACGAGTAAATTTGCGCCCGCTTCAATGACGAGCGGAGCGGTTTCTTTGTTGACGCCGCCGTCTACTTCAATTAACAGATCTTTTTTTCCTTTTTCATCCGCCATTCGCTTAACCTCTTTTATTTTAGGAAGGACTGAATGAATAAATTTCTGCCCGCCGAAGCCCGGGTTCACCGTCATTAAAAGAACAAGATCAAGATCGTCGAAAACATGCTCGATGACTTGTACAGGGGTATGCGGGTTTAGAACTACTCCGGCCTTCACTCCTTGCTCTTTAATGAGCTGGATGGTACGGTGCAGGTGCGGACATGCCTCAGCATGCACAGACAGGATATCTGCGCCTGCTTTCGCAAAAGCCGGGATATAACGATCCGGCTCTTCTATCATTAAATGGACATCAAGCGGCAGATCCGTTACCGGCCGGACCGCTTCTACAATCAGCGGACCGATTGTGATATTCGGGACAAAATGGCCGTCCATAACATCAATATGAATACAATCGGCTCCGCCTTTTTCTACATCTTTAATCTCATTGCCTAAAGCGGCAAAATCAGCGGAAAGAATAGATGGTGCAACCTTTATCATTATGCTAATACCTCGGCTTTCTGTCTTTAATCTCCGTCATAAATTCAACATAATGGTCATAGCGATACTGCTTTAATTCCCCGTCTTCAACAGCTTGTTTCACCGCACATTTCGGCTCTTTCAGATGTAAACAGCCTCTAAATTTGCATGAAGCGCTTTTTTCTCTGATATCAGGGAAGGTATAGCCCAGCTCTTCTTCCTCAATGTCTGTAAATTCAAGCGAGCTGAATCCCGGTGTATCTGCAACCAAACCTCCGGACGTGTGAATCAGCTCCACGTGGCGGGTTGTGTGTTTCCCGCGGCCCAAATGCTCAGAAATCTCGTTTGTTCTTAATCCGAGCTCCGGACTGATCGCGTTGAGAAGCGAGGATTTCCCAACACCGGACTGACCGGCAAATACCGTTGTTTTATCCTGAAAATGCGGGATGATGTCCGCTAAACTATCTTGGTCCTTAGAGGAGGTAAGGTATACGTCATAACCAATATTCCGATAGTCCTCTGCATAGGCTTGTATCGTATCTTCTGTATCTTGATCTTCAATCAGATCCATTTTAGTAATGCATATAATCGGCTGAATATCATTGGCCTCAACGAGAACCAGGAAGCGGTCGAGCAATGCCGTGCTGAAAGAAGGCTGAACCGCTGAGAAAACAAGGACCGCTTGATCAACGTTGCAAATTGGCGGCCTGATAAGCTCGTTGGTTCTTTCTTTAATTTCCATTAGATATCCTTCTTTGTCATTTTCAGCCTGGTACACAACGTAATCACCGACAAGAGGGGTAATTTTGTTTTTTCTGAAAATGCCTCTTCCTCTGCATTGTATTACTTTATCTGAATCCTCTGATTCATCCAGTACATAGTAAAAGCCGCTTAGCGCCTTAATAATTTTGCCCTCAGGCATATTTTCCCTCCTTGTTATTCATCTTTCGGATACTCAATGGTTTTGTAGCTGACAACTTTATTGTTTACCATTACTTGATAGTACCCTTTTTGGCCGGGTTCAATCTTTAGTTCGATCGTTCGTTCAGTCGGCTCTTTTATCTTAAATTCTTCGTAAGTGTCAGAGATGCTGTGATCCGCATCGTCAACTGCGATTTGCACTTGAAGTTCGTCCCCTTCATTTTCTGGTTCGTAGGGGATCTTGACCTTTTCTTTCACTGTTTTCGCAGGTTTTTTCTCTGGTCCGAGAGAGAATGTCACTTCAACTTCGTTTCCCGGCTTTACTGCCGTACCTGCTGCTGGTTTTTGTTTGACAACCTGTCCTTCTGGAACATCATCTGAGTATGCTTCTTTTTCTACAAGCTTCAATCCGTTGTCTTCCAGATATCCAGACGCTGCTTCTTTACTGTAGGTTTTCAAGTCTCTAAGCGTAATATCTTCGGGTCCGATACTGACTGTAAGTTTGACTTGATCTTCACTCGGGACAAGCTCAGTCCCTGCTGAAGGATTTTGGTCAATGACAGTGCCCGCATTTTTCTCGTCATTCACTTCATTTACTGTTACATGTTTAAACCCTTGGTCCTTCAACGCTTTTTTTGCCTGGTCGACCGTTTGGCCTGTCACATCACCGATCTCCGTTTTTGCTTTTCCGGTGCTCTTATAAAGGGTGACCGTGGCGCCTTCTTTGACCGTGGTATCCGCTTTAGGATCCGTTTTTACCATCAGGCCCTCTTCAATTTTTTCATCTGAGATTTCTAACACCTCGGAATCAACCTGTAAACCTTCTTTTCCCAAGAGCCCTGCGGCTTTTTCGTATTCCATTCCGGAGACATCAGGTATTTTGACATCCTTAGGCATGAAAAGCGACGGAAAAACAGTGACAGCAAGAATTCCAGCTGTGATAAAAACGAGGCATATCGTGAGCAAAACCCACGGCCACTTTTTTCTTTTGCCGTTCTTCTTTGTTTTGTTTTCTTGTGCGGTTGTCACTTCAGCTTCTTTTTCGCCAGCAGCTTTAGCGAGTTCTTCATCTTTAATGATAGGTATCGCTTTTGTCATTTCTTCATCTTCTTGAATCGTAAATCTCTTTTCATTGAGTCTGTCGGCATCAAAAGCTGTTTTTATGTCTGCTTCCATGTCTTCAGCCGTTTCGTAGCGATGAAAAGGATCTTTGGCAGTTGCCTTGAGTATGATGTTTTCAACGCTTTGGGGGACCGATGGATTCCACCTTTTTGCCGAAGGAGTTTCCGCTTGAAGATGCTTCAAGGCGATGCTGACTGCTGACTCTCCATCAAACGGAATACGGCCGGTTAAAAGCTCAAATAGAACGATTCCAAGCGCATAAATATCCGATTTCTTTGTGGCTAAGCCGCCCCGGGCCTGTTCAGGTGATAAGTAATGGACCGAGCCCAGAACTGAATTGGTATGGGTGATTGTGGTCGAACTTAGTGCCGTCGCAATTCCAAAATCCGTTACTTTGATATTTCCCATATGATCAATCAAAATGTTATGCGGCTTGATGTCTCTGTGAACAATCTGGTTTTGATGGGCATGAGCGATGGCTGAGACAATTTGCTCCATGATGTTCAGCGCTTCTTTAGGGTGAAGCGGCCCATTTGCTGTTATGTATTCTTTAAGCGTCATGCCTTCAAC
Organism: Bacillus sp. FSL K6-1366; assembly: GCF_037976695.1. Lineage (NCBI taxonomy): Bacteria > Bacillati > Bacillota > Bacilli > Caryophanales > Bacillaceae > Bacillus > Bacillus sp. FSL K6-1366. The sequence continues at coordinate 3,850,922 of NZ_CP150268.1, read as the reverse complement.
ATATTCCATGACAATATAATAAATATCATCTTCCTCGCCCAAATCGTAAATGCTAACAATATTCGGGTGATCGAGGCTTGATGCGGATTGGGCTTCTCTGCGGAAACGCCTGATAAATTCATTGTCATTTGCATAGTCAAACCGCAGGATTTTAATTGCGACTTCACGGTCTAGAATGATATCCTCAGCTAAATACACGTTGGCCATTCCCCCGCCGCCTATAACGCGGAGAATTTGGTAACGCCCGCTGATCCGCTTGCCGATTAGCACTGATCTTCACCCTCTTCAACTTGTAAAGCAAGCTCAAGCAAAACTGCTGTTATGTTGTCTTCTCCGCCATTCTGATTGGCTTTGTCCACAAGCAGGTTTACTTTTTCCTGAGGAGCTGAATCGCTTTGCAGGATGTCTTTTAACTCAGTGCCTTCCACTTTATTCGTCAGTCCGTCAGAACATAGAAGCAGTTTGTCTCCGGGTTCTATATCAAAGGAACGGGTGTCAATACTGACTGACTGGTCTGTTCCAAGCGCCTTCGTCAACACATTTTTTCGCGGATGATGTTCAGCGTCTTCTCTGGAAATCTCTCCAGTGCGAACCAGTTCATTTACAAGCGAATGGTCTTCTGTCACTTGAACGAAATCATCGTCCTGAAGCAAATAGCATCTGCTGTCTCCGATATGGGCAACAGAAACCGTTTTCCCCGTAAAAAGCGCACATACAATCGTCGTCCCCATGCCTTGGCATTCTTCGTGGGCTTGAGCGTGATCGTATATTTTGCTGTTTACCGAAAGAATCTGTTCAATGAGCCATTTTTCACATTCCGAGGGCGCAGTTGGAATCGTCTCTGCTTCATTCCATTTCTCCCCCATGGCTTTCACAGCCATCTTGCTCGCAACATCTCCAGCAAGATGGCCGCCCATGCCATCAGCGACAACCGCTAATATAAATTCATCTTTCCCCTTGAATATCCCCGCATCATCTTCATTATGCTGGCGGATTTTTCCTGTATCTGTTTTTAAGGCTGTTAACAACCCTCATCACCTCGTCTCGTCTTGACGCTCCTTCGCGCGAAGCTGACCGCAGGCTGCGTCAATGTCATGTCCTTGCTCTCTTCGGATTGTGACATTTACTCCGCGGGATTTCAGCGTTTTTTCAAAAGCAAAAATCTGATCACGCGGTGTGCGCACATAGTCCCGTTCAGGCACGTAGTTTACCGGAATCAAGTTCACGTGGCATTTGACTCCTTCCAGCAAGTCGGCAAGCTCTTCGGCGTGTTCCACCTGGTCGTTTACGCCTCCGAACAGCCCGTATTCAAAGCTGATGCGGCGTCCCGTTTTATTAATATAATATTTAACGGCTTCCATTAGATCAGGCAGTTTATATGCTCTGTTAATCGGCATCAAACGGCTTCTGATTTCTGTGTTCGGCGCGTGCAGAGAAATTGCAAAGTTAATCTGCATTTGCTGATCAGCAAATTCGTAAATTTTCGGGATGATCCCACTCGTAGAGACCGTAATATGGCGAGCACCGATATTCAGGCCCTTGTCATGGTTAATGATTTTCAAGAAAGCGAGCATTTCGTTAAAGTTATCAAAAGGTTCGCCGATTCCCATGATCACGACAGAGCTGACGCGTTCATCCGTTTCATCAAGAGCTTTTTGCACTTTGACTACTTGAGCGACAATTTCCCCTGCTTCAAGGTTTCGTTTTAAGCCTCCAAGCGTTGACGCGCAGAATGTGCAGCCAATACGGCAGCCGACTTGTGTCGTTACACATACAGAATTGCCATACTCGTGTCTCATTAAAACGGTTTCGATGGTATAACCGTCATGAAGCTCAAACAAAAACTTCATCGTACCGTCTTGAGAAGTTTGTTTAACAGCCGTTTTCAGCGTTGTTAACACAAAGTGAGTGTTTAATTTCTCACGCAGATCCTTTGAGAGGTTTGTCATTTCTTCAAAAGAAGATACGCGTTTTTCATATAGCCATTCAAAGATCTGAGCCGCACGGAACGGTTTCTCTCCGTTGTCTGTCAGCCATTGTTTAATTTCATCTAATTCAAAAGAATAAATAGACGGACGCTCTGTCCGCAATTCTTTTCTTACTTTTGTTTTATTAAGTTCTGCCATTGCTTATCCCTTCTTTCTCATGCTGCAAATAAAGAAACCATCTGTTCCGAAATAATGAGGAAGGATTTGAAGCCTTCCATCCCGAACAAAGGGTCTCACCTTTTCAGGCAGCCGCTTTTCAAGAGACAAATCGGGTTCAAAATCAGGATGTTCTTGTATAAACGCATGTATTACTTCATCATTTTCTGTCCGGTCCATTGTACACGTACTGTAGACAAGAGTGCCACCTTTTTTTACTAATGGTGCGATTTCCCTCAAGATCGACAGCTGGATTTCAGCTAGACGGGCGCTGTCGTCAGGCTTTTTCGTGTATTTCATGTCCGGCTTTCTTCTGATAACACCGAAACCTGAGCACGGGGCATCGACCAATATTCGGTCAAACTGTTCGTTTTCAAACGTTTCCCCCGCTTTTCTAGCATCCATTGTTTCCGCATGAATGATTGTCAGGCCAAGCCGGTCTGCCGCTTCTTTGATCAGCTTCACTTTATGTTTGTGAAGATCAAGCGACGTAACGCTCCCCTTGTTCTTCATTAATTCTGCGATATGAGCCGACTTTCCGCCAGGCGCCGCACACGCGTCAAGCACTGTTTCATCTGACTTAGGATCAAGGGCGCGGGCGACGAGCATGGAGCTCTCATCCTGGATGGATACTTCGCCGTTTTGGAAGAAATGAGTTCCGGCAATTGTTCCCTTTAAGAGCTTCACTGCATCTTCAGCGAGGTCGCCTTTTTCAACTTCGATTCCCTCAGCAGCCATTTGGTCAAGCAGCTCAGCTCTGTCTGCTTTCATTTCATTGACACGCAGCGTCTGCTTCGGCGGAATGAGATGGATGCGGCAAATCTTTTCCGCAGCTTCAAATCCATACGCATCCGCCCACTCTTTCACAAGCCATTCCGGATGGCTTGTTTCTGTCGCCAGCCGGCGTACAGGATCTTCGATCGAGTCAAAGGATGGAACACCTTCGCGCTGAATAGAACGGAGCACGCCGTTGACAAATGAAGCAATGCCTTTGTGACCGCGGATTTTAGCAATCTCAACCGCTTCATGGATGGCTGCCCTGTCTGGAATCTTCTCTAAATACTCCATTTGATATAAGGATAGGCGAAGAAGCTGAATCACCCACGGCTTTACCTTTTGAGGCTTATTGATAAACGGTTTAAGCATATAATCAAGCGCGATCTTATTTTGTAATGTACCATAGACAAGTTCAGTCAAAAGCCCTCTGTCCTGATCACTCAGTTCATTTGATTTAATGACCGATTTCAGCAGCAGGTTGCTGTATGCCTGGTTTTGTTCTAATTTGATCAGCGCCTCAAGGGCGATGTCACGAACACTAGTTTTTTTCATTGTTTACTCCTAACACATCACCGGCTTCAACATGAGCGCCTCGCACAAAGTCTTCGCCTTTCATTCGTTTTTTGCCTGCCGGCTGGAGTTCGGTTAATAACAGAGCCGTCTCGTTACCTGTGGCAACGATAATCCCTTCCTTTTCAACCGCAACGACTGTGCCTGGCTCAGCTTTGGTTGGTGCGGGTGTTTTTTTCGATTCCCACACTTTCAAGTTTTGTCCGTTTAGAGTCGTATAAGCAACAGGCCATGGATTTAAGCCGCGGATCTGGTTGTAAAGCTCTTCGCCCGTTCTGGACCAGTCGAGCAGCTCTTGCTCTCTTTTGATATTAGGCGCGTACGTCGCTTTCTCTTCATCCTGCTTTTCAGGTGATATGCTTCCGGCAATGACGTTTGGAACCGTTTCAGACAATAGCTTCGCGCCAGCAACGCTTAATTTATCGTGCAGTGTTCCGACATTGTCGGTTTCTTCAATGTCCACTTCCACTTTTGAGATCATATCGCCCGCATCCAATTTTTCCACCATATACATAATGGTAACCCCAGTTTTCTTCTTTCCCTGCAGAATGGAATAATGGATCGGAGCACCGCCGCGCAGTTCCGGCAAAAGGGATGCGTGAACGTTAATGCAGCCGTATTTTGGACTGTCGAGAAGCTCTTTAGGCAAAATTTGTCCGAATGCCGCCGTTACAATCAGGTCAGGCTTTAATGCCAGCACTTTCTCAATTTCTTCTGTCAATCTGACTTTTTCCGGCTGAAGAACCGGGATGCCGTGACGCAATGCCTCTTCCTTGACCGGAGGAGGTGTCATGACTTTTTTTCTGCCCTTCGGACGGTCCGGCTGTGTGACGACCCCCACTACTTCATATCCGTCCTCAATCAGGGTTCTTAAAACAGGAACTGAAAAATCCGGCGTTCCCATAAATACGATTCTCGTCATCAAATCATCCTTCCATATCCGCTAGTTCATCTTCTGTATAGTATTTACTTATTTTAGATGTAAACAACACACCGTCTAAGTGGTCCATTTCATGCTGCACGGCTCTTGCTAAAAAGCCTCGCGCTTCCAGAATGAACGGTTTTCCCTGACGGTTAAACGCACGCACTTTGACATAATCGGCACGTGTGACATCACCATAGACGTTAGGAAAGCTCAAGCATCCTTCAATTCCGGTTTGCTCGCCGCTTTTTTCTAAAATTTCAGGATTAACGAGATCAATTCTCCCTCTGTCATCCCCGATATCTACGACGGCCGCTCTTTTTAAAATGCCGATTTGCGGCGCTGCCAGTCCGACACCATCCATTTCAAGCATGGTGTCGTACATATCATCAAGCAGTTTTTTTAGCTTTTTATCAAAAACAGTCACGGTTTCCGCAGGTGTTTCCAAAACCTCCGCAGGATGTGTGACGACCTTTTTTACTGCCAATTTGTTACCCTCCAAGACGTGAGATCTTACATCATCATATAAGGATTCATATCAATTGAAATCATTACATGTTTTTGTTCAATTTCGCGTTTATAATGTTCCAGTATCTTCTTCAATAAAGCGGATAACTGGGTTTCCTGTTTGTATTTTATCACGCATTGATAGCGATATCTATCTTTGATCCTGGCTATCGGCGACGCGCTTGGTCCGAGAATTTTCGTGTCAGCTCCGCAGTTTGCTTTCAAAAAATGAGCGATTTTTTCAGCTGTAACCGCTGCTTTCGCCACTTCCTCATGAGAAACAGTCACAAGAGCCAAATAGTAGTATGGCGGATAGGATTGCTCTCTCCTGTGCGCCATTTCATGCTGATAGAACGTTTCATAATCGTGTGTTTTCGTCAGCTGGATACTGTAATGAGACGGTGTATACGTTTGAATGATGACATGGCCGGGCTTTTCATGCCTGCCTGCCCGGCCGCTGACTTGCGTTAACAGCTGAAATGTTTTTTCAGCCGATCTGAAATCAGGAATATGAAGTGTTGTATCAGCACTTAACACTCCGACAAGCGTGACATTCGGAAAATCAAGCCCTTTCGCGATCATTTGCGTTCCGAGAAGAATATCCGCTTTTCCTTCTCCGAAAGCTGACAGTAATTTTTCATGGGCGCCTTTCCGTGATGTCGTGTCAACATCCATCCGAATCACTCTCGCACTTGGCAGCACTTTTGTCAGCTCTTCCTCCACTCGCTGTGTTCCCGTTCCGAAAAAGCGGATATGCTCGCTTGCGCATTCAGGACAAGTGTGCGGAACAGGCTCTTCATGTCCGCAATAATGGCATTTCAGCCTTTGGCCGTAACGATGATACGTCATGGAAATGTCGCAGTGCGGGCATTGCGGGACATAGCCGCAATCCCTGCACATCACAAAGGAAGAGTAGCCCCTCTTATTTAAAAACAGCACCGCCTGCTCACCCTTGGCAATCGTTTCTTCAAGCTTTTCCATCAATTCAACTGAAAACATCGAGCGATTGCCGTTTCTAAGCTCCTCTCTCATATCGACAAGCGAAACCTCGGGCATCACCCGATGGTTAACACGGTGCTTCAGTGAAAGAAGCTCGTATACGCCCTTTTGCGCTCTTGCATATGATTCTAATGTCGGCGTAGCACTCCCTAATACAACCGGGCAGCTGTGATGCTCAGCCCGCTTGATTGCCACCTCTTTCGCATGATAGCGCGGCATTTCTTCCTGTTTATAGGAAGACTCGTGCTCTTCATCGATGATTATCATTCCGAGATTTTCAAACGGAGCAAAAATGGCGGATCTGGCACCGACGACAAGCCGTACTTCCTTCCGGTGGATTTTACGCCACTCGTCATATTTTTCTCCTGTGGATAAACCGCTGTGCATGACTGCCACCTGGGAGCCGAAGCGGCCCTTGAAGCGGTTGACCATTTGCGGCGTCAGCGATATTTCCGGTACGAGGACGATGGCTTCTTTTCCTTTCGCCAGTACTTTTTCAATTGATTGCAGATAAATTTCGGTTTTTCCGCTTCCTGTCACGCCGTGAAGGAGGAACACTTTATGCTCATCGCTGTCCAATGTCTCGCGTATGGGCTCGAAGGCAGCCCTCTGTTCGTCTGTCAGCGGCAGGGGCTCTGTTTTTTTGAACATTTTGTCCTGATAGGGATCTCTGTAAACCTCTTCATAGCTTTCCTTCAAAAGCCCTTTTTGGATAAGGGTTTTGATGGTTGCAGAGCTCGTGTCCGTTTTTTTGCACAATTCCGCCGCAGGAATTTTCACACCTTCCGGCTCAGAGATGAGAAAGTGAAGAATCGCCTGCTGTTTTGCTGCTTGGCGGGACAATCCCTCAGCCTGCTTAACAAGCTCTTCTTTACTCGCATTTGCCTGAATATGCCTGACCATTTTTTTATTGGTTTTTTGCGCGACTTTATACGTCACGTCAATGGCCCCTTTTTGAACATGCCTTTGAATCAGTTTCAGCGTATCATGATCGGGTATATCTGAATACAATAGCGTCTTTGTTTCAGAAAACAGCCGTTCCACTTGCGGCGGAAGATCGGCGCCGTGTGCAATTTTTAATTCTTTTTCATATTTCGCCTTTAAGGCGGCAGGCAGCATTGCTTGAAGCGCCGTTATTTTAAAAGACAGCGTTTTGTCTGACAGCCATGATGACAGATCCATAAGCTCCTCTGTCAGAACAGGTGTAAGATCTAATAAATCCTCTACTTCCTTGACAGATTTTCCCGATAGGTCAGATGCTTCTTTGACTGCTGTCACAAACCCTTGAATCTTACGGGGGCCAAACGGAACAATGACCCGCATCCCCGTTTTGATCATGCCCTTCAGATGGTCTGGGATTTTATAATCAAAAGGCCTGTCTATATTTTTAGTGCTGACATCAACGATGACTTCTGCAAAATTCATGAGCGCTCTCCGGTTTGTTTTGAGAGGGCTGCGATCTCCTGAAGAATTTCAAAAGAAACATCGAGCTTAGACATAATCGGGAGTTCGCGTTTATGCCCGTCTTTGAAAAAGATTGTCACGATATTCGTATCAGCACCAAAACCGGCCCCATTTGCTTTCACATCATTTGCCACAATCAAATCAAGGTTTTTAGCGGCGAGCTTTTTACGTGCATAGTGTTCAATGTCTTGTGTTTCGGCGGCAAATCCGACCAAAATCTGCTCTTTCTTTTTCTCGCCCAATTCTTTCAAAATATCGACTGTTCTTTTCAGTTCTAAGGTCATGCTGCCGTCTTGTTTTTTCATTTTATGGTCAAATACTGTTTTCGGCGTAAAATCGGCTACCGCAGCTGTTTTAATGACTATATCGCTTGCGTCATAAACAGAGAGCACAGCTTCGCGCATATCCGCAGCCGATTGAACAGGGATAAACTCAGCAAGGCCTTTAGGCTGATCAAGTGAAACAGGCCCAGAAATTAAGGTTACCCGTGCGCCGAGCTGAACAGCAGCCTCCGCTAGTGCGTAGCCCATTTTGCCCGTCGATTTATTGGTAAAAAACCGGACAGGATCAATCGCTTCCCGCGTTGGGCCGGCTGTAATGACCACATGCTTGCCTTCTAAAGGAGCGGATGTTTCTTCAGCAAAATGTTTTTCGGCCAGCTTTACGATGTTTTCCGGCTCTTCCAATCTGCCTTTTCCTACGTAACCGCATGCTAAATAGCCCTCACTTGGCTCAATAAAACGATAACCGTCCTGATAAAGAACAGAAATGTTTCGTTTGACTGCCGGGTGGTCATACATATGAACGTTCATCGCCGGCGCGATCCAAACGGGAGCCGTTGCTGCCAACAATGTTGTCGTCAGCATATCATCAGCGATGCCGTTTGCCAGTTTTCCAATCACATTTGCAGTAGCCGGCGCTACGATAATCAAGTCGGCCCAGTCTGCAGCATCAATATGAGAAATAACGCTTGGATTTTGTTCTTTAAATGTATCTGTATAGACTTCGTGGCGGCTCAATGCCTGAAATGTCAGCGGTGAAACGAATCGGCAAGCGGATTCAGTCATAATCACTTTGACATTTGCTCCTGCCTGAACCAGCTTGCTCGTTAACGCACAGGCTTTATAAACAGCGATGCCTCCGCTCACGCAAAGTAACACATTTCGATTGTTTAGCAATGAATTCTCCCCCTCTGCACTTTACAAAACCGCACGGAAAAAAATAACAACCTACATGTTATATAGGTTGCTACTTGTGCTACTATTCGCGGTCTTCCTTTTCAAACGAAAGCAGGCCTGCATCAATTTCTTCTAAAGCTTTGCCTACATATTTGTGTGAAATCGTATGTTCAATCATTTGGTCTTTTTTGATTTGCATTTCACGTGCGCGTCTCGCAGAAACAGTCACCAGCGTATATTTTGAATCTAATTTATTCATTAAAGAATCAATTGACGGATCTAACATTGATTATTCAACCTCCAGCATTTTCTTATATCTTGGTGCAACGCGTTCACGCTTCAAATGTTCAGCAAGAACGATTGCTTTGATTTTATCGCAAGCCGTTTCGACATTATCGTTTTCAACGACATAGTCATAAGCATCCATCATTTCTATCTCAGCTTTTGCGGCTTTCATTCGATTTTCAATCAGAGCGTCTGTTTCTGTGCCTCGTGTCACGATTCTGTTTTTCAGTTCAGAAAGGCTTGGAGGCGCAAGGAAAATAAACAGGCCTTCCGGGAAAGCATTTCTCACTTGAAGAGCCCCTTGAACTTCAATTTCTAAAAAGACGTCTTTTCCATCTTGAAGCGTCTGTTCAACATAATCGACTGGCGTGCCGTAATAATTGCCGACATACTCTGCCCATTCAAGCAGCTTGTTGTCCGCAATCATTTGCTCGAATTCGTCTCTTGTTTTGAAAAAATAATCGACTCCGTTCACTTCGCCCTCTCTTGGACTTCTTGTAGTTACTGAAATCGAATATTCAAATTTTGTGTCTTCCTGCGAAAAGATCGCTTGTCGAACCGTTCCTTTACCAACTCCTGAGGGACCTGAGAGAACGATTAATAACCCTCTTTCTTTCATGCGGCAATTACCCCTGCCCTTCATCCATAATTTCTTCTTTAACAGAAAGTCTGTGTGCAACTGTCTCAGGCTGGACGGCAGATAAGATAATGTGATCACTATCCATGACGACAACTGCACGGGTTCTTCGTCCGTATGTAGCGTCAATTAGCATTCCGCGGTCTCTTGCATCCTGAATCATCCGTTTGATTGGCGCAGACTCCGGGCTGACAATCGAAATCATCCGATTGGCGGAGATGATATTGCCAAATCCGATATTAATCAGTTTAATCGTCATCTTCTACGTTCCCCCTGTAAAATAGACGTCTCTAGTTTAGCCTAGTAAGACCGTCTGTAAACAATACGCACAGTCACTATTCTATATTTTGCACTTGTTCTTTTATTTTTTCAATAGAACTTTTCATTTCAACGACAAGCTTTGTGATCTGATGATCATTTGCTTTTGAGCCAATCGTATTTGCTTCCCGATTGAGCTCCTGAACAAGAAAGTCGAGTTTGCGCCCGACAGCTCCGCCACTAGCTAATATATCACGAAACTGGGCGAAGTGGCTCTTCAGCCTTGTAATCTCTTCAGTGATATCAGAGCGGTCTGCAAAAATAGCGCATTCTGTTACAAGCCGGCTCTCGTCTAATACGTCTTCAGTCCATTCTTTGATTCTGGCGTACAGCCGTTCCCGGTAACGAGATACGACATCTGCAGCCAGCAATTCAGTTTCTCTCACCAGCTCTTCAAGCTGATCAATATGCATCAGGCAGTCTTTCGCTAAGAGCAGCCCCTCTTTTTCACGCATTTCACAGAGACCTTTTACCGCTTCTTCTGCAGCATCGATGATCAACGCCTCCAGCTTGTCATTTTGCGTCTGTTCTTCATGAACCTGGACGACATGATCAAGCTTAAAGAAATCCATTACATCGGGCTCTGCAGACAATTGATACCGCTTCTTCATATCTCTCGCGGCTGCGACAAACTCATCGAGCAGCGGCCAATCAATTTCAAGCCTTTTCTCAACAAGCATATCGCTGTCAACGGATACGAAAAGCTCAATTCTTCCGCGCTGAATATGCTGCAGAATGGTCTGTTTCAGCTTATCTTCAAAATATAGCAAAGGCCTTGGCAAACGAGCGTTCACTTCTTTAAATCTGTAGTTCACAGATTTAAGTTCAACGCTTACAGAGAGATCGTCTTGTGTTTTGCTTGCACTGCCGAAGCCTGTCATACTTCGTATCATTTTAAAACACCCAATTCTTCCCTGTTCTCATAATAAAAGGGCAATAGACACGCTATTACCCCTAAGATTATATCATATGAATTTATTTTTTTCTTGTTAAAAGTGACCCCGCCAGCAAAAAAGTAGGGATGGCGGACATACCGATGACGAGCATCCAGTCCCCCGGCGTGATGGCTACAGTATGGAAAATCGGCTGAAGCGGCGGATAGTAGATTACTACAAGCATCAGCAAAATGGATGACAATACCGCGCCGATTAAATACAGGTTTTGAAACGGATTTCTAGAGAAAACAGAAGTTTCGCTGCGGCAGTCAAACACGTGAATAAGCTGAGCGAGCACCAATGTGGCAAACGCGATCGTCTGGGCATAAGCCAAGTTTTCCGGATTGCGGTGGTACACAATGATAAACGCTAAAATAGTGGCAACTCCGATTAAAAATCCTCTGGAAACGACCTTCCATCCTAGCTTGCGGGCAAATACCCCTTCTTTCGGATGACGGGGCTTGCGCTTCATGACGTCTCCTTCCGGCTGATCCATGCCGAGCGCCATCGCCGGCAATCCGTCCGTCACCAAGTTGACCCACAAAATCTGAATCGGAACGAGCGGTAAAGGAAGTGCGAGCAGCATCGCAAACAGCATGACAAGGATTTCTCCGACGTTAGACGCCAGCAGGTATCTGATAAACTTCCTGATATTTTCGTAGATGTTCCTGCCTTCTTTTATCGCCGATTTAATCGTCGCAAAATTATCATCCACGAGAACAAGAGATGATGCTTCTTTGGCCACATCTGTCCCGGTAATGCCCATAGAGACGCCGATATCAGCTTGTTTAATGGCAGGAGCATCATTGACGCCGTCTCCCGTCATCGCCACAATATGCCCGTTCTCCTGATAGGCTTTTACGATTTTTAGTTTATGTTCAGGGGAAACGCGGGCAAATACATACACATCCTCCACCACATGAGAAAGCTCTTCTTCAGAAAGTTCATTCAGCATCTTGCCGTCCATGATTTTGCCGCTTTTCGGAAGGAGGCGCAAGTCTTTCGCTATCGCTTTAGCGGTTTCTACATGATCACCTGTAATCATAACGGTCTTAATTCCTGCTTCACGGCATTCTTTTATCGCCTGCCTGACTTCCGGCCGCGGGGGATCAATGATACCTGAAAGGCCAAGCATGGTCAGATCTTTTTCCGCCTGCTCCATTGACGGTGTTTCGCCTGCTTTTATCGGCCTGTAGGCGACCGCTATCGTTCTGAGCGCCTGTGATGCCAAATGTCTTAATACCGCCTCTGTTTCTGCTTTTCTTTCATTTGAAAAAAGAGCCGCTGAGCCGTCATAATAAATACGGGAAGATCGCTGCATCAGTACATCCGGTGCACCTTTTGTAATGATATAGCGCTTTCTGTCTTGATCCTCTACGATGACAGTCATCATTTTCCGTGCAGAATCAAACGGAAATTCTTCGACCACCCGGTAGTTTGATTCAACAAACTCCTTTGAAAAACCGCCTTTTCTTGCCGCGGTGAGCAGCGCTCCCTCTGTCGGATCTCCGTCAAGCACATATTCGCCGTCTCTTTTCTCGATATTGGAGTTGTTACAAAGCGCTCCGAACAGAAGCATCTGCTGAAGCGGCTTATGTTCATTGACACTGATCTCTTTTTCGTTTAGTGTGAAGCTTCCTTTCGGTTCATAGCCGGCCCCTGCCACTCTCCATGTTTTCCCTCCGGACCAGACATGTGTCACCGTCATTTTGTTTTGTGTCATTGTCCCTGTTTTATCTGAACAAATGATAGATGCACACCCAAGCGTTTCAACAGCAGGAAGCTTTCTAACAATGGATTTTTGTTTAATCATCCGCTGTACACCAAGCGAAAGCGCCACTGTCACAATCGCCGGCAGCCCCTCCGGAATAGCGGCTACCGCTAACGAGACACCTGCTAAAAACATACTGTACAGATCATGCCCCTGAATAACACCGACAGCAACGACAAGTACGGTCAGAAGCAATGCAACAACAATCAAAATCTTCCCGAGCTGCTCCAGTCTTCTTTGCAGCGGGGTTGACAATGTCCCTGCCGATTCAAGCATGTCGGCAATTTTCCCCATAGCCGTATTCATTCCTGTCCCGACGACAACCCCCACACCGCTGCCGCGGGTCACAATCGTTCCCATAAATGCCATATTGGTAATATCGCCAAGTGAAACATCCGGTTTTTTCAATTTATCAGCATGCTTCACAACCGGGATTGATTCCCCGGTCAGCGCTGATTCTTCTATTTCAAGGCTTCTCGCTTCAACAATTCGAACGTCTGCGCCAATTCTGTCCCCGCTCGTAAATTTCACAATATCACCCGGCACCAGTTCCTTAGAAGGAATCTTTTTCCAGCTTCCTTCCCTGAGTGCCATGACATGCGGTGTTGAAAGCTCTTTTAGAGCCTGAAGAGATTGCTCAGCACGCCTTTCTTGAAAGAAACCGAGTATGCCATTCACAAACACAATCGCAATAATCGCAACCGCATCTACATATTCACCAAGAAATCCTGAGATTAACGTTGCCGCCAGAAGCACAAGCACCATAAAATCTTTGAACTGCGCGAAAAACAAGAGAAGCGCTGAAGTTTTTTTCCCTTCTTGCAGCTCGTTTGGTCCATGCTTGTCAAGGCGTTTTTTTACCTCTTTTTCTGTTAATCCTTGTTTCATGGACGTATTGGTTGCCTCTAGTAAATCTGTTTGTCCCATTTCATGAAACTTCATTCCGCTCGTCCACTCCCCTGCTCTCTTATAGAGATATCACTCTATAAGCATGCTTATTCTGACTCGTCCCATTTCATGCTATAATTATCGAATGCAGGAAGAATGAGAGGGTGTATTGCATATGTCGTTTGATGGCATGTTTACATACGGAATGACACACGAACTTAACGAGAAAATAATGGGCGGACGAATTACAAAAATCCATCAGCCATATAAGCACGATGTGATTTTCCACATCCGTGCCAAGGGAAAAAACCAAAAACTATTATTATCGGCACATCCGAGCTATTCACGGGTGCATATCACGGCACAAGCTTATGAAAATCCAAGCGAACCGCCAATGTTTTGCATGTTGCTGAGAAAGCATATCGAAGGCGGATTCATTGAGAAAATTGAACAAGCGGGCTTAGACCGCATCATGATTTTTCATATCAAAAGCCGAAACGAAATTGGCGATGAAACCGTACGAAAGCTTTATGTAGAAATTATGGGCCGCCACAGCAATATCATTTTGACTGACGCAGCAGAAAATGTGATTATCGACGGACTTAAGCATTTATCACCGTCAATGAACAGCTACCGTACAGTACTGCCCGGCCAAGATTATAAGCTTCCGCCTGCTCAGGACAAAATATCGCCTCTTGAGGTGTCAGAAGATGATATTTTGCGTCACCTCAGCTTTCAAGAAGGAAGGCTTGATAAACAAATTGTCGACCACTTTTCAGGCGTGTCTCCGCTTTTCGCCAAAGAAGCAGTTCACAGAGCAGGCCTTGCCAACAAAGTCACACTGCCAAAAGCGTTGCTGGCACTGTTTGCCGAAGTGAAAGAGCACCGTTTCATTCCCAACATTACGACTGTAAACGGAAAGGAATATTTTTATTTACTGGAGCTGACTCATCTAAAGGGCGAAGCGCGCCGTTTTGATTCATTAAGCGAACTGCTCGACCGTTTTTATTTCGGAAAAGCTGAACGAGACCGGGTCAAACAGCAGGCTCAGGATCTTGAGCGTTTTGTTGTGAACGAACGGAAGAAGAATGCCAACAAAATTAAAAAATTAGAGAAAACCCTGGAGTATTCGGAAAACGCGAAGGAATTTCAGCTTTACGGGGAGCTTTTAACCGCTAATTTATATATGCTGAAAAAAGGTGATAAACAGGCTGAGGTCATCAATTATTATGATGAAGAAAGCCCGACAATCACGATTCCTTTAAACCCGAACAAAACGCCTTCTGAAAACGCACAGGCCTATTTCACGAAGTATCAGAAAGCGAAAAATTCGGTCGCAGTTGTCGAGGAGCAAATCAGGCTGGCACAGGAAGAGATCGAATATTTTGATCAGCTGATTCAGCAGCTTTCGTCCGCTTCTCCCCGGGATATCAGCGAAATCAGGGAAGAGCTCGTAGAGGGCAAATATTTACGCCCTAAGCAGCAAAAAGGCCAGAAAAAGCAAAAACCGCACAATCCGGTGTTAGAAACATATGAATCCACCTCAGGGCTGACAATTTTAGTGGGTAAGAACAATCGTCAAAATGAATATTTAACGACAAGAGTGGCGGCCAGAGACGATATCTGGCTTCACACGAAGGACATTCCAGGCTCCCACGTTGTGATCAGAAGCAGCGAACCGGATGAGCAAACAATCATGGAAGCCGCGACAATTGCAGCTTATTTTTCAAAAGCTAAAGATTCAAGTTCAGTGCCTGTAGATTATACAAAAATCAGGCATGTCAAAAAACCAAACGGCGCGAAACCCGGTTTCGTCACCTATGACAGCCAGCATACCGTCTTTGTCACGCCTGATGCTGATACTGTCATCAAGCTCAAAAAAAGCTGAACCGCATAAAGAAAAGCCAGAGCATTTGTATGCTCTGGCTTATTTCTTTCTTCTCATCTGATAAAGCCTGTTCACTTCAGCAACAAAATCGCCGTCAATCAGCTTATCCACGTTTTCAGCAAGCTCTTTCGTGTGCTTTGGACTGGCTCCGCTTGTAGAAACAGACACAGTGACATGCCCTCTTTTTACGATTTTCGGCATATATACATTGCCAAGCTCAGCGTCACTGACACAATTGACAAGCTGAAAAGGCGAAGCGGATTGGGCAATTTCTTTGTTCACTGCCGCATTATCCGTCGCAGCAATAATGAAGAAAGCATTGAGATAATCTTCTTTTTCAATTGTCCGTTTTTCCCATTTGATACGCCGCTCTTCTGCCATTTGCTTGATTTCCGGTTCCACATCCGGACTGACAAGCGTTATATCAGCTCCCTCAGAAATCACCGTTTTCAGCCTTCTGAGAGCGATGCTTCCGCCCCCCGCAATCACAACCTTCTTCTTTTCCAGGCTAATGTGCAGCGGAAGCATATGAACCTCCATCAAAATCAAATTGTCCCTCAGAATTTGCCGCAGTTTCTCTCACACGGTTCAAAAATGCGTTTTTCACATGAGGATGAAAACCGATATAGGAAGAGAGGTAGACGTTCGGATTATGGGCTTTTAATTTCTGAACCTCTCGTTCGATTTCATTCATCAGCATACCCGTAAAAAGCAAATATGGAACGATAAAGGTTGTTGTGCCGTCATCTTTTTTAAGTTCTGAAAAAACCTCTTTGTAATTAGGGCCGCATGCTGTCAAAAAGCACGGAATGACTTCCTTGACTGGAACCATTTCCTGAAGAAGATTAGCAATTCCGGTTACGTCTCTTTTGACATCTGGATCTGAACTTCCCCTTCCGATGAGCACCACTCTGGCATTTTCATACGGAACACCTATGTCTTTCATTCGGTGATATACAGCCTTGACTACTTCTTCGTCAATCCCGATCGGCTTTCCGTATGAAATGCGGACTGATGGATATCGAGATGCAACACGGACAATTTCTTCCGGAATATCATGTTTTGCATGCGCAGCTGTTAAAAGAAGCAGAGGCACCACTGCGATATGAGTGGCGCCTTGCTTCACACATGCTTCAAATCCTGTCTCAATTGTCGGCTCCTGAAGCTCTAAAAAGCTGATTTCTTGTACTGGCACAGAGATGTGGGCCTTGCATCCTTCCAAAAAGGCTGCGGCTTCTTGCTGCGCTTTTTTGACCCGGCTGCCGTGGCCGACATATAAAATTGCTTGTTTCATTTTTACAACGCCTCGCTTAAATCTTGTTTTTTCAGTTCAGATTCAAACCATTCCAGCTTATAGTGATAATTTACAACATTTCCAATGACAATTAAACTCGGATTTGTAATGTTTTCTTTTATCACCGTTTCTGAAAGGGTGTCAACTGTACAAAAAACAGATTTTTGCTTGTCCGTTGTCCCCCAATGAATAAAGGCTGCCGGCGTAGAACCGTCCCGGCCATTTTCAAGGAGTTTTCTTTCAATCTGCTGCACGTTTTTGATACCCATATAGATGACAAGTGTATCAATTCCTGTAGCCAGCGCTTTCCACTTTTCCTCAAAATCTTCTTCTTTTTTATAGTGACCCGTTACAAAAGCGACGTTAGAGCCCGCATCCCGATGGGTAACAGGAATCCCGGCATAAGCGGCTGCCGCGATTCCAGACGTAATGCCGGGAATGATTTCAAACGGAATTCCATTTTCAGAGAGGCATTCCGCTTCTTCCCCTCCTCTCCCGAACACAAAAGGGTCTCCGCCTTTCAGTCTGACAACCATTTTCCCTTTTTGCGCATACTTCACAAGAAACCGATTGATGGTTTCCTGCTTCATCGTATGAAAATCCGGAAGCTTCCCGCAGTAGATCAGGTCTGCTTGCTCTTTGGCATATTGTAAAATCTCTTTATTTACTAATCTGTCATATAAGATGACATCAGCTTTTTCAATGGCTTTCAGCGCTTTAATTGTCAGCAGATCAGGGTCACCGGGACCCGCTCCTACAATATATACTTTCCCCATCGTATTTCCCCCGATCTATTCGAGTTCTTCCAGAAGATTCGCTGTGATGATGTTCTCGCTCGCATTCCGGCATCTGAGAAGAACGCAGCAGATCATATTCAGCTCAATTTTTGTTTAACAAACTCGATCAGCTGATTTTTACACGCTTCACGGTCATGCTGTCCTGAATCAAGAACGAGCTCTGGAGCTTCCGGTTCTTCATAAGGAGAATCAATTCCTGTAAAGAACGGAATCTCGCCGTTTCTTGCTTTTTTGTAAAGCCCTTTCGGATCTCTTTGTTCACAAATATCAAGGTCGCATTTAATGTAGACTTCATTAAATTCGCCCGCTTCCACAAGCTCGCGAACCTGTTGCCTGTCCTCGCGGAAAGGAGAGATAAAAGCAGTAATCACAATGGTTCCCTGCTGAACAAAAAGCTTCGCCACCTCTCCGATCCGGCGGATGTTTTCTTTTCGGTCTTCATCAGAAAAACCAAGATCCTTATTTAAGCCGTGACGGATATTATCCCCGTCAAGCACAATCACTTGGTAGCCTTGCTCAAACAATTCTCTCGCAGCGGCGTTGGCAATCGTTGATTTGCCTGAGCCGCTTAACCCTGTCAGCCAGAGAATGGAGCTTTTATGCTTGTTTTTTTGCTGGTACTCTTCTTTTGTGATAGAGGCTTCATGCCATACAATATCGCGATTTGTCACTGCCAGTCCTCCTTAAGATACGCCTACTTCTTCTTTTTTCTTCATCCCTTTGATTAACACTTCTACGACTTCTTTTCGACTGAATTCAGCAGGCGGCAGCACACCGTCTCTCAGCATACCTCTTACCTTAGTGCCTGATAAAATGACGTGATGCTCTCTGCCATGAGGGCATGTTTTCGCTGTTCCCATATTTCCGCATTTTTTACAGAAGAAGCTGTGCTCAAATTTCAGCGGTGTAATTCCGAGTTCTTCAGGTTTAAATGTGTCAAACAGCTCCTGTGCTTCGTATGTTCCGTAATAGTCGCCTACACCTGCATGATCACGGCCGACGATGAAATGTGTGCAGCCGTAGTTCTTTCTGACAAGCGCGTGGAAAATTGCTTCTCTCGGGCCTGCATAACGCATCGCCGCTAAAAAGACACCAAGGAAAACGCGATCTTTCGGGTAATAATGATCAAGAAGCACTTGGTAGCTTTCCATCCGTACATCAGCTGGAATGTCATCAGATTTTGTTTCACCCACTAACGGATTCAAGAACAAGCCGTCTACTGTTTCAAGAGCCGTTTTTTGAATGTATTCATGCGCTCTGTGAACAGGGTTTCTTGTTTGGAAACCGACAATGGTTTCCCAGCCTTTTTCCGCAAACTGGCGTCTCGTTTCTGACGGTTCAAATGTAAATTCAGGGAACTGTTTTGAAGCTTTTTTAATCAACGTAATCGGCCCGCCGACATATGTATTGCCGCGGCTGAACAGCTTTTTAACACCAGGATGCTCCTGTTCATCTGTTTTGTACACATTGACAGCTTCTTTTTGTTTGTCAGGCACGTACAGGTCTTCGATTTGGATAACGCCGTATGTTTCTCCTTCATACGTTAACTTTACCGTTTCACCAAGTGACAGTTCCGCTGCTTTTTGCGCATCGACCGGAAGCGTGATCGGAAGAGACCAGACAACGCCGGAAGAAAGACGCATGTTTTCGACTACAGATACGTAATCTTTTTCATTAAAGAAACCTTCAATCGGGCTGTATGCACCGATACCGATCAATTCCAAATCCGCAAAAGAAATTAAATCAAGTTCAATTTCTTTTTGAATGCCGCTCACATCATATGATTCATCTACTCTGTTTACTAATGTTCCTCCGTGTGGTGCTAAGCTCATAATATCCATCTCCTCCTAGTTAACTTATAAAATTACTCAGATTAATGATCAGATTCCCCCGCCTTGTTCGTGGACTGAGCGTCTCTCTTTACGAATGGCCTTTGTCAGGCTGATGGCACCGCCCGCCGCTAAAAGCACACTTACCATGATAAAGATCGAATAATAATCTGCTTTTAAAAACAAGGATACAAGCAGATAAGAAATCGATAAAGATAAAAACGGCGATACGATCCATACCTTCAGCATCGTTTGAACAACTTGTTTATGGAACACGTTCGGACCGTTTTTTGCCATGCCTATTCCGATAATAGACGATGACGTGACTTGCGCCAAGGGCACCGGCATCCCAAATACAGAACTGATGATCACAAGTCCTGCTCCTGTACCGGATAAGAGAATGCCTTCCCCTTTGGAGAATCTCGTAATTTTCTTCCCGTTTGTTTCTAGCACACGCCGGCCTAATAACAGTGCGCCAAGAGCAACAAAAGCTCCTCCATACAAGGTTCCTTTTCCGACATCAAGCACATCGGCAGCTACTAACGGGCCAACAGCATTCGCCACGTTATTCATGCCGGCAGAGAATGCTTCGAAAAATCCGGCAACTAACAAAACAATGCCGAGGATTTTTTGTTTTTTAGAAGATTTTACTTCAATCTTAAAATAACGAAACAGCTTAGATACGAAATAGGTGAAGCCGAAAGCGAACAGCGGGACAAAAACCCAAAATGACACAATGATCAGAAGATTGTTCACAAACAATACTTTATAAGCCACTCCCACGCCGACAACCGCGCCGACTGTTACTTCACTTGTCGACAAAGGAATGCCGAGCAGATTAGCAGTAAAGAGCGACAGGGCAGCAGCTCCAATAATGATGCAAACAATCGTCAGTGTAATCGTCTGCTCAGGAATAATGCCGGAGCTGATTGTTTTTACAACCTCGCCTCCGCCAATGACCGCCCCGGCAAAGACACCGACTGCGCATAGGATCAAAGCGTAGGTTTTCTTTTTGATGGCTCCGGAGCCGTAAGCAACCCCCATCGAAGCTGCAGCACCGCTTGCACCAATATTCATCGCGAAAAACAAGCTAAATAAAATAGCGGCTAATTCCATTTTGCAGCTCCTTATTCATGCAGTCCGCATTCTGTTTTCGCCATACCATTCCATCTGCCTGAGCGCAAATCCTCTGCTGTAAAAGCGGGAGCAGTGCAAGGCGCACATCCAATACTTGGATATCCTTGGTCATGAAGCGGATTGTAGTCCAGTTCATTCCGGGATGTGTATCTCCAAATGTCTTTCCAAGTCCAATGGATAAGCGGGCAAACTTTTACTGACTTGAATTTTTCATCTTTGTTTAAGAAATTCGTATTGGCACGGCTTGGCCCTTGATCACGGCGCAGGCCGGAAAGCCAGGCTGGATGTCCTGAAAGCGTCTCTCTTAAAGGAACAACCTTTCTAAGATAGCAGCACTGATTCGGCTCTCTTTCCCACAGTTTGTCACCATGTTCTTCGGCTTGTTCCTCAAGGGTGAGATCTGGTTTTTTCAGGATGATATTAAGACCCGGATAACGCTCTTTCACTCGTTCAATTGTTTCATAGGTTTCTTTAAAATGAAGTCCTGTATCAAGAAACACAATCTCTGCGTCTTTTTTCACTTTATAAATTAAGTCAATCAGAACGATTCCCTCAATTCCGAAACTGCAGGCATAAACAAGCTGATCGCCGTAATGGCCGTATGCCCATTTTAAAACTGACAGCGCTCCTTTATAAGGATCGTCTTCCGGAAATGTAATCGTTGGTTCTTCCCAATTATCATACGTTAACATTTCTTCTTTCCTCCTTTCGGAGACAAACAAACAGTAGCTTTCTGCCGGTTGTCTTTTCCCATGTAATGTGATTCGCGGCTGCTGATATACAGATAGCCTTTTTACCTCTTAAAATAAAAAACTTTCAATCCGGCGGAAAGAAAGACAGGAACAGCATGCAGCCCTTATCTTTCAAAATGGAATTCATTTTGCTGGAAGTAGCACCTTACAAACTTTGCAGGTTGCCGGGCTTCATAGGTCCAGTCCCTCAGCCGCTCTTGATAAGTTTTTAGATTTGTAGTAAATTTTAGCACAATTCTAACATAAGTCAACCCGACTTTTTTTATAGGATTAATAAAAAAACAGGCCTCACAGCCTGTTTTCAAGTACATCAAGGCTTTGAAGCCTCTTTATATCATTTGAATTTATTTTTTATTTTTTAAACCAATCTTTTGACTCGGGATTTCGTTTCCATGTTTGCAGCTTTTTTAGATCATCTGAATGAATATTTCCGTTTTCAAGCGCGACCTCTGTGAGCGTATCATAATCAGTTAATGAGTAGTATGGCAGTTCTGCCTTTGCGAAGGCTTCCTCCGCTTTAGGAAGTCCGTACGTAAAGATTGAGACGACACCAAGCACTTCACAGCCGGCCGCTTGTAAAGCTGCACAAGCTTCAAGCACACTGCCTCCTGTGGAAATTAAGTCTTCAATGACGACTGTTTTTTGCCCCTCTTGCACAGCTCCCTCAATCTGATTGCCTTTTCCGTGCGCCTTCGGCTTGCTCCTCACATAACACATCGGAAGATTCAAACGGTCAGCCGCTAAAGCAGCATGAGGAATACCGGCGGTTGCTGTTCCCGCAATCATTTCAGCTTCAGGAAAATGCTCTTTGACAAGCTTGCTGATACCTGAAGCAACATCGTTTCTGACCTCTGGGAAAGATAGCGTAAGGCGGTTGTCACAGTAGATTGGAGATAAAATGCCGCTTGCCCATGTGAACGGCTCGTTCGGGCGTAAAAATACAGCTTGGATGTCTAATAGATGTTTTGCGATGATTTGTTTCAAGATTTGATTCCCTCCCATTCAAGTCTGACAGCCTTATAGGCTTTTACCGGGTCTTCCGCTTTTGTAATCGAGCGTCCTACTACAATCGCTGATGAACCTTTCTCTCTTGCAATAGCAGGCGTCGCTACGCGGACTTGGTCATTCGCAGCGTCCTCAGACATTCTGATCCCCGGAGTGACAGTCAGAAATGAAGGCGACACCGCTTGGTAAATGGCTTTTGCTTCATGAACAGAGCAGACCACTCCATCCAGTCCGCTTTCTTCCGCCTGTTTGCTGTAGTGCACAACCGTATCAATCAGAGACTTTTCGATCAGCAGTTCATCTTTCATGATTTGTTCAGATGTGCTTGTCAGCTGGGTTACCGCGATAAGTGACGGACGTTTTTTTCCAGCCGGCGTACCTTCTTCTAAGCCTTCGAGAGCTGCCTGCATCATTTTTTTGCCCCCAGCAGCATGAACATTGACGAGATCTACTCCGAGACTGGCAAGGCGCTTCATCGCTTTGTTTACAGTAGTCGGGATGTCATGAAGCTTTAGATCTAAAAACAGCTCGCAGTTTCTTTCTTTTAATTGTTTCACGATCGATGGCCCTTCTTGATAAAAAAGCTCCATCCCAACCTTTACAAATAACGGTTCTTGCTGAAAAGGCGCTAAGAACGCAAGTGTTTCTTCAGCTGACGCAAAATCAAGCGCGATGATGGGCAGGTTGTTTTTCATGATTCCAGCTCCTTCCGATGCATTCTTCAATTGATTGATAGCCGTATTGGAGCAAAACAGATGGGAGCTGTTCAATAATCTCTGGACATGCAAAAGGATTCACAAAGTTTGCTGTTCCGACAGCGACTGCGCTTGCTCCCGCGAGAAGAAATTCCAGGGCATCTTCAGCCGTTTGCACGCCTCCCATTCCGATAATCGGGATGTTGACCGCCTGGCTGACTTCATACACCATGCGAATGGCAACCGGCTTCACAGCAGGGCCCGAAAGTCCCCCTGTTTTATTCGCTAATATCGGTTTGCCGGTTTTTAAATCGAGTCTCATGCCGATTAGTGTGTTGATCATCGTAAGACCGTCCGCTCCCGCTTCCTCGATCGCTAAGGCAATTTCTGTGATATTAGCCACGTTCGGGGAAAGCTTCACATAAACGGGTACATCCGAAACCTCTTTCACCGCTTTTGTCAAATCGGCAGCCATTTCAGGATTCGTGCCAAAAGCGATTCCGCCTGTTTTCACATTCGGGCAGGAAATATTCAATTCAAGTGCATGGACATTAGGCGCTTTGCTGATATGCTCTGCGACTTCAACATAATCATCGACTTGAGAACCTGCGACATTGGCAATGATCGGTGTATCAAACTGCTCAAGCCACGGCAGCTCATGATGCAACACACTATCCAGCCCCGGATTTTGGAGACCGATCGCATTGAGCATTCCAGCACCAGTCTCAGCTACCCGCGGCGTCGGATTCCCAAAGCGTGGCTCCTTTGTCGTAGCCTTAATCATGATGGCTCCAAGACAAGACAAATCATAAAAACGTGAAAATTCTTTTCCAAAACCGAAGCAACCTGATGCAGGAATGATTGGGTTTTTCAAATCAAGTCCCGGCAATTTCACCTCTAGCATTACAGCGCCACCTCCTGAGCTTTAAATACAGGCCCGTCGAGACATACTTTTACATAGGATGTCTCACTTTCGTTTGTATGGCACACACACGCGAAGCATGCGCCGATTCCGCAGCCCATTCGTTCCTCCATGGACAGATATACTTCTTTATGGGCATATTCCTGTTTTAACGCCTTGAGCATCGGTGTCGGCCCGCAGCTGAGGAGGATATCAAACTCTAGATTTTTCCGTTTAATCACATCTGTGACAAATCCGGTTTCCCCGTAGCTTCCGTCAGCTGTTGCCACATACGTGTCTCCGTACTGCCTGCATTCTTCCTCGTAAAATACATCCTTTGCCGATTGGAATCCTAAAACGTGGATGACATTTACCCCTTTTTCAATCAAGCGTTTCGACAGCTCTTGGAGAGGCGGCACACCTACTCCGCCTCCTACCAGCAAAGCCGTCTTTCCGGGTTGAACTTCATTAACAGGAAAGCCATTTCCCAAAGGCCCGAGGACATCCACAAGTTCTCCCTGCTGCTTCAGTGACAAGAGTCTTGTCCCTTCACCATCTACCCGATAAATGATGGTGACTTCATTTTTTTCAAAGTTGACGTCTGCGATGCTGATCGGCCTTCTCAAAAGAGGCGTAACCGCTTCGCTCACTTTAAGATGAAGGAACTGTCCAGGGGTTGTAAACCCTTGGACAAGCTCCCCTTTCAGAACCATTTGAAACACCCGGTCTGCAATTTGCTGGTTAGAACATACTGTCAAATACGCTTTTTTCATATAGTGACTGCCGCCTCCTGATTTGTGTTGACTGCCGGCATTTGATCAGCACGGAATGTCATGCTTTCCAGCACTCGCAATATCGCCTCTGCCGTATCTAAAGATGTTAGGCAGGCAACACCATTTTCTACTGATTCACGTCTGATTCTAAATCCGTCTCTTGCCGGCTGCTTTCCTTTTGTCAGCGTATTGATGACAAACTGCGCTTCTCCGTTTCTGATGACGTCAAGCAAGTTCGGGCCATCCTGACCGATTTTTCCGACGACCTTCGCTGGAATGGAAGCTTCTTTCAGGTAGCCTGCCGTTCCTTCCGTCGCTAAAATGTTGTAGCCGATCGCGTGGAACCGCTTAGCAATGGCAAGCCCTTCTTCTTTGTCCTTATCAGCTA
The DNA here is from genome assembly GCF_037976695.1 of Bacillus sp. FSL K6-1366. Taxonomy (NCBI): domain Bacteria; kingdom Bacillati; phylum Bacillota; class Bacilli; order Caryophanales; family Bacillaceae; genus Bacillus; species Bacillus sp. FSL K6-1366. Next base: position 3,826,068 of record NZ_CP150268.1, on the reverse strand, counting down.
CTGTTAAAAGCACGGAACCGTAGTTCGGGATTTGAATACCTGAAGCAATCAAGGCTTTGTAGAGCGCCTTTTCAAGTGTCGAATCTTTCCCCATGACTTCACCTGTTGATTTCATTTCAGGCCCTAACGTAATGTCCACTCTTCTCAGCTTGGCAAAGGAGAAGACCGGCGCTTTTACAAATACACCTTGCTGTTCAGGCTGAAGGCCCTCTGTATAGCCAAACGCAGCCAGCTTTTGACCAAGAATGATTTTTGTTGCGAGATTCGCCATTGGGATACCCGTAATTTTGCTTAAAAACGGTACGGTTCTGCTTGATCTCGGATTCACTTCTAGCACGTACACCTCACCTTGCGACAAGACGAATTGAATATTGAGCAAACCGACAATATTCAGCCCTTTAGCCAAAGCGATCGTGTATTGTTCAATTTTTTTCTTAATGTCCTCTGTGAGAGACTGAGGCGGATAAACAGCGATTGAGTCTCCGGAGTGAACGCCCGCACGTTCAATGTGCTCCATAATTCCCGGAATGACGACTGTTTCACCGTCGGATACTGCATCGACTTCAATTTCTTTTCCAGTCAAGTATCTATCAATTAATACAGGGTGCTGCGGATTGATTTTGACTGCATTTTTCATGTAATGAAGCAGCTCCTCTTCATGGTACACAATCTCCATCGCCCGGCCGCCAAGTACATAGGAAGGACGCACCAGTACCGGATAACCGATATCACTTGCGATGCTTACCGCCTGATCAACTGATGTCGCTGTTTTGCCAAGCGGCTGAGGAACACCAAGTTCTCCAAGCGCTTGTTCAAATTTATCCCGGTCTTCCGCACGGTCTAAATCTTCTAATGAAGTTCCAAGGATTTTCACTCCGCGTGCAGAAAGCTCGTCAGCAAGGTTAATCGCAGTTTGTCCGCCGAACTGTACGACAACGCCCATTGGCTGTTCGAGGTCAATGATGTGCATGACATCTTCAATCGTAAGCGGTTCAAAATACAGCTTGTCTGAGATGCTGAAGTCTGTTGAAACGGTTTCCGGGTTGTTATTGACAATAATGGCTTCATAGCCTGCTTGTTTAATTGCCCATACAGAGTGAACCGTCGCATAGTCGAACTCGACACCCTGACCGATTCGAATCGGACCCGAACCAAGCACCATCACACTTTTCTTATCTGTAACGACAGATTCATTTTCTTCTTCGTATGTGCTATAGAAGTATGGCGTTTCTGACTCGAATTCCGCCGCACATGTATCTACCATTTTGAATACCGGAGCAATCCCCGCTTGTTTTCTCAAGCTGTAAAGCTCGGATTCTTTCATTTTCCACTCGCGGCTAATGTACTGATCAGAGAAGCCGAGTTCTTTTGCCCGTCTCAGCACATCTGTATCGCCCGCATTGGCCTTCAATTCTTTTTCAAACTGTACGATTCCGAACAGCTTATGCAAGAAGAAGACATCGATAGCGGAAAATTCATGGAGGTCTTCTACCGTGTAGCCTCTTCTGTACGCTTCAGCTAAGTAGAATAAGCGTTCATCACCGGCCTTTTTAATTCGCTTTTCAAGAAGCTCATCTGAAATGTCAGCGGCGTCCTTCAATTCAAGATGATACACATCCGCTTCCAGTGATCGCACTGCCTTCAGCAATGACTCTTCAAGCGTGCGGCCGATTGCCATGACCTCACCTGTCGCTTTCATTTGCGTGCCAAGCTTTCTGTTTGCTGATTCAAACTTATCAAACGGCCAGCGCGGAATTTTGGATACGACATAGTCAAGAGCAGGTTCAAATGCTGCATATGTTTTTCCTGTCACCGGGTTCATCATTTCATCTAATGAAAGTCCGACTGCAATTTTAGCAGCGAGCTTCGCAATCGGGTATCCCGTTGCTTTTGATGCAAGGGCAGATGAACGGCTGACACGCGGATTTACTTCAATAATGTAATATTGGAAGCTGTCTGGGTCTAAAGCGAGTTGCACGTTACATCCGCCTTCGATTCCAAGCGCGCGAATCAGTTTTAACGATACATTCCGCAAGAGCTGATATTCGCGATCGCTGAGCGTTTGGCTCGGCGCGACAACAATACTGTCTCCAGTATGGATTCCAACCGGATCAATGTTTTCCATGTTACAAACGACAATGGCGTGATCCTGGCTGTCTCTCATGACTTCATACTCGATTTCTTTATAGCCGGCGATGCTTTTTTCAAGCAGACATTGGTGTACCGGGCTTAATTTCAAGCCGTTCTCAACGATTTCTTTTAGCTCTGTTTCATTCGAGCAGATACCTCCGCCTGTTCCGCCTAATGTATATGCCGGGCGGACAATGACAGGGAATCCAATTTGACTGACGAATTTTTCTGCTTCTTCAAGGGAGTGGATAATCTCACTTTCAGGCACCGGTTCATTCAGTTCATTCATTAATGTTCTGAACAAGTCACGGTCTTCAGCTTGCTGAATCGCAGACAGTTTCGTGCCAAGCACTTCGACGCCGCATTCTGCCAAAACGCCTCTTTCAGAAAGCTCAACCGCAAGATTCAAACCAGTTTGGCCTCCGAGTGTAGGAAGAATGGCATCCGGGCGCTCTTTTCTGATGATTCGTGTCAGGAATTCAGGTGTGAGCGGTTCGATGTAAACCCGGTCAGCCATTTCTGTATCTGTCATGATCGTTGCAGGGTTTGAGTTGACAAGGATGACTTCATAGCCTTCTTCTTTCAAAGCAAGACAGGCTTGTGTTCCCGCATAGTCAAATTCTGCTGCTTGGCCGATGATGATCGGTCCAGATCCGATTACTAAAATTTTGTTAATGTCTACGCGTTTTGGCATACCGCTTCCCCTTCTTTCTCTGTTGTTTCGATCATTTCGATGAATCTGTCAAATAGATGATTGGCATCCTCAGGACCAGGTGAGGCTTCGGGATGATATTGAACCGTAAATGCCGGCAATGTTTTATGCTTCAGCCCTTCAATCGTATCGTCGTTAATTGCGATATGCGTCACTTCCAGTTCTGTTTTACTGATAGACGAAACTGTATATCCATGGTTTTGAGATGTTAAGGCAACTTTTCCTGTAGCCAGCTCTTTTACCGGGTGGTTTGAGCCCCTGTGGCCGAATTTCATTTTTTCAGTATTCGCCCCGCACGCCAGCGCGAATAATTGGTGGCCAAGACATATTCCGAATAATGGCACTTTTCCAAGAACACCTTTAATCATTTCAATCGCTTCAGGCACATCCTTCGGGTCTCCAGGTCCGTTAGAAAGCATGATACCGTCCGGTTTCAGCTGAAGCACCTCTTCCGCTGTAATGTTGTAAGGCACAACGATGACGTCACATTTCCGTTTGTTCAGCTCTCTTAGAATCCCGTGTTTCATGCCGAAGTCAACCAAGACAATGCGTTTGCCTCTTCCCGGGCTCGGATATGCTGTTTTTGCTGATACTTGGGATACTTGATTTCTTGGCAATTCCGTTTCGTTCAGTCTTTTCAGCACTGCTTCGATATCTTCATCAGATGAAGCGAATGTTCCTTTTAGCGCGCCTGCCGTGCGGATCATTCTTGTCAGCTTCCTTGTATCAATCCCCTGGAGTCCGGGAATGTTTTTCATTTTTAAATACTCGTCTAAGGTGTATGCTGAACGCCAGTTGGAAGGCAGCTCACATAATTCTTTGATGATCAGCCCTTTTACAAAAGGGGTAATGGATTCAAAATCATCACGGTTAATGCCGTAATTTCCGATAAGCGGGTATGTTAATGTTACGATCTGCCCGCAGTAAGAAGGGTCAGATAAAATTTCCTGATAGCCTGTCATCCCAGTATTAAAAACGACTTCTCCCATGTTGTGTTCTAAGCTTCCGAAGGCTTCTCCCTCGAATACCGCTCCGTTTTCCAGTACTAATCGTCTCTTCATTTGACAAGTCTCCCCTCTTCATAAGCAAGCTTCCCTGCCGCAATTGTAGCGACCGGCCAGCCGGTGCAGCTGATGCCGTTGAATGGTGTATTTTTTCCTTTTGATAAAAATGTCTCTTTGTCTATAACTGCTTCTTTTTCTAAATCGATTAACGTAATGTCCGCAGCTTGCCCCGTTTGTAATGTTCCATATGGGAGACCGAACGCTTCGCATGGCTTGATTGTCATGTAGTCAATCAACTGCTTCAGCGACCAGCTGCCATTTTTGACAAAGTGTGTGTAAAGAAGCGGGAATGCTGTTTCTAAGCCGACAATTCCGAATGGCGCCAGTTTCATTTCTGTGTTTTTCTCTTCTTCCGTATGCGGTGCATGGTCTGTTGCGATAAAATCAATTGTTCCGTCTAAAAGACCTTCAATTAAAGCAGCTCTGTCTTCTGCACTGCGGAGCGGCGGATTCATTTTATAGTTTGTGTCCAGCCCCGGGATGTCCTCATCACAAAGCAGCAAATGATGCGGCGACACTTCTGCTGTCACTCTGATTCCCGCTTTTTTCGCATCGCGTACAACTCTGACAGATTCTTTCGTGCTGATATGGCATACATGATAATGGCAGTTTGCCGCCTCAGCCAGCAGCACATCGCGGGCAATATGAACCGATTCACACACAGAAGGAATGCCGCTTAGCCCGTTCGCTTTGGAGAATGTCCCCTCATGTACGCTTCCTCCGTAAATTAAGGAGTTGTCCTCGCAATGTGCAACAATCGCTTTGTCAATTGCAGCTGCCCGTTTCATCGCTTCATACATCATACCTGCTGTCTGTATACCAACACCGTCATCTGTAAAAGCAAATGCCCCGGCTTCTTTTAATGCTTCAAAGTTTGTCATTTCATCGCCGATTTGTCTGATCGTAATGGATGCATATGGAAGAACTCTGACGCATGATGTTTCTTTAATTCTGTTTTGCACCCATTCCATCTGCTCCTTTGTATCAGGAACCGGCCGCGTATTCGGCATTGCTGCTACTGTAGTATAGCCGCCGCGTGCCGCCGCTTTGGCCCCGGTTTCAATAGTTTCTTTTTTCTCTCCGCCCGGCTCTCTGAAATGCACGTGGAGATCAACAAACCCAGGTGAAACGAGCAAACCTTTCGCATCAATTACCGTTTCATTATCCGTTGCATCAAGCTTGCCGATTGCGGTGATGGTTTCTCCAGTCACTCGGATATCCGCTTCTGTTTTTTCACCATTTTCGTTTAGTATCCAGCCGTTTTTAATGAGATATGACATATGCTGCTTCTCCTCTTTTCACATTGGTTTGTAAGGCACGCTGTATCACTGCCATTCTGATAAATACGCCATTTTGCATTTGCTTGAAGATTCTTGATTTTTTGCTTTCTACTAAGCTGTCATCAATCTCCACTCCTCTGTTTACCGGAGCAGGATGCATGATGATCGCATGCTGCTTCATACGCTCAGCCCGTTCTACGGTCAAGCCGTATTTGTTTAAATAGCCTTCCTGGCTGACAGCGGACTGATGTCGTTCATTTTGAATGCGCAGCAGCATGACGACATCGGAAGACTCAACTGCTTCATCCATTGAGACATACGTGCCGAATGTATTTTCTTCATCCTGCCATGCCGAAGGGCCGGAAAATAGGACCCGGGCACCCAATCTTGTCAACACTTCCGCATTTGACCTTGCCACTCTGCTATGCTTGATGTCACCGTGAATGGAGACGGTAAGCCCTTTGAACGTATTGAACTCTTCATAAATCGTCATTAAATCAAGCAGTGATTGTGTCGGATGCTGGCCGCATCCGTCTCCCGCATTCAGAATCGGAATGTTCACCTGGCTGACAAGCTCTTCATAATACTCATCCTCACTGTGCCTGATGACGCAGACGTCCACACCGATTGATTCGAGCGTCCGGATCGTGTCATATAAGGTTTCGCCTTTTTGCACGCTTGTGCTTGTTCCATCAAGGTTGAGCACATTCATGCCCAGCTTTTTTTCTGCGACCTCAAAGCTGAACCGCGTTCTCGTGCTCGGTTCGAAAAACAGGTTTGCGGCAAACTTTCCTGTAAGCTGATTGTCTGTTTTTCCGCTTTTGAGATCTTGTGCTGTTTGAAGCAAATCTTTGATTTCCTCAGTGCTGAGTTCACTCATCGTCGTTAAATGCTTCATGTTCTTTCCCCTCTCTTTTCAACTTAAGGCTGAAAAAAACCCCGGTCTAAGATAGACTCGGGGTATGGTTAAATAGAGGGCAGCATTGAAGCTTCCTTCTCTTCATAACCCTTCCAAGCCTCTCTGGACTTTCATTAAAAGGTTTTAGATATGATGTTGTTCAGATGTGTCTGTCTGCTCTTCCTTCGCATGCGGAAGAATCAGGTTTAAGATGACACCGACAATTGCGGCAAGCGCCATTCCTGACACTTGGAATCCGCCTTGAGACACTTGGATAAAAGCGCCTCCTACCCCGATGACAAGGATAACTGATGTAATAATGAGGTTTCTGTTGTTTTCATAATCAATTTTGTTGTCAATCAGCATTCTCAGGCCGCTTGAAGCAATGATTCCGAACAGCAGGAAGGAGACGCCTCCCATGACCGCTGACGGCACTGAACTGATCAGCGCTGAAATTTTGCCGATAAAGCCGAAGCAACAGGCAATCACTGCCGCTCCTCCGATGACAAAGACGCTGAATACTCTTGTGATGGCCAGCACGCCAATGTTTTCTCCGTAAGTCGTTGTCGGAGGGCCGCCGATCAGAGAAGCAAGAATTGTCGCCACGCTGTCACCCATAATGGAGCGATGCAGTCCCGGCTTTTTAATGAAGTCTTGTCCGACAACCTTGCTCAGCACCATTTGGTGGCCGATATGCTCTGACATTGTGACAAATGCGACAGGAACCATTGCGGCTGCGATGCCGAGTGTAACTGACGGTGAATAATCTTTGAACGGAATGATAAATTCAGGCACTGCAAACCATTTCGCGTCAAGCACCGGCTGGAAGTTGACAATCCCTTGAGTAAGGGCGAACAAGTATCCGCCGATGATTCCGATCAGAACCGGAATCAGGCTTAAAAATCCTCGTAAGAAAATCGCACAAATAATCGTGATTGCCAGCGTAACTCCTGCGACACTAAAGTGCTTTAAGCTGTAGACCAACTCACTCGCGTTTGGATCAGCATACATCGCCATGTTTACCGCAGTGCTTGCCAGTCCCAGCCCGATGACGATAATAACAGGCCCTACGACTACAGGCGGGAGAATCTTCATCAGCCATCCTGTTCCAAGCTGCCTAATCAATAAGGCAATCAGCCCGTACACCAGCCCTGCAAGAAACGCCCCAACCATTGCCGCTCCCGGCCCGCCGGTCGCTTTTACCAGAATGATCGGAGAAATAAAGGCGAAGGACGAACCGAGATACGCCGGAATTTGCCCTTTCGTAATAAGAAGGTACGCCAGTGTTCCGATGCCGCTTGTCACCAACGCCACAGCAGGACTCATTCCGACGAGCTTCGGAACCAAAATGGTTGAGCCAAACATGGCAAACAAATGCTGAAGGCTGAATGAAACCCAAGAGAAAGGTGTCGGGACATCCCTGACCCCTAAATTTACTTTTTTCTTACTCATGATGATTTCCCCCTGATTGTTGACTTTCATTTTAGGATGACTCAATGACTGTATAAAAAAACCTCTTTGCATTTTTACGCAAAGAGGCATACAAAGACCTGCCGAATACTTTTTGGGCCTTTGTTGTGCACCTCTTTGCAACCTCTCTGGATTGCCCTTAAAAAGGTGATCTATTATTCGTTTTCATAAATGGCGACGAGATCGTTTTGGTCTACCTCATCAAGCTGAACCATAACCTTTTCTGACTTTGATGTCGGGATGTTTTTCCCGATATAATCCGCTCGGATCGGCAGCTCCCGGTGTCCTCTGTCCACAAGCACTGCAAGCTGAATGGAGGAAGGTCTGCCTACATCAACAAGCGCATCCATTCCTGCTCTGACTGTTCTTCCGGTATACAGAACATCATCAACGAGAATGACTTTTTGATCTGTGATATCTACCGGAATATCTGCACCTTTTACAAGCGGTTCATCGTTGCTCGTTTTTTTAGAAAGATCGTCTCTGTAAAGAGTAATATCAATTTCACCGACTGTAACAGGATTTCCCTCAATCTGTTCAATGCGTTCCGCAAGGCGTTTTGCCAGGTAAATCCCTCTTGTCTTAATGCCGACAAGGATGCAGTTATTCATTCCTTTATTGCGTTCGATCATTTCGTGAGCAATCCTGGTCAGCGCCCGTCTGATTGCCTGTTCGTCGAGAATGACAGCTTTTTGATTCAATGTGTGACACCTCACAGTTCATATAGAAGAAAAAACCCCTCCTGCCAGAGCATAGAGGGGTTTTAGGACAAGGTGCGCGCCTATACACGCATCCCGTCAATCCGTTATCCTTCTCAGCCTCTCTGGACTGTTTTAAAGAATCTATTCAGCTTCGTTTATTATTTCAGAAAAGAAACCCTCTGTCAACCGTTTTTTCTGAGGTTTTCGATTAATTCTGCCATATCCTCAGGAAGCGGCGCTTCAAATTCGACATATTCTCCTGTTCGTGGATGGTCAAAACCTAAAACTCCCGCGTGAAGCGCTTGGCCATTAAAGTCAATTGTTTTTCTTGGGCCGTATTTCGGATCGCCTGCTAATGGGAATCCGATATATTTCATATGAACACGAATTTGATGGGTTCTCCCTGTTTCAAGCTGGCATTCCACTAACGTAAAATCCTGAAAACGCTCTAGTACATGAAAATGAGTGACAGCGTTTTTGCCATCACGTGTCACAGTCATGCTTTGACGGTCTTTCTTATCTCGTCCGATCGGCGCGTCAATTGTGCCATCATCGTGAGAAATAAGCCCGTGGACAACTGCCGTATATTTCCGCGTGACCGTTTTGTTGACCAATTGGTTTACAAGTGACTCGTGCGCCATATCATTTTTCGCCACCATTAATAAACCGGACGTGTCCTTATCGATTCTGTGAACAATACCCGGACGCATCACGCCATTTATTCCGGAAAGGTCTGTGCAATGAGCCATAAGGCCGTTTACAAGTGTGCCCGTAAGATGCCCGGGTGCTGGGTGAACAACCATTCCGCGAGGTTTATTGACAACCAGCACATCCTGGTCCTCATAATAAATATCCAGATCCATAGGCTCTGCCAGGACGTCGAGCGCTTCCGGTTCGGGTACAGTGACGGTCACCTGATCACCCGGCTGAATTTTATAATTCGCTTTCACCGCGCTTCCGTTCACGACAACCTGTCCGTCTTTTACCCATTGCTGAACCTGGGTTCTTGACCAATCATTCTCAGTCGATGCCAAAAATTTATCAATCCGCTCACTTTTTTGTTCTTCTGAAGCGGTTATATCAATTTGATTCATGCTATTGCTCCTTTTTCTTTTTCCTGCTGTCCAACAGCATTTGTATAAATAAAAGCATTACGCCGACACATAGTGAAGAGTCCGCGATGTTAAATATCGGATAATTGTAATTGACAATAATAACATGGATAAAATCCACAACTTCCTGTCTGACAGCCCGATCGATAAAGTTGCCGATGGCACCGCCAAGCATAAGTCCGAGGGCAACGCCAAGAAGCCTTTGTCCCTTTGTATAACGCTGTATGTAATAAACAATACCAATAATAACAGCGGTTGTTATGAGGTAGAAAAACCACATCTGACCCGCTAATATCCCCCATGCAGCACCCGTATTGCGATGGGAGGTGATATAGAATACCTGATCAATGATCGGAATGCTTTGGCCAAGTTCCATGTTCTTAACAACTAGCCATTTTGTCAATTGATCGGCTGCAATAATAAGTAGTGCAATCATATAATACAGCACAAACGTTCCTCCAGTTTACGGTTACTTTAATCCATTATGCATTTTATCAATAAAAAGCACTGGAGTAAAGAAATATCAGGCATAATAACCGGCCAGACACTGTTATTCATACAGTGCCTGACCATATTCGATATCCGTTGATTTCCATATCGGAAGCGTTTTTTTCTCAAATTGGACAGAATAAAGAAAATCGTTTGCTGTTCGGGCCGTCGGCAGCACTGCCAGCTTTGAAAGAGGAATGGGAGCCCCGGTTTCTTCACAGTATCCGAATGTGCCGTTTTCGATTTTGGACAATGCAAGGAGAACGTCTTGAAGCTCTTCTTTAATATGATAGATCAGAGTTGCTTTTTGTTTATGATTGATTGCTGCTTGCGGGCTTGTAGAAACCTGAAAGCAAGAATACTCAAATAATCTCGACTGTAATTCTTCTTTCATCAGAAGAAGTTCCGTATAAATTGCGGTCAGTTGATCATTCATTCTTCACAACTCCTGCTCTTAACGTAGTACCTTTATTGTTGCCTATGAATGATGATCTAAAGCCCATAAGATTTTTCCTTTCGTTCTAAAGGATGTCACTCTTGGCACAAAAAAAGCCCGGCTTTTACGCCGGGCTCTTTTGCATTATTTTTGATAGTATTTTTCAACGATTTCAGCGTTGCGTAATGAAAGTGTAGGATATTTCGGATTTGCCCCTACATCTTTTGAAATCACACGAGATCTCTCACACATTTCGCCTTCCGCTTTCTCGACAGCGATTTTACCCGTCGCAAAGCTTTGCGCATCGTTCGGCGCTTCATTTTCTTCGCTGATTGTCAGTTCAGACACAATAAACAGCTGAGAAAGGTTTTCTTTTATGGAAGCCAAGAGCTCCTTGTTTTCTTTGTTTGGATACAACTTCAGGTTTGCTTCCAAAGATTTACCGATAATTTTTTCATTTCTCGCAGTTTCTAATGCTTTTAACACGTCATCACGAAGAGCCATAAAGCGGTCAAATTTTTCTTCAGTCGCTTCACTGTTTGGAACCGCGATTGTTTCCGGCATATCGGTCAGCTGAACGCTCTGCTCTTCAACAAATGTTAAATGAGACCACAATTCGTCTGCCGTATGTGGAAGGATAGGCGCTGAAAGCTTCACTAATGCAAGAAGCGTTTCGTAGAATACTGTCTGCATGCTGCGTCTATCCGGATGATCCGCATGCTCGATGTAGACAATATCTTTTGCAAAATCAAGGTAGAATGAGCTCAATTCGATTGTGCAGAAATTATGAATGCTGTGATACACAACCGCAAATTCGTACTCATCATACGCTTTTTTCACTTTATCAATCAGCTTGTTCAGCTTAATCAGCATATACTGATCCACTTCACGAAGATCTTCGACAGCCACCGCATTTGTTTTTGGATCAAAATCGAAAAGGTTGCCGTGAAGGAAACGGAACGTGTTGCGGATTTTACGATATACTTCCGCAACCTGCTTTAGAATGGCGTCAGACACACGAACGTCCGCCTGATAATCCACTGAAGATACCCATAATCTTAAGATGTCGGCACCAAGCTGTTTCATGACTTTAGCCGGAACAACAACGTTACCGATTGATTTACTCATCTTGCGTCCTTCTCCATCCAGTGCGAACCCATGGCTGAGCACTCCTTTATACGGCGCTTTCCCTGTTACCGCTACTGCTGTAGAAAGAGAAGAGTTAAACCAGCCGCGATATTGGTCAGATCCCTCTAGGTATAAATCAGCCGGGCGAACGAGGTCATCACGTTCTTCAAGCACTGCTTGATGTGAAGAGCCTGAATCAAACCAAACATCCATGATATCCTGTTCTTTTGTAAATGTGCCGTTCGGGCTGCCAGGATGCGTAAAGCCTTCCGGAAGAAGATCCTTTGCTTCTTTTTCAAACCAAATGTTTGATCCGTGCTGTCTGAACAATTCAGAAACATGTTCAATGGTTTCATCTGTAATAATCGGTTCTCCGTTTTCAGCGTAAAATACCGGAATCGGCACACCCCACGCACGCTGTCTGGAAATACACCAGTCTCCGCGGTCCCGAACCATGTTGTGCAAACGCTGCTCGCCCCATTCAGGCACCCATTTGGTTTCTTTAATGGCATCCAGCAGGTCTGATCTGAAATCTTTAATAGACGCAAACCATTGCGCTGTCGCTCTGAAAATGGTTGGTTTTTTTGTTCTCCAATCATGCGGATAAGAGTGAGTAATGAATTCAAGCTTCACAAGTGCGCCTTTTTCTTCAAGCTGCTGTGTGATCGCTTTGTTTGCATCATCATAGAACATGCCTTCAAAGCCAGGAGCTTCGCTTGTCATTACACCTTTTTCATCGACCGGGCAAAGCACATCTAAACCGTATTTTTGGCCGATGATAAAGTCATCTTCCCCATGTCCTGGCGCTGTATGAACACAGCCTGTTCCGGCATCAGTTGTTACGTGTTCACCAAGCATAACGAGAGAGTCTCTGCCATATAGCGGGTGTTCAGCGATAATGTTCTCAAGATCTTTCCCTTTGACCGTTCTTGTCACTTCATACTGATCAAATCCGCATGCCGATGCAACATTTTCGACTAAGGCACTTGCTACGACAAAGCGGTCTTCACCTACTGCAATCACGCTGTACTCAAGATCAGGGTGCACTGAAATTCCGAGGTTCGCCGGAATTGTCCAAGGCGTTGTTGTCCAAATAATGATGCGCTCGCCGTTTTCAAGAACGCCTTTTCCGTCTTTTACACCAAAAGCGACGTAAATAGATGCTGAACGTTTGTCTTGATATTCGATCTCGGCTTCAGCCAGAGCAGACTCACTTGAAGGTGACCAGTTAACCGGTTTAAGGCCTTTGTAAATGTAGCCTCGTTTTGCCATTTCACCAAATACGCGGATTTGCTGCGCTTCGTATTCCGGTTTTAATGTCACATATGGGTTTTCCCAGTCACCGCGGACACCAAGACGTTTGAATTGCTCACGCTGTCCCTCGATTTGCTTCCAAGCGTACTCTTCGCATAGTTTGCGGAATTCCGCTACTGACATTTCTTTGCGGTTGACCTTTTTGTTTTTTGTCAGAGCTGTTTCAATTGGCAATCCGTGTGTATCCCAGCCCGGCACATACGGTGCGTTGTAGCCGCTCATTGATTTATAGCGGACAATGAAGTCTTTCAAAATCTTGTTAAGTGCATGGCCCATATGGATGTCGCCGTTTGCATACGGAGGTCCGTCATGTAAAACAAATTTCGGGCGGTCTTTCGTCCGTTCCTGAACAAGACGGTAGATATCTTCTTCCTCCCATTTTTTTTGAATGTCAGGCTCACGGTTTGGCAAATTTCCACGCATCGGGAAATCTGTTTTCGGCATTAAGAGCGTGTCTTTAAAATCCATTTTCATTCCTCCACTGCATTTTTTCAGAAAATAAAAAAAGCCCTCTCATCCCATAAGGGACGAGAAAGCTTATCTCGCGGTACCACCCTTTTAGAAAAAGCAAACATACACTTTTTCCTCTTGAGCATCGTAACGTGATGAACGTCCTAACCTACTGTGAGTTCAGCAAGGAAACTAAAGGGCTGATCTACATGATTCCGGCCATCCCGGACTCTCACCATCTCCGGGTCGCTATGAAGGCCTGAAGGAAACATGACTGTCCCTTTCAACCGTTTTTTCATCTGAATTTATGAACGTATTATATTCGACAAGCTAAGAAAATGTCAAGATAATCAGAGAATTTATTCCTTTTCCTCAAATACAGCGTCGACTTCATACTCAAGGAGATGATCCCAATCGTCATTTTTCAGAAGATCAAGCTGAGCTTCAATCAGCATTTGGAAACGTGTTCTGAACACTTTAGACTGTTTTTTCAGCTCTTCAATTTCCATTGCAATTTTTCTTGATTTTGATAACGATTCGTTGATAATGCGATCAGCGTTTTTCTCCGCTTCCCGAACAATCAGCTTTGCCTCTTTTTGAGAATTGCGTTTTACGTCTTCAGCCGCTTCTTGAGCAACTAAAATTGATTTATTCAATGTTTCCTCAATATTGGCAAAGTGTCCGATTCTTTCATCTAGCTCATTGACTTTCGCTTCAAGCTCAGTTTTCTTGCGGAGAACAATTTCGTAATCTTTTCTGACTTGGGCTAGGAATTCATTTACTTCATCTTCATCATATCCGCGAAAACTTTTTGTAAACGTCTTGTTGTGAATATCATTTGGCGTTAATGGCATGATGCCACCTCCATTTTTTACATTTCAGTACGGTTATCTAGTTCACATTATAAAACAAATTTCGCACAGATGGAGAAAAAAACTGAAAAACCGACTATTTTTGTCGTTCAAACGTAACTCTCCATTTGTCTTTTTTGGTTTTCCCTTCGATTTTTGTTAAGCTGCACCGGCCAAAACCTCTGATTGACAGCATGTCCCCTTCCGCGACTATGTATGAAGGATCTTCAACCACCTTCCAGTTCACTTTCACAAGGCCGTTTTTCACAAGCGTCTGTGATTTCTGGCGGGATTGCCTGCTCATAGAGGCGCAGACGGCGTCAAGCCTTAAAGAAGAAACCGTGTCATCTCTTATTTCGACATCAACTGCTGGAATGTTAAGGTCTGACAAGTCGATTTTCTCTAGGCTGACCGCCGCTTTGCCTGCTTGGGTCAGCTGTGCAGCCACAAAATCAGCGGTATCGGCTGAGACAATCAATTGCACTGCTGTCTCAGAAAACACGATGTCACCGAATTTTTGCCGCTTTAATCCTATGCCCATTAATGCACCAAGCAGAGAACGATGATCTACTGAGACAAACTTGTCAGCATAACGGACGTTAAACGCCTGCAATTCAAAATCCGATTCTTCCGGAGTAATGTACTCTGGATACAGAATCGCCCGTTTCCGCTCCGCTCTGTTATAGCCGCCGGAAAAAGCAAGCCCGACGTCAGCCTGTCCCGTAACAGCAGAGAGGATGACCTGCTCTCGGGGATCTAAAAAGTCGGTCAGCTTCATCCGGTACTGCTCCTGGACAATTCTTTTCCATTCGAGCGCCTGATCAATAAAGGCCCGCTCGTCTTTTCTGAAGTGCTGATATATATCGCTCATCGTCTTTCCCTTCTATGTAAAGAGGCTTGGCTGCTGCCAAGCCCCTATCAAACTGTCACATTAAAACGCAATCATGCGATAAAGCCCCCACAAGCCGGTTGTCGCAAACCGAAGCACAAGTATTGCTACGATTGGTGAAATATCCAGCATTGCAATCGGAGGGATGATTTTTCTGAATGGTTCGAGATATGGTTCACAAATCGAAGCCAAAAAACGCCCGACTGCTGTTTCCCTCGTACTCGGCACCCATGACATAAAAATATATATGATCAGGGCAAATGAGTATATTGTGATTAATAAGCTTAAAACCGAAAAAACTTGATAAAGGATCATCTCGCTTTACCACCTCTGATGTTCGTCTTCAGATATGAGCTCAGAAATTGTGCCTGATACATCTACGTTGTCAGGCGTGCAGAGGAAAATATCTGAGCCGATTCTTTGAATATCGCCGCCGATGGCATAAACGGTTCCGCTTAAAAAGTCAACAATCCGCTTCGCCTGGTCATGCTGTATCCGCTGAAGATTGACGACAACTGCCCGCCGGTTCTTCAAATGGTCGGCTATTTCCTGCGCCTCCGCATAAACGCGCGGCTCACTCAACACCACTTTAGAGGATTTCTGAACACTTTGCAAGCTCACTACATTCTGTTTGCCCGCAGGTTTATTCCCGTTGTAAGCCGGCTTTTCTTTTTGCTCATGCTCCTCATGAGATTCCCGCTCTGTCTCAATATATTCATATTCGTATTCTTCATCTTCCATTGAGAAAAAGTTTTTCAGTTTATTTTTCATACTCATTGCTGTACACCCCCTGTTTCATTTCCGACTAACGATGAGCCGATTCTAATATAAGTAGCTCCTTCTTCAATTGCAATTTCAAAATCATTTGACATGCCCATCGACAGTTCAGTACACGGAGCGTTCGGCTGGTTCAGCTTCTGAACCTGGTCACGGAGTTCTCTCAGCGACCTGAAACAGCTTCTGATCTGATCTTGATCATCAGTCAGCGGAGCCATTGTCATCAGCCCGGCAACAAGGATATGTTCGAAACCGGAAAGCTCCTGTATGAATGGAATGACTTCTTCTTTTTTCATGCCGTGTTTAGAAGGCTCAAGAGAGGTATTGACCTGCACAAAGCATCGTACAGTACCTTCAGCCCGTTTTTCAATTTCTTTCGCTAATGAGAGCCGGTCTAGGGAATGGATATAGGAAACCGAATTGACGACAGATTTTGCTTTTCTTGATTGCAGACTGCCGATAAAATGCCATTCCGGATTCCCTTTCATCAATTCCTGTTTGCGGAGCAGTTCCGCATCCCGATTCTCTCCGAGGCAGGTGATGCCAGCATCTACTGCCTCCTGTGCTCTTTCAGGTGATACATATTTAGTGACTGCAATAACCGTAACTTCATCGGAGCTGCGGCCCGATCTGTTACATGCTTCGTTTATTCGTTCGTTTATATGTCGTAAATTATCAACAACACGCAAGATCTTTTATGCCTCCTTCATTCCGATAAAGGACATCATCCGTCCAGTTTTCCCCTGATCGCGGCGGTGAGAAAAGAAAAGAGACGGCTCGCTTTCCGTGCATAAACCGCTGACAGAAATTTGTTCACTTGCCAAACCGCTGTCCATCAGTATAAGACGGTTCAGCTCTTTCAGATCAAGCTGATATTGTGCCTTTGCCGTCTGATTAACGACAAGGTCTGCTGAAACCGGCAATGCGCGGACAGCATCCATGACGCGGTCGTCTACCGTATAGCATGCACCGCTGATAGACGGGCCAATAACAGCGTAAATATCTGAGGGATTTGAACCTTCCTTCTCAGTCCATTGCTTCACCATTTCTCTGCCAATCTGTTTGACGGTGCCTTTCCACCCGGCATGGGCGACTCCGACAAGCGACTTAACCGGATCATAAAAGAAAAGAGGCACACAATCAGCAAAGCATAATGCTAAAAATACATTTTTTTCATTTGTATAGAGCCCGTCCGTTGCTTTTAGAGCCGTGTGATACTCACGTGCGCCTTTTCCCCTATCCCTCTGCGTCACTTTCTGAACGCGATTATCATGTGTCTGATCAGCGAATACCCAAGACTGCAAATCAGTATTAAACATATCGGCAATATATTCACGATTTTTAACTACATCTGCATCTTTGTCATGAACGTGCAATCCTGTATTTAACGATTCAAAAGGCTTTTGGCTGACACCGCCGTTTTTTGTCGTAAATCCGGCAATGACCTCTTTGTTGTTTTGATTCGTTTGAGCCCAGTCTTGTATCATGAGTGTCGAGGGTGTGGTAAGACTGAATGGGTGATATGTATTCATGATGATCCAACCTTTCGACAAACATTTAAAAAAGCGGAATTTCCCACTTATTTTACCACATCTTACTGCATTCGTTGAGCGCCGATTTGCATATTTCTAAATGAAATGTGCCGGAAGAATCGAGACTTCCGGCATTTGCCAATCTGCGGCAGACAAGCAGGTTTATGTATGTGGTTCACTTAATCGGACTAAGATTACATCTTCCCCGATTTTTACTATATTTCGCCATGGAATGACCAATTCCTCTTCTTTTCCAAAAAATCCGAGAACTTTCCCATTTCCTCCGAGTATGATCGCCTGAATTTTTCCAGTAGTCACATTGATATCAATATCACCAATACTCCCCAGCTTTTTTCCGTTTGAGACATTGACAACATCCTTTACCTGAAATTCTGAAATGCTGATCATTCCATCACGTCCTTTTTCCGTCCTTTTGTTCAAGTATATGAACGGGCAGGCTGAACCTTGTCAGCAAGAAGAAATTTTCATGTCATTGTTCTTTTTTCCGGCTGCACCAGCTGATGATAAAATCGAGTATAATTTTTGTATACTCTACTAGCTGCTCAATCGATACCTTCTCGTTCACAGAGTGTGCATTGTGCAGATCTCCAGGACCGTATATTACGCATGGAATACCGGCATCATACAGCCATCCGCCATCTGTAACTGATTGAGAAACGTCAATAATTGGACACTCCCGTTTCACTTTCTGATGAGAGGCAGTTAGCGCTAAGACGCCTGGGTGGCCAGGGTCAACTTCCAATGCCGGAAAAATTTCTCCTCTGTCTTCAATCATAGATGAGCCTCCCCACTTGAATACAGGGCGGTTTTCCCTAAGCCAAATATCACTGTCACTCAGCCGATTGACGTAATCCTCTATTTCCGCTGCCACTTGGTCATGGGTTTCATTCGGATAAAAATGGACTGTGATCCACAGCCGGCATTCGTCCGCTATAAAAGCCGCATGTCTGCCGCCTTCTATAACTGCCGGGTTAATCGTATTTGTGCCTGGTTTAAAACCGGGATAACTTTTCATAATAGACCAGTGGCGCTCAAGTTCACCGAGCCCCGCAATGATTTTTGCCATTTTTTCAATTGCGCTTGCTCCGAATGTTCCTCCGCCTGCGTGAATCATATTCCGTCTCGTTCCATCATGAAATGTTTGACTGCTTTTGATTTCGATCCAGCCTGTAATGACACCCCCTTGGCCTTGAATATGCATATCGCTCGTATCCGCGACAATTGCAAAATCAGCGTGGTAGCCCCTCTTGCAGCATTCAAGTGTGCCGGCCTCTCCAACTTCCTCCCCAATAACCGATTGCAGAATCAGATCACCTGGAAGCTCAATGCCGGCTTCACGAATTAATTTGACAGCAAACAGCACACAAGCCATTCCGCCCTTCATATCGGAAGCGCCTCGCCCGATTAAGAGACCGTTTTTTTCAATGGGATGAAACGGATCGTGCTTCCATTCTTCATCCTCTTTTACCTCTGCCACATCTACATGACCATTGATAATCAGGCTATAATAATCTGCTGAATCTGTTCCCTTTAGCTTGCCGACAACATTGGGATCTCCAGGGTACACATCCCATTTGTCGATCGAGAATCCCAATTCATTTAAAAATCCCGCAATCCATGACTGAATGCCCTCTGTATTTCTTGCAGGCGGAGCGGGTGTTTGATAAGAAATCAGTGTTTTAGCAAGCTGAATAAGCTCCTCCTTTTGTTCTTCCACTTTTTTTTGCAAAGAGTCTATTTGTTGATCCAATGTAAATCCGCTCCTATTCTTTAAAATCAAAAAAGCCGTTTCAAATGTGATGAAACGGCTTAATAAAAACAAACGAAGTCCGATGTACTCCGCTTTTCACCGCTTCCCTCCGCTGGCATGATCCAGATCAGGTCAAAAGGGTTGAGACAAAGTCTCTCTCAGCTTCGCAAAGCACCCCTAGGATGAATCTATATATGTTTGTCAGGCATTCGTTATCGGCTCAGCTCTTGTTAAAAACGGCCGATCCTGATTCCATAATACATGGATTGGCGTATCAAAAAAAGCGGAAAGTACTTGATCAGTAAGCATTTCCTTTATTTCTCCGGATCCAAAGACCTCTCCCTGTTTTAATAAAAGGGCTTTATCAAAGACAGGCAGAATTTCTTCAGCATGATGAGTCACATAAAGGATAGATGGTGCATTTTCTTTGTTTGCAATGTATGTAATCGTATCTAACAGCTTTTCCCGGGCAATAAAATCCAGCCCTGTGACTGGTTCATCCAGTATCAGCAACTCCGGATCGGCCATTAGTGCTCTAGCAATCAACGCTCTTTGTTTTTCCCCTTGAGAAAGGGTTTCATAGCGGCGATCGGCATATTCAATTGCTCCCAAGTCCTCTAACAAACCAATCGCTTTTTCCCTGGTTTCCTTACTTGGCGTTTCATATAACCCAATCGAAGCGTAAGCTCCGCTCAAAGCAATTTCAAAGGCTGAATCTGCCGGATACAATTTTTGCTGAAGAGCTGCTGAGACGAGGCCAATTTTACGTCTGAGCTTTTCCCCAAGCTCTGTTTTGCCAAATTCATGGCCAAGCACCTGCATCTCGCCTGATGTTGGAAAATAATATGAGCAAAGCATATTTAACAGCGCTGTCTTCCCGGCGCCATTTAGGCCGTAAAGCACCCAATTTTCCTTTTCTTCCACCTTCCAATGAATATCTCTCAGTATCCATTTCCCATTCCGTTTTAGTGAGACATTGTCAAGCTGCAAAATCATCGTGGTCCTCCTCTTTATTGCCTTTTATAATTGTTTTAATTTTCATAAAACTTTGTACGAACTAGGATACCTTACTTTTTCCAAAACGTAAACCATCCGTAATCAATAGAAAAGCCTTTAAAACAACATCGTTTTAAAGGCTTTTCATTATTGATGAATATTTTTATTCATTTGTTTGATAGCCGCTTTTTCAAGTCTGGACACCTGCGCCTGAGAAATTCCGATTTCCTCGGCGACTTCCATTTGGGTTTTCCCTTGGAAGAATCGCTTTCTCAAAATCATTTTTTCCCTATCATTCAGCCTTCTCATGCCCTCTTTTAAAGCCAGCTCTTCAATCCATTGTGAATCTGTGTTACGCTCATCACTGATTTGGTCCATCACATAGATCGGGTCTCCGCCGTCGTTATAGATCGGTTCAAATAGAGAAACCGGATCCTGGATGGCATCAAGCGCAAATACAATTTCCTCATGCGGTACTTCAAGAACTTTTGCGATGTCTTCTGCAGTCGGCTCCTTGCTTGTCTCACTGATTAACCGCTCTCTTACCTGAAGCGCCTTGTAAGCGATGTCCCGGAGTGATCTTGAGACACGGATCGGGTTATTATCGCGTAAATACCTGCGGATCTCTCCGATAATCATAGGTACAGCGTATGTTGAAAACTTAACATTGTGGCTTAGGTCAAAATTATCAATGGATTTCATTAGTCCGATGCAGCCGACTTGAAATAAGTCATCAACATACTCCCCTCTGTTATTAAATCGTTGAATGACACTTAAGACAAGACGCAAGTTCCCGTTTACAAGCTTTTCTCTTGCTGAATCATCGCCTTCATCCTGCAGCTGCCTAAACAGCTTTCTCATCTCTTCATTCTTGAGTACTGGTAATTTGGAGGTATCCACCCCGCAGATTTCGACTTTATTTCTCGACACTTTTTTCCCTCCCTACAGGAGCTGCTGTACAACGTTAAGTATCTCCTTGGGTGGGAAAAATATGCACTGCACTCAGACCGAAAAACTGTCGAAATCAGGAAATCCCTGTAAAATCAAGGGGTTCTAACCATAAAATTTTTTACACCATTTTGTTGAACTCTTTTCTCAACCTTTTTATAATTCTTTTCTCAAGCCGCGAAATATAAGACTGAGAAATCCCCATCATATCCGCTACATCCTTTTGGGTTTTTTCTTCTTCACCGACAAGCCCAAACCGCAGCTCCATGATTTGCTTTTCTCTCTCATTAAGCTGTTCAAGCGCTTTTTTCAAAAGCTTTTTATCGACGTTAGCTTCTATGTCTTTAGTGATGATGTCATCGTCAGTGCCGAGCACATCAGAAAGCAAAAGCTCATTGCCGTCCCAATCAATATTAAGCGGTTCATCAAAGGAAACCTCTGAACGGATTTTGTTATTTCTTCTTAAATACATCAGGATTTCATTTTCTATACACCGGGAGGCATAGGTAGCAAGCTTGATTTTCTTTTCTGGATTGAATGTATTCACAGCTTTGATTAGACCGATGGTACCGATGCTGATTAAATCCTCTATATTAATTCCCGTATTTTCAAATTTACGGGCGATATATACGACCAGACGCAAATTGCGTTCAATTAGAATGGCGCGCGCCGCCTGATCGCCGTTTGGGAGCTTCATTAACAAAACCTGCTCCTCATCTTTAGATAATGGAGGCGGCAGGGCTTCACTCCCGCCTATGTAATAGACTTCATCACTTTTCAGCCCAAGTTTCATCAGCAGCTTATACCAGAGGTGCGTCAACCGTAATTTCAGTTTTTTCATCTTCCTCTCCCTTCTAAATGTCACGCCGTTTGAGTATGATAAGTAACGGACATTTGCGAACATTATGAAACGTGTTTTACAGCCTTGCCCGAAAGCATTTTCGGATGAATAATCGCGTCAAACTCTCCATCTGCCGACAGCTTTGTTGTGCTGATACCGATTAAACATTTATCTGCAGAAATCATTTCTTCTTTTGTCATAATCGTTACGTGATCCGGTTTAACGCATAATAAAAATTGATTTTGCTGACCAACTCCCCTGTATGGAATCAACCTCATTTTATCTAAAAAGCGAAAGGAATCATCGAGCTGTTCGATGGCTTCCAATGGGTCTGTGTTTCGAATGATCATCGTTTCGGCTGTTCCGAAAATCGGCTCCAATTTATCAATGTAAATGATCATTACCGGTGTTTTTGTAAGAGGATCGTACAGCTGATTACCGGAATCAATCAGGCCTCTGACATGAAGTGTTTGGCTGCCCAAATCTGCCTGCACGCTGACTCGTTCCTCATATTGAATGTTTTTTGTTTCAATATCTTCAATTCTTCTTTTAGAAAAAAACCATAATGCTGGAAAGCCACCAACAATAAACAACCAGCTGATCGGGTCTCCAAACCCTGTTTGATTGGTAATCATAACACCGTTTTGAACAATAGAATTTGACTGCAGCAAAGAATGGGCTCCGATAATTCCTCCCCCCATTAAAAAAGTGGCAAAATAAAAGGAAAACAAATTTTGAAAGAAAAACCGAAATCTTTTAAAGCCAAATGTCACCACCACAATCACAACTGAAAAAGCTAGCTTCCCAGCCGGATGTTCAACAATCGGCGAAAAAGGAGTAAACATCAAAAGGACAATACTGGAACCGATGAACGCTCCGCCTACCAGTCTTCTTTTTTTTACATGCCGTTTTAAAATAAATGCCGTGAGCAAAAGCAAAAGTGCATCAAAACAAAAGTTTAACAGCCAAATGACATCTAAATAGATTTTCACATCTGACTCCTTTCTTTCTTGCCTCACGCTGTTCCCCTTCTTGCTTCATAAGTATAAAGCAAGCTCTGTGGGAAAGTCTGTCAATTAATGTTGAGAGGAAAATACAATTTTTCAGGGAAATCTGCTTAATTTGTCGAGGAAGTATAATGAGAGGATATAAAAAAGCTGCCAATGACGGCAGCTTTTTTCCACTTAATTTTCTGTGTTGATATTAAGTTTTCCATTCGCAGTTTTTCTTGTTTCATTTCCATAATCATCTCGGACGATCACTTCTACTTTTGCTCCTTTTGCTTTAATAGAAGAAGTGGCTGTCCAATAGCCTTCATATCTCCCCGGAGAGATTTCTCTTAACGGGAGTTCGGTGGCGTTTTGCACACTCGCTCTTGCATTCGTCAGCGGCATACGAATGATAAACGTTGCATCCAAATCCTCAGCGCTTGAGAAAGCGATTTTCACAGATTCACCGACTTTTAAGTTTTTATCCTCTCCCGGAATTAAGCCGGAAATGACAGGCTTATCAAAATTGACATCAATGACAGCCTTTTTCGTCGTTTTGTTGCCTGCTAAGTCTGTAGCAATCACCTTGATTTCATTGCTTCCATTCTCCAAAAGAATCCGGGCTGAGTATGAACCACCGGTTATTGTTGCTTTTTTGCCATTCACCTTGACGTCTTTCAGATTGTCATCGGATACAGCCCCTTTGACAGTCAGCGTTTCTTTATTTGTTTTCCCGCCATCCTTTGGAGTGTCCAGCGTTAACTCAGGCTTTTCTTGATCAAGCGTGACCGTGATTGGGCTGGAGGCATCTGTTGTTCCGTTGTCAGTTGATGCAGTTGCCGTCAGCTCATTTTCACCTTTGTTGAGTGTGATGCCTGCATGGAACGTGCCATCCGCAGCAGCTTTCGTTTCTCCTGCCTCTTTCTCTCCATTATAAATGTGTACCGTTGTACCAGGAGAAGCGTTTCCTTTTACAGTGACGCTATCCTTATTTGTGTATGATTTGTCTGTCGGTGAAGTAATCTCAGGTACAGCAGCTTCATAATTAACTAATGCGCGAATCATATAGTTGCCGTCTGCTTCGTCACCCGGCTCCCATTGTCCACCTATATACTGCCAGTTGCGGCCGGAATTCTTGCCGGTTTCATCCATTGCCAGTCCAGGTGAATACGGGTCAGGTTTCGACTGGATATATACGAGATAAAAATCTTTATCGACCATAATCCCTTTTGAACTGAGATCTACCTTAGTCCACTCGCCATTGCGAAGAGCTTCCGCGTTAAATGGCCCTGCAATTTTCTTGCCCGGTGCTCCGTCTTTTCCTGTGGCATCGTATACCTCAACCTTAAACTCTGTGCCGCCGGGATCAGGGAACTCTGTATCCCAGAATCTGAACAGCCCTCCTGTAAGCATGCCTTTGTCCTTGCCGTCAGCGAGCGTCATTTTTACCGCCCATCCGTTACCGGCAGCAAAATAGGAATTGGCATTCTCCGCCGTTCCGTCATCATATGCAATTTCACCCGGATAACCGACGAAAGGCTTCAATGCAGTTTCTTTTGTAACATCACCTTTTAACTCAACGGAAAATTCATCACTGTAATAACCCGGTGCAGCGACTTTAATCGTATAAGCGCCTTCATAGGCCTCCAGCGTATATTCACCTTTGTCGTTTGTCATAGCCGGTTCCACCGCAGCATCCTCTACAACATAAACGGAAGCGCCTTTTACCGGCTCTCCTGTCGTTTTATTGATGACCGTGCCTTTTAATGTGCCCTTCTTCATCTCTTCTAACGTAAAATTAGCTTGTGTCGTCTGATCCGTCTTTAAAGATACTTTTTGTGTTTTCGACTGATAACCATATGCTTCTGCCATAAGCGTATAGTCTCCCGCTTTGTGCTTCAGCGTGTACTGCCCTGTGGATTGATCTGAATATGTTGATTTTCCTGTTTCCACTACACTGACTTGTGCCCTGAGCGGCAAAACTTGCGGCTGTATATCTTTACTCTCTGTTTTTACAGCTGTATTTAGAGATGGCTTAGCCTTTTTCGGATTTACTGGCTTTTTCTTTTGCTTTCCAGACGGCTTTTCGACGCCCAGCTTATTCTTTTTGACTGTTTTTCCGGCTGATTTGTCAGAAAGCACTACATCATCAATGTACCAGCCCTCTTTGTTAATACTTTCATCTGATTGAAGGTTAAACATCACTTGAATGTTTTGGCCTTTATAAGCCGATAAATCAATTTCTTCGTCCGTCCAGCTTGATGTCTTTCCGTTATAGACACCAGCCTGCTCCCAATTCTTTTCACCTTCCGGAAGAACAAAAACGTAGCCGTAATCAAAATCATCCTCTAAATTGTGCCAGCTTTTAAATTGAAGGAACAAACTTCCTGAATCAGGTGCTTTAACAGGAGGCATAACAAGGTTCATGTTTGCTGAGTTGGCATAATTTCCTGTCAAATTCGTTCCATATACTTTTTCTCCGGATGCTGCTGTATTTGGGCCAGTTGACGGAACTCCCCATTCCCAGTTATTATTTGTTCCGCTCGCAACCCAGCCGCCGGGTGCAGTTTCAAAGTCCTGCTTATATCCCGCCGTGATGCTTGGTTTCACTGTTACATCGTATACGTCAGACGAAACGACATGACCGCCAAAATCGTGAATCATCCACTTATAGCTTAGTTTAGTTCCTTTTATATCTGGGATCTCTGCCTGATACGTTCCTTTTAGATGATCACCGCTGATTCGTTTAGCCGTTATTTCTGTCCATTCACCTTGATCAAGCTTGTAGGACAGCTTTACAGATGTCACACTCACATTGTCTTCAGCTGTCAAAGTCAGTGGCAGGCTACCACCTTCATAAGCTTCAGTTACTTTCTCATGCTGATAGACAGGAGGCTCTTGGTCATCCCCCTCTACAGAAACTTGTCCTTCCGCTTTGCCTAAACCATCTGTAACAGCGGATACAGCATCAAAAGCATTCACCAGACCATGGCCATATCCGTTATTCGGTGAATCAGGAAATGTTGAATCCGTGAGCGGTTCAGCCGTGCTGGTTAATATATCCTCCATCTCATCAACAGAAAGTGAGGCATTCGCCTGTTTCAGCAGTGCAGCAACAGCGGATACATGCGGCCCTGCCATTGATGTGCCGTCCCAACCATCCTCATATGTCTGACCAGGAACGGATGAACGAATATTAACGCCCGGTGCAGATATTTCCGGCTTTATCTCATCATATGGAGATGGCCCTTGAAGAGAAAAGTCAGCGAGCTTTTTATTGATATCAGTCGCTCCAGTTGCAAACGATTCTGGATAGTTTGCCGGATTTGCGATAGAACCAGGCCCGCCGGGAATAAAGAGATCCGTATTCCCAGCTGAAAACTCAGGGAAAATATCGGCCGCACGCCAGGCATTGACCATGTCTCTGTACCATTCATCAAGTCCAGAGCCCCCTCCCCATGAGTTATTGACAACATCAGGAGCCATTTCCGGGTGGGGATTTCCTTCCGCGTCCTTTGGTGCTAAAACCCATTCACCAGCTTCCAAAATGTCAGCATCAGTGCCGCCATCTTCAGAGAACGCTTTAACAGCAATCCATTTTGCGCCAGGCGCTACACCGATTTGATTTGTTTCATCAGGTTCAGAGCCCACCATCGTGCCTGTCACATGGGTTCCATGAGCCAAATCATCATAAGGGCTTGCCTCTCCTGCTACGGCATCATACCAGTTCATTTCATTTTCAGGCTCATTAGGATTTTCCGGATTATATCCGCGATATTTCTCTTTTAATGCCGGATGATTCCATTCCACACCGGTATCAATGGACGCAACAACCGTGCCAGTTCCATCATATCCAAGTGCCCAAGCTTTTGGGGCATCGATTTGGTCTACATTCCATTCCACACCGTCAGTTGCTTTAATAGCTTTCTGTGCTTTTTTCATATTAAATGGGGAGGATGACTTAAAAAGCTGCCGTTTCTCATTAGGAAGCACCTTTTCCACTTCGGGAAACTGCGCCACTTTTTCCATAACCTCTTTTGAGGCATGAACAGCAATCCCGTTCACCACATAATAAGAATGAATTTGGTCTGCATTTCCTTTATCTTTCTGGGTGTTCAAGTATTTTAGGACATCTTGCTGGGATTCATCGGCTGTGACTTTTAAAGATGACACAACAGCAGAACGCTTTTGATATTCCGTCTTAGCGGCAGACAGCTTCTTCGATTTCGCTTTTTTAACAGCCGCTTTTGCCGCTTTTTCTGTGTTAGCCTGATCTTTAAATTTAATCAGAAAAGTCGTCTTTTCTTTCTTTTTAAAGCTTTTCTTTAATGAACTCGAAATCTTGTTTTGAATGGATTCCGCAGATTGAAGCTCCTTTTTAACAGAAGGTGAGGTGACTTTACTGCTGGCCCCGGCTGCTCCCGGAAACAGCAGTGAACTGATGACAACTGTACTTAAAACAGAGCTGATGAGTCTGTTTTTCGTTTTTTTCTTCATTTTCATCCCCCTTTTTCAACATGCTTTTTAAAAAAAGTGTCGTCCCTCCTTTTAATAATGAATGGTTTGTCAGAACATCGCTGTATATTAACTGTAGACAATCTGAATTACAGATATTGTCGTTTCATGTCATTCAATTTCCATATATATGAAAATGATAGAAATGTCACAAAAATAAATAGGTCTAATTATCTGTTTTGTTACTAAGCGAAGGAAGCAATAGGGAAAAAGACTTTATAAGAAGGAAAGTGTGAAGAGAAAAACAAAAAAGGACAAAATCGAAAACGATTTTGTCCTTTACTTTAGCCGCGTTTATTACGGTTTCTTAAGAATGTCGGGATGTCAAGCGTATCATCAGCCGGCTGTGAAGTATGACGGCTTACTGTGTTCTGCTGCTGAGGCTCCTCACGTTTTGGCTCACGCTTCGGAACACTTTGATTGTGTGTTTTGATGCTTTGATTTAAGCTTGGACGCTGAGGCTTCGTCACGTCCTTCTCTTGTTCGATAAAGCCGGTTGCAATCACTGTCACCACAATCTCATCTTTTAGATTTTCATTAATAACAGAACCGAAAATCATGTTTACGTCTTGATCAGACGCCGAAGCGACAAAAGAATTAAAAACCTGTTATTATAAATTTCTTGACATAATTTAATTTCTTATTTCACATTATTAGGAAAAATATTTCTCGGAAAATACTCTCTGTATTTTAGAATTAAAAAAACAGTTTAAATCGATGTCATAACAGACTTGTTTATATTTTTTAATATTTCTTTGACTATTGAAACATTTTTATCGATATATTCAGGTTGCAAAATTTCGTCATGTGTCCCATAGCCATCATATTCTATATAATCTTTTGTTGTTGCATTTGCCCACTCCTTTTTAAATTTAGTCATTGAATTATCTATTACAATATTGTGAATATTAGAATCTAATACTCCTTCATTCGTTAGCTGTTCCAAATACATTGTAAATTTATTAATTTTATTTTGTACATATTTCGTATTCATCCATTCTGGAACCTTTGTATGTTCACGATTAACTTCTGATAGCATTTTCATTGCTCTTTTATTTACTTCGGCATTCCAAAGAGTTGTATCTAACATTATTATATCTGACACTTCCAATCCTTTTTTTTCCATTACCTTTGCAACTTCAAATGCTATATTTCCTCCTCCAGAATACCCCAGAAATACATATGGACCTTGTTCTTGTATTTGAACTATATTCTCTGCATATTCACGAATCATATCATCAAAATTTGTGTGATCATGAATAAAGTCCGTAATATATATTCTATAATCTCCCTCTAACAAATAAGCCATCTCTATATATGTCATCCCAATTCCTATGCGAGACGGGAAGCAAAACACATTGACGTTTCCACGATGAGTTATTGGTGTAAACTTTGTTTCATCTTCTAATTTTATATTCCCATTCATTAGATCCAATGCTAATAATTCAATGGTTTGAGCATTAAATACTGTTTGAAATGAAATTTCAGTCCTCATTCGTTCTTTTATAGATTGTATTAGTTTTAATACTTTTAATGAATCACCTCCTATATCAAAGAAGTTATCCTGTATTCCCACTTGTTTTATATCAAGTATGTCCTTCCAAATCTCAGCTAACTTTGTTTCAATTGGTGTACGAGGTGCTACATACTCAACCCCTGTCTGGATATTTTTTTCATCAGGCAGAGGGAGTTCCTTACGGTCAATTTTCCCGTTAAATGTCAGCGGCATTTTCTCCAGTTGAATAAAATAAGATGGAATCATGTAGCTTGGCATTTGGACAGATAATTTCTCTTTCATCTCACTGACCGCAAAAGATTCACTCGCAACGTAGTATGCACATAACGCTTTATCTCCGTTGTCGTTTTCATGCGCAACCACGATTGCTTCTTGTACAGCTTCCATATTCAATAAAGCTGTTTCAATTTCTCCAATTTCAATCCGGTATCCGCGTATTTTCACTTGATGGTCAATCCGTCCTAAATACTCAATGTTACCTTCCGGTAACCATCTGGCAAGGTCTCCTGTTCGATACAATTTCTCACCAGGGATAAACGGATGATCGACAAACTTTTCGGCCGTTAAATCCGGGCGGTTTAAGTAGCCTCGAGCTAGACCAACTCCGGCAATATATAGCTCTCCCTGTATTCCGATTGGCTGCAATTCTTTTTGCTCATTTAATATATAGGCATTTAATGTAGGAATCGGTTTTCCGATGTTACTTCTTCCATCTTTTATTTCGATTTCTGTAATCTCTTTATATGTTACATGAACGGTTGTTTCTGTAATACCATACATATTAATTAGCTTTATGTCTGGATATTTATCTTTCCATTCTTTTAATAAAGATGGATTCAATGATTCCCCGCCAAAGATTACTTTTCTCACTTTTAGATCACACGAAGAATGAGTTAATTCTTGATCTTTCACTAAATAAAAATAACTAGGAGTTTGATTTAGAATTGTTACTTCCTCATCTTTTAACAACTGTAAAAATTGTATCGGGTTCTTTGATATCGTTTTTGGTACTATTACTAATTTGCCACCGTACAAAAGTGCTCCATACATTTCCCATACAGAAAAGTCGAAACAGAAAGAGTGGAATAAGGTCCACGTATCTTTTTCATTAAAATCAAAAACATTTTTGCTGTTAAACAAGAGACGAACCACATTTTTATGTTCAAGCAAAGTGCCTTTTGGAGCACCTGTTGTCCCCGACGTATAGATCACATATGCTAAATTGTTTGACTGTACATGGTTTTCAAGATTCAAGCTATTTTTATGATAGTTACTTTCCTGATCTAGATTCAGCACTGTGCCAGTAAATTCTATATGCTGCTTATGGCTTTGCTTTAATAATAGTTTCACTCCTGAGTCCTCAATCATGTAACGAATTCGCTCTTCTGGATATTCCGGATCAATCGGCACATATGCCCCGCCCGCTTTGAGAATACCCAGTATACCTACAATCATTTCAAGAGAACGTTCTGTCATAATTCCAACAAGCTGTTCAGCCTCTACTCCTTCATTTCGAAGTGTACGGGCTAGTTGATTAGCTCGCTCATTCAGTTCACGATATGTCAATTGTTTATCTTCAAACACAACAGCTACCTTATCTGGTACACGTTCTGCTTGTTCTTCAAACAGTTGATGAATTGTTTTGTTTCTTGGATATTCTGCTTTTGTATCATTAAAATCTCTAAGAAGCTGCATTCGCTCCTCTTCGAGGACCATAGATAGTTCTGATAGTTTTGTATGCGGATGTGCCAAAATGTTATCTACCAGATGGGTAAAATGTTTTGTCATTCGTACTATCGTTGCTTCCTCATATAAAGATGTCGCATATTCCAACATACAATTCAATTGTCCGTTCCATTCAACTACAGTCAACATCAAATCAAATTTGGCTATCTCATATTCCCATTCAAACGGCTTTATTTCTAATCCTTCTACTTTCCCGGCTTCTTGATCCATATTTTGCAATACAAACATGACATCAAAGATCGCATTTCTGCTCATATCTCTGGTGACATCTAATGTCTCCACAATTTCTTCAAATGGATAATCTTGATTTTCATATGCTCTTAAGGCATTTTCTTTCACTTCACTCGCAAATTGCTCAAATGTTTTTTCCCCTGTTGGGTAGTTTCGCATTGCCAACGTGTTCACAAACATTCCCACAACTCGATCCAAATCAGCATGTGGGCGACCTGCAATCAGACTGCCTATAATAATGTCTTCTTGTCCGCTATATTTAGACAACATGAGCGTGTAAATTGATAACATTACCATATATAGTGTAGAACCTGTTTGCATAGCTAGTTGTTGTAGCGCCTCACTTCTGTGCTCATCGATCGTAAACTCAACTCTTGCTCCCTTAAAATTTCGGGTAGCTGGTCTCGCATAGTCAGTAGGCATTTGTAAAACAGGAAGATCTCCTCCAAGCGTCTCTAACCAATATGCTCCTTGTTTTCGAATCTGTTCTTGATTCATTTCATTTTGTTGCCACACTGCATAATCTTTATATTGAATACGCAGTTCAGGTAATTGGGCACCCTCATATAATTGAAATAACTCTTGCATAATTACAGTCATTGATACGCCATCTGAAATAACATGATGCATATCCATTAGTATCATGTGCTTTGTTGATGTGAACTCAAGAACCTGAACTCGGAAAAGAGGAGCCTGCTTTAAATCAAAAGCACGTATAAATCCCTGAATATATTCATCTAAATCCTCTGGTCTCACCTTTCGAACTTCTACCTTAAAATTAACTTTATCATGAATAAGCTGTTTCAACTCACCATCCAATAATTTAAAACTTGTCCGTAAAGATTCATGGCGATCAATCAGTTGAATGCAGGCAGACTCTAGTCTAGTAACATCTAGTTCTCCTTCAACCACCATCAAGTTGGGCATGTTGTAACTCAATTCTCCGCCTTCTAATTGATGCAAGATATACATTCGTTTTTGTGCAGAGGAAACCGGATAAGACTCTCTCTGTTCCACAGCAGGAATAGATGTAAAGCTTTGATCTTCCACAACACTTATGATTCTTGATAATTGTTCTATCGTTGGATGGTTAAATACATCCCTTAAAGATACTTTAATTTTCAATAGCTTATAAAGTTTCGAAACTAGATCAGTAGCCCGTAAAGAATGCCCTCCTAAGTCAAAGAAATTATCTCGTATTCCCACTTGTTTTAAGCTAAGTACCTCTTTCCAAATCTCAACCAGCTTTAATTCAATTGATGTACGAGGCGCAACATATTTTACACCAGTTTGTGTATTTCGATCAGGCAGAGGGAGTGCCTTACGGTCAATTTTCCCGTTAGATGTCAGCGGCATTTTCTCCAGCTGAATAAAATAAGATGGAATCATGTAGCTTGGCATTTGGACAGATAATTTCTCTTTCATCTCACTGACCGCAAAAGATTCACTCGCAACGTAGTATGCACATAACGCTTTATCTCCGTTGTCGTTTTCATGCGCAACCACGATTGCTTCTTGTACAGCTTCCATATTCAATAAAGCTGTTTCAATTTCTCCAATTTCAATCCGGTATCCGCGTATTTTCACTTGATGGTCAATCCGTCCTAAATACTCAATGTTACCTTCCGGTAACCATCTGGCAAGGTCTCCTGTTCGATACAATTTCTCACCAGGGATAAACGGATGATCGACAAACTTTTCGGCCGTTAAGTCAGGGCGGTTTAAGTAGCCTCGAGCTAAACCAACTCCACTGATACATAATTCTCCGGGGACTCCTATAGGCTGTAATTCCAAATCTTTTAAAACAACTGCTTGTACATTTCCTAATGGTTTACCAATAGGCGTGTTTACAAGACCTTTCATAGTTCTATCGGTTCCATAATAGGTTGCATATATGGTACACTCTGTCGGACCATAAATATTTTCCAATCGTGATGATAATGCAGAATAAAACTCCTTAATTGTTTTAACTGGCAATGCTTCACCGGCAGAAAATACATATTTCAAAGATTGAAGCTTTTTTATGTTTATTTGCCTTAATTCATTCAACAATACTTGTAACATAGAGGGTACAAAATTAATATGAGTAATTTTATTTTTTTCTATAATATTTATTAATGCTTCTGGTTCCTTCTCTAAACCTGGCTTAAGAATAACTAATTTGCTTTTTCCGATAAACCAGCCAAACAGTTCTGTTACAGATACATCAAATGTATAGTTTGTTTTCAATAATATGGCATCGTCTATCCCCAAAGGAAACCTTTTTTCTAAATCCGTTAAAGTATTCACTACTGATTTATGTTCAATCATTACACCCTTTGGTTTACCTGTTGTCCCTGAAGTGTATATTACATAAGCCAAATGATTTGGCCTCACTATTGAATTAAGATTAGTTTGAATTTCGTGGTAGCTCTCTTCGGAGTCGAGAGGAATTACTCTCCCAGTGAATGATACACGATGCATTAAATGACTTTGAGTCAGTAACAGCTGAGCTTCTGAATCCTTTAATATATAATGAATTCGTTCTTCAGGAAATTCAGGATCAATCGGTACATATCCTCCCCCAGCTTTGAGAATACCAAGTATACCTATAATCATTTCCAGAGACCGTTCTGTCATAATGCCCACTAGTTGTTCCGAACCTACACCATTTAATCGGAGAGTCCGAGCCAACTGATTGGCTCGCTCATTAAGTTCTTGATATGTCAATTGTTTATCTTCAAATTCAACGGCTACTTTATTTGGTAAAGATTCTGCCCGTTGTTCAAACAATTGATGAATTGTTTTATTACTTGGATAATCTGCTTGTGTATCATTAAACTCGAGAAATATTTTGTCTGTTTCAACCTTAGATAAGTATTCTAATTGATCTAGCCTAGAATCTGGTTGAGATAACATATTAGTATAAATTTGTTTTAAATGCTCTGTAGCTTGCACCAGATATTCTTGGTCATAACGTCTCTCGTTATATACGACTTTAAGATTCACTCTATTATTTTCTAGATTAAATTGAAACAGAATATCCCTTCCGCCAATTTCATTAAGAAAAGAAGAGTGTATCTCATCTAAAGAAACAACAGTGTTAATTATCGGCAAATGTTCATCATTATATTGTATATTTAAATTCTTTGTCATTTTTCGGAAAGGTACATTTTGGTTTTCTGTTACACTTTTTAAAAACAAATTAATATCTTTAAATAATGTTTTAAATGTGGTCGCCGCATTTATTTTATTTTTCAACATGAGAATTTCATTTAAAACACCTATATCTTGTTTTATCGCTGGCATTCCTATGATAATGTTTTCATTTCCGGTATATTTATTTAATAAACATTCAACTCCAGATAATAGAATAATATACACTGCAATGTGCGAGTCATTAGCTACCGACTTAATTTTTTGTGATAATTCAGTCGGTAATGAAACGTAAAGAATAGAATCCGTAACCCTACCTCTCTTACCATCATCTTTTACTGTTGTTTTAAAATAGGGCAAGTAGGATATATAGTCTTCATCATCAAAAACACCGTCCCAAAATAGTTCTTGCTCTTCAAATAAAGACACTTACAACACCTCTTTACTTATATTCTGGATTCATTAATTTCAAATTTTGAAAACTCTTTTTATTGAACTCAGTAAGCTTTATTTGTATAAAGCTCAAGTAACCCCAGTGATGGGTTACTTGAGAAAATTAAACTTAAGTCTAAAATATTTCTAATTAAGAGCAATTTATAGACGGAGTTCATATAAATCAATAGCATTAGTATCTTTCTTGTTTACGCCAAGTTCAATTCGACCTAATTTGATATTAGGATTAGAAGTAATTGTTGATAATATAGTAATTAAATTTTTCGACATTATTTCGATAGATTTCTTCCTGAATAATTTTGTGCAGTATTCAAAACTTCCCGTTAATTTAGTTTGACTAACATTAATGGATAATGTTAAATCAAATTTTGACACCTTATGCATGTGATTAATTATAGGTTTGAAATGGAGGTTCCCTCTATTAAGAATTGTTTCATCTGTATTTTGAATAGCAAACATTGTATCAAATAAAGGATTACGATCACCCATTTTTTGAAAATTAACTTTCTCAATCAACTCCTCGAATGGATAATCTTGGTTTTCGTAGATACCTAACATTGTTTCCTTTACATCTAAAACATATTGTAAAAAAGTTTTCTCTCCATTTGGATAACTTCTAACAACCACAGTATTTACAAACATTCCTATTATCTTTTCAATGTCCGTATGATTTCGACCTGCTATCGGTGTACCTACTATGATGTCCTCCTGACCACTATATTTTGATATCAAGATGAAATATGCCGCCAACAATACCATATACAATGTACTCTCAGTTTCTTCTGCTAATTTTAGTAATCCCTTGTAGATATTAGAATCAATATCAAATTCTAATAGGTCCCCTTCATAACTTCTAATTAAAGGTCTTTCATAATCAGTAGGCATATCTAACAGCGGTATTTCTCCTCTAAACATATCCATCCAATATGCTTCTTGCTTCATCATTTTTTTAATTTGCTTTTGATTTAATCTCCAACAAGAATAATCCTTATACTGAATTCTAAGTTCAGTTAATTGCTTACCTTCATATAAATCCATAAGTTCATCGATAAAAATTTTCATCGACGCTCCATCCGAAATGATATGATGCATATCTAACATTAGTATATGGTCATTTGATGCCAATTTTAGCAGTTTCACTCTAATTAAAGGTGCTTGCATTATATCAAATGGTCGAACAAACTGAACCTGATGTTCCTCTATTTCACTATTAGAAACTTTTATCGTTTCAAATGTGAAATCAACATCTTCATGTATTTGTTGTACAATTTCACCTTGAATTATTTTAAAGCTTGTGCGGAACGATTCATGTCGATTAACCAATTGTCTTAAGGAATTTTCTAATCTCTCTAGATCTAATGCCCCTGCTACTTGAAACATTTGTGGCATATTATAAGTTAATTCATTACCATCTATTTGATTCAAGATATACATCCGTTTTTGTGCTGAAGATACAGGGTAATAGTCTTTTTGTTTTACAGAAGGAATTAAGTCATATCCATCCGAACCCAATTTCATAATAACTGACGCCATTTCCTCAATTGTTGGATGATTGAACACATCTCTTATTGAAATACTAACATTTAGTTCTGTATGAATTTTGGCAACTAAACCCGTCGCTCGCAAAGAATGCCCACCTATATCAAAGAAGTTATCTTGTATTCCCACTTGTTTTAAACCAAGTACCTCTTTCCAAATCTCAGCCAGCTTTAATTCAATTCGTGTACGAGGCGCAATATATTTCACACCAGTTTGTGTATTTCTATCAGGCAGAGGGAGAGCCTTGTAATCAATTTTCCCGTTGACTGTTAAAGGAAAATTTTGCAGCCTTACAAAGTAAGTTGGAACCATATAGCTTGGCAGAGAAGAAGATAATTTTTGCTTAATGTGGCTTACTTTGAACTGCTCTCTAACTACTAAATAAGCACATAATTCTTTATCAGAATTTCCATCCTCACATGTGGTGACAATTGCTTCTTGCACAGCATCTATATTCAATAAAGCTGTTTCAATCTCCCCAATTTCAATCCGGTATCCGTTTATCTTAACTTGATGGTCAAGCCTTCCTCTAAATTCTAATACTCCATTAGACGTCCACCGAGCTATATCTCCCGTGCGATAACAGCGATCATTATTAAATGGAAGTTGTATAAATTTCTCTGCAGTAAGCTCAGGTCTATCTAGATAACCTCTCGCTACACCATCTCCACCAACAAGTAATTCCCCCCATACTCCTATAGGTTGTATATTTAATGTTTTATCTACTACGTAAGCTGTTGAATTTTGAATAGGCCGACCAATAGGTATTGCCTGAGATTGTTTGCCTCTAACCAAATAAGTAGAGGAAAAAGTTGTGTTTTCAGTAGGGCCATAACCATTTACTATATTTATCTGCGGATTGTTTTCACACACTTGATTAATATGAGGTAAAGATAATATATCCCCTCCTATAATCAACGTCTTTAATTCTTCAAATAAAAAATTGTCCTGGTTTGTAAGTTTGTTAAATAATGGGGATGTTAACCACATTGTATTAATTTTGTATTTCTTAATTAATCCTTTTAACTCACAAACATCCAGAATTTGTTCAATTTTTGTTAAATAGAGTTGTCCTCCATTTAATATAGCTCCCCAAATCTCGAAAGTAGAGGCGTCAAATACCAGAGACCCTGTTTGCAAAATATGCGTATCCCCATCTAGCTCTACATAATTCGGGTTTTTGACCAAGCTAATTACATTTTGTTGTTCAACCATAACTCCTTTTGGTTTCCCAGTCGTTCCTGAAGTATATATTACATATGCCAGATGGTGAGGCTCTACAATAGATTTCAGATTAGATCCAGTTTCATCATAGCTGTCTTCTTCATCAAGGGACAATATCTTCCCAGCAAACGATATTCGATCTCGCAAATGACTTTGGGTTAATAATAAGTGCGCTTTTGAATCTTCTAACATATAATGGATTCGCTCTTCTGGATACTCCGGATCAATTGGTATATACGCTCCCCCGGCCTTAAGGATACCGAGTATCCCCACGATCATGTCTAAAGAACGCTCTGCCATAATCCCAACGAGCTGATCAGCCTCTACACCTTCGTTTCGAAGTGTGCGGGCTAGTCGATTAGCGCGCTCATTCAGTCCACGATATGTCAATTGTTTATCTTCAAACACAACAGCTACCTTATCTGGCACACGTTCTGCTTGTTCTTCAAACAGTTGATGAATTGTTTTGTTTCTTGGATATTCCGCTTTTGTGTCATTGAAATCCTGTAGGATTTGTTGCTCCTCTTCTTTGGTGATTAATTGTAAATCCTCAATAAGCATATTTGGATTTTGCACAACTTGATTCATAAGATGAATCAGGTG
This sequence comes from Bacillus sp. FSL K6-1366, assembly GCF_037976695.1. Taxonomy (NCBI): domain Bacteria; kingdom Bacillati; phylum Bacillota; class Bacilli; order Caryophanales; family Bacillaceae; genus Bacillus; species Bacillus sp. FSL K6-1366. The sequence continues at coordinate 3,788,328 of NZ_CP150268.1, read as the reverse complement.
ATCCTTGATTTGTTCTACGCCCACCCGACTATACACATTCGCATTATATTGAAGGTGAACCTGCATTTCTCTCCCTGGCATCACTAGTACGTTAAAATCATAGTTGGTGTGCTCGTCTCCTCGAAAATTTGTAATTTTCAATTTTGTCTTATCCGATATATCACCGTGTCCTACTTCTTGTTCAACCGGATAATTCTCAAACACCATAATATGCTGAACCAAGTCTTGTTTTTGCTTTGTTTGAGCCTGTATTTCATAAAGAGGATACGTATCATACGAACTTGATGAAATCGCCAGCTCTTGTATGTTTTGCATTAAATCAGCACAGGTTATCCCTGTTCTAGTTTGTACTCGTACCGGGATCGTGTTAATAAACATGCCAATCATATTTTCAATTCCAGGAATCCCTTCCGGTCTTCCTGATACCACACTGCCAAATACAACATCATTACTATTATTATATTTTTGTAATAAAACACCCCATATTGCTTGCATTACTGTGTTCATTGTTACTTGATTGCGAGCTGCGATTTGCTGAATTTGATGGGTTAGTGCTTGTCCCAATTCACAAATAACACTCTCTGAACGATATCCCTCTTGTTCAGGATGTACTCCTAGATTTGGTACAATTGTTTGTTCTTCATAGTCGGCTAAATACTCTTTCCAATATCTAGAGGCTTCTTCCTCATCCTGCGCTAACAGCCATTCAATATATTGGCTATATGGTGTAACTGTTATATGCTTGGATTCCGAATTTCCAGTTAATACCTCGTATTGTTCGAACCATTCTTTCAATATGAGAGGTAAACACCAGCCATCCATTAAGATATGATGGAAACTCCAGATGACTCGATGAACCTCTTCATCTATTTGAAAAATAGCTACCCGTATTAGAGTATCCTCGGACAGCTGAAACCCTCTCGCTTTATTAGATTCTACGTAAGAGTTGAGATATTTCTCCTGTTCTTCAACATCAAATCTACGTAAATCTTCAAAACACCACTCACTTGATTTGTGTTTATAAACAATTTGTAACGGGATATCTCTCCATCCTTGATAAATATTAGTTCGTAAAATGGTGTGTCTTTGCATTAAACTTTCCAAACTTCTTATAAAAACATCAACATTCAAGTCACCGTTCACATCAAAAGTCATTTGTTCAAAGTAAGCAGCCGAATTGGTGTCTGCCAAGTTGTGAAACAACATTCCTTTTTGCATAGGTGTCAATTCATATAAATCTTCAATATCACCAACCTGTTTTGTTTCTTCCCTTATTTGTGCAAGTTCTTCCATACTCATGCCTTTAAGTGTTAAATCACTCGGTGTTATTTCTCCCTCTTCTTTACTCACACAGTGCTGGATAACTTGTTGTAAACTGTTTTTAATCCATGCACCTAATTGTTCAATCGTCTCATCTCTGTACTGTTCTTTACTATAATCAATCATGAAGAAGAGCTTTCCATTTTGGATCATTCCATTCATACTCAACACGTGCAACCTTTCGGTTTGTTTACTCATTGCCATTCCAGTTGAATACGAAGACATCCGCAGAGCGTTACTATCAAGGTCCTGATCGAATTGCCCTAAATAGTTAAAACTAATTTCTGGTTTCGCCGTGTATGAAATCTGATCCTGATTGGAAAGATAACGCAAAATACCATAGCCAATTCCTTTATGCGGAATACGACGTAACCCTTCTTTTACCGCTTTAATCTGTTCAGAGATATCTAATGCTTCAGGGATTTGGAGGACGACAGGATACTGGCTCGTAAACCACCCTACCGTACGAGTGATATCCACTTCAGGTATAATCATTTCTCGTCCGTGTCCTTCTAGATTCACGACAATTTCTTGCCGTCCTGTCCACCGCTGCACACCCATACCTAACGCCGTTAATAATAAATCATTAATTTCTGTATTATATGCTTGGTTTGCATGTTTTAATAATTGTTCGGTTTCTTGAACTGTCCACTCAATCGACATAACCCCGCTACTTTCATGAAGCGTGCTGTGTTGTTCCCTATCTTTCGGTAACGGATCAAGTCTTTGTACAGTCTGTTCAATCTCATCCCAATATGTTCGTTCTTCTTTAATTTCAGTACTATTCGCATATTCACACAATTGTTCTGACCAAAGTTTAAAGGAGTCCGCTTTGGGTGCAAATTGAATCACTTTCCCAGCCATCGCTTGATTGTACCCAGACATGATATCCTCAAATAAAATACGCCAAGATACCATATCAATGACCAAGTGATGAATTACGATTAATAAATGATCGCCATCTGGGCACTGGAACAGTGCCAATTTGATTAAAGGACCTTCATTAATCTTTATACTGCTTTGAATTTGATTAGCTCTAGCTTCTACAATTTGTGCACAGTCCTGTTCCTCTTGAAGATCAAACACATCTAATGTGAATAATTCTCCTTCCGCAATCCCGCGTATCCAGGCTGTGAATTCATTCTCTTGTTTTACAAATACTGTTCGTAATGCATCATGATGTTGAACTATTTGACCTATCACTTTTCTCAAAATGGCAATATCAAAGCGATCCGGCCGATACAACATCATCGCTTGATTAAAATAATGGTCAACAAAGTTCTCTTCAAAGAACCAAGATTGAATAGGGGTTAATGGTGCCACACCCGTAATTTCTCCCTGTTCAGCAACAGACGTAATACATTCAACATATCCGCTGAGTTGCGCAATCGTTGGGTACTTTAACAAATGTTTCATTTCTACTTTGTATCCAGCTTGAAACAACCTTGACGATACCTGGATCGATTTAATAGAATCTCCGCCCAAATCATAGAAATTATCTAATAATCCAATGCGTTTTACCCCTAATACTGATTCCCATGCCGTCACTAAAGCTTGTTCAGTCGGTGTACAAGGTGCTATATACTCAACCCCTGTCTGGATACTTTTCTCATCAGGCAGAGGGAGTGCCTTACGGTCAATTTTCCCGTTAGATGTCAGCGGCATTTTCTCCAGTTGAATAAAATAAGATGGAATCATGTAGCTTGGCATTTGGACAGATAATTTCTCTTTCATCTCACTGACCGCAAAAGATTCACTCGCAACGTAGTATGCACATAACGCTTTATCTCCGTTGTCGTTTTCATGCGCAACCACGATTGCTTCTTGTACAGCTTCCATATTCAATAAAGCTGTTTCAATTTCTCCAATTTCAATCCGGTATCCGCGTATTTTCACTTGATGGTCAATCCGTCCTAAATACTCAATGTTACCTTCCGGTAACCATCTGGCAAGGTCTCCTGTTCGATACAATTTCTCACCAGGGATAAACGGATGATCGACAAACTTTTCGGCCGTTAAATCCGGGCGGTTTAAGTAGCCTCGAGCTAGACCAACTCCGGCAATATATAGCTCTCCCTGTATTCCGATTGGCTGCAATTCTTTTTGCTCATTTAATATATAGGCATTTAATGTAGGAATCGGTTTTCCGATGTTACTTCTTCCATCTTTTATTTCGATTTCTGTAATCTCTTTATATGTTACATGAACGGTTGTTTCTGTAATACCATACATATTAATTAGCTTTATGTCTGGATATTTATCTTTCCATTCTTTTAATAAAGATGGATTCAATGATTCCCCGCCAAAGATTACTTTTCTCACTTTTAGATCACACGAAGAATGAGTTAATTCTTGATCTTTCACTAAATAAAAATAACTAGGAGTTTGATTTAGAATTGTTACTTCCTCATCTTTTAACAACTGTAAAAATTGTATCGGGTTCTTTGATATCGTTTTTGGTACTATTACTAATTTGCCACCGTACAAAAGTGCTCCATACATTTCCCATACAGAAAAGTCGAAACAGAAAGAGTGGAATAAGGTCCACGTATCTTTTTCATTAAAATCAAAAACATTTTTGCTGTTAAACAAGAGACGAACCACATTTTTATGTTCAAGCAAAGTGCCTTTTGGAGCACCTGTTGTCCCCGACGTATAGATCACATATGCTAAATTGTTTGACTGTACATGGTTTTCAAGATTCAAGCTATTTTTATGATAGTTACTTTCCTGATCTAGATTCAGCACTGTGCCAGTAAATTCTATATGCTGCTTATGGCTTTGCTTTAATAATAGTTTCACTCCTGAGTCCTCAATCATGTAACGAATTCGCTCTTCTGGATATTCCGGATCAATCGGCACATATGCCCCGCCCGCTTTGAGAATACCCAGTATACCTACAATCATTTCAAGAGAACGTTCTGTCATAATTCCAACAAGCTGTTCAGCCTCTACTCCTTCATTTCGAAGTGTACGGGCTAGTTGATTAGCTCGCTCATTCAGTTCACGATATGTCAATTGTTTATCTTCAAACACAACAGCTACCTTATCTGGTACACGTTCTGCTTGTTCTTCAAACAGTTGATGAATTGTTTTGTTTCTTGGATATTCTGCTTTTGTATCATTAAAATCTCTAAGAAGCTGCATTCGCTCCTCTTCGAGGACCATAGATAGTTCTGATAGTTTTGTATCCGGATGTGCCAAAATGTTATCTACCAGATGGGTAAAATGTTTTGTCATTCGTACTATCGTTGCTTCCTCATATAAAGATGTCGCATATTCCAACATACAATTCAATTGTCCGTTCCATTCAACTACAGTCAACATCAAATCAAATTTGGCTATCTCATATTCCCATTCAAACGGCTTTATTTCTAATCCTTCTACTTTCCCGGCTTCTTGATCCATATTTTGCAATACAAACATGACATCAAAGATCGCATTTCTGCTCATATCTCTGGTGACATCTAATGTCTCCACAATTTCTTCAAATGGATAATCTTGATTTTCATATGCTCTTAAGGCATTTTCTTTCACTTCACTCGCAAATTGCTCAAATGTTTTTTCCCCTGTTGGGTAGTTTCGCATTGCCAACGTGTTCACAAACATTCCGACAACTCGATCCAAATCAGCATGTGGGCGACCTGCAATTGGACTGCCTATAATAATGTCTTCTTGTCCGCTATATTTAGACAACATAAGCGTGTAAATTGATAACATTACCATATATAGTGTAGAACCCGTTTGCATAGCTAGTTGTTGGAGCGCCTCACTTCTGTGCTCATCAATCGTAAACTCAACTCTTGCTCCCTTAAAATTTCGGGTAGCTGGTCTCGCGTAGTCAGTAGGCATTTGTAAAACAGGAAGATCTCCTCCAAGCGTCTCTAACCAATATGCTCCTTGTTTTCGAATCTGTTCTTGGTTCATTTCATTTTGTTGCCACACTGCATAATCTTTATATTGAATACGCAGTTCAGGTAATTGGGCACCCTCATATAATTGAAATAACTCTTGCATGATTACAGTCATTGATACGCCATCTGAAATAACATGATGCATATCCATTAGTATCATATGCTTTGTTGATGTGAACTCAAGAACCTGAACTCGGAAAAGAGGAGCCTGCTTTAAATCAAAAGCACGTATAAATCCCTGAATATATTCATCTAAATCCTCTGGTCTCACCTTTCGAACTTCTACTTTAAAATTAACTTTATCATGAATAAGCTGTTTCAACTCACCATCCAATAATTTAAAACTTGTCCGTAAAGATTCATGGCGATCAATCAATTGAATGCAGGCAGACTCCAGTTTAGTAACATCTAGTTCTCCTTCAACCACCATCAAGTTGGGCATGTTGTAGCTCAATTCTCCGCCTTCTAATTGATGCAAGATATACATTCGTTTTTGTGCAGAAGAAACCGGATAAGATTCTCTCTGTTCCACAGCAGGGATAGATGTAAAGCTTTGATCTTCCACAGCACTTATGATTCTTGATGATAATTGTTCTATCGTTGGATGGTTAAATATTTGTCGAACAGATACTCTTAAATTTAATATCTTATAAATCTTTGCTGCTAAACTAGTAGCTTTTAAAGAATGTCCTCCTATGTCAAAGAAATTATCTCGTATTCCCACTTGTTTTAAGCTAAGTACCTCTTTCCAAATCTCAGCCAGCTTTAATTCAATTGATGTACGAGGTGCAACATATTTTACCCCAGTTTGTGTATTTCGATCAGGCAGAGGGAGTGCCTTACGGTCAATTTTCCCGTTAGATGTCAGCGGCATTTTCTCCAGCTGAATAAAATAAGATGGGATCATGTAGCTTGGCATTTGGACAGATAATTTCTCTTTCATCTCACTGACCGCGAAAGCTTCACTCGCAACGTAGTATGCACATAACGCTTTATCTCCATTGTCGTTTTCATGCGCAACCACGATTGCTTCTTGTACAGCTTCTAGATTCAATAAAGCTGTTTCAATTTCTCCAATTTCAATCCGGTATCCGCGTATTTTCACTTGATGGTCAATCCGTCCTAAATACTCAATGTTACCTTCCGGTAACCATCTGGCAAGGTCTCCTGTTCGATACAATTTCTCACCAGGGATAAACGGATGATCGACAAACTTTTCGGCCGTTAAATCCGGGCGGTTTAAGTAGCCTCGAGCTAGACCAACTCCACTGATACATAATTCTCCTGGGACTCCTACAGGCTGTAATTGATCACTGGTGTTTAATATATATACATTATGATTAGGAATGGGACGGCCAATTGGTATATTATTCAAATCCATTGTGTTGACATCATAAATCACACTGGTTGAACAAATAGAATCTTCGGTAGGACCATATGCATTGATGTATGTTACATCATTTTTCCATTTTCCCACTAATGCTACCGTCGAAGCTGATCCTGCTGTAATCAGCCTTTTCAAACAAGGAACTTGTTCAGGCTCTATATACATAGCATAGCTCGGAGGTAGCGTCACCGTTGTAATTTTATTTTGGTTAATATACGATGCAAATGCCAAATGATCCATGACAACTTCTTTATTTGGCACGTATAATGAGCCTCCCATAAACAGTGTCGAGAAAATTTCCCAAACAGCCGCATCAAATGAGATACTCGCAAACTGTACAACTCGGTCATGCTCGTTCATATGCAAGTTTTCTTTAAAGTATGTTGTTAAATTACATAATCCTCTATGCTCAACCATAACTCCTTTTGGTTTCCCAGTCGTTCCTGAAGTATATATTACATATGCCAAATGGTGTGGTTCCACAATAGATTTCAGATTAGATTCAGCTTCATCATAGTTGTCTTCTTCATCAAGGGACAATATCTTTCCAGCGAACGATATTCGATCTCGCAAATGACTTTGGGTTAATAATAAGTGTGCTTTTGAATCTTCTAACATATAATGGATTCGCTCTTCTGGATACTCCGGATCAATTGGTACATACGCTCCCCCGGCCTTAAGGATACCAAGTATGCCCACGATCATGTCTAAAGAACGCTCTGCCATAATCCCAACGAGCTGATCAGCCTCTACACCTTCGTTTCGAAGTGTGCGGGCTAGTCGATTAGCATGCTCATTCAGTCCACGATATGTCAATTGTTTATCTTCAAACACAACAGCTACCTTATCTGGTACACGTTCTGCTTGTTCTTCAAACAGTTGATGAATTGTTTTGTTTCTTGGATATTCCGCTTTTGTGTCATTGAAATCCTGTAGGATTTGTTGCTCCTCTTCTTTGGTGATTAATTGTAAATCCTCAATAAGCATATTTGGATTTTGCACAACTTGATTCATAAGATGAATCAGGTGATCCTTGATTTGTTCTACGCCCACCCGACTATACACATTCGCATTATATTGAAGGTGAACCTGCATTTCTCTCCCTGGCATCACTAGTACGTTAAAATCATAGTTGGTGTGCTCGTCTCCTCGAAAATTTGTAATTTTCAATTTTGTCTTATCCGATATATCACCGTGTCCTACTTCTTGTTCAACCGGATAATTCTCAAACACCATAATATGCTGAACCAAGTCTTGTTTTTGCTTTGTTTGAGCCTGTATTTCATAAAGAGGATACGTATCATACGAACTTGATGAAATCGCGAGTTCTTGTATGTTTTGCATTAAATCAGCACAGGTTATCCCTGTTCTAGTTTGTACTCGTACCGGGATCGTGTTAATAAACATGCCAATCATATTTTCAATTCCAGGAATCCCTTCCGGTCTTCCTGATACCACACTGCCAAATACAACATCATTACTATTATTATATTTTTGTAATAAAACACCCCATATTGCTTGCATTACTGTGTTCATTGTTACTTGATTGCGAGCTGCGATTTGCTGAATTTGATGGGTTAGTGCTTGTCCCAATTCACAAATAACACTCTCTGAACGATATCCCTCTTGTTCAGGATGTACTCCTAGATTTGGTACAATTGTTTGTTCTTCATAGTCGGCTAAATACTCATTCCAATATCTAGAGGCTTCTTCCTCATCCTGCGCTAACAGCCATTCAATATATTGGCTATATGGTGTAACTGTTATATGCTTGGATTCCGCATTTCCAGTTAATACCTCGTATTGTTCGAACCATTCTTTCAATATGATAGGTAAACACCAGCCATCCATTAAGATATGATGGAAACTCCAGATGACTCGATGAACCTCTTCATCTATTTGAAAGATAGCTACCCGTATTAGAGTATCCTCGGACAGCTGAAACCCTCTCGCTTTATTAGATTCTACGTAAGAGTTGAGATATTTCTCCTGTTCTTCAACATCAAATCTACGTAAATCTTCAAAACACCACTCACTTGATTTGTGTTTATAAACAATTTGTAACGGGATATCTCTCCATCCTTGATAAATATTAGTTCGTAAAATGGTGTGTCTTTGCATTAAACTTTCCAAACTTCTTATAAAAACATCAACATTCAAGTCACCGTTCACATCAAAAGTCATTTGTTCAAAGTAAGCAGCCGAATTGGTGTCTGCCAAGTTGTGAAACAACATTCCTTTTTGCATAGGTGTCAATTCATATAAATCTTCAATATCACCAACCTGTTTTGTTTCTTCCCTTATTTGTGCAAGTTCTTCCATACTCATGCCTTTAAGTGTTAAATCACTCGGTGTTATTTCTCCCTCTTCTTTACTCACACAGTGCTGGATAACTTGTTGTAAACTGTTTTTAATCCATGCACCTAATTGTTCAATCGTCTCATCTCTGTACTGTTCTTTACTATAATCAATCATGAAGAAGAGCTTTCCATTTTGGATCATTCCATTCATACTCAACACGTGCAACCTTTCGGTTTGTTTACTCATTGCCATTCCAGTTGAATACGAAGACATCCGCAGAGCGTTACTATCAAGGTCCTGATCGAATTGCCCTAAATAGTTAAAACTAATTTCTGGTTTCGCCGTGTATGAAATCTGATCCTGATTGGAAAGATAACGCAAAATACCATAGCCAATTCCTTTATGCGGAATACGACGTAACCCTTCTTTTACCGCTTTAATCTGTTCAGAGATATCTAATGCTTCAGGGATTTGGAGGACGACAGGATACTGGCTCGTAAACCACCCTACCGTACGAGTGATATCCACTTCAGGTATAATCATTTCTCGCCCGTGTCCTTCTAGATTCACGACAATTTCTTGCCGTCCTGTCCACCGCTGCACACCCATACCTAGCGCCGTTAATAATAAATCATTAATTTCTGTATTATATGCTTGGTTTGCATGTTTTAATAATTGTTCGGTTTCTTGAACTGTCCACTCAATCGACATAACCCCGCTACTTTCATGAAGCGTGCTGTGTTGTTCCCTATCTTTCGGTAACGGATCAAGTCTTTGTACAGTCTGTTCAATCTCATCCCAATATGTTCGTTCTTCTTTAATTTCAGTACTATTCGCATATTCACACAATTGTTCTGACCAAAGTTTAAAGGAGTCCGCTTTGGGTGCAAATTGAATCACTTTCCCAGCCATCGCTTGATTGTACCCAGACATGATATCCTCAAATAAAATACGCCAAGATACCATATCAATGACCAAGTGATGAATTACGATTAATAAATGATCGCCATCTGGGCACTGGAACAGTGCCAATTTGATTAAAGGACCTTCATTAATCTTTATACTGCTTTGAATTTGATTAGCTCTAGCTTCTACAATTTGTGCACAGTCCTGTTCCTCTTGAAGATCAAACACATCTAATGTGAATAATTCTCCTTCCGCAATCCCGCGTATCCAGGCTGTGAATTCATTCTCTTGTTTTACAAATACTGTTCGTAATGCATCATGATGTTGAACTATTTGACCTATCACTTTTCTCAAAATGGCAATATCAAAGCGATCCGGCCGATACAACATCATCGCTTGATTAAAATAATGGTCAACAAAGTTCTCTTCAAAGAACCAAGATTGAATAGGGGTTAATGGTGCCACACCCGTAATTTCTCCCTGTTCAGCAACAGACGTAATACATTCAACATATCCGCTGAGTTGCGCAATCGTTGGGTACTTTAACAAATGTTTCATTTCTACTTTGTATCCAGCTTGAAACAACCTTGACGATACCTGGATCGATTTAATAGAATCTCCGCCCAAATCATAGAAATTATCTAATAATCCAATGCGTTTTACCCCTAATACTGATTCCCATGCCGTCACTAAAGCTTGTTCAGTCGGTGTACAAGGTGCTATATACTCAACCCCTGTCTGGATACTTTTCTCATCAGGCAGAGGGAGTGCCTTACGGTCAATTTTCCCGTTAGATGTCAGCGGCATTTTCTCCAGTTGAATAAAATAAGATGGAATCATGTAGCTTGGCATTTGGACAGATAATTTCTCTTTCATCTCACTGACCGCAAAAGATTCACTCGCAACGTAGTATGCACATAACGCTTTATCTCCGTTGTCGTTTTCATGCGCAACCACGATTGCTTCTTGTACAGCTTCCATATTCAATAAAGCTGTTTCAATTTCTCCAATTTCAATCCGGTATCCGCGTATTTTCACTTGATGGTCAATCCGTCCTAAATACTCAATGTTACCTTCCGGTAACCATCTGGCAAGGTCTCCTGTTCGATACAATTTCTCACCAGGGATAAACGGATGATCGACAAACTTTTCGGCCGTTAAATCCGGGCGGTTTAAGTAGCCTCGAGCTAGACCAACTCCACTGATACATAATTCTCCTGGGACTCCTACAGGCTGTAATTGATCACTGGTGTTTAATATATATACATTATGATTAGGAATGGGACGACCAATTGGTACTATATAAGGTTGAATGTTCTCTTCTAACCCTTTCCACACCGTTGTTATGATAGAATCCTCTGTAGGACCATAAGCATTGAGATACAATAGATTTTCTTTCCATTTTGTCATCAAATCTACTGTTATAGCTGATCCACCAGTAATTAATCTTTTTAAAGAAGAAAAATTCTCTGGAGTTAAATATCTTATATACGTTGGAGGTAATAACGCCGTCGTAATTTTTTTATCGTTCATAAATTTAACAAACAAATGATGATCTATAATTTCTAATTTCTTAGGTATATATAATTTAGCCCCTAATAATAAGGAAGTAAATACTTCCCAAACAGCTGCGTCAAATGAGATACTCGCAAACTGTACCACTCGGTCATGCTCGTTCATATGCAAGTTTTCTTTAAAGTATGTTGTTAAATTACATAACCCTCTATGCTCAACCATAACTCCTTTTGGTTTCCCAGTCGTTCCTGAAGTATATATTACATATGCCAAATGGTGTGGTTCCACAATAGATTTCAGATTAGATTCAGCTTCATCATAGCTGTCTTCTTCATCAAGGGACAATATCTTTCCAGCGAACGATATTCGATCTCGCAAATGACTTTGGGTTAATAATAAGTGTGCTTTTGAATCTTCTAACATATAATGGATTCGCTCTTCTGGATACTCCGGATCAATTGGTACATACGCTCCCCCGGCCTTAAGGATACCAAGTATGCCCACGATCATGTCTAAAGAACGCTCTGCCATAATCCCAACGAGCTGATCAGCCTCTACACCTTCGTTTCGAAGTGTGCGGGCTAGTCGATTAGCATGCTCATTCAGTCCACGATATGTCAATTGTTTATCTTCAAACACAACAGCTACCTTATCTGGTACACGTTCTGCTTGTTCTTCAAACAGTTGATGAATTGTTTTGTTTCTTGGATATTCCGCTTTTGTGTCATTGAAATCCTGTAGGATTTGTTGCTCCTCTTCTTTGGTGATTAATTGTAAATCCTCAATAAGCATATTTGGATTTTGCACAACTTGATTCATAAGATGAATCAGGTGATCCTTGATTTGTTCTACGCCCACCCGACTATACACATTCGCATTATATTGAAGGTGAACCTGCATTTCTCTCCCTGGCATCACTAGTACGTTAAAATCATAGTTGGTGTGCTCGTCTCCTCGAAAATTTGTAATTTTCAATTTTGTCTTATCCGATATATCACCGTGTCCTACTTCTTGTTCAACCGGATAATTCTCAAACACCATAATATGCTGAACCAAGTCTTGTTTTTGCTTTGTTTGAGCCTGTATTTCATAAAGAGGATACGTATCATACGAACTTGATGAAATCGCGAGTTCTTGTATGTTTTGCATTAAATCAGCACAGGTTATCCCTGTTCTAGTTTGTACTCGTACCGGGATCGTGTTAATAAACATGCCAATCATATTTTCAATTCCAGGAATCCCTTCCGGTCTTCCTGATACCACACTGCCAAATACAACATCATTACTATTATTATATTTTTGTAATAAAACACCCCATATTGCTTGCATTACTGTGTTCATTGTTACTTGATTGCGAGCTGCGATTTGCTGAATTTGATGGGTTAGTGCTTGTCCCAATTCACAAATAACACTCTCTGAACGATATCCCTCTTGTTCAGGATGTACTCCTAGATTTGGTACAATTGTTTGTTCTTCATAGTCGGCTAAATACTCATTCCAATATCTAGAGGCTTCTTCCTCATCCTGCGCTAACAGCCATTCAATATATTGGCTATATGGTGTAACTGTTATATGCTTGGATTCCGCATTTCCAGTTAATACCTCGTATTGTTCGAACCATTCTTTCAATATGATAGGTAAACACCAGCCATCCATTAAGATATGATGGAAACTCCAGATGACTCGATGAACCTCTTCATCTATTTGAAAGATAGCTACCCGTATTAGAGTATCCTCGGACAGCTGAAACCCTCTCGCTTTATTAGATTCTACGTAAGAGTTGAGATATTTCTCCTGTTCTTCAACATCAAATCTACGTAAATCTTCAAAACACCACTCACTTGATTTGTGTTTATAAACAATTTGTAACGGGATATCTCTCCATCCTTGATAAATATTAGTTCGTAAAATGGTGTGTCTTTGCATTAAACTTTCCAAACTTCTTATAAAAACATCAACATTCAAGTCACCGTTCACATCAAAAGTCATTTGTTCAAAGTAAGCAGCCGAATTGGTGTCTGCCAAGTTGTGAAACAACATTCCTTTTTGCATAGGTGTCAATTCATATAAATCTTCAATATCACCAACCTGTTTTGTTTCTTCCCTTATTTGTGCAAGTTCTTCCATACTCATGCCTTTAAGTGTTAAATCACTCGGTGTTATTTCTCCCTCTTCTTTACTCACACAGTGCTGGATAACTTGTTGTAAACTGTTTTTAATCCATGCACCTAATTGTTCAATCGTCTCATCTCTGTACTGTTCTTTACTATAATCAATCATGAAGAAGAGCTTTCCATTTTGGATCATTCCATTCATACTCAACACGTGCAACCTTTCGGTTTGTTTACTCATTGCCATTCCAGTTGAATACGAAGACATCCGCAGAGCGTTACTATCAAGGTCCTGATCGAATTGCCCTAAATAGTTAAAACTAATTTCTGGTTTCGCCGTGTATGAAATCTGATCCTGATTGGAAAGATAACGCAAAATACCATAGCCAATTCCTTTATGCGGAATACGACGTAACCCTTCTTTTACCGCTTTAATCTGTTCAGAGATATCTAATGCTTCAGGGATTTGGAGGACGACAGGATACTGGCTCGTAAACCACCCTACCGTACGAGTGATATCCACTTCAGGTATAATCATTTCTCGCCCGTGTCCTTCTAGATTCACGACAATTTCTTGCCGTCCTGTCCACCGCTGCACACCCATACCTAGCGCCGTTAATAATAAATCATTAATTTCTGTATTATATGCTTGGTTTGCATGTTTTAATAATTGTTCGGTTTCTTGAACTGTCCACTCAATCGACATAACCCCGCTACTTTCATGAAGCGTGCTGTGTTGTTCCCTATCTTTCGGTAACGGATCAAGTCTTTGTACAGTCTGTTCAATCTCATCCCAATATGTTCGTTCTTCTTTAATTTCAGTACTATTCGCATATTCACACAATTGTTCTGACCAAAGTTTAAAGGAGTCCGCTTTGGGTGCAAATTGAATCACTTTCCCAGCCATCGCTTGATTGTACCCAGACATGATATCCTCAAATAAAATACGCCAAGATACCATATCAATGACCAAGTGATGAATTACGATTAATAAATGATCGCCATCTGGGCACTGGAACAGTGCCAATTTGATTAAAGGACCTTCATTAATCTTTATACTGCTTTGAATTTGATTAGCTCTAGCTTCTACAATTTGTGCACAGTCCTGTTCCTCTTGAAGATCAAACACATCTAATGTGAATAATTCTCCTTCCGCAATCCCGCGTATCCAGGCTGTGAATTCATTCTCTTGTTTTACAAATACTGTTCGTAATGCATCATGATGTTGAACTATTTGACCTATCACTTTTCTCAAAATGGCAATATCAAAGCGATCCGGCCGATACAACATCATCGCTTGATTAAAATAATGGTCAACAAAGTTCTCTTCAAAGAACCAAGATTGAATAGGGGTTAATGGTGCCACACCCGTAATTTCTCCCTGTTCAGCAACAGACGTAATACATTCAACATATCCGCTGAGTTGCGCAATCGTTGGGTACTTTAACAAATGTTTCATTTCTACTTTGTATCCAGCTTGAAACAACCTTGACGATACCTGGATCGATTTAATAGAATCTCCGCCCAAATCATAGAAATTATCTAATAATCCAATGCGTTTTACCCCTAATACTGATTCCCATGCCGTCACTAAAGCTTGTTCAGTCGGTGTACAAGGTGCTATATACTCAACCCCTGTCTGGATACTTTTCTCATCAGGCAGAGGGAGTGCCTTACGGTCAATTTTCCCGTTAGATGTCAGCGGCATTTTCTCCAGTTGAATAAAATAAGATGGAATCATGTAGCTTGGCATTTGGACAGATAATTTCTCTTTCATCTCACTGACCGCAAAAGATTCACTCGCAACGTAGTATGCACATAACGCTTTATCTCCGTTGTCGTTTTCATGCGCAACCACGATTGCTTCTTGTACAGCTTCCATATTCAATAAAGCTGTTTCAATTTCTCCAATTTCAATCCGGTATCCGCGTATTTTCACTTGATGGTCAATCCGTCCTAAATACTCAATGTTACCTTCCGGTAACCATCTGGCAAGGTCTCCTGTTCGATACAATTTCTCACCAGGGATAAACGGATGATCGACAAACTTTTCGGCCGTTAAATCCGGGCGGTTTAAGTAGCCTCGAGCTAGACCAACTCCACTGATACATAATTCTCCTGGGACTCCTACAGGCTGTAATTGATCACTGGTGTTTAATATATATACATTATGATTAGGAATGGGACGACCAATTGGTATATTATTCAAATCCATTGTGTTGACATCATAAATCAAACTGGTTGAACAAATAGAATCTTCGGTAGGACCATATGCATTGATGTATGTAACATCATTTTTCCATTTTTCCACTAATGCTACCGTCGAAGCTGATCCTGCTGTAATCAGCCTTTTCAAACAAGGAACTTGTTCAGGCTCTATATACATAGCATAGCTCGGAGGTAGCGTCACCGTTGTAATTTTATTTTGGTTAATATACGATGCAAATGCCAAATGATCCATGACAACTTCTTTATTTGGCACATATAATGAGCCTCCCATAAACAGTGTCGAGAAAATTTCCCAAACAGCCGCATCAAATGAGATACTCGCAAACTGTACAACTCGGTCATGCTCGTTCATATGCAAGTTTTCTTTAAAGTATGTTTTTAAATTACATAATCCTCTATGCTCAACCATAACTCCTTTTGGTTTCCCAGTCGTTCCTGAAGTATATATTACATATGCCAGATGGTGAGGCTCTACAATAGATTTCAGATTAGATCCAGTTTCATCATAGCTGTCTTCTTCATCAAGGGACAATATCTTTCCAGCGAACGATATTCGATCTCGCAAATGACTTTGGGTTAATAATAAGTGCGCTTTTGAATCTTCTAACATATAATGGATTCGCTCTTCTGGATACTCCGGATCAATTGGTACATACGCTCCCCCGGCCTTAAGGATACCAAGTATCCCTACGATCATGTCTAAAGAACGCTCTGCCATAATCCCAACGAGTTGATCAGCCCCTACACCTTCGTTTCGAAGTGTGCGGGCTAATTGGTTGGCTCGTTCATTTAATTGTTGATATGTGAGCTGTTCGTTGCCGAATACTAAAGCGGTTTGATCAGGTACACTTTTTACCTGTTGTTCAAACAACTCATGAATTGTTTTATCCTTTGGGTATTCTGCTTTTGTGTCATTAAAATCATTCAATATCAAATGCTTTTCAAATTCAGGTAAAATATTTATATTTGATAACATTTGATTTTTTTGATTTAAAATAGAATAGATAAAAGCTTCAAAATACTTCACTATATCTTCAATAGCCTTGTTGTCAAAAATATCTGTATTATACTCAAAATTCCCGTATATTTCACCATTATTATCTTGTTCAATAAATAGGGTAAGATCAAACTTAGAAATACGTTTTTGTATAAAAAACGGCTGCAAAGTAAGACCATATAAGTCAAAAGTATTTGAACAATTACCTAAGAATATAGCAGCCTGTTGCTCACAAGCACGTTGAAAAACGAAATTCGCTTGACAAACACGAGCATAATTTCCAACATAATCATTTGGTAATTGTTCACGTATAAGAGGAAATGGATAATCTTGATGCATAATACAATTATTTAATTCTTGACGAATTCGACTCATAAAACTAAGAAAATTCTCATTTCTAGAATACACCATTCTTATAGGAAGAGTATTCACAAAATAACCGCATGTTTTAAGAAAATCTTTATTTTTCCTTCCAAATCTAGGGGTTCCGATTACAATTTCATTTTGTCCTGTATATCGATGTAAAAATGCAAAGTAAAGTGAAAATAAAAGAGTGCTAAGTGTAAAGTTATAATCTTCACAGAATCCTTTTAATTGTTCTGTTAGATTCTGATTAAATTTAAAGGGAAATAATTTACCCTCATAAGAAGTACTGAATGTTTTTTTAGATGTTGGCCATTCTATTAGTGGAATTTGAGAAGAAAGTTTTTGAAGCCAAAATTCCTTTGAATGTTTTCCATTTTTATTTAGCCAGATATTTTGCCATGAGACAAAATCGGAATATTGGAAAAGTAAAGGCTGTAAATCGGGATCCTTTTTTTCTAAAAGACTTTTATAAATTTTACCGAATTCATCTAATACAAGAGATAAAGTCCAGCCATCAAATATAATATGATGCCATATCAGTAGTAAAATATAGTGGTGGTCGGAAATTTGAACTAATCTTATTCTAAATGGAGGCTCTTGCTCTAATACAAAAGGTATCTCTGTCTCTTGTTCAATATATCTCTGAATTGAACTTTCACTCCATAACTGAGCATCTATAACTCTAAAATCAATAATAGGTTTAAGTAGAATTTTTTGTATAGGCTTAGTTTCATCAATGGTAAAAACTGAACGAAAAATCTCATGACGGTTAATAATTTCAATAAAAGCCTGTCTAACTAAAGGTATGTTAAGTGAATTATGTATATGCCATGCATATCTTTCATTGTAAGTTGAAAGTGTAGGATGCATGCGATAGTGCAAAAATAAGTCATTCTGTCCTTTCGATAATAAACTTTCTTTTATAAACCGTTCCACCAATAACCAGCTCCTTAAAAATAAAACATATTAATAATTTTAAACACTGTGTACCTAAATCTAAAGTATTAAAAACGAGGCAAAAAACCTAGAATATAATACCATAAATGTATTTTTATAATACTATAGTAAACACCAACCACTTAAGAGTCAAGCTATTTATAGTCCAAATCATTGAATAATTATTGAAACTTTTAGAATGTTACAAGTAGAAACAAATTTCATTTCAAGTGATGGATTGGAATTCCACACCTGAATTTATGCTCTATCTTTTTTACAATAGGAATGCAGTAAATTTATTATTAATATAATTTTTTACATTTTAGGTTAAATTATTACTTTAATCCATTCTATTTCATTCCAAGACACTTAACGCATTTTGTACTATTTCTATGTCTCCATATCAAATCACACTTCTGAAAAAAGTAAATTTCTTATGGATGGCAAAACAAAAAACCACATTATTATACATGTGGTTTACTAATTTAATACTGATACTAAGCATTCAGTAAAATTAATTCGGTTAATAACATACTCAAAGAACATACTTGTTCAGATACAAAATTTCTTTAATAGAGAGGCCAATCTTCTGATTAAAAGAAACAATTTAATTAAAAGGCTGTTGAGATATACTCAACAGCCTTTTAATTTTTTGTTCTTTTACCTATCTTCCGTTGTTTCTATTTCTAAGAAACGTTGGAATATCAAGCGTATCCTCTGAGGAGTGAAATGATCGTTGGTGATTATTTTTATTCTGATGTTGTTCTTCACGTTTCGATACTCTCTGTGTGTCTTGGTTTGATTTAGTCACTGGTGCAACTGGTCTCTCCTTAAGCTTAGATAGATCCAGTTCCTGTTCAATAAATCCAGTTGCAATTAAAGTTACAACAATTTCATCTTTTAGATCTTCGTTAATGATTGATCCAAAAATCATATTTACATCTTGATCTGATGCTGCAGCTACAATATCAGCCGCTTCTTGCACTTCATATAAACTTAAGTTTATACCACCTGTTATATTCAGGAGAACACCTTGAGCACCGTCAATTGCTGTTTCAAGTAATGGACTGGAAATTGCTTTTTTAGCAGCTTCAGCAGCACGGTTTTCACCTGTGGCAACTCCGATACCCATCAAAGCAGATCCTTTGTTTGACATGATTGTTTTCACATCAGCAAAGTCAAGGTTGATAAGACCAGGTGTAGCAATCAAGTCAGAAATACCTTGAACCCCTTGGCGAAGTACGTTATCCGCTTCACGGAATGCTTCAAGCATCGGTGTGTTTTTATCAACAATTTCAAGGATACGGTCGTTCGGGATCACGATCAGTGTATCCACCGCTTCTTTCATTGCCGAGATTCCGCCTGCAGCCTGAAGCTGTCTTTTGCGTCCTTCGAAGGTAAACGGTCTTGTCACAACGCCGACAGTTAATGCGCCTAAGTCTTTCGCGATTTGTGCGATAACCGGTGCGGCACCTGTTCCTGTTCCGCCGCCCATACCAGCTGTCACGAATACCATGTCAGCACCTTTAAGTGCTTCTTCAATCTGCTCTTTGCTTTCTTCAGCGGCTTTTTTCCCGACTTCCGGATTCGCACCTGCTCCCAATCCTCTAGTCAGCTTTGCGCCGATTTGCATTTTCACTTCTGCTTTTGACAGGTTAAGAGCTTGAGCGTCCGTGTTTACCGCGATATACTCTACTCCTTGCACTTCATTTTCAATCATTCGGTTAACGGCGTTGTTACCGCCGCCTCCTACTCCGATTACTTTAATTGATGCTAAGCCGTCTATGTTTGTTTCGAACTCCAACATGCTAAATCCTCCTAATCTGCCGAATGACTATCTATCTATTCCCAAAACATGCTTAATAGTTTTTTCATTTTGCTCTGTTTATTATGTTCGGCTTGTGTTTTTTGTTTTCCTTTTGGCCGCTGCTGCACCTCATTTTGGTGATGATGCTGCTCTTGTTCCTCAGATGATGAGACTGCGATTTCCTGTATCGCTTCTTCAGGCATCTTAAAGCCTATTTTTCTGCCTTGGATTCTTGCATTCCGGCAGGCGAATTGGATCAGGCCCACTCCCGTCATATATTGAGGATCTCTTACACCGATATAATTCGGGCTTGCCACTCTGACATTGTTTTGCAGCACATCCTGTGCCAAAGACATGACACCCGGCATAGCTGCTTGTCCTCCTGTCAGCACGAAGCCTCCCGGCAGATCGGTAATTCCCATACTGCGAAGCTCTTCTGAAACAATTTCAAGAATTTCTTCTACTCTCGCTTCAATGATATTCGCTGCTTCTTGCTGTGTAAATGTTTGTTTTTGATTGGTGCCTATAACGGTTACCTCAAATATTTCATCTTCCGAGGCTTCGTCATAGTAGGCATGTCCAAATTGCTTTTTCACGCGTTCTGCTTCTTCTGTTGACGTTCTCAATCCGATGGAGATATCTTTGGTGATATTTTCGCCTCCGAGAGGAATGACACGGGTAGAAGTGAGATGTCCGTTCTGGAATACGGCAATGGTTGTTGACCCTCCCCCTATATCAATGAGAGCCACACCAAGGTTTTTCTCGTCCTTTGATAATGCAGCAGAACCGGCTGCCAGCGGCTGAAGGCAAATATCAGTTATTTCAATACCAGCTCTTTCAACGCAGCGGAGTAAGTTATGTAAGATTGTTTTTGAACCGGTGATCAAGGTGCCCTCTACTTCTAAACGCACACCCAGCATTTTTTTCGGGTCGGTGATTTCATCTCTTCCATCTACGATAAACTGTTTAGGAATGACGTCAACAATCAGCTGTTCGTGCGGTACTGAAACAACCTGTGCCGCCTCCATGACACGGCGTACATCTTCAACCTGAATTTCCTTATTTTCACTGGAAACTGCTACAACACCGTTTGTATCTTGAATATTGATATAATTTCCATTAACGCCGACAATAGCTTTTCTAAGCGGAAAACCTACCATTCTTTCAGCTTGGTCAAACGCTTTTCTTATAGAATGAACGGTCTCATCTATATCAACGATTGAGCCTTTTTTCAACCCTTCAGACGGTACATTTCCCACACCGATAATATTAAGGGAATCATCTGTCATTTCTCCGACGATCACTTTTGTATTGGACGTACCGATGTCAAGACTGACGTAAAGTTCATTGTTGTTCATTCTATGGCACCTCCTCACATTTCGATCATTTCTATTCTATTATTTGCGGAACAACAATACAATGAATGTGGCTTTACAAGTGTGTAACAAAAAATAACAACAGAATATTTTTATGTGTTTTTCACATTTTATGTTTATTGAAAATATTCGTTATATCCTATGTATATCCTCTTTTATATCACATTTTTTTTATTTTTTTTAGAAAGAGTCCACTTTGTTAGTAGATTTCTTCTGATAACGGCTATATTCTGAAATAATCTGACTCCAAATGCGAATATACCTGCTAAATACAAGTCTACACCAAGATGGACTCCCAGAAAAGCTAAACTTATTGCCAATATAATATTAAAAAAGAAACCGGAAACAAATACCATTTCATCATATGTACCTTGTAAATGCGCCCTGATTCCGCCGATTAATGTATCAAGTGCGGCAAGCACCGCAAGCGATAAATAGTTTGAGTATTCACTCGGTATCGTTAAGTTTGTCATTAGTCCAATCGCTATTCCGAGCACCAGTCCCAACACGGGCAGCCACATGACAATTCTCCTCCTTTTCAGTCTTTAAGCAGTTTCAGCTGTTGTACGTCCAGTGGTCTGTCATATGCTTTTAATATTAGTTTGCTTTCAGATTTACCGGCTTTTAATGCTAAATTTTCAGATGCAAAAAGATCCTCAAGGCCTGACCCCTTCACTCTGCTGTGTAACATGTCCGGATCTTTGGCAAGCACTTTTACTGTTAAAGGATAATCGTCAAGGGCGTATCCGTCTATTTTTGTAGTGCCGTTTATATCTCTGATGACTGTATGATTCACAACTCTTCGCTCGTTAATCGAGATATGCTCTGCACCGTAGGAGTTGAGTTCATTTATCAGCTTTTTCAGCAAATCCGGAGGCGGATTTTCGATCGGCTCTCCTGTTAAGCTTTCAGAAAAAAGCGGGGAAATCGTAATGACAATTCCGCTACCTGTTATATCGGTCATGCCGGCTGTTTTTTTTAAGGATTGCAAGGTATTATTTAGCGCGGTTTCTTTTGTCATTTCTTTCGTTTGCGAATAGCTATTCAGCAATTTGTCATATTTGTTTATTTCAGCCAGCAGCTTTTCCTGCTTCTTCTGCTCTGATGTCAGCTCTTCCCTAATATCCCACATATCTCTTGTATCCCGGACTTTGGGGTGCTTTAACGAATTAAACTGAACAGATATCATCAGGCCGAAGATGACCATAAGAACACTGATGCTTATGAAGGAACGCTTTATTTTCAATCTATTTCACCCGCTTTTTCAGTCATTCCTTCGTTTTCAGAATCGGTTTCATTTGTACGTTTTTCTCTTTTTCTGCCGACACAGAAATATGATCCATTGACAGCTGATCAATTAGGCCTCCAGCGATATTTAACGAGGGCAGCAGGACATCTGGATCTCCAATAGCGGATACCGTAAACGGAGCGGGATGCTGCACCCCGTCTACCGTTACCACAGGACCATTGCATTTGATATACGAATCATGCGTCAAACGCTGTCCATTAACGGCGACAGCTGCCGCTCCTGAGATATACAGTTCGTTTACTACTTGGAAGATATGGCTTTCGTGAACGATGTAACTATTCACATTCTCCCCTTCCGGTATGTATGACGCATCTTCCAATGTCACCTCAACGCCTTCTCCCTGCACACCGACTTCCCCAATATACATCCTGTATTTTTCTGTATCTTCGAGGACATTATAGTATTCCGACTTCTCTTTCTTCAGCTTATTTTCCGCCTGGCGGACTTTGTTTTGCTTTTGATATAATTCTTTTTCAAGCTTCTTATTTTCTTTCTCTTGTTTCAGAAGTTCATCTCTCAGCGCATATTCTTTTTTCCACTCTTCCGTCTCAGCCGCGCTTTTGTTGTTTTCTTTTGTCATTTGAAAAGAAAATGAAATCAAAAAACCTGCGATAAGCATAATCAAGGAAAGAAGGACTGCTGATTTGCCCCTCAATTTTCATCTTCCTTTTTAGCAGCTTTATCGTTTTTCCCAAACTCTTCAAAATAGGTGGCAACTTCTAAATGAATGATTCCTTTTTTATTGCTGCTTAGCTGTGAGATGATAGAAGGATACGTCTTCATTCGGTCTGCAAACGTTTTAATAGATGCCGTAACAACATAACCGTCGTTCATGTACAACTTAATACGGTTTTCATCCATTTTTACAGGCGTATAATAAATTTCTGAAATCGACTGTTTTAACGAATTTGACAACGCATCGAGCTGCTTGGCCATTTGAGACCGCTTCTTCGCGTTTGTCCAATTCACTAAAATCGGTCCGGCATCATCCGGCGTTACTTCGTTTGGCAGAACTGAGCCGTTTTCAAGCACTTCATAGTACACATCGTCTTTTTCTAAATAAGCAATCGCTTTATATTCTTCGATTGCAATGTTGATTTTATTAGGAAGCGATTTGCTGATCTCCGCTTTTTTCACTAATTTATTTTGCTGAATCTTCTTTTCTGTTTTTTGCTTGTCCAAACTCCAAAACTCAGTATCTCCGCTGTTAATATCGGAAAGGTCGATAATTTCCTTTTTTGATACATTTTCATTCCCTGTAACAGAGATTGTTGATACTTTACTGATTGGTGTTTGCAGGTACACAATGATCAGCACCATAATAAAAAAGAGCATAATAAATGAAATGAGACGGCGGTTTGCCTTTTGTTTCCTCTGCTCTTTAATTTTAGGGATCCGCTCTTCAATGTTAACGATTTTTTCTCGGTCTTGACCCGGGTTCATTGCCTGTTCACCTCATTCAAATGAAACAGCTGTTAAAAGTCTGTCTATTCCAAAACAAACGGCATACTATGATGCCGTTTGTCGTTTGCTTACAGTATATCATATGAACAGCTTCAGTCAGAACTTGAATCAGCGATTTCCGCCGATGATTTCAACCTCTGTGTGCATATCAATCTCGTATTTTTCACGGATTGTCTTTTTCACATGGTCAATGAGATCAAGCACATCTTTTGCTGATGCTCCTCCCGCATTGACGATGAAGTTTCCGTGCATCTCCGATATCTTTGCACCGCCGATTTGATATCCTTTCAAGCCTGCTTTTTCTACAAGGTTCCCGGCATGATTCGGAAGCGGATTTCTGAATATGCTTCCCGCACAAGGGCTTGAATACGGCTGTGTATTTTTTCTATAGTCTTTATTGCTTTGCATTTGCTGAACGATTGATTCCTTATCCTTCTGCTCAAGCTGCAAAACAGCTTCAAGGCAAACGCCCGGGCGTTTCTTTTGCAGTACAGATGTCCTGTAGCTGAAATCCATCTGCTCATTTGTCAGCCACTCAATCGTTCCGTCTTCAAATAAAATATGCGCTTTGACGAGGATCTCGCTCATATCAGAACCGTGAGCGCCGGCATTCATATAAACCGCTCCGCCGACTGATCCTGGAATGCCGGCAGCAAATTCCAAACCGGACAGGCCTTTTTTGCTCAATGATGTAGCAAGGCGGACCACCGAATAACCGCCTCCGACTGTTACTTGTTCCCCTTCAAGCTCCAAATGGTCAAGACCCGCCCCCAACTTGATCACTACGCCTCTAATTCCTTCATCTAAAACAAGAAGATTTGATCCGCGGCCGATGACTGTCCACTTCACATCATATTTTTTAATCACGTCCATGATGTCTTTAACAGCATCTACACTGCTTGGAATGACCAATACATCCGCAGGTCCGCCGATTTTCATCGTTGTATGATTCGCGAGCGGTTCATTTGCAAGAACCTTGCCGACTTCTCGTTCTTTTAATTCCTGTATCACTTTCTCCATCGTAAACCTCCGCATTCCATTTGCTTTTCTACTATTTTTTTAATTCCTCGAGTACGCTGTATAAACGGGCAGCCGCGTCAGGAACACCGAGTGACTTTGTTCGTTCGCTCATTTCCTTTAACGTTTGCTCATTCAGTACAATCCGGTCTAGCGCTTCAATCAGCTTCTCCCCGCTGAGCTCTGTTTCTTTCAGTACAATCGCCGCATCATGCTGGCCAAGAGATCTCGCATTGACCTCCTGGTGATTCGCTGTCACATATGGACTTGGGATCAGAACACTTGGGATTCCGAGAGCAGTAATTTCGGCAATCGTTGTCGCACCGGCTCTGGCCACAATGACATCAATGGCCTTTAAATACTCAGGCATTTGATGAAGAAACGGCTTTGTGACCATATTATCAGCGGCACCCTTGCTTTTCAGCTCATTCATTACTTTTTCATAGTGAACTTCACCGGTGATATACAGCACTTGATAGTCTCTTGTTTTCAGCGCATCCTGCATGTCAATGACAGCGCGGTTAATCGGTGCAGCGCCTCGGCTTCCGCCGAAAATTAAGACCGTTTTTTTGTCTTCAGAAAGCCCAAATTCAGCCAATGATCGTCCCGTCTTTATTGAGACGACTTCAGAGGCTCTCGGGTTTCCCGTAAATACAACTTTCTCGCTAGGAAAATGTGATTTCGCTTCTTCAAAACAAATCGCTACTTTATTAACATATTTTGAAAGAAACTTATTCGTGATGCCCGGCAGGCTGTTTTGTTCGTGGACAATAGTCGGAATTCCCATTTTCGCAGCGGCATAGACAACCGGCCCACATACATAACCGCCCGTTCCAATTACGGCATCGGGCTTAAATTCCGCTAAATACGATTTACTCTTTTTGACGCCCTTCAGAAAACGCATCACAGTCTTGACATTTTCAAATGACAATTTTCTTTTAAATCCTGTAATTTCAATTGAACGAAACGGTATATTCTCCCGCTCAACAATTTTTTTCTCCAGCCCGTTTTCTGTTCCGATATATAAAAATTCCACATTAGGATGACGTCTTTGCACTTCTTTAATAAAAGCAAGCGCAGGATAAATATGTCCCCCTGTACCGCCTCCGCTTATTGCAATTCGCATTTCTTTTCCCCCAGTCTAAGTTTCTCTATAACATAACGATAACCCTGTTTTGTTGGACAGGGTTATCGCATCAATTGTTTCCAAGCTTCATGTTAGACAGGAGGCTTGGACATACATTCGTTAATACCTCGAGTAGCGGCTTACATTCAGCAGCACACCAACTGCCATCAGCATTAGAGTCAATGAAGAGCCTCCGTAGCTCAGAAACGGGAGCGTTATGCCTGTTACAGGAATCAGGCCCGTGACTACGCCGATATTTATCATGACTTGAATGGCAATCATTGAAATAATACCGACTGCGACAAAGCTTCCGTACAGATCAGGGGCACCAAGCGCAATTCTGATTCCTCTCCACAGCAGGACGCTGAAGAGGAGCAAAATAAGTGTTCCCCCGATAAAGCCCAGCTCCTCTGACAAGATGGCGAAAATAAAGTCTGTTTGCGGCTCAGGCAGATAAAAGAATTTCTGTCTGCTTTGTCCGAGCCCCATTCCGAACAACCCGCCGGGCCCCACTGCATAAAGCGATTGAATGATCTGAAATCCGCTTCCGAGCGGGTCTTCCCATGGATTTAAGTATGAGGTAATCCGCTTAATCCGATATGGAGCTGATAGTACGAGCCCGACAAATCCGCTGAGGCCGATCAGTCCGAGAAAGACGAAATGGGCGATCCGCGCGCCGGCTACAAAAATCATGACAATACAAGTTCCGACCATTACTGTCCCCGTTCCGAGGTCAGGCTGGCACATGATAATCAAAAATGCTGAAAACACGATGCCAAGTGCAGGGACGAACCCCCGTCTGAACGATGTGATGTTTTTTTGTTTTTCAGAGAGAAATTTAGCAAGGAATGCAATCATCGCAAGCTTCATAAACTCTGAAGGCTGTATGCTGAATGCTCCGACTCCGATCCAGCTTCTTGAACCGTTCCGCACCATTCCGACGCCCGGTATCAAAACAAGCACCAGAAGGAAAAAGCAGATAACCATCAGCAATTTGGACCATGTCCTCCAAGTCCAATAATCGACATTCATGATAAAAAACATAGCAATGACGCCGATTCCCGCAAACAAAAGCTGCCGTTTCGCGAAAAAGAATGAGTCGTCAAATTTATAATCCGCCCATACCGCACTCGCACTGTACACCATAATTAATCCGATTGTTAATAATAATAACGTAATGATGACCAATAACAAATCAGGCGATGTTTTTTTAGTAGTCAAAGCAATCGACACCCCAAGCTTAAAGTCATTAGGGCTGCCGATTTACTTCAAGACAAGCCCTTACTTAAGCATATGCACGGCATCTATAAACATGTCACCGCGTTCTTCAAATGTTTTGAATTGATCCCAGCTCGCACACGCGGGTGACAGCAGGATGACATCTCCTTCATTTGAGAGCGCAAACGCCGCAGATACTGCTTGTTCAACATTATCGACACGTTTGACATGTTGTATTCCCAGTTCATTGCCGAGTTTCTCGAGTTTTGGCGCCGTCTGGCCAAATGTAAGCACTGCTTTGACATGCTTCATATAAGGTTTCAAGTCATCAAAACCATTTCCGCGATCCAGTCCGCCCGCAAGCAGAATGACCGGCTTATCAAAAGCTGAAAGCGCCTTGCTTGTCGCCAGAATGTTTGTTGCTTTACTGTCGTTATAAAATTTGCGGCCATTCACAGTTGTGACATATTGGAGGCGGTGCTTCACACCAGTAAAGCTTGTCAGCACCTTTTTAACCGCCTCATTGGATGCTCCTGCCGTTTTCACAACTGCAATAGCTGCTAAAATGTTCTCCAGGTTATGAGCACCGGGCAGTACAACCTCTTCCAGAGGAAGAATGGCTTCGCCGTTAAACATAATCATACTGTCTTTTACATATGCGCCCTGTTCAAGCGTTTTGCTGACTGAAAATGGGACGATTTCGGCTTTTCCGGCTTCAGCAAGACGCACGACGGTTTCATCATCCTGGTTGACAATAGCTTTATCTGAAGCAGTCTGATGAAGGTACACTTTCTGTTTCGCTTTTTCATAGTTTTCGCGCGTATGGTGATAATCCAGATGGGCGTCAAATACATTTAAAATCAGGCTGATTTCCGGTCTGAAAGCGTGTGTTCCCATCAGCTGAAACGAAGACAGTTCAGTAACGATCCATTCATCTCCATCAGCATGATAGGCAACCTCACTTGCGACTGTGCCGATGTTTCCGGCAATCAGTGCTTTTTGCGAGCCAGCTTTGAGCATTTCGTAAATTAGCGTTGTCGTGGTCGTTTTACCGTTCGATCCGGTAATCCCAATAAACTTGGCGCTGGTCAGGTAGTAAGCGAGCTCAATTTCCGTCCAAACCGGAATGCCTCGTTTCTCCGCTTCCTGAACCATAATATTTTCATAAGGAATTCCCGGGTTTTTGATCAGAATCGTGATTTGATGCTGATCGAACAGAGAAACTGGATGCTCTCCGCAAACAACTTCGATTCCTTTTTCAGAAAGCTTTTGTGCCGGTTCATTTTCTTCAAAAGGCTTTTGGTCATTGACTGCAACATAAATGCCTTTTTCATGAAGAATGGAGGCCGCCGCATATCCGCTTTTCGCAAGCCCAAGGATTAAAAAATGCTGTTTCTGTAAAAATTGATCATTTTCCACTTATAACCACACCTCGATGTAAATTCCTAAAACGGCAAGCAAAAGTCCCGCAGCCCAAAACGTCACGACTACTCTCCATTCAGACCAGCCGACAAGCTCATAATGGTGATGAAGCGGACTCATTTTAAAGATTCGTTTACCTGTCGTTTTAAAGCTGATGACCTGCAAAATAACAGATAATGTCTCGATAACGAATACACCGCCGATGATAACCAGCAGGATCTCTAATTTCGTTAAAATGGCAATGGTAACGATTGCTCCTCCCAATGCAAGCGATCCCGTATCTCCCATAAAAACTTTGGCCGGATGAGCATTAAATACAAGGAAGCCCAGAACTGCACCGACAACGGCAACTGAGAAAATCGCTACGTCATATTGAGACTGATTCCATGCCAGAATGGCAAAGGCGCCAAAGGCAATCGCCGCAGTACCGGATAATAACCCGTCAAGGCCGTCAGTCAGGTTAACTGCGTTTGATCCGCCGACAAGCATAAAGAGCACAAGGATAAAGTAAGCCCAGCCAAGATCAAATGATAAGTCAGTTCCAGGAATGCGAATATCCGTCGCAAAATTGTAGTAATGATACACGGCGTAAAATACAACTGCAATAATAATTTGTCCGATCAGCTTTTGCTTTGATGTCAATCCAAGATTGCGCTTCATGACAACCTTGATGTAATCATCTAAAAAGCCAAGCAAACCGTAGCCTAGCGTAACAAACAGAAGCAGCACCATTTCGGGGCTTATTTCTGAAAACTTCTGTGTCATAACAATTGTTGTCACTATGATAGAAAGTATGATCATGACCCCGCCCATTGTCGGTGTCCCTGATTTTTTCTGATGTGATTTCGGTCCTTCTTCTCTAATACTCTGGCCGAATTTTAATCTTCTTAAAAACGGAATAAGAATCGGAGAGAGCAGAACACTAATTAAAAACCCCATTAAAATTGTAAACAGAATGACTTGCTCAAGCATTGTCCTTTTCTCCTCCTGTTTCTTTCAAACGACATACGTAGTTATCATATTCATGATTTTTTTCCATATGAAAAATCTTTTCAAGCTCCATTATTCAGTAACATCTCTTTCCTATGAATTCGTCTTATTCTTATTGAGTTCAACAATGGCTCTCGCCGCTACTTCAGCATCATCAAAATCGAAAGTTTCATTTCCGATCTGCTGATAGGTTTCATGTCCTTTTCCGGCAATGAGGACAACGTCGCCTTTTTTGGCATTGGCAATTGCGAAAAAGATCGCCTGCTCGCGGTTTGCAATACTGTGATAGTATGCGTTCTCTACTCCGGCTTCCATATCTCTTAAAATCGCGCGAGGATCTTCGCTTCTCGGGTTATCTGACGTGAAAATCGGCTCGTCAGCCAGCTCCACAGCAATTTTAGCCATTTTCGGGCGCTTCGTCTTATCTCTGTCTCCTCCGCAGCCGACAACGACAAATAGCTTTCCTTCCGTCATGTCTCTGCATGTCTCCAGCACATTTTCAAGGCTGTCCGGTGTGTGCGCGTAGTCTACAATGACAGGAAACTCCTGCTGCTGATTGACCAATTCAAAACGGCCTCTTACACCATGCAATTCTTCAACAGCCTCAGTGATGATTTCAAACGGTATGCCTGCTGCAATACATGTCGCAACAGCGGCCAGCACGTTATACACATTAAATTGTCCGACGAGAGACATCGTGATGTGCTTCGTGCCTTTGTTTGTCACGAGATCAAAGCTTGTGCCCTGTGCAGTGATACTGATGTTCTTCGCCATCACATCAGCATCGTTTTTAATTCCGTATGTAGAGATATGCGCAGCTGTTACCTTTTCAAAATAAGCGCTCGCCTCATCGTCAGCATTCAGGACGGCACGCTTTGGATGTTCATGGTTGAAAGCCCCGCCAAGTTGGGAAAAGAGCAAGCTTTTTGCATGCCGGTACTCATCCATCGTTTTATGATAGTCCAGATGGTCCTGTGTTAAATTCGTAAACACGGCAATATCATAATCACAGCCATGGACGCGTCCTAAAGACAAAGCGTGGGAAGAAACCTCCATGATTGCAGTGTCAACGTGCTTGTCATTCATTTTCTTAAACGTTTTCTGCAGCGTGACGCTTTCCGGAGTCGTGTTTTTAACAGGAAGTGTTTCGTCTCCGATTTTCATATACATTGTACCGATCAAGCCTGTGCGTTTTCCCGCTTTTTTCAGAATCTCATCGACCATGTGGGTCGTTGATGTTTTGCCGTTTGTCCCTGTTATCCCAATCAGCTGAAGCTTCTTCGTCGGCTGTCCGTAAAACGCATCAGACAAAACGCTGAGCGCGCGAAGTGACTGCCGGACAATAATAACAGGAACATTCACATCGACCTCTCTTTCTGCCACAATAGCCGCTGCACCGTTTTCTACTGCTTTTTGCGCAAAATCGTGGCCATCCACCGTATACCCTTTTACACATACAAAAAGACTCCCTTTCTTTACTTCCCTGGAGTCCATCTCAATTGAAGTTATTTCAGGGTCTTGTGAGTCGTTTACAGAAGGTTCGGTTGTTAAGTATGTAAGCAGCTTTGTAAGTTTCATCGTATCAAACCTCTCAACATTCTAATTCGTTCTTTTTATCATTGAAGTCACATCAAATGATGTGGTAATGATTTTAAGCATACAGTTCATATTTTAGCGTAAATAAAAGGATACATCCAGCTAATCTTGAAAGATATCAGCATTTTTTCTGCAATAAAAGAATAGGCAGCCCGAATCAATCGGCTGCCTCCTTTTCATCTTCTTCAGTCAAATACACGCGTATCTTTGAGCCTTCTTTTACTTTCGTTCCGGCAGCTGGCGATTGTTTAACGATTTTGCTCCCTTTCCCGGAAGCATCCACATTGAGATTCACCAATAGTGACTCAAGATCTGAGACAGACATCCCTACAACATTCGGAACTTCTATTGTTTTTGTGTCGTTCCATTGGTATTTTTTCTCGATTTGATTTTTCCGGGGCTTCACACCAAGTTCCGGCAGACTGTCTCTCATAATATTTCCGACAATAGGCGCTGCTACCGTTCCGCCAAACTGAATCGTGCCTTTCGGGTTATCCACCGCAACGTAGACGACTAGACTCGGATCATCAGCTGGCGCGAAACCGATAAATGATACAATATGGTTGTTTTCAAGATATTTTCCATCTTTAACCTTTTGTGCAGTTCCCGTTTTTCCTCCGACACGATATCCTTCTACAAATGCATTGCGGCCGGTTCCTTCTGCGACGACGCTTTCTAGAGCATAGCGGATTTGTTTGGATGTTTCCTCAGAAATGACTTGTTTCTTTGCGATTGGTGATTGTTTTTTGACCGTTTTCTTCGTAACAGGATCGATCCATTCCTTTGCAATATAAGGTGTATAGAGCGTTCCTCCGTTTACAGCGGCGGATACTGCTGCAACCTGCTGAATCGGCGTGACGGATACTCCCTGTCCGAAAGCCGTAGTTGCTTGCTCCACCGGGCCCACTCTCTCAAGCGGGAATAAGATGCCTGTTCCCTCGCCTTGGAGATCAATCCCCGTTTTTTGTCCAAAACCAAAGTCTTTGATATATTTGAAAAGCTTTTCCTTTCCTAAGCGCTCGCCTAATTCAACAAACCCCGGGTTGCAGGAGTTCTGCACAACTTCCAGATACGTCTGCAGCCCGTGCCCGCCTCTTTTCCAGCACCGCAGTCTCGCTCCGTCCACTTCAGCATGCCCTTTATCATAAAATTGATCCCGTTTCAAATTTACTTTTTGCTCTTCAAGGGCTGCTGCAAGTGTAATAATTTTAAAGGTAGATCCCGGTTCATACGTGCTCCATACTGGCAGATTTCGATTGTAGACGGACGGATCAACAGATTGGTAATCAGCAGGGTCGAAGTCAGGCCTGCTAGACATCCCCAAAATTTCTCCGTTTTTCGGATTCATGGCTACGGCAATCATGCCGTCCGGATGATATTTGGCCTCAGCGTTATCAAGCTCTCTTTCCATTATCGTCTGAACCTTTGAATCAACTGTCAGCTTCATATCAAGCCCATCCTTAGGCGGCGTATAGTCATCCGCTTCATCAGGCATCTTCTTCCCCTTGGCATCTGTATAAAACTTAACAGAACCTTTTTCCCCTTTTAAATCATCGTCGTAATAGGCTTCAAGTCCAAGGAGCCCTTGGTTGTCAATTCCTGCAAATCCAAGCACATGAGATAAAAAGCTGCCGAACGGGTAATGACGGATACTGTCCTCCGCAACATACACACCTTTTAAATCAAGCGCTTTGATTTCTTTCGCCTTCTCATTTGAAATTTTTCTCCCTTCAGGAGTGATCTTTTCGATTGACGCTTTTTTTGTCACATGTTTATATACTTTTTCTTCTGACATATTGAGCACCGCCGCAAGCTGCTTGCTCGTTTTCATCGGATTCTGAACTTGGCGTGGCACGACGAATACGGTCGGCGCACTTTTATTTGTTGCGAGCTTCACACCATTCCGATCCAGAATCTCGCCTCTCTCCGGCTCAAACGGCAAGTTACGGCTCCAGGAATCTTTCGCCAGCGAAGTCAGTTTTTCGCCCATCACAAACTGAACATACCCCAGCCTTGTATCAATGATCAGAAACACGATCACGCCAAAAAGCAAAACAAATAATAAACGTTTTCTAACCGTTACATTCGAGACGCGCAAGAGACCGTTCACTCCTTATTTAGGCTTGTTTCATTTTATGCCTGAAATTGGACAGGTAGAACGCTGCTCCTCTGAAGGCATAAAAAAAGAAAGCCTGCATAACGCAAGCTTTCTTTTTAATCAGGATTTTTAAACTTAACCTTGATTACGGTTTTGTCTTTGATTTCTTTGTCTTTCTTAACACTTTGGCTGACAGCGTAGCCTTGTCCGCTTACTTCAATATGAATTCCCGCGAGCTCGCCGTACTGCAGAACCTCTCTTCTCGACCAGCCTGTCATATCAGGCATTTTGATTTTGCCGCCCGTTTTCAGGAAGACCTTTTGATTGGTGAGAACTTCCTCATCCGCTTTCGGATACTGTTCTTTTACAGCGACATCACTGCCGATGACAATTGGTGTGAGATTCTCCTCTTTTGCTTTCTTTTGAGCAGCAGCTACCGTTTGATCTGTTAAATCAGGCATTGTCTGCGCTTTTGTTTCTTCCTTATCTGAGTCAGATTTTTCAGTTGGTTCGATGTTTAGGTAGTGCAGGCTATTTTTCATTGTTGGATTGAAGATTTCTGATACTGGATCTGAACTGCTTTGTCCTGCTTTTAGTTGCGGCTGCTGTACAGCCACATAAATTAAAAGCTCAGGATCATCTTTTGGCGCCATACCCATAAACGAAAAGATATAGTTATCTGTGCCGTCTAAATATCCGCCTTTACCGGCTATTTGCGCAGTACCTGTTTTCCCGGCAACATCAAAACCTTCGATTTTATATGCTTGCCCTGTTCCGATTTTCGACGTAACAACTTCTCCCAATATATCCCGCACCTTTTTCGCTGTGCTTGCAGAAATTGGGGTTCCGGCTGATTCCGGCTTATTTTGATAAATAGTTTTATCTTTATCGGGATCAACGATATGGTCAATCACATAAGGTTTCATCATTTTGCCGTCATTTGCAATTGCCGTTGCGGCCTGAATCTGCTGAATTGGTGTGACCGCAGACGCTTGGCCATATGCAGTTGACGCCTTATCAAATTCATATTTAAAGTTGATTTTGCTGGAGACTTCTCCTGGCAAATCAATACCTGTTTTCTGGTAAAAATTGAATTTGTGCAAATATTGATTGAGGCGGTCATATCCCAGCTTTTCTTTCGCCAGTTTCGCAAAAGCGACATTCGACGACCTTAGGACGCCGTCATGATATGTTGTCGGACCCCAGCCTACACCGTTATTGTGATCCTTAACAGGTGCTCCGCCAACTTCAAATGTCCCTGATTTATATTTTTCGTTCGCATTAAACACGTTTTCCTGCATCGCAGCAGCAAGTGTAAAGATCTTCATCGTGGATCCGGGCTCATACGCATATGAAATCAAATCATTATAGTAGTTTGTCACATCGCGCTTGTTCGGATCAAAGCTTGGGCGCTGTCCCATGGCAAGGACTTTGCCCGTTTTCGGATCGACAACTGCGGCCATGATTTTTTTCGGATTATACTTTTGCGCCACTTTTGTCATGCTGTCTTCCAAAAAGGTTTGAATTTTCTGGTCAATGGTTAAATATACATTGTCACCATTTTTTGGCGCTGTAATTTTATTTTTGCTGTTCGGGAGCTCCCAGCCGGATTTGTCGCTTTCATATGTCACATATCCGTCCCGCTCCTTCAAATACTTATCCAGCACTTTTTCTAACCCCATCGCGCCGGAAATTTCATTTGTGTCTTGATCAACCTCGGCATAGCCGATTAAATTGGATGCAAAAACACCGTTTGGATAATAGCGTTTTGTATCCCGTAAAAATGAAATGCCCGGGAGTTTCAGCTTTTCGATTTTTTGCTTTTGCGAATACGTAATATCCCGGCCAGCTGAGCCAAACTCGACTTGTTTTGCATCCTCCTTATTTAAGATATCAAGGATGTCGGCCTTGTCCAAGTTTATCACTTTAGACAATGCTTCTGCCGTTTTTTCTTTGTTTACAACATGCTGAGGATGCTTGACATCAGTGGTCATTTTTTTATCGAGAATCGCAATCAGTTTATACGTCGCTGTGTCCTCTGCAATGACTTTTCCTTTTCGGTCTAAAATCGAGCCGCGGCTCGCTTCGATGGTCCGTTTCTTTTCATGCTGCTCTGTCGCTTTTGTCGCAAGCACTTCGCCGTTCGCTTTTCCGGTTATTTGAATATATGCCATTCTCCCCAGGATGACAAAGAAAAAGAGAGCGAAACAAATACTTAGAATCGCTGCTCCTCTATTCATAAATTTATTCTTTTTTGGCATTTGAATCATTCCTGTATGTTTTTCACTTTTTTATCTTTTAAATTCAAGCCGTTCTTTTTCGCAATGTCCATAATGCGCTGCGGTTTGCTTAAATCAGCAACGCTTTTTTCGAGGTCACCAATTTGCTTATTTTCGGATGAAATTTGCTCCTCAAGCTTTTGCACCTCAATATTGGTTTGATATGCCGCATACGCCTTCGATACGATCAAAAGCGATACGCTGAGCACCGCCGCAGCAAAGAGGACAAGAAGCACTTTTTCTCCGAGAGTAATGGAAGCCCTTTTCTTGACAATCACTTTTTTCTCAGGACTGATCGCATGCCGCTGCTGTTTCTCTGGTTGGTAAGCTAAATTGCTCATAGGCTGATGACCTCCTTTTAATTTTGCGTTCGCGTTTCGTTATTTTCTTTTTTCAGCAATCCGAAGCTTGGCAGAACGAGCCCGGTTGTTCTCTTCAAGCTCTTCTTGAGATGCCGTAATCGGTTTTCGTGTGATGAGCTTCAGCTCCGGTTCAAACTCTTCCGGTATAACAGGAAGTCCCGGAGGAAGTTCCGGAAGCGACGACTTTTCTTTAAAAGTGGTTTTGCAAATTCTGTCTTCTAGCGAGTGGAAGGTAATGACTGATACCCTGCCCCCTGGCTTCAGAACCTCAATTGCCTGCTCCAAAGCTTCTTCAAACACCCTAAGTTCATCGTTTACGGCAATTCTGATTGCCTGAAACACGCGTTTAGCGGGATGTCCGCCGCTCCTTCTCGCTGGAGCGGGAATCGCGTCTTTTATTAGATCGACCAGTTGGCCCGTAGTTTGAATAGGAGACTTCATTCTTGCCTCCTCAATTTTTCTGGCGATCTGTTTACTGAACTTCTCTTCTCCGTATTTAAAGAAAATACGGACGAGATCCTCATAGCGCCACTCATTAACGACTTCTTTCGCCGTAAGCGTAGCCGACTGGTCCATCCTCATGTCCAACGGTGCGTCATGATGGTAACTGAATCCGCGCTCCGGTGTATCCAGCTGCGGAGAGGACACCCCTAAATCAAATAAAACACCGTCTACTTCTGTAATGCCTTGTTCATTCAAACATTCTTTTAAATACCTGAAATTGCTTTTAATCAGAATGAGCTGTCCTTTATAGTCGGACAACACTTCTTTAGCATGCTGTAATGCCGTATCATCTTGGTCAAAAGCGATTAAACGCCCCTTCTCGGATAACTGCTGCAATAAGTATGTACTGTGCCCAGCTCCGCCGAGTGTGCAGTCTACATATGTACCGTCCGGCTTAATATTGAGTCCGTCTACGGTTTCACGAAGAAGTACTGTCTTGTGTTGAAACATATTGTGTTGGTCCCACCTTTTATCAGGATGAATTGAAATTGCTTTTAGAGTGTTATACACGAAGAATCATTATATATCAAACCCAATCATGTTTTCAGCAATTTCAGCAAATGAATCTTCTTGCTCTTCTGTGTATTGTTCCCAAATTACTTTACTCCACAATTCAATTCGATTAGAAACCCCGATAACAACACATTCTTTTTCCAGTTTGGCGTAATTCAATAGAGATGATGCGATATTTACCCTGCCTTGCTTATCCAGTTCGCATTCAGTCGCCCCTGAAAAGAAGAAACGGGTAAACGCGCGGGCATCTTTCTTTGTGAGAGGAAGAGCTTTTAGTTTTTCTTCAATTTGTTTCCATTCGTGCATAGGGTAGCCGAAGAGACATTGGTCAAGTCCTCTAGTCAGCACAAATTGCTCACCTAGGCCTTCTCTGAATTTAGCGGGTACGATCATGCGGCCTTTCGCATCGATGGTATGCTGATATTCACCCATAAACATGATCTCTTGCCCCACTTTCTCTCCTTAACTCACCACTATTCACCACTTCGCTCCACAACTTCATTTTACACTGTTTACCCATAAAAAAAAACCCTGAACTATTCAGGGTTCTTTAAAACTTTATTTCAAAGTTTGACAACTTGATGTTGATTTTGAAAAGAAAATGGCAGATTCTTGAATGTCGTGAAGAATTTTGGACCGTACCTGTTCAAATAATACATGATATTCCAAATCCGTTCCTGCGGCGCAAGCAGCGGCTTAATGCTATTTTGAATTCTTTCATAATCCTTCAAGACGTAGCCTTCTTTTTCTTCAATTCGCTTCATCACCGTGCGCTCTAAGAATTGAAGCTGATCCTGAATAAAAGCGGCATTTTTCAGAAGTAAAGGTTCCAAGCTTTGATCAACCTTTAACGCCTCCTGCCGGACCGTTTTGTGAATCGCTTCAATTTGGCTTTTCGCCTGATCCATCACCGCCGTAAACTCTTCCGGAATCTGGCGCTCGAAGTATGTCTCTCTTTGATTCTCCGTTCCGCGCTCAATCGCGTCTTGTAATGAGATATTCCGTTCAGCCAGTTTTTTCTCAATATGCCGCTCAAGTATCGTAATGTTCAGCCTTGGCATGACAGGAGGCATTTTGAAGCCCATCACCGCAAATGCCTGTTTGAGCTCGCCCCAATAATTGATTTCCCCAGGCCCTGCAATAAATGCTAAAGTCGGAATGAGAAATTCCTGCATTAACGGTCTCGTTACAACATTGTTGCTGAAACGCTCTGGATGTTCTTCCATATGTGTATGAAGTTCATCCCTCGTCCATCCTAGATCAAGCTCTTTGATGACAAATCGGCCGTTATCTTTTTCAATTAAAAAACGCTCATCTTCGTATTCATAAAACAGATTCGCCTGCTCTTTTCCGGACTCGATAATCGGTTTGTAGCCTGCTTGACGCATGAAGGCCTGCTGATCTGATACAGCCCGGGCGAGTTCATCATTTTCTCGAAGAATCTTTTGGAACATGGCCGTTTCCAGCTTTTTAATCCCCGGATCCCCAGAATTTAATAAAACTAAGCCCTCTTCTTGGAACAAATCCGCGATCAGCAGTTCAAAGAAGTCAGTAAACGTAACAGATTCCCTTAAACATCGTTTCACATTGTCGAGAAGTGTATTCGTATGGTCTGTTTCTTCAAAAGCGGCAAAAACATCATCTATCCACGCGGCACACTTTTCCTGATCAAGCGATGTACTCGCTGCTGATGATTTCTTCCAATAAGACTGAGGCAGCTTTTTTTTCACAGGCCCATTCTCTTCAGATGTGTGAACAAAATTAATCTCATCCAAATCGTGGTCTTCTCCAGCCACCCAGAAGATTGGTATGACAGGCACTTGCAGTTCCTTTTCTTGTTGCTTTGCTAAAACAATGATTGAAATGATTTTATGTATGGTGTAAAGCGGTCCTGTTAAAAGTCCTGCCTGCTGTCCGCCGACTACAGCGGCACTTGACGGGTCCTTCAGCTTCTCAATAGCAGACTGCATCGCACTTGAACCGAATTTATTATGGTAAGAGGTTAAGTACGCCGCCAATTCCTCTCTTGCGAAAAACCGGGAAGATAAGTCTTCCAGTCTTTCGCGCCACATGTCCTTATGATGAATACTGTAATCAAAAAAAGAAGACATTTCTTCTTTGCCATCTATATAGTGCTGTACAAACACATTCTGATTTTTGATGGAAAGTTCAGTTAGCTGCATCTTCTAGAACTTCCTTTCTCCAATAAATAGTTAGTGATCCGAAATGAGTATAGCATGTTACCGAAAAAGCTCAAAAGACTTTGTTTGTATTTCGCTCCAATGCTTTGATGCTGCCATATAAAAACTCTAGGTGGACGGCATCAAGACCTTGAAGATTTGCTTCCTTCAATAAGTATCCGATAATGGCGTCAGCTTCCGTCTGCCGGCCTCCAATGACGTCAACCAGCATTGATGAACGATTCTCTTTCGTTTGCCCACAAACGGCCTGAACCCGCTCCCAAGCCTTTTCTTCATTTTCAAGTTTTAAAATGCGGCATGCCTCCTGAAATACCAGCTTCATAAAAGCCAGATAAGCTGGCGTTGTCAGCAGTTCTCCATTTTTCACCTGCAATAACGCAGTTAAAGGATTAATACACGCATTTACAATCAGCTTGCCCGTCAGCAGACGGTACCAATCCGTCTCATAATAAATCGGAAAATCCGAATGGTTATGCTGAAACAAGATGTTCAGCCGGTCTGGTTCAGCATCGTCGAACGCGCTCCATTTTATCGCACCTAGGCCTGTATGATCAACAGCTGTATCCGATTTTCTTACAGCTCCGTGCTCAACAATTCCAACATAAATGGAATGGCCAACGTGCCAGTCTTTTAGGTCGTGGATATGCCCCATGCCGTTTTGCAAAAATAATATATTCGTCTTCCCGATCCGTTCAAGCGACGAAAAAACAGATTGAAGCTGATGCTGCTTCACTGTCACGACAAGCAGGTCAAAGTCCGAATTGATACTCGTGTCCGCACTGCAATCAGCCCTGAATTCCTCCCCGCCTTTATAAAGCCGGATTCCTTCAGACTGAATGGCCGCAGCCTGTTCTTGCCGCCTCGTCACAACAGTCACGTCGTGATAAAGTGACAAATAATAGGCGCATAAAAGACCGACGGAGCCTCCGCCGATAATTCCAATTTTCATGATGTCACACCCAATTTAGCATTTACGTATTATCATAGCAGAAGTAAGAAGAAATTACTTCTCAAAGATCCCATGTGCTTAAAATTAAAGTTTAAATATTTGGATTTTTTAAATAAAGCGTTTACAATATATGTAGAAACAACAAAGGGGGAGATTTGTTTGACAAAGGTAGAACGTCTGCTTATCAACTATAAAACGCTGGAAGAATTCAAGAAATTCAAAGAATACGGCATTCAGGAGCTTTCAATGCTTGAAGAACTTCAGGATAATATTATTGAAAATGACAGCACCTCGCCTTTTTACGGGATTTATTTTGGCGATAAACTTGTAGCACGAATGAGTCTGTATCAAGTTAACGGCAAATCGAATCCCTATTTTGACAACCGCCAGGATTATTTGGAGCTGTGGAAGCTTGAGGTTCTTCCGGGCTACCAGAACAGGGGATACGGGAGAGCCTTGGTTGAATTTGCAAAATCATTCAAAATGCCGATCCGGACAAATCCGAGAATGAAATCAGCGGAATTTTGGAACAAAATGAACTTTAAAACTGTTAAGTATGATATGGCGAGGGACAAAGGGGAAAACCCGCTCATCTGGCATCCTGATATGGATCACGAAATGACACCAGGAGAGTCTGCATAGAAATCAAAACAACCGGCCTATTCTTACTATAGGGCCGGTTCATTTCAGGCGTTTCTTTACGTTTCTTGAGCCGCTTTTTTCATTCTTCCGTCTTCCTTCGAAACAACCATTTTTCTGGCCCGATCCATGATATCGATCAGTGCCTTGTAATCCTCTTCTGTCATCTCTAGCTGATTCCGCAATGTCTGATTTTCACTCCGCAAATCCTCAAGCTCTTTTTGCAGCGATTGGATTTGCTCCTTCAATTTTTCCCTTTCAAGCTGAAATTCTTGTGCAGACGGCGCTTCTTTGAATTGTTCGAGAAATTGGATGACTTCCTGAATGGACAAATCTCGTTTTCCTTCCGACGATGCCGAGGCAGTCTGCTTCATGGAATTCGGCATATTGACCGAATGAACGCCGATTTGCTTTCTCAGTTCTTTCCTTTGCTTTTTTGCAAGCTCTATACCTGACTGGTATTGTTTTCTCACATACGAGTTCCACCTGAAACCACAGGCTGCCGCGGTTCTGGTCAGCGCCCTTCCAACCTCCTCAAAGGCTGAAAGCTGTGTTCCTCCCTCTCGAATATGACGAAGCACCACTTCTGCCAGCAGCAAATCCTCATCCTGAGTCCAAGCATCTTGTCTTGTAATGGTCAAATTCAATCTCCCTCCATGTCAGCTTATTTATCTCATACATATGCCGGTAATAGATTAGATAGACTATTTGCACTCACAAATTTTCCGCAAGCTGACAGGAAGAGAAAAAGAAAAAGCGCAGGGCTTTCACCCTGCGCTTTTCTCATTAGTTACTTTTTACATTTATGTCTTTGCCGTTGTATGATCCGCATGCTTTGCATACACGGTGAGACAACTTCATCTCTCCGCATGACGGACATTCTGTCATACCAGGTACATTAAGTTTGAAATGTGTACGGCGCAATCTTTTCTTCATTTTAGAAGTTCTTCTAAAAGGTACAGCCATTATTCCCACCTCCTTAAAGAGTTAAGATTCATCATCTTGTTTTAAGAGCTTTTCAAGGGCTGCAAGTCTCGGATCAACTTGATTCTTCTTGTCTTCTTCCGAAATAACTTGCCAATCCTTTCCTTCTTGAGGAGCAGCTCCTTTTTCTTGTTCAGATTCACAAAAGATTTGCATAGGGATTTCTAAAAGAATTTCTTCTTTCACGATCGGAGTTAAGTCGATAGTATCGTCCTCAACAATGTGAACGTCATCATCTTCTATATCATCCGTGTGATGAAATATAAACAGTTCTTTTGTTGAAATTTCAAATGGATACGGGACATCAACGAGTGTTCTTGAGCATGGCAAAATCATTTCGCCTGAAATTGTAAAATCAAACGAAACCTGTTTGGATTTGATATCCGCTCTGCCCTTCACCCGGACGGGAGAAATGCGGCGAATGTCAGAATTCAGCTTTGTCAGCTCATTTAACTCAACTGTTTCATCAAACTCAAAACTTTGTTTTGGCATTTGATGCAGCTGATAAATCGTCCATTTCATTTGTATCACCTCAGGAAAGCAACAAACATGATTATAGCTTTTAAGATTGTTTTTGTCAATATTTTTTCTTTACAGCATAATGCTGCCATTGAAGTATCGTTGACAGCGGAATATGCTATGCATACACTTAAAACAAAAATAAGGCGTAAGAGTTTTCATTTGCAAATGTACCATACGTTTTTAAACATAGCAAGAAAGGCGGAAAAAATATGAAAGCTGTCGGATTGGTGGTTGAATATAATCCCTTTCATAACGGTCACCTTTATCATGCCCAAACAGCAAAGCGGCAAACCGGATGTGACACTGCTGTGGCGGTCATGAGCGGGCATTTTTTACAGCGCGGGGAACCCGCTGTTGTATCAAAATGGGCCCGAACAAAAATGGCGCTGCAAAGCGGAGTTGATCTTGTCATTGAGCTGCCTTATCTTTATGCCGTGCAAAAAGCAGACATTTTTGCACGCGGCAGTGTTTCAATCCTGAACGAACTTGAATGTGAGGCGCTGTTTTTCGGGAGTGAAAATGGGGATATCAAGCCTTTTTTAGAAACAGCACAGCTTATTGATGAGCATAAACATATATTGAATGACCGAATTAAAGAAGAACTTAAAAAGGGGGCCAGTTACCCAGCAGCGGCGGCTAGCGCCTTCAGCTCCATTTTGCATACTGAAAGTGCACTTGACTTGTCAAAACCAAATAACATTTTGGGATACCAGTATGTGACCTCGATTCTAGCCGGGGGATATCCTATGAAACCTTATACTACAGCACGCATCTCTTCGGACTATCATGATGCCGATCTCCCTGAAGGCGAAAACCATATAGCAAGTGCCACAAGCATTAGAAAAGCGATGATTGGCCAGAATCTCGAAGCCTGCCTTCGTTTTCTCCCTGCTGCATCTGCAAGTGAATTAGCAGCTTACCGCAAATCTTTCGGATTGTGGCATACACCTGAGAGCTACTTTTCTTACTTAAAATACAGCCTTTCAACTGTAACAGCACAGGAATTACAACAAGTATACGAGGTGGAGGAAGGTTTAGAGCACAGAATTCTTCGTTCGATCAGAAAATCCAGCTCTTATCAAGAATTTATGGAGCTGCTGAAAACAAAACGCTATACGTGGACAAGGCTCCAGCGGATGAATACACACATTTTAACCAGAACAAAAAAACAGGATATGCAAAAGCTGCTTGACAACGATAAGGCGCCGTATATCAGGCTTCTCGGCATGACGAAAAAAGGACAGGCTTATTTATCCGAAAAGAAAAAAGCACTGTCTGTTCCGCTTGTCAGCAAACTGTCCTCTTTCTCCCATCCAGCTCTCAATCTGGACGTAAAAGCAAGCAGGATTTACAGCCTGCCGATAGAAGAGCCGCTGAGAACTGAGTTTGACCTGCAGGAATACGGACATGCACCGATTCGATATGACGAAGATGAACAACACTTTTTAAATGTATAGAAAAAGCACCTGAGAATCAGGTGCTTTTCGCTTTCAGCTTATTCAAATAATCAATCGCATCCTGCATGGTATCAACAGGCACAATCTTCATATCTGAATCAATATCTTTTGCTGTTTTTACTGCGTTCTTATAATCGGAATTGCTGGCGCCGTTTTGATTTGGCGCGAAGAAAATGTCTTTTCCGGCTTTGTCTGCGGCGACGACTTTTTGATCAATGCCGCCGATCGGGCCTACTTTTCCATCAACATCAATGGTACCTGTTCCCGCAATATCGTAGCCTTTTGTTTCGTCTGGTTTTGTCAGCTGATTATAAATTTCAAGGGACATCATTAACCCTGCTGACGGGCCGCCAATATTTTCGATTTCAAAATCAATATCAGGCTCTACCTTCACGTTTCTGTCTGTATAAAGCGAAACTCCGATTCCTGCCCGATCCGGCTCATCAGGAAATTGTTTTAACGTAAGGGTGACACGCTTTTCTTTTTCTTCTCTTTCGATCTTTAACGTGACTTTATCTCCCGCTTTTTTGCTGCTGATATAATCAATCAGCTTTTCAGCAGACTGATAGTTTTTGCCGTCTGCGCTGATGATTTTATCACCGACTTCTATTTTCCCTTTTGCCGGCATGTTTTCTACAACTGAGCTTGCGTATATGCCGTTAAAGGAATAGCTGACTTTTTTTCCTGCCTTTTGATAGGCGGCTATAACCGCATTTTCTTGCGAGCTTTTCATCATTTGGAGCTGTCTTTTCATATACTCCTTATCTGACTCGCCTTCCTCCTTAATGCTCTCATCAGGAACAATTTCATAATAAGGGTGCATCTTTGCCCACACATATGTAAATGGATTAGCCGGTCCCACTTTAACAGTCATTAAGGACAGGCTTCCTTTTTCCG
This sequence comes from Bacillus sp. FSL K6-1366, assembly GCF_037976695.1. NCBI lineage: Bacteria > Bacillati > Bacillota > Bacilli > Caryophanales > Bacillaceae > Bacillus > Bacillus sp. FSL K6-1366. Next base: position 3,743,616 of record NZ_CP150268.1, on the reverse strand, counting down.
GGTAGCCTCCCTCCACTTTTATCAATGAAGCAAGCTCTGTCGCTTCTCCCGGTTTTGTAATATAGTATGGAAGTTTTATAAATGATAAAACGGCGATCAGTATGAGGATGACGAGCATCCAGCTAAAATGTTTTTTACGTAGCAAATTATGAGCCCTCCCAATTCTCTATTTCTTTTCTTATCTTGCTGATCATTCGGTTTGTCGCCTCTTCGCCTGCCGATATCATTTCTTCAATATTGGCAAACGAGCTTGAGCTGTATGTTTCAAGGGAAGGGCGAATCATGATATCTGCGGCAATTGTTTGATGCCGCACTAATTCATTTTGCAGTATATCCATACTTTGCATAATCACATCAAAAATATGCACTGCTGTTTCAGTTTTTCGAACCCTGGAAACATCCGAAGCGATGATAATATCAGCTCCCATGTCTTTCACAACAGAAACCGGAATTCGATCGACGACCGCGCCGTCTACAAGAAGGCGTCCGTCCAGCCGCTGCGGAATAAAGATACCCGGGATGCTGATGCTGGCCCTCACTGCATCTGACACTGATCCTTTTCGGAACACAATCTTTTCTCCCGTCTGTAGATCACACGCAACAATGCCTAGCGGGATTTGGAGCTCTTCAATCGGTTTTCCGAATGTATAAGCATGCACAAGCTGTCTGACGCGGTCACCTTTTAAAAAACCGAGCTTCGGCACCGTATAATCAGCATAAAGCCTTCGTTTAAAGGCTTTGGCTACTTTTTTCATCGTTGCCACGTCATGTCCGGCGGCGTAAAAACTGCCCACCAAAGCGCCCATGCTGCTTCCTGCAATCATATCCACTTCAATTTGGTGCTTATGTAAACTGGAAAGCACACCGAGATGAGCAAGCCCTCTGGCCCCTCCCGATCCTAACGCTAACCCGATTTTAGGTTTGGCCAAAGCGTTAACCTCCTGCCTGAATTCCCTGTATACCGAATTCTATGGTCTAAACTGAACCCCTATGCTCGTATATTAGTACAAAGAATCAAGAGGACAGGTACTGCTTGGCCGTTTTACATCATACATTATTTTATCATGATATACATGTCATTGGGCATTTTTAGCATCGGGGAGGTAAGAATGAACTTGTCGAAGATTAATACACTTTTGATTGCCTCATTTTTTATTTTTTTAACAGCGACTGTCATCTCACATCCACAGGCCTCATTCGAAGCCTCTAAAACCGGGCTGTCTATGTGGTGGGAGGTTGTGTTTCCGTCATTGCTGCCATTTTTTATTCTGTCCGAACTCTTAATCGGCTTTGGCATTGTGCGGTTTGTCGGTGTTTTGCTTGAGCCTTTTATGCGGCCGATCTTTCGCGTGCCGGGTGTCGGCGGCTTCGTTCTTGCTATGGGAATGGCATCAGGAAACCCAGCGGGCGCAAAACTCACTGCCCGTCTGCGGCAGGAAAATCAGATTTCAAGAGTAGAGGCAGAACGGCTCGCGTCGTTTACCAATTCTTCAAACCCGCTCTTTATTTTCGGCGCTGTTGCCGTCGGTTTCTTTCAAAACGCATCACTAGGCATTTTATTAGCTTCTGCACACTATTTGGGGAATCTTGCCGTCGGTTTAACAATGCGCTCCTATGGCCGCAAGGAAGAGCAGCATCTCAGAAGAAAGAAAACGATACCTTTCCCTTCAGTCAAAGATGCTTTACACGCTCTTCATACCGCCAGACTTGCAGAAAAACGGCCCTTAGGTAAAATTTTAGGCGACGCCGTGACGTCTTCTGTTCAAACGCTTCTTATGGTAGGCGGCTTTATTATTTTATTTTCTGTCTTCAATCGGCTGTTGTCAGTGGTCCAGTTGACTGATGTTTTGTCTGTTTTCACAAAAGGAGCACTGACTTTGTTTCAGCTTCCGACTCAATTGGACATTCCGCTTTTATCAGGGATGTTTGAAATTACATTAGGCAGCAAGCTTGTCAGCGAGACAGATGTTTCTCTTCTGCAAAAAGCCATTATCGTCAGCTTTATTCTTGGGTTTAGCGGCTTTTCCGTACAAGCTCAGGTGGCAGGTATTTTATCGGAAACCGACATTAGATTTAAACCATTCTTTATCGCACGTTTGCTGCAGGGCGTTTATGCCGCTGTCTTCGTCATGCTTTTATGGAAACCTCTTTACACGGCATGGCATGATCCATATCAGTATGTATTTAAATCTCTTAACAGCAGTGACATGCCAACTGCCTTTATAAATGGCTGGAATCTGCTTGTGCAGATCGGACCTGCTGTCACACTATGCGCGCTGTTTACGTACATTATCATTTTTTCTTACAGACTGACAAACGGAACAAAAAAAGGATGAGTCAAAACCCTCATCCTTGTCTGAATTTTTGCTGAAGCGCCAGCTCTACTTCCGGCGGTACAAACTCTGATACCGAGCCGTTGTATCTCGCCACTTCTTTTACGATGCTTGAACTTAGAAACGAATATTGATTGTTTGTCATCATAAAAAATGTCTCGATGGATTCATCAAGCACACGGTTTACTGACGTCCCCTGCATCTCGTATTCAAAATCAGATACAGCTCTCAAGCCTCTTAAAATCGCTTTCGCATTTTTTCTTTTTGCATAATCAATTAACAGGCCTTGCGATGTTTCAACTGTTATGTTCGGAATGTCTTTTGTCACTTCTCTCAGAAGCTCACACCGTTCTTCCACACTGAACAAAGGCTTTTTTGAAGAATTATTCAGCACACATACATACACTTGTTCAAAAATATGCGCCCCGCGTTTGATGATGTCCAGATGCCCGTAGGTCACCGGATCAAAACTGCCGGGACAGACAGCTATACTCGCCACCTCACTACCCCCTCTTTTTATAAATCGCCACACCTGTTAACCCATAGGTTTCTTTTCTTGTCATCACAAGATCTCCTACGGTTTCGGGAAGCTCGACCTCTCTGTCATGCTCAGCGACGATAAAGCCGTCTTCTTCCAGCATTTGATATTCGTCAATCATCGTTAAAAGTGCTTTCAGCTTTTGTTCCTTATACGGCGGATCGAGAAAAATTCCGCGAAAGCCGCTTTCTCTTTTAGCAGCAGCGTGCAAAGCACGTTCCGCATCATTGCGGTATACCTGTGCATGTTTTGTAAGCTCCAGCGTTTTCAAATTAGATTTTACCGTTTGAATCGCTTTAAAATCACGGTCAACGAATATACAATGCTCAAACCCGCGTGAAAGCGCTTCGATTCCAAGACCTCCGCTCCCTGCGAATAAGTCAAGTCCCCTGCCCCCGTCAAAATAAGGGCCGATCATATTAAAAATGGATTCCTTCACTTTGTCGGTTGTCGGTCTTGTTGATGTTCCGGGTACAGCCTTTAGTGAACGGCCTTTTTTTGATCCAGAAATTACTCTCATGTTCCACACCACTTTTTCTAAAAGCTATTTTGTTTCTTTATTCGGCCGGACGCCGCTATGTACATAGAAAAAAATCAATCCTATCTTAACATAAAGCATTCTTCCAAACAATGAACGCTAATCTTGATAAACAGGTGTATAGGCAGCATGATCCTTGTCCATACTATAAGCAACAGCATCTAGAGGATGTTGTTGCCAACCGCGGAGAAGACTTACGTTTCCCCATAAGTTCTTCCTCCGGTTTCTCCTCTCCCTTTGCCTTCTCCTTAACATATTAAGGAATAGAAGGACCCCGCAGATGCCTGCGGGGATTTTTTTATAGCTATATGCCGATTTTATAATCGTATTCTTTTGCCTTATCAAGCTTTGACTCGAATTCCAATTTTAAAAACGGTTTATAAGAAGGCTCCACTTTTTTCACAAATGAGTAAGACGCAATCTTGTCCATTGTTTTTTCAATTTGGTTCATATCACAGTACAGTACGACATATTTTAATCGTTTTGATACATAGTGCACATTCCCGAACTTCCTCAGCATTTTGCTCTGCTTTAGGGAGTGCAGATACACAACCATGCCCTGGCGCCTATTCTCCAATACAATCACCTGCCTGTTTTCTCTTATATGTAAAAGACGAGACGGCCAGTCTCGTCAGGACACTTTACATCCGCAGCTTCCGCCTGAACCGCAACCGCCTCCGCATGAAGACAAACCGTCAAAATAAGGGTTCCCAGTCGGAACTTTCACATGCTCCGAAACAGCTGTCCCAATCTCAACGCTAACCTCATCAAGAATGGACTGGAGCTCATTTTCAGCTCTCTTGAAGTCAGCCACCTTATCGTTCAGGTCCAGCTCACGTTTGATCTCCCTCATTTTCCGGGATATTTCTCTATAGTCAGGATGATATTTGCCAAAACGCTGTACATCCTCATACTGCTCTTTTATTTTGATAAAAGAACGAATAATCCGACCTGCCTCTTCATCTTCCTGGAGACGCTTGTAACAATTGCGGTAGTTCTCAGCCGTCTCCGACTGCAGAATCATCTCGGCAAGCTGCTGAGCTTCACTTTGAAGCCGCACGGATTCCATCGTCGCATACATAACATGCACCTCCAGTTGTTAGTTTACCATGAAACCAGCCAATTGGAAAATGCTTAACCGCAGCCGTATACAAAACCTTATGTCCGCATGAAAAAAGACCCTTTTTCGGGGCCTTTTAATCTTTTGTCCGCATCGCTTGAAACATTTGCATCATCATTTGCGCCATTTGAATCCCGTTCGTAAACTGATTCACCCGATGCGGAATGGTTTTTTCATAAAAATTCATCATTTCAAGCTGAAAGGAGGACAGATCATCCGGTTTTCTTGAAAGCCTGCGGTACCATATCGGCTGTTCTCTGATGAATCGTTTCCGTTCTTCGTTTGCTAAAATATATTCCTGAACCTCTTTGCGCATATGAGCTCCCCTTTTTTAATCCTTTCGAAAAGAAAAAGGATGCTGTCCAGAGCCTGGCTGAGAATGCTTCTGTCCGCTTCCGGAAAATGTATTAAGAAGGCTTTGCAACGATGAGATCGACTGGCTCATTTTATTGATTTGTTCGTTCATTTGATTGACATCCATCTTTTTCACCGCTGTCACCATTTTCGAGACAAAATCATTTTTTTGCGGTGTTTCAGGCACAGCTTCAGAAGCTTCTTCCGGTTCCCGATATGGATCCCAAATCGGGTCGCTCTCCCCGAAGAGGACCCAATTTTCATATACGTCCTGCCAGCTTCTTTGTTCTTTGCGCACTTCTTTTATCAGCTTGGGATGCTTTTTGACGAATTGTTTAAAGTCATTGATTGAATGATTGGCATGTTGATTCGCCACAATCCTCACCCCCTCCGAAAATCGTTACCTACTACAATGTATCGTTTTGTCGGGCATTGTGTTCGCCTATATTCATTCCCAAATGAATTTTTAGCGATATCCCTATACACTGGTGAAAAAGCCTGACTGAAGGGATGGGAAACGGCCTTATCTGTAAGCTATCAGCACATTCATTCAGACCAGCTTGTATGGAAATAGAAAAAGCCGGGAACCATTCGTCCGCGGCTTTCATTACCATCGCTTAATAAAATTTTGGGTGTAATATTTCCGGTCTACTCCGACACCAAGATGCGTATAATCTGAATTCAGAAGCGCTTTTCGATGGCCTTCGCTATTCAGCCAGCCTTCTACGGCAGCCGGACCGTCCACATAATTGTATGCGATATTTTCTCCCGCTTGCTGAAAGTCAACATGCCCTTCTTCTAAGCGGTCTTTCAGCGAGCCGTATTTTTTAGAGACATGGGAGAAATAATTATTTTCCTTCATATCCTCACTATGCCCAAATGCCACTTCCGCCGTTGGCTGATCCCACTCAAGCTTCGCAAGTCCATGTTTAACGCGTATGACATTCGTCAAATCAAGGATTTGCTTTTCGCTCGTTGTTTGGATCTTTTTCCATTTCTCATCTGAAACGGCTTTCGGTTTAATTAATTCCCCACGGTACACTACCTCATAAGGTCTTTGCTTTACAAAGGTCTGCGCATCAAACGCCCTGATGCTGGATAGCTTCCCCTCAAATTTGTCCATATACAGCTGGACATACATCTTTCCTACCTTTACAGTCGGTCTTGTATTGATATCTTCTTCAGAAAATTCAAACCGATAGGAATTTCCTTTATACTCTACATTCACAAATGGTGCCACCTGGGTGGTCTTGAATACTTCGCCAGTTGATTCTCCAATTTTGAAAGGCTTTGCGTTAATATCATTACCCGACGCGAATAATGTGACCACTTTATTGTTTAATACCCCGATTTGGATATATTGATCCTTACCTTGATTGTATACCCACCAATCGTAATCATAAGCCGAAGGGTCAATACGTTCAGGTTCCCCAAGCTTTTTCGTTACTTCATCGGCGTGCTTGCCCATGAAGGACAATAACCCTGAAGTCGGCATATGTATTCGTTTGCCGCTTTGCGCTTCCTCATTCGACACCTGAGGCTCGCTGTCATTTGATTTCTTTTCAGGAACAGATCCATATTGAATAAACAGAACGTAGGTTCCGCAGATGATCAAAAGGATAACCATTGCTCTCAATATATTTTTCAATCTATCACCCCCGTGGCGATTCACAATCTCTTGTTTACATCCCATTACAATACAGCCTATTTAACATGTCAAAGATTTATGTGTTAATGAAAAAAGCCTTCTTCTCTATTATCCCCTTCGGAAATATCCGATAAGGCGCTGCCGGCACGTTCATTCGTTTGCTCAGATAAAGAAAGATCACCAAGCGTGACAATTCCAGTCAGTTTTTTATTTTTTGTAACTGGTATCCTTCTGAGCTGATGCGATGCCATCAAATGAAGAACCTCATCGACTGAAGCATCTTCCTCCACACTGACAGGTTTTTCAGTCATCGCGTCAGTGATTTTTTGCGAGTTCGGTTTTTTGATGGCGATTCCTCTTAATACGAGATCGCGGTCGGTTACGATGCCGACCAATGTTTCCCCGTCCTCATCAACTACCGGTATCGCTCCTACATTTGCGTCCTTCATCTTTACTGCAGCTTCATATACATTATCTAATACCGTGCAATATTGCAAGTCGGCTGTCATCAGATCTTTTATTTTTGTCATCCGTTTAACCTCCTTTAGTCTAGTGCTATTGTCGTCAAAATTTAATTTTTGCATACTTTCAAAAGAAGAAGATTCATTGAAAGTTTAACGCTTTCATACTATGATTGTCAGGAAAGGTAATTTTTATAAGGAGGGGTCAGTGTTGAAGTTTACTGAAAGCGGACTTGAAGGGGTTAAGGCTGAGCTCAGCTGGCTAGACGACTTAATGGAAAGCAAAGGTCTTATCAGAGCGAGTCAATGGGATTACGAGAGAGTCACCTATGACAAGAAGTTTTCGACGATTGAGGGTACGTTTTACCTGCGGATACAAGGTATTGCGGCAGAAGGCGATGTCGGAAGCGGGCGCGCCGTGATTCAATTAATGTCCCCTCTCCTAGGAAAGCATTACTACCCTCATGGAGTAGAATATGGAGAAACGGAAGAGTTTCCCGTACAGGTTGTGACAAAAAGCAAGGCACTGATTCAGGACATAGCCAACATGTTAAAAACAGTTCAAATGTAACGAAAAGGTACAGCATATTTCGCTGTACCTTTTATGATATCGTCTGCTGAATATACGGCGGCTCCTCCTGCCCGTCCTTTTCCCTTTCTTTCTTCACCCATTGGAAAAAAATAATGGCCAAAAAAGTACCGTACACAATTTCCTGAATGATTTTCATCATGACTGCTCCGAGCTGCTGATCCTCTAACAAAGGCAGTGTATTCAACATCTCTGGCCCTGTTAATGGGACCTGCCCCATCATATCCGCTGGCACACAAAGCCTCATTGCCTCAGCCCATACAGCCGGATCTGTATAGGTGGCATATAACGGTGCACCGCTGAACATGATCAAGGCGCAAGCAGGTGTGAGCAGCATACCGTCCGCCATAATATAACCCAGCTTCATCAAGCCGCTGAGCTGCCGTAGACGCTCAACCTTATGAACAAGCGGCCACCACATGAAGAACGCAAGCACAAAGATAAGCCAAGTGATTAATGTATGGTAAAACGGATCCGTTTTGACAGTATCAAATATAAGCGGTACATGATATAAAGAAAAAATGCCGTTAAACAAAAGCAAAGCAATTAAAGGCGTCGTAAAAAAGGAAAAAAACGGTTTGATTGAAGGCCTGAAAATGATTTTTTCCCAGAGCCATGCAGGAATTCCCGCGATTAACAGCGGCGGGACAACCAAATACAGGACGGCCATCTGCACCATATGTGCGCTGAACATAATATGTCCGAGCAGATCAACCGGGCTTCCCTCGGCTGCATATAAAAACAGCATCGCCGACAGAAAGCATACCATCTCTTTACCAGTTATTCGATTTGGCTTTGAAGACATTCGCCTGTAAAAATAGAGATAAAGCGCCGTAATGCCTAACAGGATACAAAAAAGATAAGGGCTCCACATCGCGCGAAACCCAAATATCTCCAACTGATTCATTTCTTCACCTCCGGCGGCTGTTCAAATTACCACCATATAATTGTCACAAACGCAAGCACAGTGATAAACGCGACAAACACCCCTGAATACAAAAACAGTGCCGGCGCCTCATGCCCTTTCTGATTCATATGCATGAAATAATACAGCTGAAAGATGACTTGAATTGCAGCTAGCAAAATAATGAAAGGAATCGTAAACCAGCTGCCGACACCGTCCGTGGCCACAGTCAGAAATGCAACAATCGTAAGACCGATCATTAAACCAAAAGACAGGACTTGATATTTCATCTCTCGGGCATGCTTTTTTTTCTTAAATTCAAGGTCGCTATTGATATGCCCTCTGCTTTTTTTATCGACCATGTTTATCCCACCATCCCCATTAAATATACAACGGTAAAGATGAAGACCCACACGACATCAATAAAGTGCCAATAAAGGCTGGCAACGTAAAACTTAGGCGCCGTATACAGATTCAGCCCTCTCTTGGCATTGCGGATCATAAGCGTGCTGATCCACATAAGCCCAAATGCCACGTGGGCGCCGTGTGTACCGACAAGCGTGTAAAACGCAGAACCAAGGGCAGAGCTTGTGATGGTAAAGCCAAATTCATGGGTGTAATGCTTGAACTCATAGATTTCCAGTCCTAAAAAGCCCGCCCCCAATAAAATCGTAATTCCCAGCCAAAGCTGCATCTTGCCGAAGGAAAAGTTCTTCATGTGGTACATCGCGTACACACTCGTTAAACTGCTCGTTAATAGAAGCATTGTGGCAATGAATACAAGTGTCACATCGAACATTTCCGTCGTAGGCGGATCACCGGCATTTGAATTCCGAAGCGCAAGAAACGTGGCGAAGAGAGACGCAAACAGAACAGTCTCTCCGCCAAGAAAAAGCCAAAAGCCTAAAAATTTATTTTTCCCTTCCAGGGTTACTTTTTCAGGAGAAGCCGGAAAGGTTTCTGCGGTGAATTTTTCTTGAACTTGCATTATGCCTTCACCCCTTTATCATCGTTCGGCAGTTCCTCTTTATGAATATGATAGCCGTGATCATCAATTACTGAACGAAGCAGCATCGTAATAAATGTGATGCCGAGCCCGATAAAGATCACCGGCAGGCCCCAAGCGTAATCACTTCTGTACAGCAGCCCGAACGCTGCGACAAAAAGGCCGAAGGAAATGACGAGCGGCAGGATTGAGCCGTTTGGCATATGAATATCATCAACCGGTTCCGCCGGCGTCATTGATTCGTGCCCTGCCTGCTTCTCAATCCAAAACGGATCAAGTCCTCTGACAAAAGGAAGCTGTTTAAAGTTATACTCCGGCGGCGGTGAAGAAACGGTCCATTCCAGCGTACGTCCGTCATGCCATGGATCAGCACCTACATATTCACCTTTTACCGATGTCCATATGACATTGACCAGCAGAAGAATAACAGCTACCGCCATAAAAAACGCCCCGATTGTACTGATCAAGTTGCCGGTTTCCAGACCCTGTCCTGGCAAAAACGTATAAACCCGGCGCGGCATCCCCATTAAGCCGACAAAATGCTGAATGAAAAACGTGAGGTGAAAGCCGATAAAAAACAATACAAATGAAATTTTCCCCATCGTTTCATGCAGAATTTTACCGAACATTTTCGGCCACCAGAAATGAACACCGGCTAAAAGGCCGAATACAACGCCGCCAATAATGACGTAGTGGAAGTGCGCAACCACAAAATACGTATCATGGAACTGATAATCAGCCGCAGCAGCTGCCAGCATGACTCCCGTCACACCGCCGAGCACAAAGGATGGAATAAATGAGACAGCATACAGCATAGCGGTTGTATACTTCACATTTCCTCCCCAAATCGTCAACAGCCAGTTAAAAATCTTAATCCCGGTCGGAATCGCGATAGCCATTGTTGCAACCGCAAAAATCGCATTTGCAATCGGGCCGAGACCAGTCGTGAACATGTGGTGCACCCAAACCATAAAGCCCAGAAAGCCAATGAGCACGATTGCAAAAACCATTGAAGAATAGCCAAACAAACGCTTTCTGGCGAACACAGGGATGACCTCAGAAAAAATACCGAATGCAGGCAAAATTAGGATATAAACCTCCGGGTGGCCGAAGATCCAAAATAAATGTTCCCAAATGACCGTATTTCCGCCAAGCTCCGGATTAAAGAAATTGGTTCCGAACAGCCGATCCAGCATCATGAGAGCCAATCCAACCGTAAGCGGCGGAAACGCGAACAAAATCAATGCCGAGGCCACAAATGTCGTCCATGTAAACAAAGGCAGCCTCATATACGTCATGCCCGGAGCCCTCATGTTGATAATCGTGGCCAAAAAGTTAATCCCGGCTATCAGCGTCCCGAGCCCCGATATTTGGAGTCCGAGGACGAAAAAGTCTATGCCGTGCCCTTTAGAATGAAGCGAAAGTGAGGCATATGACGTCCAGCCCGCATCTGGCGCTCCGCCCAAAAACCAGCTTAGATTTAAGAAAATGCCCCCGAAAAAGAAGAGCCAAAAACCAAGCGCGTTTAAAAATGGAAACGAAACGTCCCGAGCCCCGATCTGCAAAGGCACAACCGCATTCATCAAGGCAAATAAGAGCGGCATCGCAGCCAGAAAGATCATCGTCGTTCCGTGCATAGTCATTACTTCATTGTACGCTTGAGCACTGAGAAACGCATTTTCCGGCTTTGCAAGCTGAATTCTGATAAACATCGCTTCAATTCCCCCGACAAGAAAGAAGAATCCCCCTGCTACTAAATAAAGAATCGCGATTTTTTTATGGTCCACCGTCGTCAAATAATCCCAAAGCATAGATCCGCGCGTCCGCTTTTCTGTAAGCGCATTCAACATATGTGACCTCCCCCAATATCTCCCTTTCTTCCCTACTTGCTTTCCGCTTTTAAGCCTTTTAAGTATTCATAAAGCGCATCTGTTTCGCTGTCTGAGATCTTTGGATATGTGCCTGTCATTTTGTTCCCCGGCTTTATGCTGTCAGGGTCCTTCAGCCAAGCCTTCACATTTTCTTTGTTGGCCTCTTTCACCCCTGCCACTTTTGTCCTTTCACCGAAGGTCGCCAAGTTAGGTGCCGTTCTAGCGGCTTCTGCACGCTTATCATTCGGCTCTACCGCATGGCAGCTCAGGCAGTTTTTCTCTTTAAACAGTTCTTCACCCTGCTTAGCCAAATCGCTCTCTGCTGTAGATTTATAGTTTTTCATTTCTTTTGTCCAGCCCTGAAATTCCTTTGCAGACATCGTCTTCACCTTAAAATCCATCAGGGCATGTGAAGGGCCGCAAAGCTCTGCACACTTCCCAAAAAACATATCTCCTGCCTCTTTGCTTCGTTTTGAATCAAATGTCAGGAAGAACTTATTTTCATTATCCGTATTCGTATCAAGTTTTCCTCCAACTGAAGGAATCCAGAAGGAATGTTTTACATCAGAGGCTTTTAAATTAAAATATACACGCTGATCTGTCGGTACAATCAGCTCCTGGCTTGTGATAATGCCGTAATCAGGGTACTCAAACTCCCACCAGTATAAATTTGCCCTAACATTGACTACAAGAGCATCCTCAGCTTTGCGGCCTTTTTTATCCATTGGTGATGTGTCCGCTAGCTCCAGCGTATATAATACAACAGGAATCACAAGAATAATGAGCAGCAAAATCGGGATCACGGTCCATGTGATTTCTAAAAATTTATTCCCCTCTACCTGTTTCGGTATCGTGTTCTCACCGACCCGTGATCTTCTGAATCTCACAATCACATAAAAGAAGATAACAGATACTACTGCAACAACAACCACCATAATCAATGTGCTGAGCACTGTCAGGTCATACTGTTTATCAGCCACCTCGCCAGCAGGCTTGAGCGTGGATAAAAAAGGTTTTCCACATCCGCTTAATAGAAGCGGCACTAAGGCTAATAATAAAATAAGACGCCAATGCTTTACCATTTCACCCAACCCCTTTTCTGGTCAATACAAAGGCGGAAAGCGGATCGAAATCTATCGCCATCCAACCTATCACCAATAAAGCACTTACATTTCCTCTTCTCTTAAATTATGAGTTTTTTTACTCAAAATGCCATCTATGTATAAAAGTAAAGCCGCCTGATTAAACAAGAGGTCAAGGCGGCATTTACTAGTTGTCATCGTTTATTTTGAAGCGATAAAACAAGCATCATATCTATTTTTTAGAAAAGCGTCAAGACAACCATGGCAACGAAATAGATTGTCATGTAGTTAAGCGAGTAAACGAACATCTGCGTTGCCCACTTCATGATATTCTTGGAGCGGAATCCCATTAAGCCAAGAATCAGCCAGCCGATATTTAACAGCAAGCCGAGAATGACAATCGGAAGACCCAGGCTACCAAGGAAAAACGGAAGCGGCATCAGGCACGCAACCCACACAATAATTTGTCTTTTTGTCACTTCAAATCCGTATACGACAGGAAGCATCGGAATATTTGCAGCTCTGTAATCCTCAGTTTTCTTAATAGCCAATGCTAAGAAGTGAGGAATCTGCCAAATAAATAAAATCATGAATAACACCCATGCTACGACACCGATATTCCCTTCCACTGCCGTCCATCCAATAAGCGGCGGCACTGCACCGGAAACGCTTCCTACTACTGTGTTAATCGTATAGCGGCGTTTCGTCCACATTGTGTACAATACAACATACGTAAAGACTCCGATAAAACCGATAACAGCAGCCATGACAGTTGTCATCAGCAGCATGATCAATCCTAAAGCAACCAGCAAAATTCCAGACCATAACGCCTGACTCGGCTGAATTTTACCCGTAACCGTCGGTCTTACTTTCGTACGCTCCATAAGATGGTCAATGTCCCGGTCATACCAGTTATTGATCGCGCAGGAGCCCGCAATAATCAGTGAAGACCCGATTAACGTAAGAAGAACGGTGTTTATATTGCCTAAAAAACTCAAACCGGAAATATGCAGTGCAAGCCACATTCCAGTGAAAGTCGTGATGAGGTTAGAATTGACGATCCCTATTTTAATAAGGGACAGAAAATCTTTCCATGCCGTTGTTTCTTCAATTTGTCCGTCTATAGCTGTATCATTTAAGATTCTGGAGTTAGCCATAACGTAAACCTCCCTTACAAACCTAACGCAGGAGAATAAAATAACCTGCAACTCTATCATACAAGATAACATCTTGTAAAAAAACATCCTATTAAATATTAAACGACAAACAGGAATTTATTTGTGAACTTTTTATGAATTTTACCAAAGATGAAGGCAATCTCCAAATCGGCATTGCGTTTACCTTATTTCTATCAGACCCGGCATGAATAATCAAGTGTACATTTTCCAGAAGCCGTCATTCTATTATATTTTTGTGAACAAAAGGCTCTGGGAATTGCCACAAAACACATATTCGCTTACACTTGGAACGTATATAAAATTGCAGCAGTATGTTGAGAAGGTGAATATTGTATGAATAAAGCATTAAAAGCTCTCGGTGTTCTGACGACATTTGTCATGCTAATTGTTTTAATCGGGGGTGCCCTCGTTACAAAAACAGGTTCCGGCCAAGGATGCGGCAGACAGTGGCCACTGTGTCACGGCCGTTTTTTCCCTGAACTGAATCCGGCTTCAATTATTGAATGGAGCCACCGATTCGCAAGCGGAATCTCTATTATCCTTGTGCTAAGCCTTGCGTTTTGGTCATGGAGAAAAATCACGCCGATTTTTCGTGAAACAACGTTTCTCGCGATCATGTCAATTATCTTTTTATTTCTTCAGGCATTGCTTGGCGCATTGGCTGTCGTATTCGGTTCGAACGCGCTGATTATGGCGCTTCACTTCGGCATCTCATTAATTTCTTTTGCTTCAGTGCTTATTTTAACATTGCTCATATTTGAAGCTGATAAATCAGTCAGAACACTGGTTAAGCCGCTTCAAATCGGCAAAAAGATGCAATTTCACATGATAGGAATATTGATATATTCCTATATCGTTGTGTATACAGGCGCATATGTAAGACACACTGAATCAAGCCTGGCATGCCCTGATGTGCCGCTGTGCAGCCCGCTGAACAATGGACTTCCGACCCAATTCCATGAATGGGTGCAAATGGGCCACAGAGCAGCAGCCTTACTGTTATTTGTATGGATTATTGTTGCCGCTGTTCATGCTATTATCTCCTATAAAGATCAAAAACAGATCTTTTGGGGATGGATCTCATGTCTTATTTTCATTACATTACAGGCACTGTCCGGGATTATGATCGTATACTCTGAACTGGCTCTGGGCTTTGCACTTGCCCACTCGTTCTTTATTGCCTGTCTGTTTGGCGTTCTATGCTACTTCTTATTATTGATTGCTCGTTTCCGTTATGAATCCAGGCAATCATAAGGACTCAAGACCAAAGCCTTAGGCGGCTTTGGTCTTTTTTATGTCTTGTTTTTTGGCGCTTTATGCGTTTCAATCGCCAGCCTTCGCCGAACTTGATGATCAGTGAGCGGCTCACTTCGGTCTGTCCCCTTTCTCATCGTGATTATAGAAATTTCATATGGATCTATAGCTCGCGAACATAAGTATTAAAGCCTTTTAAATCAGATAGTGCTTAAAGAAATATGCACGGCATACTACAAAGCATCTAAAATATTGGCTGTATAAGCCTCTTTTTATTTTGGGCTTGTGACAGTACTCTATAATCTCTGAAGTCCCCTTATATCTCTTCTAACCATCTGCTTCACTCCACATTTTCTATATAAAAAACAAGAGTGTATATCATTGATATACACTCTTGTTTTTTTATGCTTTTTCAATTTCGAGAAGCAGATCTCCCGTTTGGATCGGCTCGCCATTTTTCACATGAACCTGCTTGATTGTTCCTGAGAAAGGCGCCTGAACCGTTGTTTCCATTTTCATCGCTTCATTAATCATCAAATGATCACCTTTATTGACTTTTGTGCCTGCTTCAGCCAATACCTTAATAACGGTTCCAGGCATGGAAGCTGCGATGTGGCTTGGATTTGTCCGGTCTGCTTTCAGCCTTTCCTGAACGGAAGACTTAATGCTTTCATCTTTAATGACTACTTCACGCGGCTGCCCGTTCAGTTCGAAATAAACGACGCGAGTGGCATCAGGCTGAGGCTCACCGATTGAAATCAGCTTAACGATCAGCGTTTTGCCGCGCTCAATTTCAACTTCTATCTCTTCACCCAATGTCATACCGTAGAAGAATGTCGGTGTATCTAATACCGAAATGTCTCCGTAGCTTTCTGTCGTTTTCACATAATCAGTGAAGACTTTAGGATAAAGGGCATACGCCACAGCATCCTGATCTGAAATTTCCAAGTTATGCTGCTCTTTAAATTCCTGTTTGATCGCTTCAAATGACACCGGCTCAAGCAGTTCGCCCGGTCTGACTGTAATCGGCTCCTGTCCTTTTAAGATCAGCTTTTGCAGTTTTTCCGGGAATCCGCCATGAGGCTGGCCGATATTTCCTTTGAAAAGCTCCACGACAGAATCAGGGAAATCTAAAGATTCACCTTTTTCGTAAACGTCTTTTTCAGTCAGATTGTTTTGCACCATGTAAAGTGCCATATCTCCGACAACTTTTGAGGAAGGCGTTACCTTGACGATGTCACCGAACATATCGTTCACGCGTCTGTACATTTCCTTGACTTCATTCCAGCGGTCGCCAAGGCCTACTCCCTTGGCTTGCTGCTGCAGGTTGCTGTATTGGCCCCCTGGCATTTCGTGCTCATATATTTCAGTATGCGGAGACTTCATTCCGCTTTCAAATTCACTATAATATTTACGCACCGACTCCCAATATTGGGACAGCAATTCAACGCCTTGGACATTCATTTCCGGACGGCGGTCGTTGCCTTCCATCGCATGATAAAATCCGCTCGCGCTAGGCTGTGACGTTAATCCCGCCATTGAGCTGACCGCCACGTCTATGATATCAACGCCGGCTTCAACAGCTTTCGCATACATATAAATACCGTTTCCGCTCGTATCATGCGTATGAAGGTGAACCGGAATGTCGATCGTTTCTTTCAACGCAGAAACAAGTTCATATGCAGCCTGCGGTTTTAACAGCCCTGCCATATCTTTAATCCCGAGAATATGGGCTCCGGCCGCCTCAAGCTCCTTCGCCATCGATGTATAATATGCAAGGTCATACTTCGTCCGGTTCTTGTCAAGGATATCTCCCGTATAACAAATCGCAGCTTCTGCCACTTTGCCGGTATCCCGAACGGCATCAATGGCTAACGTCATCCCTTTTACCCAGTTTAAGCTGTCGAAAATACGAAACACATCAATACCGGATTGAGCTGATTGCTTCACAAATTCTTTAATCACATTGTCCGGATAATTCGTATAGCCGACCGCATTTGATGAGCGAAGCAGCATCTGGAATAAGGTATTCGGCACTTCTTTGCGAAGATCTTCCAAACGCTTCCACGGATCTTCTTTCAGGAATCGGTAGGCTACATCGAAGGTCGCGCCTCCCCACATTTCCATACTGAATAGTTCAGGCCATAACGCAGCCGTCGGATTTGCGATTTTTTTCAAATCATGCGATCTGATTCTAGTTGCCAATAACGATTGGTGGGCATCTCTGAATGTCGTATCAGTTAAAAGGACAGATTTCTGCTCCTTAACCCAATTTGCAAGCCCTTCTGCACCTTTTTCATCGAGAATTTGCTTTGTTCCTCCGGCAGGCTGCTGATCAACGTCTACCTTTACGCTTAACGGTTTGTCAAACGCCGGTTTTTCTTTTTTCCCGATTCCAGGGAAGCCGTTCACTGTCACATTGCCGATGTAAGTGAGCATTTTCGTTCCGCGGTCTTTTTGTTTAGGGAATTTAAATAATTCAGGCGTAGTATCAATGAAAGACGTATCATATTGCCCTGTCAGGAACATCTCATGTTTTGCAACGTTCTCAAGGAACGGAATGTTCGTTTTTATGCCTCTGATTCTGAACTCCTGAAGGTTTCTCACCATTTTGGCAGCTGCCTGTTCAAACGTTAAAGCCCAAGTTGAAAGCTTAACGAGAAGTGAATCATAGTATGGTGTGATCACGGCGCCCTGGAAGCTGTTTCCGGTATCAAGACGGACACCAAAACCGCCGCCTGAGCGGTAAGCCATGATTTTTCCTGTATCAGGCATGAAATCATTTTGCGGATCCTCAGTCGTAACCCGTGACTGAATGGCATAGCCGATTGTAAAAATGTCCTTTTGCTCAGGAATATTTACTTTTTTGCTGTGAAGGCTGTGCCCTTGGGCAACAAGGATCTGAGTTTGAACAATATCGACACCAGTAATCATTTCTGTTATCGTGTGTTCAACTTGTACGCGAGGATTTACTTCAATAAAGTAGAACTCGTTGTTTGCAACAAGGAATTCGACCGTCCCCGCATTTATATAGTTTACATTTTTGGCAAGCGCAACTGCCGCCTCACAAATTTGATCCCTTAATTCAGGTGACAGCGAGACACTCGGCGCCACTTCAATGACCTTTTGATGGCGTCTTTGAACGGAACAATCCCTCTCAAAAAGATGGACGACATTTCCCTGCTTGTCTCCAATGACCTGAACCTCAATATGTTTTGGATTCTCAATTAATTTTTCTACATAAACTTCATCATTGCCAAAGGCTGCTTTCGCCTCTGATTTAGCACGCTCATATGCTTCTTTGACTTCACTTTCAGATCTGACAATCCGCATACCGCGGCCGCCGCCGCCAAGCGAGGCTTTAATGATGATCGGATAACCGTTAGCTTGTCCAAATTGTTCGACGGCTTCAAGCGTTTCGGCAGGACCGTCGCTTCCCGGAATCACGGGGATTCCCGCTTTTTCTGCCTGCTCACGCGCTTTTACCTTGTCACCAAACATATCGAGATGCTCGGATTTTGGCCCTATGAATACGATGCCTTCTTCTTCACATCGTCTCGCAAAATGAATATTTTCAGATAAGAAACCGTATCCCGGATGAATTGCATCGACTTTGTTTCTTTTCGCAATATCAATGATACCTTCAATATCCAGGTAAGCATCAATCGGTTTTTTCCCTTCACCGACCAAGTATGCTTCATCCGCTTTGTACCGATGGTAGGAACCGGAATCTTCTTTTGAATAGACCGCAACTGTACGAATATTCAACTCGGTACACGCCCGGAATATTCGAATTGCAATTTCTCCCCTGTTTGCTACTAATACTTTTTGTATCGATTGCTGAGACAAACTTTTCTCCCCCTTACCCGAATGGAATATAATCTATCATAGCGGAATATCCTTCCCCTGTACACACTTGTTTTTTACTGATAAACAGTTTTTTTGAGCTGTTTCTTTTTCATTCCCTTCGGCGCCAAGGGCTCTTTCTTTTTCTTATTCTCTGAATATTTCACAAACATGCTGATATTCGCTAATATCCCCATACTCCCCAGCAGCAGCACCAAAGAAGAGCCCCCGTAACTGATAAATGGCAGCGTAACCCCTGTAATCGGAATTAATCCGCTGACACCGCCAAGGTTAATAAACGATTGTATGGCAATCATGCTTGAAATGCCGATCGCCAGAAGACTTCCAAACGGGTCCTCGCATTTTCTGGCAATATAAAAACCTTTTATGACGACAAAACCCAATAAGAAAATCACAAACAATACCCCAAAAATGCCGAGCTCTTCAGCAATGACAGCCATAATAAAGTCAGTGTGTGATTCAGGCAGATATCCGTATTTTTGGATACTTTCACCGAGCCCCAGGCCGAAAATGCCGCCTGAGCTGATCGCATAATAAGAATTGATCACTTGCAAACCTGATGAATTTGCATACTTAAATGGGTCTTCAAGACTCTCAAAACGCGCCAAACGGCCTTTAGTTAAAATTTGATCCTGATTTAAATAGAGAATCGGGCTGACTAAAATGAAAACAATTCCGCCGAGCAAAAGCAGCCTCACCAGCGTCTTTCCGCTGAAGCCGGAGCACAAGATCATGCACGTCGCAATTAACCCTATAATCATGGCTGTACCGAAATCTGGCTGCATGGCAATTAACCCGCAAATTATAAGCGTCATGACTACCGGAGGGGCTACTCCCGTTAACAGATGGTCGATATAACTTTGTTTTTTTGCATATACGGCTGCAAGGTATAAAATCACGACCAGTTTCACAAACTCCCCCGGCTGAATACTCATTCCGCCGATTTTAAACCAGCTCTGCGCGTTTCCGGCAACATGCCCGAAAACAAACAGTGAGATAAGCGCAAGAACAGATACAAGCAGTATCCCCTTCTGAAACTTTTGATGGGCCAGTGCTTTATAAGGAAACAACGCCATGAGAATAAATAGAGCGCCACCCGCAATTAAAGCAAACAGCTGCCGCATGAAGAAAAAATTACTGCTTACTCCATACCGGGAGATAGCCGTAATCATGCTTGAGCTGTATACCATCACTAAACCGAATCCGCATAATAAAACGATTGCGAATATCAGTGAGTAATCATAAGATTTTAGCATTTTTTTTAACATAACATCCTCTTCCCTGCTTCTAACTTCCATTATCTATGGTTTTTATGTATTTATCTTTTTTATTTTACTACAATTTATCAAACGAGACGAAGAATCTCTATACGATTCGGAAGGAATGTGTAAAAAAAGACCGTCTTTTATGAGATGAGAGAAAAATAGCGGTTATAAAAAAACCCAAACTGTTAATAAGTTTGAGTTTTATCATTTATTTAGCTGTAAACGCGTCATGTAAAGCAGACAATTCGCGTTCCAATGTGTATAAAAGGTCTTTACCGTCTTTTTCATCAACCAATCCCAGGCGGACAGCAAAATCGATTTCCCTCGAAAGCCCGAACATTTGAGTATCTAAAACCTCTTCATATAGAGGACATTGAGGCATCGTTAAGTTATCCATTTGTACTCGGATCAGCTTCAAAATCTTCTCAGCGTCAACTTTTAAGAGTTCAAAAGCTTTTTGCCGATGGTCAACTATCATCTCTGAAGCCAAAAGTATCCCTCCGTTCCCCAGGCGAGTACCTAATTCTTCTATTTATCATAAAGGGTATCAACAGAAAATGCAAGAGGATTTAAGCATATGACATAAATTAAAAAATACTCAGCCTGTACATCTCAGACATTATTTCCAAAAGCTTTACACCTGCAATGCTGTTCCCTTTTTCGTCTAATGCGGGGCCGAATATGCCGATCCCGAAATCGTAAGGCGAAATGCCCATAATCCCGCCGGATACGCCGCTTTTCGCAGGAATTCCGACCTTAATTGCGAATTCCCCGCTTGCATTATACATTCCGCACGTCACCATAAATGTTTTGCAAATTCTAGCGACATCTTTTGAGATGACTTGCTCCCCAGTCTCTGGATGTCTGCCGTTCAATGCAAATACAGATCCGATTTTCGCTAAATCCAAGCTGTTCATCTCAATCGCGCATTGCTTCGTGTATAAATCCATTACTGCCTCTACATCATCTTCAAAAATGCCGTACTGCTTCATATAATAACACATCGCCCGATTAATCATTGAAGTGCTGTATTCAGATTCAGCCACTTCCCGGCAGTATGTAATCTCTTGGTTGTTTGTCAGCCTTCTGATAAAAGAAAGCAAATAATCAAGTCTCTCTTTCACCGTTCTTCCTCTTATCAGACTTGTCACTACCAATGCCCCTGCATTAATCATAGGGTTTAACGGCTTGCTCGGATTCACCGTTTCGAGCTTTATAATTGAATTAAACGGATCACCGGTCGGCTCCTGTCCAACATAACTGAAGACCTTATCTTTGCCGTATTCCATTAATACCAAAGCAAGGGAAAGGACTTTCGATATACTTTGAAGCGTAAATGTTTTTTCTACGTCACCTGCTGACAGACAAACATTATTGGAATAATAAATCGCCACTGACAGGTCGTGTTTATCAGCTTTTGCCAAGGCGGGAATATAGCTGGCTACCTCCCCCTTGTCCGTTACTTTTTTCGCCTTTTTCACTAAGGCTTCAAGCTCATCATTATGCCGGCATACCATGCAAACACCCTCGTTCCCTCAGCATTTCAATACACATAATTTGTACACAAAGTGACAATTCATGCGAAAACTTTTATAATTTTGAGAGAAGGGGGTCATATCATGAGCGTTATCCAAGTAAAAGGCAATGTTACATATCCAATTACCATTGATCCAAGCGTATGGATTTTTGATGATCGCAAATTTTCGTTTGACCGCAAAGGGGACAGTCAAGACACATATTTACAATCAGCCGGGGATGAATCAGACCTTGATCCGGAACGCGTCATCAGAGAGGGGCGAATCGCGCCGCCTACATTAAAGACGGAAAAGCAATATGAGAAGCAAAAACTGATGAACGGCAGTTTCGCAATGAGACTTGGGACTGTCCTGAAAAATGCTGAGCCGAACAGCTCTGCGACACAATGTGTATTTGTCACAAGTTCGGGAAAGGCCGCCGTTTCTCTGGAAACCGCTCTGAACAGTATTGTCCATTTCAGTGAGGCAGGCAAGCCGATTCAAGAAGGCGGCCCCGTGCATATTTACTTTGAAGACCCGGTTCATCACAAACAGCCGATTACCGATGTAAAAGAGATCGAAATCATTTAATGTTACAGCAAATCAGCTGCGAGCTGGGCGAGACCTGATCTCTCACCTTTTAACAGCTTCACGCTGCCTGAGATGGGTTGTCCTTTAAACCGCTCAACCACATAGGCCAAACCATTGTTCAGACTGTCTAAATATGGGTGATCAATTTGTTCAGGGTCACCCATTAAGACAATTTTACTGCCTTCACCGACTCTCGTCAGCAAAGTTTTCACCTCATGCCTGGTCAAATTTTGCGCTTCATCAATGATAATAAATTGATCTGGAATGCTTCTCCCTCTGATATAAGTCAGCGCCTCTACCTGAATTGAGCCAATTCCCGCCAAAATAGCATCAAGCTCCCCTGGTTTTTTCGCATTAAACAGAAACTCTAAGTTGTCAAAAATCGGCTGCATCCAAGGCTTTAGCTTTTCCTCTTTTTCGCCTGGCAAATACCCGATGTCCTTGCCAACAGGAACAATCGGCCTTGCGACGACCAGCTTTTTGTATATTCCCAAGTCTTCTGTCTGTAATAGCCCTGCCGCCAAAGCTAAGAGCGTTTTGCCGGTTCCCGCTTTGCCGATCAGGGTGACAAGCGGAATATCTTCCCGCAGCAAAAGCTCTAATGCCATTGTCTGCTGTACATTTTTCGGCCTGATTCCCCATATATGTTCATCATCAAATACGAGTCTTTTTAATACCGTTCCGGTTTTATCTGCAATTCCGACTGCCGAGGAGGATCCTCCTAGCTCATCCTTCATTAAAGCAAACTGATTCGGATAAAACGCATGCTGTTTCACATCGTTTACTGAAATTTGATTTTTTCCGTAAAAAGAGCTGAACAGCTGCTGGCTGATATATAAATCTTTATAGCCGCTGTACATTTCATCATTGTCCACAACCCGGTCATTCAAGAAATCTTCAGCAAGCAGTCCGATTGCGTCGGCTTTAACCCTGACCAGTACATCCTTACTGACGAGGATAACCGGCCTGCCATTTTCCTTGGTTTCTTCCTCGAGGCTTAAGTTTTTCGCAACGGCTAATATGCGATTATCGTTCGTCTTTTCAATAAAGATCTCTTGCAGCTGGTGAAACGAACGATGATTCAGTTCAATTCTCAGTGTGCCGCCGGTGTCAAGCGGTACATGCTCATGCAGCCTGCCCTTTTGTCTTAGCGCATCGATTAGCTTAGATACGTGCCTTGCATTCCTCCCAACTTCGTCCATATACCGTTTTTTTGAATCAACCTCTTCTAAAACGACAGCAGGGATGACAACCTCATTTTCTTCAAAAGAAAATATCGCGTTAGGATCCTGTAATAACACATTCGTATCTAACACATAAATTTTACTCAAGTCTCAGCCTCCTGATATAAGGGTCAAAGTTCTTCCTGCTTCTCTTTTGATGAAAAAGGTGAATGCCTGCTAAAATATATGTTTTTGTGCATAAAGATAGAAGGTTAATTCAACAATAAAATTAATGAAAGCATTTTAAGGAGGGAACCCGCAAGTGCGAATTCTTTTCATTATCATACAGCTGACACTTATCCTGTCCGCTTGTGCCTATCAACAAGGAAAACAGGGTCAGAATGTTGAAAAAGAATCAACAAGACAGCAGGAGACTAAACCGATTCACGTAAAGGACACAACTCAAGAAACAAAAGACAATGGAACAAGAACCGATATTGCCAAGCATCTTGTCAGCGTTGCTGAAAAAAACCCCGACGTCAAGGATGCAACAGCCGTTGTGCTGGGAGGCTATGCTGTTGTTGGGATTGATGTCGATGATACTTTGGACAGAAGCAAAGTGGAAACCATTAAATATTCTGTAGCTCAGGCGCTAAAGAATGATCGATATGGCGCAAACGCAGTGGTCATTGCTGATCCCGATACGGTCAGCCGCCTTCGTGAAATGAGCAGAGAAATCAGCGAGGGCCATCCGGTAACAGGCATACTGGATGAATTAGCTGCAATTGTCGGCCGAGTGCTTCCCGAAGTGCCTAACGACGTGATTGACAATGAAGACGAACCGCAAACAAAGCAGCAAAATGACCAATTAAATAGAAAACAGCAGCAGGAAATGGAGAAGGAGCAAAACGATCAATCTGATCATCATATGAAAAAGAACAACAATGACTAAGCTATAGCCTTGCGCTTTAGCTTTTTCTTATTTTGGACAGCTTCTGATCCGTGCTATAATACATGTTAGTGAAAGAGGTGATATGATGAGGGTCAAATGTTCTATTTGCGATAAAATTGAAACAATTGATGATGATACCCTGATCGCGAAACGGCTTCGAAACCGCCCGATCCATACATATATGTGCCAGGAATGCCACGATCGGATTGCCAAAAAAACAGAGGAACGGCTGAAAACGGGAAAATTTACTTTTCACCCGGGACAGCAGAAAAAAGAAAAAGTCAAAAAATAAAGCGGCCGCTTAACCATACAGAACACAAAAAAGACTCAGCTTTCAGCTGAGTCTTTTATGATTTTGCAGACTGTCCTTTTTTCGACTGATACAGCCGGATTTTGTAAATGATTAAAATCAGCGCAGCGACGACCAATCCTTCTGCCACGGGCAAAAACACCCCTAAAAAAGTCAAAACAGTGCAGCCCAAAGCCAAAAATACATACACCACTGCAGATTTTAATACAGGAAGCCGTTTAGCAAATCCAAGCTTAAATACAATAACGGCCAACACAAAAATCGTGCCGTACAGCAGCCACATGCCTGCCGCAGGCTGCCGGTCTACTTGATATAGAGCGGCGAAGAACGACAGACGTTCGCTTACGTCATTCAAAAAGATTCCCTCCCCTGTAAACGTACGGGTTCTATCTTTTCAAATTCTGCACGAGATTAAGACAATCCTGCTGTTTTTTTCTTTTTAGCTGCTTTTTCACGTTCGTTCTTATTGAGGATCTTCTTTCTTAAACGGATGGATTCAGGTGTTACTTCACAATATTCATCTTCGTTTAAGTACTCTAGAGACTCCTCAAGAGACATGATGCGCGCTTTTTTAATTGTAGTTGTCTGATCCTTTGTCGCAGAACGGACGTTTGTTTGCTGTTTCATTTTGCTGACGTTAACAACAAGGTCATTGTCACGGTTATGCTCTCCAACGATCATTCCTTCGTATACTTCAGTACCCGGCTCAACGAAGATGACACCGCGGTCTTCAATTCCTTGAATACCGTATGATGTTGCTTTTCCGTTTTCCATTGACACAAGTACACCTTGACGGCGTCCGCCGACTTGGCCCGCCTGCATCGGCTGGTAGCTGTCAAACGTATGGTTCAAAATACCGAATCCGCGTGTTAATGATAGGAATTCTGTAGAGTAACCGATCAATCCGCGGGAAGGAACTGTAAAGATGAGACGGACTTGGCCGTTTCCGTTGTTGATCATATCAACCATTTCGCCTTTGCGGGCACCCATTGATTCCATGACAGAGCCAGTATGCTCTTCAGGAACATCAATTTGCACACGTTCAACAGGCTCACAGCGTACGCCGTCGATTTCTTTGATAATAACTTCAGGTTTTGACACTTGAAGCTCATAGCCCTCACGACGCATATTTTCAATTAAAATTGACAAGTGCAGCTCACCGCGTCCTGAAACAACCCAAGCATCAGGAGAAGCTGTTGGCTCAACACGCAAGCTCACATCCGTCTGAAGCTGTGATTGAAGACGCTCTTCGATTTTGCGGGCCGTTACATATTTGCCTTCACGGCCTGCAAACGGACTGTTATTCACGACAAATGTCATTTGAAGTGTCGGCTCATCAATGCGAAGCACCGGAAGCGGATCTTGATGGTCTACAGGACATACTGTTTCACCAACGTTGATATCTTCCATCCCGGAAACCGCAACGAGGTCTCCCGCTTTTGCTTCTTCAATTTCCACACGCTTTAAGCCTTGGAAACCAAAAATCTTTGTAACACGGAATGACTTTGCCGTTCCGTCAAGCTTCATAAGAGAAACCTGCTGTCCGACTTTCATTGTGCCGCGGAATACGCGTCCGATTCCGATACGGCCTACATAGTCGTTGTAGTCAAGAAGGGCAACTTGGAATTGAAGCGGCTCCTCTGCATTATCAACAGGTGCCGGAACATGCTTAATAATGGTTTCATATAAAGCTTCCATGTTTTCATCCTGTTGTTTCGGATCAAGACTCGCTGTTCCATTAATCGCGGAAGCATATACCACTGGGAACTCGAGCTGCTCTTCATTGGCATCAAGCTCAATGAACAGATCCAGAACTTCATCGATAACTTCCTCTGGACGAGCAAAGTCACGGTCAATTTTGTTTACAACAACAACAGGGTTCAGGTTTTGCTCAAGAGCTTTTTTCAGAACAAAACGAGTTTGAGGCATACAGCCTTCATATGCGTCAACGACAAGCACTACGCCGTCAACCATTTTCATAATCCGTTCTACTTCTCCCCCAAAGTCTGCATGTCCAGGGGTGTCCAAAATATTGATACGTGTATCTTTATAGTTAATCGCAGTATTTTTCGCCAATATTGTAATGCCGCGTTCGCGTTCAAGATCATTAGAGTCCATTGCGCGTTCAGCAACCTGTTCGTTGGCACGGAACGTACCAGCCTGATGTAAAAGCTGATCGACTAGAGTCGTTTTCCCATGGTCAACGTGGGCAATAATCGCGATGTTGCGAAGATCATTTCGAAGTTTCACTTTTTCATCTCCTAAAAAAATTAGATAACTTTCATATTATATCACACATCCTCTTTAAAAGCGTCACGTTTTTCTGTAAACTTAATATAAGACGTAAAAGGGGATGGAATTTATGAAAAAAATGAATTGGCTTTTACTATTATTTGCATTTGCAGCGGTTTTCAGCATTATGCTGATCGGCGTCTTTATCGCTGAAAAAAGCCCTGCAGGCATTATCGCCAGCATTGTACTTGTTTGCGCTGTCATGGGCGGCGGATTTACATTAAAAAAGAAAATGCGCGAACAAGGCTTGCTTGATTAAAAGCATTGCCCCGCCGGCGACATTGTAATCAAAAAACACCGCAAAGAAAGCGGTGTTTTTCATTTCTTAAGCCTTATCTCCCCTGTTTCTTAGTCAGGAAGATGCAAAACAGCCTTCATACATAGACAATCGTTCTAACGATCACACGTGCAGCCTTCAAAAAGTAGTTCGGCAACGATACACATAAAATACCATAGCGCCTATTCCTCCACCGGAAACTACTCCCTATAATGGAATTTGTAGCACAATTCATAAAAGGGAGAGAAGAAACATGAAGAAAACATTTGTAAAAAAAGCTATGTTAACGACTGCCGCAATGACCTCAGCTGCTCTATTAACGTTCGATCCTGATGCAGCCAGCGCAAAAACACCGGTTGATAACACTGCTGTTCAACTCCAGCATCAGGCGAGCACTAACGAAGATCTCAATACATTCATTGATATATTAAATCAATGTATATACGAACAAGACGGTGTATATTATTTTGACAGCGACAAAGCTGTCAAGTTAGGAATGACAAAAGAAGAGGCTCAGGTAATTGCTACACTCTGGGAATCGACATCAGAATTTTTCAGCATTGTTTCACAATGTGTGTATCTCGAGGATGGAAATTACAAATTTGATACAGAAAAAGCAGTTGAACTTGGCTTCACAGAAAAAGAAGCACTTGCACTTGAACAATTTTTCTCCGCTGTTTCTCTCAAGATTCACATTCTTCAAGCAGCCATTGTGCTACAAGATGATGTGTACAGCTATGATAAAGACGCAGCGCTACAAGCAGGTGCAACGCCACTGCAAGCTGACGTTTATGAAAAACTCTTCAGTGCCCTGTCACAAGAACAGCTTGCCGCTATTTACGATATGATTCATCCCCAGGCTTAATGTAAAAAAGCGCTTGCCGGAATCGGACAAGCGCTTTTTTTATATCAGCAGTTTGATGATCAGCATCATGGCAACCGCCGCTCCAAACCAGCAGGCAGCTTTCATGATCAGTAATCCATAGTACCTCTGTTTAAAACGCAGTTCTTCTTCCGGCAGATAAGCCTCCTCAACGGCCTGTTCGCTTTCCAATTCAAATGGCTCAGCCATCGTGTCATACATGTCTCTGCAGCTGCTGCACATTTTTAAATGCTCTTCTATAACGTGTTCCGTTTCTCTTTTACAATCACCTTCAAGATACAGAGGAAGCAGGTCTCTTACTAGAAAGCAGGTCATATCCGCTCCTCCTCTCTACTTTTCGTCATGTTTTTCTTTAGCTCTAATCTAGCCCGGTGCAATGTGGTTTTCACCTTAGAAAGACTCCATCCTAATATCTCAGCGATTTCTTCATAAGAAAGCTCTTGGAATTCTCTTAAAATCAAAACGGATTGATGCTGATCTTTTAACTTCAGGAGCTCCTGCCGCAGTGTTTCGCTTTTCACCGTCCGTGACAGATACTGTTCAGGCTGGTCATAAGTTGTTTGCGTTAACCCTTCATTTTTGCTGATTTCAGTAAATTGGTATTTGACATCCCTTCGGTACCAATTGATAAAGGTATGATGCGCAATGGTGTAGAGCCATGTTCTGATGGAAGAATGCCCCCTAAACGAAGCCAGACCGTTAAGAGCTTTTACAAACGTGTCCTGCGCTAAGTCCTTGGCTGTTTCAAGATGATGAGTCCTTCTGAATAAATAATTTAAAATTTCTTGATAATACTGCCGATACAAGTCCTCAATGGAATCCCTATGCTTCATTAAAAGTAAAACCACACCGTCATCCAAATGGCCAATAAAATGAAACAGATATACATGGAAGACAGGTATACTTTCATATATCTGATTTGGCTTTCTTCTTCAGCACCGGGACTTCTCTTTAAACAAGTTTTACTCTTTAAGTCTTCCGCATTCTTTTGAAATAGGGATTCATGCTGTTTCATCCATTCCATTGATTCATCCTCTAGCTCTCCTTCTTTATACAGGTCGTATAAGTCTACAAAAACAGACTCTTTTTCTTTATGATTCATAAAGACTTTTCACCTCTTGTGTTTCTCCATCCACTACATAGGCATCATGGCGATTTGAACCAAACGGCTGAATAATGATCAGCCATGCATAATGCCGTTCATCCCCTCTTTGAACGATAATCGGACGCATACGCTTTTTGTAAATAACACCCTGATATAGAGAAGCTACCTTTTCGTAAGCCAATGTTCCATTACGATACGTATAAGGGAATGACTGATCAGGTGTATCGCTGTATACATAAACGTTTAGCTGACCTTGATCTTCAAAAAACTCATATGTTTTAGAAGAATCAGTATACATCACCATGTCACCCTGACTGCTTTTTTTCTTCTTTTCTGATCCACGAGCATCGAAGATCGATAATATCTGATGCTGCATCCGGCTGTTAGCCATTGAGATATTCTTTTTCATCGGAAGCGAAAGACTATGTAAACAACCTGATTCGCCCTCAAATTCCAAAACAATTCCACCTTTTGTTTCCACTCTCACCATGCTTCCGAGCAGGCTATTGCTTTCAATATCAGTGATCTGATAAGGCTGTTTTGAGATGTTCAGCGCTGTAAACATTTGTTCCACTTTGTCTTGAATGTCTTGTTCCGTTATATGAACATGCAGAAGAGAGTCAAGCTGGTAAATCGATGGATCTTCACTAAAACCCATTAAGGTTTCCTTTTCCCAATAAAATACCGCGCCATCATCAGCATGATCTTTTTTATGAAGCTGGTTTTTCAGGTATATACGTACGACTGTCTGGCCGTCCTCATTTGATACCTTTGTTTCGATATGATCCTTATGTAACACACGTCCGTGTCGCTCAAGGAAAGCGATGGACTTCCGCTTGTACTCCTGATTCGTTAGCTTTTTCCCATGTGCTTTTTGTAAGTATTCATAATTACGAATCAGCTGCGATACTTCATCTACCTCAGCTTTGTAACCTTTGCTTTCAAATGAGTAGAAATAATGCACATCCATGTTTGTATCATGCAAATAAAGTGTTTCATCCGTAGGAAAAAATGACTTTAGTATCTGTTCCGCTTTTTCTGATGAAATGTGCTCCCCGACAAAATTGAATGAATCATGGACATTTGCTGGCTTTGATACAGCGAAAGCAGCCGTTCCTATGTTATATATCGGATTTAACAGCAGGACAAAAAACACCAGGACAGCCATCGTCACCCA
The DNA here is from genome assembly GCF_037976695.1 of Bacillus sp. FSL K6-1366. Classification (NCBI taxonomy): domain Bacteria; kingdom Bacillati; phylum Bacillota; class Bacilli; order Caryophanales; family Bacillaceae; genus Bacillus; species Bacillus sp. FSL K6-1366. Next base: position 3,713,344 of record NZ_CP150268.1, on the reverse strand, counting down.
CTTATTCACACGCACATAAACCTTTCCTGACTTTTGGAACAGATGATAGCTCATCAAAAATCCCGCCATTGCCAAATAAATCGTATATGGCATTACTGCACCATAATCTTTTGAGATTTGATTGGGATATGGCGCAAGCAGCAAGACAAGCAGTCCGATAATCAGCGTATAAAATAAGCCTAGTAAGATCTTATCCGTTCTCCAATACAGCTTGAAAAACACTACATTCAACGCAATGGGAAGAGTGATGATGAAAAACAGAAACACGAATGCAATCGGCTCCATCCCATCCGGGTATTCCTTCCAATACGAAAAGAAACTAAAAATCATTTGTACGATCGGCAAACTGACAACGGCAAGGTCGAACGTATAAAACTTACCCTTTCCGCCATGATCACGCGGCATCAGCATATAGTGAAAAGCCGTCAGCAGCACATATCCGTATAACAAAAAATGCAGCAGCGGCAGCAGTTCTTTTCCGTCCTCTCTTAAGTAAGCGCTGGTGAAGTTTGTTGATTGCACCTGGTGAATAAGTTCAACAGACACTCCCGCCAGCAGCACAATCCGCAATATAACACCCGCCAAGAACATTGTGCGCTGCCGGTTTATTTTGGGATGATGCACCAAAAGATATAAGCCCGCCAGAACAACAATTGACCATTGAATCAGCAGGGTGCTTTGTCTGCTTAATATAAAATAACGTTCGAAATGCAATACATAATGACTGAATAACTCCAACACGAACAACAATCCTTTACTTCTTATTAAGGCCTCATTCGGTTAGACAGCGGACTTTTCAAAAAGTTTCAAGTTGAAACAAAAAATATCTCATCTTCCCCTTGATATGTAAAAAACATAACTCTTGAGTGAACCGTCACATGACACTTGACTCATCTTGATATTATTCAACAAAAACAAACACAGGACAATACTATCAATTTTGTCTAGTTATGTTAGTTTTTGTTGAGTATTCCAGAATGCTAGTTTAATATAACAATATAAAGTTTTCAGTATTTTCAAAAAGGGGGATTTATTGTGGGTTTAGGTAAGAAATTGTCTGTTGCTGTCGCTGCTTCGTTTATGAGTTTATCAATCAGCCTGCCAGGTGTTCAGGCTGCTGAAGGTCATCAGCTTAAAGAGAATCAAACAAATTTCCTCTCCAAAAACGCGATTGCGCAATCAGAACTCTCTGCACCAAATGACAAGGCTGTCAAGCAGTTTTTGAAAAAGAACAGCAACATTTTTAAAGGTGACCCTTCCAAAAGGCTGAAGCTTGTTGAAAGCACGACTGATGCCCTTGGATACAAGCACTTTCGATATGCGCCTGTCGTTAACGGAGTGCCAATTAAAGATTCGCAAGTGATCGTTCACGTCGATAAATCCGATAATGTCTATGCGGTCAATGGTGAATTACACAATCAATCTGCTGCAAAAACAGATAACAGCCAAAAAGTCTCTTCTGAAAAAGCGCTGGCACTCGCTTTCAAAGCTATCGGCAAATCACCAGACGCTGTTTCTAACGGAGCGGCCAAAAACAGCAATAAAGCCGAATTAAAAGCGATAGAAACAAAAGACGGCAGCTATCGTCTTGCTTACGACGTGACGATTCGCTATGTCGAGCCTGAACCTGCAAACTGGGAAGTCTTAGTTGACGCCGAAACAGGCAGCATTTTAAAACAGCAAAATAAAGTAGAACATGCCGCCGCCACTGGAAGCGGAACAACTCTAAAGGGCGCAACTGTTCCTTTGAACATCTCTTATGAAGGCGGAAAATATGTTCTAAGAGATCTTTCAAAACCAACAGGCACCCAAATCATCACATATGATTTGCAAAACAGACAAAGCCGCCTTCCGGGCACGCTTGTCTCAAGCACAACGAAAACATTTACATCTTCATCACAGCGGGCAGCCGTTGACGCACACTATAACCTCGGTAAAGTGTACGATTATTTTTATTCAAACTTTAAACGAAACAGCTATGATAACAAAGGCAGTAAAATCGTTTCTTCCGTTCACTACGGCACTCAATACAATAACGCTGCATGGACAGGAGACCAGATGATTTACGGTGATGGCGACGGTTCATTCTTCTCTCCGCTTTCCGGCTCATTAGATGTGACAGCGCATGAAATGACACATGGCGTCACCCAAGAAACAGCCAACTTGATTTATGAAAATCAGCCAGGTGCATTAAACGAGTCTTTCTCTGACGTATTCGGGTATTTTAACGATACAGAAGACTGGGACATCGGTGAAGACATTACGGTCAGCCAGCCTGCTCTTCGCAGCCTGTCCAACCCTACAAAATACAACCAGCCTGACAATTACGCCAATTATAGAAACCTTCCAAACACAGATGAAGGCGATTATGGCGGTGTACACACAAACAGCGGAATTCCAAACAAAGCCGCTTACAACACCATCACAAAACTTGGTGTATCTAAATCACAGCAAATCTATTACCGTGCGTTAACAACGTACCTCACGCCTTCTTCCACGTTCAAAGATGCCAAGGCAGCTCTCATTCAGTCTGCCCGTGACCTCTACGGCTCAACTGATGCCGCTAAAGTTGAAGCAGCCTGGAATGCTGTTGGATTGTAATATTAGAAAAAGCCTGAGATCCCTCAGGCTTTTATTGTTACATATCTTGATTTCTCTCTCAGCTGAAACGACGAAAAGATGCTGCCATGAGACAGAAAACCGCTCCTGATTTGCATAAAGAGGGATGCAGCCGCAAGTGCGCATTTTATAAAAGCTAATGATTCAGTCCACATAATTGATAGACGAATTCTGCTACAGGTCACGTGGCTATGTGAAGGATCGCGCGTCCAGTTAAGAGCAAAAACATTGACAAAAAAATTTATTTATGCTAAAATTTACTATTAATATATTTGTATGTATAATAAGATTCTCCTGGCCAGGGGAATCTTATTTTTTGTGGAGGATCATTTCATGAGGAAAAATGAGTCCAGCTTAACGTCTCTAATTTCAGCTTTTGCCCGTGCATATCACAGCCGATATGACACACCTCTTATTTTTGATGATTTTATCGCAAAAGATCTCATTAACGAAAAAGAGTTTATCGACATCAGTAAAAATATGATTCAAGGAATATCGTTTTTCAACAAAGAGATCGCCGAACGTCTTCAAAATGATCCTGAAAAAATATTAAAATGGGTTGCACAAATCCAGCTGTCTCCAACGCCCCTAGCACGTGCTTCTTATTGTGAAAAAGTCTTGCACAACGAATTAATCCTGGGGGCAAAACAGTATGTCATTCTTGGAGCGGGACTGGATACTTTCTGCTTTCGGCATCCAGAATTAGAAAACAGCTTACAGGTTTTCGAGGTTGATCATCCGGCCACACAGCAATTGAAAAAAAATAAGCTGAAGGATGCAAATCTGACAATTCCGGGTCATCTTCATTTTGTTCCTATGGATTTCACCAAAACGTTTTCGTATGATCCTCTCTTAGATGAAGGATTTAAAAACACAAAAACATTCTTCAGCCTTCTCGGAGTGTCTTATTATGTAACACGGGAAGAAAATGCAAGCTTGATCAGCAATTTATTTTCTCATGTCCCGCCTGGAAGCTCTATTGTTTTTGATTATGCGGACGAAACACTTTTTACAGCAAAAGGGACGTCGAATCGAGTTGAACATATGGTGAAGATGGCTGCCGCAAGCGGGGAACCGATGAAATCATGTTTCACTTATCAAGAGATTGAACATCTGTTAGAGTCATCTGGTTTACTGATCTATGAACATCTATCACCAGACGACATCAATGACCTTTTCTTTAGTAATCGAAAAGACAATTTGTCAGCGTTTGAAACGATTCATTATATTCATGCGGTAAAAAAATAATTTTCAAATCATCAGAAGCCTCTCAATGTTTGAGAGGCTTTTTATTTGAACCCGCATGCAGCAAATAAGCTGTCGTTATCATACGGCAGCTTCTGCTAAAGGCTTCACCAGGATCATAAATGATTTGCCTTTCTCATCTTTTTCCGTTTTCAGCTGTTCAAAGCCGCATTGGCTTAAAAACAGTATCCATTCCCTGCGCTCAATGGGAACTCCCGCAAACATCGCTTTATGTTTCGCTCTAAGCAATTTGCTGATCTGTTCAATGATCATCTTCGCATGTCCCTTTTTTTCTTCAGCCGGGTCAATCAGGACCGTTCCGAGCCACGGCTTACCGTTTGAAGGAGACCACTCGAGATGGTAGCTGACGGCAACAGGCATACCGTCTTTTTCCCATACAAGCCATGAACCGTTGTACATGGAGTAGGAAATGATATAGTCTTCTGCATCTTTATCTCCAAACTCCTCCTCTTTCCATACAGGATGAGCCTCCGCGAGCTTTTCTAACAAGCTGAGATCATCCTGCTCAAATGGCCTACTTCCGAGCATGAAGATACTCTTCAAATATCGTTTTATGTATAGATGGGTTTCCGGCTAGCACACTGTGGTTTTCTAAAAAGGTAAACGGCTCTCCTTCAATGGTCGTATAGGTGCCTCCTACTTCATTTAACAGCACACAGCCGGCTGCGTAGTCCCATGGCGCAAGCCGCATCGTGATGTAAGCATCTATTCTTCCTGCCGCGACATTTGCCAGCTCTAAAGCGGCAGAACCGTAGGAGCGTGTGCCTCTGACTCTTTTCACAAGTGGCGCTAACACACTTTGATCAATTCTTCTGTTTTCCGTTACCCATGTTGCATTAATGGCAAGAATCGCTTCTTCAATGACGGTTTCTTTTAAAGGAGCCAGCTTCGTTTCATTCATATAAGCCCCTCTGCCGCTAAATGCGTGATACAGCTCATCGTGCACCACATCATAAATTAAACCGATTTTCCCTTCACCGTTTTCAAAAATCCCAATGGAAATCGCAAAATTTCTTTGCTGGTGCACAAAATTCATCGTCCCATCAATCGGATCAATAATCCATACGACTCCCTCAAGTGAGTGGATTTTGTCTCCTTGCCCCTCTTCACCGAGTATCCGATGTCCCGGAAATGTTTCTTGAATTCGATCAATGAAAAACTTTTCGGTTTCTTTGTCAATATTGGTGACTAAATCATTCGGATTTGATTTCGTTTCAATTGTCAGGCTTTCATGCATGGATTGTTTAATTCTCGCGCCTGCTTCTCTTATCCACTTCTTTGCAATCTCATCAATTTCCGTCCAATTTGTCATTCGTTCGTACCTCTCTTCTATGTAGACCTTTTATTTTATAGGATACTGATAACGGCAATGAAAAAGCAAGGAAAATGAAAAATATCCCTTCTCACGTAAAAACGAACCATTCATGCGGTTCGTTTTCACTATCGCTTTTTTACCCGTTAAGACGAATCCATTCTTTTCTAAGTCGCTCAAGTTTGTTTTTGCTTTGTTCAATCTGCTCTTCATTTTCTTTCTGCATTGCTTCATATAGGGTTGCCAATTCATAATCAACCTCTAGTCTCCAGACAGCAACACGATTGTTTTTCTCTTCCTTAAATCCCTCTTTTACAACTTGCCTCATTGTCTTTCGCCCCTTCCAGAGATCATTTGTTTGTAAAAAAGCATCCCATTTTGCCATTCAACAATGATTACTTCTTATATCGTATGATTGTTCTATTTACGCGCAACATGATTCTGAAAATTGTGTGTTTACCTATTCGTTTATTACCACATTTCCCCTTACTTCAAACGCACTCAATCTTTTTGAAGCTCGTATGAACTGTGATAAAATATGTATACTTAGCATGAAGGAGGAAAATCATGACACAAATGCGTTTCACTGAAGAGGACTTTAACACTTTTACAATAGAAGGCTTAGACGCGCGCATGGAAGTATTAAAAGAGACGGTCCGTCCGAAGCTTACAGCTCTAGGCGAACATTTTGCCCCAACTTTATCAGCTTTAACCGGAGATGAAATGTTTGCGCATGTGGCAAAGCACGCAAGAAGATCCGTCAATCCCCCGGCTGACAGCTGGGTGGCGTTCGCAAACAGCAAAAGAGGCTATAAAAAACTGCCGCATTTCCAAATTGGTTTATGGGAAAGCCACGTCTTTGTGTGGTTCGCGATTATTTATGAATCCCCTATCAAAGAAGAATACGGCAAATTGCTTGAAGTGAACCAAGAAACCATTACGAAAAATATCCCTGACAGCTTCGTTTGGTCTGCAGATCACACAAAACCGGGAGTACATAAACAGTCTGAAATGGACAAGGAACAGCTGAAGACACTGTTTGAGCGTTTGCAGACTGTAAAGAAAGCTGAGCTGTTATGCGGCATCCAGCTCCAAAAAGAAGAAGTGCTGAATATGAATAACCAGGAATTCCTTCAGCGTATCGACGATGCCTTTAAGCAGCTTGCTTTTCTGTACCGTCTCACCCAAAAAGTATCACAAGCATAAAAAAGAGCCGGGATATCCCCCGGCTCTTTTTCTTACATCTTAATCTTCGCGATATCAGATTCTCTCGCCTGTTTGACCGTGCGATAAGGAGAATATGTACTTTGTTCCTCAAACTCGCCGCATAGCTTTTTTTCCTCGGCCTTCCCCGGTACAATTTCCTTGAAACGGCGGTAAGCTTTAAGCAGTTCTTCACGATCCGCCCCTTTTTCATATGCAAGCTCAACCTGCTGGAAAAATGCAATCACATCCACTGCTTCTTCGGTTGTCCAATCTTCATTCATCGGATATTGATACTCCATTTTCTTCACTCCTTGTAGATTTACTTCCCTTAAGAGAAAGCATCTTCATTTGATCATAAATTGTTCTTTACATTCTTTCAAGTTCATAATATAATTCATTTGTTTTACGTCTAAAAAACGGTTGAGAAACTGATTTTAATACACACTATTATGCATAGGTATGATTACAAAGGTGGGAAAACAATTGTCGCAACATGAAACACCCTTATACACAGGACTGAAAAAGCATGCAAGCAGACAGCCTGTTCAATTCCACATTCCCGGCCATAAAAAAGGGGCAGGAATGGACCCAGAATTCAGACAATTTATCGGTGAAAACGCGTTAAGCATAGATTTAATTAATATTGAACCATTAGACGATCTGCACGCGCCAAAAGGCATTATTAAACAAGCACAAGATCTGGCTGCTGAAGCATTTGGAGCGGATCATACATTTTTTTCTGTTCAAGGAACAAGCGGCGCCATTATGACAATGGTAATGGCTGTTTGCGGACCTGGTGATAAAATTATTATTCCAAGAAATGTTCATAAATCAATTATGACAGCTATTGTATTTTCCGGAGCGGTTCCAATTTTTATTCATCCTGAAATTGACAATGAATTGGGCATCTCCCACGGCATTACACTTGAATCTGCTAAACGGGCGCTTACCGAACATCCGGATGCAAAAGGGCTTCTCGTCATCAACCCGACATATTTCGGTGTTGCAGCCGACTTAAAAAGCATCGTAGAACTCGCTCATTCGTTTGATGTGCCAGTGCTTGTGGATGAAGCACACGGCGTTCACATTCATTTTCACGACGAATTGCCGCTATCGGCTATGCAGGCAGGAGCGGACATAGCAGCGACAAGTGTACACAAGCTGGGCGGATCACTCACGCAAAGTTCGATTTTAAACATGAGAGAGGGCCTTGTATCAAAAGACAGAGTGCAATCCATCCTGAGCATGCTGACAACTACGTCAACTTCTTACTTGCTTCTTGCTTCTTTGGATGTTGCCAGAAAACGCCTTGCAACAGAAGGCCACCAGCTTGCTGAGGAAACACTCAAGCTTGCCAATCAGACGAGAGATCGCCTCAATCAGATTGAAGGCATTTATTGTGTCGGTTCTGAGATTCTTGGGTCGAAAGCAGCTTACAGCTATGATCCGACAAAATTGATTATCTCTGTGAAAAGTCTTGGCCTGACAGGACATGACGTGGAAAAATGGCTTCGTGAATCCTTTAATATTGAGGTTGAGCTTTCTGATCTGTACAATATTTTGTGTATTTTCACTCCTGGTGACAGCCAAAATGATGCAGACCGGCTTGTAGAGGCTTTAACTGAGATCGCACAGCAAATGTCAGAACAAGATGTAACACATCAGCAAACTGAGGTTCTGCTTCCAGAAATACCTTTATTGGCAATGACTCCGCGTGATGCTTTTTATGCAAATACGGAAGTCATCCCATTAAAAGAAGCATCCGGACGGATTATTGCTGAATTTGTCATGGTATATCCGCCTGGTATTCCAATCTTCATTCCAGGAGAAATTATTACAGAAGAAAACATCAGCTACATTTTTAAAAACCTTGACGCAGGCCTCCCTGTTCAAGGACCTGAGGACTCGACTTTACATATGATCCGGGTCATCAAAGAACAAAAAGCAATTCAATAAAAAATAAAAAATAAAAAATAAAAAGCATGCGGCTTTAAGCCGCATGCTTTTTTTTACTCTTCATCAACAGGACATTGACATTGTCCGCAGCATGTTCCGTATAATGTTGTCACTTTCTCATCTTCAAAGTAATGAATGGCTTCGTTGCAATCTTGGCAAACAATCGTACCCATCTCTTATTCCCCATTTCTTTGAAATTTGAAAACGCTTAATTTCTTTTGTTGTTATTATATTAATATGTCACATTTAAAATGTCAACAATAAACTGTATAACACATTTAATTTTAGATCATCATATAGACCATGCTTTTCCATTTTCCCTCATACAATATCTTCTTCATACAGAAGCTTTACTCGATATATATGCCACAGCACATAATGTAATTTCACGTTTTCTTGAACTTTCATCCAAGAATGCAGCAAAAAATTCAATATACCCCAGGTTGCTATTTTAAACGATTGATATAATATGTAATCTCACTTTAAAAACGGTTTCAATTATATAACAATTAGGTAACAAGAAGCAGATTAAGCCGCCTCTCGTGATAAACTAAAGCTAGTTAACTACTGTTTATACAGAGGAGAAGATAGATGCGATATCGCGCGGTATTCCCCATGCTGATAATAGTATTTGCTTTATCGGGCTGTACGCTTTCCACCATCAATCCGATGAAAAAAAGCCGGATTGACAACATTCATCATACACAAATCCTGTTTTTTTCTGATGAGAACCAAATAGACCAGGAAGCGCCTTATTACGATGCACTGCTTGATTTAGAAAAAGATTATCCCGAGCAAATAGATAAAATGAAGGTCTATGATAAAAAAGAAGGCTGGGAAGATGAGATTGAAACTGTCCCTACCCTTATGGTTGTTGATCAGCGCCATGTCGTGGTGAAAATCGAGGGATGTGTGAAAAAGAAAGAAGACATCATTAAACCATTACAGCATGTGCTGTCAAAATAAAAAAACAGCCCCGCTTTGAGCGAGGGCTGTTTTTGATATGAAAATTATTTTACGATGTGAATCGGACTTCCGATTGCCACTTCAGCAGCTTCCATTGTGATTTCACCCAATGTTGGGTGAGCGTGAATTGTCATCGCGATATCTTCAGCAGTCATGCCGCCTTCAATCGCTAAGCTTAATTCAGAAATCATATCAGAAGCACTTGCTCCGGCGATTTGTGCACCGATCACAAGACCGTCCTCTTTACGAGTGATCAGCTTCATGAAGCCGTCTGTTTCGTTAAGAGAAAGCGCGCGGCCGTTTGCGGCAAATGGGAATTTAGCAGCAACAATGTCAAGACCTTCTTCTTTCGCCTGTGCTTCAGTGTAACCAACTGATGCAAGTTCAGGCTCAGAGAAAACAACCGCAGGAATACCAAGGTAATCGATTTCTGCAGGCTCTCCAGCGATAGCTTCTGCTGCGATTTTACCTTCGTAAGATGCTTTATGAGCAAGCGGCGGTCCTTCGATGATATCACCGATTGCATAAATGTTAGGTACGTTTGTGCGGCACTGTTTGTCAGTTTTCACGATACCGCGGTCCGTCATTTCGATACCGACTTGCTCAAGACCAAGCTCATCAGTGTTTGGACGGCGTCCTACTGTAATCAATACGTAATCAGCATCAACAGTTTTTTCTTCGCCTTTTACTTCGAAAGTAACTGTTACGCCGTCTGGTCTTTCTTCAACGCCTTTAGCCATCGCGTTTGTATGGATTTCAACGTTGCCTTTTTTCTTCAGTCTGCGTGTAACGAGAGAACTCATTTGTTTTTCGAAGCCAGGAAGAATTTCATCTCCGCCTTCAAGAATAACAAGTTCAGTACCGAAGTTAGCATACGCAGTTCCAAGTTCAGTTCCGATGTATCCGCCGCCGATAACAACGAGCTTTTTAGGAATTTCTTTAAGAGCCAAAGCGCCAGTTGAATTCAGGACACGCTCACTATATTTGAAGTTTGGCAATTCGATAGGACGAGATCCAGTAGCAATGATTGCGTTTTTGAACGTGTATGTTTGAGCAGAGTTCTCATCCATCACACGAACTGAATTGCTGTCTACAAAGTAAGCTTCACCTTTTACAACATCTACTTTGTTGCCTTTAAGAAGACCTGCTACACCGCCAGTAAGCTTGTTGACAACAGAAGCTTTCCATTCTTGAACTTTTGTGAAATCAACTGTTACATTCTCAGCAGTGATTCCCATGTCATCAGAATGTTTTGCATTCTCATAACGGTGACCTGCATTGATCAGCGCTTTTGAAGGGATACATCCAACGTTCAGACAAACGCCTCCAAGAGTTGCTTTTTCAACGACTGTTACTTTTTGTCCAAGCTGTGCAGCGCGGATGGCAGCTACATAGCCGCCAGGTCCCGCACCAATTACAAGAGTATCTGTTTCAATAGGGAAATCTCCTACTACCATAACATTACGCCTCCATTAAAATTAATTGTGGATCGTTCAGTAAACGCTTGATGTGATTTAATGCATTTTGCGCAGTTGCTCCGTCGATCATACGGTGGTCGAAGCTGAGAGAAAGAGCTAAGACTGGAGCTGCTACGATTTCGCCATCACGAACAATCGCTTTTTCTGCAATGCGTCCGATACCAAGAATCGCAACTTCTGGATGGTTGATAACCGGAGTGAACCATTGTCCGCCGGCAGAACCGATGTTTGTAATTGTGCAAGATGCGCCTTTCATTTCAGCTGGAGCAAGCTTGCCTTCACGAGCTTTTGTTGCAAGGCCATTGATCTCATCAGAAATTTCAAAGACAGATTTACGATCTGCATTTTTCACAACCGGTACAAGCAAGCCTTTTTCAGTGTCAGCAGCGATACCGATGTTGAAGTAATGTTTTTGGATGACTTCATCTGTTTTATCGTCAATTGACGTGTTTAAAACAGGGAATTTTTTCAGTGCAGATGTAAGAGCTTTTACAACGTAAGGCAAGTAAGTCAGCTTGATTCCTTGATCAGCAGCAACCTGTTTGAACTGTTTACGATGTGCAACAAGGTTTGTTACGTCCACTTCGTCCATTAACGTTACGTGAGGAGCAGTGTGTTTAGAGTTAACCATCGCTTTTGCAATTGCTTTACGGATACCGCTCATTTTTTCGCGTGTTTCTGGGAATTCGCCCTCTGGAGCTGGTGCAGCAGCCGGTTTAGCAGCTGTTTCTTGTGGTGCAGCTGTTTCTTGTGGTGCAGCTGTTTCTTGCGGTGCTGCTTCTTGCGCTCCTCCGTTTACAAAGCTGTCGATATCTTCTTTTACAACACGTCCGTTGTTGCCTGAACCAGTAACCTTACGGATGTCTACGCCTTTTTCACGAGCATATTTACGTACGGAAGGCATAGCGATCACGCGTTTGTTCGGGTCAACTTCAGCTTGATCCTGCTGTCCTGCGCCAGTAGCTTTTGCAGGCTCTTGAGCTTGCTCTTCTTTCGCAACGTCTTGTCCAGCTTCTGCAGTTGACTGAACTTGTGCTTCAGTTTTCGCATCGTCAGACTCGTCGCTGCCTTTAAATTGAAGATCTTCGTAACCAGGTGCATCAAACGTAATAATCGTTTGTCCAACAGTTGCAACCGTTCCCTCTTCAACTTTTAATTCTAATACTTTTCCTTTAACAGGTGAAGGAATTTCTACTACTGCTTTATCATTTTGGACTTCAGCCAGTACATCATCTTCGTCTACCTCGTCGTTAGGCTTGACAAACCATTTTACGATTTCGCCTTCGTGGATACCTTCCCCGATATCTGGAAGTTTAAATTCAAATGCCACAGTTCTCGACCTCCTAGTTTGATTAAGCAATTTTAAAGTTTACATCGTAAGCATTGAAAACAGATATATAATAGAGGGAAAACGTTCATCTTCCCTCTCGATTATGCAGTTTGATTAAAATTCAAGCACTTTTCTTGCTGTTTCAAGAACGTCTTTATGGTTTGGAAGCCATACGCTCTCCGCTTGAGAGAAAGGAAATACTGTATCTGGCGCTGCAACGCGAAGTACAGGTGCTTCCAAGCTCAGGATCGCACGGTCATTAATTTCTGCTACTACGTTTGCAGCAATACCGGCTTGTTTTTGTGCCTCTTGAACGACAATCGCGCGTCCTGTTTTTTCTACAGAGGCGATAATTGTATCGATATCAAGTGGGCTTACTGTACGAAGGTCGACAACTTCAGCAGAAATGCCGTCTTTTTCAAGCTCATCAGCAGCTTTTAATGATTCATGAACCATTGCGCCGTAAGTGATGATTGAAAGATCAGTACCTTCACGTTTCACGTCAGCTTTTCCAAGCTCAATTGTGTATTCTTCTTCAGGAACTTCCTGACGGAAAGAACGGTAAAGCTTCATATGCTCTAAGAAGACAACAGGATCATTGTCTCTGATCGCAGAAATTAAAAGTCCTTTGGCATCGTAAGGAGTTGATGGAATAACAACTTTGATACCAGGCTGTTGTGCAACAAGACCTTCCAAGCTGTCAGCGTGAAGTTCAGGAGTATGAACACCGCCGCCGAATGGAGAACGAATTGTTACAGGTGAAGTCCAGCGTCCGCCAGAACGGTAGCGCATACGAGCCATTTGGCCAGAAACTGAATCCATTACTTCATAAACAAATCCGAAGAATTGGATTTCCATTACCGGACGGAAGCCGTTTAAGCCTAAACCAAGGGCAAGACCGCCGATACCAGATTCAGCAAGTGGCGTGTCAAACACACGGTCTTCACCGAATTCTTTTTGCAATCCTTCTGTCGCACGGAATACGCCGCCGTTTACACCAACGTCTTCTCCGAAAACTAAGACATTTTCGTCATTTTTCAGTTCTGTGCGTAACGCATCCGTGATTGCTTGAATCATTGTCATTTGCGCCATGGCTTACTTCGACTCCTTCTGTGTATAAATTTCAAATTGCTCCTCAAGGTTGTGAGGCATTTTTTCGTACATGATTTTCATTAAATCAGTTACTTTTTGCTTCGGTTCAGCATCAGCTTTTTTGATCGCTTGCTTAATTTCTTCTTTCGCATCCTCAATCACTTTTGCTTCTTCTTCTTCAGACCATAAGCCTTTGTTTTCAAGGAACGCACGGAAACGTACAAGCGGATCTTTTTGTTCCCACTCATTTTCGATTTCTTTTGTACGATATTTAGTAGGATCGTCACCAGCCATTGTGTGCGGGCCATAACGGAATGTAAGTGTTTCAATTAGTGTTGGACCTTCGCCGTTGATTGCGCGCTCGCGTGCTTCAGCAGTTGCTGCGTATACAGCAAGCGGATCCATTCCGTCTACTTGTACGCCGACAATACCGGCAGCTACAGCTTTTTGTGCAATTGTTTCAGCTGCAGATTGTTTTTCAACAGGAGTTGAAATCGCGTAACGGTTGTTTTGTACCACGAAGATTGCAGGTGCTTTATAAGCTCCGGCAAAGTTAATTCCTTCGTAGAAGTCCCCTTGAGAAGCTCCGCCGTCACCAGTGTAAGTGATTGCGACAGCTTTCTTACCGCGTTTTTTAAGACCTAGCGCAACACCGGCCGTTTGAATGTATTGAGCACCGATAATGATTTGTGGAGAAAGGGCATTCACATCATCAGGCATTTGGTTTCCTCTGAAATGTCCGCGAGAGAAAAGAAACGCTTGATATAATGGAAGGCCGTGCCAAATTAACTGAGGCACATCACGGTATCCAGGAAGAACAAAGTCTTCTTTTTCAAGCGCGAAATGCGTTGCAATCTGAGAAGCTTCTTGACCCGCAGTAGGAGCGTAAAATCCGAGACGTCCTTGACGGTTTAATGAGATAGAGCGTTGGTCAAGCACACGCGTAAATACCATGCGGCGCATTAGCTCTTTTAATTGATCATCAGTTAAATCAGGCATCGCCGCTTCATTCACGACTTCTCCCTTTTCATTTAAAATTTGGAACGTTTCGAACTGCTTTTTAATGGCATCAAATTGCTTCTTACTGTCAACGATAGCTTTTTTCGTTTTTGCAGCCATACTAAGTCACCTCTTCCTTTCTTTTAAACAGTCATTAGACGTGCATTCCTTTTATACATACAAACTTAGGGTACCCTAAAGTATCAGCAGTAAGTCGTATTATATTTTAGCCGATCCCCAGTTTGCCAAAACCTTTTATGTAGGATAGTTACACTCTGCTTTGAACTGTATTATTTCGAAGTTGTAAAAAACTAATACAACACCGCTTAACATGGATTAGTTTACACCAAATAAAGAAGAACCGTCAATCGTTTTCATCGCTGATTTTCAATAAATGTATTCGCTTTACATTTTCATCAAAAAAACAGATGCCAACCGCACCCAAAACTGTACTAGTATACCTTACTATGCTGTACTACAATAGAAATGAAAATTTTGAACGAAATCCGAATCGCATTTCATTCAAAAAAGAGCTGATCGAGTCAGCTCTTTTTCACACGATAGCCTGCAGCATCATATAAATCTTCCCGGGCTTTATTATATTTTTCGGTTTGTTCATTAAATTCTCCGCTATATTTAAGGATCTTTTCATAAGAAGCATTGACTTTATCGATCTGCTGATCCAGATCATCTCTTGTCAAGTCTTTGTCTTTCAGCTGCATATACAGTTTTTTATTAAGCTCAAGCGCTTTTTTATACTCTTTATACATAGTGCCATATGATGTATATCTTTTCTCCATATGGGTTGCTGCGGCATCGGCCTTTTCTTTTATGTCTTTTTCCTTAATATGTTCCGCTGACGTTTTTGCTTCCTCAAATTCTGTTTCCGATTTTTTCATGCTGTCATTTTCAAGCTTTAGGTGTTCTTCGAGCTTGCTGACATTTTCAAGCGCCTTATTAGATAAAGCAACAATTTTTTTATAATCATCCATATTGAGCTTCATAACACTATCGTAAAGCTGATTTTCTTTGGCCTCTAATTCTTTGAGTGTGTTTTGTTCTTCTTGAAACGGCTTTTCCGATTCCGCGGCTTTTTCTAATGAATGATGAAGTGAATCAACCGGGTCCTGTCCCATGCATCCTGTTAATATCAGTGCCATAGCACAAAAAGCTCCGATCTTGATTCCAGGCCGCCGTTTTATAGCGTCTTTCACGTTAAATCCCCCAATCTTGACAATTTCTACTATAGAATCCATGGGGACATTTGGCAATAGCCGTGCTGTATAAATGCAATACTGAAATTAAATCAAAAAAGTGAAAAATCAGGACAGATGACCATACAACTTTTTTGTTTTTACATAGGTTATATTAGACGCTATGCCTACTTATAAAGGCTCTGGCGTAATTAAAAGAGGAGGTTATGTAATATGTATGGATATGGTTACGGCGGAGGCTGCTGCAGTTATGGTGGTTACGGATATGGTGGCTGCGGATATGGCTACGGCCGCACCTTTGCGCTAATCGTTGTTTTATTCATTCTGTTAATCATTGTCGGAGCTGCTTATTTAGGCGGAGGCTGTTGCTAACCACACAGCATGAAATTGACCAGCCATATACGGCTGGTCATTCGTTTCGTTGCACCTTTGTGAAGAAATCCGATATAATTTACATATTAAGCTTTAGGAGTGAAGTTTCTTGATTACTATGGAAAACATCGTACGTGACGGCCATCCAGCCCTCAGAGAGACTGCCGAACCTGTTGAGCTGCCTCCAACTGATGCAGAAAAACAGCAGCTGGCCGACATGATCGAATTTGTTAAAAACAGTCAAAATCCGGAATTAGCCGAAAAATACAAGCTGCGCCCTGGCGTAGGACTCGCAGCTCCTCAAATTAATATCAAAAAACGAATGATCGCCGTTCATGCGGAAGATGCTTCCGGTAAACTATACAGCTATGCTCTGTTTAATCCTAAGATCGTCAGCCATTCAGTTGAAAAAAGCTACTTAACAAGCGGCGAGGGCTGCCTCTCTGTAGATGAAGCGATTCCCGGTTATGTTCCCCGCTATGCTCGCATCAGAGTAAAAGGAACAACACTAGAAGGCGAAAATATTGATATTCGTTTAAAAGGATTTCCGGCTATTGTGTTTCAGCATGAGATCGATCATTTGAACGGCGTTATGTTCTATGATCATATTGACAAGGAAAATCCTTTCAAAGAACCTGAAAATGCAATCGCAATTGAGCGCTAAAAGAAAAAACGGCTGGCACAATGCCAGCCATTTCTTTATTTTAAAAGGCCCAATTCTTTGACAGCGTATGCAATTCCATCCTCGTCCACCGGTTTTGTTACAAAGTCCGCGATTTCTTTCAGTTCGGGAACAGCATTTCCCATAGCAACGCCTGTCCCAACATATTCAATCATTTGCAGATCATTTAATCCGTCGCCGAAAGCATATGTATCGCCGATATCAAACGGAAGACGCTCAATCACTTTTTTGATTCCTTCTGCCTTCGAACCTCCGTGCGGCAGAACATCAGTCGATAGCTCATGCCAGCGAACTAGATCAAACTCAGGAAAAGCGGCATAAGCTTTTTCTTCTTCATCCTGACAAAATAAAAGAAGCTGAAAAATTTCTTTTCCTTCATAAAAAAGGTCATCGGTCTCTGGGTAATCGGTTTTAAGGCTGCCGATTCCCTCGAGAACATGAGGGTGATCCGCAACAGTCGCTTTCATCGTGTCCTCAGCCATAAACACAACAGGATGCTTGCCTTCATCCGCCTGCTTTAATAATCGCCTGATTGCATCTTCAGGCAGCGGATTTTTATAAATCACTTGATTTTCAAAGACAACAAACTGTCCATTGTAGGAAATAAATGAGTGGATGCCCAGCTCCTCCAAAATCGGCTTAACCAAAAATGGAGACCGGCCGCTGGCAATAAACACATGATGCCCTTGGCGCTGCAGCTCCGCCACGGTTTTTCTCGTACTTTCCGGTATATTCTTATCATGATCATATATTGTGCCGTCAATATCAAAAAAGATTAATTTAGAATCCATCGCAACTTCCCCTTTATCGTCTTGGTCTGCAATTCCCACCCTCATCATACAAAAAGATTGTCATTCAGCAAACAATTTCGTTCAAAAATCATATTAAATTCCATTAATAACCACGAAAAGTCTTCCTCAATCTCCGTATACTATTTGTATAAAAAAACTCTGGGACAAATATTTTAATAAAGGAGGAACTGGCTAATGCTGCGTAAATTAAGAAAGAAACTCAGAAGACAATGGAACGGAATGCTCCGTAAGAAAGCAATTGCCTGACAAGGGATCTTTCACTTTTTGAGAGATCCTTATTTTGCTCAAGGCTTTCCTTATATTCCGTTTTCGAATATAATAGAATGAGCGAGTCTAACATACGGCATTTAAGGAGAGATTTGGAATGATTTATAAGGTATTTTATCAAGAGAAGGCTGACGAAGTACCTGTTCGGGAAAAGACAGATTCACTTTATATTGAAGGCGTATCTGAGCGTGACGTCAGAACAAAGCTGAAAGAAAAGAAATTTAATATTGAGTTTATTACACCTGTTGATGGTGCATTCTTAGAATATGAACAACAGAGCGAAAATTTTAAAGTATTGGAGTTATGAGCGGTATGAAATTTGTAAAAAATGATCAGACTGCTGTTTTCGCCCTCGGAGGTTTGGGCGAAATCGGTAAAAATACGTACGCGGTGCAATTCCAGGATGAAATTGTACTGATTGATGCGGGGATCAAGTTTCCCGAGGACGAACTGCTCGGAATTGACTACGTCATCCCTGATTATACGTATTTAGTCAAAAACGAAGATAAAATTAAAGGGCTTTTTATCACCCACGGGCACGAAGACCACATCGGTGGTATTCCATACCTGCTCAGACAAGTGAATATTCCTGTATACGGCGGAAAACTCGCGATCGGCTTACTTCGGAATAAACTTGAAGAGCATGGATTATTGAGACAGACGAAACTGAACATTATCGGCGAGGATGATATTGTAAAGTTCCGCAAAACGGCTGTGTCATTCTTCAGAACAACACACAGTATTCCGGATTCCTACGGCATTGTTGTAAAAACGCCGCCCGGAAACATCGTACATACTGGGGATTTCAAATTCGACTTTACTCCAGTCGGCGAGCCGGCAAACTTAACGAAAATGGCCGAAATCGGTAAGGAAGGCGTTTTGTGCCTTCTTTCAGACAGCACAAACAGTGAAAATCCGGAGTTTACCATGTCTGAGCGCCGTGTAGGAGAAAGCATTCATGACATTTTCCGCAAGGTGGACGGCCGAATTATCTTCGCTACATTTGCGTCGAATATTCACCGCTTGCAGCAGGTAATTGAAGCTGCTGTACAAAATGGAAGAAAAGTTGCCGTATTTGGACGCAGTATGGAATCGGCTATCGAAATTGGACAGACACTCGGTTATATTAACTGTCCTAAAAATACGTTTATTGAGCATAACGAAATCAATCGTATGCCTGCTAATAAAGTAACAATTTTATGTACAGGAAGCCAAGGGGAACCAATGGCGGCGTTATCAAGAATTGCAAACGGCACACACCGCCAAATTTCAATCAATCCTGGGGATACGGTCGTATTTTCTTCATCCCCTATCCCAGGCAACACAATCAGCGTGAGTCGAACAATCAACCAGCTGTATCGTGCGGGTGCTGAGGTTATTCACGGCCCTCTTAACGATATCCATACATCCGGTCACGGCGGACAGGAAGAACAGAAGCTGATGCTTCGTTTAATCAAGCCTAAATTCTTCATGCCGATTCACGGTGAGTACAGAATGCAAAAGATGCATGTCAAGCTTGCAACAGATTGTGGCATCCCAGAGGAAAACTGCTTTATCATGGATAATGGTGAAGTATTAGCACTTAAAGGCGATGAGGCTTCAGTTGCAGGAAAAATCCCGTCCGGTTCAGTGTACATTGACGGAAGCGGTATCGGTGATATTGGCAATATCGTACTTCGTGATCGCAGAATTCTCTCTGAAGAAGGACTTGTCATCGTTGTTGTCAGCATTGACATGGACGACTTCAAGATTTCAGCGGGTCCAGATTTGATTTCCAGAGGATTTGTGTACATGAGAGAATCTGGCGACTTGATCAACGACGCTCAAGAGCTCATTTCAAATCACTTACAAAAAGTAATGGAACGAAAAACGACTCAATGGTCTGAAATCAAAAACGAGATTACAGACACTCTTGCGCCTTTCTTGTACGAAAAAACAAAGCGCCGTCCAATGATCCTGCCGATCATTATGGAGGTTTAAAAAAAGAGGCACTCCCTAAGGGAGTGCCTCTTTTTATTGCAGTGATATGTGTTGAAATGATTTTACATCGAATAAGCCCGTAGTCGTCATTTTAATATCAGGAATGACAGGCAACGCTAAAAACGACAATGTCAAAAATGGATTAAATCCGCCTGTGAAACCGATTAACGGCAATTTATCATGAAGCGTCAGCAAGCTTTGATTCACTTGCTCTGCAGATTGGTCGGATAATAACCCTGCAATCGGCAGCGGTACTGAATGGAGCTCTTCCCCATTTTTTATAATCGTTAATCCTCCGCCAATTTCCTGCAGCTTATTAACTGCCGCCGCGATATCCTCATCATTCGTTCCGACAGCAATAATATTATGGGAGTCGTGTGAAATGGTTGTGGCAATCGCTCCGCTCTTGAATCCAAAACCTTTCACAACACCAAGTCCGGTTTCTTTTAATCCTTTATGCCGCTCGACAACTGCAATCTTTAACAAATCAAACTCAGTGTCAGGCTCAAATTCGCGGGCATCAGGAGCCGGAACTTGTACTAATCGTGTTTCAAGCTGATTTGGTATGATTTGAATGACATTGATCTGCTCCTCTGAATCGATTGGCATATGAAAATCCTGTTTGTTAAGAGGAGCAGCAAGCTTAACAGAATCAAGCAGTGCCTGATCTGGTGCTGCAGTTGAAGCATGATCCTGATAAACCGCTTTGCTGTCTTCAGCAACAGTCTGCCCTTTTACCATCGTCATTGTGACAGTGACATTTTCCAGATCAGATACAAAGAGCAAATCAGCGTCAAAACCTGGGGCAATCGCTCCCTTTGTATCTAATCCGTAGCATTCGGCCGCATTGAGGCTTCCTAATTGATAGGCTAAAAACGGATCAAGTCCAGCTTGAATCGCCATTTTCACCTGATGGTTTACACTTCCCTCTGACAATAAATCATCCACATGCTTATCATCCGTACAGAAAAAGAACCGGCGTGCGTTCTTTTCATTCACCGCCGGCAGCACATTGAGCGTGTTTTTGGCGACTGATCCTTCACGCATCATGACATACATGCCTCTTCTGATACGATCAAGGGCTTCTTCCTTCGATGTTACTTCATGGTCGTTTAAGACAAAGGCGGTTCTGTAAATGTTAATGAGGTCTGTTGATAAACCAGCTAAATGACCGTCTATCCGTTTTCCTGCCACACGGGCATCGAGCAGTTTCTGAACCATGTCTTCTTCAGCCTGCTGAACCGACACATAATCCATAACTTCAGCCAGTCCTAATACTTCTTCTTCTTCATAAAAAGGCTTGAGATGGGCAGCTTTGAGAATTGCGCCTGATCGCTCAAAACTTGCGGCAGGCACACTGGAAGGAAGCATAAAATGGATATTCAGCGGTGTATGCCGAGCTTGTTCAAGCATAAACACAATCCCTTTTTCACCAGACACATTCGCGATCTCATGCGGATCTGTAACGACCGTCGTCACGCCATGAGGCAACACTGCTTTAGCGAACTCAATCGGTGTAACCATTGATGACTCAATATGTACATGTCCATCAATAAAACCCGGAACAATCATTTGTCCCTCTGCATCAATGGTATTTTCGCCTTCATACTCACCGAGGCCTACAATAACTCCATCTGTAATCGCAATATCTTCATATATCCATTCTTGATTATATACGTCCATGATTTTTCCGTTCCTAATGACGATATCAGCTTTTTGTCTTTTGGCTGAAGCATTCAGCCTATTGACTAGCGCTTCTTTATTCAAATAGGCCCCTCCTCTTTTTTATTATATGGTACAATATGCTATCGGAACGCCTGTGCTTAGTCAATGAAATTTTAAGAAATTGGCGCTCAGTTCATTAAAGTTGTTATATTCTGATAATACGAAAAACCGCCCTTTGAGGACGGCTTATTTGACTGCTATTTAGTATGAAGAACTCTTTTTTCAAAACGGGAGATGTCTGTAACTGATCCAATAACAATGAGTATATCTTCTTGGTGGATGACTTCGGTTGCAAGCGGTGATACGATAACTTCCTTGCCCCTTTTTATGGCTACGATATTAATACCGTATTTTGCGCGAATATCTAAATCGAGAAGTGTATTTCCAGCCAGGCGGCTGTTAGCTACGATTTCAACAAGACTATGCTCTTCAGACAGCTCCAAATAGTCAAGTACATTGTTGGACACGATATTATGCGCAATTCGTTTTGCCATATCGCGTTCTGGGTGGACGATGTGATCCGCGCCAATTTTAGACAGCACTTTTTCGTGATAATCGTTCTGCGCTTTAACTGTAATCGTATGGACGCCAAGTTCTTTCAGAATGAGTGTCGTTAAAATACTCGCTTGAATATTTTCCCCGATTGCTACAATAACGTGGTCAAAATTTCGCAGGCCTAAATTTTTCAGGACAGATTCGTCTGTCGAATCACCGATAACTGCGTGAGATGCAATCTTGGCATACTCGTTGACTTTATCTTCATCGATATCCATTGCCATAACCTCGACGCCTTCTTCGCTTAATGCTTTGCAAATACTGCCACCAAAACGGCCCAGCCCAATTACCGCAAATTCTTTTTTCATCGTGGTGCTCCTTTATACGACATGATATTGATCAAATTTTATCATATTCTTTTGTTACAGTGTTATCCTTTTGGCAGCGAATTCATATGCCGCTTGAGCTTTTCAGTAAACTCAGGCGACAAATACAGCTCCGCTCCGCGTTCGATTTCAATCTGATAGTGCTGAGGCGGGGCAATTTCCGCTTCTTTTTGGAGGACGAGAAAGGTTAAGCAGTCTTTGTAGTGCCTTCCGCCAGCTTCAACGTCTACAAATGCCGGCCGATACGTAAGAGATTCGACGCCCTCCCTTTTAAATAGATAGGAGAGAGCAGAATAAGGAATACGGTATAAAACGCCTTCTGTTGTTCCTCCGTCTTCCAACATGTCCGCTCTTGAACCGTCATCCCTTTTTAGCGTGAAGCGGGTTGTGTATCCTTTTAAAACAGCTCTTCCTACTGGATCTTGAAAATAGTGATCGACTCCCGCTTTTTGAAAGCGGGCATTATCCATGCATGATCCATAGGCAAAATAATAAATGGGGTTTTTCGATTTGCTGATCATCTGATGTTCTTTCCAGTCGCCGCTGCTTATTTTCGTAAAACCGGCACACCCTTCTTTGCTCATAAAATAAATAAGCGCATTTTTAATCCCGACATCCGTTTCTACAAACACCGTTTGTTTATGATATCCTTGAAAAAATTGATCGAGCTTATGTATACACAATTCATCTGCTTCATATACTTCGCCGTATATATAGCCTTCGCCATTAAAAACAGCTGTGGGCCCCTCTTTTGCAGCAAACAAACTTCCCTTTGTTCTCGCCTGCTCATTGATACATGCCGATTGTGCCAGCAAATGATGGTTTTTTTCATGCTTTCTTAATGTCCCATATACAAACAGAAGCGAGTTCACTTTATTTTTCTCCTCTCAGTTGTCTGATTTTAAAGGCAAAACCACTTGAAAGACGCTGCCTTTTCCAGCTTCACTTTCGATTTTCAATTCCCCGTCATGTTCCTTCAGGATTCTCAAACAAATGGGAAGTCCCAGTCCAGTGCCCTTTTCTTTTGTTGAATAAAAAGGTTTGCCAATCTGCTTCAGCTTTTCCTGCGGCATGCCGTTTCCTTCATCCTTTACGCTTATCACTGCATGAGAGGCGGTTTTAGCAGTTGAAATGGTTACGACACCGCCCTTTGGCATTGCCTCAATTCCGTTTTTAATGATGTTGATAAAGACCTGCTTCAGCTGATTTTCGTCTCCATTAATCATACAGCCATCTGTCTCTTTGAAATTTTTCTCTATGACGATATTGGACAGAATTGCATTGGTATCAAGCAATGTCGTGACTTGTTTCAAGATCTCATTAAGCTGGTGTGTTTTAAATGTGATTGCCTGCGGTTTTGCAAGCAGCAGCAGCTCGCTGAGCACTAAATCGATTCTTTTAATCTCTGAAAAGATGATGTCAAAATAGTCTTTTCTGTCCGGATATTGTGTTTTCATAATCTGGAGGAAACCGCTGACAGATGTTAAAGGGTTTCTGACCTCATGAGCAATACCTGCGGCAAGTTCACTTGTGATTGATAGTTTCTGGGATTCCCTCGCCAGCCGTTCATTAATCTCAATGAGCTCATCTTCAGCCTCTTTCCGCTCAGTGATATCTGACATTGTACCCAGGCTGCCTGTAAATTGGTCATCCCGGTCATAGTAAAGTTTATAATGAACTTCTCCCCAAAAAATCGTGCCGTTCTTTGTCACGTATTTTGCCGTAAACATGCCAGAAGACGCTTTGTTTTGGATTTGGGTGTTAATGTGGTCGGCTACGTGCTTTTCTTTTATGAAGTAATCGTTATACATTGTTCCCATACATTCACTGATTGAAAACCCGGTTATAGATGCCCACGCTTGGTTTAAATATGTAATTTCGCCTTTTGCATTTGTTTGAAATACGATTTCCTGCAAATTATCCATGATGCGGTTTTTTTCTTCAGAAAGCTGTTTATACTTCCATTCGTTATCCTTCATTTTCTTAACCAGCTGCTGTTTCTCATCAATATAATAAGCCAACATCCAGACACTTACCAGCGTGACTGCAGTATACACAATATCAACAGGCCAATTAATCGGGTTTTTGCCTATAAAATAAAATAAATAATCCCAAAACATTATAAAAATCATTGCCAAAATGATGGAAATGATACGAGCTTGATATTTTCTCATATGACCACCTGCCGCTTGTGTTTCTCTACTTATTGTACCATTCTTCGACAAATAATTGAGTAAAATATGTAAAGTATCCCAAATCATTCATTACCAAATATCTTGATGTCTTATCTTAGGCGGCGGTAATCAAAAATTGGCACGCAAAAAAGGCGGAGATGATATCACTCCGCCTTTTTTAGCATAATTTTATTCTTTTAAAGCGGCTTGAATTTCTTCGAGAAGCAGCTGTGCACCCTCAGGGCTTAGCGTAATTTTACCGTTGCCGTATTCTTTATTTTCTGAAGTGATTTCTCCAGTCATTAAACAAACGCCATGAGGTTTGTACTTTTTCAAGATAATTTTATCTCCGTCAACAAAAAACTCAATGCTGTCTTTTATGGCAATATCCAATGCCCGTCTCAACTCAATCGGCATGACAATGCGGCCTAATTCATCTACTTTTCTCACAACACCTATTGATTTCATAAAAACCCTTCTTCCTTTAAATGTTTCTTTTCTCATGTAATGTTTTAAGGATGTACCTCAATATATCGTAGACGAATGAAACTTTGAAAAAGTTTCCCGCTTTCTATAAGAATTACAAGATATTTTTTCCATAAAACCGAAAAATGTATTACTTCTGTTACACAGTTCCTTGATTTTTTACAAAAACATTTCTTTACCGACGCACACCCCCAAAAATCGCAGTATTTCTGAGAAACTTTAAATGTAGAATCATATTAAATTAGGATAGAGATTGGGTGAAAACATGTTTCAATCAACTGAAATCGGGATTGACTTAGGAACAGCTAATATACTTGTTTACAGCAAAAATAAAGGGATTATCCTAAATGAACCATCTGTTGTCGCAGTGGATACGACGACAAAAGCAGTGCTTGCAATCGGAGCTGACGCGAAAAACATGATCGGTAAAACACCGGGAAAAATTGTCGCTGTCAGACCGATGAAAGATGGCGTGATCGCAGACTATGATATGACAACTGACCTGCTAAAGCACATTATGAAAAAAGCAGCAAAAAGCATCGGCATGTCGTTCAGAAAACCGAACGTAGTCGTTTGCACACCATCAGGCTCAACAGCAGTAGAACGCCGCGCCATCAGTGATGCGGTGAAAAATTGCGGCGCGAAAAACGTTCATTTAATCGAAGAGCCAGTTGCAGCCGCCATCGGAGCGGATTTACCGGTCGATGAGCCGGTTGCCAATGTGGTAGTAGATATCGGCGGAGGGACGACAGAGGTCGCTATTATTTCCTTCGGTGGCGTTGTTTCCTGCCATTCTATCAGGATCGGCGGAGACCAGCTTGATGAGGATATCGTTTCTTTCGTCCGTAAAAAATACAATTTGCTGATCGGCGAACGCACAGCTGAGCAGGTAAAAATGGAAATTGGCCATGCTCTGATTGAACATATACCAGAGGCAATGGAAATTCGGGGACGCGACCTCGTGACAGGTCTTCCAAAAACCATTATGCTTCAATCCAACGAAATTCAAGATGCAATGCGTGAATCCCTCCTGCATATTCTTGAAGCCATCAGAGCGACACTTGAGGACTGTCCGCCTGAATTGAGCGGAGATATTGTTGATCGCGGCGTTATTTTAACAGGCGGCGGCGCGCTCCTTAATGGAATTAAAGAATGGCTCACAGAAGAGATTGTCGTGCCTGTACACGTGGCGCAAAACCCGCTTGAATCTGTAGCAATCGGCACAGGCCGTTCTTTAGAAGTGATTGATAAGCTGCAAAAGGCAATTAAATAGTCTTTACCCGCAAAATTCTCACACGCGGCAAATTTCTTGCTTCTTTTTTCCTCACTTCCTTCATATTGTGGGAAATGGAGAAACGTTAAGGAGGAAACAGATGCTAAGAGATTTAGGAAGAAGAGTAGCGATCGCAGCCATTTTAAGCGGAATTATTCTTGGAGGCATGAGCATTTCTTTGGCAAATATGCCTCATTCGCCTGCAGGCGGCACTGTAAAACTGAATCATCCATAATATTGAAAAACCCAAGACGTGTCGTTTTGGGTTTTTCACTTTGGGCTCCTTCTTTCCTTTATAGGATCATATTTGATATGATGAGAAAAAAGCTTGGAGGAATGATTCATGGATTCATTTTCACAGAAATTAAATACATATGCACAGCTGGCGGTAGAAGTCGGCGTTAATGTCCAAAAAGGCCAGTATGTAGTCGTAAATGCTTCAACAGACGTCCGGGATTTTGTCCGTTTAATTGTAAAACACGCATATGAAAAGGGCGCAAAAAACGTCACCGTGAATTGGCAGGATGACGAAGTCGCCAAATTAAAATACGAACTTGCGCCGTTTGAAGCATTTGAAGAATATCCTGAATGGGAAGCAAAAGGCAGAGAAGAGCTTGCCAAAAATGGAGCTGCTTTCATTTCTGTTGTGTCGTCAAACCCAGACTTGCTAAAAGGTATAGATTCCAAACGGATTGCGGCATTCCAAAAAGCAGCAGGCAAAGCATTACATACATACAGACAATATATTCAATCAGACAAAGTCAGCTGGACTGTCGTAGGTGCGGCATCAGCAGGCTGGGCTCACAAGGTGTTTCCTGGCAAATCAGAGGAGGAAGCGATCCACCTTCTGTGGGAAGAAATTTTTAAAGCGACGCGCGTAAATGAAGACAACCCGGTTCAGGCGTGGATCAATCATGACCAAAATCTTCATGAAAAAGTTGACCATTTGAACGAGAGACATTACGCTGCCTTACATTATCAAGCTGAAGGAACTGATTTAACAATTAAGCTGCCTAGGAAGCATGTTTGGGCAGGTGCGGGAAGCGTGAATGAAAGCGGCCATGAGTTTATGGCCAATATGCCGACAGAAGAAGTATTCACGCTGCCGCAAAAAGACGGGGTTGACGGTGTGGTATCAAGCACAAAACCATTAAGCTACGGCGGAAATATTATTGAAAATTTCACCCTGACGTTTGAAAATGGCCGTATAGTCGACATTAAAGCTGAAAAAGGTGAGGATATTTTAAAAGAACTGGTGGAAACAGATGAAGGTTCTCACTATTTAGGTGAAGTGGCACTTGTTCCTTACGATTCGCCTATATCACAATCAAACATTCTTTTCTATAACACGCTGTTTGATGAAAACGCGTCAAATCATTTGGCGATCGGAAGCGCCTATGCCTTTAATATTGAAGGCGGAAAGCAGATGTCTCGTGAAGAGCTTGTCAAAGAAGGCCTAAATGAGAGCATTACACACGTGGACTTTATGATCGGTTCTAAGGATATGAATATTGACGGAATTACGGCAGACGGGAAAAGAGAGCCTATCTTCAGAAACGGAAATTGGGCTTTTTAAGTAAATAAAAGGAGGCTTTTCCGCCTCCTTTTTTTATTTTTCTGCTTCATACATTTGCAGATTCGCATAAACGGTTTCTAATACTGGTGCAGCGAGAGATAAACGTTTTGCTTTTTCAAGCAAAAATCCATGCAGGTGGTCTCCTTCAGTCGTTTGGCCGTTTTCCATATCCCGAAGCATGGAGGACTTCATATGGTAAGACATGCTGGTCATCGTACGAAAGCTCTCTTCCTCAAGATCCGGATCAGCCGGAACACCTTCTTTTCGTAAAACAGCGCAAATTTCCCCAATAAGAGTTTGGGCCGTGTGACGTCCGGCTTCTGTGGCGAGGATTGGGCCAAGCGGTCGTTGAAATAACGTTGTGATCCCCGCTTGCGCTGCAATAAAGAGATACTTTTTCCAAATGTCCTTCTCGATATGCCCGCTAATGATGACTTCAGCCTTCACACCTGAAAATGCCTCTTCAAGCGCTCTTATCCGCTCCGTACGCTCGCCGTTCCATTCTCCAAATACAAAACGATGCGATGTGCTCGTATGATGAATTTCTCCTTTGTTGTCTAAAGCACTTTCTATAAAACACAGGCCGCCCAGCACCTGTTCTTTTGAAAATGCCGCAAATAGCTGCTCATAGTGGCGGTACCCGTTTAAGAAAGGGATAATGACAGATTCCTGATGGATAAATGGTTTGACATCCTCTATCACTTGACCAAGTGAGTATGCTTTAGAAGCAATGATAACGACATCAAATTGCCCTGTTTCTCCGACACTGATTAGTTCGGGCTGAAATGATACATTCCCTTTTTCACTATGGATGACAAGCCCGGTTTTTTTCAGCTGCTCAGCTCTTTTTTGGCGCACAAGAAATGTCACATCATTTCCTTTCTCCGAAAGCCGTGCGCCAATATACCCGCCTACTCCACCTGCTCCGACAACTAAAAATTTCATGTTGTGATCTCCTTTCATATTTAGGTATCAAAAAAAGCAGAGAAATCTCTGCTTTTTTATTCCGCGTATAGTTCAGTCAATTTTTTCTGCACATCAGCATTTTCAAGGAACTCGTCATAGCTCATTTGCTTATCGACGATGCCGTTAGGTGTAATTTCTATAATTCTGTTGGCAATGGTCTGCACAAACTGATGGTCATGGGAAGTAAACAGCATAGCGCCTTTAAAGCTGATTAAGCCGTTATTGAGCGCTGTAATGGACTCTAGGTCTAAATGGTTAGTCGGCTCATCCAAAATTAAAATATTGGCGCCAGAAAGCATCGCTTTCGACAGCATACAGCGGACCTTTTCTCCCCCGGAAAGTACATTTGCTTTTTTGTGGACTTCTTCTCCAGAGAACAGCATGCGTCCTAAGAAACCGCGTAAAAAGCTCTCACTTTGGTCGTGCGGAGAATATTGGCGAAGCCAGTCTACAAGGTTCAGATCACTGCCTTCGAAATATTCGCTGTTGTCTTTTGGAAAATACGCTTGAGATGTGGTAACACCCCATTTAAACGTTCCGCTGTCAGCTTCCATTTCCCCGGAAATGATTTTAAACAGCGTAGTAACAGCAAGTTCGTTTCGGCCAGTGAAAGCAATTTTATCTTCTCGATTCATAATAAAGCTGACATTGTCAAGCACCTTTACGCCATCGATTGTTTTTGTTAAGCCTTCCACGCGAAGAACATCATTTCCGATTTCCCGTTCCGGCGTGAAGTTAACATAAGGATAGCGGCGGGAAGACGGTTTAATATCATCCAGCGTGATTTTTTCGAGAAGTTTCTTTCTTGATGTAGCCTGCTTAGATTTAGACGCATTGGCGCTGAATCTAGCGACAAACTCTTGAAGCTGTTTAATCTGCTCTTCTTTTTTCTTGTTCGCTTCTTGAGAAAGCTTTAACGCCAGCTGGCTTGACTCGTACCAGAAATCATAGTTTCCGACATAGATTTGAATTTTGTTAAAATCAAGGTCGGCAATGTGCGTACATACTTTATTTAAAAAGTGACGGTCATGGGATACGACAATAACTGTGTTTTCAAAGTTAATCAGAAACTCTTCAAGCCACTGAATTGCCTGAAGGTCCAGGTGGTTCGTCGGCTCATCGAGCAGCAGAACATCCGGCTTGCCGAATAATGCCTGTGCCAAGAGAACTTTTACCTTCTCCGAACCGCCGAGGTCTGCCATCTTTTTTGTGTGCAGATCTTCTGAGATACCAAGGCCTTTTAACAGGATCGCAGCTTCACTTTCCGCTTCCCAACCGTTCAGTTCCGCGAATTCACCTTCTAGCTCAGCAGCACGAATCCCATCCTCATCTGAGAAATCAGGCTTCATGTAAATAGCGTCTTTCTCCTGCATGACTTCATACAGGCGTTTGTGGCCCATAATGACCACTTTCAGCACTTCATACTCTTCGTACTCAAAATGGTTCTGCTTCAAGACGGCAAGACGCTCGCCAGGACTCATATGCACGTCGCCTGTCTGAAGCTCGATTTCGCCTGACAGCACCTTTAGAAACGTTGATTTACCGGCACCGTTTGCACCAATTAACCCATAGCAGTTGCCTGGGGTAAATTTAATATTAACATCTTCAAATAACTTGCGATCCGCAAACCGCAAGCTTACATTATTTACAGCAATCATTTATTATCCTCCATCATGTCTATCATCAATAAAAGTATACCATGAATGCAGGGCAAGAGAAATGATTCCCTGATAAAACAGAGAGAAAACACTTATACACCCAAACCAGCCAGCTGTGTTACAATTAAAGAGAGAGAATGCATCCGCCTGGAAAATTACACACTCTCATGGAGGAACACGTTGAGGCTTTTAACACTTACTGAATATTGCTTACTGATCTTTTTTACGGGCTTTTACCTTGCCGTAACAGGCTTTACCGCCAAAGATATCGGCTTATATATAGGCATAGCCCTTATTTACATATTTTCGCACATTTTTTCTAAACGGCTATTAGAAAAGCGCGGAAAAGAAAACAAACAGGTTCACCTTTTCTTCAGTGTGCTGGCTATTATCGGTTCAGTGTTCATCACGGTTTTATGCATTGCATTGGTCGCTTCTTTTTCAAAATAAAAACGCCTGCTGTCCTAGGCCAGCAAGGCGTTTTTATTTTGTTTGACGCATTTCGTTAAACGGGAAAAAGACAAACTTCGATGTGCCGACAATTCGATCTTCCGCGATCAGTCCCAGCCCGTTTCGGCTGTCCATAGAATTCAGCCGGTTATCTCCCATGACAAAGTATTTGTCTTTCGGAACCTTAACCGGTCCAAAGTCTCCTGTCAGACTGACACCAAGTTTTTCTGCTTCCTTCTTGTTTTTAGACAAGTAAGGCTCGGCTACTTTTTTACCGTTTATATAAAGCGTGTCATCCTTCATTTGAACGGTTTCTCCAGGCTTTCCGATCAATCTTTTTACATAATGGATTTTAGAAGTTTCACCGTTGATAATAACGATATCTCCGCGCTTCAGCTCGCCGATATAGTTGACTGTTTTATTCACAAACAGCCTTTCTCCGTCATGTAATGTGGGATACATAGATGAACCTTCAACTAAATACGGTTCAAACAAAAAGTGACGGATCAGGAGAGCCAGCAGAACAGCGATGACAATCGCTTTACCCCATTCCAGGTACGTATTGGTTTTTTTCTTCGCCGTTTTCTCAGTATTCGTATTTTTTTCCTCGGTCAAAGTGTTTCCTCCTAGACAATTGCTATGTCAGTTGTTTCTCTTCTTTTACTTTATCATAAAAAAGAATAAAATACATAACTTAACCGCGCTCCCTGCCGGCCGGATAAGAAAAAGCGTCCTTTCGAACCAAGGACGCTTTTTTTCTTATTTTTCTGTAACAGGTTTTTTGACGATACCGAGGATAATTGCCATCACAACAGCACCGATCACGATACTTAAAAGGTAAAGCATCGGATGGTTTGTAATGAAAGCTACGAATACTCCTCCATGAGGCGCCGGAAGCGTTACTCGGAAGAATTCAGTTAATCCGCCGGCAACAGCTGCACCGACTACAGCAGCTGGAATGACGCGAAGCGGATCAGCCGCAGCAAATGGGATCGCTCCCTCTGTTACGAAAGCAGCTCCCATGAAATAGCATGTAATACCAGCTTCACGGTCACGCTGAGTGAATTTGTTTCTGAAAATGGTTGTTGCAAGTGCGATACCAAGCGGAGGAACCATACCGCCGGCCATGATTGCTGCATGAGGCGCATAGTTGCCTGCATCGATCATGGCGATACCGAACGTAAAGGCTGCTTTATTAAGCGGGCCGCCCATATCGATCGCCATCATGCCGCCCAAGATAATACCCA
Source organism: Bacillus sp. FSL K6-1366 (assembly GCF_037976695.1). Lineage (NCBI taxonomy): Bacteria > Bacillati > Bacillota > Bacilli > Caryophanales > Bacillaceae > Bacillus > Bacillus sp. FSL K6-1366. The sequence continues at coordinate 3,681,357 of NZ_CP150268.1, read as the reverse complement.
TTAACACAAGGTTTCCAGTACCAAGGCTTTCAAGCCAGTTTGTTAAGAAATTCATAAAAGCTGCTACAGGTGTATTGACGACAAATTGCATTAATACGCCAGTGATAAAAATACCGAACAGCGGGTAAATCAAAACAGGTTTTAATCCATCAAGTGACTGAGGGATAAACGTAAATACTTTTTTCAGTAAAATCACAACATAACCGGCAAGGAATCCGGCAATTAAGCCGCCTAAGAATCCAGCATTCGCTTGAGTAGCCATAAATCCTCCGACCATACCAGGCGCAAAACCAGGACGATCTGCAATACTCATCGCAATGAAACCGGCCAGAACTGCAACAATGAGTTTTAATGCATTGTCGCCGCCGATAAAGTTTAATGCTGCTGCAAACGTGTTGTAGCTAGGATCATTCGGATCAGCAGAGTGAATTCCCCAGAAGAATGAAATCGCAACGAGAATACCACCGCCGACTACGAACGGAAGCATGTTGCTGACACCGCTCATCAGGTGCTTATAAAACGCGTTTCCGATACCGCTTCCAGACTTGCCTTTCGCTTCTTCATCATCGTTTGAAGCTGCCGAACCGCCGCCGCTGCCTTGATAAATCGGCGCATCTTGATTCATCGCTTTTTCGATAAGCTCTTGCGGACGTCTGATACCCGCCGTTACAGGAACTTGAAGTACGCGCTTGCCTTTAAAACGTTCCATTTCAACCTGCTTGTCCGCTGCGACAATGATTGCAGGTGCATCTTCGATTTCTTGGGCAGTGAGCTTGTGCTTAATGCCGCTTGACCCATTTGTTTCGACCTTAATTTCCACACCAAGCTCTTTCGCTTTTTCTTTAAGGGCATCCGCAGCCATGAATGTATGGGCAATACCTGTCGGGCATGCAGTAACCGCTAAAATTTTCCCTTTTCCGGCAGGTGCTGGTGCCGCTTCTTCTTCTTCCTCTTCGTCATCATCTTTATCGTGCTGATTAATAATGTCGATGATGACATCTTCAGACTCAGCTTCAAGGAGCTGCTTACGGATTTCTTCACGCATTAACAGCGTTGAAAGTCTTGACAATGCTTCAAGGTGAGTGTTGTTTGCGCCTTCAGTCGCCGCAATCATGAACACTAAGTGAGCCGGCTGGCCGTCTAATGATTCATAATCGACGCCGTCTTTTGAACGTCCGAACGCGATCGCCGGGTTGATAACGCTTGCCGTTTTCGCATGGGGGATAGCGATTCCTTCACCGATACCCGTGGAGCTTTGGCTTTCGCGATTTAAAATGGCTTCTTTATAGGCTTGTCGGTCATTTAACTTTCCAGCCTTATCAAGAACAGTGACCATTTCGTCAATAACATTTTCTTTTTCTTTGCTCTCAATATTAAGCTTTATCGTATGCTTCGTTAAAAGCTCAGTTATTTTCACTTGTGTTTCCTCCTCTATAGACGTGTGACCTTAACTTCAGGAAGAAGCTGCTGGACAAATTCTTCTGTTCCAAGTTCTTCAGAGAACGCGGTAGCACTGCCTGAAGTAACTCCTAAGCGGAATGCTTCTTCAAGCGGCAGCTGTTTGGAAATTCCGGCAAGGAAACCTGCAACAACGGAATCCCCTGCTCCGACTGAGTTTACCAATTTCCCCTTTGGCACGTTAGCAAAATAAACAGCTTCGTTCGTAAACAGAAGCGCTCCGTCTCCGGCCATTGATACGATTACATGTTCAGCGCCTTGTTCTACAAGCTTTTTCCCATAAGGAACGGCTTCCTCAACAGATGTAATGGCCGTGCCGAACATTTCTCCAAGCTCATGATGATTTGGCTTCATCAAAAATGGTTTCATTTCTGTTGCTTTCAAAAGAGCCTCGCCTGAGATATCCAGAACAACTCGTGCGTTCTGCTGTTTGCAGGCCTCTGCGATTTTTTCATAAGTATCGTGAGGGAGTGAAGATGGAATGCTTCCTGCAAGAACAACGATATCTCCCTCTTGCAAAGATTGGAACTGTTCTAAAAAGGCTTTGAAATCTTCATCCGAAATTGTCGGTCCCTGCCCGTTAATTTCAGTTTCATCACCAGTTTTCAGCTTTACATTGATACGGGTATCCCCTTTTACTTCAGAAAAAGCTGTTTCCAGGTTTTCTTCCCGTAAAAATGTTTTGATATATTCTCCGGTAAATCCGCCGACGAATCCGAGCGCTTTAGACGCCACATGGTGTCTTTTCAGCAGTCTCGATACGTTGATGCCTTTGCCCCCTGGATACTTGGTATCATACGAAGAACGGTTCAGGCCTCCTACAGTAAAATCTTCAACGTGAACTATATAATCGACAGATGGATTAAGTGTTACAGTGTAAATCATGGTTTCACTACCTTTACGACAGTTTTTTCTTGGTAATTATCGAATGTAAGCTCTTCAGCGTCAGTCGTAATGATTGTTGCGTCGCCTGCTCCGGCGAATGCCGAAAATGAAATTTCTCCGAACTTCGAAGGGTCTGCTAAGACGTAAGCGTGTTTTGCCTGTTTGATCGCTTTCTGTTTTAAAAGGGCCTCATCAGGGTCCGGCGTTGTAAATCCAGCCTCTGTATGGACACCGTTTGTCCCCAGAAAACTCTTGTCAAATCTGTACTGGTCCATGGCAATCAATGAAGCGCCTCCAATAATCGCGCCCGTTCTGTGCTTTACGTATCCTCCAAGCAGATAAAAAGAAATTTCTTTCCTTATTAATGCATCGATATGCATTACCCCGTTTGTGACAACGACAATATCTTTGGTTTTATCCATAAAATCAATCATGTGCAATGTCGTCGTGCCTGCATCAAGGTAAATGCAATCCCCTTCTTCTAAAAGAGAAGCTGCTTTTTCAGCAATCTTCAGTTTATCGTGAAGGTTTTTGGATGATTTTTCAAGCATATCGGGTTCAAGTCTGATATCGGAAAGCTTGGCCGCTCCACCATGAACGCGCTTTAAAAAACCGCGTTCTTCAAGTGTCGATAAATCTCTTCTGATTGTTGATTCAGAAGCATTAGTCAGATTTATAAGCTCTTGAATCTTTACCACATCATGCTTTTCTATTTGATCAATAATCAATTGATGCCGTTCAGGAGTTAGCATGCTTCACCTCCTAATGAAAACGTATTCATTTTGAATACAATTTCATTGTAAACGCTATTTTCGGTTTAGGCAACTAAAATCATTCAAATTCATTCAATAACTATCAAAATCTTTCACGTTTCTCCATATTAACGTATGTCTATAGGGTTTGTAAACTGTAAATTCGACAAAAATAAGGACAATTGTACGACATTTTCTTCTTATTTTAATGAAAAAAGTCTTTTATATTCATAGTAGAAATCACTAAACATAAAAAAACCTCATGCATGTTGCATGAGGCTACTCATAACGCAGCGCTTCAATGGGATCAAGCTTTGCGGCTTTATTTGCAGGAAGCATGCCGAAAATAACACCAATGAGCATACTGAACAGCACGCCCCCGCATACAACCTGCCAGGATATGAGTGACGGCCAGCCCGCAATGGCTGAAACAAGCGCGGCCCCTCCGTATCCAATACCAATCCCGACCAGACCGCCAATCAGCGTCAATACGACTGACTCAATTAAAAACTGAGTCAGAATCTGTCCCCTCGTCGCACCGAGGGATTTTCTGATTCCAATTTCCCGTGTCCGTTCTGTGACTGATACGAGCATAATATTCATGACACCGATTCCGCCGACCAAAAGGGAAATACCTGCAATTGAGCCGATAATCGTCGTCATAATTGCCGTTACCTTGCCAATTCCGGCCGCAATCTCCTCCATGTTCATCACTTGATACGAATCCTCTGTGCCATGATTGTCATTTACCAGCTGTGCCGCTTCTTTTCCAGCCGATTTTATGTCGTCTGCTGATTCGACCTGCAATGATACGTTACTGAAATCACTTGTGCCAAAAGAGGATTTCATCATATTAAATGGCACATACATTTCACTTAAATCGAAAGAAAGCAAGCCTGTTTCTTTTTTCAGCACGCCGATAATTTCAACGGGCTGTCCGTTTATCCAGACAACTTCACCTAAAGGGGAGGTTTTATCGAACAGCTCTTCAGCCATCTTTTGAGAGATGATTCCGGCTCTATTCCCCGCGAGAAAGTCATTGTCGGTAAATGTTCTGCCGCTTTCGATTTCTAAAGAATTGACATTCATGTATCCATCATTTATTCCGTTAACCGTAGCATCGGTTTCTTCTTCGTGATAACGCGCTTTCATACTTTCAGAAGTCGAAGCAACGACTTGTTTAATGCCTTCTATTCCTTTTAAACCTTTAATATCTTTTTCTGTAAACGTAGATTCAGCTGCGGCGTTCGGGTTGCTTGCAAGCTCCTCGTCGCTAGGCATATAGTACAGCTCCACAGTATTTCCCGGGCCGCTGATCGACTGCTTCAGCATTTGCTCGCCGCCCTGTCCTACCGCAACGACAACAATGACAGAGCCTACACCAATGATAATGCCGAGCATCGTTAAGATCGAACGCATTTTATGGGCAAGGACAGAGCTTAGAGCCATTCTGATGTTTTCTAACAGGCTCATTCTCCCACACTCCTTTGTCCGGAGCTGGCAGGAACAATGTTTCCGTCACGCACCATGACGATCCGATTCGTGCAATCTGCTACTTCAGGCTCGTGAGTAACCAGAACGATTGTCGTTCCCTCGGCATTTAATGCTGTAAACTGATCCATAATCGCCTCGCTAGTTTTCGTATCCAGCGCGCCGGTCGGTTCATCAGCTAAAATCAATTTCGGCTCATTCACGATCGCCCTCGCAATCGCCACCCGCTGCTTCTGCCCGCCCGACAGCTCGTTGGGCATGTGGAGCATTCGATCGGCTAACCCGACCTTTTCCAATGCTCTCTCAGCCCGCTCTTGACGTTCTTTTTTGCCTATCCCGGAGTAAATCATCGGCAGCTCGACATTTTTTTTTGCGTTCAGCCGCGGAAGAAGCTGAAATTGCTGAAATACAAAACCGATGGACCGGTTACGGACTGCCGCCAGTTCTTTATCTTTATATGAAGAAATGTCTTCGCCGTCCAATTGATATGTACCGGAAGTCGGCCGATCAAGACAGCCGATAATATTCATGATCGTCGATTTTCCTGATCCTGACGGCCCCATAATCGAGACATATTCACCTTGATGAATGTCCAAATCAATAGAATGGAGAACATCAAACGTTTCCTTTCCGATCTGGTAGCTTTTTCGCACATTAGAAAGCTGAATCATTTAAGATTTCACTTCCATTCCGTCAGTCACCTGATCAGATGGATTCAAAATGACTTGATCATCTTGGGTAAGCCCCTCTTTAATTTCTGTCAGGTCATCTGTCACTTCGCCGATTTTGACATCAACTCGCTTTGCTTTTCCGTCTTTTACTGTATACACATAATATTGGTCATCTTCTTTTTTGACTGCCTTTGAAGGAAGCGTATTTGCTTTCCGTTTATCTGTTTCAATATTCATGATAAATTTAAAGCCTGGCTTTCCTTCTGGAAGATTTCCTTTTATTTTCACTTGAAGCGGGTATTGGACCGCCTGTTCTGTTCCTTGTGCCGCAGCGCTCTCCTGCTGATCCGGAACAAGCCCGACTGCGGAAACCGTGCCTTTCCATGTTTTACCCTGTATTACATCTGAAGTGAGTGTGACCTTCTGGCCTTTTTTGACTTTCAATGTATCGTATTCAGACAATTTCCCTGAGACGACAAGGTCTTTTGGGTTGCCGATATGTATGACAGGCTCCTGAATATCTGACTTTTTGGATGCCGCCTCTTGGTTGACAGAAATAACGGTGCCTTCAATTTCGCTTTTCACTTCAAGATCTGATACCCGGTTGGCAAGTGACTGTCGCTGAAGCTCGGTTTGTTTTAATTCGATCTCCGCTGTTTTTTTCTGCATTTGAAGCTCTGTCCGTTCAGATTCGATTTGTTTTTCTGCTTCTTTCTTTCCTACCTGTTTTTCCAGTTCTCTTTCTTTGCTGTCTAAGGCTTTTAACTTTTCTTGAATTTGGTCAATTTGAAGCCGATTGGATTCAGACGTTAACTGGTTCTGTTCTTTTTCCAGGCTCAGCTGCTCATTTGTATAGGTGACTAAAGGCGTGCCCTTTTTAACTTTATCGCCTTCCTTTACTTTAATGTCTTCTAATGTCCCTTTATCAGCTTCATAAAAGACATACTGTTCATTTGAAAATTTTAGCGTGCCAGGAACCATAACCGTTGATGAGATTTCATTTTCTTCAACGCTCCCCGCCTGTATCTCCTTGCCGGCGCTGCCGCTTGTTGGAGCGGCAGACCGGTATATATTGATTCCAACAAAAAGAGCGACTATAACTGCGATTCCAATTCCGATCCAGACTTTTTTCATGAGCTTATGCACCCGCCACAGAATTGATTAAACCTGAAAAAAGCGAAAATACAACTAAAATTCCGAATAGAATGATTGCTGAAATCCACCCGGCTTTTTTGGAGATGCCTCCCGTTTTGTGAAGTCCGATTGCTAATAATACAAAGCTCCAGATGCTGAAAATTTCAAAGGTATTTAACACGCTGGCAAGAGCCCCGTCAGATGGGATAATCCCTGCCAGTGACGTCGTGCTGTAAAGAGGATTCACGTCAGTCGTAAAAGCAACGATTCCATTAACCAATAATCCGAGACTGCTAATTAAAGAGACAAACAGACCGAGAGAAAGCATTTTTTTATATGTCGTAACTCCGCCTGATATTTTTACACAGAGCCAATAAATAAGAGGGGCAATAAATAATGCTGCGATACCGCCGATAATAGCGCCTGCCATTCCGCCAAATTTGGTTATTGTTGCGACAGTTTCCATTTGTTCAGCAGATAGCCCTTGCGTATCCTGGCTTTTCAAAAGCTCACTATAATCCGTACCGAGTGATTGCAGCACGGCACCGACGATGATAATTGCTGCAACAATCAAAAGCGGTCCCCATACAGCCGGCCTTTCTCTTATTCTTTCAAATTGAACGGACGGACTTGTGATTACTCCGAAAAGTGAAGGCTTTTCAGTCGCCGTTCCGCTGTTTTTTTCTACATTCGTTTCCATTTCAAAACCTCCTTGAGAATATCTAACAAATAGTACGGGAAGGATATCAAAAAGTTTCATGTTTTTCTAATAAATTTCCAAAAGCCGAAGGCTTTTCATATTATTCTATCGCTGTGCTGTATTGCGCTTTCACAAGCCCGGCATAAATGCCTCCTTTAGCGAGCAGCTGATCATGGTTCCCTTCTTCTATTTTCCTGCCGTGATCAAGAACAATGATGCGGTCGGCGTCGCGGATCGTAGACAATCTGTGAGCGATCATCACTGCTGTACGCCCTTTCAGAAGCGTTTTTAACGCTTGCTGAATTTTTACTTCTGTCTCTGTATCAATGCTTGCCGTTGCTTCGTCAAGGATGATAATAGCCGGATCGGCGAGCAATGCTCTTGCAAATGAAATGAGCTGACGCTGACCGGCAGACAGTACGCTGCCCCTTTCCTCCACCTCTGTTGCGTATCCTTCCGCTAAATCGGAAATAAACTCATCCGCTCCGACCGCTTGGGAGGATTTCATCACCTCTTCATCCGAAGCATTTGGCCTTCCAAAACGAATATTTTCCATGATGGTCCCAGAGAAAATAAATGTATCTTGCAGGACAATGCTGATTTGAGAGCGCAGACTGGCAAGGGAAAGATCCTTAATCGGTATACCGTCTATTTTAATGGTGCCTCCGGTCGCATCATAAAAACGGCTGATTAAATTGGCAATCGTCGTCTTCCCGCTCCCTGTATGCCCGACAAGCGCAAGCGTCGAGCCCGCCGGAATAGAGAAAGAAATGGCGTAAAGGGCTTTTCGTTTTTCATCATACGAAAATTCAACCTCTTCAAAACTGATCTCCCCATTTATCTTTTCATTATGAATGGCATTCGGCTTCTCCTTGACATTTGGCTGTTCGTCCAGAAACTCAAAAATCCGTTCTGATGATGCCATCCCCATTAACAGCTGATTATAGACCTGACCCAGTCTCGAAATAGGTTCCCAAAACATTCCCAGATAGAAAGCAAAAGAAACGAAGACCCCAATCGTAATGGTTTCATTCATGATGAGTGTGGCTCCATACCAAATCAAGACAGCCGTCCCAATCGCATTCGTCATTTCTACCAGCGGACGGAACATGGCATTTTTTCTAGTTGCTTCCCGCCATGATTCGTAGTTCTCCTGATTGACACCGTCAAAATACGCCATGTTTTCTTCTTCCTGCGTAAATGCCTGTGTGACCCGGATGCCCTGAATGCTTTCGTTTAGATGAGAGTTGAGCTTCGATTGCTTCAGCCGTACCGTTTGCCAGGATCGGCGTATTTTTTTTCTGAGACTTGTTGAAATAAAAAACATAATCGGCAATGTCACCATGATGGCTATAGTCAGCTCAGGGCTCAGCGTAAACAAAATAATAATCACGCCGGCCAGAAGCAGCAAGTCGGTCAACAAATTGATGACTCCGCTTGTAAAGAGCTCCTGAAGAGAGTTAATATCATTCATGATCCTGACTAAGATCGATCCCGCCGACCGCTGATCAAAAAATCGATGGGATAAGCGCTGCACATGGGTAAATAAATGCTGTCGCAAATCGTAAATGACATGCTGGCCAAGCTGATTCATCCACCTGATTCTTAACACATTGGCGGCGTAATTGAGGACATATAAACCGCTAATAATAAAAATGAGCTGAATCAGCAGCTCCGAGTTTCTCCCTGTAATCGCATGATCAAGAACATAAACGCCGATCAAAATGGGGATCACAAGCTTCACAGCAGTGCCAATTAATACAGTGAGAAAAGAAAGCGGCAAAATTGTTTTTCGATATGGTTTGACATAGCTCAGCAGCCGCCACATTTGAGCCCAGTTAAACGGCTTTTCAATGATTTCATCTGAAGAGTAATAGAAACGCTCTAAAATCCCCTGTTTTTTCGCTTGTTTCATTTGGCCCCTCCCTATCCGACCTCATGCGGCTCATTAATCATTTTGACATCACGGTATTGCAAATCGTAAATCTTTTTATAGTAGCTGCCTTTTTCAAGAAGCTCATGATGTGTTCCCCTTTCACGAATGCGTCCTTTATTAAAAACGAGAATTTCATCGGCGTGTTTCAGTGAAGAAATGCGGTGAGCGACGATAAAGGTTGTGCGGTTTTTCATGACTTCTTTTAAGGCAAGCTGTATGCTGTGCTCCGTTTGCATATCTACTGCACTTGTGGCATCATCCAATATCAAAATGCTCGGGTTCAAGCAGATGGCTCTCGCAATGGCAATACGCTGTTTCTGTCCGCCGGAAAGCCCCATTCCCCTCTCTCCCAGCATGGTGTCATACCCATCAGGAAGCTCCATAATAAAGTTATGAGCCTGCGCCCTTTTTGCCGCTTCGATGACGTCTTCCATTGAGGCATCCGGCCGCCCATACGAAATATTTGATCTAATCGTAGATGAAAACAGGAAGGATTCTTGAAGTACGACCCCGATATTGGAACGAAGGGTTTTTAACGAATAATCTGTGATTGGTTTGTGATCAATGGTAATCATTCCGCTAACAGGACTGTAAAATCTGGTGAGAAGCTGTGTCACTGAGCTTTTGCCTGAACCTGTCGGGCCCAACAGTCCGATTACCATCCCGCTGTTTGCCTCAAAGCTTACATTGCACAGCGCGTTTGTTTGTTCTTTTCCGTATGCAAGAGAAACATTTTTGAAATGGACATCTCCGATTAATTTTTGTTTATGCAAAGCATGAGGATGATCTGTAATGTCTTCTTCTTTTTCCAGAATGTCGAGCAGGCGTTCCCCTGACGCTTTTGCTTGAGAGAACATATTGATGACAAAACCTAAGTTCATAATGGGCCACATCATATAATTGACAAGGCTGAAGAAAGCAACAAGCTCGCCGGGATTGAGCTGATTTTGCATAACCAAGTAACCGCCGTATGAGAGAAGAGCTACAATACAAATGTTACCAATGAACTCCATTAAAGGGAAATACGCAGACCAGATGGATGATGTTTGTAAATACTGCGCCCTGTATTCTGCATTGGCTTTATTGAAAGTGCTGATCTGAAAATCTTCCCTTGAAAGAGATTTAACCGTATTAATGCCGCTGATATTTTCCTGGACTTTTGTATTGAGTTTCGCAAACGATTTGCGGATGCCTCTGAAGGCGGGATGGACTCTTTTGTCAAACCGGTATACCGCAACCGCGAGAAATGGCAGAACAGCTATTGTCACAAGCGTGAGAGGAACAGAATAGTAAAACATAACCGACAGGCTGATGGCTACCAGCAGGCCGAATCGAATGAGCTCAGCGAGACCGTATGATAAGAAAAAACGAAGCCCTTCAACATCAGCAGTCAGCCTGGACATCAAATCTCCTGTTTTCGCGTTATCATAGTAAGAAAAAGAAAGCCGCTGCAGTTTTTCATACAGCCCATTTCTCAGCCGATAAACGGATTTGATCCCGAACATATCACCTAAATACTGATGAAAAAAGGTAGCCATTCCTTTCAAAACCATTACCGCAATAAATCCTAAGCTGACCCACGCCGCAAGCTGATACTGCCGTCCCAGCACGATCTCATCAATCGTAATTTGCAGGATAATCGGATAAACGACAGTAATTGCAGTCATCAAAAGCATGGCTAGAAGCGACCACATAAACACTTTTCTGTACGGCCAATAATACATTTTTAATCTTTTAAATGTCTCCATATCCAGCACCTTTCCAACATTTATCATCTTCACTATATCGATACCCGAAATAAATTTCTATTATTTTTCAAAATTTCAGTCTAATTATGGAGTGAGTCTCTTACTTTATAGGGAGTAACATATGTAGAATAAACGCCGCTTACAGAAAATCATTGTATGCTGAGGATACTTAGGGATATGCCAATGAAATACAGAAAACCGGACGGCTGAAATGCCGTCCGGTTTTCATCCCCCGCTGACCGGCGGTATGATGGCTACCGTGTCACCTGAAGATACAGAGGTATTTTCTTTCACATAGCTTTCGTTAACGGCAATCATAGCCGTATCAATAGATTCAAGACCGTATTGTTCTTTTAGACTCGCTTTTATTTCATCTGTGGTTGCTTGTTCCATATCTATTTCTATTGCTTGTGTACCGGCCTGTTCAGCCAGTCCTGCAAATAAAAGAATTTTAATCATGCTGCTCTCCCTCGCTTAGGTCTGGTTTTCCGTTCGGATAAGCTGTTGTTTCTAGCTGGTCACCGATCCATTGCTCACCGTCTTCCCAAATTTCTTTTTTCCAAATCGGCACAATCTGTTTAATGCGTTCAATCGCATACTCATTGGCTTCATATGCGGCTTTTCGATGGGGAGAAGATACAGCAATCACTACCGCTGCTTCACCGATATCGAGCACACCTATACGGTGCGTGATCGCAGCTGAGGCACCTTCCCATTTTTCTTCGATTTCAGCGCCGATTTGAGCAAGCATTTGCACGGCCATCGGTTCATATGCCTCATATTCAAGCCGAACCGTTCTTTTTCCGTTTGTCCATTCCCGAACCGTACCAATAAATGTCGTAATGGCTCCTGCTTCCCGTTTCTCCACTTTTTTAATGATGTCTTCAGTATTAATGGGTGTTTTCGTAATCTCAAACCGTTCCATTATGCAGATTCCCCCTTCAGCTGTGAAAGCACAAAATCCACGGCAACCGGATCATCCGCATGAAAAACGGGTAATCCCTGATGCTCTGTCATATGCTCTTTTTTTCTATAGATGATGGCGATTATATTTACTGCTTGCAGCGCTTCCAGATCTTCCTTTTCACTTAGGATAACCACTTTAGGATAAGGGGCTTTTTTAAAGCCTTCAATCAGAAGACAGTCTGTTTCGAGAAATTGGTATAACTCGACCAGCCGTGCCAAATCCCAATTGCGGCGGGCAGTCAGCTGTAACACACCAGCACCTTCTACCGCTGTTACATCAGCACCTGCCGCCTTGTAACGGTCCGTGTCTTTTCCTTCCGTGAGCGTTTGCGGTTCACCGCCGTGACCATGGTGCTTCAGGCAGCCCAAATGGACTCCCTGTTCAGAGGCTTTTTCAAGAATGCGCTCAATAAACGTTGTTTTCCCGCTGTTTTGAAATCCTACAACTTGGACGATCGGGAAAGGACGGACCAAGGCCATTCACTTCCATTCTCTTCTCTGATGAGCAGCACTTGAACCGTTCTGCCAGATTCGTAGCCTCGCGTGCCGCCCGGCAGGATAATAAATGCATTGGCATCTGCAAGTGATGTGACAGAGCTCGACTTATCTAAGCCAACGGGTGTCGCCAACAGCTTCCCTTCCTGATGGTGCACGAGCGCACGAACAAATCGGGTAAATGGGTTCGGCTTCGGAAAATCCTTGGTCAAAACAGCTTCCGCACAAATTGAATGCGGTGTTTCATTGAGCAGCCATGTCTGGATTATCGGTTTGACAAACAGTTCAAAACCGACATAGCATGCCGACGGATTACCAGAAAGGCCAAACAGCAGCATATCATTTGCATGCGCCACCGTTGTCACGCTGCCCGGGCGCATGGCAACTTTATTAAACAGCACGTCCGCTCCGAGTTTTTCATAGATCGCAGGCAAAAAGTCAAAGTCACCGACTGACACACCGCCAGTTGTGATCAGGAAATCCACCTTTTTCATCGCTTCTTTAACTGCAGCAAAGCTTTTATCCAGTTCATCAGAGATTTTCCCTAAATAAAGCGGTGTTGCGCCTGCTTCTATCGCTTGCGCATATACCATACTCGCATTGCTGTTGCGGATTTTTCCCGGTTCCAGCGGATCACTGACATTCAGCAATTCGGTACCAGTTGCGATAATCCCGACTACAGGCTTTCTCACGACAGGCACAGATGCGTATCCGAATGTTGCCAAAAGAGCCGTCACTCCTGGTGTCACCCGGGTGCCCTTTGTCAGTAAAACACTCCCTTTTTGAGCGTCCTCACCTGTTTTTGAAATATTATCCCCCGTCTGAAAGCGGCGTTTTAAAGACATAAATGACTTCCCATTCTCCTCAAAGGTTTGAGTCAATTCAATCATGACGACTGCATCTGCCCCTTCAGGGATTTGCGCGCCAGTCATAATCCGCACGGCCTGAAACGGGCCAAGTTCTTTTTCAGATACTGCTCCTGCTCCAATATGGTCAATAACTTCAAACCGAACTGGGTTTTCACGTGAAGCTTCTGCCGTATCGCACGCTCTGACAGCAAAACCATCGTATGGCGAACGGTCAAACGCAGGTACGTGGTGATCCGCAGTTATATCTTCGGCTAAAAACCGATGAAGGCTGTCTTCAAGCGCCACCCATTCTGTTTCACCTTGTTTTTGAAAATGGCAGACACGCCGAACTGCCTCGTCTACCGGTATCGGTGTTCTTTTCTCCAGCATTCTGACCCCTCCTGTTGTTACAGTCCAATCACTCTTGCCAACACGGAGTTGGCTTCTTTCACATCATTTGTTCCATGCACCAGTGCCCGTCCGTCATTGAAAATGACAATTCTGAAATCCTCGTAAAAAATATGCAGCAAAAACGCATTAGCCTCGACCTTGCCGATTGTTTTCAGCCGCTTAATGAGCTCCTGTTTCGGGATTCTTTTTAATAATTCTGACCTTACCTGCACTGTATCACGGCCGCATAGTACAGCAGCTTTTGGTATGTTCCAATCCTGAAGATAAGGATATACCGCATTTGCTCCGCAAGATGGGCATTCCTCACGGCGTACATGATTAACGTTAATCTTCATATGCGAATTGTTCCAGACATCAAATGTCACAAAACCCCGCTGTATTGCTTCTATTTGGCCGGTTAACAGCTTTAATGCCTCAGCCTGCTGATATGCTGAAACGATATGCACAGCAGGCGGAATAATGCCGGCAGTATCACACGTCGCCCCGCCAACAGGAATTTGCTCAAACAAACAAGACAGACAAGGGGTTTCTCCGGGAATGACAGTCATGAACATTCCCTGGCTGCTTACACAGGCGCCATAGACCCAAGGTGTCTTTGTTTTCTGGGCAAGATCGTTTATCAGCATGCGGGTTTCAAAATTATCTGTCGCGTCGATCACGACATCTGCTTTTTCAATCAGCGGCTCAAGCGTTTCGGCTGTTCCTTCGGTAACATACGCCTCAATATGTATCTCGCTGTTAATCGCTGATAGATGCTCTTTGGCAGCCATGGCTTTCGGCATGCGGAGTTTGGCATCGCTTTCTGTATAAAGCTGCTGCCTTTGAAGATTGCTCCACTCCACATAGTCACGGTCAATAATGGTAATAGTACCGACTCCCGCTCTCGAAAGCCCTTCAGCTCCTGCAGTGCCGAGCGCTCCCGCTCCGACAATCAGCACATGGCTGTCTGCCAGTCTTTTCTGGCCCTCTTCCCCAATTTGCTTAAATCTGATTTGCCGTGAATAACGTTCCTCCATCAAACCTGTTCTCCTTATCTTTTATGTCATCTTATCATGTTATTGCCCCGTCAGTCCCGCTTGAGGGAGTTCGATTTTTCTTCCAAACAGCTAAAATCATCACGTGTATTAATGTTGATAAACTCTGCCGGGTTTGCTCCGATATTTTCAGCCTGTACGTAACAAACCGAAATTCTGCCTAATAAATCTGATATTCTCAACCTCTTCTCAGAAAGCTGATCGTATAGAACTGGCATGATACGTTTGTGGTAAATCGCAATCAATGGCTGCACTTGTCCGTCTGAAATTGGGACTACCGCGTCCGCACCGGCAGTCATCAGACGTTTGAGCTCCAGCATCGTCCTTCTTTGTATCAGCGGTGTGTCACAGGAAAGAACAGTATAAAGATCACCGTCTGTCTTTTTAAAAGCGGTATATATACCAGCCAATGGCCCCATGCCTTGAAATGGCTCAGCATCTTGATACACTTCATTTTCACCGTTTTCTTGAAATCTATCAATAAATTCGGGACGGCTGATGATAACCGTTTGTTCTCCAAGTGCCTCTTTAGCGCATTCGTAAAGCATCCTGCCCTTCCATTTGACAAACGCCTTCGGTTCTCCAAATCGCCGCGAGGCTCCCCCTGCCAGCAGTACGTTTACATGCTTCATATCATCTCACCTCTAGTTTCGTTAAAAGCATAGCAAAAGCAAAGGCTCAACGCTACTGCTTGTCTGTTTATTAAAGAGGAATAGCTGTTCAGTATTTGCATATTGTAGTGTTAACATCATGAGGGAGATGGTTCGAATGAAAAGATCAGGTCCTTTTTTCCACGACGTGTCTCAGGAGAACCTTTATTTAAAATCCGAGCTTTCAAGGTGCCATAAGCTGATTGCTGAACTTGAAGCAAGCTACTTCCATCAGAAAAATAACAAACTGCTCAAAGAAAATACCGATATGAAAGAAAAACTCCAGCAGCTGTCTGCCGAATTAACACATATGTCAACAAAAGAAAAACATGCCTCCCACACCAGCCAAACCCTGCACCAAATAAGAGCTGAACTGCTTGATAAAATCGTTGTTTTGCAGGAGCTTCTATCTGCTGAAACCTATAAACGCAGAGCCGAAATCGAAGAAAAACATAAACTTCATATTGCTAAAGTCAAAATCGAAGAAGAAAATAAAAATCTTCATAAACGGATCAGCGAACTTCAAGCCTCGATTGAGCAGGAACAAAATGCACTGCTTCAGGCAAAACAGCAAGCCGAATTGATAAAAGCCGAAAACGGGCGTCTAAAAGAGCAAATGGTAGAAAAAGAATATCAGCTAAAACATATTAAAATAGAAGTTGATCATATGAAAGATCGAATCATAGAAACGAAAGAAAGACTGCTAGACATAGAAAAAACGAAAGAAAAATTATTTCACGAAACTATTATATCGTATAAACGGCAGCTTGATGAAAGCGATGCCTGGATTGCTTCTCATTTTGCCGATATTGATGGCGGCACGAAACAAAAAGAAAAAACGGAAGAAGAAGCTCCAGCGGTCTACGCGCAGCCAAATCATGTAGAGACTATCCTTGAAGATGTCACCAAACAGATACATGTGCTTCAAAAACAGCTTGCCCGCGCCCAATCATCAGACCAGGCCAAGAGCCATACAATCGAAGAGCTGAAAAACAGAGCCGCTGAAGAAAAGCCTTATCAAAAGTGGGTGTATAAGCTTAATCTTGAAAAAGAAAACAAACCTTCACAGAAAAAACCTCAATAAAAAAACTGCTTGAGCGATGCCAAGCAGTTTTTCTTTATATTTATTCATTTGCTGATTCTGCAGATTCGATTTCACCCTCTAAAATGTACTGCCCGCGATATGGCTTTTTCACTTCCGGGTACATTTTAATTAAGCTTTGCATAAATGTTGTCATATTAGGGATTTCAAGACCGCTTTCTTTTTCAATCTCTTTTTGAAGCTCCGAGCTCTTAATCGCCGCGTTGTGGCGTTTTAATGTTTTAATAGCAGCTTCACGCAGCTTAGCTGCTTTTGATCCCGGTCTTGCCGTTCCTCTTCTTCTTCGTGTTGTTCCGTCTGGTATACCGGCAGGAAGAGAGGAAATAGATTGAAGCTGAGGCTGAACAGACTGCTGCTGTGATTGCGGCTGATAGCTTCTGATTTCCTGAGCCGCAAGCTCAGCGAGAACCGGCAGAGAGTCAGGTTTTTTTTCAGAACGGAAATCCTTTTTGATTTCGGAAGGGCTTCCATTTTTGTCCAGCTCTCTTAATTTTGCGTATATTTTATCACGTTCAATTTGATATTCACGAATGACTTTCACTTCAGCTTCATTTAATTGTTCTAACCGCAAGCGCAAAGCTTCTCTTTCATTAAACATTCCTCAATGTACCCCCTATCAAAATTAACATCTTTAATTAAGATATTAGATTACAAAAGTAATTTTATCAACTATTATTTTAGCATTTTACTATTATATTTACTCTATGAAAAATTCCTTATTTTCTGAAAAAGTTTTATTTTTCAAAAGAGTCCTTTATTCTCAAGGGGTCAAGGGTCTTTCTAGTTTATTTGGTATAATGTTGAAAATATATATTTTACTTACTTCTTTAAAGAAATTTAGTGTAATATCTACAATTTTCGAGTTATGAGATATGAGATTTATCTAAAATTGAGGAAAAACATCAAAAATTAGCTGTGTTTTCTAGCGTATCAATCAAACAAACCATCAATTCCTATACCCAAATTTGGAAAAATAAGCTTCTTACTCTTCTTCCATTGCTTTTTGCACAAATAAAAAACCTGATGTGATCAGGTTTTTAGGAAATACTATTTAGTCAGATACCTATTCCGTTTCAGCCAGAACGCGGTTCACACGTTTTTCAAGCATTTTCATACCGCTCCCGCCGGCTTGGAAGTGACGGAGCTGTCCTGTTTTATCAAACACATAATACGCAGGTACGTATTCATTTTCAAATGCATCGGTTAAAGCATGGTCACTGTCAACAAAAATCGACTGAGTGATATCGTGTTCAGCGGCTGTTTCTTTAATTTTACCAAGGTCAAGATCATCTTCGGAACGGGGCATGTGTACAGCTACAACATTCAGCTGATCTTGATATTTATCACGAAATTCATTCACTTGCGGCATCGCTTCTTTGCACAAGTGGCAGCTGATGGACCAGAAATGAATAAGCGTCGGCTTTTCTCCAATCAATTGCCCTCTCGTCACTTCACCATTTAACCAAGCTTTTTCTCCCGTCAATTCCGGCATGGGCTGACGTAATTTCATTGCTTTTTCCCTCCTATTTAACAGAGTGGTCTAACGAATATGCTAGACCGCTTTTCGTTCTTGGAAAGAATTAAAGTGTTTTTTGGCCTGGTTTCCAGTTAGCCGGACAGAGTCCGCCAGTTTGCAGCGCCTGGAGAACACGAAGCGTTTCATCAACATCACGCCCAATGTTGTTATGGAAAACAGTTTGATATTGAAGATCCCCTTCAGGATTAATAATAAACAATCCGCGCAAAGCCACACCTTCTTCTTCGATTAAAACGCCATATTCCCGGGATACCTCATGGTTTGTATCAGCAGCAAGCGGGTATTTCAGCTGGCCAAGACCGTTTTCTTTGCGGTCTGTATTGATCCAAGCTAAATGAGTATGGATGGTATCAGTTGAAACCCCGATGACTTCTGCATCAAGATCTTCGAACTCGTCATAGCGGTCAGACATTGCTGTAATTTCTGTCGGACAAACAAAAGTGAAGTCCATTGGATAGAAGAACAGCACTGTCCATTTGTCGTTTTTCATGTTTTCCTCAAGACTTACTTTGCCGAATTCTTTGCTTGCAAGGACTGCTTCCATTTCAAAACGAGGAGCTTGTTTACCTACCATACGTTCTGCCATATGTATCCCTCCAATTTATTGTTTGGCTTAAAGGTCAAAATCGCATGAAAATAAAGGGTGATTAACCATTTTTAGTTATATTGCAATGCCATTATATAAAAGCAGATTTCCTGAGTCAATTTTTAACAAATCATGTATGTCTTTGGCTTCGACATTTTTGAATAAAACGTTTAACATGGTCATGTACAGGGTAACTAGTCTCAATGTGCAGCAATCAATTAGAAAAGGAGCTCAACATGGACTTTATTAAACAATATGATTGGGCGGGACTGATTACAAATGCCGGTGTTCTGCTCATTAAACTCGCCATTATGATATTGCTCTATTTTATCGTTCGATCATTAGGCATGAAAATCATTAAACATCTGTTTGCAAAATTCGAGGAGCAGAATAGCTTGTCTATCGGACGTGCACATACGCTCCGAAGCCTGACTCTTAACATATTTGCTTATACATTGATTTTCATATTTTTCGTCATGGTTCTAGATTTGTTTCATTATGATCCAAGCGCTCTTTTAGCGGGGGCAGGAATCGTCGGCCTGGCTGTCGGATTTGGCGCCCAAGGGCTTGTCAGTGACATCGTGACAGGTTTTTTTATTTTGCTTGAGAAACAATTGGATGTCGGAGACTATATTACCGTTTCCACCTTTGATGGAATTGTCGAGCAGGTTGGCTTAAGAACAACTCAAATCCGCAGCTTTGACGGAACATTGCATTACATCCCCAACAGAAACATCACAAACGTGAGTAATCATTCTCGTGGTACCATGCAGGCTCTTGTTGATATTAAAGTGCCGGCTGAAAGAAACATTGATGAAATGATTCATATTTTACAGCAGGTTTGTGATGAGACGGCAGCGGCTCTTCCACAAATAAAAGAAGGCCCAAATGTCATCGGGATTCAAGAACTGGGGACTTCTGAAATTGTAATCAGGGTCATTGCCAAAACAGAAAATATGGAACAGTGGCGAGTCGAACGAGTGTTGAGAAAGGAAATAAAGAACGCGTTCGACCGCGCTTTCCCTAAAGAAACAGAATAAATAAAAGAACCGAAGCTTTTTGCTTCGGTTTTTATATTACTGAATTCTGCTTTCAACTTCGCTGCAAATTTCTTCAGCCGTCATCCCGGAAGCTGTAATGACAGGTGCTTGTGTTACCGTATCGGCTATCCCTTGCACATTATTATCAAGACCTGTTACGACACAGCAGTCACAGCCTTGAGCATCAGCAGGGCTTTTCATCATTACAACGTCATATCCTTTTTCTTTTAAAGCAGCTTCTACATCTGATAATGATTGTTCAATTCCTATTTTTTTAGCCATTTTTGAACACCTCCGTTTACTAGAGTGCTCATTTTATGGAATTTTATTCTTTCATTTGTGCTTAATTGGCATAAACAGAAAAATAACCTGTCATGACATTAACCGCTGTTTCTATCGCATTTTCATCGGGATTCAGCTTAGCATGATGAAGCCCATGTTCAGAATCAGCGCCGAGCCAGAACATGAAGCCGGGATATTTTTTCAGCATGTAGCCAAAATCCTCTCCAGTCATTGCTTCTTTTGCTTCAATTACTGTCGCCAGTTGATGTTCAGCAACAAAAGACATAAATTCTTCTGTTAATCCGCTCGTATTGTAAACTTGGTGATATACAGACGGATATGTCACTTTTCCTTTGCAGCGGAATCCGATTTCGATTCCTTTCACTACATCTTCAATCCGTTCCTTTACTTGTTTCATCGATTCTTCAGAAAGCGTGCGGATCGTGCCTTCCAGGTGGGCCGTTTCTGCAATGATATTTTGTGCCGAGCCTCCGGTAATGGTACCAACTGTAATAACAGCACTGTCTAGCGGATCTGTGTTTCTAGAGATAATCGTTTGCAGCTGGGTGACAAGTGTACTTGCTGCTACAACCATATCCTCAGCCAAATGCGGATATGCCGCATGTCCCCCTTTGCCTTCCAGATCGATGACTAGCTCTGATGTATTCGCAAATAGAAGGCCGCTTTTTGTCGCAATGGTGCCTACCGGAAGCTCTGGAGCAATATGAAGCGCAGTGATGAAATCAGGCTGCCACTTTTTTAATACATCGCTCTCAAGCATTGGTTCCGCACCGCCAGGCCCTTCCTCTGCCGGCTGAAACAGAAAAAGCAAATCATGTTTGACTGGGTGGTGAACAAAATGATCAATAATGCCGAGTGCAATCGTCATATGCAAATCGTGACCGCAGGCGTGCATGTTGCCGTGATGCTCTGATGCGAATGGAAGACCAGTTTGCTCTTCTATAGAAAGCGCATCGATATCGGCTCTGTACGCCAGCATTTTTTCCGGCGCCGTCCCGTTCACTTTTACAAAAAGCCCTGTTCGCCATTTCTCAATTTCAATTCTGTCTTGCGGATATTGTTCCAAGATATTTAATAAATACTGCTGGGTTTTGAACTCCTGAAATCCAAGCTCCGGTATACGATGCAGATCTCTGCGAATTGCGATGAGCTCCTCTATCTTCATTTCTATTCCTCCTGCCTATACGAATAAGGCGTGGATATATTATCCACGCCTTTTTTATCAAACTTTTCCTTACAGCTGGCGTAATTCCTGCTTGATTTCAGTTTTGCCTTTTGTTTTTTCATCAATGTCTTTGATTTTTTTAGCTGGTGTGCCTGCAACGACAGTGTATGGCTCAACGTCGTTTACCACGATCGCTCCCGCAGCAACAACAGCTCCTTTACCTACTGTTACACCTTCAAGCACAACAGCATTTGCGCCGATTACGACGTCGTCTTCAATCACAACCGGTTTAGCGGATGGCGGCTCAATAACGCCCGCAAGTACAGAACCCGCGCCGATATGGCAGTTTTTTCCAACAGTAGCTCGTCCGCCAAGCACAACGTTCATATCAATCATTGTGCCTTCGCCGATGACTGAACCGATATTAATAGAAGCACCCATCATGATGACTGCGTTATCACCGATTTCAACTTGGTCGCGGATGATCGCGCCCGGCTCGATACGCGCTTTGATGTTTTTAAGATCAAGCATTGGGATCGCAGAATTGCGGCGGTCATTTTCAACCACATAGTCTTCGATTTTGCTTTGGTTTTCTTCGATTGCTGTTTGGATTTCGCTCCATTCACCGAAAACGACACCAGTGTTTCCATTGATAAAAGCTTTCGCAGATTCACCGAAATTGATTCCTTCCAGCTCACCTTTCACGTAAACCTTTACAGGTGTAGATTTTGTACTATTTTGAATAAATGAAATAATTTCATTTGCGTCCATCATTTTCATATGTATAGTCCTCCTCCTGATTTTCTACCTCATTACTGTATCAAAGGAAAGATACAAAGACAAGAAAAAAAGGAACAGCCGTTTTAGCAGTTCCCAGTGAGTGATCAGACAGCGCACCCGCTTTTCTTTGCGAATTGTCTCCCGAAGTTTATTAATTCTTCCTCTTCTTCACCTTCTGGATTATTTTCGATTTTTACCGAAGGCAGCACAATGTCTCCACCGCGTTCTTTTATTTTTGCCTCTAGCGTATCAACCGCTCCGCAGAAAAATTCATATGCTGTATCACCGGAACCGAATACAGCGCATGTTTTGCCGGAAAAATCAATCTCCTCCATGTCTTCAACAAGATCTAAAAATTCATCAGGCAGATCTCCGTCTCCCCACGTGTAGGTTCCCATTATGACATGGTCATAATCGGTAAACAGCTGGGCATCATCAATATCCATTGCTTCGAAACGGTCTACTTCTGCTAACGCCTCCTGAAGCCCCTTTTCAATCAAATCTGCCATAGCTTCAGTGTTGCCTGACATTGTTGCATAAACGAGCAAAATCTTCGCCAATTCCTTGTTCCTCCTCTAATGAATCATTGCTGAAACTTCGTACGGCTGGACAAATTTACATTCATACAAGCCTGCGCAAAAGAAATTCTCTTTCTGATTGGCCACTCTCCATCCATGTCCCTTAATGGTATCGAACCATTTTAACGACCGGGCTTCGAGATCAACCTGGTAAATTCTCGAAAAACCATTTTCATCTTGTGTTGTAGTGACATATATAATGCCATCATCCTCTGAAAGATCAAGAAATGATTCTTCATTTCTGATCATACTGGATTGTATGGTGAATTCTTCACCATTCAAAAGATTCCTTACAGCGACAGCACCGTGCTTTCCTTTCACAGAACCCATCCCCGCCACCAGCCAATTTTCATTGAACACGAGCATGGATGCCGTCATCCGGTTTTTTTCTTTTTTGACAACTTGGACAGTGTCACGCTTAATGTCGTAAGCCCAAATGCCGCCAAAATATTCGTGTATTTGCGTGCCGATAAAAAGATTGCCCCCGTGAAGGCATAACGACCGGATAACAGGGGGATTATGAAATTCGGCAAAAGGTTTGGCTACGCGCCATGAGACACCAAAATCATCCGATACATAAATACAATGCTTACCGTGGGCGCAGACAAACCCGTTGTTTCTGCCGGTAATCGCCCACACTGTTGCATTTGTCGGAAAGCTCGACATCGTCCAGGTTTTCCCTTCATCAGCCGAACGAATGACTGTTCCCTTTTCACCAACGCCAAATAAGTAAGGCCCTATGTAGCTGATACAGTGTATCTTACTTTTCAAACGAAAAAGCTTTCTCCAGCCCTGCTCCAAAGAGTAATGAAAAATGCCTTCTCCTTGTACCGCCACAAAATATCCAGAAAACGCCGATGCCGTAACAGCGGTTGCCCCTTTATGAAACATGGATTTTTTCCTTGTTCATATAATCTGCCCATGCAAGAAAACCTCTCGCAAACGCTCGGCAGCTTTCCACATCTTCATCTGTTTCAGGCGCTAATTCAATTTTTAGTGTTTCCTGGTAAACAGCAGCTCCCGCCTCTTGCAGCATGACATTGAACAAATTCACCGCTTCGCAAAACTTTGGATAAGAATAATCGCCAGACCCGAAGCAGGCTGTTTTTAAACCATTAAGCTGAATCTGTTTGACCTCTTCGAAAAAATCCTCCACTTCGTAGGGCAAATCGCCGTCCCCCCATGTATAGGTGCCAATCAGTACATAATCATAGGAGGTTAAACAAGACGCATCCATATCATCTATCTCGACACAATCGATATCCAACTCATATTCCTGAAGCGTATCTTTTATTATGAAGGCAATGTCTTCTGTATTTCCTGACATGCTGGCATATGTAATCAAGGCTTTAGCCATGTTATCACCCCATTAGTTGATAATGATTTTCAATATCATATGTATCACTTTAAATGATAATGATTTTCATCGTCAACAGATAAATAAAAAAAAGACAGCACCTCGCTGTCTTTAAAATGGATTTTCCTGATCCAGCATATCCTTTATCACTTGTACAAAAGCTTGAACTTGTTTCAGTTCAAAGGCAGGCTCATAGCCTAATAACCATGTATCCCGACCGATCGGATGCCCTTTCATGTCTAAAAGAGGCATTTTATTCACTTTATCTTCATTTTGAAGGGTAACAGACGGCAAAATGGCATAACCGATTCCGTGCAGCGCCATCTGTTTGCACGTTTCAATCTGATCAACCAATATCGTCTGTTTCGGCGACGTTTTAAATTTTTGATGCCACCAGTGCTGAATTTCCTGAAAATAAGTGCTATCACTTTTAAACTGGATAAACGGCCGTTCTGTATGGGCAATATCTCCGATGCAGGAAATTTCAGTATCCACTAAATACAGATGATCTGTCATTAAGTAATCTTTGCGCCCCTTCCACTCAGGGTTGCCTCTTATAATGCCGATATGAACCTGATCCTCATACAAGCTTTTCAGCATTTCGCTGCTCCACCCGGTTATGAGCGAGATCTTTGCATTCGGATACTTTTCCACATACGTCTTCAGGACTTTAGGGAGCCAATGCTGACCGATTATGGAGGCGACGGCAAGCTTCAATGTGCCGTGAATTTCACCTTCAAGCTCGTCAATATTTTCTCTTATTCTTTCCTGCTCTAATGTCACATCATTCGCAAACTGAATGATTTTCTCACCGGCGGGCGTTACCGTTAATCCTTTTTGAGATCTTAAAAAGATTTTTGTTCCCCACGCCTTTTCAATGGTTTGTAAGCGCTGAGATAAAGCCGGCTGAGATACAAAAAGCCGTTCTGCCGCCTTTCTCATATTTAATTCCTCAGCTAAAACTACGAGCATATGAAGCTCTTGAAGCTGCATGTCGTCCTCCTTTTTGTTATCAATAAGTTTTTCTTATCTCCCATTCTAATAAAATCTTAGTTTCTTATTCAAGCCCTATTCTCGTTTAAATTATGTATGCGCTTTCTTTTTTCACTCTGCCTATATAATAAAAATAGGCCGTACAGCCTACTTATTCAACGAGCGTATATGCTTATTCAATTCCTTTAAAACGACTCTTCTCGTAAAAATCCCTTCAAATACCTGCTCGTCATTTTCAACACAGACAAATCCGTTATTAATGACCATGCCGAATCCCTTCATAATCGGATCATTGATATGAAGGCGCGGAATGTCGGTCAGCATGACTTCCTCAACAGTGATTTGGTCAAGCTTTTCAAACTCAATTCGCTCAAGTCCAAAAATACTGTTCATGATCATATTTGTCCCGATTAAGCCATGTAAACGGTAGGAAGGATCCAGAACCGGGATGGCAGTGTATCCGGTTTTTGTCAATACTAATAATGCGTGCTCAAGGTTATTTCCGACTTGCACGTGCGCTACTTTGTCCGCCTCAATCATAAATTGTCCGACTGTTGCCTCAAGAAGTTGATCTGATTGTAAGCTTATCATGTTTTCGACCCCTTTTCATTTTCATCATCAATACATTCCCTATATTGCAATAATATAAACTTTATCAGTATTTGTCGAAAAGTTTCCTTTCAATAAAAAAGATACTCTTTGTGGAGTATCAATTATAGGGTGTCCCATTAATTTTCAAATCGAAATCGGTCGTATAGCGTTACAAGTTTTTTGTAGGTGGTTCCGTCAACGTTTTTGGTCCCTGTCTCTATATCGTTGATCTCACTGCTTAATAGCTCGATGGCATACTCATGGTTGATCAGGATATTCAGCAGAAGTTTTTGTTCTTCTTCTGTAAATCGTTCACCGATAAGACTCATTCGCAATCAGGCCCCCTGTTTTATACTGAATACCTCTGAAAGCAAGACAACTTACTTTCAGCTCTACCGCTAGAATAAGTAATCAGATAACAAACGTCAACCGCATAATTCGACATTTACCTTGGCTTTTTCAGCCAAATTATTTTGTGAAACGATTTGCATAGCTGAAGGCAGTGTATGAATCCGGCTTTATTTTGGCCTCAATCCCCATGGAGGTAATACGTCCAGTCATTTCTTGGATCAGATCTTTTGTAAGCCCTTTTTTCCCAATATCCAAGTGAACTTCAAAGGTAAGATCCGCCCCCTCACCGGTAAAGGGCAGGAGCAGATCGGTAATATCCATTAAGTGTCCATCAAGAATATGAGCGGCCGTTTCTTGGCTGTACGCCGTTTCTAACGAAATCTTCTCCCGAAGGCTATGTATGGGTCTGTCGACTGTATGATTTTTCAAGCAGCCCCAAGCTCCCTTGCCTGTACGATGCAAATGCAATGCGGTAATAAACTTTGTGTAATCGCGGTAAACCTGTGAATCGGTTCCGATCGATAACACATAAGAAGAACGGGGGTCCTTTTGAACAAAGGCTTTAAGCCGTTCCATCACATCTTGAAAGGTCATCTGTGCTTCTGAAAGATTATAAAACAGAAAAGAATCAGCCATCACGACACTCCTTTTCAAGGATTTACAACCATGAAACAAGTATGTTCCTTACCGTTTATTTCGATTACTTTTGCAAAGGCGGAAGCTTGTTCCCCCCTATTTCAGGAATCTTACTGAAGAAGTTCAAAGATTTCGATGGAAACCATGTCGATATTATCAAACGGATATGTGTTAGGTTTTTCACCTTTTTGGAAAACCGTCAGTTCAAACGTTTGATTTTTTTCGAAATATTTAACACTGCATATTTTCTCACCATTCACTTCGAAATAGCGCTGCATTGGCTCGTTAGCCGCTTCCGCTGTTTCTTGCAGACTTTGCAGCCGTGTGATGATACCCATTAATTGTGACATTCTAAAAAAAGACTCCTTTCAAAAAGCAACTTCAAATCAACAAGTATTTATTATAATACAAGTTCTATTGAGCATCATACCATAAAGTCGGACAGGATGGCATTTTCACTGCTGAATTTAAGCAAAGAAAAAAAGTGAAAAAAACGATTTTTCTTTAGTTTGAGGCTTTTTTTGAATGTCATGCACACAATTATAATTTTTTTCGAATCTTTGGCAGCATTAAGAATGCCTTTTTGCAACTTTGTCAAAACCTTCTTTTGAATTTTATGGTGAAGTCCCGCGTGGCCATAATCAATGGGAGTCATGCTGGATAGAGGTAAACAACGGAACTGAACACCCGTGCAGCAGTGTCAGGGGTGTTCGGCACTCAATGTTTCTCCCCGTGTTAAACGTTTACCACTAGTTAGGTTTATTGTTTCATTGGATTGTCCTATGCTTTGACAAATAAAAAACTTGGCGGGGGTAGCGCCAAGTTTTTTCGGATCTTGATCTGATAGAGGGGTTGGGGAACAGAGAGTAGCTTCTCTCTATAATTAAATGATAATGATTCTCAGTATCAATGTCAATCGTTTTTTGATATTTTTTTCAATTCATAAAAAAACGGCCTTTCAGCCGTTAAATCAGTCCGTCCTGCTCATATAAATAAGAATAAGGCAAGTCTATAAATAAATACATCTGATCATCCATCGGATATGAAAACGTTCTGATCATTTCACCTGTTTCCAAATCACTGTACAGATCACTGAAAAAACCTTTTCTGAGATTTCTCATTCTCATAATGTTCTCCAGAAAATAAGGGCGCCAGCTCCAGTTCTTTTCCGCATATTCCGGCTGATAAATCCATTCTCCATCTTGCTTAAACACATTTCCCGTCAGCTGATCGCCTTCTTCATCACACATGTAAATCCTGAAGCTGCAATCTGTCAGCTCTTCCGCCAGCTTTTTAATAAAGTCATCATCAGAAGACAGATTGTTTTTTCTCAAAGAGGTCACAGCCTGATGCACTCGTTTGTAAAACTGTTCAGAGTGCTCATAGACGGTCTCCAGTTTCTTTTTCTCATGTGTGATAAATTGGTGAAATTCAGTTTTAAGTCTTTGTTTCAATACATCTCTCTCTAGAAACGTTTCAGATGGAGACACCAAGTAATAGCCCTGAAAATAACGGCCTCCGTTTCTCCAGGCGTACTGAAGCTGGAAGTTCGCCTCAATGTCTTCATACAATAGCGCCGCACCGATTTTTCTTGCTAATAAAGATATGCTGTACAGCACATGCTCATATGACGGTGACGGCTGTGACACTTTCAGCGCCTGCAAATCGATTTTTAACAGATCTGGTGAGAGCAGCGCGATTCTGTCCAAGTTGCTGCTTTCTTTTCCGATGTTGTCAACTGCGATTTTAATTCCGTACGTACGATAGTATGCAAGCATATGGTAGAGCTGCTCAATATCCCCTTCAAAATTGTGCTCTGTAATTTCAAGAACAAAACGGTGGAGTTCGATTCCCTTCTCTTCATATTCTTTCAGAAGCTCCAGAAAGCTTTCACCATGATCCAGCATCAGCAGATTGGCATCCTGATTCATAAAAATCAGCAGATCAGAATCCGACTCTAAAAAGCGGTCAAGAGCCTGGCGGATAATTCTGTTATCAACCTCTAATTTATATTCTTCGGGTATCCCCGCATCTAAAAAGAAGGGCCCGAGACTTTGGATTTCTGAATCTGCCAAAATTCGTCCAAGCACCTCATATCCGACAACCTTCTGCTCCTCGGCACTAAAAATCGCCTGGTAATATGGAAGGACATCATCAATGTTCGTTAAAATATCAAGTGGATCCAACATGTTATCACCTGCTTCTCTATCTTTGTCTGATTATACCACATTGAATCCAAAGATTAATATTCTTTAAAACGGATAAGGATTCAGCCATTGCCCCCCGTCCATTGTGATACAATCCCCGTTTATATAGGATGCTTCATCAGAAAGCAAAAACGCTGCCAAAGCGGCGATTTCCTCCGGTGTGCCCAATCGGCCGAGCGGCACACTGTTCATCGTGCGGGCCATCGCTTTTTCCGATTCAAATAGCTTCTCCGCACCGCCTGTTCGTTCAATCGGTCCGGGGGCTATCGCGTTTGTACGAATGCCGTATTTGCTCCCCCATTCAACGGCCAGCGTTCTTGTCAATGACAATACCCCCGCTTTGGCTGCAGCGGAATGAACGACCCCCGCTCCCGCTCCCCAAGCGTACGTGGCTGCCATATTTAAAATGACACCCTGCTGCTTCTGGTCAATCCAATGCCTTGCCGCTGCTTGGCTGCAAAAAAATGTGCCGTTTAAAACAATCTCAATAACGGCTTTCCATCCATTGGGCGTCAGCTTTTCTGCCGGACAAATAAAGTTTCCGGCCGCGTTGTTAATCAGCGCGTCAAGCCGGCCAAAGGCTTTTACCGCTTCTTTAATCATGTCTGAAGCGGCAGAATCGGAACGGACATCCATTTGAAAACAAGCGACCTGTCCCTCAAAGGTCTGAATTTCTTTTTTTGTTTCCTCAAGTGCCTCATGGTTCCTCCCTGTCACCATAACGTGCCACCCTAATTCAGCCTGTTTTTTTGCCATCGCTTTTCCCATGCCGCTTGACCCGCCGGTAATAATTACCGCCTTTTTTTCCATGTTTATCCCTCCAATTGTGAATGAGTATTCATTCAATAATATTCTATCATTATATCCCTGCCTCTGTCAGCACATGCTCATATGAGATTTTTATCAGATACAGATGATATAATAGAAAAACTCTATTAAAGGTTGGTTTGAAATGAAAAAGATGTCCAGAAGACAATTTCTAAAAGGAATGTTCGGCGCTCTTGCTGCCGGGGCTTTAACGGCCGGCGGGGGATATGGCTATGCCAGGTATCTCGAGCCGCATATGATCGAGACAACCGAACACACAATAAAAAGCTCTCTCATCCCGCACGGATTTGACGGTTTTAAAATCGTGCAGTTCAGCGATGCACACTTGAGTGATTACTTTACTCTCGAAGATTTAAAAACTGTCATTCTTACAATTAATGAATCTAAACCTGATCTCATTGTTTTTACAGGTGATATTATCGATAATCCTGATACGTACCAGCACCACCAGGCAGTCATTCCATTATTGAGAAAGCTTAATGCTCCCTTCGGCAAGCTTTGTATTTACGGCAATCATGATCACGGAGGCTATGGAACTGCCGTTTACAAAAGCCTGATGACGGCCGGGGGTTTCACGGTATATCGCAATGGCTATCAAACATTGTCACTCGCAGATGGCAGCAAAATCGAGATTGCTTCGCTTGATGACTTAATGCTGGGAAACCCAGATTATGAAGGCACCCTTTCAAGGCTGAGCGACAGACTTTTTTCCATTCTTCTCGTCCATGAACCTGATGCGGCCTTGAAAACAACAGATTATCCCGTGAACCTTCAGCTTTCCGGCCATACACACGGCGGCCAGATTCAGCTGCCTTTTTACGGACCGATTATTACGCCTCCATATGGAAAAGTCTACACAGAGGGAATGTATCAAACGGGCAGCACTCATATTTACGTAAACCGAGGCCTCGGGATGACCAGGCTGCCTTTACGGTTTCTGGCCAAGCCTGAAATCACTGTCTTCACCTTAAAAAGCACAAATTAATGTAGCAGGATGGGCTCCTCATCAATACTTATAAGTAAAAAAGGAGGATGAGGAAACTGCTTACGTACCAGGTGAAGCAAGGTGATACACTGAACAGCATCGCGGCTGATTTCAGAATCAGCACGGCTGCATTACTCCAGGCTAATCCGTCACTGCAGGCAGGGCTCACCGCAGGACAGTCCATAGTCATCCCCGGACTGCCGGACCCTTATACAATTCCGTATCATATCGCAGTCTCAATCGGAGCGAAGACCCTTACGCTGTTCCTAAATAATCGGGTAATGAAAACCTATCCCATCGCCGTTGGTAAAATACTAACGCAAACGCCTACTGGCGAGTTTTACATTATTAACCGCCAGCGCAATCCCGGCGGCCCATTTGGCGCTTATTGGCTGAGCCTTTCAAAGCAGCACTACGGAATACATGGGACGAATAATCCCGCTTCGATTGGTAAGGCTGTTTCTAAAGGCTGCATTCGCATGCATAACAAAGACGTGATCGAACTTGCTTCAATTGTGCCAAACGGAACGAGAGTCACGATTAACCGGTAATGTTTTCTTATTTGTTTCAAAAACAGGCGGTTTATAATATGATAAAGTGGGACCTTTAGGGTAAGGAGCGTTTTTATGGATATATTTAAAAATCGTAATTTTGTTCGTCTATTTTTCGCAGCACTCGCTTCTCAAATGGGCACGACAGTAGGCAACATGGCCTTTGCTTTTTTTTTGCTGGACCGATTCAGTAGCCAGCCTTCATATACGACCTTGGCGGAGCTGATGTATTCTCTTCCGACCATATTTGTATTTCTGATCGTGGGAGTCGTCGCGGACCGGTTTGACAGAAAAAAGGTGGCAGAAAATTGTGATTGGATCAGAGCAGGCCTGACTGTCGTGCTTTTTTTCACTTTATTTACCGGCAATATTCCTCTTGTTTTTTGTATCTTATTTATCAGAAGCGCTGTAACAAAGTTTTTCTTTCCGGCAGAAAACAGTTTGGTACAAGCCATTCTGCCGAAGGAGCATTATGCGAAAGCGGCAGGGCTTAATCAGATGCTTTTTAGCATTTTTATGGTGTTTGGAGTCGGTATAGGCGCATTTATGTACAACACCATCGGTATTGAAGGCGCCATTATTCTTGATTTTGTCAGCTTTATCATTTCCGGGCTGCTCATCCGCAGCTGCCGGATTCCAAAAGAAGCCCGACAGCCAAACGGTGCATTCAGCTGGAGAAAGACTTCTGTTAAGGATTCAATAAATGACTTTAGAGAAGGCATCCTCTATATTTTAAAAAACAAATTGCTGGCATCTCTTATTTTTGGCTTCTTTATTTTTGGATTTGTCAATGGAGGATTCGCCGTATTGCCGATGTTTACAATGAAATATGGATTGGCGCCTGACCGTTATGAGTGGCATACGTCTGTATTTACGATCGCACTCGGGTTTGGGCTGCTGGCAGGCAGCGTAATCGGCACGATCATCTCTAAAACAGTGAAGCCGCACTTTTTAATGTCGATACCGATTTTCATTGCAGGTTTGCTGATCTTCGTCCTCGGCTACACCAATATTTTATGGGTGTATTACGCGGCAGCTTTTGCACTGGGAATGTGCATCGGACCGATCAACATTGCAATCGGAGGCTGGATGCCCAAAATTGTTCATCCAAAACTGATGGGACGTGTAAGCGGCATGCAGGACCCTTTTATGATGTTTGCACAGTCTTTGACACTCGGCTTAGTTGCGCTGTTATTCCCTAAGTTCGTTTCAAACATTGATTATCTTTATTACGGCATGGGTGTTATCATCCTGATCGTTTTTATTTTTTATTTTATTGCACTGCCAAAATACAGTGCCCAGGCTGTGGAAGTGAATGTTCAGGAAGCATTTCAAGAACAGCCGAAAAAGAAGGCAAGATCTGTATAATGCAGGTTAAAAATGCGCTTTTTTTCTTAGAAAAAAGCGCATTTTTACATTCAATATTTGCATTTCAACTTTAAAAAAGTATAATCTAAACATATAGAAATTGATAAGAGCAAAGGAGAGAAATAATGGACGACCATGCATATACGAAAGATCTGCAGCCAACCGTAGAAAATCTTTCAAAAGCAGTTTACACTGTGAACCGCCATGCAAAAACCGCCCCCAACCCTAAATACCTATATCTGCTGAAAAAACGGGCTTTGCAAAAGCTTGTCAAAGAAGGTAAAGGAAAGAAAATAGGGCTTCATTTTTCAAAAAATCCAAGGTTCAGCCAACAGCAATCGGACGTGCTTATCTCAATCGGAGACTACTATTTTCACATGCCTCCAACTAAAGAAGACTTCGAACATCTTCCGCATTTAGGTACACTTAATCAATCGTACCGAAATCCTAAAGCTCAAATGTCTTTAACAAAAGCGAAACACCTATTGCAAGAATATGTCGGCATGAAAGAAAAGCCGCTAGTGCCAAATCGCCAGCAGCCAGCTTACCATAAACCGGTCTTTAAAAAACTTGGCGAGAGTTACTTTTAAAATAAAAACAGCCGTGCCTCTTTCTGGCAACGGCTGTTTTTATTTATTCAATAACATACGTATCCACTTTTTTAATCAAATCACTGATCTCAGGCTTGCTGATTTGCTCATCTGCGCCTACAACTTCGCCGCGGTGACGCAGATCATCCGTAATTAACGATGAGAAAATCATAACCGGCACATCTGAGCTTTTCGGATTTTCCTTCAGCAGCTTTGTGAGCCTGTGTCCGTCCATTTTTGGCATTTCAATATCAGTGATGATCATATCAATCTGTTCTGATAAATCAGTTTCGTTTTCAGCAAGGTTCATAATGTATTCATATGCCTCTTTTCCATTTTCAAACGAAGCGATATTGTTGTACCCTGCTTCTTTTAGTTCATCCTGCAAGAGGCGCATCAAAAGCGGTGAGTCCTCTACAATGATTAGCTTTTTATCAGTTCTTCTTTCATCGAAGCCCTCGGTATGCATATTATACGTGTCAACACCTGAATCTGATTCAATGTCATAAATAATTTTTTCATAGTCAGGCAAAAAGATCATCAGGTCTTCGAGCTTAATAATCCCGGTAAGGTGCCGCTCCATTCCTTGATTTAACGATGTCGGCTTTTCAATCGCTTCCCAGGATACTCTGTGAATTTGAGAAACAGAGCCGACATGAAAAACAATTTTCCGTTTATTAAATTCAGTCACGATATATTTCTCATCTTTTGATCCTTCAGGCTCTACTCCAAAAAATGAGAAGAGACTGATCACAGGGAGGATTTCTCCTCTGAGTTTAATCATTCCTTCTACATGCTGATGGGAGTGAGGCACTGATGTCACCTCGACAGGCTGAATAATTTCTCTTACCTTCATGACGTTAATTCCGAAAGCATTTTCACCCACGCAAAACTTCACAATTTCTAATTCATTTGTACCAGAATCTAATAAAATTTCGTATTGTTGTAACGACAATTCAATCCCTCGCTATTCGCATTCAGTATTGTACTGTATATATCGGCGTAATTTGTAAAAAGTGAATGGCAGCTCTTCAAAATCGAATTCCGAAGGCAACAAGCCGCGTTCCTCAAAAAAGAAACTTTTTTCCTAATAACCATTGACTTTCCAACTAACAGTGATAAAATAGTCAAGGATTTTTCCAAAGAAGGGTGTAAATAATGGGTACCTTAGTAATATTTAAAGAAAACGAAATGACTGTTTTAGAGGATATCAGTGAAGAAACTTACCTGAATATGAAGAAAGAATCAGCTGACCTTCAAGAAGAGCATCCTCCGTATCTGATTTGGCACGAAGACCTTCATTTTGATTATGGCTATTAATGAAATTGGCACATATAAACAATAATAGAACATGATACAATAAAGACAATCAAATCGCTGGTTGTCTTCTTTTTTTCTGAAAAGAAAGGTATGTTTAGAAAAAAGGCGCATACAATCGAAATATATCAGTTAAAAAGGTGACAAATGATCAGCTAGTGGTAAAATAGGATAAACTCATTATATTTGTTAAGGTGATGAATTATGGAACATTTGCTGAATCCGAAAGCAAGAGAGATCGAAATTTCAGGAATACGCAAATTCTCGAATCTTGTAGCCCAACACGAAGACGTCATTTCACTTACAATCGGCCAGCCTGATTTTTTCACACCGCATCATGTGAAAGCTGCCGCAAAAAAAGCCATTGATGAAAACGTGACGTCATATACTCCGAATGCCGGCTACCTGGAGCTGAGACAAGCTGTGCAGCTTTATATGAAGAAAAAAGCGGATTTCAACTATGATGCTGAATCTGAAATTATCATCACAACAGGCGCAAGCCAAGCCATTGATGCTGCATTCCGGACGATTTTATCTCCCGGTGATGAAGTCATTATGCCAGGGCCTATTTATCCGGGCTATGAACCTATTATCAATTTGTGCGGGGCCAAGCCTGTCATTGTTGATACTACGTCACACGGCTTTAAGCTTACCGCCCGGCTGATTGAAGATGCTCTGACACCCAACACCAAGTGTGTCGTGCTTCCTTATCCGTCAAACCCTACCGGCGTGACTTTATCTGAAGAAGAACTGAAAAGCATCGCAGCCCTTTTAAAAGGCAGAAATGTCTTCGTATTGTCCGATGAAATATACAGTGAATTAACATATGACAGACCGCATTACTCCATCGCAAACCATTTGCGGGATCAAACAATTGTCATTAACGGCTTGTCAAAATCCCACAGCATGACTGGTTGGAGAATTGGATTTTTATTTGCACCGAAAGACATTGCAAAGCACATTTTAAAGGTTCATCAATACAATGTGTCATGTGCCTCATCCATTTCTCAAAAAGCCGCGCTTGAAGCTGTCACAAACGGCTTTGACGACGCATTGATTATGAGAGAACAATACAAAAAACGTCTCGACTATGTTTATGACCGTCTTGTTTCCATGGGACTTGACGTAGTTAAACCGTCCGGTGCGTTTTATATCTTCCCTTCTATTAAATCATTTGGAATGACTTCATTTGATTTTAGTATGGCTCTTTTGGAAGACGCTGGCGTGGCACTCGTGCCGGGTAGCTCGTTCTCATCATATGGTGAAGGATATGTAAGATTGTCTTTTGCGTACTCGCTGGACACACTGAGAGAAGGCTTGGACCGTTTAGAATTATTTGTATTAAAAAAACGTGAAGCCATGCAGACGATAAACAACGGCGTTTAAGCCGTTGTTTTATTTTTTTGGAAATGAAATTTTAAACGCTGTGCCTTTTTCAGGATGGCTATCCACATGTATAACTCCCTGATGGTTTTCAATGATATTAAATGTCACCATTAATCCAAGCCCCGTACCTTTTTCTTTTGTTGTTAAAAATGGCTCTCCAATCCGGTTTAGTACCTTTTCAGGTATACCTTCCCCTTCGTCTTTGACAGTAACATGAACAGAATGCTCATCTTCGGTTATGATAATGTCTACTGTTCCCCCATCAGGCATTGATTCAACTGCATTTTTGATTAAATTAATGAATACCTGCTTTAATTGGTTTTGATCTCCGTTTATATAAATGCTGTCTTTTTCATAACTTGTTCTGATAAAAATGCCATTTAAATTCGCCTGCGTTTCTAACAGGGCTGAAACCTCACCAATTAATTTTTTCAAGTTCAAATATTCTTTGACAGCATTTTGCTGAGGTTTCGCCAGCATGAGCAGTTCACTGAGTATTAATTCGATACGGCTGAGTTCAGAAAACACAATATCAAAGTAATGTTCGTTGCCTTCCATTGTCGGTTTCATCAGCTGTAAAAATCCTTTGATCGCTGTAAGAGGGTTGCGGATCTCATGGGCGATTCCCGCCGCGAGCTGCCCTGCGATTGATAATTTTTCCGATTTCAGCATCAATTCTTCTGTTTGTTTTCTCTCTGAAATGTCCCGAAGAATGACCTGGACGGCCGCTTCACCAAAAAAGGTCGTCGGAATGCAGACCATCTCCGTATAGATGACCCTGTTCTGAAAGGTGAACCAGGATTGCTTGACAATTTCAGATTCTGATTTTTGCTCGGCAATGTTTTGGATTCTCTCTTTTACATCCTCGTGATCGCAAGGATGCAGCTGATCGTATATGTTTTTGCCAATTAAATCCTCATATGTAGC
The DNA here is from genome assembly GCF_037976695.1 of Bacillus sp. FSL K6-1366. Taxonomy (NCBI): domain Bacteria; kingdom Bacillati; phylum Bacillota; class Bacilli; order Caryophanales; family Bacillaceae; genus Bacillus; species Bacillus sp. FSL K6-1366. Next base: position 3,645,000 of record NZ_CP150268.1, on the reverse strand, counting down.
CGCTTCAAACAGGGAAATTCCAGACTCATTCATAAATACCCATTTTCCATTGTGAATCACCGCAATGGTATCAATGGAATTTTGAATCAGCAGCTGATATCGTTCACGGCTTTTTTGCAGGATGGTTTGGAATTTCTTCCTTGAAGAGATATCGATCAGCAGCAGCAGCTCAGCCTGCTGGTTTTTGTAGACGGTCGGGGATGCTTTCACTTCTAAATGAACAGGTGTGCCATCAAGCCTTTTCCACGTCTGTTCAATCATTCCGACTTCCATTCCTTTTTGCATTCGTATAATCCTGTTTTTCACGATATCATGATATTCTTCTTCAATAAATTCATAGGACCATTTACCAATAATAGCATCCTTGCTTTTGGCTCCCAGCATTGAAAGCATCGCGCTGTTTACATAGACGATCTTGCCTTTGACACTGATGCATAGCGGACTCGGGAGATTTTCAACCAACCGTTCATAATCATCCGTTATATATGTAGTCGATTCCGGGCTTGCAGGTTCGATTTCATGTTTTTCGCAGTTTAGGGATTGATGGCCTGTTTCTTCTTCAAGAACCTTCATTTTCAAAATGATTTCCCGTTCTGTCCGCTCAGCTCTTGTCGTAACAATTTCTACCGCAGCCTCCACCCACACAATCGTATGATCTTTTTTAATAAAACGAAAGGTGCACGGCATCAGATGATGTTCATTATAAAAATAGCTTTCAACCAAAAATTGGTCTTCCTCATGCAGAAACGTTTTGAGGAATGATCCGATCATCTCTCCTTGGAGATAGCCCAAATGCAGTTTGGAGTTGGCAGATATATAAATGATGCGTCCATTAGAGGCCAAGACTGCATGAATATCGGTTTTTGTTTGAAGTGGTTTAACATGCTGCGTATCCTGTTCCACAGAATCCCTCCTTTGCATGATCATCGTGTTTCGACATATACAGATTGACTTTTACCTAGTATGATTCGCTAGAAAATGAGTATTCTCCTTCTATTCTTATGGTGAACGTCAATTTTTGAATAAAAGAAAGGGCACACAATCTTTTAGTTGTGCACCCTGTTTTTTATTTTTTACTGTGTTTTTTTTCGAGCTCTGCGTAGGCGTGGATAGCTCTTTTGGCAATAATTTTATTGATCTTATCATCATCATCTACTGATGGAACAACAACACTAAAGGCCACTTTTGGTTTTTTCGACGGGTAATAGCCGACAAAAGTCAGATTGTATGTTTTTTTCCCCCACCAGTTGCGATTCGTGCCGTAGTAAAATGTTTCCGCTGTTCCCGTTTTCCCTGATACATCTTCTGTAAACGTATTTTTTGCTGTCCCTGAAGAAGTGACTAATTTCATGCCTGTTTGTACTTGTTTCAAATCGCTCTCTGAATTATTAATCTTATTGAGTACTTTAGGTTTCCTATGTTCAATCGCCTTACCCAGCTGGTCTTTTTTTCCTGGCTTATGAATACTTGTGACGATTCTAGGCTGAACACGATAGCCACCATTGGCGATTACTGAGATGTATTGAGCCATTTGAAGCGGTGTGTATGTATCGTATTGGCCAATTGCTAAGTCTAAAATTAATCCTCCTACAGTTTTAGGTGTGGTTTGCATTCCGGCTGATTCCTGCGGGAGATCAATACCTGTCTTTACTCCCAGACCAAACTGGCTGTAATAGTTTCTCATTTTCAGTAGATCGTTCTGATCAGCCGGGAGAGATCCATGCGGCTTGTATGTTACGCCTGCAATATGCATGGCAACATTGAACATATATACGTTTGAACTTTTTTGCAATGCGGTTAATTCATTGATGGTTCCCATATTAGTATAAGATTTTTTTATAAGATTCGTTCCTAAAAGCATTGGAGCATCGACATAATATTTATAATGCGGAATTCCGTCCTGATAGCCGGCTAGCACGGTGGCCCCCTTTACTGCTGATCCCATTTCATATTGGGTGGTAAATGCCCCTATCGCATAATCTTCAATTTTGTTGGTTTTTAAATCTATCTTTTTCCCTGCCATTGATAAAATATCGCCGTTATTCGGGTCCATCATCACGGCAAAGGCTCTGTCAAGCATGTAATTTCCGCGTGCACGGCTGTTTCTTACTTCTTCTTCAATGATCTTTTCTACCTTTGCCTGAAGCTCCATGTCAAAAGAAAGCTGAAGATCGTATCCCCTGCTGCCCTTATCAATGGTTTTTTGGCTGACGACATTTCCTTTATTATCTTCTACGTATTCCACTTTTTCTTTATGCGAATTTAAATATTCTTCATATTGATACTCTAAATAACTTTTTCCCACCCTGTCATTATTCGCATAGCCTCTAGTTAAGTAGAAATCTTTCCGGTCGCTCAGCAGGCCCTGATCAGGTGTCGTGACGCCCCCGAAAACAGAATAAAGGGTTTTGTCATAAGGATATTTTCGTGTCCAATCGTTTACGATATCGATTCCCGGAAGTTCTTCTAAATGCTCAGAAACAATGGAAATTTCATCATATGTTAAGTCATTTTTTGGTCTTTGCGAGGAGTTTTTCTTCTCATCAAGCAGCGCTCCGTTTTTTCCATTGCTATTGCTCTTATTTGGATTCATTGCCTTTACGATTTGAGGTTCGTAAGCATTTCCGCTTGAAAACCTTGTATATATCGCAGCAGTTTCCATTTCTTCGTCATCTTGCTGAATAGCCTTTAATTCTTGATCCGGAACACGCTCTATTTGAAGCTTGTAAGCTTGGTCTCCTTTCAGATTGCTTTCTGATTCCTTAAGCAGAGCGGCGGCTTTTTTCGGATGAGCTGCGATCCAGTAATCACGAAGATCCCTTTCCTTCAAAAATTCGGTATCAATATGAATGAAAGAAGCAAGCCGCTTCGCTGTTTTGATTTTATCTTCTGTTTTTGTGCTAGATGTTGATACATACACAATTTCTGGAACGCTCTGGTTGTCGACAGCAACTTTCTGGTTTCTGTCGTACATCTTCCCGCGAGGCGCAGGATAGTAAGCTGTTTTTGCATTTGATTTCTCAGCGTCTTCTTCATGCTGTTCGCCTTCAACAATTTGAACAACCCCGAGCTTAAAAATTAATGCAGTGAATAGAACAAAGACAGCTAGGAAAAAAAGGTTCATTCTGATTGCTCTGTTTCCTTTGCTCTTTTTCTTTGGTTCACGTCCTATTTCAGTCACTTCTGGTTACCCCTCTCAAATCGTTCAATATATTTACATATACTGAGATTAATTGTAACACCTTTGTAATAGTTGTTACAGCGAAAAGGAGTAAAAAAAGCTGTCAATATAAAAACACATTAAAATATAACTAACGGTTCAAAAAAAAGGAAGCTATGTAACGGTACGATAAAATCATATATACCGCTGATTCCCTTATTCTTAGTGATTCAACGGATTTACTTTACGAAAATGACAATCTCTATTTGTCAAAGGAAAGTGCTGGAATCTTTATGACAAAAAAGCTATGTTATGATTTTTCTGTAGAAACAAACAACTCTAGGAGGTTACGAACTAATGAAGAAAGCATTTATTTTATCTGCTGCCGCTGCGGTTGGATTATTCACATTCGGGGGCGTACAGCAAGCATCAGCGAAAGAACTCTCCTGCCAGCCTGTGGTTACAGTAAAAACGGGGAACACAGTACAAAACATGTCACTTAACGATGCAGTGAAAAAACTGCATATTAACACAAATATCAAAACGTTAAACGCTGCAAACGAAAAAGAGATGAAGCAGCTTCTTCAAAAACATGCGAAGCAATCTAACGTGAAAGTTCAGGATGTTCAAAAGACAGAAACGGCAAAACCTGCACAAAAGACTACTGAAAAAGCAGCTGCTGATCAAAACACTGCTTCTAAAGCACCCGCAACTGCTGAAAAAACAAATACAACAACGTCTGCACCTTCATCTGTAAGTGCATATGAGAAAAAAGTTGTTGAACTTACAAATGCAGAAAGACAAAAACAAGGCTTAAAACCGCTTCAAATTGATGAAACGTTAAGCAAATCTGCACGCGCAAAATCTCAGGATATGAAAGACAAAAACTACTTTGATCACCAAAGCCCAACATACGGCTCACCGTTTGATATGATGAAATCTTTCGGAATCAGCTACAAAACAGCAGGTGAAAACATTGCGAAGGGCCAAAAGACACCAGAAGAAGTAGTAAAAGCTTGGATGAACAGTGAAGGACACAGAAAAAACATTCTAAACCCTAACTTTACTCACATCGGTGTTGGTTACGTTGAGTCTGGAAGCATCTGGACACAACAATTCATCGGAAAATAATAAAAAAAGATTGCCTGTTTCGTACAGGCAATCTTTTTTTATTTCACCCAAAGCTTATAGATACTCTGTGTTCCGCTGTTTTCTTCACCTTGAGCAGCTAGCTTGTCATATAAGGATTTTGCGAGCGACAAGCCTGGCATTTCTTCCCCCATTAATTCTGCTTCCTCTAGTGCGATTCCCATATCCTTAATAAAATGCTTCACATAAAATCCCGGTTCAAAGTTGCCTTGCAGCATACGGGGAGCAAGATTTGACAATGACCAGCTTCCGGCTGCGCCCGTTGTGATGCTTTTCAGAACATTTTCCGGCTCTAGGCCTGATTTTTGGGCATAAGCCATCGCTTCAGCAACACCGATCATACCGGCTGCAATTGCAATCTGATTGCACATCTTGGTATGCTGTCCGCTTCCAGCCGGTCCTTGATACTGAATATTCTCTCCCATTAAAGAGAAAATCGGCATACAGGCTTCAAAAGCTTCTTTTTCTCCACCGACCATAATCGCGAGTGTTCCGTTTTGTGCACCGATGTCTCCACCGGAAACAGGAGCGTCTAAAGCGAACAATGCTTTTTCTTTGGCCGCTTCAGCAATCTTCTTCGCAAGCGAAGGCTTAGATGTCGTCATATCAATAAGATATGCGCCTTCTTTTGCGTTTTCAATAATTCCATTGCTTCCGAAATACACTTCTTCAACATCACTGGGATAGCCGACCATTGTGATGATAACATCCGCTTCTTTCGAAAGATCTTTGACCGTATCTTTCCAGATCGCGCCTTTTTGAAGTATGCTTTCTGCTTTTTCTTTTGTCCGGGTGTACACCAATACAGGATGGCCGTCATTGAGAATATGTGATGCCATGCTTTTTCCCATTACTCCAAGACCGATAAAACCAATTGTTTTTTTCAAGGTCATTCCTCCCAGATGTTTCGTTTAGATTTTAGTTAAAATTTATCATTTTTCCTTCATTTTCTAGACTACCATATCTATTCATCTTATAACATAAAAAATCCCCAAAACAAATGATGTTTGGGGATGTAATTGGATTACAATGTGAATTTTGCAATTGTGCTCATAAGCTCTTGGCTTGCATGTTTTAGTGTTTCCGTTGAGTGTTTGACTTTATCAAGGGTGACAAGCTGTTCATCGGTTGATGCGTTCACTTCCTCTGCTGCGGCAGCTGATTCCTGTGATATGGCTGAAATGCTTTGAATGGCTTCAGAAATCGCAAGCTGTTCTTCACTCATTCTTTGAATTTCCGCGTAAATGTGATCAATACCTTGTACCAGTGACTGCATTTCTGCAGTTATCGTATTTAATACCTCTCCAGTTTCGTGAATTGCACTGTTTTGTTCATCATTCATTCTGCTTGCCTGAACCATCGCGTGAGAGGCCTCTTTTGTCTCAAGCTGGATAAGCTTCACAGTCTCGCTGATATGCTTTGTAGATAGGGCTGATTGCTCAGCTAACTTCCGCACTTCATCGGCTACGACGGCAAAACCGCGCCCGCTTTCTCCGGCTCTGGCTGCCTCAATACTGGCATTTAAGGCAAGCAAGTTGGTTTGATCAGATATGTTTGAAATCGCTGTAACGACTTCTTCAATATTCTTAGTTTGATTTTCCAAATCCAGCAGCATCGTTTCAACCTTTTTCGTTTCCATATTGGCTTCGTTTGATTTCATCAGCAGCTGGCCGAGCGCGTCAAGTCCTTTATAGCTTGCATCCTCGGACGATTTTGAGCGTTCTTTAATTCCGCCTGCCTCCTCAGCGATTTGCCTGATTTTCGTTGACAGGCTTTCCGATTTTTCATTAATGGTTTCAACTTCAGAAGCCTGTTCCGATGCTCCTGCGGCTACTTCTTCAATCGCTTTTGCAATTTGTCCGCTTGTTTCATTAGTTTCGGCAGAGACAGCCGTTAGTTGTTCAGAGGTATCAGATACTTTCCCTGAAGAGAGTCTCACTTGCTCAACCATTTCCTTCATATTTTCAACCATCAGATTGAAATCTCTTGTTAAAATACCGACTTCATCCTTAGATTTTGATTCCGCGCGCACTGTTAAATCGCCTGCGGAAACAGCTTTCGTTTTTACGATCAGCTGCTGTATCGGACCGGTTATCGTTTTGGCCAGGAAGTAGCTGAGAATAATTGTTATGATAAGCGCAATCAATGATATCCAAAGATTTGCCCGATTCATTTTATCTGAAATCCACATTAATTGATCGGTATCAAATTGCGTTCCGACCTTCCAGCCTGTCTCGCCAATCGTTTGGTACACAACCATTTTCCCATTCACATCTTGTATCCCTTGTTTCTCGGATGTGATGGTTTGCAGTGTTTGATCCTTTGATATATTTTTTCCTTGATTTGACGGATGGGCTAAAAGATTGCCGCTCGCATCAGCTAAAAAGGCAAATCCTTTGTAAGGCACCTTTTGTTTATTGACCATACTCTGGATAGCAGAGAGTTTCAAGTCATAGCTGGCAACCCCTATCACTTTTTGCCCGTCTAAGATCGCTTTCGATGCAGTAACAATCATGTCTCCTGTCACGACATCTTTATAAGGTTCCGTCCAAACAACTTGATCCGGGGTTTCAGCTGCAAGCTTATACCATGGTCTTGATGTTGGATCGTAATCCTCAGCGAAATCCGCTTTTGGATATGTAAACATTTCTTTTTTTGCGGTGCCTATGTAAGCCATCGCAACATAATCATCGTTGTCTTTGATTTGCTTAATGTCATCGTGAAACAGCCGAGCAGCTTCTTTACTTGGTTTCGTTACAAATGTATGCGTTAATTCCCCATTAGCCAATCTTGATAACGAAATGGCATAACTCTTTAATTGCAATTCAATATTTTGTTCAAGTGACTGCGTCACGTTTTGAGTTGTATTTTTCCCATCCTCTGTAATCATCGGTTTTAGCGTCAAATAAGAAGACAGCATTAAAAGAACAACTGTGACGATTAACATAATCGAAACAAAAACAGCAATCTTCATGTGAAGTTTTTTAAACAAACCAATCCCCTCCTAATTTCTATATCGGCCCTTTCGTTTAAAAAATGAATAATCAAAAAATAAATTATAAGAAAATCGGAATATATTTACTGAAAATTCAATTTTCGTTATAATGAAACAACATAAGGAGAGTGATGATCATACTAAAACGAATGTATGTGCACGACGGCAGAAAATTTGAGGCTCTGACCATCAGAAACTACACTGAGACTGACATCGAGAGGCTGATTTCTCTTCAAAAAGAATGTTTTCCTCCTCCGTTTCCCCAGGAATTGCTGTGGTCAGAGGACCAGCTTGCCAGCCATATCAAAACCTTTCCAGAAGGCGCTTTATGCGCGCTCATCAATGGCAGAATTATCGGTTCCATGACTGCTCTTATTGTACAATTTGAGCCTGATTCTCCTGACCATACATGGGCGCAAGCAACAGACAACGGATCGATTAAAAATCATGAACCTCATGGAAATACTTTATATGTAGTGGATATTTCTGTTTCTCCTCATTATCGAAAGCTTGGAATCGGAAAATGGCTGATGAATACGATGTATGAGCTGACTGTTGATAAGAGACTGGAGCGCCTTCTCGGCGGCGGCCGCATTCCTTTATATCATAAATACGCACACGAGATCAGCGCTGTTCAGTACGTTGAAGATGTGATGGAAGGCAGGAAAAACGACCCTGTGCTGTCCTTTCTCCTCCGTTGCGGGCGTTCACCTATTCGTGTAGTCAGCAATTATTTGGAGGATAAAGAATCATTGAATTACGGCGTTTTGATGGAATGGAAAAATCCTTTTTATAAAAAGAGAGCTGTTGATCACAACAGCCCGTTTAAGTGAAATATTCAATTTTTGCGTTAGGGAAAAAGGTATCAATATAGGATTCAAGCGCTTCTCGAAGTGCATGCTCTTCATCTTTCTGATAAATATATTTTCCGATCCCGTAACGGCCCCATTTATAACGGCGCTTTTCTTCATCTAATTCGAGCTTCGTCTTCGGATAATTTTTCTCTATCACTCGTTTGGCCGGTTTTGTAAAACGGTGTTGAATTAATTCAAACGTAATGTCATGTCTAACGTCCTGCGGCAAAGCAGCATCAAGCTTTTCAAACAGATGTCTGTATCCTTCTTCCCAGCCTTCATGAATATAAATCGGAGCAACAATAAAGCCTAGCGGGTAGCCTGCTTTTGCAACTTTTACTGCCGCCTCTATCCGCTTATCAAGAGGTGAAGTTCCCGGCTCAAAGTTTTTAATCACATAGTCGGCATTAATACTGAATCTGAATCTCGTTTTCCCGTTATGCTTTGCGTCTAATAGGTGATCGACATGATGAAATTTCGTTACAAATCGGAGCTTTCCGAGATCACTTTGGCCAAAATGTTCAATGGCGCGCTTCAGCGTGTGTGTCAGATGATCAATTCCTACAATGTCTGACGTACATGATGCTTCGAACCTTGTGAACTCTGGTGCGCGCTCCTTCATATACTTATCTGCCTGATCCAAAATCTCTTCGACGTTTACATAAGTTCTGATATACGGCTTTGATCCCATGGTTGTTTGCAGGTAGCAGTAATGACAATGCCCCATACAGCCTGTTGCAAACGGAATGGCATATTCAGCCGAGGGTTTGGATGAATCAAACTTTAATGTTTTCCGGACACCGATAACTAAAGTTGATTTCGCATTGCGATATTGCTGAAGATGATTTTTCCCAGGAATATTACGCACCTGATTGTGGGATGTTGTTTCTCTGATTTCAATGCCCATATTCTCAAATTTTTCTTGTAATTCTTGGCCTAGCGGATATTCCAGCGCCCTCGGTTCTATATATACAAGCTGCGGAACAAATGGGTTCTGCATGATGCCACATCCTTTTCCTTTACTAACGTTACTTTTCTCACTAGGCGGAAAGGATATGAGTTGTAATGATTTCCTTGTTACTCATACGGATCAATATCAAAGAGTTCTTTGTAAAGCGATTTAGCTTCTTCATAGCTTGCAAACACAGCATCGTCCTCTGCGAACGGATGATAGGTTTCATAAATAAACAGGGAAAGCTCGCCTTCATGGTATGGATGGTGCACAATTTTGGCTTCCTTTATGTGGGCTACATTGGCGGCGTGCGGATTTCTGTAGATCACATAAACAGTATCTCCTGCGTTAAATTGGTTTGACATACTATCCCTCCTAGCCATGTTATTGTGTCCTTCTATACCCTTACTTATGAAAAAAACCAGACAGGCCGGAGGCCGTCTGGTTTTTGTACATTACTTGAAGGTTTCTTTTACGAACGCGACAACTTCTTCTGTCGTGCTCATAGATAAGATTTTCTCTTTGAATGACTCAGCTTCTTGTTTAGACAATTTGCTGATCTGTGTTCTTGCCGGAAGAATAGACGTTGCGCTCATTGAGAACTCATCTAAGCCTAAGCCGAGAAGGATTGGAATCGCAATCTCGTCTCCTGCCATTTCTCCGCACATGCCAACCCATTTTCCTTCTTTGTGTGCTGCTTCAATTACCAGTGTAATTAAGCGAAGGATTGCCGGGTTGTATGGCTGATACAGGTAAGATACACGTTCATTCATACGGTCAGCTGCCATTGTGTATTGGATCAAATCGTTTGTACCGATACTGAAGAAATCAACCTCTTTAGCAAACTGATCAGCGATGACTGCAGTTGACGGAATCTCAACCATCATTCCGACTTCAATATCGTCAGATACAGCCTGTCCCGCTTTTACGAGCTTTTCTTTCTCTTCAAGAAGGATCGCTTTTGCTTCTTTGAATTCGTTAACTGTCGCAATCATAGGGAACATGATTTTCAAGTTTCCGTATGTACTTGCACGAAGCAGCGCCCGAAGCTGTGTTCTGAAGATTTCTTGCTCTTCAAGGCAAAGACGAATCGCTCTATATCCCAGGAACGGGTTCATTTCTTTAGGAAGCTGCAGGTAAGGAAGCTCTTTGTCTCCGCCGATATCAAGTGTCCGCACGACGACTGATTTTCCTTCCATACGCTCAAGAACCGTTTTGTAAGCATCAAACTGCTCATCTTCTGTAGGCAGCTGATCTCTTCCCATGTAAAGGAATTCTGTACGGTAAAGGCCAACTGCTTCTCCGCCGTTTTCAAGAACACCTTTTACATCATCAGGAGTACCGATGTTCGCTGCAAGCTCTACATGATGTCCGTCTTTTGAGACAGTCGGTTCATTGACAAGCTTCGCCCACTCAGCTTTTTGAGCCAAATAAGCATTATGTTTTTCTTCATACTCTTTTAAAGTTTCCGCAGATGGGTCAATAATGACATCGCCATTGATACCGTCAACGATAACAGTCACGCCGTTTTGGATCGTGCCTGTAGCCGCTTTCGTTCCAACAACTGCTGGAATCTCAAGAGAACGTGCCATGATGGCAGAGTGAGATGTGCGTCCGCCGATATCAGTAGTGAATCCTTTTACGAACTCACGGTTTAATTGAGCTGTGTCAGACGGTGTTAAGTCTTCAGCTACAATAATAACCTCTTCTGAGATCATGCTTGGGTTTGGAATTTCGACGCCAAGCAGGTGGCCGGTTACGCGTTTTGTTACATCGCGGATATCTGCCGCACGCTCTTTCATATATTCGTTGTCCATAGATTCAAACATGGTAACGAACATAGAAGACGTTTCTTTTAAAGCGAATTCAGCGTTCACTGAATCAGTGCTGATTTTTTCTTTCACAGGGTTCAGAAGCTCAGGGTCACTGAGAACTAAAAGGTGAGCAGAAAAAATATCAGCTTTATCCTGACCCAGTTCTTTCAAAGCGTGCTCTTTGATTTTTTCGAGCTCTTCTTTTGAACGTGCAATCGCTTCATCAAAACGGCTTACTTCCGCTTCAGAATCAGAGATGTTTTTCTTTTCAACCGTTAAATCTGGCTCTTCAAGCCGGTATGCTTTTGCAATCGCGATGCCGGCTGAAGCACCAATCCCTTTTAATTCTTGCATTACTCGCCGAGTCCTTCGCTTTTCATTGTTTCTTCTAAAGCGTTAAGAGCATCGTTTTCGTCAGCTCCGGAAGCAGAGATTGTGATCTCAGCGCCTTTAGCGATACCTAAAGACATAACACCCATAATAGATTTAAGGTTAACTGTTTTGCCGTTATATTCTAAATTAACGTCAGCGTCGTATTTGCTAGCAGTTTGTACAAGAACTGTCGCAGGACGAGCATGGATTCCAGAATCTGCAGTTACTTTAAATGTTTTTTGTGCCATTTTTATCATTCTCCTTTTAACTTAAAGCTTAATTACTTCACAATATTATATCATACAACCGTACTTGTCATCTGACAAGCACGGCGTACTAACACCCTTATTTTTCAATCTTCACAATATCTTCTTGTTCTCTGTTGACTGAACCGCTTGCTTTAATGCTGACTGTTTCTCCTTCAGCAAGGTTTGTAAATACAATCGGTGTCATGAGAGATGGTACATTCGGTTTGACTGCATCCAGATCAACTTCAAGAAGTTTTTGTCCAGGCTCAACGCGGTCTCCTTCTGATACGAAAGACGTAAATCCTTCGCCCTTCAGGCTGACGGTATCAATACCAAAGTGGATTAAAATTTCTCTTCCGCCGTCGGATTGCAGGCCGATCGCATGTTTCGTCGGGAACACATTGAGAATTTTTCCGCGAACCGGTGATACGACAATTCCTTCAGAAGGGAGAATCGCAAAACCGTCACCCATCATTTTTCCTGAGAAGACTTGGTCAGGAACATCCGTAATCGGGTGAATTTCCCCGGTAATCGGAGAAACGAAAACTTCCTCGCCGATTTCATTTTGCAGCGGTTCTGCAATCACTTCCTCAACCTGCTGGCCTACTTCCTCTTGAGCAGATGTTTTCGGTTCAGGTCTAGGCTTGCGTCCCGCAATAATGTCTTGCATTTGCGTTTTTAACCCGTCAGAACGCGGTCCGAAAATAGCCTGAATGTTGTTGCCGACTTCCAGCACTCCGGAAGCGCCAAGCTGTTTCAGACGGTCTTTATCAACCTTTTTCTGATCGTTTACAGTCACACGCAGACGAGTGATACAAGCATCAAGGTGTTTGATGTTTTCCTGGTCACCCATTGCCTGCAGAATCTCATAAGGAAGATCCCCTGCTTCACCTGTTTTCCCAGGTGCTGCTGTTTCTTCCGCAGCATCCTCGCGTCCAGGTGTTTTCAGATTAAATTTGCGGATGGCAAATCGGAATCCGAAGTAGTAAATGACAGCTAACCCTAAGCCGACAGGGATGACAAGCCACCATGCCGTCCGGTTCGGTAAAATACCGAATAGGAAGTAGTCAATTAAACCGCCGGAGAATGTCATACCAATCTTAACATTCAACAGCTGCATGACCATGAATGAAAGTCCCGCAAACAAACAGTGAATCGCAAACAGGACTGGAGCAACGAATAAGAAAGAAAATTCCAATGGCTCTGTGATCCCCGTTAAGAAGGATGTCAAGGCCGCTGAACCCATAATACCTGCAACGAGTTTTTTGTTTTGCGGTTTTGCTTCATGATAAATGGCAAGCGCCGCAGCAGGCAGACCGAACATCATAAATGGATATTTACCTGTCATGAACGTACCTGCCGTTAACTGTACGCCGTCTTTAATCTGCGCCATAAAGATACGCTGATCCCCGCGGATGATTTCTCCTGCTGCACTCTTATAGCTGAAGAATTCATACCAGAACGGCGAATAGAAAATGTGGTGCAATCCGAATGGGATAAGCGAACGTTCAATCACCCCGAAGATAAATGCAGCAAGGGTTGGATTCGCTTCCACTAATCCTGTTGAAAAGGCATTCAATCCATGCTGGATCGGAGGCCAGATCACTAACATAATAAGACCCAGAATCAGTGCAGAAATTGACGTAACAATTGGAACGAAACGTTTACCCGCAAAGAAACCAAGGTATTGCGGCAGTTCAATTGTGTAAAATCTGTTAAACAATAATGCAGCTAACACACCGACGATAATACCGCCGAACACCCCTGTCGCCAAGGTAGGTATACCAAGCATGTTTACATATGCAGGATGGTTTTCCGTAAAGAACTTGGCTCTTTCAACTGAATCCGAAGGAATGGTTCCGTTTGCAAGAAGAACCGCACTCATGGATACATTCATTACAAGATAACCGATAATTGCTGCAATTCCTGCAACTCCATCACCGTTGGCAAGCCCGATGGCTACACCTACTGCGAAAAGAAGCGGAAGGTTATCGAAAACAATCTGCCCAGCGCTTTCCATCACACCTGCTACAAGCTGAACATTGTCATTGCTCAAGAAATGCAGGACCTGAATCATGTCCTTATTTTGCATCGCATTCCCGATCGCAAGCAAAATACCCGCAGCCGGAAGGATCGCAACTGGAAGCATAAGCGCACGCCCAATTTTTTGAAGAACGCCGAATAATGCTTTAAACATAAGAATTGACCTCCTCTTTTTACTAGTCTGACCTTACAGCTAAAAATCATGACAACGAATTCACAGGCGTAAGTCTTCCAGTTTAACCGTTTACATTTGCCCTTTTACACAACAAAAAGGCATGAGCAAAATTGGGTGCGCAAAAGAACGAGAATGAACTTCCCGTTTTTTTCCCTCAATCACTCATGCCTGATCGAATCAGTAACACGTTATAAGGATAAACTGAATTTATGAAATTTTATTGGTTAATCGGTACAGATGAAGCGTCAGATAAACCGCTTCCGCCTCATGAACTGGTTTCTTCAATGTTTGCTGCAAGATTTTAATCAATTTCCAAGCTGTATTGTAGCATAGCGGATATTCATTTTTCAATAACAACATTAATTTTTCTGGTTCTTTAGTCGGTTCTTCTTTTTTAATTCTTTCTATTGTAAATCTGATATGCCTGATCAGCCGCAAATAGTTGACACTTTCCTTATTTACTTTCATTTGAAATGAGTCTTCAATCACCTCGACAAGCTGCGCCATGAGCTGAGAGTGCTGATTGACCTCGGACAGCGGACGGTTTGTCAATGCTGAATGGATATGCAGAGCGATAAAACCAATCTCCCCTTCCGGAAGGCAGATTCCCGCTTTTTCATTGATCATATCTATGACTTCTTTGGCAATTTGGTACTCCTCAGGATATAGTGACTGAGTCTCCATTAGAAATGGATTTTTCATATCAAATCCCTGCTGCTGCCTTTTGATCGCAAATGCGATATGGTCTGTCAACGCAATGTGAATATGTTCATTTAATGAGTGATTAGTCCTATTGCTTATGTGATAGATGACATCGTTTGAAATATCAACGAGCTTTTCATCAACATAGTCAAGGAGCTTTTTAAACTGCTTTTGTTCCTTCTCGTCTTTTAAAATGAACATTTTATCGTAGCCTTTATCTTCAATGACATCATCTTGTTTTTTTCCGAAACCAATACCTTTTCCGATTAAAACGACTTCGCTGTATTTATGATGAGAAGCAATTAATACGTTATTATTCAGTACCTTTTTCACTGTGAAGGACCCATTCACGATCCTCAGCTCCTTTGTCATTCAATACCTCATATCGTACATAACGAACAGAATGCACGTCAAACCTTTTTTCAATGCATTCACTAAACAGTCGATCTTTCGATGAGACGGTAATCCAGAACTTTCCTTTCAATCGGCTGTCCTTGAATTCTTTTTTCCAGTATGGCAAATGCCTGCTTTCCCATTTCCCTTGTCTGAATATCGATCGTTGTGATTCCAAGCGCTTGGCTGATTTCGTGGTTATCAACGCTTAAGATTGCAAGCTCATCCGGTACTGACACCCGCTGGTTCTTTGCTTCAAGAAAAAGCCCTGCTGAGACTTGGTCATTGGCAACAAAAATAGCCGTCGGCTTTTCCTTCCACGTATTCCATTTATGAAAAAGCGCCTTCCCATCATTGATTGTAATCGCTTTCTCAATTACCCAGTCTTCACGAAATGCCTCGCCGATCTCTTCCAATGCCTCTTTGTAGGCTTTGATTCGAAAATGGCTGTTCATGCCTTTTTTTCTTGCCAAACAGATGGCTATTTTTTTGTGCCCTTTGGCAATTAAATAGTCCAAGCCGTTCCGAAATGCTTCTTGGTGAGGAATGCTGATGGTTGGGAAGCGGGCATTATCTGAATTCTGGCAAAGCAAAATCGGGCCCTCCCATTCCATGAGTTTCTCATCAGCAAGCGCCTTTGAGCAAAAAATCAGGCCGTCAACCTGGCGCTGCTTTAATTGGGACAGCGCAAAGATTTCTTTTTGTACCTCATAGTTTGTTTGGAATAAAGAGAGGTGAACCCCGGATTCCGCGGCTGCGTCGGCTATTCCTGCAATCAGCTCTGCAAAATATGGCAGATTAACCGTTGGCAAGACAACACCAATCATGTTTGAAAATCCTTTCGACAAATGTACAGCGTGAATATTTCTCGTGTACTCCAATGATTCCATTGCCTCAAACACTCTTTTTCGTTTGTCTTCACTGACGTATGGATGATTGTTTATGACTCGGGAAACCGTTGTAACAGAGACACCGGCTTTTTCTGCAATGTCTTTAATATTAGCCATAGATTCCCTTCTTTCTAAATCCCCTTGATCTGGAATGCGTTTCATACAATATGATATGGACGTACCAGATATCTTTTTGTGTTTTAAGCTGAAAGGAGAAGATCACATGGGTTTCTTCATTTTAATTGGGTTATGTCTCACTGTTCTCGGTGGCAGCTGTCTTGCTGTAAAACCTCTCAACCAAAAACATGAAATTAAACCCTTTCGAACATTTGATGATTTTTTTATTTAATGCAGATAAAAAAGGACGATGTCGAGAACAAAGTCCTTTTTTATTTCTATTACGGCAGTATGATTAATTCCTTTGGATATTGGGTCAGAGCAACTGCTCCGTCCTTTGTTACGTGAACGTCATCCTCAATGCGCACGCCGCCGATCTCTGGCACATAAATCCCCGGTTCGATCGTGTAGACCATGCCTTCCTGCAGCAGTGTATCGTTGGCCTGGCTCATTGATGGATACTCATGGACTGAAATTCCGAGTCCATGCCCAAGCCGGTGAGGAAAATAATCACCATATCCCGCTTTTTCAATGATTCCGCGGGCAGTTAAATCCAGATCTCCGATTCTCACACCGGGTTTGCTTGCCTCAATCGCGGCTTTTTCCGCTTGAAGCACAGTCTCGTAAATGGCCTCCTGCTTCGGATTGATGGTTTTGTATGCAAACGTTCTTGTAATATCAGAGCAATAGCCATCAAGAATAACACCGAGATCAAATAAAACAAAATCACCTTTCTTCAACGTGGCTGTACCAGGATTTCCATGAGGCTGGCCAGATTTTTCTCCGAATAAAACCATTGTAGAGAAAGACATGCCCTGAATTCCTTTTTTCTTCAGTTCGTACTCAATTTGAGCGAGCACTTCCACTTCACTGATGCCTTCACGCAAAGCGGCTGTACCGACTTCAACACCGTAATCCGCAAGCTTTGCCGCCTCTTTCAGCAAACGAATCTCATTGTCTTCTTTAATCAGGCGAAATTGATTGAGTGTTTCTTCTGCTGAAACAAATTGAGCCCCGCCCGTCGCATGCTTCAGCTGTTCTGCACGTGATAGCGAGATTGAATCCTTTTCTACCGCAAGCGTATGTATGCTGATATTTCGCTTTTTCAAGGCCTTCTCTATCAGCTCCCATGGATTTTCGTGATCCGCATAGCCAATGATTTCATGATTCCAGCCTGCGTTGCGGTCCTGTCCTGCTTCCATTCCTGGACAAACAAAGAAAGGCTCCTCTTCTTGAAAAATAAATAACCCCATTAATCTTTCATGCGGCTCTGTGTAAAAACCGGTTAAGTAAAAAACATTTTCTTTTGTATGAATAAATGCGGCAGTATGCCCCGCTTCCTTCAGCCATGAAGAGACGCGTTGTATTCTATTCACTTCTTGTTCCTCCCTGCCATTTGCAATGCATTGTTCTGTCTTCCATTGTAACAGGTTTTACCGGTGTTTGCCTTTCACGACGCCTTCATTTTCTAATGCATTTTATTTCCTGCTCCTCTTCCTGTATACTGACAGTAACGTTCAATCGCAGGGGGGTTGTTCCGTTTGCTGATGAATTTTTTCAGACGAAAAGCAGTTATGCTCTTAACGGTTTTGGGAATTTCCGCTCCTTTTATCGGGATGAAGATGGTGGGCTTTTATTATTACAGCTCTATCATAGGCTGTGCAGCGGGTTTCCTTTGCTGCATCCTCGCTCTCATCCTGGTTATGAAAAGATCTGATAAAGACAAAAATGAAGGGAAAGCTTGATACATAAAAAGCCAGCAGCCTGATTAGGCTGCTGGCTTTATTTTAGGAGTCTTAAACCGTTTAGTATGACTAAAATCGTGCTGCCCTCATGACCAATCACGCCAAATGGCAATTCCATCGCCTGCAAAAAGTTTGCACAAATCAGCAGGCAGATTACAGCTAGAGAAAACACGATATTTTGTTTGATGATCCTGTTCATTTTCCGAGACAAGCGGCACATGTTTACGAGCTTTTTCAAATCGTTTTTCATGAGGACCATATCAGCGGTCTCAAGTGCTACATCTGTTCCGCCGCCCATCGCAATGCCGACATCCGCCGCTTTGAGTGCCGGCGCATCATTGATTCCGTCACCCACCATTGCAATCGTTCCGAATTCTTCTTTTAACCGTTTGATTTCATTCACTTTTTGGTCAGGCAGGCATTCTGCTACGACAGTTGTCATGCCGGCTTCCTTGGCAATCGCTTGAGCCGTGTCTTCGTGATCTCCTGTCAGCATGGCCGTTTTAATCCCAAGTCGGTTCAGTTCTTCCATGACCTCTTTTGCTTCAGGCCTGATTTGGTCCTTCAGTGCGATACAGCCTGCTATTTGATCATCCTTTTTCACAAATACAATTGTATGACCGCTTTGAATGACATCGGATGCTGTTTGTTTCAAAAATTGTGCTGCCATTTCCTCGCCGATAAAACCTGCTTTACCGACCTTCCATTTCGCACCCGACACTTCTGCCATAACGCCAAACCCTGAGGTTTCTTCTATAGATATGTAGCCGGACTGATTCACGCCGCGGCTGTCAGCGTACGCCGTTATGGCTTGGGCGAGCGGATGGCTTGATTGCGTTTCGATGGCATAGACAGCCTCAAGAACTTCCGCTTCACTGAATCCTTCTGCTATTCTGATCGTCTCTACGGCAGGCTGGCCTTTTGTTACAGTGCCGGTTTTATCAAAGGCGATCATTTGCACTGAGCCCAGCTGTTCAAGAAAGACGCTTCCTTTCACAAGCATACCGTTGCGGGCGCCATTTGAAATCAGGGACAGCGCCGCTGGCATAATAGAGGCGACAAGCGCACAAGGTGACGCGACAACCATAAACACCATTGCGCGGTAGAAGGTTTCACTCCAGCTCCAGCCCAGCGCAAAGTGCGGGACGAATAAAAGGAGCGCCACCGCAATTAGCACACCTTTCACATAAGCATTTTCAAATCGTTCGATGAAAGCCTGCGCGGGTGAAACACTATTTTGCGCTGATTCAACCAGTTTGATAATTTTTCTGAATAACGAATCTTCATTTGCTTTCGTGACACGGACAGTCAAGGAGCCATTGCGATTCACCGTTCCTGTGAATACAGTGTCGCCTGTGTTTTTTTCTACAGGCATTGATTCACCTGTTAAAGCCGACTCGTCAAGACTTGTCGAGCCCGATTCAATGATACCGTCTGCCGCTACGCGTTCTCCAGGTTTGATCACAATCATATCACCGGCCTGCAAGTCTGAAACCGGAACTCTTTTGGTTTCACCATTGACCATCAATGTCGCTTCTTCAGGCTCAAGCTGCATTAAAGACGTTAAATCTCTGCTGCTTTTATTCATCGTGTATGTTTCTAAAGCTCCGCTTAAGGAAAAAATAAATATTAAAATAGCACCCTCTGCCCAGTATCCGATCAAGGCGGAACCAACGGCAGCGAAAATCATTAAAAGTTCTACATTCAGCGTTTTGGATTCGAGTGTTTCTTCGATTCCTTCCTTTGCTTTAGCAAATCCGCCGATCACAAAAGCCAGCAAGAAAAGTATTATGGATAATACCTGATATCCGGATAAGAGCCAGCCTGCCAAAATAAGAGCCCCTGATACAAGTGCTGCAATAAGCTCCGCGTGCTGTGCCCAGTTTTTTTCCCTCTTGTCTGTTTTCAATGGCTCATGCGGGTCGCGTTGAACGATAACTTGTTCATTCATATCGAATTCTCCTCTCTAATTGAGAACGTAAATCATCTTCATTTCTCTTATAAAAACAAAATCGCTGCCCAAAAGGCAGCTTTATCGTCAGTTATTTCTTGATGTCTTCCTTTATTATAGCACGCACGAAGAGAATTTCAATTATAATTATTTTAATTTCTTTTTGATAATAATTATCATTAATGTTTATTCACTTCTTCTCTATATGAAAAAAGCTGAGAGTCGATGCTCTCAGCTATTCTTCCGTCCATTCCTTCAGTTGTTCCGCTGTCATCGGGCCAATTTTTGTTTTTTCAATTTCTCCCTTTTCATTCAGCAAAAATGATGTTGGGATCGTAATGATATGATACTCCTTCATCAATTCCCCTTTTGAGTCAAGGACAATCGGGAACGTCAGCTTGTTTGCTTTAATAAAATCTTCAACGACTTGCTGATTTTGTTCCGAATTCACTAAATTCACCGTTACCAGCTTTACACTGTCGGATGGATGGGCATCATAAAACGATTGAAACTGTGGAAGCTCCTTTTTGCAGGGCGGACACCATGACGTCCAAAAATGGAGAATTGTTTTTTGCCCTTTATTCGGAATCGAGATGTCCTCCCCTTCTATCGTTTTCATAAGAAAAACAGCGGGAACAGCAGGCTGTTTTTCCTCAGCTTGTGCCGCACCTGGAAACCATACAATCAACGCTAATAACATAATGTATATAGTAAGCAAGCGCTTCGTCAACATGGAATCTTCCTTTCATGCTTTTCAATTAGCTTGCCCCTGCTGTTCCTTTATCATCCTTCAATTCGCGGCGTTCTGGTCCCTCCCGTAAGAAATACAGATACCTTCAATGCTTTGCAGATCGTGGCATAGTGCAGGCTCGTCAAAAGAATCATGCCAGTGTTCATTCCAAGGATAATCCCGAGCATTTGCAGATTCTCCATTGATCCCAGTACATACATCATACTTAGCGCAACGAAATGGCTCCATACATTGTGATAAAAAGCCTCTTTCACAAAACCCATCCCGATTAAGCACGCCTGCAGCGGCATGACAAACAGATGAAAGAGAAAGTAAGGCCACAACAGCTGCAGGTAATACTGCGCTTCAGGAGAGTGAAAAAACAAATGCGTGAGAGGTCCCGCAAACTGGAACATGACCCAGACGGCAGGTATACCGTAACCTAATGTAATGAAAATCGACTGCTTCAGCCTTTTTAACACGATGTCATACTGAGAAAGTGCATAAGCTTCCGAAATACTCGGTATCATGACGACCATTAACGAATGGGCAATAAAAGCTGGGAACGACCCTATCGTCACAGCCACTCCTGCCAGCATTCCGTATTGATCGATCGCCGCTGTCCCGGCAACGCCCGCAGCCAAAAGAGCTCCTTTTACTAAAAAGGGTTCAATTGCATTGACAACCGCATGAAAAATGCGCAGTCCTGTTGTAGGAATTGAAACAGCAAGCAGTCTTTTCCTTACATCCTTTCCGCGCAAATGAATGTGCTGCTGGCCGGATAACGCCCGCCTTGCCATGATAAATTGTGAATATAAATAAACAAGCACGACCACATCACTCACGACTAGAACAAACAAGGAAATCAGCACAGCCATGTCCAATTCAAATGAGTACCATTGAAAAAAGAGGAATAAGCACAAGAGCTGGATGATTTTTTTCAGCACATTGGCAATTGCGATCTTCCCCATTTTCTGCACACCCATAAAGTAGCCCCTGGCGATTGAAGTAAAGGCGACAACAGGAATTAAGCCGATGACAATCCCTTTAATAAACGGGTGGTATGTATCAAATACCGGTATAAACGGAAGCGCAATACTAGCGGCGACAGTAGAAAAAGCAGTAAAAATGGCTGTCATTCTGAAAGCGTGCCTCAGCATGCTTTCATGAAGCTTAGGATTTGACTCGGCAATGAATTTAGAAATGGATATCGGCAGTTCCAGGCTCGCGATGACAATAATTAAAAAGATCGTGGGCAAAATACTCATGTAAAGCCCCATCCCATGCTCGCCAAGCTCCCGCGCCAAAATCATATTGACGACAAATTCAAGGCATTCAGCGAAAAAGGCGGCAATGGATAAAAGAATGATCCCTTTCACAAATCGATTCATGATGTCTCTCCTTGTCTCTTGTACTACCAACATCATATGAGACAAGTTCAAAAATTATTTTATTTTTACTCTTTATATGAAAAAAAGCACAGCTGAGACAAATTGTCTCTTCTATGCTTAGACGGCAAAAACGTGTCTGCCGATTTTTTCTACGATTTTTCTTGAACGAATCCAATTATCTGACGCTGTTTTCGGATTATAAAAGAATATGGCATCTGTTTCTCTATTTTTTGAGGACAGCGCTTCTTCGGCAGCTTCAATCGATTCTTTATCAGGCTTTTGGTTAATGCTCCCGTTTGCGACCGGTTCAAAGGCGTTTTTCTGATAAATAACTCCTCTTATCGTATCAGGAAAACCTTTTTTCTCCGTCCTGTTCAGTACAACGCTTGCTACAGCGACCTTGCCTTTATATGATTCTCCTTTGGCCTCTGCGTGAACGAGACGGGACAGCAACTCTTTTTCAGACTGTGTATATGTTTCTTTCTCATCATTTGTTTTGTCCGGTTTATCTTTCTCTTTCTTTTCAGTGTGTGCTGATAGCTTAATCGGTTTTATTTCCTTGTCTTTATCAGCAGACAGTGAAGGGAAAGATTCATTCGTATTTCGATCTATATGTGTAAGCCATTTCGCTTCTTCATGTTTTGTCTTCTTTGCGCTCAGTAGTGAAGCTTGTGTATGCTCAATTTTGGCTGCAGGCATGAAACAAAGAAGAAAAACAGCCAGAGCAGTGAATTTCGTTGTCATACAGTTTCCTCCTTAAAGTGCTCCAAAAAACACTTCATAACCTTAACAAGAGATCCATTCATTTTCACGGAAAAAGATTTTCCAACTCTCCCAAGGAGGTATCAGGATGGAATAAAGAGGATGACTCACTGCTTAATGGCAAAAAAACAGTTTGAAATTCTATAAATATTGTCAAATTAAAACATGTTTATCCATTTTTGACACTTTACATTTTATTTACACCTGTTACAGACAACTGTAATAAAAGGCTTGTATTCTGTCATATATGATAAAAAGGCTTCTCACGTATGAGAAACCTTCAGCTTCTTGGCTGTTCTAAGTATTGAAAGATAACATCTCCGCCTTGCTGGGCAATTCCTCGGAAATGTTTAAAATCATCTTGTTTAGATAACACGGCCCTGAAATCAAGAAAATGCTCTTTCTGGACTCTCAGTTCGTTTATGGCGCCGGTGCGCAGCTGTTCAATCATTTCTGTTATTTCTTCGGGACGCAACAAAAATTCCCCCCTTTTCTTTCTATTGACGAAAATCAATATATCATCTTTATAGCGACAGGACAATTCATAAGGGAGATAAAACTCCTTATCGCTTTACTTCTCAATGAAAATACTGCAAAATACTTTCAAAAGGCATTATTATGTTTAAAGGAGAGGAAGCTTGTGAAAATCGCTAAGGTTGGGAATGTCATTGAATTTAAAAACGGATTAACCGGTGTTGTTGAAAAAGTAAATGAGAATTCTGTTATCGTTGATGTGACGATCATGGATAACTATCGGGATCTTGAGTTAGATTCATTGACAGTTGTTAATCATAAAAATTATAAGATCATCAGAGACTCCTATTAAAACCTCCTTATTTCCACATTTATTCAAAAAACTGCAAGACGGACAATTTAACACCTTACATATGAAATTCGCTTTCTCAAAAGCTGCCGGCCGGCAGCTTTTTTACATAAAAAACACCGATCATGAATCGGCGTTTTTGTCTATTTCCGTTATTTCTATATAGAACTCGCTGACGGCCCCTGGTTCGTACAGGTTGGTCAATGATGTTGAATAATTTGTCATTTCCCCCCGGAAAGCAAGATCGCGTTCCGGAACCTCGACATTAAACGTTTTTTCATACAACAGGACAGCGATATCATGGTAAGTCTCACTCGTAACGTTTAAGGTAAATGCAATTTTTCGCTTCGGCTCGCTCTCCTCTTGATATGCAGCCATTTCTAACGTTACATTGTTTAACCGCAATGTCTTCACTTCATATCACTCCTTTATAGTCCATGCATCTTAGCATACCTTAGCGAATGTTTACAATGAATCTGTTCTTAACGGTTATATGAACCAATTCATTCGAAAAGACATCTTTACAAACATACGTTCGTTAAATTATAATAAAGCAGACGAGCTGCCATCCAGCATCCCGTCTTTTCATTAGAAAGCGGCGAGTGGAATTCCCCCCGGATTCGCTCGTCTTTTTTATGTAAAAACCCCCTCATTTCTAAGGAGAAACTATATGGTCGATTATCAACAAGTCATGCTTCACCATGCGTACCTTGGCGCCTTGAATTTCCCCATCCTTTAATGAGAGCGGTCAATCAATTCTCATCATGTTTTTTAGATAAACCAGCATCCATTCAGGAAGTATATGAGTGTATGTTTTTAAAGTTCTAGTTATTCGTGCGCTTCCATATCGATCCTGAACAATTCTGAATGAAATGCAATAATCCTGCTATCAAGGTAGCATGTGTATGACTTGAATCATGGAAGCAGAATAAATTCAACACATCCGTAATTACTTGAAATGCGTACTATAACATAAGTTTGAATGTGTATTTCAAGCCCAATGTAATGCCTCGTATAGAACATTTCGGGAGAAGGGCCTATGGAATGCCCTCACTGTTTTACCCGCACTCGTAATAAACTCCTTTCAGTATGTCCATTTAGAGATTCATTGCAATTATCTTCGAATTTTGTTCTGAACTATAAATCATTATATATTTTTAAACACTGTATTCCAGACTGACGCATCTTCTTGTCCAAGACTCCAGCTGCCAAGACCTTTCAATTTATATTTTTGAGCGAGTTTTATTTTTGCTCTGAGTGACTGTTCATTTTCAAACCATAATGTATATGTTCCCGAAGGCAACGGCCCCTTGTTATCGTGATTGACAGTAAAAATAGCTTTTGGAGATTGACTCTTGGTGTCAAAAATAATTGTTCCGCTATGCCTTTTTACTAATGAGTCAACAAGGTAAAGGGGAATGGCTTGAGAGGCAGATTGGCCTTCCATCCAGCAGCGGCCATAGAATGGCAATCCTAAAACTAGTTTTTGAGGAGAGATTTTTTGGGTCAGAACATATTGAATGGACTTTTCCACCCATCCTACACTTGCGGTAGGCCCAGCAAGGCGGCTTTCATCATAGGCCATAACCATAAGATAATCTGCATATTTAGCTAAATACTCGTAATCATATGATCCGTGCCAGCCCTTCGTCCAGCCAAAAGGATTTGCCGCCACTGCAACTGATACTTCTTTATGTTTAGGAATACTTTTCCTTACTAATCTAATAAAATCTGTAAATAGATTCCGATCTTTTTCTGTAAGGTTTTCTATATCGATATTAACTCCGTCCAAATCCAGTTCTTCTATTGCATGAGAAATTTGTTTAGCTAAAAGAACTCGGTTCATTAATGCAAATCGTCCCAAATCCTGATCCCAATGATTGCTTAGAAAAGGAACTACTTTTAATTTTCTTCTATGAAGAGCTTTAATCACATCGGGATTAGCTGAACGGAGAAGTAATGATCCATCTTTTCTGATATAGAAAAAATCAGGAGACACAACATTTAATACTCCGTTCGTTTGATCAACGTGTTGAATAAAATCCCATCCTAATCCAGAATAGAAATAGCTCATTTGAAACATCTCATAACCCCTTCATCCCCAAAAATATCAAGTTCCCCACAAATAAAAAAATGAGGATTGTCATTTCAATTTGATTCGTTTCCGAAACCTCAAAGATTATCTTTCTCTTATCTTTATAATTTGTCCAGGATAAATTCTATCTGAAGAAAGCTTATTAAGATTCATAAGTTGTTGTACCGGAATTTTAAAGGATTTGGCAATCGTCCATAATGTATCGCCGGATTCCACATGATATACTTCGTATGTCACGGGAAATTCCATATAACGAGGCGTTCTTTTTACTTTATTCGCTTGATTTCTTATTTTAGGTATTTTCCCCTTCATTCATATTACTCTCCTTTAGAAAAATTTGTTATTAATATTTCTAAACCGTTTCTCTCTAATCTTAATGATTTGTCCAGCATATATTTGATCTGATTTGAAATGATTAAGCTCCATGAGTTGCTGCAGGGAAACATTATACTTCCTGGCAATTATTGATAATGTTTCACCGGGAGTAACATGATGGATCACGTATTTTTCTTTGAGAACATCTACATAATGAATGGTTTCCCCTAAGTTTCTTATGATTCCTCTGCTTTTTAGCACCTCAAGCATTCTCTCGGCTCTATGCCGATAGGAATCATTCTTTACAGCCTTTTTACCGTTTATCTGAATCTTTTTTCTCTCGCTATCATGATTCAAATAGTATTTAACCTTTTCCAAAGTTTCTTTTGGGGAGGAAGAAACGATGAGATCGCGGCCAGGTTTGAATTTACCTCGAACTGCTGGTGTATTCGATGTCAATAAAAACCCCCCGGAACCAAGAATCTCATAGGTGCGTTGCGTAAGTTGGCTTTCACAGTTTTGCAAACCGATAACGACTTTTGCTGAACTGTAAACTTTATATGCTTCAGTATAATCAAGGTATCCATGGATCCAATTGGGGGGAATTTCTCTTCCTATATATTTACTCATTTTTTCCCAGTTTCTCCCCCAAAAATCAATGCGAATACCTTTCCGTATAAGAGGACGAATAAGCGTTTTTAAAGAGGACGAACGGAACACTTCCGGATGTTCTTCAAGAAAATTAGGGTAAGCATTAGCCACCACTGCTATATCACAACTGTATTTCGCTAATGGTTTAATCTGGTGATGTATACTTTCGTGAAATGCAAAGTCTAAGTGAGCTGCTTTAATCCCCATGCTTTCATAAGTTTTACACAGAGAAGGCGTAACCGTGAAAACAAAATCCGGTTTCATCTTTTTAATTAACGGGATAGTAAAGTTTTGAGTGTGCAGCGGGTCTTCAGTTGCCCAATAAACGAGAGGGATATTCACCTTTTTAGTAGCGTTGCGAATCCAGGCCTGCTTTTCCCTTGAATGCTCTGGTGTCCATCCCATAGATACTATTAGATCTGGTTTAAATTCGTCTATCATTTCAGTTATATTTTCCCGACTTACAGGACCGGAAATCATTACGGTATGTCCTGCTTCCCTAAACCCATTCGGTAAACCATAGAGCCACATGGGATGACTCTCAAGGAAAAGAATTTTCACACATTTCCATCCTCTCTTTCACTTTTTAATGTCTACTTTATTGGTATGTATATGTAATATAACTTGTCGCGGTACTAGTCTATAAAAAACGTTCAGGTGTGAGATCACGAGATAGCTTGTGTGGGATGCCCCACAAAAAAAGAAAGCAACCTACAACATATTTTCCTATGTGGTTATTCAGGACATAAGGATTCCTTTAAATATTTTTAAAAGTATTAGAATACAAGGACAGGGATATTATTTTTTATTAAAAGTCAAGAGCCCCCGTTACTTTAAGTACATTTATTCACAGTGTAATCTTTTTTACAGGTCATTTAGTAGTAGCCCCAGGAAAATGCGAATTTACAACGTTAATCAAATTCAAATATAAAAAAGTCGAATTCCCTGTCCTTTAAGGAAAACGACTTTTTTATACGACTTCTTCAAGTAAATCCCCATTAACCTTTTTTGGGGACTATTTGTAATCTCTGCGCAGTGAAATTATACCTGTGCTAGCCCACCATCTACGAACAATTCAACACCCGTCAAGTAACTGCTTTCGTCTGAAGCAAGGAAAGATACAGCGTTTGCTACTTCTTCAGGTGTCCCAACTTTTCCAGCTGGAACAGTATTTCTGCTATTTTCCAGTACCTCTTCAAGTGCATCACCAAAAAGCTCATCGTAGGCAGGTGTAAGAATACCTCCTGGACTAACCACATTTACACGGATTTCAGTACCTTTTAGGTCAAGAATCCAGTTGCGAACCAGTGCTCTTAATGCTGCTTTAGATGCTCCATATACACTAAACGCTGGGTTGCCAATTGATCCAGCAGTAGAGCCCGTTACAATAATAGAACCTACTTTGTCCGGGAATAGTGATAACGCTTTTTGAACAGTAAAGATGGTTCCTTTAACGTTAATGTCGAACGTTCTATCAACCTGCTCTTCAGTAATTTCACCTAATGGAAGGAAGTTGCCGATGCCTGCATTAGCAAAAAGAATGTCCAACTTACCTTTTTCCTGCTTTATAATGTCATATAGTTTGTCTAAGTCTTCAAGCTTAGAAATATCACCTTGAACACCGGTTACGTTCTTGCCAATTTGGTTAACAGCTTTATCAAGTTCGTTTTGTCTACGTCCCGTGATATAAACATATGCACCTTCGTTTACAAATTTTTGTGCTGTAGCAAGACCAATCCCACTTGTTCCACCCGTTACAAGCGCTATTTTACCTTCAAATTTACCCATACTTAACACTCCTTTAGAATTAATATTATTTTATGTCTAGTACCTTTAAGTACTTGAAGAACAACTTACAAGATATAGTATCCTTCAGTAAGCACATTATCGGAAGTACCCACTTTTTTGTGATATAGTAACTAAAAAGTAATAAATGTGGAATGGAGAGCTTTAGACATGAAAAAATTTAGCTGTGGGTTTGAAGTGACAAAGGAAGTTATTGGCGGAAAATGGAAAGGCCTTGTATTATACTTTTTAATGAATGGACCAAAGAGAACGAGTGAATTAAAGCGCATTGTCCCAAATATAACTCAGAAAATGCTGATTCAAACACTTAGAGAGCTTGAAGCCAGTGGACTTGTGAGCAGAAAGATGTATAATCAAGTACCGCCGAAGGTTGAATATTCATCCACTGAACTTGGAGAATCTCTTAAACCTATCTTGCAGGAGCTCTGTCAATGGGGAGGCTATTATGCGGAGCAAGAGTATGCAGAAGGTGAATATGAAATTGTACAACCAGAACAACTAAGTTAGGATTGATGTAGCTGCTGGAGTAAATGCTAAACAACTTCAATACCATCACCTAACAGATGAAGAACTGTCAGAAATAAATGAGATATTCAATTTTGAAAGTGAAGTTCTAATAAGAAGTGTCATCGACTATATTCAGGAGAACTTTGATGAAATTCAAAAAAGAGCTGTTTCAAATGTTAAAGAGAAGGTTCAGAAACTTAGCCAAAAAATAAATGAAGATATTGATAATAATATTTAATGCCTATGATCTCTAGATAGGCATATTTTCTTTCGGATAAAAAAGAAAAGACGTACAAATTGTACGCCTTAATCTGCTTCTGTACTATCAATTTTTCACTGCATAAAAGTCACAGTTCAGGTTGCACCTCAGGTCACACTTTTTAATACAATTCCCATGAGTAGAGCCATTTTCAGGTGTGACTTTTCCCACTTTTATTGAGCTTAGTGCGGGTCACACTCCGGTCACTTCGGGTCACACTTCGCTGTGACCAGGTCACATTTCCGCTGAAAATTAACGCTGAATGTTCGGATTTTACTGTGACTCCACTTCCTTTTACACTCCGTATCACACAACGGAATAATTAACGATTATCAATTGTCTCCGGATACAAATCATGGTTCATCATACGGTATTCGGCCATTTTCTCATACTTCGTGCCAGGCTTTCCGTAGTTTGTGTACGGGTCAATGGAAATTCCGCCTCTTGGCGTGAATTTGCCCCATACTTCAATGTAGCGCGGGTCCATTAATTCAATCAAGTCATTCATGATGATATTCATGCAGTCCTCGTGGAAGTCACCATGGTTTCTGAAGCTGAATAGATACAGCTTTAATGATTTGCTTTCAACCATTTTTTCATCAGGAATGTAGCTGATGTAGATTGTCGCAAAGTCAGGCTGGCCTGTTTTAGGACATAAAGATGTGAATTCCGGGCAATTGAATTTTACAAAGTAATCACGGTTTACATGTTTATTCGGGAAGGATTCCAGCACGTCCGGTGCATATTCGAACAAATAATTTGTACCTTGATTGCCTAGCAATGTTACACCTTCTAATTCTGATTCTTTTCTTGTCGTCATGTTCATCTTCCTTTCTATTATACTCCGCGTTTGTTGCCCCATAACAGGGTGTGCAGCTGCGGGAGCACTCTGACGAGATTCAGCTCCGCATCGACAGCTACCTTATCAACAAGCGCTTCATATTTTCCAAGCAAATGTGCAATCAGTGACTGATCATCTGTCGTATGCACGTCATCATTTCCGACTTGTAAATAAAACGGGATTCCCGGATACCGCTTGTGCACAGTTTTGGCAAATTCCAGATCTTCATCATTAAAGATGACAACCTTCAAGCTGACAGCATGCTGTCTATCATTCTCTTGAAGTGAAGTTAAAATGTGGTCAAGCTTTTGAAAGTTCGTTCCCATTTTTGAGCTTGGCGGTTTTGGAGAAATTGTCAGGTCATCAATCAGCGTAAACCAATCCTGATAAACGGTCCCTTGAGTTTCAAGCGCTGCACGGATGTTATTTTCCTTCAGCAGTTCAATAAAAGCATCCAGCTGTTTTAACAGAGCCGGGTTGCCGCCTGAGATCGTCACATGAGAAAACGCATCTCCCCCAATGTCCTTAAGCTCCGCAAAAATCTCCTCCGCCGTCATCCAGCGAATATCTTTTTTAGCAGACCCATCCCAAGTGAAAGCGGAGTCACACCAGCTGCAGGAATAATCGCAGCCGGCTGTCCGGACGAACATCGTTTTCTGTCCGATCACCATGCCTTCTCCTTGAATCGTCGGGCCGAAAATTTCTAATACAGGAATTCCTTTAGCCATTCAAACCACCCTTTTTCGGACGGTAGACACAGTAGCTTGTCGGTGTTTCACGGACAAACACCTGTACACAGGTCGGCTTATTCTCCAAAGTGTCTAAATAAGCCTGTACGTTGTCATAAATCGTTTTCGCCACGACTTCAGTTGTCGGCAGCGAATACCGGTCGTCCTGAGAAAAATCTTCATGATCATTTAATAGCGTGTGATCATAGTTTCCGTGCACCAGTTTTTTGAGTACGCTGAAATTGACAAGAAAGCCTGAATCGTCAAGTTCGTCGCCGGCAACGGTTATATTTACGGTATACGTATGCCCGTGAACCCTGCTGCACGCTCCCGCACTTTCCCGAGGGATAAAATGAGCGGCTGAGATATGCATGTCCTTATTCAGTTCAAACGAATAAGGATGCTGGGCCTGCGGATAAATTTGAGATAACAATTTATGCACGCTCTCCTTTCATCACCATATATTCTTCATAACCTTTTGAACGAAGGTGACATGCCGGACATTCGCCGCAGCCGTCTGCGATGATGCCGTTATAGCATGTCAGCGTGTTGTTTTTCACAAAATCCAGCGCGCCAAGCTCATCTGCAAGCTTCCACGTTTCCGCCTTATTGAGCCACATGAGAGGCGTGTGGATCACAAACGGCTTCTCCATTGCCAGATTTACCGTGACATTGCAAGATTTCACGAATTCGTCACGGCAGTCAGGATAACCGCTGAAGTCTGTCTCGCAAACTCCTGTAATAATGTGGCGCGCGCCAATTTGGTAAGCCAGGATAGACGCAAAGGATAAGAATACCAAATTGCGGCCTGGAACGAATGTGGATGGCAGTTCGCCGTCTTTTACTTCTATCTCAATATCATTTCTAGTCAGGGCATTCGGTGCAAGCTGATTTAAAAGTGACATATCAAGCAAATGATTTTTCACACCAAGCTTTTCCGCAATGGATTTTGCCACTTCAATTTCCTGCGAATGTCGCTGATTATAATGAAAAGTCACCGTTTCGACTTCTTCGAATTCTTTTAAGGCCCACAGTAAGCATGTTGTGCTGTCTTGGCCGCCGCTAAATACGACAATTGCTTTTTCTTTTTTCATGATTCCTCTCCTTCTCCGCAATAAAAACGCCGGCGAGAGACATCGCTACAGCTAATTCACGCAAAAAAACACCTTTTTTCGGAAGGTGCTCTAGAAAAACATAAAAAAGGCCGTATCCAAGGATACAGCTCGTCCTTAGTTTTTTATAGAGGGTGTAGCTAGAACCTCTCCCGCATATCGCACGGATTTTCTTCAATTTTTTCACTTCTGCTATCTTACCATAATGATGTTTTTCTTGACAATAAAAAAGTCAGTCCCCGGTTCCTAGATCAATTATCGCTCTATAGTGACGGTTCGTTTCATTATATATATTTATAAACTGCGCCGCCGAGGAGCTTTTTTGCAAAGCAAAGCGCCTATGAAGGCCAGGCTCACATAGCCAAACAAGGGATAAATCGTTGAAATAAGCCTGCCGTACCCTATTTGGCTCGTAATATAAGCCGTGATCATAATGGCCGCAAAGATATATTTGCTTTTCACTGGAAGAAAGCTTTGCACTTGTTTTTCTAATCCATATAGATTACCGATAACTGATGTGAACACTTCTCCGAAAATAATGAGTAAATAAATCAAATGGACAGATCGTGCAAAGAGATAAACCACTTGTGCCATCGGTATATCATACAAAAATACATCCGGAAGAGTTGACAAAGACAGAAAACTCGCGGACAGCACAATCGTCAGCATCGTCCCTCCGATTAAAGCGCCTTTTTTGATCACTTTCTCCGAGGACATTTCATTCGCCAGCGGAACCAAAACTGCTTGGGCAAGCGATAAATTCAAAGCCCCGTAAGAAAAGGCTGATAACAGCCAATCCCAGCGATGCGGCCAGACCCACTGAGCTGCGTTTCGTGATTCGCTGAATATAAAAGAGTCGGCCACCACAATCATTGAAAAGAGGATTAAAAGGGGAACAACAAACACATTGACACCGAAAATGCCTTTTACTCCTCTAGTCATCACAATTAAGCTCAGACCGATTGTAATAAGCATCCCAATCTGAGCGGACATCCCCAGCTGTTCCTCAAAAAGCGCCCCTGCCCCTGAAAGCATGACAGATGTAACTCCGAGGAGAACAAACAGCATAAATACATTGATAATCCGCCCAGCCGCCGCCCCGAACAAAAAGATGTTCATTTCTTGATATGACTTGGCATTGATTCGCTTTGAAATGATCATCAGCTTGGCGCCCAGAAACGTAAACATTCCGCCGCTGACGAGAATGCCGAATAAACCGAACCAGCCGAACTTCAGAAAAAACTCAACAATTTCTCTGCCAGTCGCAAATCCAGCTCCGACTACTGTGCCGACATACACAAAAGC
Organism: Bacillus sp. FSL K6-1366; assembly: GCF_037976695.1. Lineage (NCBI taxonomy): Bacteria > Bacillati > Bacillota > Bacilli > Caryophanales > Bacillaceae > Bacillus > Bacillus sp. FSL K6-1366. The sequence continues at coordinate 3,612,115 of NZ_CP150268.1, read as the reverse complement.
AAGCTGACTTGCAGACCCTTTTGATTGTTCCATTTCTCCCCTCCGAACGAACCGCAGTTTTGTCCATAGATGCCTTTTTATAACCTATGAGACAAGTTCCTTGAAAAGACGAAGAAAACATGTTTTACTTTGTAACAAATTAAAAAATGTTGTGCAAAAGACTTGAAAGTCAAAGATGGTCAGAGTATACTATTAATCAAAGTTGGTCAAACAAACCGGCCTTTTTTAAAAACCAATTGGTCAAAGATAGTCAAATATTCAGTCTGCTTTGAGCATATTGGTTTGAAAGCCGTTAAGTTTGCCGTATACTAATAGTCAAAGAAGGTCAAATCCAATAGACCTTTTTATTCACTTTCATTGGTCAAAGAAGATCAAATTATTAAGGAGGTTTTGGCAAATGCGTTGTCAACATTGTCATCAAAACGAGGCGACGATTCGCCTTAACATGCAAATAAATTCCGTTCATAAACAGATGGTTCTTTGTGAAACTTGCTATAACGAACTGACCCGTAAACCTTCAATGAGTATGGGTCCTCAATCTTTCGGATTTCCGTTTGAACAGGCATTCCAGCCGAAAGAAAAGAGCGCAGCAAAACAAAGCGGAAAAAAAGGGCTGCTTGATGAGCTGGCTCAAAATATTACAAACGGTGCTAAAGCCGGTCTCATTGATCCCGTCATCGGCCGTGATGATGAAGTGGCGCGAGTGATCGAAATTCTAAACCGCCGCAACAAAAACAATCCGGTTCTTATTGGTGAGCCGGGTGTGGGGAAAACTGCCATCGCTGAAGGGCTCGCTTTAAAAATTGCTGAAGGCGATGTTCCAAACAAACTGAAAAACAAAGAGCTATACTTGCTTGATGTTGCATCCCTTGTTGCAAATACAGGGATCAGAGGCCAATTTGAGGAGAGAATGAAACAGCTGATCACTGAGCTGAAGGAACGAAAAAATGTCATTCTGTTCATTGATGAAATTCACCTTCTCGTCGGCGCAGGCTCTGCAGAAGGATCAATGGACGCCGGCAACATTCTCAAACCGGCCCTAGCCAGAGGCGAACTGCAAGTCATTGGCGCGACAACACTGAAAGAATATCGTCAAATCGAAAAAGATGCCGCGCTGGAAAGACGTTTTCAGCCTGTCATGGTGCAGGAGCCTTCAATTGAACAGGCTATCCTCATTCTGCAAGGGATTAAAGACAAATACGAGGCATACCATGGCGTAACATTCAGTGATGAAGCAATCAAAGCGTGTGTCACTTTATCATCCCGCTACATTCAGGACAGACACCTGCCGGATAAAGCAATTGATTTATTAGATGAAGCAGGTTCAAAAGCCAACCTGTTAATTGATGAACTGAATGATGAGGATGCCGCTGAACGCTTAACTGCAATTGAAGCCGAAAAAACAAAAGCCCTGGAAGATGAAAATTACGAACTGGCGGCAAAACTCCGTGATGAAGAACTCGCATTGGAGAAAAAACTGAACAGCTCCTCCGCTCATACCGCTGTCACTGTGGAAGCTGAGCACATTCAGGAAATTGTTGAACAAAAAACAGGCATCCCTGTCGGCAAACTGCAGGCAGACGAACAAACGAAAATGAAAGAACTCGAAGCAAAACTTCATGAACGCGTGATTGGACAAGAAGCCGCTGTTCAAAAAGTGGCAAAGGCGGTAAGACGAAGCCGCGCCGGTTTAAAATCCAAAAACAGACCAGTCGGCTCCTTCCTCTTCGTCGGTCCTACCGGCGTAGGGAAAACAGAGCTTTCTAAAACACTGGCAGATGAATTATTCGGCACAAAAGACGCTATTATCCGACTCGATATGAGCGAATACATGGAGAAACACGCCGTATCTAAAATTATCGGTTCACCGCCTGGATATGTCGGCCATGAGGAAGCTGGACAATTAACTGAGAAAGTGCGCCGCAATCCTTACAGCATTGTGTTGCTGGATGAGATTGAAAAAGCACACCCAGACGTTCAGCATATGTTCCTGCAAATTATGGAAGATGGCCGTCTGACAGACAGCCAAGGCAGAACCGTAAGCTTCAAAGACACTGTGATCATCATGACAAGTAATGCGGGTGCTGGTGAGAAACAAACGAAAGTCGGTTTCCAATCAGATGACAGTGTCATCGAAGAACAAACATTAATTGATTCACTGAGCATGTTCTTTAAACCTGAGTTCCTCAACCGTTTTGACAGCATTATTGAGTTCCGCTCATTGGAAAAAGAACATCTTGTCAAAATCGTCAGCCTTCTTCTTGGAGAACTTGAAGAAACATTGGCGGAACGGGGCATTAGCTTGAATGTGACAGATGAAGCGAAAGAAAAAATCGCTGAGCTGGGCTACCACCCTTCATTCGGTGCACGTCCGCTTAGAAGAACCATCCAAGAATGGGTTGAGGATGAAATGACCGATCTGCTGCTTGATAATGGCGAGATCACAAGTTTTCACGTGATTTTAGAAGATGATAAAATCAAAGTGCGAGCGAAATAACAATCAGCGGTTTCCTTTTAGGAAGCCGCTTTTTTTATGCTTTCATACTCTTGACTTAGAAAATACCGTCCCTTCCCCTGAAGCGCTACTTCCCTTCATCCTTTACACTTTTTTTAAGGAGGGATGGAACATGTTTATATACAGTGAATATGTATTTCTACTATTATATGAATACCATCTGAAGGACAGCTTGCAAGAAAGCTGCTAATTTCAGTAGACACCCGGGCTTTTCAATTTTGGAGAGCCCGTTTTTGTTTATTTCTCCCTTCTATGCCTCTTCCTTGAATATTTCATGAACAAATTCACAATGTCCCTAAAGTTCCGGGCACCAAAACCGATATTAACCATAGACAAGCTAGTAAAAAAGGATTTGGTGAAAAACTATGGATAAAACTTCGTTAATCGGTATTATTCTTGCTTTTGTGGCATTGAGCGTCGGGATGGTTCTGAAAGGCGTCAGTTTCAGCGCCCTTGCAAACCCCGCTGCCATTTTAATTATTATCGCCGGGACAATCTCAGCAGTCGTTATTGCGTTCCCAACAAAAGAAATTAAAAAAGTGCCTGCGCTGTTTCGAGTGTTATTTAAGGAAAATAAACAGCTCACAATAGAGGAACTCATTCCTATGTTCTCTGAATGGGCTCAGCTTGCACGCCGCGAAGGTCTGCTTGCTTTAGAAGCAAGCATTGAGGATGTAGATGATGCTTTCTTGAAAAACGGGCTCAGCATGGCTGTTGACGGGCAAAGCGCGGAATTTATCAGAGATATTATGACAGAGGAAGTCGAAGCAATGGAGGACAGACACCAAGCCGGAGCCGCTATTTTTACACAAGCAGGAACGTACGCTCCGACACTTGGAGTACTCGGCGCTGTAATCGGGCTGATTGCCGCTCTCTCTCATATGGACAATACAGATGAGCTTGGACACGCCATCAGTGCCGCCTTTGTTGCCACACTTCTCGGTATCTTTACAGGGTATGTGTTATGGCATCCTTTCGCAAATAAATTAAAACGAAAATCAAAACAAGAAGTAAAACTGCGTGAGGTCATGATTGAAGGTGTTTTATCCGTTTTAGAAGGACAGGCACCGAAAGTCATCGAACAAAAGCTTTTAATGTATCTTCCTGCGAAGGACCGCTTGAAATTTGCAGAACAAGGAGAGGCGCAAAATGGCGAGAAAAAAGAAGAAGAAGCATGAGGACGAGCACGTTGATGAATCATGGCTCGTTCCTTACGCCGACATCCTTACTCTTCTCCTGGCATTGTTTATTGTGCTGTACGCGAGCAGCTCGATTGACGCAGCTAAGTTTCAAATGCTCTCAAAATCATTTAATGAAGTTTTTACAGGCGGAACCGGTGTACTGGACTACTCCAGTGTCACTCCTCCTGAAAACGAGTCAGACGGCATCGATGAAGTGAAAAAGGAAAAAGAAGAGAAAGAGAAAAACAAGAAAGAAAAAGAAAAAGCAGCTGATCAAGAAGAACTTGAAAATGTGAAGAGCCAGGTGGAAAAGTTCATCAAAGATAAAAAGCTGGAACATCAGCTGGAGACGAAGATGACTAGTGAAGGCCTTCTGATTACGATTAAAGACAGCATCTTCTTTGATTCTGGAAAAGCGAACATCCGTAAGGAAGATGTGCCGCTTGCAAAAGAGATTTCAAATCTTCTTGTGATTAACCCGCCAAGAAATATCATTATCAGCGGACATACTGATAATATGCCAATTAAAAATTCTGAATTCCAATCAAACTGGCATTTAAGCGTCATGAGAGCGGTAAACTTTATGGGGCTCCTGATTGAAAACCCCAAGCTCGATGCAAAAGTGTTCAGCGCCAAGGGTTATGGCGAGTATAAACCGGTGGCTTCCAACAAAACTGCGGAAGGCCGAAGCAAAAACCGGCGGGTTGAAGTTCTCATTTTGCCAAGAGGCGCAGCGGAAACAAATGAAAAATAGCAAAAAAGGAAGCCTTGTGACATATCAGGCTTCCTTTTTTTACTTATTATGAAACTGTTTTGCGTTTAATCCTACTCTTTTTAACATTTCGGTGCACATCTCTACCTCTTCTTCGCTTAATACGCTGATCATTTCATCAATTTCAGCAGCGTGATCAGGGAAAATATCGTTCAAAAGACCGATGCCTTTTTCAGTAATTTGCGCAAATGTCACTCGTCTGTCTGTAGGAGACGCTTTCCGAATGAGAAGTTCTTTTTGCTCCAGCTTATCTACAACGTATGTGATGCTCCCGCTAGCCAAGAGAATTTTATCTCCTATCTGCTGCAGCGGCTGATCGCCTTTATGGTACAAAAGCTCTAGCACAGCAAATTCAGTCGGATTCAGCCCATGCTTATGAATATGCTTATTCATATGATCGTTAATAGACCGATACGCGCGCGACAGCACGATAAATAACTTCAGTGATTTTTCTGTCATGTCTCAATCATCCTTTTAGAAACCGTTACAGAGAAACATTAATAAACAAAGACCAAAATGTCAATAAAAATCTTTCCAATATTTCTCTTCTTTTTTTAAATGTAAGCTTGCCAACACCTTTTTCTAATTTTTTTGGTTATTTTTTCTTATTAAAGAAGAAGAAACAATGATATAATACCTCTAATCAGGTGTATGTTGGAGCGATGCAAATTGAAAATACTAAAAGGCGCCTGCGGGAGAGTCAAACTTTATATCATACTGGTCGTGATTCCGGCAATCGTCATCAGCTTTTTCGTATATGAAAAAGAAAAAGATACAATAGCTGCAGAACATAAACAAGAAGCAAGTGTCCTGCTAAACCTTCACCGCAACAAAATCAATTATTTAATCGGAGAAACAATGGCGAGAATGACCTCCTTGTCCATCGCCATCGACAGACCGGTTGATATAAAGAAAATGCAGTCAATTTTGGAAAAGACCTTTGATTCAGAGCCGAGATTTTCCGGTCTCTATTTTCTCAATGCCAAAGGAGACGTCACCGCAAGCACAACCGAATTAAAAACGAAAGTAAACCTGGCCGACAGATCTTTTTTTACAAAAGCAAAGGAAACTAAAAAGACAGTCATTTCAGATAGTTATTCGAGCAGAATTACTGGTCAGCCAATTTTCACAATTTGTGTGCCTGTTTTGGACTCAAAACGAAATGTGACAGATTATCTTGTCGCAGCTATTCAAATTGATTATTTGAAAAATCTCATTAACTTGCTGAGCCCTGATGTTTATATTGAAGTTGTGAACCAAGACGGGAAAATGATTTTTGCGAGCGGACAAGCCTCTCATGCAGAGGATCAGAAACCTGTCAGCGGATATCTGGATGATATCAGCTGGAATATGAAAGTCTATCCGAACCCGGTCACAATAGAAGAACTGTCGAAAAGCCTTGTGCTTCCGCTTTCATGTATTATTGTTCTGCTGAATATCCTTTTTATTCTCGTGCTGTATTATTTGCTGAAGCGGCAGACCCAGCTGGAGCGCTCAGAAAACGAGGCGCAAAAATTAGAGCTGATCGGGACGCTTGCTGCCAGCACAGCCCATGAAATCCGTAACCCCCTCACCGGGATAAGCGGCTTTATTCAGCTGTTGCAAAAGAAATATAAAGGTGAGGAAGATCAGCTTTACTTCTCCATTATCGAACAGGAGATCAAACGCATCAATCAAATAGTGAGTGAGTTTCTCGTTCTCGGCAAGCCGACAGCTGAAAAATGGGAGCTGAACTCACTTCAGGACATTATCGGAGAAATTATGCCGATCATTTATTCTGAGGGCAATCTATACAATGTTGAAGTCGAATTACAGTATTTAACCGAGCAGCCCTTACTCGTAAAATGTACAAAAGATCATATTAAACAAGTGATTTTAAATGTAGCAAAAAATGGCCTCGAGTCAATGCCTGAAGGAGGCAAACTGACGATCTCCCTAGGAGCTTTAGATAAAAAAGCCATAATCAAAGTTGTGGATAACGGTGAAGGGATTTCTCAGGAAATGCTGGATCACATCTTCCTTCCCTTTGTTACTTCTAAAGAAAAAGGAACCGGTCTCGGCCTTGTTGTTTGTAAACGGATCGTGCTGATGTACGGAGGCTCTATTCATATTGAAAGTGAAGTGCGAAGAGGCACAGAGGTGACAATCGCCCTCCCCGTATCCGCATCATAGCCCCCCTGACCATGTCAGGAGGGTTTTTTATCTTCGTGATCGGGCATTGCCATTCGATTTGCTTGCTGGTCTTCCAGAAAAAAGGATTTTGATGAAACGCAACAGCATTTTCAAAAGCAAAAAAAACATAAAAAATACTAAAAAACCCTTTATACCTTCCGTGGCATCTAAAAACTCCATATTCCCTCTACCCGTCACCTTTTGCTGAATCTCAATCGCAAATACGATGACAATGATGACTGTAACAGTATAGATAAAGGACAAGGCTGTCATACTCCATTTAGAAAGCCATGTAAACACAGCGTGAGTGACGCCGAAAAAGAATATGCCAAAAATGCCGATCACCCAAAAATGCATTTCTTTGTCAGTTAAATGAATGCCAAATATTCCGCATAAGGAAATAAAAGCATCATGAAATTGATTGACCATTTCGGTAATGAGAATCGCCAGTTCCTTCATTAGTTCCCTCTTTCATATGAATTTTTTCCAGAAAAAAAGAGCGCTTCCGAAAAGCTCTCTCTTTATATATGCATCTGATAGGCCGCTATTTATTTGCATCATATGCTGGCATAACATCTCTGCGGGGCCACAAGCCTAATTTCTTTACAAGGCCTTGAATCCCTTGGGAATGTTCGTTTTCTTGCATAAGCTGATGATATTCATTTATTAAACAATCCAGCTCCTGACTGTGCCTGATCGTGTCATGCCCTGTAAATCCCTGCTTTCTAGCGGCATCTATCATTAACTTTCTTTTTTCATCAATAGACACCAACAATCTTTCTTGTTCAGAAGAACCGCCCATTCACTTCACCCCTCGCCGCTAAGAAATAGGAAACAAGTTTGATTGGGTTATTGTGCATTATTACAGATTATACTTTATTTGTAAACATATTTTCATTAAATAAGTTAATTTTTCAGGTATAATAGATATATTGATAGGATTAGAAGAACAATACCCAGGTGAAGAATATCTTAAACACGCCGCCAGGCAGGAGGTATGCCCAATGAAGAAAAAGAAAGCAATTATGCTCGGAGCGGCAGGCGGAAAAGCAATTTTGAAGAGGAAAAACCGAAAAAAATGTATCCAGCACATCACTACTTTTTTTCAGATGCTTCGCGATTGGCGAAATGGCGACTACCCTCGTTCACAGGTTAAAACACTTTTGCTGTTAACTGCCGCAATCCTGTATATCGTCATGCCGCTCGATATCATTCCAGACGTCATCCTCGGTCTTGGATTCATTGACGATGCAGCTGTTTTAGGTTTGATTTGGACAATGATTAAAAAAGAACTGTCACAGTATGAAAAGTGGCGTTTGCAATAAATATAAAAAGCCCCGTTCGATGAACGGGGCTATCTCATGCTTATTGATTCACGCTGTCTTTTTCATAAATAGGAACCCAGCCTTCAGTTGTGACAAAAATTCTCACCGCGACAACTTTGCGGTCCTCCTGAAGCGTGAAGTAATGGCGGATATTCTCAGGCACGGAGATTAAATCTCCAGGGTTTAAACGGACATCAAAAAACGTGCCGTCCTTGCCTTGAATGACAAAAATACCGTGTCCGCTTACAATAAAACGAACCTCATCGTCTGTATGGTGATGCTCTCTTTTAAAGTTTTCAAGCAGTTCATCAAGTTTCGGATTGCTGTCTGACAATGAAATAACATCCTGTGCTTTATAGCCGCGGCGGGTTGAGATATCTTTAATTTCAGTTTCGAAGGTATCAAGAATTTGCTGTTTTTCTTCTTCTGTCAGGTCATATTTCTCTGAGAGATGTTCCGGAAGCTTCGTGATATCCCATTGCTCATAAATAACCTCTTGACTGTCCAGAAAGCTTGCCACTTCCTCTTGATTTTCAATCGTTGTATTTGCCTCATCATGAATTCGAATTGTAGCCATTTCAATTCCTCCTTTTATTTAACCAGCTGATGCTGGAGTGTTTTCAATTTCAAATGGTAGCTGAACAAAAATTCATACGCTTCAAGCACTCTTTTTGCCTCAAATGCTGTTTTCCCCCAAGCCGTAATACCATGATTTCGGATCAGAACAGCTCCTGAATCTTCTGAAATCTCTTCCACAAACAGTGCCGCAAGCGTCGGGATATGTGCCGGATTTTCTATAATCGGAACGGTCACTTCTGCGTTCTCTTCCCACAAGCCGAGTGCTTTTATAATTTCCTGGCCTTTGAATGTGATTTTCTTTTGGTCTCCGTATAACTCTGAAATCACATTATTGTTTACCGTATGGACATGCAGGCAGCATCCGGCATTGGTTTTATTGTACAAATGTGTATGCAAAAGCGTTTCTGCTGACGGTTTCAGAGAATGCCCGCTTTCAGCAGGCTCTCCGTTTTGATCGACCAGCAGAAAATCTTCAACCGTCTCTTTACGTTTATCTTTTCCGCTTGCAGTGACGAGAAATGTTAAAGGCTCATCTGTAACCTTAATTGATAGATTACCGCTAGTCGCCGGAAACCAATCTCTCTCTGCCAATTCCCGTTTTACTTCAGCGAGCTCTCGCCAGCGTTCTTGTTTTGCAGCCATTCCTGTACCTCCTTTACATTCTCAATTTCCTTTCTGATCTCATAAAAATCTTGATACGGAAGATGATTGAGGTTTTGCTCCCGACATTCGTTTAATAAATAATCCCTTGCAAAGCATAGGTCAGACAGCTTTGCTGCCTCCACATCTGTAACCGAATCACCGATCATGATGATATATTGGTTCGGTTCAGAAAGTTCATGGATGACCGACGGCTTACAGCACCCGCATTGATTGCTGCATGTGCCCTTGCAGGAATGAGGCCAGTCAATATGGATATAGTCATTGTCAAATGAAGCATGGTTGCAATAAATGCGGTCTTTCTCCACAATGCCTTCAAGCAAAGGATATACAAAAAAGTCCATTCCACCGCTTATGACATAAAACGGAATCTCGTGCTCATTGATAAATGCTACAAATTCCCGAAAGCCTTCCCTGATTTTTGCATCTTCCAATACAAAACTTGTAATCTCTTCTTTTAAACGGCTGGGCAGAAGGCCGAACATCCGCCCGACACCTTCCTTGATCGACAGCGTTTTGGAAAGTACGCCGTCTTTTAATGCCACCCACTCTGGGGGAGCAAATGTTTTCATGATATTTATAATGTTGTCGTTCATCGTGATTGTTCCGTCAAAATCACAAATAATAAAAGGTTTTCGAGTCGTCATACGGCTTCAACCTTTCCCCATTTATCTAGCGCAAGCTTAAGATCCTTGCATTGTTCGGCTTTTTCATCAATCGGCTGGGCCTCTAGGACCGCATCAATAATGGCTCTGAACGCTCGCCCCCCGCCTTGGGCACCGTTCGGATGTCCATGTACGCCTCCTCCGGCGTTAATAATGTGGTCTATGCCGAAATCACGCATTAATAGCGGAACCATGCCGGGATGAATGCCTGCTGACGGAACAGCAAATGTTTGGTTAAAAGCATCCTCTCTCACACATTCTTCATGAATCGCCAGTGCATCTGCTCTTGGAAGCGCAACCGAACCATATGGAGACGGAAAGAGGCTGAAGTCAGCACCGCAATATCGATTTAATTTTCCGAGTAAAAGAGCGTGAGAAAAACCGTAAAACGGAGAAGACGTAAACGCTCCGCTCACTGCTGGATGCGCCATAATCGGAACTGGGATTTCAGGATCTTCTGCTAGGCCTTGCATAACGTCCAAGCCGTAAGCAAAGACATTAAACAAAAGCGCATCCGCTCCCAGCTCGGCGGCGCGTCTCGCTTTGTCTTTCAGATCAGCCGTACGTCCAGTCAAATTCACCGCATACAGCGTTTTATGTCCGGTTTGCTCATACGTTTCTTTCAATATTTGCTTTCCTTCTGCAATTCTTGTTTCAAAAGGCGCTAGACCTGTCTCAAAGAAAATTTCATCGTCTTTAATCAAGTCAACTCCGCCAAGCGCCTGCTGCCGGAGCTGTTCTTTAATATCACTCAGGTCCCTTCCGATTACGCCTTTAAATATGCTCATTAACAGCGGTCTCTCAAACTCTCCCAGCAGCTTTCGGATGCCGTATACGCCAAACTTCGGTCCCGGCAGTGCACGCTTAAATGCTTCAGAGAAGTGAAGATCGATTAATTTGATTTTTCCGTCCAGGGACAGCTTGCCAAACACTGTTGTCAGCAAAGCCGGAATATCCTGAGAGAAATTGATTTCAGGATAGGCAATTGTGATGACCGCTTGTTTTTCTGATGCAGGAGTTCCCTCTCTCTCCTCAACTTTTATCACACGCCCCTTGTGCTTTTGCATTTGCTCCTGTTTTACAAGGGGCAGATCAGTCCAGGAGCCTACTGTCAATCCTGTTGCGATTTGTTCTGCTTTCTTCTCTGTATCGGCTCCCGGTTCGGTCAGGAGATATGTCGCTAATAACTCACTCATGCCAGAGCTCCTTTCATTTTCATCCATATCAAAAAACCTCTTCAAACTGCAATCGCGTCTAAAGAGGTTTCGTTTCTCGTCCGAATCTTATCTCTCAGCCGCTAGCTGCAAGAATTAGCACCGTGCTTTATAAGTCGGTTGCCGGGCTTCATCGGGCTCGTCCCTCTGCCTGCTCTTGATAAGAAAATATAGATTTTATAAATTATTTTGAATTATCCCATCGTTATAAGGTCTTGTCAATGCTTTTTTGGGTAAACAGGTTCAGTTTGCCAATTCGATAAGCGGCTTCCTTAAGTCTTTCTTCACTTGTTAAAAGTCCGACTCTGACGTAGCCCTCGCCATATTCACCGAAGCCGTTTCCAGCCGCAACTGCCACATTCGCTTTTTCCAGCAAAAGATCTGAGAACTGCTCTGAAGTATAGCCTTCAGGCACAGGCAGCCATGCAAAAAAAGAACCTGCGGGAGCTGTTACATCCCAGCCGATTTCCCGGCATGCCGTGATCCAAGCGTTTCTCCTGCTCTCATACCTGGCATTTTGCTCTGCCACACACGTCTGATCGGCTAACAGTGCCTCTGCTGCAGCCTCCTGAGTCGCTCTGAAAAGACTGACAAACATATGGTCTTGATAAAGATTGATCGCTTCAATGACCGAAGAGTTTCCGACGGCAAAGCCAACCCGCCATCCTGCCATATTATACGTTTTTGACAGCGTGTAAATTTCAATTCCGATATCCTTCGCACCTTCAGTCTGCAAAAAGCTTAAAGGCTTGCAGCCGTCAAATCCTACAGCGCCGTAAGCAAAATCGTGAACGACGCAGATTCCGTTTTCAGCCGCAAAACGCACGGTATCTTCAAAGAACTCGGAAGTAGCAACAGCTCCAGTCGGATTATTCGGATAATTTAAATACATCAATTTCGCCTGTTCCCTTACTTCAGCGGTTATGCTGCTGTAATCAGGGAGAAACGCCCTGTCCTTTACGAGCGGCATCATTTCCATCTTTGCTTTTGCAAGTGTGACACCCGACCAGTAATCAGGATAACCCGGATCGGGAACTAAAATCGTATCACCGGGATTCAACAAGCATTGCGGGAGCTCGACTAGACCGGCTTTTCCGCCGAATAATACAGCGACTTCGGTTTCCGGATCCAGATCAATGCCGTATTCTCTTTTGTAAAATGCAGCAGCCGCTGACTTCAGACGGTATGAGCCGCGAAAAGAAGAATATTTATGATTCTCAGGATCAGCAACAGCTCGTTTCATCTCCTCGACAATATGTTCAGGAGTCGGCTGATCTGGATTTCCCTGTCCTAGATTGATAACGTCATGTCCTTCTGCGAGCTTTCGGTTCACTTTCTGCACCAGAGAAGCGAAGAATTGTTTAGGCAATTCCTTCAATACATGAGACTGTTCAAATTTCATCTATTCTCACCTTCTAAAAAAATCTTGAAATGATAGTCCATCATCATATATGGTTAAATGAAAAAAGTAAAGAAAAATTTGGGGTGTTAAAAAGATGAAATGGACGATATCTTGTCTTCAATTTGATATTTCATACGGCAAAACTTCGGAAAATATAAAAAAAGCTGAATTTTTCATCGAAAAAGAAAGCAAACATGCTGATGTTCTTGTTCTGCCTGAATTATGGACGACCGGATATGATCTGGCCAATCTTGATGAACTCGCTGATGAAGACGGCCGCTCCGCTCAGAGCTGGCTGAAGAAAACGGCAAAAAAACATGGTGTTCATATTGTCGCCGGATCGGTCGCTGTCAGGAAGAATTCTGATGTTTATAATACAATGTACATCGCGGATAAGGAAGGGCAAATCATTAAAGAGTACAGAAAAGCCCATCTTTTTCAGCTGATGGATGAGCATCTGTATTTATCAGCCGGTTCCGAAGACGGATACTTTGAGCTTGACGGCGTCAAAAGCTCAGGATTGATCTGTTACGATATCCGTTTTCCGGAATGGATCAGAAAACATACGACAAAAGGCGCCAACGTGCTGTTTATTTCTGCGGAATGGCCTCTTCCCCGCCTTGATCATTGGAAAAGCCTGCTTATTGCGCGGGCCATTGAAAACCAATGCTTTGTCGCAGCCTGCAATTGTACCGGTTCAAATCCGGATAATGAATTTGCAGGACATAGCCTGATTATTGATCCATGGGGACGTGTACTTGCTGAAGGCGGCCGGGAAGAAGGCATAGTCCGAGCGGAAATCGACCTTCAAGAAAGCGCAGAAGTTCGGGAGAGCATTCCTGTTTTCAATGATATCAGAAAAGATTTATATTAAAAAATATATTGACAACTAACTAAATTACCTGTTACCATGTTCATCAACTGATAAATTAGAATTGTCAAACAAGTGAATATATTCTCTTATCGAGAGTTGGGCGAGGGATTTGGCCTTTTGACCCCAACAGCAACCGACCGTAATTCCATTGTGAAATGGGGCGCATCTTTTTCGCGCCGAGACGCTGGTCTCTTAAGGCACGGTGCTAATTCCATTCAGATCTGATCTGAGAGATAAGAGAGGCGGACATAGATGTTAAGCCTCCTTCTCTCTGAGAAGGAGGCTTTTTTACGGCTACATATTAAGTGATTACATAATTGGAGGTTATGATGATGGGAGTCACAAAAACACCTTTATACGAAACGTTAAATGAAAGCTCCGCTGTGGCGTTGGCGGTGAAGCTTGGCCTTTTTCCAAGCAAAAGCACGCTGACATGCCAGGAGATCGGAGACGGCAACTTAAATTACGTTTTTCATATTTATGATCAAGAACACGACAGAGCATTGATCATTAAACAGGCGGTTCCGTATGCAAAAGTGGTGGGAGAAAGCTGGCCGCTGACAATCGACCGTGCAAGAATCGAAAGCAGCGCTCTCATCCGTCAGGGCGAGCATGTGCCTCACCTGGTTCCAAGAGTGTTTTATTCTGATACGGAAATGGCGGTTACCGTCATGGAGGATCTCTCTCACCTCAAGATCGCAAGAAAAGGACTCATTGAGGGTGAAAACTATCCTCATCTGTCGCAGCACATCGGTGAATTTTTAGGAAAAACACTTTTCTACTCATCAGATTACGCGCTTGAACCTAAGGTGAAAAAACAGCTTGTTAAACAGTTTACAAATCCAGAGCTATGCGACATTACGGAAAGACTTGTTTTTACAGATCCTTTCTTCGACCATGACACAAATGATTTTGAAGAAGAGCTTCGTCCTTTTGTCGAAAAGCTTTGGAATAATGACAGCGTTAAAATCGAAGCCGCTAAGCTGAAAAAGTCATTTTTAACGTCTGCAGAAACGTTGATTCATGGTGATTTGCATACAGGAAGCATTTTCGCAAGTGAGCACGAAACAAAGGTGATTGATCCTGAGTTTGCTTTTTACGGACCGATCGGCTTTGATGTAGGGCAATTTATCGCCAACTTATTTTTGAACGCACTCAGCCGTGACGGGGCTGACAGAGAGCCGTTATATGAACATGTCAAAAAGGTCTGGGAAACGTTTGAAGAGACGTTTAGTGAATCCTGGCAGAAGGGCAGTCTGGATGTTTACGCCAACATCGACGGTTACCTCACTGATACGCTCAGCCATATTTTTGAAGAAGCAATCGGATTTGCGGGCTGTGAGCTGATACGACGCACGATCGGCCTTGCCCATGTAGCTGACCTGGATACGATCGTGCCGTTTGATAAACGAATCGGCAGAAAACGCTTGGCGCTCGAAACCGGCACAGCCTTTATCGAAAAACGTTCGGAATTCAAAACGATAACAGATGTTATTGAATTATTTAAGTTACTTGTAAAGGAATGATCCATTCATGACCCATTCATTTGCTGTTCCACGTTCTGTTGAATGGAAAGAAACAGCTATTACCATTTTAAATCAGCAAAAGCTTCCTGATGAGACGGAATATTTGGAGCTGACGACGAAAGAGGATGTATTTGATGCGATTGTCACGCTCAAAGTAAGGGGCGCTCCGGCGATCGGCATTACGGCTGCCTTCGGACTGGCGCTTGCTGCCAAAAACATTGAAACAGATAATGTCACGGAATTCCGCCGCAGACTGGAAGACATCAAACAATATTTAAACAGCTCACGGCCTACCGCCATTAATTTGTCATGGGCGCTTGAGAGACTGAGTCATTCGGTCGCAAACGCGATTTCCGTAAATGAAGCAAAAACAAACCTTGTCCATGAAGCCATTCAGATTCAGGTTGAGGATGAGGAAACGTGCCGGTTGATCGGCCAAAACGCCCTGCAGCTTTTCAAAAAAGGCGACAGGATCATGACAATCTGCAATGCCGGCTCAATCGCGACAAGCCGCTATGGAACGGCGCTAGCTCCGTTTTACTTGGCCAAACAAAAAGATTTGGGATTACACATTTATGCCTGTGAAACAAGGCCTGTCCTGCAAGGTTCACGCCTTACTGCTTGGGAGCTGATGCAGGGGGGCATTGATGTCACTCTGATCACAGACAGCATGGCTGCCCATACGATGAAGGAAAAACAAATTTCCGCTGTTATCGTCGGAGCCGACCGAATTGCAAAGAACGGTGATACGGCAAATAAAATCGGCACATACGGTCTTGCTATTTTAGCAAACGCCTTTGATATTCCGTTTTTTGTCGCCGCACCTTTATCTACATTTGATACAAAGGTCAAATGCGGCGCTGATATCCCGATAGAGGAACGAGATCCCGAGGAAGTCAGGCAGATTTCCGGAGTTCGGACCGCTCCATCCAATGTGCCTGTCTTTAATCCCGCTTTCGACATTACACCTCATGATCTCATTTCAGGAATCATCACAGAAAAAGGGATTATGACCGGAAACTATGAAGAAGAGATTGAACAGCTGTTTAGAGGAGAAAAGGTGCATTAAAAAACCGCTGGACTTTGCTCATTTGGAGCCGAGTCAGCGGTTTTTTTGTTTCTTTTTGTTAACATTGATGATTTCATCTTTTTGAGCGCTTGATAAGATATGCAGTTTCACAAACAGTTCGGCAAAAACAGCAAGTTTCTCAGAGCGGCTCGGCTTCAATTGCTTTGTCCTCCTTTTTCACCAGACCAACTTTTTTAACTTAATAAAATGATATGTCGGCCGTGAAAAAAAGGGAACGTGCCATATGTTTTATTTTTCTTTATAGGAGATTCGCTCGATGTTTAGCAAAAATGCTTTGATCTCCGTTTTGCTTCCGGCGTATCCTGTTAACGCACTGTTTTTGCCGATCACTCTGTGGCACGGGACAAAAATCGGCAGGTCGTTACGTTTATTAGCCTGTCCGACAGCGCGCACCGCTTTCGGACTGCCGACCGCAGCGGCAATATCTGCATAGCTTCGGGATTCACCATATGGAATCCTCTCCAGCGCCTTCCACACTTTTTGCTGAAAAGGAGTGCCCTTTTGGCTGAGCGGCAGGGAGAATGTCTTCCTTTCGCCTGCGAAATATTCTTGAAGCTGTTGTTTCGCTTCTGCAAGATTAGATGTTTCCTTGTGCTCAGTATTCTGAACCGTTTCTTTCCAATCCACCCAATCTTCCTGACTGAGAAATAGACGAGTGATCCGGTCATCCTCTTCGGCAATGATAAGTTCACCGAGCGGCGTTTCGGCTGTCGTATAGTAGTTCATTCATCATTCCTTCTTTCTTCAGCATTCTGTCTGACAGGAAGCGTAATATGGAAAACGGTGCCCTTCCCTTCTTCACTTTCTACCATAATTTCGCCTTGATGTTCTTCAATAATTTTATAGCTTACCATAAGCCCAAGTCCAGTTCCCCGTTCCTTTGTCGTATAAAACGGTTCACCAAGTCGCTTTAATTTATCTTCTGTCATTCCGATTCCCTCGTCTTTTAAGGAGATTAGAACATGATCTTGATCCAATGCCTTTATCGTTACAAAAATATTTCCGCCGTCAGGCATCACTTCGATGGCGTTTTTTAATATATTGATAAAAACCTGTTTCAGCTGATTCGGTTCACAGTAAATCGGGGGAATGTCGTCAATTAAATCAAGTTGCATTTGTACATTGCTGAGATTGGCTTGCGCATTTAGAAGGTCTATCGTGTCCCTCATAATTTGGGTAACATGTTTTTCCTCATACATAATGGCCTGGGGCTTAGCTAAAATCAAGAATTCGGTGATGATGGATTCGATGCGCTTTAGTTCTGAGGTGATCACGTTGAAGTAAAGGGCGTAGTCTCCCTCGACACTCCCTTTCAGAAGCTGAATGAAGCCTTTAAGAGCAGTCATCGGATTTCTGATTTCATGAGCAATGCCGGCTGCGAGTTCGCCGACAACATGAAGGGTATCTGATTTGCGCAGGCGTTCCTCCAATTCTTTTCGCTCTGTTACGTCTTTAAAGATAGCCAAGTTCATATTTTGAATAATATTCCGTTTAAATGAGAATTCGAGTTTTCTGTTATCACCGCTGCTCAGCAAAAATGGAATTTCGTTGTCCATTTCATCAAAATTAATCTGCCTTGCCGGTGATGCCAGATTTTCTATTTCATAAGCAGAAATAATATCTAACAAGCTGTGCTGTTTTATCTCTTCATGTGACAGTCCCAAAATATGGCTTGCTAACGGGTTGGCGTCAATGATCCTGTATTGATTGTCGAACAATACATTGCCGTCCATTGAGCCGTTGAACACTTTTCTGAATTTCAGCTCGCTTTCCCGAAGCTCCTTTTCCATCCGCTTTCTGTCGCTTACATTTCTTAAGATCGTCAAATGCTGATTTTCAAGGATTGTCCGTTTTGAAGTAAATTCAAGCTCTTTGAATTGGCCGTTCCCCATTTGAAACAGCAGCTCTTCTCTGATCTCTCCGTATTTTGCGTATTTCCTCTTCGTTATGCTGTATTTCTGCTGCGAGTCAACGAGAAAATCACACAGCTTTCTTTTCAACAGCAAATTCATCGGCAGCTCAAAAATTTTACAGGCTGATTGATTCGCTTTTACGATTCTTCCGTCATTCGACCAGATGATGATGGCGTCCATTGCATTTTCAAAGATTTCTCTGAAGCGCTCCTCACTTTTAAAGAGCTGTAGCTCCATAGACCGCTTCTCTGTGATATCCCTCATAATGGACATATAAAAACCGCTGATGATGTTTGATGTAATCGTGAATTCAAATAGTTTTTGAACTCCTGAACGAAGCTTGACAGGCAGCTCCCCCTTCGCTTTTCCCTTGCGGTTGAGCGCCTTCCAGATATTGTCGAAATCTTTTCGTGAGCCGCTGTCTATGAACTCATACAACGATAAATGAGACAGCTCATTATGATTGATTTCAAAGCTTTTACAAAAGGACAAATTGGCATCAATAAAACCGCCATCTTTATCAAACAGGACGATTCCGTCAACTGCTCTGTCAAACAAGTCCTTAAAAAGCTGTTCATTCATAGAGAATTCCCGCTCCAGAATCTTCTTAGAAGATATGTCCCTCATGACAACAAAAAAGAAATCCTCGCCAATACCTCTTTTGGCCAGAAACTCTATGTATTTTGTTGCCCCGCAATCAAGCCTGATCGGAACCTCCTTCCACAGAAAGCCTTTTTTAAAAAACTTCTTTACGGAAAGATTCAGTTCATCCTTTGGGATTGAAAACAAAAAATCCAAAACAGAACGCTTTTTCAAATCTTCCGAGTCAACTTGAAGCATCCTTTCTGTTGCTTCATTTGCCTGAACAATCCGCATTTCGTTATCACAAATAAAAATAGCATCGAGCGTATTGTTGACAATCACTTGATGCTGATTCAATTCCTTTTTCAGTCGCGCGTTTTCTTTTTTGAGGCGATTCAGTTCCTCTCGCAGCTCCGAGTTTGTCTGGACACCAAGAGTTTCCATGCATGTACACTCCTTCTTCAAAACCTATCCCTCAATATTTCTACAAAATGCGGGAACTTCCTTCATTTGCCCTATAAATTTCAGAAAATTTCAGCGCCATTACATTACGAAGACATTTTCTACGATCCTTACCATCACTTTACATCGACCTAACAATCAGCTTTTTTTTAGATTCCTTTTTCATCTTTTATTTTAAAATATGTACCAGCAGGGAATAATCTCTTAGTGACTGATGAAAGAGAAGGTGATGCTATGAGTAAATCGCGGGACAGTTATTTCGATAACGCAAAATTTTTATTGATATTCCTTGTTGTATTCGGTCATATCCTTCGTTCCTTTATTAATGATAATCATTTTATGCTCTACCTCTACAAGTTCATTTACACATTCCATATGCCTGCATTTATTCTTGTATCCGGTTATTTCGCGAAAGGCTTTAAACGGGCGGGATATGTAAAAAAGCTGGCGGTCAAGCTGATTATTCCGTATTTGATTTTCCAAATCATTTATTCCGTCTTTTATTACATTATGCAAGATGAAAGCATGGCAAATGTGAACCCGATTGATCCGCAATGGTCGTTATGGTTTCTTGTAAGCTTATTCTTTTGGAACCTGCTCCTATATCCTTTTTCAAAGCTTTCAAAGCAGTGGGCGCTGTTTGTCAGCTGCGGAATCGCCGTGCTGATCGGTTATCTGGACTTTGTCAGCAGCACGCTGAGCTTGTCACGGACATTCGTATTCTTACCGATGTTCCTTGTCGGTTTTTATTTAAATAAACATCATTTTGATTTATTGAGATCAAAACGCGGCAAACAAATTGCGCTCGGAGTGCTTGCCGCAGTATTCGTCATCTGCTGGGGCATCGATTTTGACTATTCTTTTCTGTTTGGTTCAAAACCGTATTCTTCATTTGGAGACGTTACCCTGGTAAGCGGACTATCCCGAATCGGCTGGTATGTACTCGCCTTTGGGGCAACCTTCAGCTTTTTAGCGCTTGTTCCGCAAAAACGGTATTTCTTTACCAAATGGGGAACCCGGACATTTTACGTGTATCTGCTTCACGGGTTTATTATTAAGACATTACGACAGGTCGGGCTTGAGGATTGGCTTACTGACTATCAAAGCTTAGTGATCCTCTTGCTTTTAACAGCAGCCCTGACATCAGTCCTCTCCAGCAACTTTGTTAAGACAGTCGCTCAGCCCTTCATTGAGCTGAGGATGACCAGCTTATTGCAATTTGTCAGAGGAACGGGCAAAAATGCTTATTTAAAATAGAAAAGCACCTCTTAAGCGGACGCCGCCTAAGAGGTCTTTTTTATTGGTGTTTTTTATTTTTGTTTTTTTCTTTTTTCTTTTCAGGCTTGGTGACTTCCAGCGTTTCGATGATCTTCCCGGCATTGTAATCCCCAAGTTCACTTGAGAACTCTTCCTCCAGCACCTTTTTATTCATAGGTTTTTTATGATTTTGCATGTCTTTGCTATGACGGTTTTTCTTCACAATTACATGCCTCCCTGCTGGCCCTGTTTGGAATTGCGGTTTGCCCCTCTAAAATTGGGGTCATCATGATATTGTGTCTTATATGAATTAGGGTCCATGCTCTCGGTAGGTGTATTGTTATTTTTAATGGCTTCATTCACTTCAGCTTTACGCTTCATACGAATCCTCCTCGCCAATTTTCAGACATTTTAAGATGCAGGAGCGTAAATTGCACCTGTCGAAGTTAGGTTCTCCAACTGAACAGGAGGCACACATCTTTTTTTTGGCAATCAAAAAACACCGCAAAATATGCGGTGTTTTGCCTATCCGATAATCACTCTTTCTTTCGGATAGTGATAATTCGCTTCAATTTCCTTTCTTCCGATCAGATACAGGAAGGTCAGGATGCCGATTCGCCCGATAAACATGACAATCATAATGACGCATTTTCCAACACTGCTCAAATCTGCCGTAATTCCAAGCGACAGGCCGGTTGTACCGAATGCCGAGCACACTTCAAACAAAAGCTCCAGCAGGGAATGCTTTTCTGTAATGGTCAGAATGAGTGTCGCGCCAAAAACGAGCAGGATCGCCATCATCGTGACAACAAGCGACTTCATCAAGTCAGCAGGGTGAAGCTCCCGTTTGAATACCTTTACGGCCTTATTGCCGCGGGCAAAATGAAACAGCGCAAGAAGGTTCAAAGCAAAAGTCGTTGTCCGTATGCCTCCCCCGACTGAGCTTGGCGACGCTCCAATAAACATCAGCGCACAAATAAAAAAGAGTGTGGAATCTGATAATTGGCTGATATCGATTGTTGCCAGTCCCCCGCTTCGGGTTGCCGTTGATTGAAACAGGGACAAAAACAAAATATCATGCCATGATTTTCCTGCGAACGCATGGTTTGCTTCCAGGGCAAAGATGCCAATGGCTCCAAACAAGACAAGTGAGCCGAACGTAATCGTCGTGATCTTTGTAAAAAGCGTAAATGGATAACGCCGATGCTTTGAAAACAGGAAATCCTTTACTTCAACAAGCACGGGAAATCCAATCGCTCCAAATATAATTAAAAGCATTGTAATAAACTGCACAAAGTAATCGTGGCGAAATGGAATCATCGAATTACCGGTAATATCAAATCCGCCGTTTGTCGTTGCACTGATACTGGCAAAAAATCCGTGTAAATAGGCTTCCTGATAGGAGTCATAGTAGGTTAAGAAATATGTGCCGAGTATCAGCCCGCCAAAAAATTCAATCCACAAGATCAGAAACAGTACCTGCTTCATCAGATTGACAATTCCTGAAAACTGGGATTGGTTTTGATCAACCATAATCAGCTTCCGTTCTTTCAGCCCGATTCGTTTTCCCATGATCAGCCAAATGAACGTTCCGAGCGTCATAATTCCGATTCCGCCAAATTGCAGAACAAATGCTAATATAAAAATCCCTATTGTGCTGAATGTATCAGCTGTATCAACAACTGTCAGTCCCGTTACACTGACTGAACTGACAGCTGTAAAAAGCGCATCAATAAACGTCCAATCCGCCCCCGGTTTATGGGCCGCCGGCAAACTCAGCAATATAACGGCCACAGTAACTGCAAGAAAATAATATAATGCGATCAGCTGGGCCGGTGACAAGGCCTGTATCAATTTTCCAAACTTTAATCTCATGTAAAATCCTTCTGCCTCTCTTTTTAAGTACGGTAATTATTCTAAAGATATTAGGTCCATTTTTAAAGGCTTTTACGAAACATTTTCTTAACTTGCTTATTTTTTTATGATTTTAGTCAATGGATAAAATAAAAAACCTCTGAGAATTCTCTCAGAGGAACAATGTGTTTGTATTATTTAGCTTCCAGCCGTCTGATTCGCTCATCTAAATCAGGGTGAGTAGAGAAAAGTGAAGAGCGCTTCTTGCCATTAATCTTTAACGTTTGGACAGCTGTCTGATCGTCTTCCATAATCCGGGAAGAATAGCTTTTAAGCGTCCGCAGCGCATGAATCATCTTGTCCTTGCCGGCAAGATCCGCTCCTCCTCTGTCAGCATGGAATTCACGATGGCGTGAATACGCAAACACAACCAGGCTGCCAAGTATCGAAAAGACAATCTGAAAAATAATCATTGCAATAAAATGAACGATCGGCGCTAGATCTTCTTTGACAAAACGGCTTGCTATCCAAGCAGCGATACGCGATAAAAAGACGACAAAGGTATTAACGATACCTTGTAAAAGCGTCATTGTTACCATATCACCATTTGTGATATGCGCGACCTCGTGGGCAAGCACACCTTCAACCGCTGCGTCATCCATCTGCTCCAGCAGCCCTGACGATACTGCGACAAGTGAACGGCGTTTTGACGGTCCAGTCGCAAACGCGTTTACTTCAGGTGAACGGTAAATCCCGACTTCCGGCATTTTCGTTAAACCGGCAGAGCGGCTTAATCTGTGAACACGTTCAACCAATTGCTGTTCCTCATAGCTGAGCGAGTGTTTTTTCGGATTCAGCACTCTGACACCCATCATCGTCTTTGCCATCCATCTGGACATCGCAAGAGACGTAAAGGAACCGACAAATCCAACGACTAAACTGAACACAAGAAGCGCCATTGGATCGATACCGCCATCAGCTGTAAAGTACGTCCCGACTCCTGTAACAGAGCTTAAAACAGACAAAACGATCCCGATTGTTGTAAGCACCAAAATATTCGTTAGAATAAACAGAAAAATTCTTTTCGCCATAACAACCTCCGTTATTTTAAGTTCAAAAGAACCCGTATATTTAAATTATAAAACATCCATTTGAAAATGCAAGGAATTCGACGTATGATGTTAATGTAATTTGCTGACGCTTGAATTTTGAACTTATACATAGACCTATATCCGCGTCAAATTGTTTAAAGAGGTGAACAATGAACATTTTTAAACTCTCTCGAACCGATATGGTGCGGCTGCTCTATTCCCTAAAAGGACAAGGAGAACATAGCCCGCTCGACATTCTCGTCCAATCAGCGAACATGTCAGCAGAAAAAGCAGCCAATCATCTAGAAATTCCTGAATTTCTTACAAGATATGAACGAAAAAAACAGAAAAAAGAATACGGACTGTCTACAAATGAAATCGTAGAGCTTGGCAACTTATGCGAGCTGACTTCGTTAAAGTCAACCGCAATTCAAAACTGGGTAAAGCGTGATATCAAAGATCTGATCGGACACCCTGAGCTGGGCAAAAAATACTCAGTTGAACAGGCAGTTATTCTTTTAATTGTACGTGATTTAAAATCCATTTATGACTTTGAACACATACGGGCTATTTTAAAAGTGGCCTTTAACACAATCTCAGACAGATCTGATGATGTCATCAGCCCGATTGCTTATTATGAAAGCTGCGCATATGTGCTTGATGCCATCCATCACCAAGATACTCCTTCTATGAAAGAATCAAATCTGCAGGAGATCGCCGAACAGGAGACAGAGCGTCTCCGTCACCGTTTTGAAGAACTGAATGACAGCCAATGGCTTAAAATCAGACAAATTATCGCCATTACAGTCCTCTCCATTTTGACGTTCCATATTCAGGCAACCGCACATAAAATGACAGCAGACATTCTATAGTCTGCGTCACCTCGGCTTAGAGGCCGGGGTTTTATTTTTCTCCACAACAATTGCCAGCATAAATAAACCCCGTATATTTCAAACTAAATACGCGTTAAGAATTTCTTTATCGAAAAAGGAGATGAAAAAGATGGCGAGCAGAAATAAACTCGTTGTTCCAGGGGTGGAGCAGGCACTAGACCAATTTAAACTCGAAGTGGCTCAAGAATTCGGTGTGAACCTTGGTTCTGATACAGTCGCACGCGCTAACGGCTCTGTAGGCGGAGAAATGACAAAGCGGCTGGTACAGCAAGCACAATCACAATTAAATGGCACAACTAAATAAATTCAGGTCTTTATTCGCCGGGGGCACTCGGCGAATCTTCATTTTGAGCTGAATGATTATCACTGCTGTAGCCGTTTGGATTACGTCGGTCTGAAGCGTTATCCCTTCTGGACGAAGAACGGTTCTTGCCTTGTTCACCATTGTTCCAGTCCCTGTGATATTGGCTTTGACCCTTGTCAGCGCCGTTATTTTCATTTCCTTTATCTTGAGGATCTTGTATTGGGGTTTGCTCATGGTCCCCATCTTTTTCGGTATTTGTATTTTCATCTGATTCCTTTATTTTTTTATCTTGGTCACTATCATCAATCTGGTCATCCGCTTTCTCTTCTTTCTGGTCTCCGGAATCCGCATCATTCAGCTGTTCATTATCTCCTTGCTTGCTGTCCTGGGTGTCAGTTTGATCGGTGTTTTCATCCTCATTTTCATCACTCTTTTGATCCTCTTCCCCGGATGGTTTGCTGGAGTCATCTTTTAAATCTTTATTGTCATTCTTTTCATTTGATTTGATGTAGCTGCCTGTTGAGACGCCTTCTTTCTTCGCTTTTTCCCTCGTTTGCATATCTGACTCGAGAGATTCCATGCGGTATGTCGTTTTATATTTTTCAGTCACATCATTCAGCTGTTTTTTCACAGCCTTTTTATATGTATTGTCTTCTGTGTTTTCATAAACAGTGGAAATCAATATTTCTTTCGATTTCTTTACATACCCGTGTTCACTGCAGTCGGTTATAATATCGTCAATCACCTTTTTAAAATCAGTCTTCTCCCAATCATCTATATCATTCACGACTTTCTGTCCCTCATCGTTTAGAGGCGTCAGTTCAATCACTTCATAATCGCTGTTTAACGCCATTTCGACGCTTGGATTGATATCAATTGTCATATACGCATAGGCCTTATTATTAGAAAAAACGGGAAGAACTATAAAAATAAAGAGCATAATAGCAGTCATCGTAAAAATCCCCATTTTGAAAGGGCGCAGTTTAAAAAAATCAAAAAAGCTGGCCCTTCTGCCCATGCGTGTTTCACTCGGAAGCATGATTTCTTCTCCGATTTCATAGCTGTGTCGATCATTTTTGGCTTTTAAAAATTGTCCGTCAGGGGTCAGCAACGTGACGAATTTTTTATTTTTCTCTACTATAATCCCTCTTCTCATGAGTGCAGCACCCCTTTAAGATAATCTTTTAAATAAATATAATCACCCGTAATGATAATACACATCGCAATAATATATTTTCTGTTTCTCTCAATCGTTTTTCGGCTCACAGAGACAAGCTGTTCAAGCTGTTTGACTGGAAGCTGCTTCTTTGTATACAGGATAGCGGCCAATTCTTCATGTTCAACAAGCGTCATTGCCACCTTTATGGCGTTTTGCCTTGCATCCGTGTGCTTTGGAGAATTTTCAAGCAGTTCTTTAAACGATAAACCATAATCCTTGAGCTGCTTTTGAAAATAGAGGATTTCCTCCCGCCTCTGCTCCTGTTCAATCTGACGACGGTATTCATCAATGGAAAGCTCGGCTTCAATCAGGCTTTGTGATGACTCCTGATCGTCTCCTTCCTGTAAATCGATATTTATATTTTGTGCGCTTCTGGCTTCTTTTCTAATGTAATCAATGACTTTTCTTTTTATAATAAGCTCAGCAAATGCGAGCAGAGAATTTCCTTTTTCAGGTGAATATTTTTCTATAGCTTCATTAAACGCGATCAGTCCAATACTGAACTCA
Source organism: Bacillus sp. FSL K6-1366 (assembly GCF_037976695.1). Lineage (NCBI taxonomy): Bacteria > Bacillati > Bacillota > Bacilli > Caryophanales > Bacillaceae > Bacillus > Bacillus sp. FSL K6-1366. The sequence continues at coordinate 3,586,058 of NZ_CP150268.1, read as the reverse complement.
TCGTCTTTTTCATCTATATATCGTTTACAAACGGATGAAACCGTCTTTGCGATAAATGGCTTATATTGCTGTATTAATTCATTTTGCAGATCTTTATTGCCTTTTTGTATACTCTCAACAGCTTTTTCAAGTGTTTGCTTCTTTTTTCCCAATTTAAACAAAAGGCTAAGCACTGGTTTCACCTCAGTTCCTCCCTATAACTACTCATTAATGATAGCTAATTTGATAGGGATTCGCAAAGGAGAAAAAGAAATATTGATTTCCAATGTCTCAATTATGACAAACCATTCTGACGTCCTATACATGATTTCGTGCCTTTCTAAAGAATTAAGGGGGTTTTATGCGTGTTTTTTGTAACAAAGATGTTATAAAAATGTTATTTTATTTCGCTTATGAAAACGCTTCAAACACAAAAAGACTCTGCTTTTAAGCAGAGTCTTTCAGATTACGCCCGTTCACGGGTGCTGTTTTTTTGTTCGTTTTGTGCGCCCTCCGGCTGTTTTTTCCCACCTGACATAAACCAGCCGCAAACCGCGATTGCTGCTAAGACACCCCAGAATATCAGCTTCCATGTTCCAGAATGAATAAAGTGCTCAGAAACAACCGCTATGTCGCGATGGGCAAGCGTATATAAAGCAAGCTTCACTCCGACCCAGCCGACAATCACAAAGGCTGCTGTTTCTAGGCTTGGACGTTCCTTTAATAACTTCACAAACATGGAAGCCGCAAACCGCATGATCACCAGTCCGATGATACCGCCGGCCAAAATGACGAGAAATTGTCCTCCGTCAAGTCCGCCGATCTTCGGGAGTGATGTCCCAGGAAGTGTAACCGCCAGCGCTACTGCTGCTAAGATGGAATCAACAGCAAACGCGATATCTGCCAGTTCAACTTTTAAAACAGTCGGCCAAAAACCGCTTTGCTTCGTCTCTTTATGTGTGTCTTCTTTCTTAAATACATATCTTTTCAATAAGTGGCTTGCTGAGATATACAGCAAATAAATCGCGCCAATCGCTTGAACCTGCCATACGTTGACCAAAAATGAAATGGCGAATAAAGAGCCAAATCGCAGAACAAAAGCCCCTGCCAATCCATAAAATAACGCTTTTTTTCTTTTTTCCTCCGGCAAATGTTTTACCATTACCGCCATAACCAGCGCGTTATCGGCGGCTAAAATCCCTTCCAGCCCGATCAAGACGAGAAGAACCCAACCATACTCTAATAATAATGCTGCATCCATAAATGATACCCTCCCAAAAAAGTTGTTTTCTTTCTCTTCATCCGATCTTATGCCGGCCGGACCATGCAAAAAAGACCTTTGCCGACATAAGGCAAAGGTCTTGCTAGACATGAATTCAGGCATGCCAACAAAGCCGATGGATACAATCCATGAAATGACGACTTTGTTTCCGGAAGACATTCCGGACGCTACTCCCCTTTGGGATTTCAAGAAATATGATTTTATACGTCAATGATATGCGCAGCGCAATGATTTGTCAACGCTTATTTTTTAAAAATACAGATAATTGTTCGGAATGCGTGCGTTTCTTCCTCTTTTTCATCAGTAAGTAGAGCAGGAACAGCGCCAAAATCGCTATCCCGATCGGAAGCATATATTGATCAAGAATAGAGCCGACTTCCTTCCAATTTTCACCGAGCTTCACACCGAGATAAACATATACAAATGTAATCGGAAGCATAGCAATGAATGTATAAAGCGAAAACACCCAAACATTCATTTTTGCAATTCCGCACGGTATGGAAATCAATGTCCTGATGCCAGGCAAGAAACGGCCGCTGAAGGCGACAAAGCCCCCATGTTTTTTGAAAAAATTATCTGACTTATCAAGCGCTTCAGGTTTAATAAAGAGATACTTCCCAAAACGTTCAAGAAACGGCCTTCCTCCGTACCGGCCTATCCAATACAGCGTAAGCGGACCGGCCACTCCTCCAAGCGATCCTGCCAAAACAACGCCAGCAAGTGTCATATCGCCTTTAGATACCCAATAGCCCGCAAGCGGCAAGACGACTTCGGCCGGAATAAACTCAATGCTGAGCGCTAGAAATATTCCAAAATAAGATAAGCTTTTAAATGCTTCAATCCATGACATAACCAGCTCTTCGATAGCCACCAACTCCCTTGTTTCATGTTTATGTATCATACATTTTTCTCTTTTCGGAAAACATCAAGATGATTTTAACACATTTTTCACGGTCAGTTGAACTAAAAATAGATCTCCCTCGTATTTCTATCGTTTTGAAGGCTGAAACTCTGCGGTTAAGCAGCCGATAATAAAGAGAGTCAACAAGACTGGAACACACGATACGGGGGGAATCTCCATTTGGAAATACACGTTACATATAATACGACTCTCATATGTTTATCTATTCTAATTGCCTGTACCGCCTCGTATATTTCCCTTGAACTTTCAAGGAAAGTCACCATCAATACAGGATTAAAAAGTAAAATTTGGCTGATCGGCGGCTCACTTATTATGGGATTCGGTATTTGGTCAATGCATTTTGTAGGGATGATGGCCGTCCATATGGAAATGCCGATGGAATATGAATTCATGCCTTTAATGGCAGCCATTGGCGCATCTGTTTCGGGATCATTTGTGTCATTATATTTTGTCAGCCGGCACATTCTTACATATTACAGACTGCTTACCGGATCAGTTGTGCTTGGCGCATCTATTGCTTCTATGCACTATATCGGAATGTCTGCCATTTCCCGGGTAATGATTATTTACGAACCTATTTTATTTACAGTTTCAATTATCATTGCGATTGCAGCCTCTTTCGTCTCGTTAAAAATATTCTTTGACTTGGCCGTAAAAAAACATTCTGAGCATCTTATATTCTATAAAGTCGTCAGTTCAATTGTAATGGGCATTGGGATTTCGGGCATGCACTACACAGGGATGCTTGCGGCAACTTTCCATAAGGACATGGCTCCGCCCGGAAGCCATATGGAGGTGCAAACGTTTCATTGGTCAATTTTTGTTACTTTAATTATTTTTTGTATCCAAACGTTATTGTTATTCAGTTCCCATGCAGATCGAAAGTTTATTAAACAGAGCGAACGCATAAAGGATAACGAACAGCGATTTCAGTCTTTAATCGTCCACAATATTGATGCAATCTTTATTTTATCATTAGAAGGAAACATAATATCTTCCAATCACGCTGGTGAGGAAATGATCAGCAAATTTGGCTTCAGCATGCATGACTGGAGGAATTACACATCACTGAAGATTAAGCGCCTTTTTGAGCAAGTTAAAAAAGATAAACAAGCGATGAACAGTGATGGCGAACTTATCACTGAAAAAGGCCAGTTTCACTTAAATATTACTCTCATACCTGTTGAGGTCAATCAAGAACTGGACAGCATTTATGTCATTTGCAAAGACATGACGAAGCAGTACAAAGCAGAAAAAGAAATCCATAGAATGGCTCATTATGATTCGCTTACAGACTTACCTAACAGAAGACATGCCATCTCTCATCTAACAAAGGTACTGAATCGCGAGCATACCTTGCATTATAACACCGTTGTTTTCTTTCTCGACTTAAACCGGTTTAAAGTGATTAACGATGCATTAGGGCATAATGTCGGGGATCAACTGCTTCAGTTTGCGGCTAAACGTTTGTCATCTGTAGTCCCTGATAACGGATTTATCGCCCGTCTTGGCGGTGATGAATTTATTATTATATTAACAGACGCCAATACAGGAACAGGCGAAGCAGATGTTTTAGCAAGAAAAATTATCCAAATATTCAAAAAACCTTTCAAAATTCAAGATCACACCCTTGTCACATCTGTCAGTATCGGGATTGCGATATCTCCAAAAGACGGGACGGATGGCCTTGAATTGATGAAAAAGGCTGATATGGCGATGTATGCGGCTAAAGAACGAAACAAAAGCAAATACAGATACTATTCTTTTTCAATCGGCAACAAAGAAACCGTCAAGCTTAACCAAGAGATGGTACTCAGAGAAGCAATCGAAAACGATAGATTTGTCTTGCATTATCAGCCGCAATTCAGTGTAAAAAAACAAAAAATGACAGGAGCAGAAGCACTGATACGCCTTGTGACACCAGACGGGCAACTGCGTCCGCCCGGAGAATTCATCGGTGTCGCAGAAGAAACGGGACTTATTATTGATATCGGAAAGTGGATTATAGATGAAGCATGCAAGCAGGCAAGGATTTGGCACGACAAAGGCTATGATCTTTCTGTCGCCATTAATATTTCCGCCAGACAGTTCCAATCCGAAGATCTGATTCCCCTCATCAAGGATACGCTTAATAAATACCAGCTTCCTCCGCAGCTTCTTGAAGTGGAGGTGACGGAAAGCATGACAATGGACAATCTCGATCACTCCAAAAAGGTTTTGTCATCCCTAACAGAATTAGGAATCAGAATCAGTATTGACGATTTCGGTACTGGTCACAGCTCTCTTAGCTATTTGAAGGACTTCCCGATTCACAGGCTGAAGATTGACAAATCATTTATTGACGATATTCAGACCCATCCTAAATCAGAGCAAATTACCGGAGCTATTATTGCCATGGGGCATCAGCTGTCTTTGCAGGTGATTGCCGAAGGTGTGGAAAATGCAGCTCAAAAGCAGCTTCTTTTTGAAAAAGGCTGCGACCATTTGCAGGGCTTCTTTTTCAGCAGGCCAATACCTCCGGAACAATTCGAACAATTCATTATTGAACAGCCGTCGCAATAACAGCGCCGGCTTTTTTTCACCCATAAGTTACTACACATGAATCGTACTCCTTCTCTTCACACTAAAGAAAAAAAGGGGTTTATCGATATGCATACAATGTGGAAGGGATCGATCAGCTTCGGATTAGTAAACATCCCCATCAAGCTATATGCGGCCACAGAAGATAAAGATATTAAACTGCGCAGCCTCCATAAAGAGGATCACGCACCAATCAAATACGAGAAAGTTTGCACAAATTGCGAAAAAACTCTTAGTCCTGATGAAATTGTGAAGGGATATGAATATGTAAAAGGAAAATATGTAGTGCTGACAGACGAAGATTTAAAAAGCTTAAAACAGGAGCATGAGGAGAAAGCAGTTGAGATTGTTGACTTTGTTCAGCTTCAGGAAATTGATCCGATTTATTTTAACCGCTCCTACTTTGTCGGCCCCGGGGATAATGGGACGAAGGCCTATACCCTGCTGCGTGAGGCGCTGCGCTCAACCGGAAAGATCGGTATCGCCAATATGACAATCAGGTCAAAGCAGCAGCTGGCGATTCTCCGCGTTTATGAAAATTGTATCGTCATGGAGTCTATCCATTATCCCGATGAGGTCAGAAGCGCCGCTCAAGTCCCAGGTGTACCTGATCAATCGAATGTAAACGATAAGGAACTGCAAACTGCTATCACATTAATAGATGAACTGACTGCTAAGTTTGAGCCTGAGAAATATGAAGACACGTACCGACAGGCGCTGCTGCAAAGAGTCAACGACAAGCTAGAAAATAAAGAAACGGCTGTCACTCCTGATAAAGCGCCACCTCGTGAAGATGTCATTGACCTGGTAAGCGCTCTGCAAGCCAGCATCGACAGAACCAGAAGGCCGAACCGGGAGACACCGGCTGCCGCACCTGCACAAGCCGCTGAACCGAAAGGAGCCGGAGATAAAAAACAAAAAACAACTAGAAAAAAAGCCTCCGGCACATCATAGCGCATGGCGTTTACCATGCAGCCGGTCTTAACTTCGTCACCGCCAATCGGAGCAGAATGGCGTTACGAAGTAAAATATGATGGGTACCGCTGTATTCTCCGCATCCATTCTTCAGGTGTGACCTTAACCAGCAGAAATGGTGTGGAGCTCAGCAGCACCTTCCCTGAAATCACACAATTCGCCAAAACTGCCTTTCAGCACCTAGAAAAAGAGCTTCCGCTGACACTTGACGGTGAAATCGTATGTTTGGTGAATCCCTGTCGTGCAGATTTTGAACACCTTCAAGTGCGGGGGCGTTTGAAAAGGCCAGACAAGATTCAGGAATCGGCAAACGCGCGGCCGTGCTGCTTTCTCGCCTTTGATTTGTTAGAGCGAAGCGGAGAAGATGTAACGCTTCTTTCGTATTTGGACCGCAAAAAATCGCTGCGTGAACTCATATCCGCAGCAAAGCTTCCTGCATCTCCAGATCCTTACGCAAAAGAAACCATTCAATCCATTCCCTGTTATGATCATTTTGATCAACTCTGGGAGATGGTAATAAAATATGACGGAGAAGGAATTGTAGCGAAGAAAACAAACAGCAAATGGCTTGAAAAGAAGCGGTCGTCCGATTGGCTCAAATATAAAAACTTTAAACAAGCTTATGTTTGCATAACAGGGTTCAACCCTAACAACGGGTTTCTGACGGTATCGGTGTTAAAAAACGGAATAATGACACCGATTGCCTCTGTCTCGCACGGAATGCGTGATGAGGAAAAAAGCGCTATACGCGAGATTATGGAACAGCACGGACATCAAACACCCTCAGGCGAATTTACGCTTGAACCTTCGATTTGTGCAGCTGTTCAATACTTAACAATTCTCCAAGGCACATTAAGAGAGGTATCGTTTATCGGTTTCGAATTCCAAATGGACTGGACCGAATGCACGTATGCGCAAGTCATACGACACTCCAAACCGGTTCACCCAAAGCTCCAGTTCACAAGCCTGGATAAAATCATATTTGAAAAGAATAAAAAAACAAAAGAAGATTTTATTCAGTATATGATTGAAGTCAGTGACTACCTGCTCCCATTTCTGAAAAACCGGGCTGTCACCGTCATCCGCTATCCGCATGGATCTAGGAGCGAATCATTTTTCCAAAAAAACAAGCCGGACTATGCGCCGGATTTTGTTCAGTCTTTCTATGATGGAAGCCATGAATATATTGTCTGTGAGGATATGTCTACATTGCTATGGCTTTGCAACCAGCTTGCTTTGGAGTTTCACGTTCCTTTTCAAACCATTAAAAGCAGGCGTCCGGCTGAGATTGTCATTGATTTAGACCCGCCTTCGCGAGATGACTTTCTTATGGCCGTGCAGGCCGCAAATGAACTGAAGCGGCTGTTGGATTCCTTTGGCATCACATCGTACCCGAAGCTGTCCGGCAACAAAGGCATCCAGCTTTATATTCCCTTGTCTCCCGAGGCATTTACGTATGAAGAAACACGCCAATTTACGCAGCTAATCGCAGAGTACTGCACCAATGCATTTCCCGAGCTATTTACCACTGAACGCTTGATTAAAAACAGACACGGCAAATTGTATCTTGATTATTTGCAGCATGCAGAAGGAAAAACGATTATCTGTCCCTATTCGACGAGAGGAAATGAGCTTGGGACTGTTGCAGCCCCGCTCTACTGGCATGAGGTGCAATCATCTTTAACACCCGCTCTGTTTACAATTGATACGGTCATCGATCGAATTAAGAAGCAGGGCTGCCCATTTTTTGATTTTTACCGCAACCCGCAAGACGAACCGCTTAGCGCTATATTGCATCAGTTGAAGAAAAAGAGCTGACTAATGAAGTCAGCTCTTTCCGTGTTTAACTGTACTTTTTTTCTAACCGCTCTTTTTCCTGGCGCTGAAGCGGGCTCAGCTGTTCATTATACAAATCAATATCAATCGCGTATTTCGGCCGTCTTTTCACTTCAGAAAAAATCGTTCCAATATACTCTCCGATGATTCCAATTCCCATCAATTGCAGCCCGCCCAAAAACCAAATGGATATGATAAGAGACGCCCAGCCTGCATTCGTATGGCCGAGCAGCTTTTGAATAAACGCACCAATCCCTGCCACAGCGCTGAGGAAAAACAAAACAAACCCTAAAAGCGTAAAGAATCGAATTGGTGCGACACTGAATGAAGTAATCCCGTTAAAAGCGAAGGATAGCATCTTTTTCAGCGGATATTTCGTTTTGCCGGCAAAGCGTTCCTTGCGGTCATACAAAACTTCGGCCGATTTAAAGCCGATCATGGGGACAATACCTCTTAAAAACAGATTCGCTTCCGGATAACGCTCGAGCTCTTCGAGGGACCTTTTATTCATTAAACGAAAATCAGCATGATTATAAATTAATTTAATCCCAAGCTTATTCATGAGACGATAAAACCCTAACGCGGTCGTGCGCTTGAAAAAGGTATCGGTTTTTCTGCTCCGGCGTACACCGTAAACGATCTCGCAGCCCTCATGATATTTCAGCATAAAATCCCGGATCACAGAGATGTCGTCCTGAAGATCAGCATCGATCGAAATGACGCAGTCTGACCTATTCTTCGCTTTATGCAGTCCGGCTAAAAGCGCTTTTTGGTGGCCGACATTGCAGGCTAATTTTAAGCCGGTAACCTTCTTGTTTCTTATGCTCTCCATAGCAATCAAAGCCCAAGTGCGGTCTTTGCTGCCATCATCGACAAACAGAATTTTACTGTCTTCAGCAATTAATTTTTCTTCAATTAAATCATCTACAACCTCTGTCAGCTGACGGCTTGTTTCTTGAAACACTTCCTCTTCATTGAAACACGGGACGACGATGGTTAATACTGGCTGTGACTGTTTCAATCGATATCCTCCTTATCTTGTTTCATATAAATAAATGCGCCAGGCGGAATCTTTATGGTCAAACGTCTTTACGAGCGCGAGATGGTTTTGTTCAGCATTCATGATCGGAACTGAAGAAAAAATGTACCGTCCGCCCATTTTTTTAAATACATCTGTATTTAATTGAAGGTTGTTGATCGTTTTCTTCGAGTTCTTTTTGAAATCATATCGTTTACCGAGTTCATCGACAAAAAGGTAGCAGCGGCTGCCCCATTCATCAAAGTATTGTTTCAGCCGAGAATTTTTTTCCAGCTCTTTTTCGATGATTTTCCTAAATTCATATTTATATGAGAGCGGATACAGATTGTTATACGTATCTAACGTATAAAACCCGTTATATTGGGCGATAGACGGATGCAGTCCGATGCTCGCCACCCTGTACGAATCTTGCGGACGTCCGATATATTCCTTAATCTCTTTGAATTGTTCCGATGCATAAAACTCCTTGAATGTCGGCGCGTTGTAATGAACGCCATACGTATATTCTTCATTAAAAGGCGCCAACACCATCAGCTGTGCAGCGACTGCGGCGTACACAAGCCATTTCCATCCTTTCCCCATCCGCCAAATGAGATATAAAGCAAGCGCAAAGCTCACGTATATAACAAGCGGCCGAAGAAAATGAAAACGGGCAAAATTAAATTCTGCTAAAAAAGCAAATTTCTGCTTTGGAACAGCCCAAATTTTGTTGAACCAAAACGCATACCATAATGACAACCCGTAATTAAGCACACATAAAAACAGATAAACATTTTCTGGCTTTGTCCGATTTCGTTTGAACAGCAGAGCAGCAAATACGACCATCAGGATCGGAAGGATGACAACGGTATGAACGGTCATCACATGATTATGGCCATAGACAAAGTTTTTTATGGATAGCCGAAGAGAATGCCAAACGTCATGCCTAGATGAGATAAATTCGATACGATGCATCGGTGCGTGCTCAAACAGCATCGAATAGACAAGCCGATATTCAACGAAAAGATAGATACTCGTCATAAATGCAATACTGCCTAAGAACATCAAATTCCATCTTCTTTTTGTAATGGCATCATACAGCCAAAAACACGCCATCCCTGCCAGGAAAAAGAAGAAGCCTAGAACAAAGCTTGAGTATAGAGGGAGCAAGCCCAGCGTCAGCCACTCTCTCCATGAGATATCCCCTTTTCGGATATTTAAAAAAGCCCACAGTGCCAAAGGGTACCCAAGCGTACTCAGCATTCCCGAAGGCCAGAACGGTGTTAAGGCAAATGCAAGCGATACGCCAATTCGGATGAAAGCCGCTTTTGGTTCCGGGATTATATGTTTCTTCAGCAGCACATACATTCCAAAAAAAGCGACAACTCTTGTAACCGTCTGGCTTATTGCATAGGCGGTCATGGAAGAAAAGAAAGCATGGAGCCAAACAATTCCGCTCCACTCGGTGCCAAAGGCATCCCGGGGCAGCCCGTTAATGATTTGCGGAATGGCAGCGTCAACCTTGCCGACGATTTCTCCGCTATCGGCCAGAACCTTGTACCAAGCGATGTTGGAATCTAAATTATCGTGGACCCGGATATGGGCATCTTCCTTTAAAATAAAAAGCGGGGATACATACAATAAAAGAAGAAATAATGCGATCCAGAGATAATATGTTTCTTTTTTTTGTTGTCTCATCAATCGTAACATTGCTTACACATCCATTTGTTATTCTGACTCCTTCGGCATGTTCTGCCTCATGTGTCAAAATTTATTATCCCTTTTCCCTTCCAAATCATTCATCATATGACAATCCGTTTTTCAGCCTGTCTCTACCCATTAATTCCCGCTATCCATAGGGCTTGATCACTTACTATACTGATAGAAGGGAGGGGATATATTTTGTTTACAATCTTACTTTCATTGGCCATACTCGTATTTGTGCCATTTCTATATAAAGCGAACCGCAATACAAAAGATGTGAAAGTCAACACCATTTCAATCGACCAAAAAGACGGCCTTCCAGCCAGAAAAAAATTAAATATCCTTCATTTATCTGATCTTCACTTGGAAAACATTTCAGTCTCACCTGAGGAGTTGTATCATTTAACAAAAGATCAGCCTGTGGACATCATTGCTCTTACCGGGGATTTTCTTGATCGGAAACGTAATATTCCGAAACTGGCAGGTTACTTGAACGCCTTGCAAAAGCTAAAGCCTGCATATGGAATGTACGCGGTGTTCGGTAACCACGATTATGTATTGAAAGAAGAGGACTTTCGGAGATTGAAGCGAGTTTTAGAGGAAAACGGCTGTATCACGCTGCAAAATGAACATGTTCGAATCGAGACGGCTGCAGGGCCAGTCAATATTATCGGCATTGATGATTACAGTACGAATCGGAGTAATATCACCGGCTCTTATCAAAGTCTAGAAAATGGCTATCATCTTGTCTTAACACATGACCCAAATATTATTCTGGATATGAAAGATGTTCATTATGATTACCTGCTGTCAGGGCATTTTCACGGCGGGCAAATTCACTGGCCAAAACCGTATCATTTGGTGAAAATGGGAAAGCTCGTGCGAATGAACATGATTAAAGGCCTTCATTATCATCACGATAAACCATTTTATATCAGCGAGGGCTTGGGACAAACCGGCGTAAATATCCGTGTCGGAAGCCGCCCTGAAGTAACATTTCATCAGATTTAATCAAAAAAGACTGTGCTGACCGAGGCATCAGTCTTTTTTTTGATAGGTTTTCTGCAGCTTTTCTTTTGAGATAAACAAATAGGATGAATTCGGTAAATGCCGCAAGCTCACAGGCTTTGAAGTCAAATATAAAATCGGCACATGGGACACTTTTTTAAAGCACCTGTAAAAAGGGTTCACCGGGGTGATCACATCAAAGCCGAGCCTTTCCACACCTTTGTCAAGCATTGTAATCCCAATGATTCCTTTGATTTTCTCGCTTTTTTTATGATTGTTGATATAGTCAAGAAGAAGCGGCATCGATTGATATACTTTCTGATAAATAATGATTCCCTTTCTGACCGCGCTCTCAATGCTTTGCAGTTCTCTTATCAGCTTAATATTGTGCAGATGAATTTTAACGAGCACATCATTTTTTCTAATATGCGTTCCATCGCTAAGTACGACATGATGTCCTTTATACTTCGTCAGCCTGACTCGAAAGACGCTTTTTTGATCGTTGTCAATCAAGCTTAGCCTTGAAAAAAAGAAATAAATCGGATCAACCATTCTCCAAATGGAAAGGAAACAGGTTTTCATCTTTTCACCTTCCTTGTGATCAAAAACACCCTTATATTTTGTGAACGTTCTCCTCAAAATATAGTTGCCATATTTTTTAAGGAGGACTGTCATGAAAAACATTCTCATTTTTCCTTTTTTAAGCATTTCCACCGGGCATCATCATGTGGCTGATGCATTGCAGGCTGAATTAGAGTCTCAAGGGCTGGCATCAGAAAAGATTGATATCTTTTCACATGCGTATAGGCGGTTAGAAAAATTGTCCTCCGTGGCTTATTTAAAATGGATTCAATATTTCCCGAAAACGTACAGCGGCATTTACAGGCTCCTCGCCTGCGGAGAATTTCAGCATGACAAACGCTATTTCATGTACGAATGGCTGTTCACACAGCAAATGAGGCACATCCTCCAAGAAAAACAGCCTGATATCGCCTTCTGCACACATGCGCTGCCTTCTTATCTGCTGAACCGATTAAAGCCTGAATATCCGAATCTGACGGTTGTGAATGTATACACTGATTTTTTCGTAAATCAATTATGGGGACGGAAGAACATTGATTACCATTTTGTTCCGAGCACGGAAGTAAAGAAGCAGCTAATATCAGAGGGGATCGATCAGAACAACATATACTTGACCGGCATTCCAGTTCACCGAAATTTTGAAATGGAATCAGCAGATACCTTGCAGCACCACCCGCCATATACCATCATCATCACAGGGGGCAGTATGGGGGTCGGCGGGCACTTAAAATGGGTGCAGGAACTGTCGCCAGGCGGAAAGATCTTATACAAAATATTATGCGGCAGAAACGAAAAGCTCTACTCCTATGTCAAAAGTTTACACCACCCCTTGATTGAGGCGATTCCTTACCTTCACAGCAAAGCAGAGATGAACCGTTTGTACGAACAGGCGACAGGCATCATGACAAAACCCGGAGGCGTGACCATCAGTGAATGCTTACAGAAGAGGCTTCCGGTATTTATTTATCATGCACTGCCGGGACAGGAGGAAATGAATTTAAACCTTCTACATGAAAGGAAACTCGTCACAGATATGAGAAACTGGGACATGAAGAAAGCAGAAGAGTATATCGCGGCATTTTTTCAATCGAACGAACAGATGAAGGAGTATAAAAAACACGTCAATGGATACCTTGGCGAAATGTCTGATAGGAAGATTGAAGATGTTTTAAAAAGAATCTTATGAAACAAAAAAACACTCTCCTGAAACAGAGAGTGTAGAATAGTTAACGAAACAGCAAATGCTGGCTGTGTATGCCTGCTTTCTTGAGCAGGACAATCAGCTGGTCCTGTTCATCAGGCGAAAGGCCTGAAAACGCTCTCGCAATACGCAGTGCATGAATCGGATAAATTTTATCCAAATACTCATTTCCCTTGTCAGTTAAATGTGCGTAAACAGAGCGTTTATCTTTCGGGTCCTGCTCCCTTACTAAAAACCCGTTTCTTTCTAGTTTGTCAATAACATATGTGACGTTTCCGCTTACAAGCAGAAGTCTCGACCCAATTTGCTGTAATTTTTGCGGGCCTCTTGTGTACAGGAGTTCCAGTACAGCAAATTCAGTGGGATTAAAACCGTGCTCTTTGCTATCACGGATACTATGTTCGGACACACTTTTGAAAGCCCTTGCAAAAACTCTGTACAAATTCATCGCACGCTCAACTTCTTCTTCGTTAAACGATAATCTCATCATATCTACCTCGTATATAGGATTTTTATAAAAAAATAATGAAAACCCTTACATATAATAAGAGTTCAGTCCCTTACTATACGTATTCGCTATAATTCGAGAAATTCCTTCTAAAAGCAAAAAAATCCTTATACATTATCTTGTATAAGGATAATTTTTATGATTTGTAATGCTTCGAAAGAAATAAGCATATTCTTTCCGAAGCTCAGAAATCGTCATTTTGTTCATGACCTCTTTATTATAAACCCCTATCTGATAGAGTTTTTCAGAATAATGGCGTCGTTCTTTTTCTAAAGCGGATTTCAATAAATTACTCATAGCGTCCTCCTTCATTTTGAGGTATCCTATACAAAAGATACTCTTTTTAAATGAACGTGGTATGAATCTAATGTAAAGAATTTATGTTTACGAAGATTTTCGGTATTGTCCGTTTTGAACCGATCTTAATAATTGAAAAGCCTGTTCTCCGGCAAGCTGCATAAACGTCTCCAGCATTTCATCACGCTTGATATCCAACTCTATAATTTCTTTTGCCAGTGAGACCGCTTTTTCTTCCTCCATGATTATCCTTCCTCCTCGTTTGATTCGTTACATAAAGGATAAAACGCGCTTGGGTGTTACGCATTATTCTTGTTAATTTTTCTTCCGTATTTTTTCAAAAATCTTCTATTTGATGTTAGAAAATATGACAAGCGTCAGGTTTTTTCTCTTTGTTTTTTATATACTATTATCAAAAGACATCCAGGGGTGGAAAAATGACCACAGAAGATCATTCTTATAAAGACAAAAAAGTGATTTCAATCGGAATTGTGAGTGAATTGACAGGATTGTCCGTAAGACAGATCAGGTATTATGAGGAACGAAAGCTCATTTACCCGCAGCGTTCTTCAAGGGGAACAAGAAAATACTCCTTTGCCGATGTGGAGCGGCTGATGGATATCGCCAATAAACGTGAAGACGGCGTACAGACGGCAGAGATTTTAAAGGATATGCGCAAAAAAGAACAGATGTTAAAAAACGATCCGCAAGTGCGGAAAAAAATGCTGGAGGGGCAGCTTAATGCTCACTTTCGGTACAAAAACCGTTAAATAATAAAAGTCCGGCTCGCAGTTGAGACGGACTTTTTACGTTTATAATGAGTGAATGAATGCAGTGGCAATGCCAAAGTAGATTAATAAAGATAAAATATCGTTTAACGTTGTAATCAGCGGTCCAGAAGCAATCGCCGGGTCTACTTTCAGTTTGTGCAAAATAATAGGGATAATCGTTCCTGACATCGTGCCGATGATTAAGGTTAAGAACAGTGAAGAGGCGACAACAAATCCCAAAAGCGCATTCCCCTGCCATATGATGGAGACAATCGCAATCAGCACAGAACAAACCGCTCCGATAAAAATGCTTGTTCTGAACTCCCGGAAGATTAGACGCACAATCGTTTTTTTGTTCATTTCTTCTTTAGACAAACCTCTGATGACAACCGCGAGAGATTGTGTTCCCGTATTTCCTGTCATCCCTGACACCATCGGCATGAAAAACGCAAGCGCGACAACCTGCTTCAGCGCATCTTCAAAATAGCTGATAATGCTTCCTGAAATCAGTCCGATAAACAAGAGTAAAATCAGCCATGGCAGGCGCCGGTATGCCGCCACGTAAGCTTTTGTGTCAAAGGTGATGTCTTTACCGGAAGCGGCAAATTTTTCGTAATCCTCATCAGCTTCCCGAATAACGACGTCGATAATATCATCGACCGTCACAATGCCGACAAGCACGTTGTTTTCTTCTACAACCGGTATTGCCAAAAAATCGTAACGTTCAATCAGGCGGGCAACTTCTTCCTGGTCCTGAAGAGCATCTGCTGATATGACGCGGGTAAACATTAAATCCTGCACCTTTTCTTCAGGTTCACCCAGAATCAAATCGCGGTAGGAAAGAACCCCAACCAGCTGTTTGCTTTCATTAATAACATATAAGTAGTTGATCGATTCAGCTATTTCAGCGAAGCTTTTCAGTTTGACGACCGCGTCTTTTACCGTGTAATGCTGAGGAATCCACACATATCGGTTTGTCATCATGCGTCCCGCTGAATCAGCCGGGTAATTCATCAAGAGCTGTACAGCTTTTGATTCTGACGCTTCCATGCTGGACAAAAGCTGTTCCTTCAGTTCTTCGTCCATTTCTTCAAGCAATTGAGCGAGGTCATCGTTGTCCATTTTGTTCATCGCCAGTGTTGCTTTTGTTTTTCCGACTTTATTTAAGACGACAAGCTGAAATTCGCGTTCCAGCTCCCCGATCATATCAGTGATATCGTCTACAGTTAAATAAGATAAATAGCGGGCGCGGTGTTTTTCCGGCATTTCTTTAAAAATAAATGCCATGTCATAGGGCTGAAGCTCATCAATAACACTTCTGAAATCCCTGATTTTCCCGTCTCGCAGTAAAATAATGATGCGTAAAATGAGTTCGTCATAGGTCATGTTTTGAACCATCGGGACTCGTACCTCCTCTACGGAGACGTGCCGGCCTCGCCAGAAGGTGCGGCAGTTCGTCTCCTCATCGTGTAATCAATTGTCTTGCTGTCATAGTATATGGGTACTTCTTCAGATTGACTCGAATGGGGAGAATCCATACTCCGCACCTCCTTTGATTGGTTTCGTTTTAAAGGCATAAAAAAAGCCTTCGGGATTGAAGGTGAAAGAAGCACGGCAAAAAAAGCGTGCGGGCGCCTTCAATCGTAGAGCTTTAGCACTGTATGGCATAGGACAAGCATCCAGCTGCATTAAAAATCACCTTATGTCGATGATTTCTGTTGACCCATTGGCGTCTTTGGACATTTTTGGGCAGCAGCGTATCTCCATACAGGAGCCTCACCTAACGAAGTTCCTAATTGAATTGACACACTGAGATTACAGAAAAAAACAAGCTGTGTCAACTCAAAAAAGTAATAAATGCGCTTACATCACAATTACGGAACAAAACAAGGGCCAAAGCCCTTATTCTGTTGTTTGTGTCTCGTCATCTTCAGAAAGCAAATGATACGTTTCATGAAGAAATAAGGCATACTCTCCTTCCTTCGTCGGATGAGGGACATATTCAGCCTGATTGATGTATTGCTCCTCTTTCTTTTCCATGCGTTTCGCCTCCTTTTCTACTTAGATTGTCCAAAAGAAGGTTTCTTATCATGAAAAACCCCCGCTGCAGCGGGGGTTTTGATTAGTCATCTATCTCCTGTTTGATAATGCGTCCATCTTTTGCGGAAATTTCAAATTCTGTCTCAGTTCCTTGCTTCGTTTGGATTTCCATTTCATAGATGTAAGCACCGTCATCTTCGTCAAGCTTACTTTCTGTTACGGTTCCACCTGTTTGCTTTAAAGCAATTTCTTCAGCTTCTTCTTTGGTTATGGCGACTTGTTCTGCTTTCTCCTTTAGCGGGTCATTAAGCGCTTGTTTTGTATGAATATCTACATAAACGTCGTAGTCTTCACCTTCTTTTTCAATCTCCACTTCATAGACTTCTTTACCGTTGTAAAGGTCTCTGTCAATGTTTTCTACTGTGCCGTCAACAACTGTTTTAGCAATTGCTTCTGCTTCTTGTTCAGTGAGTGCATCCGTCTTAGAAGAAGCCTGTCTGTTTTCATTGTTTTCTTTGGCAAACGCGTTGTAGCTGAATCCTCCGGCCGCTAGGCACCCTGCTAAAAGACCGACCATCCATTTTTTCTTGAGCATTTGTGAGTCCTCCTTTGTTTTGTATGAGTACAGTTTACACACTCAACATGAAAGGAAAACGAGAGCAAGATGAGAATTTGATGAGAAACCGTCAGTCTTCATACACAATGTTAGCTACCTTTCCTGTGTAGGCATTGATTTTCACTGTCGCTTCCTTATTATCAGGAAGATCAACGTCTACTTCAAAGATGAGAGTGCCCTCACTTTCTTCGAGATCTGCGTCATCCGCTGTTCCACCCGTTTTTCGCTCTGCAATTGTTTTGGCTTCTTTTTTCGTAATCGGCGTTTTTTGTTGATCTTTGCTGCTGATTTGATCGGCAGACAAGACTGTTTTTGCCTGCATGTCTACCTTCACTTCGTATGTTTTCCCGTCTTCTTTTTGTATGGTATAAGTGGCAACTCGACTTTGTCGTGTTTGTTTTTTGACCGTTCCCGGCACTCGCTCAAGCGCGAGATGCTCGGCTTCTTTTTCTGTCATGGCAGATGGATTCACTGCTTTTACTCTATTCATTGAAAGAATGTCAGCCGATATTGCGTCTGCTTTTACAAAGTAAGTTCCCTTTGGATTTTCAAGGGTTATAGCATATGTTTTTTTATCCTTTGATTGAGTTGCTTTCGTGACCTTGCCTTCATAGGAGGCTTCGACTTTTTTTACGACAGTCTCCTTTGACAATACGTTCTCATGGGTTTGCCGAATGATGAGAAACGTACAGATGATGACAACTAAAATGGCTGCTGCAGCAAAAGATACTATTTTTATTGTTTTAGTCATCGGCCTCCCCCATTCTGTTCGCTGAATTGCATGGTGACAGCTGTTCCTTGTCCCGGCTTGCTTTTGACAGACAGCTCAATGCCATGCTCATCGGCGATTTGCTTGGCAATGGAAAGGCCTAAACCCGTTCCGCCTGTTTTTCGATTTCGTGCCTCATCTGCCCGGTAGAACCGTTCGAACAAATGCGGGATATGCTCCTCAGGTATTCCGATGCCTTCATCCCTCACTGACAGAAATGGCCGTCCATTCCTCGTTCCGGCTGACATCTCAATAGGCTTTTCACTATACTTTATTGCATTATCAAGCAAAATGGTCAACAGCTGCTTGATGCGTTCTTCATCAGCCTTTACAAGCAGGCTCTCTTTATCTGTTTCAAGCAATATGTCACGCTGATAAACGGGCTGGAGCGTTTGCATAACCGCGCGCGCCGCTTCAATCAGATCGATTGTTTTCAGATCAAGCTCAAGCTCTTGATGACTTTTGGCCAGCGCCAAAAGCTGATTGGTCAGTTTTTTCATATGCACCGCTTCTGAGTGAATGGCTTCTATCGACTCCTCAAGCACCTCCGGCTTTTTTGCCCCCCACCGCTTCATCAGGCTGCTGTAGCTTTCTATAATGGTGAGCGGGGTTTTCAATTCGTGTGAAGCATCTTGAACAAATTGCTGCTGTTTATCATAGTGCTCCTTCAGCATCATTGCCATTTCATTAAATGTCAGCCCCATTTGATACAATTCATCGTTGGACTGTCCTTCTAAAGAAATCGTTTTAAATTCTTTGTCTCGCTGTATGTCTTTCATTGTGATCATTAATCGTCTGATCGGATTGATGATTCGGCGGGCTAGCAAGCTGCCTGCAAAAAAAGAAGCAATGCAGACAGCAGCACTTGCAGCGATTAAAATAATTTTCAGCAGAAACAGACTCTCTTCTGTGTTCTCAAGCCTTTCAACCAGCTGAAGAGACACCACTTGTCCATCGGTCCAAATCACCGGAACAGCAGCCTCGGCAAACAGCTTGCCGTCATGTTTCCTCACATCTGCCGTTTCTCCGCTATGAAAAGAGAGAGGAAAATCTTTATAGGCTTTTTCTTTTGTGATCGTCATAACGGCTTTTTGATCACCATTCACTACACGCACCATGCCATTTGCCGGAAGATAGGCCTGCAGCATATCCTGCAAAGCCACTCCTTCTGTTTCAGCGGCACGCAGCGCTTCGGCAATGTTATCCGTCTCATCAGCAAGCCGGGCCGCATCCTTTGATGTCAGCGCAGACGAAAAAATGAGATATACTGCGGTATGAACCAAAATTAATAAAATCAACAGTGATAGCGAAGTGTATAGATGAATCTTGGTCTTCAGCTTCATCGTTTACCCCTTAATGGCATAGCCGACCCCGCGAATCGTATGGATCAGCTGTTTTTCGTAAGGATAGTCCAGTTTTTTTCTGATGTATCTTATGTAGACGTCCACGACATTGGTATCACCGATATAATCAAATCCCCATACCGAGCTTAGAATTTGCTCCCGTGTCAGCACTTGCTGCGGATGCTTTAGCATATAGACGAGCAGATCAAATTCCCGCGGCGTTAATTCCACCTCTTTGTCTCCGCGTCTCACTTCACGGGTTTTTTCGTTCACCCGCAAATCGTCATATGTAAGAAAGGTGCCGATATCTTCCGTTTTTGTTCCATTTTGCCGCAGCGCCGCCCTGATTCTCGCAAGCAATTCCTCGATTTCAAACGGCTTGGTGACATAGTCATTTGCACCGATGTCCAGACCTGTTACCTTATCAGGAATACTGTCTCGCGCCGTTAATAATATGACCGGTGTCTGCGAATCCGTTTTTCTCAAGCGGCGCAGCACTTCCAGTCCGCTAAGCCCCGGAAGCATGACATCAAGAAGCACCAAGGAATACCCGCCTTCCGCTGCCGCATCAAGACCTTCTGTGCCATTGTGTTTGATCGTGACGCTGTATCCTTCATATTCCAATTCAAGCTGAAGAACCCTGGCGATTTTTTCTTCATCTTCCACAATTAATATGTGTCCTTTTTCCAAATTTGATCATCCTCTCCCGTCCCTATTTGAAAAAAATGATTTCGTTGTTTACAAAATGATTCTTATCATCTATTATGATGTCAAAATAAAAAATTGTATACGGAAAGCACTAGGGGTGCTGTTTTGGCTGAGATAAAGCGCGGAAGAAACGCGCTTTGATCCCTTATGACCCGATCTGGATAATACCAGCGTGGGGAAGTGCAGGTTGACCGAATGGTGTATTTTTTTGTGCGCTTAATCGATCTATGACTGCATATTCCCTTAGGATATGCAGTTTTTTATTTTACCAAAAAAACAGGAGGTCGGAGAAATGGAGCATATTTGCGGTACAAGCAAAATCGCCGGTTTTCGCTTCTCTTTATATCCGATGACGGATGATTTTATCAGTGTGATCAAGTCTGCGCTGAAAAAAACAGATACATCCAAGGTATGGACGAAAACCGACCATATCAGCACGGTGTTACGCGGATCGATTGATCATGTATTCGATGCTGCAAAAGCCATTTACCTTCATGCAGCAAACAGCGAACAACACATCGTCATGAACGGCACGTTTTCCATTGGATGCCCGGGTGACACACAGGGGGATACATATCTTTCCAAAGGTGATAAGCGTGTCAATGATGATGCTGTCCGAGGCTTGAAGGCGGAAGCGCCGTGCCAATTTGCCCTTTATCCAATGAACGAGCCGGATTATATGGGATTGATTATGAAGGCTGTCGACATTGCAAAAGCCCAAGGCACTTTCGTACAGGGTGTCCATTACGCGAGCGAGCTTGACGGGGATGCGCATGACGTATTCAGCACATTGGAAGCCGTTTTCCGCATGGCTGAGCAGCAAACAAACCACATCACCATGACTGTGAATCTTTCGGCTAACAGTCCATCAAGAAAAAACAGAAAGCAGGGATAAAATGAAAAGCTGGAAAGTAAAAGAAATTGTCATCATGTCGGTTATCAGTATCGTATTTGCCGTTGTTTATTTATTATTTACACATTTCGGAAACGTGCTTGCAGGTATGTTTGGGTCAATCGCCTATGAACCGATTTACGGCATTTGGTTTATCGTTTCTGTGATCGCCGCGTACATGATTCGAAAACCGGGTGCGGCGCTCGTTTCTGAAATCATTGCCGCTCTCGTTGAGTGCCTGCTGGGAAATCCGTCTGGCCCGATGGTCATCGTCATTGGCATTGTTCAAGGACTCGGGGCTGAGGCTGTGTTTCTTGCAACACGCTGGAAAGCATACTCTCTCCCTGTCCTTATGCTGGCCGGTATGGGGTCTTCAGTAGCCAGCTTTATCTATGATCTCTTTGTTTCTGGCTATGCAGCCTATTCACCAGGTTATCTGCTCATTATGCTTGTGATCCGCCTCATTTCCGGCGCGCTTTTGGCGGGGCTTCTCGGAAAAGCTGTCAGCGACTCTCTCGCTTATACAGGTGTGTTAAACGGAATGGCACTCGGAAAGGAACTGAAAAAGAAACGGAAGCGGGCGTCAGAACATGCAAGCCTTTGATGAGCTTCTGACGGTTGAGCAGCTCAGCTTCTCTTATGAAGAAGACGAGAAACCGGTTTTTCAAGACATTTCGTTTGAGCTTCAAAAAGGAGAATGTGTTTTATTATTAGGACCGAGCGGATGCGGCAAAAGCTCGCTCGCCCTTTGTTTAAACGGTCTATATCCGGAGGCTTGCGACGGCGTTCAGTCCGGACATGTCTTTCTATTTCAAAAGCCGGTCACAGATGCTGAAACCTCCGAAACGATTGCTCAGCATGCCGGGGTCGTTTTTCAGGATCCTGATCAGCAGTTCTGCATGCTGACGGTGGAGGACGAAATAGCGTTCGGGCTGGAAAATCTGCAAATTCCAAAAGAAGAAATGACAGAGAAAATCAACGCCGTATTAGAAAAATTACGCATTACCCATTTAAAAGAAAAAATGATCTCAACCCTTTCAGGAGGACAAAAGCAGAAAGTGGCTCTCGCCTGTATTTTGGCGATGGAGCCTGAGCTTATTATTTTAGATGAGTCGACCTCTCTTTTAGACCCTTTCTCAGCGCAGGAGTTCGTTCATCTGATGAAGGATCTTCAGCGGGAAAAAGGTTTCAGCCTCCTCGTCATTGAGCACCAGCTTGATGAATGGGCGCCTTGGATTGAGAGAACGATCGTACTCGACAAATCAGGCAAAAAGGCGCTGGATGGCCTGACGAAAAATCTATTTCAGCATGAAGCGGAGACACTAAAGAAATTGGGCATCGCCATTCCAAAGGTCTGTCATCTGCAGGAAAAGCTGAGTATGCCGTTTACTTTATCAAAAGAGATGCTGTTCAAAGAGCCTATTCCTGCCGGGCGTGTCAAAAAGAAGAAAGCCCCTCCTGGGGAGAGTGTGCTTGAAGTCAGCAGCCTTTCGTTCGCGAGAGGACAGCAGGCGATTTTCAAAGACATCAGCTTTTCGTTGCGCGAAGGCTCTTTAACGGCGCTTGTCGGTCCGAACGGAACTGGAAAATCGACGCTCTTATCAGTTCTGGCCCGTCTCATGAAACCGCAAAGCGGCAAAATCCTTCTTTATGACCAGCCGCTGCAGAAATATAAAGAAAAAGAATTGCGTAAACGGATGGGATTTGTTTTTCAAAACCCTGAGCATCAATTCGTCACCGATACGGTGTATGACGAGCTTCTGTTCGGCCAGAAAGCAAATGCTGAAACTGAGAAAAAAGCGCAACACCTGCTGCAGCGTTTTGGTCTTGAGCATTTGGCTGATCATCATCCGTTTGCGATCAGCCAAGGGCAAAAACGGCGACTGAGCGTAGCTACTATGCTCATGCATGACGTAAAGGTTTTATTATTAGACGAACCAACCTTTGGCCAGGATGCCCGCACGGCGGCTGAATGCATGGAAATGATTCAGCGTATCAAGGCAGAGGGAACCGCTGTCCTTATGATTACACACGATATGGAGCTAGTCTCTTCGTATGCTGACAGCGTGCTTGTGCTTCACGATACGGGCCTGGCCTTTGACGGATCTCCAGCGCAGTTGTTTTCTCAAGAAACAGGGCTTGTCCAAAAAGCAAAGCTCACCCTTCCCCTTCTATATGAATGGATGGCATATCAAGAGGAGGTGCGTGATGAAGCAGCCGTTACATCTCATTAATCCGACTGTGAAAGCGGCGGCGGTTTTTTGTTGTGTCGTCATGCTGTCGTTTATTTACAACCCTTACACTCCGGCATGTTTTTATATCATCATCGTTGCGGGCGTTCTACTGGCGGCCGGAATCCCATTGAAAAAATGGTTGTTGTTTACGATTCCGTTTTTGATTTTAGCATTCGGGTGCGTGTGGACAGCCGCAGTTTTTGGAAAGGTGCCGACAACACCGGATAATTTTTTGTTTCAAGCAGGCCCTATCTCAATTAACAGCGATAATGTGTCTGTCGGCATCTCCCTTGGGTTTCGTATTTTATGCTTTTCCGCCTTATCGATGATGTTTGTTTTTACAACCGATCCGATTTTATTTATGCTGAGCCTTGTCCAGCAGTGCAGGCTCTCACCAAAGCTCGCGTACGGTGTCATTGCAGGCTTTCGCTTTCTTCCGCTGTTAAAGGATGAGGTCCAGCTGATTCAGCAGGCTCATAAAATCAGAGGAGGAGCGGCGGAGAGCGGCATCATGAATAAAATCAGTGCGTTAAAACGATATACCATACCCCTATTGGCAAGCGCCATCAGAAAAGCGGAACGGACAGCGCTTGCAATGGAATCGAAAGGATTTACAGGAAGCAGAAACCGGACATACTACAGGACATTGAGCGTGAACCGGCACGACTGGGTGTTCTTTTGCCTCGTCCTCTTATTATTCGCGGGATCCTTTCTCGTATCTTTATGTTTCGCATCATAAAAAATCCGCTATCACAGATAGCGGATTTTTTTATTGATGATAGTTTAATGCTTGGGCAAGGTTGGTTTTAATGGTAATATTCGAAAAGTCAATCCCCAGCTGTACAGCAGTTTGCGCAATTTCAGGCCTGATTCCTGACAGGGTTGACCGGACACCGATCAGATTTAGCGCCTCAATCAATTTAAAGATCTGGTGCGCCACCATCGTATCCACCACAACAACACCTGACAGATCGATTAACAGATGCTCCACACGTCTTTTCGCACAAGCTTGAAGCGTGTTTTCCAGAATAAACTTCGCCCGTTCGGTATCAATGTCACCGACAAGCGGCAGCAGAGCTGTTGATTTGCTCAGGGTAATGACAGGTGAGCTTAGTTCCAATATCATTTCTCTTTGGGCGTTTAATTGCTGCTTGGCATTCATTTCAGCGTGATCAACGAATGTATAAATGGTGAAATCAAATACTTTTACAATCAAATCTGCCCATTTTTGCTTCTCTCCCGGTTCAAACGCTGACTCATTTTCTTCTGCGAACTTCTCAAAATACTTCGTATATAATCTCCTGTTTCTCATAAACTCCCGAATGACATACTGAACCGGTGTGTCGAGATGTTTTTGATCGTTGGTCAGCTCAATGACCCACTCTTGAAACTCTTCGAGAAATTGTTTTTCCGGTAAAACATACATGTAATTCAGATGCCGGTAAAACTCTCTGTCCTGCTCTTTCAATTCTTCCGTTACTGTTGCATTATGTAGGGCGTAAAGCGAATTCGGATCACTTTCCTCCATCGTTTCAATCCATTCCTCGGCCATTTGTTCCACATGCTCTGAAAAAAATGCATATAATTTTTCATTCAGTTTCATGACACTGCTCCTTTCCCCAACACTATTATAACTTGACTTACAGTTGAATCCCAGTCATACACGCCGAAGCCATCCAATATTTTGAAGATTACTAATTCTTTGGTGTGTATCCTATTTTTTCAAAATGCTTCAAATGGCTCTGTCCGAGCGCTTGCTTTTTTCATATAATATAAGGCAACACCCTTGAATCCACTTGAAAGCATAAAAAAGGAGGGCTTTTTTATGAATGGTGAAATCCGCTTGATCCCGTATGTGACGAATGAGAAGATCATGGATGTAAACGAGCTTCCTGAGGGCATTAAAGTGATTAAGGCGCCAGAAATGTGGGCAAAAGGGGTAAAAGGCAAAAATATTAAAGTTGCTGTATTAGACACGGGCTGTGACACAAGCCACCCTGATTTAAAAAATCAAATCATCGGCGGAAAGAACTTCACGGATGACGACGGCGGCAAGGAAGATGCGATTTCCGACTACAACGGACACGGCACACACGTCGCCGGAACGATTGCAGCTAATGATTCAAACGGAGGCATTGCCGGAGTCGCGCCTGAGGCAAGCCTATTGATTGTGAAGGTTCTTGGCGGCGAGAACGGCAGCGGACAATACGAATGGATAATCAACGGCATCAACTACGCGGTGGAACAGAAAGTCGACATCATCTCAATGTCCCTTGGAGGGCCAAGCGATGTGCCAGAGCTGGAAGAAGCAGTGAAAAACGCAGTTAAAAACGGAGTGCTTGTCGTTTGTGCAGCGGGAAATGAAGGTGACGGCGACGAACGCACAGAAGAGCTTTCCTACCCCGCAGCTTATAATGAAGTGATTGCAGTTGGATCTGTTTCTGTAGCGCGAGAATTATCAGAATTTTCTAACGCGAATAAAGAGATTGACCTTGTGGCACCAGGAGAAAACATCTTATCCACCCTTCCCAACAAGAAGTACGGTAAGCTGACCGGCACTTCAATGGCTGCCCCTCATGTCAGCGGTGCGCTTGCTTTAATCAAAAGCTATGAAGAAGAATCATTTCAAAGAAAGCTTTCTGAATCTGAGGTTTTCGCACAGCTAATCCGCAGGACACTTCCTCTTGATATTGCAAAAACGCTGGCAGGCAATGGATTCCTGTATTTAACAGCTCCTGATGAGCTCGCAGAAAAAGCAGAGCAATCACATTTGTTGACCCTATAAGATTATTTTTCTTATATAATATACACCACATCATGTAAATAAAAATTTCAAATTCTATGTTGACAATGAATTTGAATTACTGTTAAGATTACCAACAAATGATTCAACTTTTCAAAAAATTAATAACATTTTCTCTTATCGAGAGTTGGGCGAGGGATTGGCCTTTTGACCCCAACAGCAACCGACCGTAATACCATTGTGAAATGGGGCGCACTGCTTTTCGCGCCGAGACTGATGTCTCATAAGGCACGGTGCTAATTCCATCAGATTGTGTCTGAGAGATGAGAGAGGCAGTGTTTTACGCAGAAAAGCCTCTTTCTCTCATGGGAAAGAGGCTTTTTGTTGTGAGAAAACCTCTTAGCAGCCTGTATCCGCGGGTTAAAGAGAGTGTTTTACATATAAAGGAGGAGAAACAATGACAACCATCAAAACATCGAATTTAGGATTTCCGAGAATCGGACTGAACCGGGAATGGAAAAAAGCACTTGAAGCGTATTGGAAAGGCAGTACTGATAAAGATACGTTTTTGAAGCAAATAGACGAACTATTTTTATCCGCAGTAAAAACACAAATTGACCAGCAGATTGATGTTGTGCCTGTTTCTGATTTCACACAGTATGACCATGTACTCGACACAGCAGTCAGCTTCAACTGGATTCCGAAACGTTTTAGACATTTGACTGACGCTACCGATACATACTTCGCTATCGCCCGCGGAATCAAAGACGCCGTATCTAGTGAAATGACAAAATGGTTTAATACAAATTACCATTACATCGTTCCGGAATATGACGAGAGCATTGAGTTCCGTCTGACAAGAAACAAGCAACTCGAAGATTATCGCCGGATCAAACAGGAATACGGTGTGGAAACAAAGCCTGTGATTGTCGGCCCTTATACGTTCGTTACGCTTGCTAAAGGCTATGAACCGTCTGAAGCAAAAGCGATCCAAAAACGCCTTGTGCCATTATATGTACAGCTTTTGAAAGAGCTTGAAGAAGAAGGCGTAAAATGGGTTCAAATCGATGAGCCGGCGCTCGTTACCGCCTCTAGTGAAGATGTCCGCGGTGCAAAAGAATTATTTGAAAGCATTACAAGTGAGCTTTCATCCTTGAATGTGCTTTTGCAGACGTATTTTGATTCTGTTGATGCTTATGAAGAGCTGATCTCTTACCCGGTTCAGGGAATTGGCCTTGATTTCGTTCACGACAAAGGCAGAAACCTGGAACAGCTTAAAACACATGGCTTTCCGACAGACAAAGTGCTGGCAGCCGGCGTTATCGACGGACGCAACATTTGGAAAGCGGACCTTGAAGAGCGTCTCGATGCCGTTCTTGATATTCTCAGCATTGCAAAAGTTGATGAACTGTGGATTCAGCCTTCCAGCAGCCTGCTACATGTTCCAGTAGCGAAACACCCTGATGAGCATTTGGAAAAAGACCTATTGAACGGATTATCCTACGCAAAAGAAAAGCTGGCCGAGCTGACAGCTTTGAAAGAAGGCTTAGTATCAGGAAAAGCGGCGATCAGCGAAGAGATTCAGCAGGCTAAGGCTGATATCCAGGCGCTTAAACAGTTTGCAACAGGCGCCAATTCCGAACAAAAGAAAGAGCTTGAGCAATTAACCGATAAAGACTTCAAGCGCCCGATTCCGTTTGAAGAACGTTTAGCCCTGCAAAATGAATCTCTCGGCCTTCCGCTTTTGCCGACGACAACGATCGGAAGCTTCCCGCAGTCTGCTGAAGTGCGGAGCGCACGCCAAAAATGGCGGAAAGCTGAGTGGTCCGATGAACAGTATCAAAACTTTATCAATGCGGAAACAAAAAGATGGATTGATATTCAGGAAGAATTGGAGCTTGATGTCCTTGTTCACGGCGAATTTGAACGGACAGACATGGTCGAATACTTCGGTGAAAAGCTGGCCGGTTTCGCCTTCACTAAATATGCCTGGGTTCAATCATACGGCTCACGCTGTGTCCGCCCGCCAGTCATTTACGGAGATGTTGAATTTATTGAACCGATGACAGTGAAAGACACAGTCTACGCACAGTCATTGACTTCCAAGCATGTGAAAGGAATGCTGACGGGCCCGGTTACAATCTTAAACTGGTCTTTCCCTCGAAACGACATCTCGAGGAAAGAAATCGCCTTCCAAATCGGGCTTGCCCTTCGCAAAGAAGTTAAAGCGCTTGAAGACGCAGGCATTCAAATCATTCAAGTCGATGAACCAGCGCTGCGTGAAGGCCTTCCATTGAAAACCCGCGATTGGGATGAGTATTTGACTTGGGCGGCAGAAGCTTTCAGATTAACCACTTCTTCCGTGAAAAACGAGACACAAATTCATACACATATGTGCTACAGCAACTTCGAAGATATCGTTGATACAATCAATGATCTTGATGCCGATGTGATTACAATCGAACATAGCAGAAGCCACGGAGGATTTTTAGATTACTTAAAAAACCACCCGTATTTAAAAGGGCTTGGCCTTGGTGTATATGACATTCACAGCCCTCGTGTGCCGTCAACTGAAGAAATGTACAATATTATCGTTGATGCGCTTGCCGTCTGTCCGACTGACCGCTTCTGGGTAAATCCAGACTGCGGATTGAAAACAAGACAGCAGGAAGAAACGGTTGCAGCATTGAAAAACATGGTTGAAGCTGCAAAACAGGCAAGAGCACAGCAGACACAGCTAGTATAATTTGAAAAAACCATCTGCATTTGGCAGATGGTTTTTTTCTATAATACAGCCACAATCGGTTTCTTATTTAGCAAATCCCCCAATTACTTTGTTTATTTTGCACTTTTTTAAGAATGTTCTTTGCATTCTTTTCGGCTATACTAATAACACTCTATTGACAGGAGGGATTGGGATGAATCATGAAACGTTCTTAAAACGGGCTGTCACTCTCGCATGTGAAGGAGTGAATGCAGGAATCGGCGGGCCTTTTGGAGCCGTTATCGTGAAAGACGGAGCCATTATTGCAGAAGGACAGAACAACGTCACAACAAGCAATGATCCGACTGCCCACGCGGAAGTCACTGCTATTCGGAAAGCCTGTAAGGTGCTAGGAGCATACCAGCTTGATGACTGCATTTTGTATACGAGCTGTGAACCATGCCCAATGTGCTTGGGCGCCATCTACTGGGCCCGGCCTAAAGCCGTTTTCTATGCAGCTGAGCACACAGACGCTGCCGAAGCCGGGTTTGATGATTCATTCATTTATAAAGAAATTGATAAACCTGCTGAAGAAAGAACGATCCCCTTTTATCAAGTGACTCTGACAGAGCATTTATCCCCGTTTCAAGCATGGCGGAACTTCGCCAATAAGAAAGAATATTAAAAGGATCAGGCATGTGCGGCCTGATCCTTGTTATTTCTCCAAGTAGCGCTATGCCCTGTGCAAATACAAAACAGCAATCATGCGCGCCGGAATTCAGCTTGGCAGACACCAAGCCAGCCGCCCCCTTCATCTGTAACTTTTGGTTTAAAGGCATGCTTCAAACGCTTCTCTGACGTTTTATCAAAAATCTGTGCCCGCCCCGCATGCTCCGACACCAAAAAAACATCCTGAGAACACTCAGGATGCCGGTCATTATTTTAATTCTAGTTTTACATCAACATTTCCTCTGGTTGCCTTTGAGTAAGGACAGAATTCATGAGCGGCGTTGACAAGCTCTTGTGCCTTTTCCCGATCTAAATCTTTCGTGTTCACAACAAGTGTGACACCGATTTTAAACCCGCCGTCGCTCTCATCCTTCATGAGGCTGACCTGCCCTTCAATCTCCGAATCAATTTCGATATTCTGCTCTTTGGCTACGTGTTCGAGCGCGCCACCAAAGCATGCAGCATACCCTGCCGCAAAGAGCTGTTCCGGATTTGTGCCGGTTTGTCCTTCTTTTTTGGCATTTGGCATGACAATATCAAAATCAAGAACACCGTCATCTGATGTAATATGTCCTGCCCGTCCGCCTCGCGCGGTTACTTTTGCTGTAAATAGTGCCATATTTCCCAACCTCCTTATTTGTATCTAGTTGTTATATTTCCCTTTCTAATCTTTTTAAACATGCTATGTTTGCCGAGAATAGGAAAAGTGAGGTTTTTCAGATACAATAGAATCGAATGACAAAAAAGAGTTGGTGAACAAAATGGAAAATAAATTTGATCATATGAAATTGGAGAATCAGCTTTGTTTTTTGCTATATGCGAGTTCGCGGGAAATGACAAAGCAATACAAGCCGCTGCTTGATAAGCTGAATATAACATACCCTCAATATTTGGCTTTGCTATTGTTATGGGAACATGAAACGCTTACTGTCAAAAAAATGGGCGAACAGCTGTATTTAGATTCAGGGACGCTCACTCCGATGCTTAAACGAATGGAACAACAGGGTTTGATTACGAGAAAAAGATCTGAAGAGGATGAGCGGTCCGTGTTGATCAGCCTGACAGAGGACGGGGCGTTATTAAAAGAAAAAGCGGTTGACATTCCAGAGACGATCCTAGGGCTCTCAAAGCTATCTGGAGAGGATCTCAAACAGTTAAAGTCCGCTCTATATACATTGTTGGAAACACTTCATTAAAAAAATTGAGGATGCCCTGTGCGGGGCATCCTCTTTTTATTTATTCAGCAACTTCAAGCGTCACTTCAATATTTCCGGAGGTTGCTTTTGAATACGGGCAGACGCCGTGCGCTTTTTTCACAAGCGCCTCCAATTCTGATGCACTGACTCCTTCTCCTTTTACTTGCAGCGTCACACCAAGCTTGTAGCCCTGGTCCGCTTCATCCTTTAACAGGCTTACATTCGCTGTAACCTCTGTCTCTACTTTTACTCGTTCTGTTCTTGCGACAAGCTGCAGGGCGCTGTCAAAGCAAGCTGCATAACCTGCTGCAAACAGCTGCTCTGGATTTGTCGCTTTTTCTAATTTCTTGGCTCTCGTTGTCCCCGGCATTGCGACATCAAGCTCAAGAACGCGGTCTGATGAAATGACCTTTCCTTCTCTTCCTCCTACCGCTGAAACAGTTGCTGTAAATAATGGCTGACTCATTTTTCATTCCCCCAATAAATTTTATACAATTAAATTGTACACAATTAATTTTGGTATGTCAATTTTTCACGTATAAAAAAGCTTATCTCGTAATGAGATAAGCTTTTTCATTGAACATTGCCCCGCTATTCACGGATTTGCCCAGTTCCTTTAATGATGTATTTTGTAGAAGTCAGTGCAGGAAGCCCCATCGGTCCTCTTGCATGAAGCTTTTGCGTGCTGATGCCGATTTCGGCTCCGTAGCCGAATTCAAAGCCGTCGGTAAAGCGGGTTGACGCGTTATGATAGACAGCGGCAGCATCGACAGCCGTTTGAAAATATGCTGCGTTTTTGTCATTTTCAGTTAAAATCGCTTCAGAATGATTGGTGCCGTATTGTTGGATATGCTTCACAGCTTCTTGGACGTTTTCAACCGTTTTTACGCTGAGGACAGGCGCTAAGAATTCGGTTTCCCAATCTTCTTTTGATGCTTGTTTGCTTGAAGGATGAAGTTCACATACCAATTCATCACCCCGAATTTCAACTCCCGCGTTTTCCAGCTGGTCCAGCAATTCTTTCCCGTGCTGTCTTGCCCAAGCCTTGTGAATCAGCAATGATTCAATCGCGTTGCATACAGAAGGGCGCTGAGTTTTGGCATTTACGACAACCTTTTCTGCCATTTGAGGTTTGGCTGTTTCGTCAATGAATATGTGGCAGTTTCCTGCTCCCGTTTCTAATACAGGAACTGTTGATTCTCTCACAACGAGATCAATCAGTTTCTTGCCTCCGCGCGGAATTAATACGTCTAAGCCATCATTTAACGTAAAGAGCTCTTTTGCTGTCTCTCTGCTCGTATCCTCAATCAGCTGCACAGCGTGAATCGGAAGCGCTGATTGCTCAAGTGCTCTGTGAATGACACTGACGAGCGCTTTGTTGCTGTGGATGGCTGAGGAGCTTCCCCGCAGCACAACCGCGTTCCCTGTCTTCAGGCAAAGGGTAGCCGCATCAACTGTGACGTTTGGCCTCGCCTCATAAATCATTCCTACGACACCAAGCGGCACACGGATTTTTTCAATAAACAGGCCGTTTTCTTTTTCAATCGTTTCAAGAGAGTCGCCGATTGGGTCCGCTAAGTCGATTAAGAGCTCCACCGCGTCCGCGATATCGCGTATCCGTTTCTCATCCAATGTGAGACGGTCAATGATGTCCGGTGTTAAACCATTCTCTTTTCCGTTCACAATGTCTTTTGCATTCTCCGCCAAGAGAAAATCCAATTCTTTGCGGAGTCCGTTTGCAATGAGGCTGAGCGCCTCATCCTTCTCGGCTGTTGTTTTCATGATCATTTCGGCTGCTGCTTCTTTCGCCAGCTTCGCTTTTACAGAAACTTCACTCATTTTTCCGCCTCCTAGTCTTTTACATTGACCCAGTCATTCCTATGAATAACCTCAAACGTTTTCTCAAAATCAAGTTCGTCACTGCGTTTGCCTTTAGCCTCCATAATCTCCTCGGAGGAGTAATGAGTTTGGCCTTTGCCGATCACGCCGCCCGGTCCCCTGACTTCCACAACCGCCCCTTTCGGAAAGCTTCCGTTCACACCCACAACGCCAGCGGGCAAAAGGCTGCTTCCATTATGGATCATCGCCTCCTCGGCACCCGCATCAATGATAATTTCTCCCGATATCGGCGAGTGGAACTGAATCCACTGCCTTGTGTTGTTAACCGAAGATAGTTCTTTGTCTCCGATATAAGTGCCGTCTCCCCTGCCGTCCAAAATGTCCGCAAGTTTTTGCTCTCCGCTGCCTGTTCCAATGAATACTTTCACTCCCAGAGACAGCGCGGTTTGTGCGGCTAACAGCTTTGATTTCATTCCGCCGGTGCCGACCTTTGATCCAGCTGAACCTGCATATCCAAGCAATTCAGGCGTGATCTCCGGCAAATAATCAAATCGTTTCGCCTCAGGATTTTCATTTGGATTGGCATCATACAGTCCGTTAATGTCGGTGAGAATCATGAGCTGGTCCGCGTGAATCAATCCGCTGACTAACGCAGAAAGCATATCATTATCTCCGAATGTCAATTCTTCAACAGATGTAGAATCGTTCTCGTTGATAATCGGAATGACGCCGCGCTCTAATAATTCCATTATCGTAGCATACGCGTTTCGATACCGTTCTCTTTTCGAAAAATCATTTCTCGTTAAAAGGATTTGTCCCGGAGTTAATGAGTATTGTTTAAATTGATTCATATATTGCTGCATTAACAGTGTTTGTCCGACCGCGGCCGCCGCCTGTTTTCCTTTGATGGTAACGGGACGGGACGGATAACCGAGGCTGGAAAACCCCGCCGCTACGGCACCCGAGGTAATCAGAATCATTTCATGCCCCGCTTTTTTTAACACGGAAATCGCCTGAACATGCTCTCTGATTTTTGCCTCATCAATGCTTCCTTTGCTATTCGTGAGCGAACTGCTTCCTATTTTCACTACTATTCTTTGTTTTTTCATTTATTCTCCTCCGCGGCTCTTCTACAATAAAAAAACCCATTTCATCCTGATTCATAAGGACGAAATGGGTTTCCGTGGTACCACCTTGATTGAACGCGCTTGTGCACGCTCCGCTCTCCTGTAACGCCAGGTTATGCGCCTAGGTTTTCCCCCTAGGACTCCAAGGCAGGTTCGGCAGGTTTCATGCGGCAAAATGTTTCAGCGATTCATTTTGCTCTCTGTCACAGAAAGGTCTGCTTACTAATCCTCTTCAACGCTCAATGATTTTTTTATATTATGCAAAGAAAAAAGACACTTGTCAAGGTTTTTTGTTACCAAAAATAGCCCGCATTGCGCGGGCCTCTTGCAGTCTAGTTAAAGACGATTGTTTTATTTTCATGAACGATGACACGGTCTTCCAAATGCCATTTCACAGCACGGGCAAGCACGCTGCGCTCAATTGTTCTTCCGATGTTTTTCAGCGCTTCCGCATTATCGCGGTGGTCCACACGCTCAATATCCTGTTCAATGATCGGCCCTTCATCAAGATCGTTTGTCACATAATGAGATGTCGCACCGATCAGTTTCACGCCGCGCTCGTAGGCCCGTTTGTACGGATTCGCACCGATAAAAGCTGGCAGGAATGAATGGTGGATATTGATGATGCGATTCGGATGAGCCGAAACAAAATCAGGAGTTAGAATCTGCATATAGCGTGCGAGAACGATGACATCAACATCGTACTGCTCCAGCAGTTCAAGCTGCTTCTTTTCGACTTCCGCTCTGATGTCTTTGTTCGCTTTCATATAGTGGAATGGAATGTTCAGGCGCTCAACCAGCTCTCTCGCTTCCTCATGGTTACTGATGACAACAGCGATCTCCGCCATCAGGTTGCCGGTTTGCCATTCCCAAATCAGCTCATGCAGGCAGTGGAGCTCCTTTGAAACGAAAATGGCGACACGCTTCAGTTCGCTCGCCAAAGTTAAGCTCCATGTCATGTCGAATTTTTCCGCAACAGAGGCAAACGCTGCCTGAAGTGATGATTTTTTTTCACGAATGCCTGCGCAGTCGAATTCGATTCTCAGGAAGAACCGGCCGCCTTCAGGGTCTGTCGTATATTGATTTGATTCTATAATATTGGCACCGTGTTCAAATAAAAACGCGGAAACTGCAGAGACGATACCCGGCTGATCGGGGCAGCTGACCAAGAGCCGCCCTTTATCCTCATTTCCGTCACGGTATTCGTCCAACCGCTGAGTCATATATGATTTCATGAATAATCCCTCTTATCTTTGTAAGTCTAAACTATTTATCCATTATACTGAAGATTTGATAAAAATCAATTTATGACAGAATTTTTAAACCAACTGCTGAGCATAAAATCAACGCGATAAAGAAGATCCGTTTGGCGTCTTTCTGCTCCTTGTAAAAGAGGATGCCGATAAGCGCCCCGCCGGCGGTGCCAATTCCTGTCCAGACCGCGTAAGCCGTTCCCATCGGAATGGTTTCCATTGCGTACGACAGCAAGGAAAATGAAGCGGCAAAACCAACAATGATCAACAGCACCCATTTCACGCTTTTTTCTTTCGCATATTGATTCATAAGGGCCACGCCGGCCATTTCTAAACAGCCCGCGCACAATAAACTGATCCAGTGCAGCATTATGCCTCGCCTCCTTTTTCCTCTGTCTCATCCTGTGTCACAAGCTTCAACCCGATTACACCGATTAAGAGCACGCCAATTAACAATAGCTTCGGCCATCCAACCGGTTCATGAAAAAGAACGATTTCACTAAGTACTGTTCCCGCTGTGCCGAGCCCGGTAAAGACGGCATACACGGTACCAACAGGCAGACTGTGAGTCGCCTTCATTAGAAGGTAAAAGCTGAATATGATGCCGATGGCAGTGCCGCTCCATGTTAAGACTGAGTCAGCGTGCTTTAAGCCTATCACCCAAACAACCTCGAAAACAGCGGCAAGCACGACCAATCCCCATTTCATTTTGAGTCATTCCTTTCTATCTATTAGGATTCTCCGAAAACAAAAAAACCCCGGACAGTCGTCTCACATGAGATTGACTCTCCCGGGCTTTTTTCCCTCCGTGTGCATACGCGCTTCTATTTACGCGTATGTGTTTTCTCTCGGACCAGTCCATGTCAATTGACATGCGGAACCCTAGAAAACTTTACATGATATCATAATACTAAACTGAGCTCTATCTTTCAATTGTAAGATTTTCTTTCATATACCGCGATCGGTTTATTCCATTTTCTGATCGTTTTGCTGTAATGCATGCCGATTTTCTCCGCTACCCGTATGGACGCTTTGTTATCCGGATCAATCAAAGCCGTCATTTTGCCGAACTGCCGCTCGTTAAAGCCATAGTCCAGACAGGCCCGAGCCGCTTCTTGCGCATAGCCGTTCCCCCAGTGGCGGCGGGCAAACATATATCCAATTTCCATTACGGTTTGATTTTCGATCTGCTGGGGAACGATGCCGCATTGCCCCAAAAACTCCCCTGTCCGCTTATCTTCGGCGATCCACAGACTAACGCCGTACCCTTTTTCATTTCGTTGGTTCCAATTGACCCACTCGCGGGTTTGCCTCTTATCTTTTAAACCGGAATAATATGTCATGACGTCAGGATCATTAAAAAGCAGCCCAAACAAAGTGGCTTGATCCCGATCTTCCATACAGCGCAAACGAATTCGATCAGTCACAAGCTTCGTTTTAGCGTTCATACTTCGCCACATCCTGCTTCCATTCTTTTTTGAGAGCTTCAATATGTGCCTGATGATAGCGGTTATGATCTGCCATATGCCAAATTCCCCATCGTATCGTCGCGGTGTCACCTTCGAAGGAAAGCGGCTGGTTCAAAGCATTTTCAGTTAAAGTGAAGCATACCGATTTCAACTCCTCTACTACATGCTGATGTCTTTTCAGGAGTTCATCTAAGCCTGGCTGATTCACCGGTTCAGGCAGCCGTCCGCTTTCATCTGTCATCGGGCCGTATGCCTGTTCAATATGGTCCGGTATCCGATTTTCCTTGATACGCCAGACCCATCTGATATCAACATTTGTGATATGGTGCAAAAGCTGAGCCGTGCTGTTTTTTGTTTGGCAGCGCCCCTTATAGTAAAGTTCACTGTGTGTCATATGGCTTACGATGGAAGCCAGACGGAGACTGTTTTCTTCCACTGCGGAATACAGCAAACTGACCGTTGGCGCCATGTCGTTTCTTATGGATAAGTCCTTCATGTTCAGTTCCCCTCCTAACTAGGTACATTTGACACCAAACAAAAATTCCCTTTAAAAAAGAAAAAAGCTCTCATTACAAGAGAGAGCCATCTTAATTGTTATTTCCCGGTTTGTATAAGTAAGGATCATGCTGCGGTTCATTAGCGGTATTTAAATCAAGGGATATATCACCGCGTGCATTCATCGTGCCAAGGGTAATCGAAGACAGCAGTTTGGGGCTGTACCCTTTTTCCTCAAGCTTCTCAAACAGCCAAGATCGGTTTTTTTGGAGATATTTCAAATTATGATCAAGGATTTCGCCATCCAGTATGAGCGGAATCGGGATAAAATTCCGTTCAGCTTCCATATTCAAATCCCGCACCTGCACCGCTCTCGCTTCCTCTTTCGGGATGACGCTTACTTCTCCCGTTTCTTCAATGATAGCAAGATCAATGTCAGCCGGGTCGGCATAGCCCTTTTCCCTCAGCTTTCCAAGCAGCTCATTAACAGTCAGCCTTTCTTTACGAAGGCCGCGTTCATCAATATCCCCGTTTCGGATTAGGACAGTCGGGCTCACGACCAGGAGCCATCGCCATTTATTAGATAAAGAGAGCTTGCTCATGATAAGATAAAGCACCAAAAAAGCACCCGCATAATAAATTGACATCGGCAGCTTGGATGTAAGGATCGGCTCACTGATAATGGTTCCGATTGCGAAGGTCAAAAGCAGATCAAAATTGTTCATTTGTGACACAGCTTTTTTACCGGCAAGTCGAAATAAAATATATGCAATCGAAAATACGATAACTGGCTTCAGTAAAAATACCCATATCATCCATAACACCGATCTTTACCTCCATCCGCTGGTCATATTGAGCCTATTGTGCCCCGTGGCAGGCCCTCTATGCATCAGTGTCTAGGCGAACGTGCATATCGACTGAACATAACACAATAGAAAGTGACACCGATTGGAGGCGCAATACGCAATATGAAAAATCAGAAGTCGAATGCCCTTTGGCCCTTTGATCTGCCTTTGGCTCCCCAACCCGAGAGCTACCAGCAGCAAACAATCGACAGGCTGGCCGGTTTGGAGCTAAGGATGGAGCAACTAATTAGAGCGATTGAGGTAAACAATGAATTGCTGAGAACAATGCAAGAACAGCAAAACCGTGTATGCACAAATGGCGGCGGGTCTGTGATTGTCCGGATGTAGAAACCGGCGCTTGTCTGCCTTCTTATATCTCAATAAAAAACTCTTCTCTGAAAGGAGAAGAGTTTCATGTATGTGTTCAAACGGACTGCGCCAAACTTAATTGCGGGCCGAATAGCTCGTAATGGATAGACTCCGGCGCTGATCCGAGCTCTGATACAAGCTTATGCATTGCCGTAATAAACGACGGTGAACCGCAAATATAGTAATCCGCATCTGTGTTGGCAATCAGTTCTTTGAGGAATTGCTGATCAATCTGTCCTTCATGAAAATGCAGATCACCTGCACGGTCTTCCTCTGTCGGCTCGCGATACACAAATGCTGTTTTAACAACAGAATGTTTTGCTGCTTCTTCTACTTCATGGCGCAATGCATGATATTCACTGTTTTTCGCCGCATGAATGAACAGAATTTGTCGTTCAGGCTGTTTGGAAACAGATGTTTTCAGCATGCTGATCATTGGTGTAATGCCAACTCCGGCACTGATCAAAACGAGATCTTTTTGTGATGCATGATCTAAAACAAAGTCCCCTGCCGGTGCGCTGATCTCTATTGAATCTCCCTCCTGCAGCCCATCGTGTAAGTAGGAAGACACGACACCATCTTTCTTCACTGAAATTCGATAATAGTCTTTTCCCGGCATATCAGACAGGCTGTACTGGCGGATATGCGTATATTCAGAATCAGGAATCCGCACTTTGATGCTGATATATTGCCCTGCTTGGAATTCAGGTAACGGCTTGCCGTCTTCCGGTTTCAAATAGAAGGATGTAATTTCTTTGCTTTCCCGCTCTTTTTTTGCGATAACGAATGGCTTATACTCCTTCCAGCCGCCGGCTTGCTCTTCAGCCTGTTCATACATGTCTTTTTCAATTCCGATGAACGCGTCAGCAATGACTCCGTACGCTTTTTCCCATGCCTGCATAATGTCAGGAGTTGCAGCGTCTCCCAATACATCTTTAATCGCAATCAGCAAATATTTACCGACGATTGGGTAGTGCTCAGGCTTAATTCCGATACTGCGGTGCTTGTGGCCGATTTGTTTGACAACCGGAATGATGTTTCCTAATTGGTCAATGTTTGCCGCAGCTGCAATAACGGCATTTGCCAGTGCAGTTCGCTGTGTTTTTTTCTTTTGGTTTGTTTGATTAAAAATGTTCAAAAGCTCTGGATGGTCTTGAAACATCCGATCGTAAAAACGGCCAGTGATTGTTTCTCCATGCTGTTGCAATACGGGTACAGTGCTTTTAATAATTTCGATTGTTTTGTTATCTAACATTTTATAAACAATCCTTTCGAAAAGATGTATTTAAAATATATCTTTAAAATACATGATCTTACGAATAAAAGATATATCTAAAATGAATCTTTAATAAAGTTGTCACAAAATTATCAATTTAACATGACATTTGTTGCTTTTTTGTAGAATCCCCTAGCAAAAACGGACTAACCATTGTAATAATCACCATTGAAAAGTACAAAAAAACCCAAAACAACTTATGTTTTGGGTTTAACGTTCACCAAGGCTTATCAGTTCCGAGCGCATTTGCAAGCGCCTGGCTGTGTTTCTTGCGGTTCTTACGTTCATTAGCGCGCTGTACAGCTGTATTATGCAGCATGATTTCTTCTTCTGTTTCCGGTACAACTCTCGGTACAGGCACCGGCTTGCCATTTGAATCTAATGCGACAAATGTCAAAAAGGATGTGGCAGCGAGTTCCCGTTCGCCAGTCATCAAATGTTCTTTAATGACTTTCACAAATACTTCCATGGAAGATGTGCCGACCCATGTCACATAGGACTCTAGGCAGACAGAATCCTTTTGCCCGATCGGCTTTAAAAAATCTACAGAATCCATTGAAGCTGTTACCGTTTCACGTCTGCAATGGCGCGCCGCTGAAATAGAGGCAATGTCGTCTATGTAGCTCATTAATTTTCCGCCAAACAGCGTATTATGGTTGTTCGTGTCAAGCGGGAACACCCTGCTGGTTTTCACAACCTTTGACTCTTTACAAAATCTTGTTTCCGGTGTTTCCATACCTTTCTCCCCTTTGATGTCTGATCTTTTAGCTAAATGCACTTATATTCTCCTATTAAACAATATTCTCTTCCATTTGTCTAAAATTTAAAATGGTTTAATGATTTTCATGATGAGGGAATAATAAATGTATTCTTCACACTTTAGGAGGAAAAACAAATGGACGTATCCATCCCGAAATCTCAGCACAAAACGGTATGCCGAACGGAATACGGCACACTTCAGAAAGTGATCTTATGCAAACCTGAGCACATGACCATAAAAGATGTTATAAACGAAACACAAAAACATTTTGAAGATGACAATATTCATGTAAAAACCGCAAACGACCAGCACAGCCGCTTAGTGGAGGCACTTAGGTCACACAACGTTGAGGTCGTCCTTTTGCCCGTTCGCGACGGGCTACCAGAGCAGGTTTTTACTAGGGACATAGGATTTGTCATCGGAGAAAAAGCCTTTCTGTCAAGCATGACTGAACCGATTCGCCAAGGAGAAGAAGCCGTTATAAAAGATTTTTTTCACAGCCAAGGTATCTCTTACACCCGCATGCTTGATACGAGTATTGAAGGCGGAGACGTCATTATCGATGATGACATTGTCTATGTCGGAATCAGCCAGCGCACCGACATTTCAGCTATCGGCCAGCTGGAAGAGGCACTTCCTGAATATACGATCGTTCCAGTGAAGCTTCATGAAAAATTTTTGCATTTGGACTGCGTATTTAACATTGTATCTGAAAGCGAAGCGTTAATTTATCCACAGGCCATTGAGCCAGATGCAGCCGATATGCTGGCAAAACGTTATGATCTTATTGAGGTGCCCGAGGACGAACAATTTACGCTTGGCACCAACGTCCTTTCAATCGGAAAAAAAACGATCATCAGTCTCCCTGGCAACCGCCATGTCAATCAACAGCTATCGAAAAGAGGCTATCACATTATCGAAATTGACCTGTCAGAAATTATTAAATCAGGCGGCTCCTTCAGGTGCTGCACAATGCCGCTGATTCGAGGCGAATGAAGAATCTTCCCCTTTTTCATGTTTTGAACAGCTTATTTTATCAAGATACGTTAATATAGAGGTGACATCATTTTTAAGGGGGAAATCGCATGACAAAATACATAGGATATGTCGGGACGTATACAAAAGGCGGAAGCGAAGGAATTTATTCATTTGAGCTTGATACTGAGAAAAAAGCACTC
Source organism: Bacillus sp. FSL K6-1366 (assembly GCF_037976695.1). Lineage (NCBI taxonomy): Bacteria > Bacillati > Bacillota > Bacilli > Caryophanales > Bacillaceae > Bacillus > Bacillus sp. FSL K6-1366. The sequence continues at coordinate 3,544,811 of NZ_CP150268.1, read as the reverse complement.
AGCGAGCCAAAGCTGGCCGCTAAGCTGGGCAACCCGACATATGTGGCGCCGAATAAAAACAACACCATCCTTTATTCCATCGAAAAAGCAGACGGCCAAGGCGGAGTTGCTGCCTATCAAATCGATAAAAACAGCGGCGAGTTGACATTTCTGAATCATCAGTTAATTGATGGCCCTTCGCCATGCCACGTAAGCATTGATGATCAAAATCAATTCGTACTGACTGCCAATTATCACAGCGGGAAGGTACACGTTTTTCCGGTTCAGGAAGACGGCAGCTTGCAATCACCTGTTTCAGAGGCCGCTCACACAGGAAAAGGGCCGCACGAAAGACAAGAAAAACCGCATACACACTACGCGGGGTTCACACCTGAACACAATTATGTGGTAGCGGTTGATTTAGGTATAGATAAGCTCTACACCTATAAGCTTAAAGACGGTGTGTTGACTGAATCCGGAAGCCATTCCTTCGCTCCCGGTGCAGGACCTCGCCATATCGCTTTTCATCCGAAAGAAAAATACGCTTATGTCATGACAGAATTAAGCAATGAAGTGATTGCGCTTGAATACAACCCGACAGCCGGCGAATTTAGAGAAATCCAAGTCGTTTCTGCCATCCCTGATGATTTTACAGATAACAGCCAGGGAAGCGCAATACATGTCACGCAGGACGGACGTTTTGTTTATGTCGCAAACCGCGGCCATGACAGTATCGCCGTATTTGAAGTGAATCAATATTCAGGAGAGCTGGCTTTCGTAGAAAGAGTGTCGACAGAAGGAAACTGGCCTCGTGACTTTGTATTTGACCCAACGGAAGGGTTCCTCGTTGCTTCAAATGAAGAAACAGGCAACCTTGTCTTGTTTGAAAGAGACAAAGAAACCGGCCGATTGACACTCCTCCCATCAACGGTTTCTGTCCCTTACCCGGTTTGTGTAAAGTTTTTACATCAAGTATAAAACAAATGGAGTGGCTCTAGTAAAAAGGAGCCACTCTTTTTATTTATCTCACTTTTTCCTTCGTTTCAGCATTTCGATACAAATGGCAAGCGACAAAACGGCCGGGTTCGATTTCTTGAAGCTGGGGACGAGATTCTCCACATTCAGGCATCGCCTCCGGACAGCGGGTACGAAACACGCAGCCGCTTGGCGGATTGACCGGGCTCGGCAGCTCCCCTTTCAAGAGAATACGCTCACGCTTGTCCTCCAATTCAGGATCTGGAATCGGAATCGAGGACAAAAGCGCCTTTGTATAGGGATGGAGCGGTTCACGATACAAGGTGCCGCTCTCTGTAATTTCAATCATGTGTCCTAAGTACATCACACCGATCCTGTCACTGATATGCTTCACCATCGAAAGATCATGGGCAATGAATAAAAACGTTAGCCCTTTCTCTTTTTGAAGCCGCTTCAGCAGGTTGACCACCTGCGCTTGAACAGAGACATCAAGTGCAGAAATCGGTTCGTCCGCCACGATAAATTCAGGATTCAGCGACAGTGCTCTCGCAATCCCGATTCTCTGCCTTTGCCCGCCGCTGAATTCATGCGGATAACGGCTCCCAAAATCGGGGTGAAGCCCAACTGCCTCAAGCAGCTCGTCCACGACGAGAAGCCGCGCTTTATGGGTATTGTAGAGATTGTGAATCTCCATCGGCTCCAAAATAATTTCTCGAACGGTCATGCGCGGGTTAAGTGAAGCATAAGGGTCCTGAAAAATCATCTGCAGTTTGCGGTTGAAGGCAAACTGCTCTTTTTCACTTAGTGCATGAAGATTTGTGCCGCGGTATGTCACGCTTCCTTCTGTCGGCTGATAAAGGCGCATCAGCACTCTCCCCAAGGTTGATTTCCCGCACCCTGATTCCCCGACTAGCCCGAACGTTTCTCCTTCACGAATCTGAAAGGTGACCCCATCGACGGCTTTGACTGTCCGCTTTTTCCCTGCGTCAAAATGCATTTTCAGCTGGCTGACCTCTAACAAAGGCAGTGGCGTCATTTGTCTCCCTCCTTATTCTGAAAAACAGCGGCGCACCGCACAAAGTTCTTTTTCATAGATTGTGTCTTTTAATGTAAGGATTTCGATTGATTTTCCTGTCTTTGGAGAATGAAGCATTTTCCCGCCGCCTACATACAGACCGACGTGATGAATCGCTCCTTTTCCTTCCTCATAAGCAAAAAACAGCAGGTCACCGGCTTTCATATCATCAAGCGGGACACCCTTCCCCGCCTTAGCCTGATCTCCCGCATCACGGGGGATGCTATATCCATTTGCCTTAAATATACTGTACATAAATCCGGAGCAATCAAACCCAAACCCGCTGATCCCTCCCCACAGGTAGGGAAGGCCAAGGAAAAACGCACCCGTTTGAATGATGTCTTCAGCAGTCCCTTTCTGTTGGCTGACAGGCACTGCATCACTTTGCCTCACAAACCTTTCCCCAAAAACGGTCGAAACCTTAAAATATCCATTTTCTTTTGCAATGAAGGGGAGAAGCGTCAAAAAGCTTAATTCGATCTCCTTTTCCCCATTGCTTCTGTACAAAAAGGCAGCAGGTTTGCTGATCATCACATCGTGTTGTGTATGGATGGGCTTTGTTTTTTCCAGCTGGTTCTTTTTCATCCAGCCTGGGTATCCGCGCGGATCCTTTCGGGATGGCTGGCTAGGCACGATCACAGAAACCCATTCCCCCTGTTCCGCCGTCACAAGTACCTTTTCGCCAAAGAGAACCTGAGTTTGGATTACATTGTCTGTACATAATCCAAGCCGTTCATCATACGTCATGCGCTCCAGCCAGTCTCTGATCATTACAGTCGGTTGAAGCATGAATTGATCAGACGGACGCGGTGAATCAGGCGCTGTCCAGATGTTGGCCACTGCTGATATGACAGTGTGCATCATTGCTTTTTTTCCCCTTTCAAAAGCGCAGCCCCGGTGATTCCGAGGCCCGGTTTGCCAGGCATCGAAATCGTGCTGCCGCGATATGTTATGCCGCCATTGAATACATCTGTTTTCAGCATCAGCGGCGCGTCAAAATCAAAGCGTGTGATGTTTCTCTTGCTTGCCGCAAAATGCGCCGCGGCCGTAATGCCCAGCTTCGTTTCGATCATGCTGCCGACCATACACTCCACCCCGCAGGCCTCCGCCATTGCATTAATTTTCTCTGCTCCGCTGATGCCGCCCGCTTTCATCAATTTAATATTGATCAAGTCTGCGCTCCGGGTTTGCAGAACTTCGAACGCCTGGCGCGGTGTAAAAACACTCTCATCAGCCATAATCGGCGTATCTGTTGCATCTGTCACCTTTTTAAGCCCAGCGAGATCATCTTTATGGACAGGCTGCTCGACAAGCTCAATGCCTAGGCCCGCATCCTCCATTTTCCGAATGGCAGTTACCGCTTCCTTCGGCCTCCACCCCTGATTAGCGTCTAAACGCAGTTTCACAGCTGATCCGACACGTTTTCTGATTTCCTGGATACGGGCGATATCTGTTGCAATATCATCTTTTCCGACCTTTATTTTCAGCGTTTGAAAGCCTTGTTTGAGATAATTCTCGGCATCAGCTGCCATCTCTTCAGGTGAGTTGACACTGACGGTATAATCTGTTTCCAGCGTATCTCGATATCCGCCAAGCATTTGATAAAGCGGCAGCCCGCACATCTGCGCCCAGCCGTCGTATAGAGCCATCTCTACAGCAGCCTTCGCGCTCATATTTCCTGTAAGAAGATGCTGGATGTCGTGCAGAATGGCCTCACAGCCGGACAGGCTTTTTCCAAGCAATGCCGGTTTTAAAACATTGTGAATGGCACTTTCAATGCTATCCATGCTGTCTCCTGTAATCACTAACGTCGGGGGTGCTTCTCCCCATCCGACTGCACCGCTGTCATAAGTAATCCTTACTATGACTGATTCAGCCGTATACACAGTGCGAAGTGCGGTTTTAAACGGCTTTGTCAGCGGGACAGCAATTCGGCTTGTTTCGATTCGAATGATTTTCATGTCTTCAGCGCCCCTTCTGAAACGCCCGCCTCTATTACGACTGTTTTTTCTGCTGTATTCATAGCAGCTTTCGCACCGATCGGAACGGCAATACTTGGCGAGCAGTGGCCGATTTTAAATCCTCTCAGAGCAGGCCTGCCCGCAGAAATAATATAGTCTTCCAGCACCTGCTCAAGCGAGAGAGACTTCTCTCGCTTCACCGGGACACAATTGTGAAAATCACAAACTAGAATTCCGGCCGCGTCCGTCAGCTTCCCCGCCATTTTCAGCTGATTCAGCATTCGGTCGATTTGATAAGGCTCCTCGTCAATATCTTCAATAAACAGAAGCTTTCCTCTCGTATCAATTTCAAATGGCGTGCCCAGTGTAGACGTCAGCAAAGACAGATTTCCCCCGACAAGCTCGCCTTCCGCTTTTCCAGGAACAAGCTCGGTCAGCGGAGAAAGCTCTTCTGTATAGGTGAATTCCGTCTCCTGGAAGAGCTGCTTATATGACGCTTTTGTCAGCGGGTGAACGTCGTCAAGGCCTATATCCGTGCTGAGCATCGGGCCATGGAAAGTGACAAGACCTGTGTTTTGATGAATGGCAGTATGTAAAAACGTAATATCGCTGTATCCCCAAAAGATTTTAGGGTGTTTGCGGATCAAGCTGAAATCAATGCCCGCGGCGATACGTCCTGTCCCAAAACCCCCGCATGCGCACAACACTGCTTTTACCTCCTCGTCTCTGAACATCTCATGGAGATCCGCCAGCCGCTCATCATCCTGTCCCGCTAAATAGCCGTGCTGGTTTTTCAGCGCCTTGCCCAACTTCACCTGAAGACCGAGCTCTTCTAAAAATAATAGCGCGGTGTCAAGCTTTTTTTGATCCGGCGGACTTGCGGGCGCGATCACTCCGACTGTATCACCCTTTTTCAGCGCTTTCGGCTTGTAATTCAACGAAAACACTCCTTTCATTTGCTCTGCACCCTACGTATACGTGCAAGAAAGAGAAAAAATACCGCTCCTTCGCATAAAGAAGCAGTATTTCCTCAATCACCGCCATCAGTTTTTATCTGCCCATTTTAAATCGATATAGCCGACAGGGTGACGGACAATTCCCTTTACTTGTTCATTTTGCAGGTGAACCTGATTATAAAAATAAACCGGAATGATGGGCGCTTCATTGATGAGCAGCTCTTCAGCTTGATGCATAAGAGAGAAACGTGTTTTTTCATCGGCTTCATTTTTCGCCTGTTTGATCAGCTGATCGTATTCTTTATTGGCCCAGCCTGTGCGGTTCATCGAATTTCCCGTTTGGAAGGCTTCCAGAAAACTGATAGGGTCCGCGTAATCAGGTAAAAATGAGCTTTGAGAGAATTGGAATTTCAGCGCTTTTTGATCCTCTAAAAATACGTTCCATTCCATATTGGCCAGCTTCACATCGACTCCGAGGCTATTTTTCAATTTTTGCTGGATAGCTTCGGCAATCTTTTTATGCTCCGGCTTTGTGCTGTAAGTAAGCGTGATCGCAGGAAGCTTATTATAGTTTTCTTCCTTCATCCCTTTTTCGAGCAGCTGCTTCGCTTTGCTTTCGTTAGGCTTGATCAGGTCTCCGCCTGCTTCCCGGAAATCTTTGCCGTCAGGCTGCGTAAACCCAGGCGATACAAAGGCGCGCGCCGGTTTTTCATTATTTTTCGTGACGTACTTTACAATTTCCTCTTGATCCACAGCCATCGCAAAGGCTTTTCTGATGTTTTCATTTTGGAATGGCTCCATGTTGACATTAAATCGATAGAAATAGAGACCCGCCTGGTCAACAATATTGACGTTATCCTGATCCATCAGCTGGTCGCTTAACTCTGCAGGGACATAAGCGGTATCAAGTTCCCCTGATTGAAACATCTGATAATCTGTATTTCTGTCACTGACCATCGCCCATTTCACCTTATCAAGCTTCACGGTATCTTTATCCCAATACGTGTCGCTTTTCTCCATAGTGATGCTGTCATCATGCTTCCATTCCGTCAGCTTAAACGGGCCGTTTCCGACAAATGTATCCGCCTCAGCAAACCACTTTGGATTGTCTTTATCGACCTTTTCATTTACCGGAAAATACGCAGGATTGGACACAACGCTCAGAAAATATTTTTGCGGTGCTTCCAGTGTAACTTCAAGGGTTCGATCATCCTTTGCCGTCACCTTCACATCGTCTTTTTTCCCTTTCCCGCTGTTATATGCTTCGCCGCCTTCAATAAAATAACCTAGGAATGCCGATGAAGCGCCTTTTTTCGGATCAAGCATTCGCTTCCACGCGTATTCGAAGTCTCCGGCTGTTACAGGATCTCCGTTTGTCCATTTCGCATTTTCCCGAATCGTAAATGTGTAGGTTTTTTTATCTTTCGAAACAGACCATTTCTCCGCCATTGCCGGCTCGGGCTCATGATCTTTGCCAAGACGCGTCAGCCCCTCCATGATGTTATTTAACGGCTGCCATGACACATTATTAAAGCCGATCGGCGGATCGAATGAAGTCGGTTCATTTTCATTATTTACATACAGCACCTTTTCTCCGCTGGTTTTTGCCTTATCATGACTGCCTTCTTTTCCGGCCTGTTCATTTGCTGTGCACCCAATCAGCGCAAACGAAAGTCCTAATGCAAGACCCATGCCCCATAGCTTTTTCACTCGTTTCATCCTCTTCCCCCTTTTCATGTTCAATCCTTCGCATCTCCTGACAGCACCGCATGCTCTGCTCGTTGATCCTGCAGCCAGCAGTTGACGGTGTGCGAGTCAGATCTGATCGTCTGGCCCGGGTACACCCTGTCACACACAACCATCCTGTTCGGACAGCGGGCGGCAAACGGGCAGCCCGGCGGAGGCGAAAATAAATCCGGCGGCGTTCCGTCGATCGGGATCAGCTCCGCGCCATCTAAATCCAGCCGCGGGACAGAAGCCAGCAGTCCTTTTGTATAAGGGTGCTGCGGCTGATAAAAAATATCTTTTCTCGTGCCGATTTCCGCGATTTTCCCGGCATACATGACTGCGACTCTGTCAGCTACCTGGGCAACGACCCCTAAATCATGTGTAATCAGGATGACAGACACATTCGTTTTTCTCTGAATCTCTTTAAACAGCTCTAAAATCTGTGCCTGAATGGTTACATCCAGGGCGGTGGTCGGTTCATCCGCAATTAAGATGTCAGGCTCGCAAATCAGCGCCATCGCAATGACAATCCGCTGTCTCATGCCGCCGCTGAATTGGTGGGGATATTGCTTTAGGCGCTCTTCGGGATCTGGAATACCAACCAATGACAGCATGGAAAGCACCTCTTTCCGTGCCGCTTTTTTGCTCATTTTTTTGTGGCGCAATAGCGCTTCCCCCAGCTGGTCGCCGACAGTCAGCGTAGGGTTTAACGCCGTCATCGGGTCTTGAAAAATCATAGAAATGTCGGCTCCCCTTATACCTCTCATTTCTTTATCAGAGAGACGGCAAAGGTCTTTGTTTTTAAATAGAATGCTGCCGTCTGTCACCTTCGCCGAATAAGGCGGAAGCAGGCCCATGATGCTTTGGGAGGTAACGCTTTTGCCGCAGCCGGATTCGCCGACGATCGCAAAGGTTTCTCCTTTATACAAATCAAAGCTCACCCCTCTGACCGCCTGAACCGTCCCGCCGTAAGTCGTAAAAGACACGTGCAGATTTTGGACTGACAGAACTTTTTCCATACAGCTACCTCCTCAGCTTAGGGTCAAGCGCATCCTGCAATCCGTCCCCCAGCACATTAAACGCGTACATCGTCAGAGATATGAAAAAGGCCGGAAAAAACAGGCGCCACCAATGCCCAGATAAAATCGTGGGCAGGCCGTCATTCGCCATCACGCCCCAACTTGCAAACGGAGCCTGTATGCCGAGGCCGAGAAAGCTTAAAAATGATTCTGCGAATATGGCGGCAGGTACGGTTAATGTCATTTGTACGATGATCGCTCCCATAGTATTCGGCAGCAAATTCTTCCGGATGATGCGAAAGGTTTTCGCGCCAAAGGTTTTCGAGGCGAGTACATATTCATAATTTTTAATCTGAAGCACCTGGCCTCTTACAATTCTCGCCATGCCGACCCACCCGGTCACAGTCAGCGCCACAATAATCGTGCCCAGTCCCGGCCCCATGAGCACCATCAGCAAAATGACAACAAGCAGGTACGGCAGTCCGTACAGCACTTCGATAATCCGCATCATAATGCTGTCAACCCTGCCGCCTTTATAGCCGGCAACGCCTCCGTAAATGACACCGATCAAAAAATCAATCAGTGCTGCCATCACGCCGACAAACAACGAGATTCTCGCGCCATACCATGTCCGGGTAAACACATCCCGGCCGAGTTCATCGGTGCCGAACCAATGATCGGCTGAGGGCGGAAGATTTTGTTCTGTCAGCGATTGGCGTACGACACTATGGGTCGATAAAAAGGGCCCGATAACTGCCATGACAAAAAGAAATAAAAGAATAAAGAGTCCGGCCATCGCTAATTTATTTTTTTTCAGCCTCCTCCAGGCATCCTGCGTGTATGACAAACTCGGCCGCTTAACCGAATCGGCTTCCCGATTTTTTTCCTGATTCGAGACAAACCACTCATCAGGCACCTGATTGTGCTGTTCTGGCTGGCGTTCATCCGTTTGTACAGGGAGATTCACACGCTTCACCCTTTCTTATGCAGTTTAATGCGCGGGTCTAAGAGACCGTAGGCCAAATCGACCAAAAACAGCATGATAATCAGAATGACGCTGTAAAAAACGGTCGTTCCCATAATCACGGGATAGTCACGCTGATTAATGCTTTCAACAAAATATTTTCCCATTCCCGGAATGGCAAAGATTTTTTCAATGACAAAGCTTCCTGTTAAGATGCTGGCGACGAGTGTGCCCAGGACGGTAATGACGGGCATGAGTGCATTTCTGAGTGCGTGTTTTACGATAATTTTGAATGGAGAAAGCCCTTTTGCTTTTGCTGTGCGGATATAATCCTGTGTCAGAACTTCGACCATGCTCGAGCGTGTCAGCCTGGCAATGATCGCCATTGGCCCTACAGCAAGCGCTGCGGTCGGAAGCACCATATGAATCGGGCTCGTCCATGTCGCAGCAGGAAATAGTTTGAGATTGACAGCAAATTGCTGAATGAGCAATGTTGCCAGAATAAAATTCGGGATGGAGATGCCGAGTACTGCAAGACTCATCGCGGCGTAGTCCAAAAAGCCATTGCGGCGGAGTGCAGCGATTACGCCCAGCACCAGCCCAGAAATCACAGCAATGACAATCGCTGTCATCCCAAGCTCAAAGGAAACGGGAAATCCGCGTTCCAGCATATCATTTACGCTGTCCGACGGTTTTTTAATTGAAGGTCCGAAATCGAATGTAATGATGGATTTTAAGTAGAAAATGTATTGGAAAATGAGAGGATCGTCTAAGTGATAGTAGGCTTCGAGATTTTTTTGAACGGCTTCATTTGTGCCTCTCTCCTCGTTAAAAGGAGATCCGGGAATGACCTTCATGAGAACAAAAGTCAGGGTGGTAATCACCAAAATCGTAGCTGCCATTGCCCAAAAACGCTTTATCATGTATCGCGCCAAAGCCTAAAACACCCCTTTAGCAGAATGATGTCCGCATCGCAAGCTCAGTCATGACAAGCATCGCCTGATAGGCTTCAAGCATGTCCTTCGCCTGAAATTGAACGGTTGTAGTTCCCGTCTTGATTTCCGTTCCCGGCATCAGATTCGCCCATTCTGCTTGGCCATAATTGGCGAATTCAATGCTCAGAACTGGCCTGTCAGGCGGTGTGAGCGGCTTGACTTTGTCCTTGTTTTGCAGGGCAAACGCAGTTTTTTCTGTCAACAGCCGTCCGGCTTTCGCAGGGGACAAGCACTTCACTGCGGATCTTGAAATGGTTTGTTTGACTGCGGCTGTCGTCACGTTCGGGATAAGCTCTTCCGCTTCCTTCGCCGCCCGGTCATCCCCGGCTACCATTAATACCGGGACATCATAATAACCGGCAACGTATGCATTTAATCCAAGCTCACCGACAGGCCGATCGTTTATGTAAAAATGACGGACGCCGAAAATCATGCTGTGTGACATGACACCGGGAGTCGAGGCTCTCGCATGATAACCGAGAAACAAAGCGCCTGTAAACGTATCATCCAGTCCCTCCACCATTGAAAATGGTTTGACGTCACCAGAAATCAAGTCTGCTTCAGGGTGAAGCTTTTCAACCATCAGATTATTCATCTTCGAATGACTGTCATTGACCAGCACCTCGGTACACCCGCTGTTAAACGCTTCAGCAATACAGTAGTTTGCTTCTTCAGTCATGATAAGCCGTCCGCGTTCATAATTCCGCTTGCCGGAATCCACAAAGGTATCGTCCGGAAGACCCGAAATACCTTCCATATCTACTGACATGTACAATTTCATAACGCTCCTCCTTTTTTACTAAATTATGAATATTCTAACAGATTATATTAAAAAAAGAGGGAAAATGCAATATAACTGGGGAAAATCTCAACCATTCAGTAATAAAAAAAGAATCCTCTTTCAAGGATTCATGTCTGTTTACCAACCTGTTCTGTAAGCAGTTCATATTTTTTCAGGGTTCTTTCAAACACCTCATCAAAAACGTCTGGCACAGAGGCGCGTATCACCTCAGCTCCCTCTCCCGTTATTCCGCCTTTGGTTGCGACACGTTCCAGCGTCTCCTCGAAAGACATATTTTTTTCGATCAGCATCTTGCCAGTTCCGTATAGCGAATGAATCAGAAAATCAAAGGCTTCTTCTTTGGACAGGCTGCTGTTTCTGACGGCAGACAGTGCCAGTTCTTCAAAGATTGCGGCTATGAATCCCGGTGCCGAGCTCGTTAAATTGCTGGCCGCATCTAAATTCGATTCTTTGATTTCTCGTACACGGCTGAAAACCGATAACAATTCATTCAGACGTTCTTTTTTCTCTGCAGCCAGTGCTTCACTGTGAACGACAAGTGAGATGCCAGCTTCTGCTTCGGACGTAATGGCAGGAATAACACGTGAGATACCCGCCTCTGTTTCTGCCTCCAAAAGACGCAGCGGCACACCGGCAGCTATGGATACGATGTGAGTATTTCTGTTCACATACGGGTGCAGACGGCGCATTGTTTCGATGACATGGAGTGGCGGGACGCATATCAAAATCAATTGGCACGTATTTGCCCAATTCTCCAACGGATCAGCCGATACGTTTGGATAATCTGACATGAGTGCCCGCAGCCGCTCCCCCTTCGTTCTCGTCTCAATAAATAGCTCATTCTCTTTTATTTGTTCATGTTTCAACAGCTGTCTGGCGATCATATCCGCCATGCTGCCATATCCAATCAATCCAATCTGTTCCATCGACTCAGTCCTTTCATATACAATATGAAGTGTACCGTTTTCCGCACTTTTTCACAATTTCCCATAATCTTTTCATTTTTATCCCACAGTTTTTGTTTATGATAAACTCAAGTCATAAACCTATCAATATAAATAGACATGTGAAAATAGAGAAACGGAGTGAACATGATGGATAACTATCGTGATGAAAACAGAACGAAAGGTAATGAGAATGAGGTCTTTTTAACGAAAGAGAACGATCAGAGCACCTCCTACTCGGCCCGCAATGTCATTCATGATCAGGAGAAGAAAAAACGAGGCTTCGGATGGTTCAGACCGTTGCTTGGCGGAGTGATCGGCGGCAGTCTTGCCCTTGGCATTTACACGTTTACACCGCTTGGCGACCATGATTCTCAGGACACTGCAAAACAATCATCCAGCCAGCAGCAAACGCAATCTGTTACAGCAACAAGCACCTCCTCTGAATCTAAAAAAAGCTCATCAAGCTCAAGCAGCTCATCTGCATTCAAGAGCGAGGACTCTTCTAAAATCTCAGATATGGTAGAAGACCTTTCACCAGCGATTGTCGGTATTACAAATCTTCAGGCACAATCAAACAGCTCTTTGTTCGGCTCTAGTTCTTCTGATTCCAGCGAAGATACAGAAAGCGGTTCAGGGTCAGGTGTCATTTTCAAAAAAGAGAATGGCAAGGCTTATATCATTACAAATAACCACGTCGTAGAAGGGGCATCATCACTGAAGGTATCTTTATATGACGGCACTGAGGTTACTGCAAAGCTGGTAGGCAGTGACTCGTTAACTGATTTAGCCGTCCTCCAAATCAGTGATGACCACGTCACAAAAGTGGCAAACTTCGGTGATTCATCTGATCTTAGAACAGGCGAGACCGTTATTGCGATTGGGGATCCGCTTGGAAAAGATCTGTCCCGCACAGTAACACAAGGAATTGTAAGCGGCGTGGACAGAACGGTTTCAATGTCTACATCAGCCGGCGAAACGAGCATTAACGTCATTCAGACAGACGCAGCAATTAATCCAGGTAACAGTGGCGGTCCTTTGTTAAATACAGACGGCAAAATCGTCGGCATTAACAGTATGAAAATCAGTGAGGATGATGTTGAGGGTATCGGATTTGCCATTCCAAGCAATGACGTAAAACCGATTGCTGAAGAACTGCTGTCTAAAGGACAAATTGAACGTCCATATATCGGTGTCAGCATGCTTGATCTGGAACAAGTGCCGCAAAATTACCAAGAAGGCACACTCGGCCTGTTCGGCAGCCAGCTGAATAAAGGTGTTTACATCCGTGAGGTCGCTTCAGGCTCTCCTGCTGAAAAGGCCGGATTAAAAGCGGAGGATATTATCATCGGCCTAAAAGGTAAAGAAATTGATACAGGCAGTGAATTGCGCAATATCTTATATAAAGACGCAAAGATCGGTGATACCGTTGAAGTGAAAATTCTCCGAAACGGCAAAGAAATGACGAAAAAAATTAAACTTGATCAAAAAGAAGAGAAAACTTCGTAAGACATAATGCCTCAGGCCGCAAAAGCGGTCTGAGGCTTTTTATTAGATAAAAGACCTAATTGCTCTATGAAACTTTATGACGAGATATCCGTATATCATACAGATTGACATCATTCTCATCAGATGCTAGAAACATCGTTTGCTAGGAGGCATGAACATGAAAACCGTGGGACTGAGTATGATCTGCGCAGGATTGGCTTTTCTTTTGTTGAGCTTTCTTCTCTCTGAATCGACGTTGACGTGGAGAATTGTATTGGGTACCAGTATTCTATTAAACATAACTGGTACGGCTCTAATCATGCGTTTCTTAAAAGCCCCCCAATATAACAGCTGACATGCAGCAAAGCCGATGACGAAATCTTTAAGTTTTGCTGTTTTTATTTCGGCATGACTGAACCGCAGTACAAGCTCACAATCTCTTCTTTACCCAATCTCCATATATCTATCAGCATCTTTTGCTTTAGATCGGGCTCAGAGCATAAAAACTCCCTGTCCATTACGGACAGGGGGTTTGAGGTTATGACATATGCTGGTCTCTATAGAGTCTTTTATTTTCAATTCCATACGATTTTTGGACGATGTAAAGCGGCCTGTCTTTGGCTTCATCGTAGATTCTGCCGATATATTCGCCGATCACGCCCAAAATCAGAAGGACAATGCCGCTGAACAGGAGCTGGATCACAATAAGTGATGACCAGCCGGTAATCGTGCTGTCTGTGAATAGTTTCAGATACAGCACGATAAACATATACAGAAATCCAGCACCTGACATTAAAATCCCCGCATAGCTTGCCAGCTTCAACGGTTTATGTGAAAATGTCGTGATGCCGTCCATTGACAGCTTCAGCATTTTCTTGAGCGGGTACTTTGTTTCTCCGGCGAGCCTTTCATCACGTACATACTCGACCGCTGTCTGTTTGAAACCCACCCAGCTGACTAGCCCTCTGACAAATGGATTTTTTTCTTTTAATCTTTTCATTTCATCACAGACTTTTCTGTCCATGAGACGAAAATCCCCCGTATCAATCGGGATATCAATATCTGTCATACCGCTGAGAAGCCGGTAAAACATAGCCGCGGTTTGTTTTTTGAAAAAGGTTTCCCCTTTTCGTTTAGTCCGCACGGCGTACACGACCTCGTAGCCTTCCTTCCACTTTTCAATCATATCTAAAATCAGTTCAGGAGGGTCCTGCAAATCGGCGTCAATGACGACGATTGCATTCCCCTGTGCATAATCCATACCCGCCGTAATGGCGATCTGGTGTCCAAAATTCCTTGAAAAATCAATAATTTTCACTCTCGGATCGATCAGGCTGTGCTCTCTTAAAATCTCAATACTGCGGTCTTTGCTGCCATCGTTGACAAAAAGCAGCTCGTAGTTTTCCTTCGTTTGATCCATGACCTCTTTTAAGCGCTGATAGGTTTCATGAATGACAAGCTCTTCATTATACACAGGTACAACAATTGAATATTGAATATGTCTGCTCATGTTTTTGCCTCCTATTCATCAGCATGTAGTTCGTATAATGTTGCTGACTGATTCATTCCGCCAGGTCCGCCCATTTTGCCGTTTTCACCTGAAGCCTTGCTGCTTGATGTATCAGCTGAATCAGTATTTTCTGTTTTTTGATCAGAACTTGATTGCCATTTTTCTGATGCTACTTCTTTTCCATTTTTCTCAACCCATTCAACAATGTCATTGTTTCCGCCTCTTCCCATTCCAGAAGCCAAGAAGTATTTCACTTTTCCTTCTTTTACAAGTTTTTTGAATTGAGTCAGTGTGATCGCCGGGTCAGAACCGCTGTATCCGCCAATAGCCATGACAGCTTTTTTCGTTTTAATGATATATGGTGCCGCTGTGTTCGAATCGGTTGTGGCAAATAGGTATTCAGCTCCGGAGTTATTCTCCTCTAGATATTTGATCAGTTTTTCATTTACAGTCGCATCAGACATTCCCATGCCTTTTCCGCTCATTGATGCGAGCTGAGGGCCTGTTTCAGGCAGTGAGCTGTTGCCTCCGTACAGAAGCGGTGTACTTGCCCAATAAATCGGCATCACCAGCAATGCGAGGAGAGCTGCAAGTGAAACATAATAACTGAACGGTTTTTGGCGCTGTTTAAACAGCAGCAAAGCAATCGCTGACAACGCGCCGATAACACCTACATCGATGCTCCAGCCTGCACCGATTTGATCGTTGTAGTTTCTGAGAATAAACAATTCAAATCCAGTTGTCGCAATAATTGCTCCCGGCAAAAGCCATGCTTTCCAGCCTGTCTGATTGCGGTACAGATGAACAAGAGCAACCCACCCCGCACCGACAAGAGCCGCAATCGGCGGTGCCAGCATGATGAGATAATAATGATGGAAAAATTCTGCGACACTGAAGAATCCGGCAATCGGTACAAGCCACGCAACCCAGAACACCGTTTCCTTCTGCTCTATAGATAATCTTCTTCTTTCTCTTGCGCCAGCGATCAGTAAGCCTGCGATTCCAAATATCGCAAATGGCAGAAGCCAGCTGATTTGATCAGATAACTCTTGTTGGAAAAGCCGCAGTGGACCAGGAGTTCCCGTTCCAAACATCCCTGAACCTGATTGCATTTTCGAACCGGTTCCTGTACCGCCTTTCCCTCCGTCTCCGCCAGGTCCGCCTTGGCCGCCATCTCCGCCGCTTGGAGGGCCTCCTTGACCGCCGCTTGGCATTTGGCCATTGGATGGAGGCGCCGCCATATTGCCATTTGAAGATTTGTCATCATTTGATGAGCTGCTGCTTGATGACTGATTAGGCGGTGCTTGAGTGTTATCAGTAGAAGACATTTCTTTTGAAGCGTCTTTGTTTGGCGCACCCTGGCCGCCGCCTGAATTTTGGCCTGTCAGCCGCTGGATTCCGTTATAGCCGAAAGCCAATTCCAAAACAGAGTTGGTTTGGCTGCTTCCGATATAAGGCCGCTTGCTTGCAGGGATATTGTCGACAATGAGCGGCCACGATAACGAAACGGCTGCTAATACGGCTAACGCACTTACCAATGAAACGATTTTTTTCTTGATTGTGGCGTTTGCCGCAATCAGATAGAACAATAAGAAAGCCGGTAAAATCATGTAAGCCTGCAGCATTTTTGTATTAAAACCTACTCCAACAACGAAAAATGCTGCTAACAGCCAGATCAGCTTTCCTTTTCTGATCGCTTTAAAGAGAAGCCATGTAGCAAGCAATAAGAAAAATACCAGTAATGCATCAACATTGTTTGTACGTGCTACAGCTACAGCAATCGGTGTACATGCCATAATGAAAGAGGCAATTCTTGCTGCTGTCTTACCGAATGTCGGTTTTATTAACAGATACATTAAAAGGACAGAACCTACACCAGCAAGTGCCTGAGGCAGGATGACGCTCCAGCCGTGCATACCGAATATAAGTGCGCTGATGGTTTGTATCTGGAACGTAATAGGCGGTTTATCAACCGTTATAAACCCCGCCGCGTCGAATGAGGCATAGAAAAAATTATGAAAGCTTTGCATCATACTTGTGACTGCAGCTGTGTAATAAGGATTCACCGTATCATCATTCCAGATGTTATAGATATTTAAGAATGCAGATGCGAGCAAAATGAGGATGAGGAAAATATCCAGCTCGCGTTTTTTCTTTTCCACTTATTTTTCACTCCTTTTTGTCTAACTTGGAAATAGTGTAACAAGCAAATATGAATAAACTATTAATAAACAAAGACAATATTTTTGCCGAGGCCATTTCATGCCAATCATCCTATATACAGCTGGTTTCAAGCCCTTTCTCCAAATCGTAATCGGCGATGCGTTTTCCCAAAATAAAAAAGCCCTCCGGCGCGCCGGAAGGCAAATGAATCACAATTTACTGGATCGGTTTCAATTTTGCTTCAATTTCTGCTCTTCGATGCTCTAGATATGGCGGAAGAGCAATCGTTTGGCCAAGCTCGTCAAGATTTTCATCTACCATAAAGCCCGGTCCGTCCGTTGATAACTCGAACAAAATGCCGTTCGGTTCTCTGAAATACAGCGCCTTGAAATAGTAGCGCTCCACAATGCCGGAATTGCTAAAGCCTTCGCGGCTGATGATCCGGTGCCACCCGGCAAGTTCTTCTTCATCTCTTACCCGAAATGCGACGTGGTGAACACTCCCTTTGCCTTGACGCTCGCGCGGAAGATCGTTTCTTTCTATTAAATGGATTTCCGTTGCAGCACCGCCTTCTCCTGATTCCAGAATAACGGCGGTTCCTTGCCCTTCGACTGGTTCACGGCTGATTTCTGTAAATCCAAGAATATTCGTCAATACGTGTAAGGTTGGTTCAGCATATGGCACAGTCAGTTCAACCGGCCCTAACCCGCGAAACGAAAATT
The DNA here is from genome assembly GCF_037976695.1 of Bacillus sp. FSL K6-1366. Taxonomy (NCBI): domain Bacteria; kingdom Bacillati; phylum Bacillota; class Bacilli; order Caryophanales; family Bacillaceae; genus Bacillus; species Bacillus sp. FSL K6-1366. Next base: position 3,527,530 of record NZ_CP150268.1, on the reverse strand, counting down.
CTTCCGGAATGCCGCTCTGTTTAACAGGCAGGCCATATCCTTTTCCTTCCTCATCAGCAGTCAGCACAAGTCGCTGCCCCTCATGATCTTGAAATGCCAATATGTCACGTCCGGCTCTTTTGGAGATGCCGCTGTGCGTTACTTGCTGCTCTTCAAAACGTTCTTTCCAGTAATGCAGGGCTTCTGTGCTTGGGACGCGCAAACCAATAGAAGAAATACTGTTTGTTCCCGCATGAAACGGTGCAATGCGGGGAATCTCGAAAAACGTCAGCTCAGTTCCCGGGTTTGCCACTTCATCTCCGTAGAAAAGATGGTACATTGTCGGTTCATCCTGATTGACGGATTTTTTGACGAGCTTTAATCCTAATACTTTCTTATAGAAATCCAAGTTTTTTTGTGCGTCGGCCGTTAATGCCGATACGTGGTGAATGCCGTTAACTTTCATATGCTGTCCCTCCAGGTTATTTTATCTCGATTTCGAGATATCATATCATAATTGTATATTTATTGTTCTAATAACAAAGTATTTTATTCGCATGAGAAAGTCAACATATCAGCTTCACCGAAGGTTCGTTCATTTTCTGAATTCTCACCTCCCCTCCGTACCGGCTAAAATCCTAATACAGAAAACACGAACTTTGCAAATAAAAATCATGAAGTTTATTCGTTTATAGATTGTTAAAACAGGCGTTTTTACAGTTTTATTTGCTGTACACAAAGCAAATTTCGAAAATCAGAAAATTTATTTTATTTCACTTTTCTAAAATAGGGTTTACAATATGAAAAAATAGATTCTTCAACATGAAGCTTCAACATCATAGGAGGTTAAGGACATGCATACTGAAGACAACGGTTTGAAAAAAGAGATAGGCCTCTTGTTTGCCCTTACTCTTGTCATCGGAACCATTATCGGTTCTGGTGTTTTTATGAAGCCCGGCGCTGTGCTTGCTTATTCAGGTGATTCAAAAATGGCGCTTTTCGCCTGGCTGTTAGGCGGTATTTTAACACTGGCGGGCGGTTTGACAATCGCGGAAATCGGAACGCAGATTCCAAAAACCGGCGGTCTTTATACGTACCTTGAAGAAGTGTACGGCGAGTTTTGGGGATTTTTGTGCGGCTGGGTGCAGATTATCATTTACGGCCCGGCGATTATTGGCGCGCTGGGTTTATATTTTGGATCTCTAATGGCGAATCTTTTCGGCTGGGGATCTGGACTATCAAAAGTCATTGGAATTATAGCAGTTCTCTTTTTATGCGTCATTAATATTATCGGTACAAAATACGGCGGTTTTGTCCAAACGCTGACAACGATTGGAAAACTGATTCCGATTGCCTGCATCATCATCTTTGGCCTTTGGAAAGGGGATCAGCACATCTTCACAGCAGTAAACGAAAGCATTTCCGATATGAACTTCGGGGCGGCTATTTTAGCTACGTTGTTTGCTTATGACGGATGGATTCTCCTTGCCGCTCTCGGCGGAGAAATGAAAAATCCCGAAAAGCTGCTTCCACGCGCTATGACGGGCGGATTATTAATTGTAACGGCGATCTATATTTTCATTAATTTTGCATTGCTTCACATCCTGTCAGCGAACGAAATTGTCACGCTTGGTGAAAATGCGACAAGCACCGCTGCAACCATGCTGTTCGGTTCAATTGGCGGAAAGCTGATCAGTGTCGGGATTATCGTCAGCATCTTTGGGTGCTTAAATGGAAAGGTGCTTTCTTTCCCGCGTGTTTCATTTGCAATGGCGGAACGCAAACAGCTTCCATTTGCTGAAAAACTGTCACATGTGCACCCGTCGTTCCGCACACCATGGATTGCAATTTCTTTTCAAATTGCTTTAGCTTTGATTATGATGCTGATCAGCAACCCTGATAAGCTCTCAGAAATCTCCATTTTCATGATCTACATCTTTTATGTGATGGCCTTTTTTGCAGTGTTTATTCTCCGCAAGCGAGCAAAGGGAAAAAAGCGCGCCTACAGTGTTCCGCTTTATCCATTTATGCCAATTCTGGCAATCGCGGGCTCCTTCTTTGTGTTAGGCAGCACACTCATTACAGATACAATGAGCTGCGGATTATCCATCCTCATCGGCCTTGCCGGACTGCCTGTCTATTACGGGATGAAAAAACGAAAAGCAAGCTGATAAAACGGTTCCCTTGTTTAGGGAACCGTTTTTTGGTGAAACAGAAGATAAAAGTTGACAGGAAAAACACAACTTTTGATATACTTTTTACGTTAAGCAGAAAGTTTTTGCAAACTTGGGTCGTTTTTTTAAAGCGAAGTAGGTCAAAATAAGGAGACACGATTTATCAAAAAAGTCAAGATACGTTTTTTTCGACTTTACCTGTTTTTTTTCGACAAAAGGCTATATAATAATTTGATGTGTGCATTGTTCATTCAAACTATGGAGGGTTTTTAATGATAAGAAGAAAAAAAGATAAGTTCTCACTCCTTTTAACAGAAATTGCAAAGAACATAGACGAAACTGCAGAATATTTTGTGAATTTTAAGGTCACTAACCAAACGACTCTTAAAGAATTTGCAGATACGTTAAAGGAATATGAAACAAAAGGTGACAATCATGTTCATGTCATGATTAAAGAGCTTAACAAAGCGTTCATCACTCCTATTGAGCGCGAAGATATCCTTCAGCTGACAAACAGCTTGGATGATGTGCTTGACGGAATCGAACATTTCTCTGCCATGATGGAGATTTTCTCAATTACTTCATCAGACGAGCATATTGATAAATTCAGCGGATATATCAGAGAATGTGCAAAAGAGATTTTGATTACGATCGAGCTGCTGGCAGAAAATCGCTTAAAGGATATTCAGCCTCACGCAATCAAAATTAAAGAGTATGAGCACAGTTGTGACAACTTGCACAGAAAATCATTAAAGAATCTTTTCGGAAATGAAACAGATCCAATCAAAGTCATTCAATATCGTGAAATATACGAAACGCTTGAAGAAATCGCCGACTCTTGTCAAAGTGTTGCCAATAATCTTGAAACCATCATTATGAAAAACGCGTAACGAGGGGTAAAAATGGATATTCTATTAATATTAACGATACTAATAGTCATTTGTGCTCTGGCGTTTGATTTCATCAACGGGTTTCATGATACGGCAAACGCAATTGCGACTTCGGTATCAACAAAAGCGTTAAAACCGCGCCATGCCATTATATTGGCGGCTGTGATGAACTTTGTCGGAGCAATGACGTTTACAGGTGTTGCCAAAACCATTACGAAAGACATCGTAGATCCTTATACGCTGGAAAATGGCTCTGTTGTCATTTTGGCTGCGCTACTCGCTGCAATTGCCTGGAACCTTATCACATGGTACTACGGTATCCCAAGCAGCTCATCCCATGCCATCATCGGCGCTATTGCCGGTGCAGCCATTGCGGCAGCCGGATTTGCAGCGTTAAACTATAAGGGCTTCATTAAAATCATTGAAGCACTGATTCTATCACCAATTATTGCCTTTGTCCTTGGTTTTATTCTTTATAGCATCGTTAAGCTGATTTTCAAAGACAGCAACTTGGCGAAAACGAATAAGCAATTCCGCAGAGTGCAGATTGTAACAGCTGCCCTGCAATCGTATACACACGGAACAAACGATGCGCAAAAAGCAATGGGAATTATCACAATGGCTCTCATCACAGCGAATTTACATACTTCTGCTAATGATATTCCTACCTGGGTGCAATTCGCCTGCGCGACAGCCATGGGTCTCGGAACATCAATCGGCGGCTGGAAAATCATCAAAACCGTTGGCGGAAAGATCATGAAAATCCGTCCGGTAAACGGTGTTTCCGCTGACTTAACCGGAGCAGCCATTATTTTCGGCGCCACGTTTATTCATTTGCCGGTCAGTACAACCCACGTCATTTCTTCATCAATTCTTGGCGTCGGTGCGTCACACCGGGTAAAAGGCGTAAACTGGGGTACGGCCAAGCGAATGCTCATTACATGGGTCATCACGCTTCCGATTTCAGCGACACTTGGTGCCATCGCCTACTTTATTTTAAATATGATATTTTAATGTCACACCGCTTCTGTCAAAGGAGCGGTTTTTTTGATGGAACAGGAAAACCATCCGGATCTCTCGAATACAATAAGCAGAACCTATTTCAGATGTGAGGGATTCGAATATGGTTTTATTCTTTCAGATCATGGTCTGGTGCATCGTGGCCGGACTGGGGTTATACGTGTATGCCACGTGGCGTTTCGAAGCGAAGGTCAAAGAAAAAATGTTCGCCATCCGGAAAACTTGGTATTTGCTGTTTGTTCTGGGCGCTATGGTATACTGGACATATGAGCCCACTTCCCTATTTACCCACTGGGAACGGTATCTCATTGTCGCAGTCAGTTTTGCTTTGATTGATGCTTTTATCTTCTTAAGTGCATACGTCAAAAAACTGGCCGGCAGCGAGCTTGAAACAGACACAAGAGAAATTCTTGAAGAAAACAACGAAATGCTCCACATGTACCTCAATCGGCTGAAAACATACCAATACCTATTGAAAAACGAACCGATCCATGTTTATTATGGAAGTATAGATGCTTATGCTGAAGGTATTGATAAGCTGCTGAAAACCTATGCTGATAAAATGAACTTAACGGCTTCTCTTTGCCACTATTCGACACAGGCTGATAAAGACCGGTTAACCGAGCATATGGATGATCCGGCAGATGTACAAACACGGCTCGATCGAAAGGATGTTTATTACGACCAATACGGAAAAGTGGTTCTCATCCCTTTTACCATCGAGACACAGAACTATGTCATCAAGCTGACGTCTGACAGCATTGTCACGGAATTTGATTATTTGCTATTTACGTCATTAACGAGCATATATGATTTGGTGCTGCCAATTGAGGAGGAAGGTGAAGGATAATGGAACGTGCGTTTCAAAACAGATGCGAGCCCAGAGCGGCGAAGCCGTTTAAAATCCTGAAAAAACGTTCAACCACCAGTGTCGCAAGCTATCAAGTCAGTCCGCATACAGCAAGAATCTTCAAAGAAAACGAACGGCTGATTGACGAGTATAAACGAAAAAAAGCATGATCACACTAAAAGGACAAGGGAAAACAGCTCTTGTCCTTATTCCTTTTCTTAAAGGGTTACATATAATAAATACAAACAGAGGATAATGTCAGGTGATACAGTGAAAAAATTGGTGAGGCGTGTGAAGTTTGTTGATTACGGAAGGTTTGGGCTTTCCGGGTACTCGCTTCGGGTGAGGGAGCGCAGTGCCATGGTAATGAAGCAGCTAAAAAAACGAACAAAAAAAAGCGACAATTAAACAATATGTCGCTTTTTATATTCATCATTTTTATCTGTTTCATTAAAAAGCTTTGCGTACATGTTTTCTAAATACTTCATTGGATGGATTATATATTTCACAATTCTGTTAAATGCTCGCGATCCCAAAATAGACGTTACTCCTAATGCCATCGTAAAACATAATACTAATCTAGTATCAGGGTTTTGCTCATTTAACCAGCTGTTATGCGTAAATAACGGGAAGACAAAGATCATATGAAATAAAAAGATCGCTAGTGAGTGTTCTCCCCATTGGGTTAATTTGTTTTTGCCAGCACCAACTGCATTTAATAATAAGAAAATGCCTAACACAGCTAAGGAATAATGAAAGAATACAATAGCAGTATAACTGTGATTCTCTATATGGAATTTTTGATAGCCAAGAAAACCAAAAAACAGCTGATCAAATTTATCATGATGAAAGTCTAATATGATGAATATCAATGCAGAGACAGCTAAAGTGGAAAACAATTTAAACTTAAATTTGTCTAATGAACTATATATTTTACTCATCAGATCGCTTGAACAATAAAAACCAGCCAAGAAAAATGGAAGAAAAACAAAAGTCCTTAATATAGAAAGCGTTTGTGTATGCATATTGCTATAGTATATTTTGATAAATTCTATTATCTCATCTGCGTAAAACCTGGAAAAAAAGCTTGCAACCAGCAATAAAATCAACAATGTCGGTTTTATGACATTTCTGCCGTTAATTTTCTTGAGAATGATAGCTAATGCATACCAGCTGCAGAGACTGACAATATACCACAAATGAGTATGCGGTCTTCCGTAAGTAAATTGAATCACAGAAAAGTTACCTGCGTAGTAACGGTACACACAGTAAAAGGTTTGAAAAATAACATATAACAGAATAAGATTAATAACTTTTTTGATTGATGGCCTTTTGGAAAAATAACCATTTAAAAAAATAAAAGCAGGCATATGGAATGAATAAATGAATTCAACCATATTTTCCAGCCCACTTTTACTAACACCCAGCAAATGGGCAAATACAACCAGAAATATCAATACACCTTTGACATTATTTAATTTAATATCTTTTTGCACAGTAAGACCACCCATAAATACAAAATTCGTCATATTCAGTATGGTTTTACTAGCTGAAGATGTCAATGTTTTCTTTCTACATAACTAATAAGGCACGGATTTTCTCCCTAGTCGCAGGCCCATAGATACCGTCAGCAGTTAAACCGTTAACAGACTGAAAACGGGCAACTGCGTCAGCTGTTTTCGGTCCGTAAACGCCGTCAATTCCGTTGTTAACAGCGCCTTTATCAGGGTAAAAATACAGAGCCGAAAGTGCTCGTTGCACCTGAAAGACGTGTTCTCCTGAGGTATAAGGTGTTGTCAATTGAATGATACCATCAGGGAGCGGATAGGGCTCGGGTTCTTCAGCGGACGATGGAGCACTTACAATTAATACTTGACCAACGCGAATAAGATTCGGGTCTTCGATATTGTTCCACTCTTGCAGTTGAGCAACCGTAACACCAAATGCTCTCGCTATAGATGTAAGTGTGTCGCCCTGTTTCACGACGTAAGTTTGGCTGCCGCCTCCCCCAATTCCTGCTTTGAACGAATCCCACGTATCTAACAATTTTCGCGGACATTCCTTCCCTGACCAATACTTATGAGGGACGACATTGGCGAGACTGATATTTTGTTCAGTCATTAATGTTTTGATAAGCCACTGGGCATTTGCTGTTGCTTTTGCAAAATCTCCATCAGCATTTTCGCAAATTTCAATTCCGATAGAAGCCCGGTTGCCGCTGCCATTTCCGTCTCCCGCATGCCAGCCGTTTTCATTCAAAGGCAGATGCTGATAAATTTCTGTATCATCAACTGTAAAATGCCAGCTTGTCGTCGTATCAGGATTTTTCAAATAGCGGGCATGCGCTGCAGCATCTGCCCCTACTGCGGTATTCGCTGTATTGTGCACCGTAATGTAAAGCGGCGTCATTGCGTAGCCTGGACGGTTATTTGCGCCAACCGGAATAAAGTCTTGAATAATGTTAACCATTTTCATCTCTCCTTATTTCGTCAGATTATTGTCCCTTAACAAGTCGCGCTGTTTTTTCCCTTTTTCTGTTATATAGTTGTTTTTAAACCAAGCGGCAAGTGTCGTTCCAATTGTAAATGCGATGGAACCGGCTGAATAAAGAGCGTCAGCGAGCTGATTGACCTGCTCCTCCTGAATGTCCAATGGTGATTTGCCGAGCATCAGCATGGTCTGGTTGATTAAAGCAATTAAAAGAAGCACCGTCCTGATGACCGTGCCCTTGTCAAACGTGTTCATGAAAATCCCCCTTTAATGCTGCAGCAGGCTGTACATAATGGCGATGGCTCCGCCAATGATGCCTGTAGACACTGCTGTAATGATGGCACCTGTGATGGTGCGTTTAATCCACGTGGTGTTTTCTTCAATTTTGTTTAATTTTTCGTTCAGCGTCATGATTTGCTGGTCTTGACGGTCAGACACGCGTTCTAATGCGGAAACCCTCTGCTCAAGTGCTTTGTGCTCGCCTTTTATGTCTGCTAAGTCCTGCTGAAACACATTCACATCTGCCTCTTGCTGCATTATTCACTCCTCCTTTACATGCAGATCACCTCCCTTCCGAGGGCCAAAACTGTTATGAAACAGCGGTCCCTTTTACCGAGAGAGTACCGCCGGTGATACTGACGATCTCCATGATGATCTCCTTAAACCCTTTAATATCGAAGGCCCATGTCTCAGCTTTTCCTAATGTACTCAAAGCAGAGGTGGCATCATCAGTTTTCACGCCTCTGATCGGCAGTTTCTGCCCTGACACCGATTTGCCCCAAAATTTGACTTCGCTCATTTCCGCTGTGCCGTAGATTTCAACGAGTAAATGCGCGGCACCGTCAACAGGTAAAGCTGCCCCCTCGCCGGCGGACTCTGCATTTTCATGAAAGACAAAGTCAAATGTTTTGCGAGCCTCGACTTTCAGCCGTCCATCGTGTGTTTGATTCTCCGCAAAGTCAATCTGTAAAGGCGTTTTTCCATTGACACGCACATCCATCTCACCCGCACCGACTGATTGGTATAATACAAACTCAGATTGCTGAAGATTCCCGTTCACATAGCGGAAACGGTAATAGCGTTTAGAAAGATATACCCAGTCCGTCGCTGTCAGGACACCTGCTGCGACATTAACTGCTGCTGTCGTTGTCCAAACATTGTTGTTGTCGCTTTCTTCTATAAAGAGCGTACCTTCACGATCTGCATACGCCCAGCCCTTCACTTTCGAAATCAGAACTGCGCCAAGCCTGTCCTGCCCGAGTTGACTATATGCCTCAGTCGCCTTTAAGGAAGCATTTGTTAAAATCTCCGCTACGCCTGACAAATTCGAAACAGGTGTCACAAAATCATTTTTTCCTCCTCGATAGGGCTTTACAGCGCCGGCTTTTCCAGCCTTATCGAGAGGAAATTCATATTGATACTTCACCATCTTCATCCTCCTTTGATCTAAAAACAGGCAAAATAAAAAAGCCTTACATGGCTTTACCGGTAATTTCTTTATACTGGTCAGCTGTGATCAGCTTTTTGTTCACACCCTCTGCCAGATCCTCAATTGAACAGTCTTTATATGCTAATGCTTGTTTTACCATATCTGCTGTCGCCCACTCATAATAAAGGGCTAGCACCCAATAATTCATTCGGCAAGATCTCCTTTCAAGAAAAGTAATGATAGCTTTATATCTGACAACTCGCTTCCCAAAGTTTTGTTCAGCTCTTCAAGCTGCTTGCGTGCCAGCTTTTCTTGTGACAATTCTTGAGCGAGAAGCTCCACCTGATCAGGCGGATCGTACGGCGGGTTTTTTTGCAGCTCCTCCCACCAGGATTCGAGTTCTTTTTGTGTTGGGATGGGCGAGCGCAGGTTCCATTTTTCAATGTAAGAACCATTGCCGTCATTCCTCAGTTCAAAATCCTTTCTTGGCACAGCGTCAGGGTATTTGTACATGATTGCGTCGTATAATATCATTTTTGCACCTCCTACCGTGCAGGATAATTTCGGCCGCCAATTTCTGTTATATCAAAATAGTTATACCAGCCTAAACTATCTGTGATATAGCGTTGTGTCTGCCCGTTATATCCGACATATAAATAAATCTCAATATAGTCTCCCTTGTTGACAGATACTGTTGCTGCACCATATATACCTATATTAATGTTCGTATTATCTTCGGGATTCGAAGGGCTTATTCTATAATGCGCGATGTTTTTATATCTACTCCCATTTACATATATAGAAGTTTCATAGTTTGCATATTCTAGATAATTTTCTATATATATACCAGCATTGACTAAATACATTCCGTCATTTGGTACAATAAAACGGTTGTTTGTAGGGTCGAAGCAATTATGGCTATCTTTTATTTTCCTATTGTAATTAACTTTTTGAGACTCGCCTTTTATTAACAACTGTTTTCCAGTAGTACCAATATTCGCGTGAGCAAATCCAGAAATTTTCTGCCATGCCGTCCATCCTGAATCTGCCCACCAATGGCGGATCCAAGAACCTGTGTTAGTAAAATAGGAGCTAGATTCATTTCCAGTTCCATAAAAGTATTGAGAAAATCTATAATTACTGTGTTTTTCATTTTTTACAATACCATAGGTAAGCGGGTATCCTGTTGTATTATTTGCTCCTATATCCATAAAAGTCAGCCCAGCTGGATACTCATTGCCGCTTGTTCTAGCGTCTTGAATTGCATTGGATCCTGTAAGAACTGTTAATTTATTATTCGTATAATTAGAGTCAACATAGTTTTTAGCATCAGCTAAGGCTTTATCTGCTTTAGCCTGAGCGCTGGTTTCAGTTTCAACCTTGTTCCATCCTTGCCATGCAACAGTACTTCCATCATAATAATTCGTAAAAACGTTGTTTCTGTAATCGGTAGCTAAGACCCAACCAAACATACCTTTCCCCTCAGTTGATTGGCTAGTCAAATGAAATACTCCTCTTATTGAAAATGGGGATGGAGCGTTTACAGCTTTTCCATGTGCATAAAATGTGCCCATACCTCTACCTTGATCAATTATTTTTTGAAGAATGTCCTCTCCTTCGTTTGCTGCAATGGACACCCCTCCTATATCACTTGTTATTTTAGTAAGCTGAGCTCCATTCCATTTACTTCTCTCAACAGATGTAATGTGTATTGCTGAGTCCTTAGCATGATTAGATACCTTTTCCTCTGCCCCAGCTGTTGTCTCTAATTCAACCCAATCTGACCAGGCTCCTCCTGAGATCGTCTTTCGATACGTTTTATTTGTATTGTCAAAAGCGATAATTTGCCCGTAATTTCCAGTCGCATTAATTGTCCATATGCCCCTGACTGAAGTGCCGGGGCCGTTTAGTGTATTTGGTGCAGAAGCAAAATGAACCAATCCAGTGTTCTGTGGAACAATTTTATGAAAATCATCTGTTTCGCTTAAGTATAGTTTTCCTTGACCGTTGTCTGCAGTAATTTTAAAAAGCTGGCTGTTATTCCACTTGTCTTTTTCTGCTTGTGTGACATGTATGTCAGAAATGTCTGCATGAGCGTTCACTTTTGTTTGAGCGCCCTCTGTCGTCTCCAATTCAACCCAATTTGACCAGATACCGTTTAAGAGAGTTTTACGAAAAGTTTTATTATCATTTGTCACCACAATTACATGACCATTTAATTTGCTGTCGCTGCAAGTCCAAAATCCTCTTCCTGAGCCGCCTGGTGAATTTAGAGGCGTCCCAGTATAAGAAAAATAAGTCAATGTAGGATAGTTCAACAGTTCCGTATGGAAATCACTCGTTATATTGAACATAGGCTGTCCATCATCTTTTGTAATCTTCGATAACTGACCCCCATTCCATTTCTCTCGCTCTTCCTCTGTAACATGCCGCACCTGATCTTGCTCATGCTTCTCAAAATCCTTCTTCGCCGCCTGCTGCACATTATCTACGTTCCCCAGTCCGATTTGCGCCTTTGTTGTGTTGTGGGGGTTGTTCATGTCGTTTTTGTGGGCGGCCAGGTCGGTGTGGGCGTCTTTTATGCCTTTTTCCCAGCGGTTGACGTCATCTTCGTTGATGGGGTCGTCCGGAAGCCAGTCTGTTTTTTCTTCGTATGCCATGTTTACACCACCTCAAAAGTAAATCTGAAATCGAGTGTTCTGTTTTCGCTGACGTCCAGGTCAGTCTTTCTCTCTGTAATGACGTTGCCCAGCTCGTCAAAAATTTGTACCGTTTCGATATGCTTGATGTCTTCCTCACGTTTTGTCAGAACGGTGACGGTCGCACCGTCAATGGCGAGATCTACTATTTCTGTTTTTTGGCCGTTGAGCAGCACGTGATCGATTCTGCTTTTTAGATCAGCCGCTGTGCGTTCTCTGTATATGGTTGAAATCAAGTTAAGACCACCTCATTATTGTTAAGAGTGACAGAATAACCGACCTTGAGCTCACTGGCTGTTCGGTATCTGCGATGATTCAGGATGACTGTGTCTTTGATTTGCAGCGTCTCGTTCAATCCGCCTCTGAGCGTATACGCCAAATGAGCGGGCTTCATGTTTTCTATCGCTTCGATCAGCTCATTCATGTGCTGGAGGTCATCAACATTGATATCGACGTTAAATCGGTATTCGCCGGGAAGCAGGCGGACCTGTGCAGACGGGTTTTTCAAGAAACGGTTTACCGCCTGCTCAATGGCCCTGTATGTGATTGGCGGGATGTTCGACATTTTGGAAATGAGCCGCAATCGTCTGATCTCATCAGTGTCGCCTGATTCCCGCGGGACGTTTAAAATTTTTTCCCAGCGGCTGAGCCCCCAAGTCGCCGTCGGCACGAATAACTGATCCGTCAGATCAAATATGCTGTCATTTTGTTTATCAAACTCAGGCGCTTCCGCTTTCAGCAGCTCAGCCATTTCTTTAAGGCTGGTGAGAAACGGCGGCAGATACGCTGTCATGTCATCTTGTTTGCTCAATGATCTTCACCTGCCCAAGCTTAGGAATTTCCACGTCGCTCAGCACCAGATTTTCAGACGTGCCGTTGATTTGAATATTGGAGTAGTCACTGACTGATGGTGAATTATAGACGATATTGTTAATTTGAGAAAGGCGGATGACGTTATCTTCAAACGCCATTTTCTTAAAGAGATTTAAAACGCCTTCCTCAATTTCTGACTTCACTTCATCAATTGAGTGATTGATCTCAGGCAGCACTTCGGCAGAAATCTCAACTTCTTTCCAGACCGCGCTCTCCACTGTGACAACGGCTCCGATTGGCGCCTGTCCCTCTCCCTGCCCTGGTTCAGGGTCGATATAATCTTTCACTTTTTGAATTAAAATTTGAGAAGCGGGCTCAAGATTCGCATTCGTGACGACAATTTTGACCGTGCCTTCACCGTTCCAAAGCGGGAAGATCTTTGCCTTGCCCACACCGTCCACTTCCTCAGCCCACTCTTTATAATGCATTTTATTGGCACTGACGGCCTCACGCCGAACCCTTGTAAAATACCGTTCTCGCAAGCTGTCATCTCCCTCTTCCTCGCGCCCCGGAATCAGGATTTCTTTGACTATAGCCGTTTCTAAACCGGGAATGGTATCCAATGACAGTAAATTGCGTCCGGTCAGATTGGCGTTTCCCGCTTCACCAGGTGTTTCACAGATGAGCGTCCCGTCTGCCGTATATTGAAAATAAAGATTATCCACGTAAAAGCGGGAGCCGACAGGAATAGTAACTCCAGATGTAAACTCTCCCGCTCTGACAGCCTTTGTCGCGGCAGTTCTTTCAATTCCCGCTTCCGCTGCACGCCTGTCTAAAAATTCGCCTTGTGCGGTATCAGAAAAAACTAGCTCAAGCACAGTATCCAGCCATATATAAGACTTCGCAAGCTCGGCCGCCGCCGGGGCTAACGCATTATAAATGACACTGCCTTCTCTTGTATCAATATCTGCGGAAATGCTGTTCAGCATACGCTCCATAATCGCTTCAAAAGTCTGATCTTCAAACATCTTCGCCAATCACCTCCTCAATCTCAAGCGTTCCTTCATCCGTCTCCACCACGAAGGACACATGAAACGCGGCGCCTTGTTTTTCAATCTCAAAATCTGTTACAGCCGATATCCGGTCATCATAAACCAGCGCCTCTTCTATCAGCCTCGGGATCTCCATCTTTTTATAGGCATCAGTTGTCTCATGATCGGTCAGCACGTCCTGAAGCTCGTTTCCGACATTATGGCTGTATATGGAATACGCATAGCGTTCTGTCTGTAAGGCGATATACACGAACTGCCTGATCGCTTCAAGTCCGGTAATCAGCTCATTCGTAATTCTTCCGTTTTCAAAATCTATTTTGTACGTTTGCGAGGTTTCAATGATTTCACTCACATCTTCAATATCTTCAAACTCCACTTCTGGTGTCAGGGCCATGATGCCCACTCCTTTTACATGCTAAATAAAAACCCCTTCGTACTGAAGCGGTTTGTCTATACCTTATCTAAAATAAAAAACGATTGCCCGCCAGTCAGAGCCGCGGTCATGAGGCGATCCCCCGGCTCGAGTGCATCGTCTCCTCCGGACTGCATTCGTTTTGGGATAATGATGGCGTCTTCCGGTATGATCAGTTTGCTGTTTTCTTTTAATTTGATTTCCACAGGAGAAACCGAAACAACTTCAGCCGGGAGCAGTTCTACCGGAGACTCAGCGTCAACTGCGCCGACTGCCAAATGTTTTATAGCCTCACTTAATCTCATCAGGAAACTCCTTCCGGCATCGTATTCTTTTCGACAACATCGATCGTCATCGTATGTTTCGTTCCTTTAAATTCATGCCGGTCCGTATCTACCCAATAGGTTTTCTTGATGCCGGCCTCCGGAATCGAAATATAGACAGGCAAGCCGCTCTGCACTTCTGGGATGCCCACTGCCTGAATATTTTTCAGTTCTTTTTTCACGCCCTTTTTTTCAGCAAGACGTACATCTGCCCGCTGCTGAAGCTGTGCCTGGTTGATGTCATCTGTGACCGTTTCCGTATATTGAAGCACACCGTATTTATTTAAGCCTGAACTGTCCTTAGCAGAGGCTTTATATGTCTTATTGTCCTGTTGCCGGCGAAGCACCACCCGAGTAGCAGTGTCGTTTATAGAAGTGCTGTATTGGTAGCCTGTGATATTGACGCCCGTTTCAAGCACCCATACCTCTGACGGATCTGGCCAAGCGCGCAGACCGAGCTTTCCTTTTTCCGAATACAGCTGGTAATGTCGTCCTGTCTGGCTTTTCGTCTGTTTCAGCGCTTTTAATATGATGTCATACAATGTCGTATCATTTTTAATGACAAGACTTTTGATCGTATGGCCTGTGTTCGCGATCGAGGTTGTCGGTATCTGGAAGTCACTAGCAATCCTTCTGATGATCTGGTCGGCCCGCTGATTGGAAAACACGTACATATCCTGGTTTTTGACCAGGTACTGCAGCATGTCATAAGCGCTGAAGGCAAGCGTATGCTCGTCCGGGGTTCTTGCAAAAACAATGCCCCGAAACAGCTCTTTTCCCTTCCATTTAAACAAGACCGTATCTCCTTCTGAGACACTGTAATACGTCTGGTCGCCCTGCTTGGTGACGATGGTTGCTTCAATGGAGCGCGGCGCCTGATAACGATGGCCTTCAAGCGATACGCTTTCTGCAACCAGCTCAAGCCACTCTGTGTCTTTAATGACGAACAGTTCTATCATCATACATCACCTGTTTCATTGCGGTATCTTTAATTTTTGGCCGGGAAAAATCCAGTGGCCCGGCTGCCTGATGTTCCGTTTGCTTCGTTTGATCATTGCTGTTTTATTGGCGTTCCAAATTTTGCGCCATTGGGTGCTGTTCCCGTAAAATCTGCCTGCAATGTCCCATAGCGTGTCTCCCTTTTTGACTGTGTACGTCTTCGGCGCAGCCTTCGACGGACGTTTTGCCTTTGTTTTTTTCTTCTGCTTGATTTTCCGCGGGGAAGCGGTTTTGTATTCTTTTAATTGAATATCAAAGGAACGATCACCTATATCCTGCTGGCCTTCGCTATAGGAAAAACCTTCAATACTGCATGTTAAATTCACTTTAGTTCCCGTAATCAAAAACTGAACCGGTTTTTTGGCCTTCATCCATTTTTCAATTTTTGTTATCGCATTTTCCGGCGACGGGAAGTTTTGATATTCTGCTATCGGACTGTATTTCTTCGGAAAAAAAGAAGAGAACGAAATTTCTTTCGCTCCCTGCTCGTCAATAAATGTAAGGTCACCGAACTTGGCTACTTTAACCGTCTCATTCTGAACTGTATTTGAAATACTCAGCTGGTCGGGAAGAACGGGGAGCCGCAGCTTGTCCTTCCCTTGTGAAATCCAAAATTCATATACGGATTTAGTCAAATGCAACGACTCCCTTCGTTCCAATATTGATATCCTTTTGCAGTTCATCTATAAGCGCCTGCTTGATCTTCGCCGCTAGGCTTTCAGCGTCCTGTCCATTATGGAAGTGCTGGTCACCGTTAAACTCAATCTTTATTTCTTTCGTTCCGGCTGTTTGTATCGTTTGCCGTGTACCGGATGTAACTGCTGAAACTTGTCCTGAAGAAAGCTCAGACTGCTGGGATTGAGACGGATCTGTCACTTCCATTCCCAGAGCTTGCGCAGCTCTCTGAAGGAGGTAGCGGCCGCGGATGCCCCGTTCCTCTGGGATGATCCATTCCCGCTTGTTTCCTTCACCGACACGGGCAATTTGTTCTTTCGTGATCAGCCCGCCGTTTGCATAACCGACATAAGGACCGCCACGTTTCAGGCTTTTAATGCCAGGTACATTATCAATTGAGCCGTATCTGCTTTTGATATAGCCGATCGCGGCAGCAGCGTTGTGAATCGGATTTCTAATGTTACCCATGCCCGGTGCTTTATGAGCATTAAATGTGGTTGGAACTGTCTGCATGAGTCCTTGTGATGGATTTCCCGCCTTCGCGTTGCTATCCCACAGGTTAATAGAGTTCGGGTTGCCCCCTGATTCATACTGTGCAATCGTCATTAATCCCGAGAGCCAGCTCAATGGTGTCTTTGTGGCCATCATTGCTGCCATAAGCCACTGTTTCACATTTCCCCCTACTGCACCCATTCCGGAATAAGCAGCTGCCAATGAACCGGCTTGTTTTTCTGCGTATTTTTTCACATCGACAGAATCCAGTCCTTTTACAACACCGACAGAGGCAAAACGCCCCAAGCTCATCATGACTCGAGAAGGTGAATGGATATCTAATTCTTCACGGAAAGCCTGCTCCACTCTCTTGGCCATATCCTTTGCTGCTTGTTTTACTTCACTGGATTTAGAATTCATGCCTGTCACAAAGTTTCCAATCAAACCGGAGCCCCAGCTGTTCGATGTGTCTTTTGAACGCAGGAACGGTTTGTCAACATGTGTACTCACATACTGTGCAGTCCCTGTTTGGGTTGAATTTTGTCCTTGCGCAAAGCCTTTGACCGTTCCTGTGCCCCATGAAGACGATTTGCTCACAGTGGCTTGGAACGGCGTTTTAACTTTTGATTGCAAAAAGCCGTCTGTTCCGGTTGCAGTGCCGCTTTGGCCCTTGGCATACCCACTTACCATTTGTTTACCGTAATTTGGTGAAGCAGAAATCATTTGTGTAAATGGTGTATTGATGTTTTTCTTTTTCCAGTCTTCCATTTTGACCGGCTGATCGCTGATGCCTTTACCAAAGCCTTCTGAAAATTGCTGTCCGAGTGTGGACGCTTGGCCTGTAAGATTTGCAGTGTTCATTACTGGGGAGGCTGTGCCTGATAGAGGACTGACAGCTGCTCCTCCTGAAACAGATGCTGGACTTCCGCCAGAAGACGAAGCTGCGCCCATGTCGTCTACAACTTGCATACCCAGCTTAGACGCCGCTTGTGAAAGAAGCATCTTCCCCCGGCCTCGGTTGTTATCAACCGGGATAACGAATTCCTTGCCGGCTTCACCGATCCACGAGATGGTTGGTTTGGTGATGTAGCCGCCTGTGGCGTTCTGATCTAGTGCTTGTTGAAAAACAGTCATATTATTATTTGATGGAGATTGAGCAAAAATGTTATTAGTAGTTGGTTTGGAACTAGTTTTTTTCTCTTTCGAATCCTTTTTGATTGGTTTTTTCTTGAGGTGAGTAACTTCTTCCCCCCTGTGTATTACTTTTGCAACGAAACCACCAACTGAATCTTTTAAATCGAATAGCCATTGAAATTTCTCAGCAATTTTCTCTGATACTTTAACCAATGGATCTTTCACATGTTCATTAAACCAAGTTTCAATTCCATCCCATGCATCCTCAAAAAATTTCCTTGCATCATCGAATTTTTCTTTTATTGAAGTTTTAATATCTTCTACTTTTTTGACGATCGGGTTCCATACATTATCATAAAACCAATTCGATACCCCTGTCCAAATATTGGAAATTATTGTCCATGCATCATTGATCTTACTCCAAATCCATGTTGCCGCAGTGGTTACGGCTTCACTTACAGGATTCCACACATTGTCCATAAACCATGTTGAAACAGTAGACCATATGCCTGAAATAACCGTCCAGGCGTTGCACAATCCAGTCCATATCGTTGTAGCAACATTAGTAACTGCTCCGCTTATTGGATCCCACACGTTATCCTTAAACCACGGGTAGACAATGTTCCATACTGCCAATATGCCATCCCATGCATAGGCAAACAATCCTACTATAAAATTAATTACAGGTACAGCAACATTATATATAGGTGTAAACACATACTGGTCAAACCAAGTTGAAACTTTACTCCATGTATCTTCAATCCAAGTAATAGCCCCATTGGCAGTATCAGAAATGGAGTTCCATTTTCCACTCCACCACTCTTTGTTAAATAGTGAATTGCTTATGCTCTCCTTTAACTTTGAAGTATCAAACATCTTACCAATGTTCTTACCTGCTTCTTCGCCGCCGATTCCGCCTACTAACCCGCCGCCAATTCCGCCGATTGCGCCGCCGATTGCTGTACCTTCCGGACCAACGAAAGATCCAATCGTTGCACCAGCTTCCGCTCCGGCTGTTGCACCAGCTTCCGCTCCGGCAATACGTCCTCCAATTGAACCAACCTTTTCGCCAGCATTATCTTTATTGATTCCAGCTAAATCAAATACTGCTAAAGCAGATCCTACGTATGGAACAGCCTTTCCCATTCCTCTGAACGCTTTACCTAGTTTGGATGAATCTTTCCCTAGCGATTTTAACCCTCCAAGCCAGTTCTTTAACTTGGAACCCGAGGTCCTAGGTGCACTTTCAGCAGGTGTGCCGCTTTGGCGTCTTCTTATCACCTCTCCAGGAACCTTGAGTGTTCTGTTTGGAGCCTTTGTGGGACTTTTCTTTTTTCTATAGGTTTTTTTATTTTTAGTGCTCGGATTGAGGCCGCCGCCTTCACAGCAGTCACAGCAACAATTTCCTCCTGTATTACGGTTAAGGACTTTTTTATCTGTGTCAGAATTTTCACCAGAATCGTCCTTTTTTTGTGGTCCTAGAATTTTATCAATGATCTTATCAAACACATCATTTTTCAGCTTTTCTATCAATCTCTCTTTGAAACGATCCAAAAAAGCTTTGCCTATTTCATTGAGTGTATCTTTAATCCAAGGCCAAGCTGATTTTGTCCACCAATCCTTCAGCCAGCCTTTTATTTTTCCGACCCATCCAGGTTTTTGATCTGAGCTTTTATCAGAGCCTTTATCTGAGGATTTGTCTGATTCTTTCTTAGAAGTTTCTTTGTTAATCGGGCTTTCTTTTTTATTGATTTTGTCTGATATTTTTGTCTTAACAACCACTTTTACATAATAGGTTTTTTCAAATTTCCTTAAAAGTGCTGTTAATCGATTAACTGTTTTGGTGATTTCATCGATGACCTTTAGTTTTACTGTGTATCCGTTTTTCAAATTTTTCTTAATATAACCGATAATCCTTTTAACTGTAGAAGTAACCTTGTCATCTGGAATCAAAAGGAATGATAGCTTTTGATTAGATAGCATCTTCTTTATTTTTTTATACGCAGCTGCTGTCCGGTCTACCAAAGAGACAGTCAGCTTCGTTTCTTTCGGCAGCCGTTTAAGTTTTCTTTCAATTGCATCAAGCTTTGAAGTGACTTGGTCATCAAGTACAACTTTAATTTCAAGCGATTTCGCGAATTTCAAAATGATATAGTCGTTTATTTTTCTCAGCCGGTAAAATGCCTGATCTTCCGCTCTGATACTGATTTTGATTTGCCGATTAATGGTTTTGACTTTTTTTTCGACCTCTTGGAATCCTTTATGTATCCGTTTTAGTTTTTTAGATACCTTGTCTTCGAGATCAAAACGGGCTGTTAATTTTGCGATATTAGTTCCCTCCTCTCCTTGATTCTTTTTCTAATAGATCTAGCTTATAACCTATCAACCCAAATAAAAGAGCTTTAAAATGTTTTGGTGCTTCATATAATTCAAGAAGTTGGGATGGCGAGTAATGAAGCTCATGCATTGCATAGTACAAATACACAGCTTCCTTATCGCCATCCTTTACTAGTTTTTTGCTTCTTCTTCTAGATCTTCAAGATCATCTTCAAAACCATTGATTTCAATTGCTTTATTCAGCCAGTTCGCATACTCTCCCCCAACAGATAATACACGTTTGGCAACTTCTACCGGATCCGCAGTTTTGTATGCTTCCCTTAAATCTTTTGAACGAAAATCAGGATAAATAGTAGATTCGATGGCAATTCTCGCATAAAAGCGCTGGGAGTCTAAATCTTTGACGCGGCCGCGGCCTTTCACATTTTTAAATGTGGTGTTTTCTTTCTCTAATTCATCAATCCGTTCAGTAGTAATTGGTTTTAAAATAAACGGAATGACATTCCCTTTTTTATCAACAAAACGCTTTGAGATCGGCACTTTGATTTCCTCAGCTTCAATTGTTTTTCCCGGCATAAAAAAGGAAAGATCATATACGTTTTCGTTCTTCTCGCTCATGTAAAAAACTCCCTTGTCTATTGTTTGGTTTCATCTTTTAAAAACAGACCTTTCTGAGAAAGGTCTGCGTATGGGCTTGATTCAGCTTTGATTAAAACGTGTCAGACAGCTTTTCAGGGACGTCGAAGTCTTCGAATGTAAATGGAACTTCTTCCTCTAACGCTTCTGAATCGACATCAAGGCTTGCGATTTTCGCAGAGTCAAAGTTGACGTCGTACAGTGTGACTCGCTCTGTGCCCCGGCCGGAGGATTGATCATCCAGCACAGCTTGGAGCGTGAAGTAAGGGTCGCTGCCTTTTTTGACATAGTCCATCATCAATAGCACGAATTTTGATGTAACTTTATAGAACGTTGCGGTCCCTGTTCCATTTGCCCCTGTTGTCTTATGGCCTGTCATGCGGCGGCCCATAATGTTGACTTCAGATTTGTTTTTCTCAACGTTTGCTTCGAATGTTTTGATGTGCGCCATTTCCTCACCATCGAGAAA
The DNA here is from genome assembly GCF_037976695.1 of Bacillus sp. FSL K6-1366. Classification (NCBI taxonomy): domain Bacteria; kingdom Bacillati; phylum Bacillota; class Bacilli; order Caryophanales; family Bacillaceae; genus Bacillus; species Bacillus sp. FSL K6-1366. The sequence goes on along the minus strand of NZ_CP150268.1, from coordinate 3,506,657 downwards.
TAAGCGGCCTTCTTTTCCTGAGATTGTGTTTTGTGCTTTTAATGCCATATTAGTTTACCTCCACATTAAAGTAGAATTTTTCTGCTGCGTCGACAGGCTGAACAGCCAGGTCAATCAAGAAGCCGTCACGATCTTCATTCATTGAAATTGTGATATCTTCATCGGAATCAAAGCCAGTGATGCCGCCTGCATCCTGAAGCGTTGTCATGTATTGCGTGATCATCGTTTTTACATACTGCAGTCCGTCTTCAGATGCCGGGATATCGCTTCCGCTGCCTTTTCTTGATTTAATTAAGGCTTTCAGCTCGCGTGTTAAATCATTATTCACAGCATCCAGGACACGAACGATTTTGTTCTTCGCAAATTTCTTGTTTTTCTCAGCTGTGAACGTCACGAGTGAGTTAATGTCCTTTTCTACGCTGACGGATTTATCACGGGCGTCGAATGTGAATAAAAATTCACCTTTGCCCAGACGTTCAACAATCGTATCGTGGTCGAGGCGGTGTAACACATCAACTGCGCCTTCGTACTCTACAAATGTAAGTGATTGGTTAAAGGTTGCTCCTGCACTCGCTCCAGCTACCCAAGCTGTTGCTTTGTCGGGTGTAACTTCCGTGCCATCTTCAAGCAGCACACCCTCGGTTACGTTGATGATGCCTTCATAATCACCGGCATAATTGGCTGTGACGCCTTGCACTTTTTGTCCTTGGCCGTCGCGAAGGCGTTTAATGAAAGCAGCAAACGTCGCCTTCAACTGGTCACCTTCTGCAACAGGCAGCGCAATCACATCAAAGCTCTCCGTTTCAGCCGCGGCTAAGAAATCTGTATAGTCGGAGTTAACAGGGGCTTTATCCGTACCGCCAGATAAACGGATTCCCGCGGATGCATTCAGCGTCTCAGCTGCAGTGTCTCCTTCTGATCCAGTGAGAGGAATCGTTGAAGAAAGATCGCCTGTTCCGGTAAAAGTGACATAGCCGTTAGCTGTTAATTCTTCAGCCTTTTTGACAGTCTGTTTATCAACCTCTGATTCGTCCATATATGTTGTCACATCGAAAGAATTAGCATCCAGCACATTTTGATTGATGCGGATGATAATGTCATTACCTTTTGTTCCGCCATATACTGCAGTTGCTTTGACGCCTTCAGCAATATCAGCAGACGCTCGGACACCTTCGGTTAGACGGTACATCAATACCGTTTTCGCATTTTTCTTCGCTTCACGCAGCAGCAATAGAGACGGGTCATCAATGCTGATGCCCACTTTTTTGTTTAGGTCTTCAACGCTGGAAATGGAGACGAACGTTTTCGCTTCGCCCCAGCTTGATGCGACCGGAAGTGCAACTGTTCCCCGTTCACTGAGTGATACCCGCTCCTGTGCCGTCGTTTTAAAGTTAAAATAAATGCCTGCACGTTCTTTTTCTTTGCCTGTTGTAAATGTTCCGCCATTCATGATGACATGACCTCCTTGGTTAGAAATGTTTGAATCAATTGGTTGGCTTCTGATTTCGTCATACGTGGTTGATCCACGCCAAATAAAGCCCCCTGAAGAATATCCGGCTTAACGCCGAACAGTTCCTTCGCGTGCTTAATCAAATCCGCTGTATCAAATAGAGCTTCCCGGCTCTTTGTATGTACAGCCTTCTTCTGTTGTTTGTCCTTTGACACCGTTTATTTCACCCCGCTGTTCATGTCGATATCCTGTAAGACAGGCTGTTCTGTTTTGTGATAATAATATCGGCTGCTCCACCTGATAACCATGGCCGCCTCGCCCCTGTCCCCTACCCTTGTCTCGATTTGGGAGATGCGAACCATATCCCCCGTCTTCTCGCCGGATTCACTCAGCAGCGGAATCATATTTCTCGCTTCTCTGATGGCATCCGCGAGCCTGTCCGCTTCATCCAGCGCCTGAACGGAGTCCAGATGAAACAGTTTTACATTGAGACTGTAGGTTTTTTTAAATGTGGAGACCGTATCTGTTTCCTCGAAAACAGATGGTGGCGGGACATATAACGACGGCACCTGAAAGTGATCAGGAAGCTCGCGTTCATAAATGGGAACAGACCACCGGCTGTACAAAAACGCCATGATCGATCCTGTTTCACTGTTCATCCTGCTCCTCCTTTACAGCTTCTTCAGCCACTGGCGCAGTTTGCTTTCCAGCGATTTTTCAAACAGCTGTTCATATAAAAGCAGTGCATGATCCCAGTAGCCCGTGCCCGGTATCCATTTTCTCTTGAGCGCCATTCCCGTTGAAGCCGCTGGATCATAAATAAACCGTGAGCCTTGAAAACGCCCCGGCACCCATCTCACATCTTGTTTTGATGTCCAATGGCCGTCATTAAGAAATGAGGCGTAATCAAGCTGTGTCCCCACCTCAAGCGAAAGCCCGCCGCTTTGCACAATCCAGAGATTGTCCTCTGCGCCTTTCTCAAAGGAACTGAGCAGTTTTTCTGTATCAATCGTTTGTGTACTGATGAGTTCAGATTGGACGATCTCCAGAAAATCTTGCCCGCACTCCTCAAGCCACCGGGACGCCTGTCTGGAAAAACCGCCTGAAGCCGCTTCTCTTAACGCCGTGTTCAGCTGTTTCAATCCCGCTATTTTCATAGGCTTTCATCCCTGACTGCGATGACCTCCCAATGATGATGTCTGATCCTTTTCGGCAGCTTTAGTATATATTTATGATTCTCCCAAATGATTTTATCGTTCACGCGGATGTCCGCTGACAACGGAAAATGGACGAGAAAGCTATGATATACAGTTTGATCCGGATCCTCCTGAATCAGCTGCTGCGTTTTTTCGGTAAAATAACAAGGGACATCTTGTTCATCGGGTGTCTCTGGATATGAAATCACCGGCTGCAGCCTGTCTGCCGGAATCCCAAATCGGCCTGCAGACGGCGCTTGCGCTGCTTCATGATAAATGTCGCAACGGTGAATGAGCATCTGCTGATAGCTCATAAAGATCTCACCTTCAGTCTGGAGGATTCAGGGACGTAGCCCGGCTTGATAAACTCCTCGAGCAAATGATACACCTCAGGCCGCTGAATCCCGCCTTCTCCGGAAACCGTGTAGGAATAATCCCCCATTTTCTCAGACTGATAGCTCGATGAGGCAGATTCATCGCTGTTGACAAGCGCAAAATACTGGGCAAGCTTTACTAAAGCCAGCTTCACCTTACCGGGCAGCGGATCATACAAGCTGTCTTCAAAGCGGTGGCCCGTGATGAGAGCCGCTTCTGCTTCCGCCTCGATGATATCCTGCGCCAGCAGCTCTTCCGGCCTGTTTTTCACCCGATCATAAACCGAATAGGAGGCTACGTCAGTCGGTTCAATGAGCATGAGCTGACCACCTCGTTTCTATTATTCTTTTACGTTAATTAATTTCGCGCAGGCATCCTCTTCCTCGAACTTGCTGTCCAGCTTGGCCGTTAAGACAATAATGAATTTACGGGAGCGGATGTCTTTGTCGACCTCAATTCGGATATTGCGGGAGAAGCCGAGAATGATATTTTTCGGATGTGTGAGAATGATATCAGAAGCGTCATATTGCGCGTCTCCCTCACCGACTGTGTACGGCTGAATATTGGATACCCCTTTGACCGGTACGCCGAATGCTGTTGACAAGCCGCCCTGAACAGCCTGGTCCCCAAGGTTTGTCTGGCGGTCTGCCACGCGGTCCTTCCATTCAACTTCTAAGCCGTGAGACGTATAGAATCTGAATTCCTGAGGGATGCGCAAATATTTCGGCGGAACTGCCTTTAAGCCTTTCTTGAATGTCGCTCTGGACAATTCTTCACCGTTCATGTCAACGATATGGGAAACCGCCTGTTTGCGGATGCCGTCCAGCTGTGCCAGATACGGATCAGCTGATGCTGTATCACCGTTAACGATCAGCTCTTCAATATCAACTGCTGCGCGCTCTGCTAAAATTTGCATGATCGTCTGCTGCAGGCCGTCTTTTTCAATATTGTTTTCAAGTGTGTCATACGTAATGTTAATTTCCGCAATGACTTCCTTCGTGTTCAGCTGGACCGTGCTTGTCGTTGGAACTGTCAGCTCGTCGTTTGACAGTGCTTTTCCTTCTTGCGCAGCCCGCAGAATACGCTGGCCGAAGCCGATTTTTTCAAATTTTTGCGAATCGTTTTCCATTTGAATCACGCGGGATTCACTGAAAATGGTCGGCGTGTTTTGCACCATGCGGATAAAAGCCGATGCTTGCGCAGGGTTCATAAGCCCGCCGCTTTTTAAAGCAGAAAGCGACATTTCCGCTTTCCGAATGATCTCTTGATTTCTCAATTGATTTCCTCCTCCTTGACTGGTTTTACAGCAGTCCGCTCCAGATTGATTTTTTGACTTGCTCTGTATTGCCGCCCGTATCGTCCGCTGTCTGCTTAGACGCGCCTCGCGCTTTTTCCAAAGCCTCGATGCGTTCGATCAGCGGGGCAAGCATGTCTTCAACGAGCTTTTTCAGACGCTCGTCATCACCCGTCTGCTCCGGCTTTTCCTCCGTGTCTGTGTTTTTTTCAATCCGCTCAAGCCGTTTGAGCAGAGGGTAAAGCGCATGCTCGAATGATTCTTTCATGTCTTCTTTTCTCATTTCTTCAGTCTCCTTCCCTGTTTTGTCAGCAAGCATTTGCTTGAATACACTGAAGAATCCCGCTTTTTCAACCGGTTCTTCCTCATATACATCTGCAGTGCCCGCCATGCTGTAGCCAGTGATGATTCCAGCCTTGATCTGTTCCCACACCTCGTCTGACGCTCTTGTCACGAGCACCCATGAGCCCTTTGTAATCCGCTTTGACCCGATCATAAAATCATCGGGCGCCACATAGGACTCGACCACGACGCCGGTTCCGCCCTCAAAGCTGTGATTGATATCAATCTCCCGTGCCTCCGCGAGAAAACCGTGCGCCGCTTTTTCAATTTCCTCGGCGGTCATAAAATCGCCGTGGGCATCAGGAACATCAGGCTCATACACGATTCCGTACACGAGCTTTTGTTCATCCTGCTCACTTTTTGTAAACAGCCGAACCTTTTTTTCAAATGACGGAGGTTCGGCTGACTTCGTAAAGAAAAATTCTGTCTGGTTAGCCGCCTTGTCTACATAACTGACAAAGCTGATTTTGGCATTTCTTAATTCTCGCGCCACCTGCTTGATTCACCTCCCTTCAGGACGTTTTGATATCTTCGATGCTTTCTTTCAACTCCTGCATGAGCGCAGTCAGGTTTGTCTTTTCCGCATCCTGTCCTGCAGGCCGTTTATAAATGTCCTCAGGCCACTCCTCAAGTGTTTTGCCAAGCACCCGTCCGGCAAGGTCGCGTAAATCATTCGGCGAGACCGCTCCTGCTGTAATAAAAGGACCGAGCACCTTCGCAATCTCAAGCGGATCACGAAAGTCCGGTCCTTTTAATGTCAGCCTGACGTCATGGATATTCAGCTCCGGCAAAAGCAGCGTGTTCAGTTTATTCACGAGCGTTTTTCGCTCCGGCTGAAAAACCTGCTCCTCCGTAATTTTTCTAGCAGTATCAGCTGTCGCCCGGTTGTATTCCTGGGCCTCGCCTGTATACAGCGGCGGGAGACGGAACGCGGAACGCAGCTTATTTCTGCTTTTTTCATCGTATTCAAGAAACAAGGCGTCGTTTTGGAGAATTTCCGCCAAGGATTTGATTTCCACGGAAACCGGCGTAATATCCTCGCCTCCGTGGAGATCCTTTTCTTTTGCGATTCCTTCCGCTTCGATCAGGAGAAATTTATGGGCGTTTTCCACGCCTTCAAGATCATTCATGTATTCCTGCAGCTCCCGGTAAGAAGCTTCAGACAGCATCCCGTTTTCCACTGTAATCGCAGCGGGGACGTGACGCCCCTGCTTAAAATACATAAAATTGAGCTCTTCTGCTTTTCGGGCCCCGTATAAATTGACAATATTGCCGATCCAGCGGGGTACACCGTATACGCCGCTTCCGATTTTGAGGTGAATGGCTTCATTTGCTTGATACTTCTCTGCCAATGTGTTTACATATTCACCTGTGCGCATATCCATTTTTCGCGGATCGCCGTATTCTTTAAAAAATACTTTCTTTCCATTGATCATCTGCACATATTTTCGGAAGCGTTTTTGCCTTTTGATCCTTTTCATTTTCCCGTTTTCTTCATATACAAATGAAACCTCTACAGGCTCGCCTGCTCCGCATACACGCATATATTTCACATCTAAATATTCGATGCCGGCAGGTTTTCCCGCCCCGTCGCGAAGCACTTCCATAAATCCGTTGCCTGTTTTTTCTCTGTCTTCGATGGCATAGCCTAAAATCATTTCAGCTGATTCATCAAAGTGAAGACATTTATAAAAGGCTTCGAGTCTGGCCCAGTCTTTTTCCGCTCTTTTCTTTTTTGCCTGATCGACATCACTTGCGTTGACATCAAATGTGTACTCAACATCGAATCCAAAGCCTGTAATATTCACTCTGTACGCATCAATGCATTGCTGAAGAATAGTCGAGTATTCGGCAATGGTTTTGAGCTCGATGATATTGTAGGGCGGAGCGATAATGTCCTCTCCGTACAGCTCAGAAAAGTCATCCTCATAGATTTGCTTTGTCTGAGGAGCCGCGGCATTGGCTTTAAATACAGTTGCTCTGACTGTTTGATTGTGCATGATTTATGACCTCCTCCTTTCTCGGTTCGGCCGGATTCGTTTGTTTGCTGTCTCTTTCATATCAGCAACCTCATAATCATCAAGCGCATACCAAATGGCAGAAAGCGTATGCGGGTCAATCGTGAATTCATCCTCAATCAGAGCTCCGTTTTTATCTTTGGCATACGTAAGTGTCTTGAGCTCATAGATGACATTTTCACAGCGGTCCGAACAGAAGATTTTTTTGAACCGTTTTACCTTTTTGGTATATTGAAGCCTGGAGCCGGGAAACTTACTGGCTCCAACCATCCGAAAGCCCTGCTGGCGGAAATATTGGATGCTTTTCGGCTCAGCCGAGTCGGCTTTGATCAATTCCTGTGTCTCAATAAACTCACGCAGCTCCTCAGCCGTCCTATCATCTGTCATTTTATTTTGATAATACTCCCAATAAATGTAGAGGTATTTTTTTTCAGGATCTACAGCAAGCCGGACGACGGCATTATAGGATTCCTCGAATCCAAAATCCATGCCTGTACGAAAGATTGGCTTGCTGATGGCTGCGATACATTTTTTTACTTGATCATGCGGGAGTACCTCGAACTGCGGCAGCACCCTGATCCCGTTGACGCCGAATCTTCCTTTGCGGGCAATCCGGTACAGGTCGGGATCATATTCTTTGAGCCCGTCAAGCTGTTTCACATAGCTTTCTGGGAGAAAAAGATTGTCGTTAGCGGTGGAATGATGGTAATACGTATCTCCCTTCACAATTGTCCGCTTTTCGTAAAGTTCGCTGTCATCCAGCACAAACCGTTTATTGCGTTCGTCCCGAAAAAAATGCCTGTACGTCCAATTGGAGGTGCCGACGGGATTGGTGGTACAGATCATATGAAGCTTCAGCTCAGGATGGCGAAGACGTCCGATTAATTCCTTGAACCCCTCATACTTCACCTCTGAGCACTCTTCAATCCATATTAATGAAATATTATGAACCGATTTTAATTTTGCCGGATTGTCCATTCCTTTGAACATGATCCGGCTGCCATTGTGAAATCGCAGCTGCAGCGGGGAAGAAAGAGATGCCACAGCCTTTGTGAGACCGAGCTCTTCGATCACCTCTTGAAACAAGGCGAAGGTCGAATCCCGATGGGTATCGAACACCTCCCGGATCACAAGGGCCGTCCGTTTTTCCTTCAGCAGCTTTAGCACGATTTTCAATGCGGTATGATAGCTTTTGGATGAGCCGTAGCCGCCGACGAGAAATTGGTACGTCTGCTTCCAATTGAACACGTAATCTTCGAAATGAGGGTTGATTTCTTTTACAATCATGACTTGCCCTCTTTTCGTTTGATCATAATTTCAATCGGCTCTTGGCTGTCATCTGTTTTCTCCGCTTTTTGTTTGGCAAGCTTCAACTTCTCATTTTCAATTTTTTGTTTAAATTGATCTGGAAACAAATCAAAATATAAGGATAGCTTCTCAAGCGCCTTCATTTTATCTGCAAGCTTGATGGCAATGCCTTCTTTCCCAAGCTTTGCTTCCGTTACAATGGTGCCATCAACGAGCCCGGAGTCTTTGACATCGACAAAGCTGATTTCCTTCATAATCGGATTATCATCTTCATCAAACAGCGGACCCGATTTCCCGACAGCCTGGACCTCTTTTTTTCCGAAGGTCACATAGTCCGTAATATCCGCAAACGCGATCTTGATATAAACCTGCAGCACATCCATCGCTTCAATAAACATCTCATTGACCATTTCTTTTTTAATGCGTCTAATTTCAGCAGCGACCTTTTCGTTTTTTAAGAGCCGGCTGCCCGTCACATGAGCGCTGTCCGGAGAATAGCCCGCTTTGATTGCTGACTGTGTGGCATTGAAGCTTTTGACGTAATACAGGCAAAACAGCCGCTGGCGTTCATTTAATTCATCGTTGTTTATAGGGCGCTGTTTTTGTTCGTTTTTGGACGCAGAAAACAGCGCCTCTTTCCATTTGTCTTGTTTTTTCCAGATGCCGATTGTTTTCGGGGAAACACCGATTGTGTCCGCAATCGCCCGATTTGTGATCTTTCCTTGATGTTGTTGATAGATTGCTAATGCTTGTTCGCGCTGTTGTGTTTTCATGCTACGGCATCACCGCCACCTCCAGCATGGTTGTTTATTCATAAAAGCGGCTGATCAACCAGCCGCTTATGTGTCATGCTCTATTCACTTATAGGTGGCAAACGTATGACAAGCTTTCAGGCAAGTGATCGATTCATGTCTTCCTGCTGTCTTTGCATCTTTAAACTCGCCCGTTTAATCGTCGTTTGCACTGTCGATTTTTTTACGCCGAGAAGATCGGCGATCCGTTCATAAGAAAAACATTCTACCTTATGCAGCAAAAACATTTCCTTTTCTCTGTCCGTTAACAGGGCTAATGCTTCTCGAATTCTATCTCTGTCTTCTTCTGATACCTGTCCGTCCGGCTCAAACATCATAGCGCTGGAAAATGATTCGATGATTCTCGGGTCCTTGATCATCAGCCGCTGGTAAGCATCACGCCGGTCAATCGCCCGTCTGATGCCGGGCTGCCTTCCTTTTTCAAGCCATTCTGTTACATATTCAAGATCAGTAATCATATTTCTGATGATTTTTTTATCCTTCAGCTCTTCAGCTGAGAGCACGGATTCATCTGCCTCAGCGAGCGGTTTATATTGTATTCTTGTTTGTTTGAGCGTGCGTTTATATTCAAATAGTAAGTCTTGCATTCTATGATCCTCCTCATTTTTGGCAAATAAAAAACGGACACCAATCAACGCACAAATGCTGTGCAATTGATCAGTGTCCGCAGGCTTTCCGTCTTGGACGTATTCTGTTTTCGCTTTAATTTAATTTGTAGCCGATTTCAAATTCCACACGGGCAAGATCGCCCTTTCTTGTTTCGACAAGCGTTTTTCCATGCTCGGGCGCTTCTGTGATCCATGCTTCTTGCCTGATGCCGTCCACAATAATGACACGGATTTTCCCGTTCTCCAGCTGGCTCTCCAGCGTGATGGAATCAATATGCAGCAGTTTTTTAGGATGAATCATGTTTTATTTCCTCCCCTTTTCGGTGCAGCGCTTGCTTCAGCTTTTTCTAATAGCTGAATGATGCGCTCCTTTGAATGAATAGAATTCCCTTTCAGAAAATCAAGTGCTGCTTTAGACGCTTCCAGCAATTCAGGCGCTGCTGCCATCAAAGCGGCATTGCTTTTTTGCGAATACGAGCTGAGGTCAAATACAGCTGCAATCAGCCGTCCATTTGAATATGGGAATCTTTCTTTTTCTTCTTCACTGTAAGCTGAATAAATATAGATCGGTTTCGTATCCCCGCACGGGACAGCACGCCACGGCGCAGGGCTTTTCTCTGCCTGTTTTGTTTTTGCCAACACTTTCACTTCCCGTCGTCCTTATACCATTGTTCAATGTTTTTTTCTGTTCGCTTTGCCCGAAACAGCAAAGCGATTAGTGCAGTCAGCTGTTTAATCATAGATATTCAGCCTCGCTTTTCCCGCTGTCAGCATTTGCTCCAGCTTTTGAATGACAGGCGTTAAGTCAGTGCCGGACCGGCAGTTCGGACATGGATGAAAAACGACTCCAATACCGGTATGTTCCACAATGACTTTCTTTGTTTGACAAAGCTTGCACATTATCTGACGCCCTCCAATCTATGGTTAAGCTCGTTGGCTGCTCCTTTGATAATCACTAGATAGTCACTGCACATCTCATAGATTCTCGTGCCGAGCGCTTCATCAACCCGTACAAGTGCTTCAATTGTCAGCTCGCTCGAAAGCAAAATCGGTTTATGATTTAAGTAGCGATAATTGAGTACCGAATACATTTGCTCTAATTGCCAATCTGTAGCGCGGGGTTTGCCGTTAACCGGTTTAAACAGATCATCAATGAACAGCACATCCGCCTGCTTCATCCGGTTCAGCTTCGCTTCTAATAGGGCAAAATCATTTTTCAGATCAGTAAAGCCTTCCACGAACGGAAAATAAATGACAGGCACATAGCATGTTCTCATTAATTCGTTGGCAGCGGCAGTCAAAAGGTGTGTTTTCCCTGATCCAGGCTGTCCTAAAAGGGCAATGCTGTTTTTTCGGCAATCCTTGATTTGTTCATAATCGGCAACATACTCTTTTGTACACTCAAATGCGTCTTTTATAGCCTGCGGCTTTCCCTCCGTGCGGAATTCCTTGAAGCCGAGCTGTCTGAAAGCGTGGGTAATCTCACTTGCACCCAGCAGCCGCTTCACTTTTCGTTCTGCCATGCAGCTGCACATCGTCCAGACTTCCAGGCCATTCTGCCTGACGAGATAACCTCCCTGATCCTTGCAGCGCAGGCAATCATACCTGCTTGCGTCTGATTCGGCCGGTTTGTCCGCCAGTAATGGACGTCTCCCTCTTCTCAGCTCGTCCAAAATCTGTTCGATTGTTCGTTTTGTCATGTTTTTTCATCCTCTCATGCTGAATTGCGGCATTCTTTTTGGCTTGCTGCGCGAAAAATCGGTCTTCAATGAATTTCGAGCAGTAGCGAAAGGCCTTGATTGTTTCTGAAGCGGCGGTCCGCCGGTTTTCAAAAGCCTGAAAGCATTCTTCAAGCCATTTGATTGTTTGCGTGACAGGAACGCCGATGGCAACAATGCGGGCGATGGCTTGATAATCTCTTGAGGAAGGATACACGGTGCGTCCTTCTTGAGCCGACCGTAATTGTGTAAACCGCTTCGCAATGTGATCCACTGCATCATCAGCAGCAGTATATTTGTTTGTTTTATCTATATCTGTACGGTCGTTTGTGTCCGGTGTCTGCGGCGAAAATGGCCGTTCTTTTAGACTCCCGTGTACAGTATTGTCCGATCTGAAGCTGAATTTTTTGGAATGCTTGACCGAAATCATCAGTCCGTATGGCGCACGGACGGCCTTTATGTAATCATGGTTTTCGAGAAGCTCCAGCCATCTTCTGACGGTTTTTTCACTTACGCCGAAGACTGCCGCCATTTCTCTCGCTTTTAACGGCTTATGGCCGAGTACGATGCCCCAGCTTACGCCGTCTTTTTCGATTTCTTTTGTTGTTGAGCTGATAAACCAGAGAAACAGCCATAGCGCCGGGCCAATTTTGTCATAATGTTCTGAATTCAATAACCCTGAATACGTCGGAAAAGGATAGCTTTTATCGTTTTTCATTGGACGCCGCTTCTCCTTTTAACATCATGTATGCTTGAAACTGTTCCTGCGTTTCAAAGTGAAACACCGGAAGGCCGCATGCGGTAAACGAAATGGTGCCGCCGGATTGTCCGAGATGGCGCTGATCTATGGGATTTTCACTAAAAACGATTTGGATCGGATACATGTGATCACTCTCCTGATCTTTTTTTGATACATTTTGTATCAGCTGTTACCAAGTATAAACGATACGTTCTGTATCATCAAGTTATTTTTGATACTTTTTTTATCATAACTTTATTTTGATACATATTGTATCTATAATCATAAGTAACTTAGGGAGTTTAAAAAAGAGAGGTCATAGTATGATAGGCGGCAGATTGAAGAGTCTCAGAGGGAAAAGGACACAGGAAGAAATCGCATCACACATCGGTGTGTCACGGGCACGATATTCCCACTATGAAAATGGGCGAAGCGAACCTGATTACGACACACTCCAAAAGCTGGCTGATTACTTTCAAGTAACGACTGATTACTTATTAACGGGGAAAGACAAAAAATCCGATGACGATATGTTCTCAGATCCGGACCTGCAGCTTGCATACCGCGATATGCAGGATTTTTCCCCAGAAAGCAAACAGCAGGCCATCGAATTTATCAACTATTTAAAAGAAAAAGAGAAAAACCGCAAACCGAAAAATAAATAAATCGTTCTCTGTTCTCTAAAACATATAAAAAGTAGACCGATATAAAGAAAAAAATGTTTATTTTTTAAAGAAAAGGGAAAGATTTCTACACTACTTCCCAGTCCTATACGGGCTTTTCTTTCTCGCTAAAAACAGAACAAATGTTCGAAAGGGAGTATTCAATTGGGCGATTACTTATCACATCTGGAGGAATACGTTAAAAATTTATACGGCCGGCTGGGCATCACATCCCCTCATCACATTGACATGCTGAAAATCGCAAAGGATCTGGATATTTGGGTGCACTTTGAGGATATGGGGAGCATGATGGTGAAATACGACGGCATGTACAGTATCGTATTAAACCAAAAAAAGTCACGGGAAGAGCAATGGGAGGATTTTGGCCATGAGCTGTGCCACGTGTTAAAGCATGCAGGCAATCATTTTCAGATGAACAAGCTCTTCAGAGAGCTTCAGGAATTTCAGGCAAATCAATTTATGTACCACTTCTGTGTGCCAACCTTTATGCTGTTGCAGATGGAACTGCCGCAATGGAGAAGCCAGGCACTCGCCACAATTGCGGCGGTATTCCGGGTAACAAAGGAATTTGCTGATAAAAGGCTTGACATGTTTGAACGGCGTAAAGCAGGTATTCAATTTCAGAAGCGGCTCGCTTATTTATTATCTCACAAGCGGCCACATGCGTACGAGGAAGGCGATCAGCAGCACTTGCAGGTCGCTGAGGAAAAAGCGTTATATCATATTGGCAAAAACATCTGATCAAATACGGGCTGAGGATATATTCCTCAGCCCAGAAGAGAACCTAACATTTCGACATTGGGGGAACTGTATTATGCAGCCACATGGGCGCCGGTTTAAGATGAGGCGCAGATGCGAACGCAATCGGAGCCGGGATATACCTGAATTCACCCCGGCCGTCAAAGGCTTCCCCATGTGCCCATCTTCCTTGTGAGCTTTCATCCCCCCTGGAAAAGTTAAACAGGTCATAGGAGACTTCCTGCTTTTCGAGCTCACGCGGAAACGTCGTCGGGACGACAATATCCCGTTCTCTCTCCTCCAGCTCTTTAATGGCCGCGTACCACATATTTTGATGATAGGTATCCCTTGCAATCAAAAATGACAGCATATCTCTTACCCCTGGATCATCGGTCATGGCATAAAGCCGTGTCACCTGAAGGCGTCCTTGGGCCTCCGCATTTAAGTTAGCGCGAAAATCGGCCAGCAGGTTTCCGCTTGAGATAATGTATTTTGCATTCCACGGATAGCCCTCACTATCTGATGCCATCGCCCCCAATCCGGACACAATCGCGTGCTGAGGGTTCATCCCTGACATGACTGCTGCAATAGCGGGATTGCTTTTATAAGCATCCTCCTGTACATCCGCGGGTGCATTGTCCAGAAGCCTGGAAATCATCGTTGCCAGCATTTCTACGTGCCCAATCTCTTCGGTCCCCACATCATATAACAAATCTTTATACTTAGCATCCGCCCTGCAGTTAAACCCTTGAAACAAATACTGCATCATGACGCTAATTTCACCGAATTGGCCGCCGAGCACCTCTTGAAGTTTTTTCGCATAAACCGGATCGGGATGAGCTGGCTTTGCTTGATATTGAAGCTCTTTTATATGATAAAACATGAATCATTCCTCCCCACACTTTCGCACAACCCCAGCGTATGAAGGAATAGGCCAACCGTGCAGGTCCCGTCTAGTTTTATTTATAAAAGCCAAGCTTGACGGCTTCCACATATCGATCAAACAAATCGTTTTGTATGTAGCTTTTATCACGGCACCCAAAATTGCGGAATAGCGCATTTCGCTGTGCCGTGCTTACCTCCAATTGCAGTCCCATTTCTCTTTTCGTCCGATTGACAATATTGTTTGGGTGTACACCTGCCAGGCGGTCTTTCTCATTAGTGAGCTCGGCGCTAAAACCCGCTTCATTCAGACGCTCACAAATGAGCTTGGCTTTTTTACGATCCGCCCCGCCGACCAATGTATGCGGGATTTTCGGATCATAATACCCGTGAAACGCTAATGCGTAATGGTGGTCATTCACTTTTTCTAAAGCCAGCGGCTCATCAAAACGAATGCTAGTGAGATGCAAGGAACGGTTGTTTCGCTGCTTTAGACCCTCAAACAAATAGATGGAACATCGATCCGAAAATGCCCGCACCAGTTCACTGACGCCAGGCTCAATTCTGCCGCCGTGAGGACCGAGGACGATAAGCTCACTTCCGTTTTTCTCCTCATAAATAATCCGGTACTCCGACTCAGAAGCAGAAAGGGCCGCAAAGCTGTCATACATATCTTCCATCTTGAACGCCCCCCTTTACCAGTCAGCACCAGTTTACTCTACTCATCTATGAATGAAAACCTTTTTTATAGTATGATTTGATAGAATACGCAGAGGAGGTATATGATGGGGTTTATTGATGGATTACTCGGCAATGCGTCAACACTGTCAACGGCTGCTGTAAAAGAAGAGCTTGCTCATATTTTACTTGAGGGTGAGAAGGTTGAAGCCGCGTTTAAGCTGGTTCGCGATTTGATTGTCTTCACTGACAAGCGGCTTATTCTTGTGGACAAGCAGGGGATCACAGGCAAGAAAACGGAGTTTCAATCGATTCCGTACAAAAGCATTTCCAGATTCAGCGTGGAAACGGCCGGCCGCTTTGACCTCGATTCAGAGCTGAAAATTTGGATTTCCGGCGCAGAGCTCCCTGCCGTCTCAAAGCAGTTTAAAAAAGATGAGAGCATTTATGATATTCAAAAGGTGCTTGCCGCAGTTTGTATGTAAGGCAAAAAGACGGAAGCTTCACAGCTTCCGTCTTTTCATTTACAGCTTTTCCTCCAGCTTCGCTTTCGTTTTCGGACCGTAAATCCCATCAGCCGTTAAACCGCTGACAGACTGAAAACGTTTCACTGCATTTGCTGTTTTCGGGCCATAAACGCCGTCAACGCCGTGATTTTTCGCTCCTTTATCAGGATAAAAATAAAGAGCGGCTAAAGCGGTCTGCACCTGCTTTACTTTTGTCCCTTTCGTCAGCGGGCTTGTCACTTTGATCACGCCGGATGGGAGCGGATATGAGGATGCGGCATGGCTTTTAGAAGCAGATGCCGTCTGAGGCAGTTTGATCACTTGTCCGACTTTAATGTAATTCGGGTCAGTGATATGATTGATGCTTTGCAGCGTTTTCACACTGACTCCGTGTGATGCGGCAATCCCTGACAATGTGTCGCCTTTTTTCACATGATATTCAGACGCTGAAGAAGAGACTGCAGCTTTTTTAGCTGATACGCCCCCGTTTAATTCCTTTTCAATTGCCGCCTTCACTTGATCCCAGCGCCCCTCTGATAAAATGCGGTGCGGGCAATACTTTCCGTTCCAGTCCTGGTGCTTTCTCACCCGATCGATGCCCCAGCCGCGCTCCTTCAAAAGCTGTGCTACAAATGAAATCGCCAAGGCTTCAGCTGCCTCATACTTCGGGCCTCCCGATTTGCTGTAGCAAATCTCAACACCGATTGATTTGCGGTTTCCCGGACCGTTTGTGCCGTCACCTGTGTGCCAGGCGTTTCGGTTAAGCGGCAGACCTTGAATCACCTCTTGATCATCGACCGCAAAATGAAAGCTTGTCGAGCTTGTGTTCCCGATCATATAGCTGATTTCATTGGCCGCTGATGCATCGTTTGCCGTGTTGTGAATGGTAATGTATTCAGCGGACATTGCATTAGGACACTTCAACGCGTATTTCGCCTCAGAAACCAAATTTTTCTTTACTGGAATGCTCACCTATCATCTCTCCTTTTCTTTTTTCATAAATAGGTGGCATTCGTAGGACGAAAAGCTCATATCATCTATCACCGTAATATGGATAAATGTGTTAAACTGAAGTTCACGGAGGGTCTGAATATGTATACATATTTAATGCTGACAATGAGAACGGAGAAATTTAATCAGGAGCATGTGGCTGGGCACTATGAATTTCTGGATCGTTTACAGGCAGAAAAACGTTTAAAAATGTTTGGGCCATTCAGCGACGCCACAGGCGGAGCGTATGTCATCGAAGCAGATTCACTGGAAGAGGCAGCGGAAATCGGCCATGCGGATCCGCTGGTGGCAAGTGGATCTTCTGAGCTGACGATAAAAGAATGGAAGCTGAAGAAATAAAAAAGACCCCTAAGGGTCTTTTTTTATGCATCATGTTTGATTGCGTGCCGCAATATGAAATGTTTTCCCTTCTGTGTTTGCTGTTTCACCTGCATGAACCATCACCTGAGTAAAGCTGAACCCGACCGCAACGAGCAACAAACCTGACATCCATTTAGATTTCATATAAACAATCTCCTCTCTGGATTTGTTTTTGTGCGTGCACCATTTTCTCATAAAATGAAAGTGCTTTTTCGGGCTGTCCGTTTTCTATATAGAATTGGGCAGCATCATGCGCCAGCTCTTCAATATAAGGATACAGCATATGTTCTTCAAGAAATTGAAAGGTGTGTGAGACCGATTCTGTGTCAATGTTTTTTCCGTATAACGCATGTAAAAATTGAAAAAGCTCCACAAATAATTCATCACTGTATTGACGGGCGATTTCCAATCCTTCACGATACTTTTTTTGCGCTTCGGCGTCATTTTTTTGTTTATACAGAACTTGTGTTAAAGAGTAGATAGAATGCGGAAGATTATCGAACTTTTCCGACTTGCAAATAGAAACAGATTTCTCAAAGTATTCGGCTGCCTTTTGCAGTTCACCCATTTTCTCATAGCAGTTTCCGAGATTATATAGGGCAGAACTGATCAAGCGGGGATTGCCTTCTTTCTTTGCAAGATCTAAAGCCAGTTCTAAGTGGGGCAATGCTCTTTCTGGATACTGCATATCATCATAATTACCTGCAATAACGAATTCACATTGGATTCTGCGGACGGTGTACGTTTCATACATTTGGTATGTTTCTAATGCCTGAACGGCGTAGCTCATCGAAACATAGGTTTGTTTTAAATTGTAAAAAATCTCAGCCATTTTAAAAGCAAACTCTGCTTTCTCAATATCATCCGAGACGAGGGCAAGATTCTTTTCTGCCCGTTTATAATACATCATGGCACTGACAAACATCTTCTGCTTAAATTCATACATTCCTCGAAAAAAGTTAAAGTAATATTCGAGAAGCCCTGTCAGCTTGTACTGATTCCCTTCGATGTCTTCTAACAATTCTGAAAACTCCAGCTGCGACGTGTCCTCTCCAAAAGGCTTAATGTAATCCAGCATGACACGGTGCCTGAACTCCATTAAAGAATAATACAGCAGCAAATCTTGGTCTTCTTCCATATCCTCAATTTCTCTTTCTACTTCGAGCTTGACCCGTTCGGCTTCAGCGACGTGGAACTGCCGGATATGAGTATACCATTCATTAATTTTAAGCCCGACATAAGAGGACGGAATCGTCTGCTTCATCCTCAATTAATCCCCCCTTTTTGAATTACCCGAGATATGTCATATTTTATCATATTTGCAAGAAAAAGAAGAACGCAAAATAACCGCAATTGTCGAATTTCGGCTAACCGCAACAAAAAAGCACGGGTTTTTCAAACACCCGTGCTTTCTTTTAGTGAAAACCGACTTTGTTTCTTTCCATCCAGCTTCCCCGCTGGCTTTTTCTTTGCTCTCCTGTCATGTCTTTCACCATGGTTTCAATATGGTGATTCCCTTCTTGGTGCCATTGAAGGGCTGAAGATACATATAATTCTCCCAGCTGTGCAAAGGAAAAGCCTTCTGTAAGTTTTGCGGCGTTTTTTATTTCTCCTTCACTCAAAAAGATGCCAAAGCCTCTCATTTTCATATATTCCAGCCGCAGCTCTTCATCCGGAAGCCCGATTTCATAGGCACGGTCAAATCGCCCTGCACGATTCATCAAACCTGGATCGATCTCTTCGGGATAGTTTGTCGTACCGATGAGAAATAGCCCCTCTTTTGATGTCGCGCCGTCCAGCGTATTGAGAAAAAAGGACCGCACATCTTCCGGCATCGAATCTATATCCTCGATGACCAGAACTGCAGGAGCGAGGCGTCTCGCTGCCTGAAAGACTTCTTCTATTGTCTCGCTCGACGTAAATTCAGTAATTTGCCAATAAGCAACAGGTGCATCGATACTGCCTGCGATCGACTTCACTAACGTCGTCTTTCCGTTTCCAGGAGGTCCATATAACAGAATGCCGCGCTTGTAAGGGATGTCATATGTTTGATAAAACGATTTATCACTATGAAAAAACTGATCAATTGATCTGTATATCTCTTTTTTCAATAGCGGATTCATGATGACTTGACTCCGCTGAACCTCTCTGACAATGGCTTCCTGCTCTCTTGAAGTCCCTCCATCTCCATCCGTAAACACGGTCACTTTCCGCTTGCTTTTTTCCCAAAGACGCGGTCTGACTCCCTCCAGAAATGCACGCATCTTTTCATCGTTAACCGCAAACAGACAATCAAAACTCATAATGCTCCCATCTTGAAAATATGGAATTCTGGCAAAAGCAACTCCCTTTTCAGGATACGCGTATACACTGTTTCTTATAGACTTATGGACGGTATAATCCGGTTCTTTCTCATCTTCATCGTAAGCAAAGGTTTTCTTTTCAAGCTTTTCAAATATATATGCCACATGCTCAGGCTCCAATGAACCGCTGCGGACATCTTCTACAAGAAGCTCCCAGTATTCCGTATTTGGATCATCACTGGCATAGAGCTCATAGAATACACCGTATTGATCATAAAGCGTTTCTTCAATCCGTGTGATAAGGTAACCGAAAGTGCCGTAGCCCGCCGCAGCTCTTTCATTCTCTTTTTCTTCGTACTGATAAATGAAAGGTATGTTAGTCATGTTTATACTCCATTTCATGTTTTGTGAACGTTATATATACGATTGACATAGCATTTTGTTTCATCCCACAGCATATTACTTGTGAATTCATAACCGTTGATATAGGATTTCATTGCACCATTTATTTTTACATATGGAGGAGATCATAATGAGCCAATCCAATCAAATTGTCAGCCATTTTTTATCCCATCGAAACGTGACCAATGAGCTTGCCGAAAAAATCAGCAAAGACCATTACAGCTACAAACCGGCAGAAACATCAATGTCAGCAGAAGAGCTGGTCAAACACATTCTTACGTCTTTCCACTTGTTCGCAAATGTCATTAAGGAAGGCAATGCCTCACCATTTCAAAACAAGCAGGAGGAAACAGAAACAGACCTCAATGTTCTGGCAAAAACATATACAGAAAAAACGGCCGCTATCCTTGAACAGCTGACTGAAGAGCAGCTGGACAGAGAAATTGATCTGACATCCGCTTTCGGCAGAAAAGTCACAGGCCGCGCGCTGCTTCAGCTTGCAATGGAGCATGAAATTCACCATAAAGGCAACCTGTTCGTGTATGTGCGGGAAATGGGCCACACTGAGCTTCCTTTCTATCAGCAGCGCATGTAGCGTAAACAAGAAAAAAGATACCTGTTAAGAGGTATCTTTTTTTGAGCCTTTAGTACTTCTCGATTTCGTCCAGACACTCATTATAGGGCAAATGAATAGAGATATTGAGCATACCAAAATTTCAAGCAGCTGACGTGCAAAAATTCAAAAAATTTAATTGATTAACGCGTCCTAATCATATATAATCTGATAAAAATAGTCGGGTTTTCAGGAGGCCTTTATCATGAGTGTAAGCATCATATTGATGGGTTTGTTTGTCGGAGCCTTAGTCGGATTGACGGGAGTGGGTGGAGCGGCCTTATTAACTCCCCTTTTAATTGTGCTTGGAATTAATCCTTCCATCGCGGTCGGTACAGATCTTGTATATAACTCGATCACAAAGCTGTTTGGCGTTGCCTCCCATTGGCGGCAGAAAACGATTAACTTTAAATTGGTAAAATACTTAGCCATCGGCAGTATTCCGAGTGCTTCGCTAGCCATTGGCATATTGCATTTGTTCCCCGCCTTTCACCAGCATCAGGAAGAAATTATTAAGCACGCTCTAGGATATGTGTTAACGCTGGTTGCCATTTCAATCATCGTTCGTTTGTTTTTGGATAGAAAACTTCGTCCCAACCGCTGGCAGCTGATGCCGCTTGAAAATAAGCGGGCGCTGACAATTCTTATTGGTGTTGTGTTTGGGTTTATCGTCGGATTAACATCAATCGGTTCCGGCTCATTATTTGCAATTGCCATGATTTACTTATTTAACATGAAAGCGTCACAGATTGTCGGAACCGATATCGCGCATGCTTTTCTTCTTGTTACGGCAGCAGGCATTTTGAACGCAAGCTTCGGAAGCGTGGATTACATGCTGGCAGCTAATCTGCTCCTCGGTTCAATTCCCGGCGTACTGATCGGGAGCCATCTTTCGCCTCGATTCTCCCCGCGTCCGCTGCAATTTATTATGGCGTCCATTATTTTAGTCAGCGGTTTAAAATTGATTTAATGAAGAAGGCTATCCGCTTGAAGGATAGCCTTTTCTTATTATAGCGTCACACCCGATTTAAAAATGGCGAGTTCTCTGAAATCATTTTTTTCATGGTTCACAAGCTGGCCGCTTGCCACCTCTATCATATAGTGGATAAACTCACGCAGCACATATTCCTCATGAACATCATCCTCTGCTAAAAGGCCTGCGTTAAAATCAATCCAATGCGGCTTCGCCTCATACAGCTCGGTGTTTGTCGCTACTTTCACCGTCGGGACAAAGGTGCCAAACGGCGTGCCTCTTCCCGTTGTAAAGAGGACAATTTGGCAGCCGGCAGCCGCCAATGCGGAGGAGGCGATCAAATCATTGCCCGGTGCGCTCAAAAGAGTCAGCCCTTTTGTCTTGAGTACTTCACCGTATTTCAAGACATCCGTGACAGGAGAAATCCCCGCTTTTTGCGTACAGCCCAGCGATTTATCCTCAAGTGTAGAAATGCCGCCCGCTTTGTTGCCCGGTGAAGGATTTTCGTACACCGGCTGATCATGTTTAATAAAGTATTGTTTGAAATCATTGATTAAATCGACTATCTTATGAAACACTTCTTCATTGGCAGCCCGCTGCATCAGGATGGTTTCTGCGCCGAACATTTCCGGTACTTCCGTCAGCACAGTACTCCCTCCCTGTGCAATGAGATAATCTGAAAAACGTCCAAGCAGCGGGTTTGCGGTTATGCCGGAAAAACCGTCCGAACCTCCGCATTTCAGCCCGATCTTCAGTTCAGACAGCGGAATGTCTTCTCTCTTATCTCCTTTGGCCGCTTCATGAATTTCCTTCAGCAAAGCAACGCCTGCCTCCATTTCGTCGGTCACCGACTGGGATTCCAGAAACTTCACCCGCTTCAAGTTCACATCTTGCAGTGCTTCCTTCATTCTTGCCAGCTCATTGTTTTCACAGCCAAGCCCTAACACCAAGACGCCGCCGGCATTTGGATGGCGAATGGCATTCAGCAGGATCTGCTTCGTATTTTCATGATCGTCGCCAAGCTGCGAGCATCCGTATTGATGCTTTAACACCAGTACGTTATCAAATGGAGCAATATCCCCTGTTTCTCTGACAAAACGCTGCAGCATTTTTTCTGCTATTCCATTGACACAGCCGACAGTTGGGACAATCCACAATTCATTCCGTACACCCGCATCTCCGTTTTCTCTTCTAAAACCTTTAAACGTCCGGTTCTCATTAGAATACGGATTTTCATCAAATCTCGGTGTATAGCTGTATGATTGGATATCAGACAGGTTTGTTTTCGTATTATGGACATGAATATGCTCTCCGATCGAGATATCTTGTGATGCATGCCCAATTGGAAACCCGTACTTGATGATGCTGTCATTTTCTTTAATAAGCTGCAATGCAATCTTGTGGCCTCTTTTTATATCATCCTTTACTTCAAGCGACACGCCGTAAGCATGCAGCCTCTCTCCCTTTTGAATATCCCGCAGAGCAAGAAGGACATTATCTTGCTTATGAATCTTTATAAACGACTTCAACGTACCTCTCCCCCTTGTATGCAGTATTGTTCAAGAGCCCTCTGCATGCCCAGCTCATGAATATGATTCAAGTAAACAGCGACTCTATCAGTCAGCTTCGGTATCTCATTGAGATCTGCCCCCCACAGCCGCTGTTCGCCTAACACTCTTGATGCAATCCGAAGCATGTCGCCATCCTCCTGACACCAAACCTCTTTGAAAAATTGAAGAACTGCCGGATCATCCTGCAATGTCTCGTTATCATGATAAAAATACAGAAGAGCGCTGAAAGAAAACACCAAGCGTTCAGGAAGCTGTCCCTTTTGTTCAGCATATTCCTTAAGAGTCGGCAGGTTTCTCGTTTTGAATTTGGAAATGGCGTTCAATGCAATGCTTTCCAGGTAATGCTTAATATACGGGTTTTTAAAACGGTTCAGCACATCGTCAGCATACTGAGAAAGACCTTCCATTTTTAAAACAGGAAGAATTTCGTCATCAATCAGCTCTCTTATAAATCGCCCCACTTCCGGATGCTCGACTGCATCCCTAACAGTCTTCAAGCCGTATAATAAAGCCACTGGCGTCATTGCTGTATGAGCGCCATTTAAAATTCTTACTTTTTTAGTCCGGTATGGGGTGAGGTCGCTGACGATCTTTGTATGCAGCCCTGCAGCCGCAAAGGGAAGTTCTTTTCCAATCCAATCAGGCCCCTCGATAACCCACAAATAATATTGCTCTCCCACAACTATCAAATCATCCTGATAGCCAAGATCTGCCGTGATCTCATCAATGCTGTCGACGGGAAAACCCGGAACAATCCGGTCTACTAAACTATTACAAAATGTATTGGCCTCATGAATCCACTGTGTAAATCCTTCCTCCAGCTTCCACAGATGTGCATAATGAAGAACCGTTTCCCTCAGCTTTTCACCGTTATTCTCGATCAGTTCACATGGGATCAGGACACACCCTTTTGTCTGATCTCCTTTAAAAGCCTGATAGCGAAAGTAAAGAAATGCAGTTAATTTCCCAGGGAATGTTTTTTGCGGCCTATCCTCTAAACGATCTTTTTCATCACATACAATCCCAGCCTCAGTGGTGTTGGAGATAATAAACCGAAGCCTTTCGCTTGATGCCAATTCTTTGTATGCTTCATAATCAGAAAACAGGTCAATTCCCCGGCTGATTGAGTTGATAATCATATGCTCGTTTACCGCTTCTCCGTCTTTCATTCCTTGTAAAAAAAGTGTATATAATCCATCTTGCTCATTTAATCGTTTGATTTTTTCTGAGCCTCTTGGCTGGACAACTGCCACGCTCCCATTAAAATCAGTGTGTTGATTCAATTGATCAATCTGCCAATCGATAAATCCCCGAAGAAAGTTTCCTTCTCCGAATTGGAGAATTTTTTCTGGATACTGAGTATAGTGATCGTACACATTTTTATTCAGCTTCTGCACCCTTATTGCCTCCCTCTCACTTTATGCACACGTTAACATTTTTCTGTATAAAGAATGCCCGCTGAAAAACGGGACATCACGTCGTCAATCGTCTGACTGAATCACGCACCATAAATTCTGTGTTTTCCAAGATTTTTTCTGCTTTTGTTTCGGGCTCGCTGATCAGCGACAAGAGTTTTTGCGCACCGAGCACGCTTATTTTCTCCACTGGGCGCTTTACTGTTGAAAGCCTTGGCGTGATGTACTGTGAAAACCCAATATCATCAAACCCGATCACCGAAATATCATCAGGAACGCGCAGGCCCTTTGCGAATATCGCATTCATCGCTCCGATTGCCATGTCATCATTCGAACAAAAAACAGCGGTTGGAGGATTCGGCAGTGCCAGCAGCCGCTCCATCGCTTGAAAGCCGCTTTCCATATCGTACTGTCCTTTGACACTGTATTCATGCTTGATCGGAATATGATGTTGAATCAGTGCGGATAAGTACCCTTCCTTTCGCTGCTGGGAGGATTTAAAGCCTTCGATCCCCTCGATGATGGCGATGTCTTGATGTCCGGACTGAATGAAGTATTCTACAGCTTCTTGAGAGCCTTCCTTGTCATTGGACAAAATATTCGTGATGGTACGATCATCAATATCACGATTCAGCACGACAAGCGGAATGTTTTTTTCGCGAATATGGTAAATAAAAGAATTATCAATGTCACTTTGGCTCATTAAAATGATGCCGTCATATCTCATCGGTGTAACGGAGTCATAGTTTTTCAGATCATCAATGCCGCGCACATACAGATTGTAATCCTCACTTATGGCTTGATTGACGCCTTTGATAGTGTCTGCAAAGAAGCTGTGTGAGGTTCCGTTTGTAATGCTTGTAAAGAATAGCCCGATCGTATGCGACTTTTGCATCGCCAGACTTTTCGCATTTACATTTGGTGTATAGTTGAGCTGCTCTGCTAGCTCTAATATTTTTTTCTTCGTATGTTCTTTGATGTAAGGGCTGTTGTTGAGTGCTCTGGAAACAGTAGTGTGGGATACGTTTGCGAGTTTTGCGATATCTTTTATGGTTACCATCTAATTCCCTTCCTTATCATACCGGCTGCGATTATTTACTGTATATTGTATCATCAAACATACCGCCTCTCCCACTATATTTCCAGATTAATAAGACACAGGATTCTCAGCTTCTGTTCCCGCTGGCTTACCAATGATTGGACGGACAAAACGAATCACAGCAAGTGAAGCGAAGACAGCCAGCCCACCGGCAAGCAAAAATGCTCCAGAAAACGTGCCTGTTTGGTCAACAATAAATCCGGTTAAAGCCGGGCCGATAATTCCTGCCGTGTTGGCGAGGAAATGCATGAAGCCGCCAACAGAACCGACATTGTTTTGATCAACCACATCTTGAATGACAGCCCAATAGATAGCACCGGTCAAATAAAGAAAGAACACTGACAGAGCGACAAGAGTGACAGCCCCCGCAGTCGTTGCCACAAGCCCGGCAAAACCAATCAGGACAGCTGATGAAAACAAACACGTGACAAGCACAACCTTGCGCGAGAACAGCACACCTTTTCGGGCCGTTTTTTTGTACACATAGTCAGAAACAAATCCCCCCGCAGCCAGCCCGATAAATCCTAAAATCCACGGTATGACCGTGATGACACTCATCGATTCAACACTTAATCCCCGCTCGTCGACAAGATAGCTCGGAAACCATGTCAAAAAGAAGAAGAGGATGTAGTTGTAAGCGAAAAAAGCGAACGCCGTGAACAGGACTGTTTTTTGCTTCAGGTAAAAGGTGAGCGGAATTTTTTCTCCGGGAGACGTTTCTGCTTTTATTGCCGGTGCTTCCTTGATCGTCTCTTGCGGCTTTTCTTTGACAAACTTGAACCAGAGCACTGCCCATATCAATCCAATAATCATAATGAGAACGAAGGATACCTTCCAGCTGAACGCCACTGCGATCATGCCGACTATCGGGCCGGAAATGGCTCCCCCGAGGGGCGTGCCGCTGTTGGTTACACCGATAACGGACGCCCGCTGGGTCGGCGGGAACCAGTTGTTCACCATCTTGTTGATGGTCGCCGAAAGCGGGCCTTCTCCCATTCCGAAGAGAATGCGTATAATCAGCAGGCTGACAAAGCCAAAAGCGAGGGCGACTGCTCCGCTAAACAGCGACCAAACAACCATCGCGACAAACAAGGTCAGCTTTGCCCCATAGCGGTCGGATGCCACGCCCCCAAGAAAATTAAAAATGGCATAACCTATCGAAAAACTGCTGAAAATCAAGCCCATTTGTGTGGCAGACAATGTGAGATCATCCTGAATAAAAGGAGCTGCAATGGAAAGCGCCGAGCGATCCAGGTAATTAATCACCCCTGCCAGGAACAAAAAAAGGATAACGGGAAGCTTATCTTTTGAAAACATCTCAACCTCACCCCTATGTTGGTTCAGTTTCTGTTGCACCGCTTTCGTTACACACCTGAATAAGCCATAAATCCTCCATCGACAGGAACGGTGATCCCAGTGACAAAACCGGAATAGGATTCATCCGCCAGCCAAAGGAGCGTACCGAGCAAATCCTCCGGTTTTCCGAAGCGCTTCATCGGTGTTCCCGCAATAATTTTGTGAGATCGGCTGGTGAACGTTCCGTCTTGGTTGATCAGCAGATCATGATTTTGTTTTGTCAGAAAGAAGCCTGGGGCAATCGCATTGACCCGCAGCCCGGTTTCGGCAAAATGAACAGCCATCCACATCGTAAAATTATTGATGGATGCTTTCGCAGCACTGTATGCCGGAACCTTCGTCATAGGTGAATAAGCACTCATGGAAGAAAGGTTGATGATCGCGGGTGAATCCGCCTTCAGCAGTTCTTTACCAAACACTTGCGAGGCCAGAAACGCACCGGTGAAGTTGGTGGAGAATACAGTTAGAAAGCCCCTCTCATCCATATCAAAAAAGGATTGGCCTTCTCCCGCTTCTTCATATGTCTCCACATCGGTTATCGCGTCAGGATGATTGCCGCCAGCCCCGTTAATTAACAGATCAACAGCGCCAAATTGGCCAAGGATGTCTTCCTTTGCCCGCTCCAGTGACATCCTGTCCAGCACATCCGCAGCAACAGCGCACGCTGTGCCGCCAGCCGCCGTTATCTCCTTCACGACCGCTTGGCCTTTTTCAGCCGTCCGATTCAAAATCGCCACCTTCATGCCATGACGGGCTAGCTCCCGGGCCATCGCAGAGCAAAGCACGCCGCTGCCGCCAGTGATGACAGCCGTTTTACCTGCCAGGTTCTCATGCAGCGGGATCATACGCCCACCTCTTTTTTTGCCATTGCTTCATAGGCGTCCCACAGCCCGTTCAAATACATGATGCCAAGTGCCCGATCGTATAAGCCATATCCCGGGCGGCATTGCTCACCCCAAAGATGGCGCCCATGATCCGGTCTGACATATCCTTCGTAATCCTGCTTATGCAGTTCTTCCATCACGCCTTGGATGTTGATCGAACCATCCTTTGTTAAATGAGATGTTTCAATAAAATCGCCATTCTCATAAATTTTCACATTGCGAATATGTGAAAATGGAGCGATGCCGGCATACGTTTTAGCGATCTCCACCATGTCGTTAGCGGGATTGGCTCCCATTGAACCTGTACAAAGGGTGATACAATTAGACGGTGAATCTGATATCGCCCGCAGTTTCTTATAGCTTGCCTCTCCTGTGATAATGCGCGGCAGTCCGAAAATCGGCCACGGCGGGTCATCCGGATGAATGGCCATTTGAACACCATAGGCCTCAGCAACAGGAAGAATTTCCTGCAAAAAGAATGATAAATTGTCCCATAGCTTTTCTTCATCGACCGTTCTGTAGGCAGCAAAAAGCTCTTTGATCCGAGCTAATTTTTCGGGCTCCCACCCCGGCAGTGTCATGTCAGATGCATCCTCCACCGTCCGAATCAGCTCTTGAGGATCAAGGCTTTCCACCTTGGCCTTTTCAAAAAACAGAGCGGTCGATCCATCTTCTAGCGGCCGGAACATGTCCGTGCGTGTCCAGTCAAAAACCGGCATAAAATTATAGCAAATCACTTTCACGCCAAATCCGGCAAGGTTGCGGATCGTTTGCTTGTAGTTTTCAATATACCGGCCGCGTTCTTCGTTCCCAAGTTTAATTGCTTCGTGAACATTCACGCTTTCTACAACTTCAGCATGAAAACCATAGGATTGAATATATTCGGTCTCGGCTCTGATTTCTTCTTTTTCCCACACGTCGCCGACAGGCTTTTGATGGAGAGCCCAAACGATGCCTTTGACACCGGGAATTTGCTTCACGTGTTCAAGTGTGACTGTATCGTTGCCTCTTCCATACCATCGGAATGTCATATTCATGCTCGCACCTCCGGATTCAGTCATTTAATCAAACGTGATGACGGCTTTTCGCACCTGATCTGGATGCTCCTTAATAAACTGAAATGCATGATGAACGTCATCAACTGAAAATGTATGGGTCACCAGCCCGTTATGCACTAACCGGCCTCCATTCAAAAGCTCTACCACTTTTGGAAACTGATTGGTCTGCAATCGCGATCCGGTTATCGTGACTTCTTTTTTTGTAATCGGCAGCTGAGAAATCTGAGCCGCTCTTTCATCAAATCCAAGCACAACCACATGTCCCGCCGGTGACACAGCCTCAATTGAAAGTGCAAAAGTCTCCGGCAGGCAAACAGCATCAATGACCACGTTTGCTCCTTCATTCCCAGTCCATTCATGGACCCGCTCGGCAACATTTTCTGCTTGGACATTTACAACAGCATCGGCGCCGTTTTCTTTCGCAAATGCCAGCCGCTCGTTGTTCAAGTCAGTCATCATGACAGCAGCGCCCGCCAGTTTTGCCATTTTTAACACACAGATCCCGATGGGTCCCGCTCCCTGGATCAGGACGGTATCACCTTTTTCCACCTGGCCTCTCCACACTGCCTGGGCGCCTATCGTATAAGGCTCGGCCATGACTGCTTCCTCCCAAGGCAAGTCCTTTAAGACCGCGTGAAGCTGCCTTTCCGGAAGCACAATATATTCCCGCATGCCTCCGTCCTCATGTACGCCAAATACAGAAAGCTTGGCGCAAACATTCGGCCGCCCTTTGCGGCAGGCATAGCACGATCCGCAATAAGAAATCGGCTCAATCACCACATGATCACCGGGTTTTAGGCTCTGTACATTCGCACCAACTGCCTCCACTTGTCCCGTTACCTCGTGTCCGATGACTCTCGGGAGGGTAGCGAGCGGATTCGTTCCATGATAAATGTGCATGTCTGAACCGCAAATGCCGACTCGCTTGACTTTCACGAGCACTTCATCATCCTTTGAAAGAACTGGCTTCTTCACCTCCGCTGTCACCAGATCATACGCTTTTCGCACTTGAACCGCTTTCATTTTACTCACCTGCTTTTTAAGAATTCATACACGCTCCGGGCGATAGAAATTCCGTTTTTCTTATTTCTTTCTTCATGCAGCTGCTCGATCTCGCCGGGCACATACACTCTTTCGAATCCAACAGCCGGCGGTGATTGCTGCAGTTCATCAATCATGGCATCCATCTGCTCTAAAAACGTATCCCAGTCAGTAAAAAAGGATGGATTGATCGCGCAAACGTAATGCCCCAGCTTTCTTTTTTGATCAAGGCCGTTGTACATTTTGGCAATATGAGGGCCAAAAGCCGCGCCCGCCAGCAATCCTGAAAATACATCCACCACAATCGATAGTCCATAGCCTTTCGGGCCCCCGAATGTTGAAAGTGAGACGACCTTGTCAGGATCAGTTACTGCTTCTCCGTTTTCATCGACTCCCCATCCTTCAGGAATTTCTTTGCCCTCTTCACGGGCCTGCAGAATCTTCCCAAAAGCCACTTTGGATGTCGCCATATCTAGGATAAACGGTTTTTTATGCTTAGCCGGAACACCGTAAGCAATCGGATTTGTCCCTAAAAAAGGAGTCCTCCCCCCAAACGGGACAACGATACTGTCTGTATGCGTCATTGCTATTCCGATCAGCTTTTCGTCAGCCGCTTTTTGCACAAAATAGCTTAGCGCTCCGCAATGGCTGCTGTTTACGGCCGTGACCATGCCGACTCCTTTTTTCTTCGCCATGTCAATTGCATGGTCCATCGCCATGTCGCAATTCACATGACCGAAACCATCGTCTCCGTCAAGCACCCCGGTCACAGGCCCCGTTTCTTTAAAAACAGGCTGTGCCCCAGGATTGATCCCTCCCGCTAAAAGCCTGTTCACATAGTGTTCTGTGCGCAGCACGCCATGCGAATGTACATTGCGCAAATCAGCGTGCACGAGAACATCTGCTACTTTTTCAGCATCTCGTTCATTCAAACCGGCACTGGCCAGCTTTTGCCGAACGAGTTCCTTTGCTTCTTTAGCTGCAATTGTTATCGTTTTCAAGCAAGTGCCTCCTTCCTTTTCAGTTTTTTGGGCACTCTCCTAGCGAACCCCCTACAAACACATTTTATTTACAAATTATTTTAAATATTCTCTATATTATATTGTCAGATCTTTTGCTGAAGATCCTGAACGATCTGAGCATGCTGCTGGTCTGTGAGTTTATAAAGAAAGCCGATAATGATCATCGCTAATGCCAAAGCAATGGCCGGATACAGAAGCAGAAGCGCTTTGATGCCAATCAGCGCCTGTGCTGTCTGGACTGCATTCGGGACATAGCCGATAATCCCCAAACCGATCCCCGAGAGAAAGCCAGACAAAGATTGAGCAAGCTTTCTTGAGAAATTGAAAAGTGAATATGTCGTTGCTTCCTTCCGTTCACCGGATTTCCATTCGCCATAGTCGATAATATCGGAGACAAGTGCCCACGTGATGCCATTTGGGATACTGATTCCGATAAAGGCGATACTGGCGAGAATTGTAAACACATAAACGTTAGATGGAAGCATAAAGTTGATCAGATCCGCGGCCACACTGATGCCGAAGCCGATCATTGCCGTTCGTTTCTTTCCAAACATCTTGACGAGCTTTGGTAGGAATACGACGCCCAAAAAGGAAGAACCAATAATGATGAAGTTCATATAAGCCATTAATTCAACATTGCCCAAGTTATATTGTGCGAAATAGACGAGCATGGCGGATTTAATGTTGTATGCGGAAATTGAAAAAATCGTCATCAGGACAAGGGTTAACAGCGGTTTATTTGTAATAAATGTTTTGACGACAGATGAGAGTGTTAATTTTTCTTTTGGTGCTTCCGATATGACAA
The DNA here is from genome assembly GCF_037976695.1 of Bacillus sp. FSL K6-1366. Taxonomy (NCBI): domain Bacteria; kingdom Bacillati; phylum Bacillota; class Bacilli; order Caryophanales; family Bacillaceae; genus Bacillus; species Bacillus sp. FSL K6-1366. The sequence goes on along the minus strand of NZ_CP150268.1, from coordinate 3,475,397 downwards.
TGCGCTCTTTGCAGTTGCGATAGCAAATATAAAACCAAATCACACCGAGCGCGGCGAACAAGCCCATGACCACCGGGTAGCCGACCTTCGGATTATCAAACTTGACGAGCAGCGGCATCACGGCCACACTTGTGATAAACAAGGCGCCAAGTGATCCGATTTGGCGGAACGTCGAAATGGAGGTCCGGTCCTCAGAATTTTGAGTCATCGCTGCCCCTAATGAGCCGTACGGAATATTCACAAACGAATAGCCGATGCCCCAAATCATATAGGATGCATATGCATATATCAGTTTTCCGGTCGTTGATACATTGGGAGACAGAAAAATAAGAACAGTAAGCACCGCAAGCACGATGCTGCCGATTAATAGATAAGGCCTGAATTTCCCCCGTTTGCCGATGTTTTTGCGATAATCGATTGATGAGCCGACAATTGGATCTGTTATCGCTGCAAACAGCTTACTTACTAAAAAAATGCCGCCGGCCATCGCAGCGGGGATTCCCGCTACATCAGTGAAATACTTCAATAAATAAATCTGGCCGAGATCAAACATAAAACCGTTGCCAAAATCACCAAAGCCATAGGACATTTTCTCTTTCAATGAAAGCCTTTTTTCCGTTTCGACCGACACAACCTTATTTGCCAGTTCAGTTCGCATGTTCCACCTCTGTGTCTTAAGAATTTTCGGATAGTGATCCGCTCAGCGATACTGAGCGGACACTTTGTTACACGTTTGCTTTCTCTTCTTGAAATTGAAAGTAGTGTTTCGCATTGTCATAGCAAATCCCCTGAACGATGCTTCCCAGAAGCTCCATATCGCGCGGCACTTCGCCGTTTTCCACCCATTCTCCAATCAAATTGCAGACGATCCGCCTGAAATATTCGTGGCGCGTATACGAAAGAAAGCTTCTGGAATCGGTGAGCATGCCGATAAAACGGCTGAAAAGGCCAACATTTGATAACGCTTTCATTTGGTCGAGCATTCCGTCTTTAGTATCGTTAAACCACCAGGCTGTGCCGAATTGTATTTTTCCCGGGGTAATACCGTCCTGAAAACTGTTGATCATGCTGGCGATGACATAGTTATCATTTGGATTCAGTGAATATAAAATCGTTTTCGGCAGCTGGTTCTTCATCTCAACTGAGTTCAGCAGCTTGTATAAAGGCTTAGCAATTTCTTCATCGTTCATTGAATCATACCCTGTATCAGGTCCGAGCCTTTTCATCATTTTTGTATTCGTGTTTCTTAAAGCGTTGATATGAAACTGCATCGCCCAATCGAGCTCCGCATACAAACCGCAAAGAAACTGAAGCGTATATGTCTTAAATTTCTTCTCATCTTCATAAGAAACCTCTGTTCCTTGTAATCTGTCAGAAAAAATCCGTCCAGCTTCTTCTTTTGTTGTTTCGGCAAATACCATTGAATCTATCGCGTGATCAGAAACTCTGCCGCCGGCTGAGTGGAAGAATCGCACTCGTTTTTCCAACGCCTTTAAAAACGCATCATAGGTTGCAATGGATATGGCGGCGGCATCTTCAAGCGCCTGCACCCACTCAGGAAAGCCTTCACGATTGATCTCAAGCCCTTTATCCGGCCGAAATCCAGGCAGCACGCTGACAGGAAAGTCTTTGTCTTCTCTTAATAATAGATGGTATTCAAGAGAATCAACAGGGTCATCTGTGGTGCACACAACCTTTACATTTGATTTCACGATTAAATCCCTTGCCCCGAAGCCTTCCCCTTTGAGCAGTTCATTTGTCCGTTTCCATATAGCCGGCCCGGACTTCTCGTTTAAAATCTCGTAAATGCCAAAAAAACGCTGCAATTCTAAGTGAGTCCAGTTGTAGAGCGGGTTGCCAATCGCCATCGGCACGGTTTTCGCCCAAGCCATAAATTTCTCCTCATCAGGCGCATCTCCGGTAATGTATGTCTCCTCAATTCCATTGGCTCTCATGATGCGCCATTTATAATGGTCACCATACAGCCAGGCTTCCGTGATGTTTTGAAATGTCTTATTTTCATAGATTTCTTTCGGACTTAAGTGGCAGTGGTAATCAATAATTGGCATGTCTTTCGCATAATTGTGATAGAGGCTGACAGCGGTTTCATTTTTCAATAAAAAGTTTTCGCCCATGAAGGGATCCATGTCCTCACCGTCTTTCATTCTATTTCAAAATGTTAACGTTAACATTTTGATTTGTTTTTATTTTACCTTTATATTCCTCTGGGTTCAATCTCTTTTTTGAAAATAAAATGTTAACGTTGGCATATAAACAAAAAGGACATTGCCAGAAAGCACTCGGTAAGGAACGCTTTTGGCAATGTCAGATTCATTAAAAGGATTAGTAAGCCAGGCTGAAAAGTCCTTTAATGTGTGTTAAGTAGCGTACGTTACTTGCTTCTTTCATCAAGGAAGCAGGAAGACCTTTAAGCGGTGTAGAATTAGCACCAATGATGGCAACCGCGTCTTTGCGTCCAAGGCTTGCAAGTGTACCAGAGTTTACTGGCTTGAATGTTTCAAGCGTTTTGCCTTCTAGGTAAGCGAATAGGTTGTAACCGATCAGCTCACCCATTTGCCATGCGATTTGTGCAGTTGGCGGGTATGGACGGCCGTCTGGACCGAAGTAAACTGCGCTGTCTCCAGCAACGAATACATCTTCATGAGATGTAGATTGCAGGAAGTCATTTACAGTCGCGCGTCCGCGGTTCACTTCTAGGCCTGATTCACCGACTAATGGGTTACCTTGTACGCCGCCAGTCCAAACAAATGTGTTGGCAACAACTTTAGATCCGTCTTTCAGATCGATTACGTTTCCTTCTACATTTGTAACAGGAAGACCTGTTAAGAACTCAACGCCGCGTTTTTCAAGGCTTGCAGTCGCACGCTCGATAAGATCATCCGGAAGAACAGGAAGGATCTTCGGACCTGCTTCAACAAGTTTCAATTTGATTTCTTTATGGTCTACGCCGTATTTTTTCGCAAGGTTCGGCATGATGTCAGCAAGCTCACCAACAAGCTCAACACCTGTTAAGCCGCCTCCGCCGATAAGGATTGTTGCATCTGCTTCGTTTTTCGTTTTAGAGTACTCGCGCACACGATCTTCAACATGTTGGAAGACTTTGTTCGCATCGGCAGCAGATTTCAATACCATGCTGTTTTCTTCAAGACCTGGGATGCCGAAGTAAGCCGTTACAGAACCAAGACCTACAACAAGCGCATCGTAAGTTAATGTAGAACCGTCAGCAAGCGCAACTTCTTTTTTATCAACAGAGAAAGAGCTTACTTCCGCAATTTTAAGATCAATGTCTTTGCCTTTGAAAAGTTTTTCTAATGGCATTGCAACCGCTTTTTCAGACACGTTGCCTGCAGCAAGGCGGTGTAATTCCGTAATGATTTGGTGAGTTGGGTATTTGTTTACCACTGTCACGCGTGCTTGTTCTTTTGTGTAATGTTTGCGAACTGTTAGAGCAGAAAGAACTCCGCCATAACCAGCGCCTAGAATGACAATATGTTTTGACATCGTATATCCTCCGTCCTTTATATCAATTTGAATCTGAGATTATTTTTGGTTTTCGCGTTCGTTCATGACTTCAAGGTAGCTGTTAGCAAAACGGAACAGCTTTTGAGCTTGAGGATCTTTCAGCATGCGAAGAAGGCCGAAAAGTCCAATTGTTTCGTTGCTTGCTTCCGCGCGGTCTTTTGCTTCGATCGCAGTCGCAGCTACTTCTTTCGCTGTTTCTTTTACAGGCTCGAGAATTTCAGTGATCGCACCGACTGTGTCGCTCTTTAACACTTCGTCAGTCGCTACAGACTGAGCGAAATCATAAGACTTCGTTAAAATATTCACTAACTCAGTCAGCTTCGGAAGCTGGTCAACTAAAACAGTCAATGATTCTTGAACTTCTGGCTTTAATAGCTGATCAATAAGATCTTGCTGGCTTTGGCTGACAGACGCATTTGTTTGATCGATTGTTTCTGGCATATCCAATTCTCCTTTACTATAAGCAGTTTGCTGATTTTTTTGGAAAGGGTAGTGCCTCTCCCTGTCTCACGCTTTTAAGGCATAAGAATAAGGATTGTGAATTCGTGCACAATCATTTACAAAAATAAATGTTTACTACCCAGTTTTTCATCTTGCCATATTCAGTATTATTTTTATCTAAAAATAAACAATTGAATAAGTCAAAATCCTTTACTCTCTCTGAAAATAGCAAACACAAAAAACTCCAATTCGATTACCTTCTATATGATAACACTTTTTGAACAAAATTTGAACGTGAATTGCTTCGATTATGAAATTAATTTATATGGAGCTCATGTCATAACGTTTCTGCGGCACTAGTTATTGACAATCCAACAATTTCTCCCCTTCACTTTACCCATATTTCCAATAGAGGCTCTCTTTTTCCTGTGATCGGATCATTCGCCGGCAACGCCGCCTGCTTAATCTGTTTGACCGCTTCCTCCCGCTCATTGGGCTTCCCCGTCTTCATATCATACTGAACGCCTCCGGGATAGGCGCCAAGGACAGTAAAATCGGGGCTTGAGCTGAGCTTTTTATGTCCGACTCCGGCTGGAATCACGACTGCGTCGCCTGATTTGAAAGGGATGGCAGCCCCTTTTTCTCCCCCAAACTGAATCACAGCCTCTCCCCTAAGGGCAATCAGGACTTCATGCGTATTGCTGTGATAATGATGGTATGGAAAAACACTCCCCGACCAGCTGTTTGACCAGCCATGCCGGATGACGATCCGCTCTGCCAGTCCGGTGTCCTTAAGCGCGTTTTGATACACCACGAGCGGAAAATCAGGGTGATTCGGAATCCTGCCGTCATCCGGAAAGAAGTATGTCTGTGTCTCTTTTTCCATCAATTTCACCTCCCTTTTTTGTCTTCCACACATAGCAGTTCGCCAAACATGATGTTTTTCTCATGATTCCATTGATCTGCATGATACCGAATAGTATAGTATAAAAAAATAATGCCAGAATGAGGGATATCATGAAAGCTATCGTTATCGGAATATTGGCTTCACTCTTTTTCGCCGTTACCTTTATATTAAACAGAGCGATGGAGTTATCAGGAGGCAGCTGGCTTTGGAGCTCTTCGCTGCGCTTTATTTTTATGGTGCCGTTTTTATGTTTGATTGTCATCATGAGAGGGACATTCACGCCTCTTTTACTAGAGATGAGGAAAAAGCCGTTTTATTGGATCAAATGGAGCTTCGTCGGTTTCGTGCTTTTTTACGCGCCGATTACATTTGCGGCTGCATACGGTCCGGGGTGGCTCATAGCCGGAACCTGGCAAATTACAATTGTAGCCGGGGTGCTCTTATCTCCTTTGTTTTATGTCAAACAAGATATGCCGGGCGGTCCGCAGCTCGTTCGCCAAAAGATTCCCCTGGTTTCACTTGGCACTTCTGTGATCATCCTGATTGGAGCGGCTCTGATTCAGCTTCAGCATGCAGAATCGCTTTCTGGGAGGATGCTGCTTTTCAGTGTGCTGCCGGTTGTCATTGCGGCTTTTGCCTATCCGTTAGGAAACAGGAGAATGCTCGAAGAATACGGAGGCCGGCTTGATACATTTCAGCGCGTGCTTGGAATGACATTGGCAAGCCTTCCATTCTGGCTTATATTAGCAGCTTACGGCTGGTGGTCAGATGGCCTTCCAACAGCAAGTCAAACCGTTCAATCCTTTATCGTTGCCATCAGCTCAGGCATCATTGCGACGGTTTTATTTTTCTGGGCCACTGATATGGTAAGAGACAATCCGCAAAAACTCGCAGCTGTTGAAGCCACTCAATCCGGTGAAGTGATTTTCGCGCTGCTTGGTGAAATTGTTCTGCTGTCAGGCGTTTTCCCATCTCTATTATCATTTGCCGGTTTGTTCATTATAATAGCGGGGATGATGTTACATACCTTCGCTTCACAGCCGAGAAAACCGAAAAAGAAAGCACAGTCAAATCTGACTGCGTAGCATCTGCAGGAGAATGGGTGAAAGCCTGTTCTCCTTTATTTGTGCTACCAAAAGGAATCTGTTTCACGTTATAGTTAAATATAATGTCAGCCTACTTATATTGAAAGGTGATTATTGTAATGGAAGCAAACGATCAAACACAAAACATACCAGCCATCTCCTTCAGATCAGTCCGAAAAAGCTATAAACAAGATGGACAAACCTATGATGTGCTGCAGGATGTCACCGGAGACATTCAACAGGGTGCAATCGTAGCCGTTTTAGGTCCTTCCGGCTCAGGCAAAAGCACCCTCCTTTCTATGTGTAATTTAATGAGAACGCCTGACAGCGGCGAAGTCAACATATATGGAAAGGAAGTCAGAGAATGGAATGTCAATGAGCTGAGGCGAACGGCAGCCCTCGCGTTTCAATCGGCTCCCGTGCTCGACGGGACAGTGCGTGACAATTTAAGTCTTGTACAAAGGCTGCATCAATCCCAGCTGTACTCTCCTGAAAAGCTGGCTTCTCTTGCAGGGCTGCCGCCAGAGCTGTTAGACAGAAGCGCCAGAGACTTATCGGGCGGGCAGCGGCAAAGACTGTCACTGGCCAGAACGCTCTCAAATCCTTCCTCCATTCTATTGTTGGACGAAATCACGTCGGCCTTGGACCCGGTTTCTGCTCTTGAGATTGAAGAACTGATCAAACGTCAGCATCAAGAGAAAAAATGGACAGTCATGTGGGTCACTCATAATATGGAGCAGGCAAAACGAGTAGCCGATACCATTTGGTTTATGGCAGATGGCCGGCTGCTTGAAATCGCCGAAACCGAAACATTTTTCTCCGCTCCGCAGCATGAAGCAGCGAAAGAATTTTTGAAGGGAGGCACTCGGTAATGGATTACCTTTCTCTCTCTTTAACGATGATCTTTGTTTTGATCGCCTTGTTTTTATCAAAATCCTTTAAAGCCGGTGTAGAAAAAGACATGATCATCGCCACCATCCGGGCCGCGGTGCAGCTGCTTATCATCGGTTATGTTTTGTCGCTGATTTTTCGCGGAGACCACCCTGTTTTTATCCTGCTGATGGTGCTGTTAATGCTCGCGGTGGCGGCGCAAAATGTCATCAAGCGAAAGAAAAATACAATCGGTTCGTTTTGGAGGGTGTTTGCCGCGTTAGCAATCGTAGAAATGGTGACGCAGGGAATTCTGCTGTCTCTTCATATCATTCCGCTTACGGCACGATATGTCATTCCGATCAGCGGGATGGTCATCGGAAATTCGATGGTGCTCTCAAGTTTGTTTCTAAACCGGCTCAACTCAGAAGTCGGCGTTCGCAAAGAAGAAATTCAATTAATATTGTCACTTGGCGGCACACCGAAGCAATCCATACAGCGCATTCTTACTTCAGCGATGAAAATGAGTATGATCCCGACGCTCGAAAGCCAGAAAACACTGGGTCTTGTTCAGCTTCCCGGCATGATGACAGGCCAGATTCTAGCCGGCGCGGACCCGATTCAGGCAGTACGTTTTCAGCTCTTAATCGTGTTTACAACGATGGCCTCAGCCGCGCTGACTTGTGTAATCTTAAGCGTGCTGACATACCCATCATTATTCACCGTTCATCAGCAGCTGAAGCAGAATGAATGACAGACAAAAGCCGCTTTCCAAGGGAAAAGCGGCTTTTTGTACTTGTTATTCCTTTTCTTCATAATACTTGGCCAGCTCAACAATCATCGCACCCATCCGCTCAATCTCTGGCGCAAGCAGTCTCGTAATGCCCTCTTCCCGCAGTGCTTCAGCAGTCACTTTTCCGACAGCAGCTGCGATGGCGCGTTCTTCGAATACCTTCTTCACTTCATTGATATAACCTCGCCCCTTGGCAAAATCAAACAGGGAACGAACCTGAATGGCCGTTGTAAAACAAACGGCATCGACCTCATCGTTCATCAGCTCTCGGCATAACCGCTCCACCGTTTCCTCCTCCGGCGGGATGTGCTGATAAGGCAGAATCGGCAGGACAGACGCGCCTTTTTCTTCAAGAAATGCCATGAGAGCCGGCGCTTTTTCGCCATGAAGCTGCACCATGACTGTTTTTCCTGAAAAGTCGTGAGGCTCCAAAGAACGGATTAAGCCTCTTGTTGTCCCGTCTTCATCCGAAGCTTCCGGTGTGATTCCAAGCTTTTTCAGCGCAGACAGCGTTTTGTATCCCCGGCATGCCGCTTTCGCTTGGCGAATGGCCTGCAGAAACTCATCTTTCAGTCCGATTTTCTCTGCCATATCGACAAGAGTCTCCAACCCGATGCCTGTCGTGAAAATGACCCAGGCAGCTTTTTTTCCCTCCACAAACGTCCGCAAATCCGGCTCCACCTGCTTCTCTGCTAAGTAAACTGTACCTTGGAGAGGCCGGATGACAGGTATTCCGCCCTGTTTTTCAATGATTGTACTGATTTCTTCCGTTTTTCGTGAGCCACCGATTGCCACACGTTTTCCAAGTAACCCTTTTCCCATACCCGTTTCCTCTCCTCTTTGCATAGGCTTTTTATGTATACAAGCTTATTAAAGCTATTTTGGCGCAAACCAAGGGAGAAATCAAGATAAACCCAGACTCCTAAAATCCATTGAATACGCCGGAAGCTTGCTGTAAGATAAACAGCAGACACGTCTTGTAACGGAGGATCGACATGGAAACCAAAAAAGAAGAATATGAAACAAAAGGCTACGATACATCGATTGTTTACGAATTCAATGAATATCCGGATGCCCGCAGCGGGCGCTGCGACAACTGTGATTACACACTGTTCAAAAGCTCTGTAAAAGGCGGAAAATTTCTTAGAGAATGCCGGAGATGCGGGATGAAAAAAAATATTTAAACAGAAAACCGAAATCAAATTGATTTCGGTTTTTATGTTTTTACTGCGGGACAGCGGATTTTTTCATAAACGCTTCAATCTCAGCTGCCGCACGCTCCGCTCCGCCAGCTTCTTTTACATCCTTTTGCATATTCTTGACGCGGCTGAGCAGCTCTTGATCACTGGATACAGCCTGAACCGCTTCCTGCAGGCTGGAAACAGTCACTTCCTCTTTCGGCAAATAAACGCCAAGGCCTAATTCATCAACCCGATTTGCAGTGAGCTCCTGCTCATACATTTGCGGAATGACGACAAGCGGCACACCTGCGTTCATCGCTTCCATCGTACTGTTCATCCCGCCATGAGAGATGAACAAATCAGCTTTCTCTAACACCTCAAGCTGCGGCACACTTTGGCGAATGGTAAAGTTAGCAGGAATATCCTCCAAGCTTTCTGGATCAATCGTTTTCCCAACCGACATGATTACTTGCCATGAAGAATCCCGAAATGCCTTGATGCACATCTTGTAAAATTCCGGCCATGCGTTAAACGCCGTACCCAAAGAAATCAGCATAAGCGGGCGATCATCCTTGTCAATCAACAGGCTTTCTTTTTCCTTCCGTTCTCCGAGAGAGGGGCCGACAAAACAGAAACGGTCATCGAACGTCTCATGCTGAATCTGAAAAGACTTCGGCATAAAGACAATATTTAATGCTTCCGGCACAGCTAACTGTTCAAATGAAACAGCCGGCAACTTCTCTTGCTCCAAGTAGGCTTTAAATTCAGCCTCTGCTTCTCTTATTTTTTTCAGCATGTCTTCATTTCCTAACTGAAAGGATTCATTTTGGGCATATGACGAACAGAGCTTAATGACCGGAACATTAAGCTTTTCAGCAAACAATTTACCAGCCAGCGCAACAAAGTCATAGATGATCAGATCAGGCTGATCATCCTTATATAACTCCTCAAGCTGCGGCAGAATGCTGAGTGATTCTTTCAAAAGACTGAGGGGCGCGTCATTCTTTTCCATCATCTCCCTGATTTGCTTAGGATCAATATTCAAGGATGTATGATAGATCAATGCTTCTCCACCGGCTTGCTGAACAGCGGGCGCAAACTCCTCAGTCGTCGCGTACGTGACACGGTGCCCTTTCTCAAAAAGCTTCTCTACTAAAGCAAGCGTAGGATTGACATGTCCGTATGCCGGGATATTGATCATCGAAATATGGTACTTTTTCATGAATCTCCAGTCTCCTTATCTATTACATTTTCACACGGAAGCTCTTTAATCCGTATATCACACTGTTTTCAATCGGAGTGATACTGACGCACTCCATATGAGGAAAAGCAGAAATCAAAGACGTTAACGCGATATTTGCTTCAAGACGGGCAAGCGGAGCCCCAAGGCAAAAATGGATGCCATGGCCAAACGCAATATGCGGGTTGGAATGGCGGCGGATATCAAACATGTGCGGCCTGCCAAACTTCGCTTCATCACGATTTGCCGATGCCACAAACGCCAAAACCATATCACCTTCTTTAATCAGATGCCCACCGATCTCCGTATCCCGCTTGGCAATGCGCCTCAAAACCGGGGCGGGCGCTCTGAAACGTAAGGCTTCCTCCACTGCCTGAGGCATCAGTTCAGGATGGCTGCGCAGTTCCTCGTAAACGCCTGGCGTTTCTAATATGCTGTACATCGCATTTGAAATCAGGTTTGTTGTGGTTTCATTTCCGGCCACCAGCAGCAGCGTGCAAAACGGAATCAGCTCTTCACCGGACAGCTTCTCGCCTGTTTCTTCCGCTTCCACTAAAATAGAAATAATATCCTGTGCCGGTTTGTTTCGCTTTTCTTCTATGATGCCGGCAAAAAACGCAGCCAGTTCTTCCTCACACTTATCTCGTTCTTCCAAAAAGGCTTTTTCAGCTTCTTCACTTTTATCCTTCGGTGTACTGACCAGAAGATCAGACCATGCTTTAAACTGATCCATATGCGCTGAAGGCACTCCCAGCAGCTCAGATATCACAATAACCGGAAGCGGGTATGAAAAATCGTGAACAAGGTCAAACTCACTGCGCCCCTGACATTTTTGAATCAGTTCATCTGTGATTTCTTGAATTCTCGGTTCCCATTGCTTCATCACGCGCGGAGTGAAGGCTTTATTCACGACTGAACGGATTTTTGTATGCTTCGGCGGGTCCATGTTAATGATGGAATTTCCAATAGAGCTTGTCTGCTGCGGCATGTAACTGGAAAACAGCTCTTTATCCCCAACAACTTTTTTGACATCATCATAAAGAAAAACGCTCCACACTTGGTTTTCTTCATCGAAGGAAACAGGCGCATCCTTTCTCATCGATTCGTACCATGGAAACGGATGATACGCATCCTGTTTGTTTTTCCCATTGAGCAGCGCTCGCTGCAAGGCTTGCCGGCGGTTTAACACATTCATGTACGGTCACTCCCCTTGAAAGAATTCAGCAATTAATGTTCCACTTCACCTCCCGCTTTCGAAAAAGAGAGGGACTACCACAAATAATTAAATTGATAACAGCAGGCAGGCGATCACGATGTTTGATGCAGGCATCATATATTCCCCCTCGAATTTCGTTCATCTTACCATAATCTTTCAATTTTTTTCTATTCTGCACTGCTGTTTTGGTTCACAACGTGACCTTAGGCATAAGCACGCAAAGCCAATATGGATTCAATTGCACCGCTCCGCTCAAAAAACGCCTCTGTTTTCAACCAAATGCACTAACTCCAAAAATGACTTTCCCATTATGTAAAATAAGCTGATTCTATGATTAAATAGAAGGTAAAAGGTGAAGGAGAGAACAACGTGGCAGCACAGACTAATTACAAAAAACAAGTTGTCGGCATCCTACTTTCACTTGCATTCGTACTGTTTGTGTTCTCTTTTTCTGAGAGACATGAAAAACCGCTTGTTGAGGGAAAAAAACAGGAAAACTGGCATACTGTCGTCGACAAAGCCTCTGTCAAAATTTATGGCAGCCGATTAGTTGAAGAAAACAAATTAAAGCAAAAACTCGGCCATAAACAAGCCGATTCTATTTTGACCCTTCTGAAACTCGCCAACGAAAAACACATTACATTATAAAAAAGAAAGAGCCAATTGGCTCTTTCTTTTTTAGTCAAATATCGTTTTCTTGTCCGGATGGCGCAAAAAGTCAAACAGCATGCTAAGCTGTGAGGGTGTGTTTCGTTTTGGAGAAAGCGGCGGGAGGCTGTCTTCCGGAAAAAAAGCGGCATGATTCGTCTCGATCCCTGTTTCCCCCTGCCCGCCCGTCATGCTGCATGCAATGAAGATTTTATAATAGTGATAAGGCTGAGGGGGATGAGAGTGTTTATGGCTGTCTAGCACGGCCAGCAATCGAGACGGCTCTGTATCGTACCCCGACTCTTCTTTGATTTCCTTGACGACGTTTTCAGCTGGCGATAAACCAATCTCGCAAAATCCACCCGGCAGCGACCACAGCTCATCATGCTTCTCCCGGACAAGCAAAATCTGATTCTCTCGGAATACTGCGCCGCGAACATCCGCTTTCGGTGTCGGATAGCCGCTCTCCCTTTTCCATAAATCAGTGATAACTTCAATGTCCTTCTCCGAGTAATCCGCCATCATTTCCGCGCTAAGCTTCATTAGCTCTTCGTACCTCTCCCTGTCGTACACATCCTTGGAAAAAGCAAGCCCCGCCTGTGCGATCGCCCGAATCCGCTGTACCCGTTCCAGCCATTTGGTTTGCACTTTTATCACTCATCCTTTCAAGTCAAGTTTTGCTATAAAAAATGCACGTTTTCCACAGATGAAAAACGTGCAACTGTAAATTAGCTTCTAATCTAACTTCACCAAGTAATCAATATCGTCCTTTACTCTCTCTTCTGTATTACTGCTATTTGTATCAGCTAAAAACGGATTATATATCAGTGTGTAATGTTTCTGTTCTCCTTTAGGGATGACATAACTGAGTACACCTGTAACCTTTTTCCCCGATACTAGTGTTCCTCCCATAAGGATTCTGCCCTTCTCTTCTATAGAAAAAACAGGCCGCACTGATTGATCATTCTTATCTCTTAAATCAAACCCGATAAAATTGTAGCTTATTGAATCTTTCCCTATATTCTCCATCGTAACTTCTATAATAAGCCGTTCCTCATCATCTTTTATTGTTTTTGTCTCCTCATTTACAGCTCCGCCAACATTCATATATTCACCTTTTTGCACTCTATCAACTTTATTCACTGTAAAATTCGTATGTCCTGCTTTAAATGTTTCTCCTATTTTATGTATTTGATCATCTTTTTTGGTCTTCGGCTCACCGCCTTTTTTCAATTCCTTATCAAGTTCCTTTTCAAGCTCTTCTTGCGATTTTTTCTCTTTCGGTTTTTCCTTCTCTGACGCATCGCTCAATTGGCTGCACGCAGAAAGCGCTAACCCGATCGTCAAGACAAATAATAGTAATAAGACTTTTTTCATGATCGTTCCCCCATCTAAAGTAATCGATTTCTATTATAATCAGATTTTTCCTTTTCTTAACAGGTAAGAAAGTAACGATTATTTCTATCTCATTCATCACAATCTTACTTCTTCCTAGTATTTGAATATTTTTTACTAGTCCATTAGACCTTTTCATCAAAAAAACCCGAGCTGGCTGAAGCCGCTCGGGTGGGAGGTCAATCTCGCTTATTCATTCCTCTTTTCTCTCGGGGTTCCTGATGATGTTTTTGGTGTTCCGGAGGCTGCGTCGTGCGTTCCAGCTCCTTTGTATCTTGTCCCATTCCTTTTAAAAAGGAAAAGAGCAGTGTAATTGATTTGTTGATTTCCGGGTCTTTTAGCGAGCGGATAATATCAAAATAACCTGTCTTTTCTTCACTGTTTTTCTGCTCTACAGCGCTTGCCACACCCGCATTCACTTTCAAAATGAGAGGCTCCAGCTGCTTCACGTCCAGCATGCCGAGTGTTCCAAACAGAAGAAGCAGATTTTTCAGCGTATTGGCTGTTTCCTCTGTATCTGCCTTTTTCACCAGGATATCAAGAACTTTATCCCCTTGACCAAAAAGGCCGCGGAGCAACGGCAGGACACCGCGCTCGTTCATATGGCCCAGCATATGCAATGTTTCGAGAATCGCTTCTTTGTGGTCAATTAGAGCATCTTCAATTTCCCGCAAATCACGCTTTCGCTGATCCTCTTCTGTTACCTCGATTTTTTGGATTCGTTTAATCGCTTTAGCCATTATGGCCCATCCCCCTTTTCACAGCGTCACCAGGGAAAATATAATCCTTCCGCGCCCATTTCTTATGAACCTGCACACCGATTTGCGGCTGCGGATTGCCGTTGCGGTGGTTGATCTTAGGCAGCGGGCTGATTCCGTCGTGCTTCAAAATTTCCATCTTGGCCGATGTTTCTTTGTAAGCAGGCGTATCGGTATCCTTATCGGCATGGCTGCCTGTTAACAGGTTGATCGCCGCTTCCCCTGAATCGTTCATTGGCAGATATACTTCCTTCCCTTTGACTCGATCAGTAATCAGGCACTTCACTTTGACATTTCCGAAAGGCGATGTGAGTCTGACGAGGGTTCCGTCCTGAATCCCTCGTTCTGCCGCAAGCTCAGGAGAAATTTCTAAGAACACTTCCGGTGTTTTCTCCGAAATCCCTTTTGATTTGTAAGTCAGGTTCCCTTCGTGGAAGTGCTCCAAGAGCCGCCCATTGTTGACATGGATATCATATTCCTCACCGAATTCCTCAGGCTCTGTCCACTGGACAGGGTAGAGAATGGCCTTGCCGTCCGGGAAAGGGAAGCGCTCTGTAAAGAGTAAAGGCGAATCCTTTCCATCAGCGTTTACAGGCCATTGCAGGGAATTATAGCCCTCAAGACGTTCATAGGTGACACCGGCATAAATCGGCGACAGCTTGGCTGCTTCCTCCATAATGTCTGCAGGATGCTTATAGTGCCAGTCGGCGCCAAGCTTATTGGCAACCTCCATAATAATCTGCCAATCCGGCTTTGATTCACCCAGCGGTTCAAATACCTGATACAAACGCTGAATCCGGCGTTCTGTGTTTGTAAACGTTCCTTCTTTTTCAAGGCTTGGGCTCGCAGGAAGAACCACATCAGCAAACTCCGCTGTACGTGATAGGAAAATGTCCTGCACCACAAAGAAATCAAGCTTTTCATATGCGGCGTGTACATGATTGATATTGGAATCCACCAGGCCCATTTCTTCACCTTTTACATACATCGCTTTCAACTGTCCGGAATGGATTTTTTCAATCATTTCGTGGTTGGTCATACCCGGCTCCTTCGGCAGCGGCACGCCCCACACCCGCTCGTATTTTTGGCGGACTTGTTCGTCCGTCACTTTTTCATAGCCCGGCATTCTGTCAGGCATGCTCCCAAAGTCACTTGCTCCCTGTACGTTATTATGGCCGCGCAATGGGTAAGAACCTGCTCCCGGTTTTCCGTAGTTTCCTGTCACAAGCAGCAGGTTAGAAATCGCCGTGCTCGTGTCGCTTCCTCCAATGTGCTGTGTCACGCCCATCGCCCACAATGCGCACACACTGTCAGCTTGCCCGATCATCTCTGCCATTTGGATAAGGGTTTCTTGATCAATCCCGGTTTTCTCCTCAGCATATTCAAGTGTGTACGGCGCGAGGCTTTTTACATATTCATGCCGTCCGTTCACTCTTTCTCTCAAAAATCGTTCATCGGCCTTGCCGTTTTCTATTAAATATTTGGCGATCGCATTCAGCCAGACGATATCCGATCCGGCACGCGGCTGGACAAATAAATCGGAGCGTTCTGCCATTTCGTGTTTTCTGATATCCGCGACGATCACTTTCTGCCCTCTCAGCTTATGAGCCCGTTTAATGCGAGTGGATAAGACTGGATGCGACTCAGACGTGTTCGAACCGATAATCAAAACAAGGTCCGCTTGCGCGATATCTGTAATTGATCCTGAATCACCGCCATAGCCGACTGTCCGGAACAGGCCGGCAGTCGCAGGAGATTGGCAATAGCGGGAGCAGTTGTCCACATTATTTGTGCCAATGACCCCTCTGGCCAGCTTTTGCATAAGATAGGATTCTTCATTTGTACATTTAGAAGATGTAATAAAAGCGAGAGAATCCGGGCCAAACGCCTCTTTTAATTCAGTGAACTTGCTGGCGATCAGCAATAACGCCTCCTCCCACTCTGCTTCACGGAAATGGTCGCCTTCCCGGATCAGCGGCTTTGTCAGGCGTTCTTCGCTGTTGACGAAATCCCAGCCGAACTTGCCTTTCACACAAGTAGAAATGCCGTTGGCTGGCGCTTCCTCCTGCGGCTCTACTTTCAGAATGTCTCTGCCCTTTGTCCAGACATCAAAGCTGCAGCCGACGCCGCAATACGTGCAGACGGTTTTCGTTTTTTTGATTCGTTCATCACGCATGGCCGATTCCATATCAGAAATCGCGAGAATCGAGCCGTAGCCTGTCTCTACGCCTTTCGTGATCTCGATCATCGGTCGCAGCGTTTCGTTATTGATGCCTGTTAAATATCCGGCTTCCCCTTCCATTCCTTTTTCCATCATCGCGTTGCACGGACAGACCGTTGAACAATGGCCGCATGACACACATGAGGACTCATTGATCGGCACGTCGTTATCCCAAATGACGCGCGGGCGTTTCCGCTCCCAGTCAATGGTCAGCGTTTCAGTTACCTGAACGTCCTGGCATGCCTCAACACAGCGTCCGCACAAAATACATTGATCTGGATCATACCGATAAAACGGATGGGATTCATCCTTATGGTATGGCTTGTGATCAAACGGAATGCTTTGGTGATTGATTTTCATTTCCTTCACCGTATTATGTATTTCGCATCCCCCATTGTTGTAATCGCAAACTGTACAATAAAGCTCATGATTATATAAAATCTTGTCCATCCCGATGACCTGCGCTTTTTTCACGTCAGGTGAGAGCGTATCAATGATATCCCCATCCTTTAATTCAGCGGAGCACGACCTCTTCAGCTCACCATTGATGCTGACGATGCACGTATCACATGTCTCAATCGGCCCTAAGCTTGGATGATAGCAAACTTGCGGCACTTCAATCGAGCTGTTATTCAAAAGCTGCAGCACCGTCTGTTCCTCGGACGCTTCCATTTCAACGCCGTTTATTGTGATTTTTTTCTTGCCAGGCATCTCCATTCCCCTTTCTTGCTTTATATACCGAATTACCTATTTCAGTTCCCTTACAACAACTCAATAAAACATACAAAGCGCACTCACATGTTTTATTGCACTAACACCGGGAAACGGGATGGTAGATAAAAAAGGAGGGATTAACATGAAAAAGACAATGTCTGCTATTACCGCTGCGGCAGCAGTAACAAGCTGTTTTGCCGGCTTTGGGGCTGCGTCCTTTTCAGCACCGGCAAAGGCCGCAACTCAAACAAACACGCTCTCAGAAAACACGAATCAATCAGCCGCCGAGCTTGTCAAAAACCTCTATAACACCGCCTATAAAGGGGAAATGCCTCAGCAGGCGCAAGGCCTTACCATTAACAAAAGCACAAAAGGGGATGTCCACGCTGCGTTTGGGGAACCGGAAAGACCAGTCGGGGGAGACAATCGATTTGATTTATATCACTGGAATATGGGACAGCCGGGCTACGGATTTTCCTATCATAAAGACATGACAATTTCAGAAATCCGTTACTTTGGAACCGGTGTGGAACGGCAGCTGAATTTAGGCGGAGTTACGCCGGAAGTACTGCAGAAGCAATTAGGGCCAGCAAATCGGGTGTTAACCGTCCCGTTTACCGATGAAATCGATTATGTATATGATACAGGCCGCTATGAACTCCATTTTGTAATAGGCACGGATCAGACAGCCGACCATGTAAACCTAAAAGCAAAATAAACACCCTACGCGGCTATTCAGCCGCTTTTTTAGTGGACAAATAAAAGCTATATTCCTTACAATACAGGGAGATGAAAAAGAGACGGGGTATCAATTCGCAATGAAGCGAAATCGTTGGATATATGCAGTTTTCACCTTACTGATCATTGGGCTGGGGCTTGGATCCAGAGCATACTCCAGTGTTCTTCCTGATACCCTCAATACTTATCTTGGGGACTCGTTGTGGGCCGCCATGATCTTTACGGGATGCGGATTTCTATTTCGGAAGCTGAAGACAATGAAAACGGGCATTATCAGTCTTTCTTTCTGTTTTGTCATTGAATTCAGCCAGCTCTATCATGCCGAATGGATCGACCAGATTAGGGATACTTCTCTTGGCGGGCTTGTACTGGGGTACGGTTTTTTATGGAGCGATATCGAAGCATATACAATCGGAATTGCCGCCTGTGCCGCCATAGAACTGCTGGTTTTGGGAATCAAAAAGCGCCGCTGTATGTGACGCTTTTTTTCATTTGGAAAACAGCCCGCATTGAGAAAGAATGGTCTTCGCATCCAAACGTGTGGCCTCGCTTATCGTGATATGATGTTGATTCATAAATGACTGAATGGCATGATATCCAACCGCATAACCTGCAAAAGCCGATAAACCAGCAGGCTTAAAGCCTTGATCGTTAGCAATTGGATCACCAAACATATAACGGTTGACTTCCGAAAATCCTTTCACATCCAGCACCTCATTAATCACATCAATGGAATATTGCAAATCCTCATGATCAAAACGAGTTACCCAAGGGCCCAATCGTTCCGTACCAAACAGCTCTCTGGTGAATGATTCCGCCAATCCTTCAATCACAAGATAATCCCCGACACTTACAGAGCCATGATGAAAATCTATATACGAAAACCGCACATTATGATGAAACTCATGAGCAATAATGGAAGGAATCCTTGGCAGGTTATAACGGTTCGGATCAAGCCATACATGAATAAAGCCCGGTATCCCACCAAACCCGCAGTAGCCTTTTTGCAGCTGAAGTTTATTTGGATCAGCGATATAAAGGCCGAATTTGATCTCCTCTGCATTCACCCGCAGCTGTTCGCGCTCAGCAAAAAATATGCATTGCCGAAGTGCAGACTCAGCTGTCTCTGAAACATGTGATTCTTTCAGTATTTGCAGTGCTTTCTGCCCACTTTCAGCATCACGGACATCCAAATAGCCCAGCATTTTCGCAGCCATGATCACATCATAGCCGTTTGGCTCCTTCGCTTTCAGCGGAACTTGGATGGCGGTCCACATCTTTTCAAACGGCCTCATCATCGTATACCGAAATTCATCTTCTCTTTTCTGTTCTTCCATTGAAAACAGCTTTTCGTATTGCTCAAAGGTCTTTTCCATTACAAGATTCATCCTGATTCCCTCCTTGTCAAAAACATACGATATGCCGCAGCGTAGGGGTCAACAGCGAAAATTAAGCCATTTTTCACTGTAAAATGATACAAAGCCGCCGATAGGTAAGGCATAGGAGGTGGAACGATGGATATTCCTGCTTTATCAGTTGCGATGCATCAAGCATCCCTTGCCCAGAATGTTAATATCGCTTTAACGAAAAAAATGCTGGATACCGCCCAGCAAAATGCCGATCAAACCTTAAAGATGATTCAGCATCCGACTCTCGGACAAACCATTGATGTAAAAGTTTAACCTCACATCAAAGGCGGCCAAGAACTCCATCCTCCCGGCCGCCTTTATTGTTCACAAAAAAGCATGCATGTTTTGATTGTTCCTCCATATGATTTATTGTTTGCCATATTAAGGAGGTCATAAATTGAAAAGACTGTTTATGAAGGCTTCATTGGTGTTATTCGCAGTAGTATTTGTTTTTGCCGTCAAAGGAGTACCCGCCAATGCGGAAACCCATGCCTACGATGGAAAAAGCCCTTATTACAATGATTGTGCGTCCAGCGGCTCTACAAAAAAATCCTCAAACTTAGTGAATGCCAGCAATCAAGTCATCGGAGTAGTCGAGCTTAAATTCAGCAGTACATGTAAAACGGCTTGGGCAAAAATCACGATGAATAATACATTGACGTCTGGCTTTGAAGCAAATGCGGAGATTACCCGAAACACGGACGGAAAGAGATATAATTGTGATTCTGCAGGCGGCAATGGAAAAGCGGTGGCCGGCCAAAAGTCTTGCTATACACCGATGGTATATGATTTAGATCCAAGGACTTCTTACGCTTTCGGCAAGTATTCAGGACCAAACTTAAATGTTTGGGCCACCACAGGCTCTTATTAAATAGAAAAAAGGCTGTCCGTACGGACAGCCTTTTTTAATTTATTTCGCTTCTCTTTGTTTTTTAACCTCTTCAAGCTGAGAAACTGTCACCAATTGATAGCCTTGATCGGTGAGCTTTTTTATAATTTCATCGGCCGCATCAGCAGAGGTGCGGTAAATATCGTGAATTAAAATGGTTCTTCCATCTCCCGCCTGATTCATGACACGGTCAACAATTGTTTTTTTGTTACGATCTTTCCAATCTTCCGGGTCAACATCCCATAACGCCACATCCATTTTCATTTGACTCCGCAGTTCATCATTAATGCCGCCGTATGGGGGTCTTACAAGCGTCGGACGATATCCGCTTATTTTTTCAATGATGTCTTGCGTATCATTGATCTGCTTTAACGCTTCTTTCACTGAAAGCCTTGTGAGAAGCGGATGGCTCCATGAATGGTTCCCCACCTCATTTCCTTCTTTCAGCATTCTTATTAGCGTTTCCGGATAATATTGAACTCTGCTCCCCAAAACAAAAAACGTGGCATGACCCTTATATTTCTTCAAGGAGTCTAGAATCTGATTTGTTGTCGCAGGATTCGGGCCGTCGTCGAAAGTAAGCGCAATGACTTTTTGATTTGGATCAACTGTTTCCTCTTTGGGTAAAGAAATCACTTCATGCTTCGGCTTTTGTTCTTTGATTTTATTTTTATTTTTTGCTTTATCAATATATTGTTCTTTCAGAATGTCTTTCAAAAGACTTTTCTTAATGGCAATCGATTGCTCTCCAAGATAGCCTGCTGCAACCTGATATGTGTCAAAGTAAAGTTCGATATAATCCTCCTTGATGGCAAAGCGGCTGAAATTTTCTTTTTTCGGAGCCGTCCCTTCCTTTAACAGTGCATCGTCCGCTGCAATGTCCTTATTCTTTTTCAGCTCGTGATAAGCGATTAACGAAAGCTTATGTAAGTAGTCAGCGTCCTCTTTGAAAATATCATCAATGGAAAGAAACGCTTGTTTACTAAAATCATAGTTAAACGTTTTTTTCACGGTTTGCCCGTGTGCCCCGCCGATGTATTTATATTCATTAAATACAATCGCCACTGTCTGTTTGGCATAATGGACAATTTTATAATCAACATTTAATTCATTGCGTTTTGTCGTATGCTCTTGGTCAACGTCCTTTGTTTCCTTTTGAAATTGACGAACCTCTTTTTCTGCGAATTTTTTTAATGCCGAATCCATTTTTTCATTTTTGAAAACGGGATAGTTAACCGCGTAATTAAAAGTTTTCCCGTCATTCACAAGCGTTGCGATCTCAACATTCCCATATTGAGAATCAGTTCTTACTTTATTCATGACCGTTTCTTTTTTCAATGAATGATTATGGAAAAAGCCGATAAGGCCCACCACACATACAACTGCTATTAATACATGAAACCATTTGATTCTTTTCGCCAACAACAAAAACTCCTTCTTTCGTAGCCATTTCGATTTACTCTTCATCAGTTGGAACTGTATCTATTTAGAAATGTTTTTGTAACATTATAGTAACATTTATTTCACATTTGTAATACTATGAGATTTAGAAGTTCATGTCAATCCTTTTTAAGGAATTTCATCATAAAAAAAACCGAATTTCATGAATGTACATACACCCAACTTAAGCATCAGGAATATGGTAAAAGGAATAAAAAAAGCTAGGGAGGTTTTCCTCTTGGATTACCCTTTGAATGAACAGCCATTTGAACAAATTACCCCTTATGATGAAAGACAGCCTTATTATTATCCGCGTCCGAGACGGCCATTTTATCCGCCTTATTATTATCCAAGACCGTATTATCCGTTCTACCCGTTTTATCCGCGCCCTCCTTATTACTACCCGCGCCCGCCTTACTACCCTTGGTACGGTTACGGCGGAGGTTATGGCGGAGGTTACGGTTACTAGTCGCCGCATATCAAAATGGGGGCAGTCCAGCTCCCCATTTTTTTGTTTTAAAAATGACAATATCATGACAAATATAGGAAATAATTGTGATTCCGTCCCCCTCTTGTTACGATAACAAAAGCATGCAGTTTTAGGAGGAGGCGTTTATTTTTGGAGAATACAAGAGATTCTGCAGCCATATCTGAAACAAAATACATAAAAGCTTCGAACCGGGTAACCATTTACGATTTTATCAAACTTGCAAAACCCGGCATTATCATATCAAACTCGATAGCAGCCTTCGGCGGGTTTTGGATCGCGTTTGCAAGCGCAGAAAAAACGTTAACCGGCTTGGCTTTTTTGATGACAATGGTAACAGCAATGTTGGGAACCGCGTTTGTGATGGCTTCCGGCACTGTCTATAACAACTATTTTGATCGGCATATGGACGCAAAAATGGCACGCACTCGCAGCAGGGCCTCGGTCACAGGGAAAATGCCGCCAGCCATGATCTTAACATATGGCTCTGTTTTAGGAATCGCAGGTCTTGCCATGCTTTATTCCCTCAATCCATTAACGGCCTTTCTCGGACTGGCCGCCTTTATTTTTTATGCGATCATCTATACGGTATGGGTGAAACGAACGTCTGTGTGGAGCACATTTGTCGGGAGCTTCCCAGGAGCTGCGCCGCCATTGATGGGGTATTGTGCCGTAACTGGTGACCTCAGTATGACAGCAGTGCTGTTGTACACGATTATGTTTCTGTGGCAGCCGCCGCATTTTTGGGCGATTGGGATAAGACGCAAAGAGGAATATCGCGCTGCTGGCGTTCCGCTCTTGCCAGTAGTCAAAGGCAATCATGTAACAAAAATAAAAATGATGCAATATATTGCCGTCCTGGTGCCGGTCACGCTATTATTTCCTTTCTCTCTTGGCACCGGCCATATAAGCCCATTTTATTTCTTAGCCGCCTTGGTTCTCGGAGGCATATGGATCAAAAAAAGCATCAAAGGATTCAAAACAGACGATGACGTGAAGTGGGCAAAGGATATGTTTGTCTACTCGCTTATTTATTTTTGCTTGCTGTTCTTCATCATGATGATCGATTCATTTATGATGTTTCTGATCAGATGATGCAAAAAGAGCCACACATTAATGTGACTCTTTTTTGTTTGGAAAAACAGCATCTAATAGAAATGTCATGGCAAAAAACACAGCCATGCAAATCAAAAATCGTATAATCTCACTCAAAATCCAGCTATCAGCTATGCGCATACCATCGGTTTCTCGGAGGGTTGCGCATATTGAAAAAATCATGAGTATGTTTTTTAGGGTTTCTTTGTTCATAAAATACCATCGCTTTCTCGATAGAATGACTTAAAGGCAATGAGATAAGTCATCAAGATATAAAATATGTCGCATCGTTGCATGTTTTGATTGAAAGAAATCATTGTTTTTTTGCCAGCCAATTGTAAAGCTCAGGCAAACAGATGAAAACCGTTTCAGTGAAAAAGCAGATCTAATCGAATGCTTCTATACTCTCTCCACAAATAAAAAATGCTAAGAAATACATTTGTTTCTCTAATCTATAAACCCGCACTCTTTTTCCATCATCAGGTATTATAAGCCAAAAACAAACAAAAAAATAGACTTGCGTTTGAGTTGTATGAAAGTGAAATTGCAAGAATAACCCAAACGGTGGTAATATATTGTTTGATTTTCCCATATTCATAGATTTGGAGGTCATACAAAAGTGAAGGGAATATTTTTAGTTGTTCAGCTTGGATTTTCTATTATGATATTTCTGTTTTTAGCTGCTGTTAATTGGTATCAAGGAAGCGAGCTTGTTTCAGATCGATTTGATTGGAACTATACTGCTAAACTCTCAAAACTGCTAAATGGAATTGATGCCGTCAGCAGCCCCAAACAAATTTCACAGCTTGATTTTTTCATCTACTCCGCTAAACACTACCCTGTTATGAGTGCGTTAATGATCATCTCCTTCTTATATGTTCTGACCGCTCTTTTTTTACTTATATACTCAGTCAAATGCAATAAGCAAGAGATTCATTTGGACTGCTGACCCGGTGAAATTCGTTTTTATAGCCCCTTAACTCTTCAAGATGTTCCTGTGTTTAGTGAGGCAGACCTTAACCTAGCTTTTCGGAACTTCTTGCTCAATTATGCGTATACCTTAATAGGAGGGATCAAACGATGAAAGAATATGAATTCGTAAGAGTTGAGCTGAGCACGATGAGAAGAAGGCCTAAAGAAGACTACCAGCAAATCATCCATGATTATGCGAAAAGAGGCTGGAGATTCGTTCAGATTTTTGCTCCCAGTATAGATGGGTATGGGGCAGCTGCTTATTTTGAAATCATATTTGAAAGGGATGCGGAAAAAGCTTAATCGATATGACTAAGCTTTTTCGTTCCCCTGTATCTGCATCTATACAATTTCTGCAAATGCGGCATCACATGATCTGGCTAAATCTTGTGGCGCCAACTTTAGCTGCATACCGATTTTCCCTGCACTGACAATGATAAAATCAAGCGTTTCTGCAGATGCATCAATATAGGTCGGGAACAATTTTTTCATGCCAATTGGCGAGCAGCCGCCGCGAAGATAGCCAGTTACCGCTAACAGCTCCTTCATTGCAATCATTTCTATTTTCTTTTCCCCTGTCACCTTTGCTGCCTTTTTTACATCTAACTCTTCTGCAACGGGTACAACAAAGACATAATAATGATTTGTTCCTGCTGCTGCAACCAACGTTTTATATACATATTTCAAAGGATAACCGATTTTTTCCGCAACAGAGATGCCATCTACCGGCTGGCCGTCTGTTTTATACCCTAATACCTCATAAGAGATGTTCTGCTGTTCTATCAGACGAACCGCATTTGTTTTTGCTATTTTTTTCGCCATTGTTTTCACCCGCTATCAAAATGATGTATGTCTAACTTCTTGCAGTAATATGTAAATTCTATCATCCTAACCTGCATTTTCAAGGTTACTAGCATTGAATCAACGAAAGGACAAATTGATTTCCTTGGACGCCTATAGCCCATTATTAGTCTACATGGAACAAAACAGGAATGAACAAATAACTCCCACATACAATTTGTATGAATGGAAAATAAAGGAGTGGTTGCTTTGTATCATTACTTTTATGGCCCTGCGTTAATTCCTTACTTTTCACATACTCATAACCCTCAAAGAAGTCCAGACTTTTCAGAAAGACAGCGAAGAAGAGAAATCACATTGACTGTAGATGGCTTTGTCCCCCCATCTTCCACCGAAGATCTTGGAGACGGCTTTTATTCTTACGCATGGACGAACCAACAGGTCATCAACCCAGGTGAATACTTAGTTTGTCATCTTGAAGGAAGAGATATCAACGTGATAAATGGTGGGTTCACTCCGCGCGATACTGCTCCATTGTATGCGGTAGCAAGCTTTCCAAGACGAAGAAACCAATGGGTCATTATCATTCATAATCCTGTGCAAACCCAAAGAGCCATATCGCTTTATTTGATTGCGAAAAGGTAGCACAACATGTTATCAGAAACCCTGCATTCAGGAACAGAAAAACGGGTAGGGACACATTAACATCAGCATTTTCCTACCCGTTTTTGGTCTGGGCAAACTCTCACCTGTCACTCTTTCAATCCCCCTCAATTTTTTCATCTTTCTCTACTGCCAAGGTACCAGAGAAAATTGTTATATGTTATCATTATTCCCAGTAAAAAGAAAAGAGGATTAGATATATGGTTCTCCTTGAAACGAATCGATTACGTTTAAAAACGATTGATATTCCCCTTCTTGACGCCGCGTCTAAACTAGATCATCAGGCTATCAAAGACTTAGGTTATGAAACAAATGGTGAATGGCCAAATTCTGATTTTTTTGAAGCGATACCTTATTTCCGCGAGATTTTAGTCAAAAACAATGGAACAAAAGGATTTGATTCATGGATTATTGTAAAGAAGGACAGTCATGAAATTGTTGGGGGAACTGGATTTTTAGGTGACCCAGACGAAAATGGCATGATTGAAATCGGTTTTGCAACAAATAAAAGTCATCGCCGCAAAGGTTATTGTGTGGAAGCCGCCCAAAAACTAATAAACTGGGCATTAAGCCAAGAAACAGTAAACCGGATCACCGCAAGATGCGAACATGATAATCTAGGCTCACAAAAAACCTTGGAGAAGTTAGGGTTTATATTGAATCATAAATCAGCGGATTATAAACATTGGATATATGTTACAAAGTAGAGTCCTTAATTACAAAGGCAGGCACTGCGCCTGCTTTTGTTTGGATTATTTACCTCTGTGCTTCTTTTTCGCTTTTTGCTTTTTGAGCATATACCTTTGCTCTTTTACATGTTCTCGTTGTTCTTTCATTATTTGTTTTTTCTTTTGCTTTCTTGCTTCAAGCTCTAGCTTTATCGCCTCTTGAGCTTTAGAAGTTACTCCGGCGTTTTTCAACTCTTTTGAAACCTGGCGCTGCAATCTTTTTGGATTGATCTTTTTTTGACGCCTGCCTTGTAAACGCACTCCTTCCTGCTCAGCTTGGGCCATCATATTCAAAAGTTGGTTATGAACAAACTCTAATACTTCAGAATCCCTCGGCTCTTTGCCAAAAAGATGACGAAAGGCTCTTAGCTTTCCATTGTTCACAACTTCAACAACGCCTACCCAAAACTGACCATCGTAGTAAACCGTTAATTTCATAACGATTCCCTCCTCATAAAAGATATTAAAGAATGATGGACATCCCGAGGAGGGGAAGGTTACTGACATTCTCAATCATGCATCCGGACTACCAACCGAATCGTGTTTTTTCATTCTTTACCATATACAGAAAAGAGTGTAACATTTCTTCTCCAACTATTAAACTCTTATTTTATTTAGATCATTGCTGGAGAATAGGCGTCTTCACTCGCAAATTTATTTCTCAAGCCCTGCCATGTTACAGATGGGAGACGATACATTCTGCATATCCTTCGAGTTTAAATTCTCCAAGACCGTGAGGCAGCAACATATGATCTCCTTTTTTGAAAGGATAGACATACTCACCAGAGATCATACGACCCTCCCCTTCAATCACACTGATAAGAAGGAATGGTTTTTGCTGCTTTAAGCTTGCTGATCCTGATAAGTTCCATTTCCCCACCGAAAAGTAAGCGCATTCAACCAATGTCGTTGTAAGCAAATCCTCAATTTGTTCATGGTGAACTGTATGCCGTTCTGGAATAGACGGGACCTCTATCACTTCGATGCTCTTTTTCGGATGAAGCTCGCGCAGCTTGCCTTCTGCATCTTTTCGATCATAATCATATAATCTGTAGGTTGTGTCTGAGTTCTGCTGCGTCTCCAAAGCAAGAATTCCTTTTCCAATCGCATGAACAGTACCGCTTGGCACATAGAAAAAATCCCCCGGCTTTACCTTTACACGGCGCAAGAGCTCATCCCATTCTCCACGCTCTATCATGGTAGTTAGTTCTTCCTTTGTTGTTGCATTGTGGCCATAAATAATCTCGGCATCTTTTTGGCAATCAATAATGTACCAGCATTCTGTTTTTCCAAGCTCACCGTTTTCATGTATGTTGGCATATTCATCATTCGGATGCACCTGAACAGATAAGTCCTGGTCAGCATCTAATATTTTTGTAAGCAGAGGGAAACGGTCCCCTTCAAGCTGTCCGAATAAATGTCTATGATGTTCCCATAATTCGCTGAGCGTGAACCCCTTATACATTCCGTTTTGAACAACGCTTTGACCATTTTGATGCGCGGCAAAAGCCCAGCACTCCCCTGTTCGTTGTGACGGAATGGTATAGCCAAAATCAGATAAAGCGGTCCCGCCCCAAATTCTTTCTTTGAAAACAGGCTTGAAAAATAACGGTTCAGTCGTCATGAAAATCCCCCGCTTTATTCGATTTCTTCTAGCAGCTTGTATGCTTCTTCTGTTGTTTGCACGGAGAGCAGCCGCTCCCTATAATTGTCATCCATTAGCTTTCGAGATAGCATCTGCAGTATTTTGAGATGCTGGTTTCCCCCGCTCTCTTTCGGTACAGCAATCATAAAGATTAATTTAGCTTCTGATCCATCCAGGCTATTCCAATCAACGCCTGATCGTTTGATCCCAAAGGCAACACTCGGCTCCCTGACCGCCTCAGACTTTCCGTGCGGAATCGCGATATTCATGCCAATCGCCGTTGTTCCCTGTTGTTCACGATTCAAAATGGCTTGTTTAAACCCGCTCTCTGAAAGCAGCGCACCTCTTCGGGACAATTTCTGAATCAATTCATCTATGATGTCATCCCTCGTTTCCCCCGATAAATTTGGTTCAATTAATTCCGGGCTGATAATGTCTGTCAGTTTTTTAAATTCCGACATCTCAGCTTTTTGGCTTTGAATTGGCTGCTTTATTTCATTTGCTGCCGCAGCTTCACTTGGCGCGGAGGTCGGTGCAGTTTCACTGAGCACAGGAGACGCCGTAATATCCTTTTTTAGTACATTGACAAACAGAGCAGTGACAAGAGATCCTGCAATCACAGCAATAAAAAACATCAAGACATGATCAACTGCGCCAAGCACTGCAACGATAGGTCCGCCGTGCGCCACTCTGTCTCCCACATTGCCAATCATGGCTATCACAGAACCTGTCATTGAGCCTGCCATAATACTTGGAATAACGCGCAGAGGGTCCTGCGCCGCAAATGGAATCGCTCCTTCAGTAATGCCGAAGAGACCCATCGTAAATGCCGCTTTCCCCATTTCTCTTTGAGATGCCTCGAATTTTCTTTTTCCTAAAAACGTCGCAACGCCAAGGCCAATCGGGGGGATACAAATGGCGACAGCAATTGGTCCCATAATTTCATAATTTCCTTCTCCAATCATTGCCGATCCAAACAGAAACGCCACCTTATTTACGGGACCGCCCATATCAAATGAGATCATCGCCCCTAAAATCAATGCCAGAAGGATCGAGCTCGACCCTTTCATCCCCGCCAGCCAAACTGTTAAAGAGGCGAAAATTTGAGCTACAGGCGCGCCGATCAAAAACACAAACGCTAAACCTACAATCAGTGATGCAAACACCGGAATAATAATAATCGGCATAATCGGCTGGATTGCTTTTGGAACTTTTAATTTTTTGATCCAAAGTGCCGCGTATCCAGCCAAAAACCCGGCAATAATCCCCCCGAGGAATCCGGCGCCGCTTGCGCTGTCATAAAAACTTCCAGTCGCCGCAATATAACCGCCGATCATCCCTGGCACAAGTCCCGGTTTATCAGCGATGCTATAGGCGATATAGCCGGCTAAAATCGGAATCATAAATGAAAATGAAGCACTGCCGATCTGTTCAATCGTTTTCCAGAAGGAATCATCCGGAATAACTAAGCCGTTAGGTGTTTTCTCCCCTCCTAGAGTTAATGCAACCGCTATCAATAATCCGCCGACAACAATGAAAGGAACCATAAATGAAACGCCGTTCATTAAATGACGGTAAATTGGATTTTGTTTCTTCTCCTGATGATTACCGGATTCCGATTTTAAAGCGGAACGATAGACCGGTATATCCCCGTTAAGAGCTTTTTGAATCAATTCTTCCGGTTTGCGGATGCCGTCCTGTACCCCCCCAGACAGCAGTTTTTTGCCTATAAACCGGTCTTTGTTTACCGAGCGGTCTGCAGCAATAATGATTGCGTCCGCTTCGCGAATTTCCTCTTCGGTTAGCTTATTTTCGACACCAATCCCTCCCTGGGTCTCAACTTTGATGCTAACGCCCAGTCTGTCAGCAGCTTTTTGCAGATTTTCCGCTGCCATATACGTATGGGCGATTCCATTCGGACAAGATGTAATCGCTAACAGTTTCATAGGAAACCTCCTTTAAAGTGTGAATAATAAGATCTTGTCTCAACTGTATACCGAAATCAGCTCATTAAAATCGCTTTTTTTTACCATAGGTTCCGGTAATAAAGGCATTTTTCCCTATAACAAAAAAAAGCAAGGAATAATCCCTGCTTTAATAATCCAAATGAGATAAAAATGTCATGACATTGGCTTCTTTCGTCAGCTTCTGGACGAAGGCCGGCTGCTCGCTAAGATATGAAAGCTCGCTAAACAGCTGCTTTGTCATGGTTTGATCCTCGTGTTTGACAGCCAGCATAAAAACGAGCGAAACTTTTTCATTTCCCCATTCAAGCGGCTCCTTTAATGTGGCAATCGCGATTGCTGATTGTTTAATAAATTTAGCGTTTGCATGAGGAATGGCAATGCCTGATCCAATATTTGTCGCCGACATTTTTTCCCTCATCACCGCATGAACCGCATAGTCCTTATCAACATAGCCTTTCTCAAACAAAGCTGTCGCCAGCTGTTCGATTAACTTGTAGCGGTGCTCTGCCTCCTGCTGCAAAAAAACCAAAAAAGGAGTCGTATTGTTCAGCATCTGAAACGTTTTTTGTTTTTGGCGGTGTGATTCGCCCAGCTGACGTATAAACGCACTTAATTTCATCTCTTCACCAGGCTCTAAAAGCGGAGACACAACAATATGGGGAACCGTTATATTCTCCAGCGCAATGGTGGATATGACAAGATCAATATCCTCATGCTTTTTGATATAATCCTTTAAATCGGCCTTTGCAATACAGGCCATTACAGCGATTTGATGACATTTCCGTTCAATTTTTGTCCGCAGCAATTGTGACATCCCAATCCCCATGTGGCAGACGATAACCGCCTTTTTATGTGTCTCGCTGCTGCCCTGCATCCGTTCGATCGCTGCCTGAAAATGCAATGTCAAATATGCTGCCTCTTCCTCAGGAATATGAAGATCAAAAGTTTGATTGATGTCTTCCAAAACATCAATGATGAGGTGGAACAAATAAGGGTACATCTTTTTGATGTCATTGAGCATAGGATTTGCTACAGAAAGATCGTAGCTCAGCCGTTGTAGCACAGTATTGAGATGAATGTTCAAACCATTGATCAAATCCTGATCCTTGTGAAAATCCATCATTTTCAGCTCTGAAACACGATTGATTAAATGCCCTACAACCTTAGGAAGCACAGCATTTTCAAGGTTCTCTTCTGTCTGCAATGGATAACGAACCTTACCGCCCAATATATGTAATGTTAAGTACACGGCTTCTTCTTCAGGGAAGCGAATTGCAAAAACCGGTTCAAGCCGCTGTAAACAAGCAAATGTCCATTGATATTCTTTCTTCTTTTTTACTGCCGCCATTTCTTTTGGGGACAATGAAATCGGCTGCTTCATTTTGATGCGGCGGACCATTAACAATGTATGCAGCAGCAAACTTTCAAACGTTTCGTCTGTGAAATAGAGGGAATGCTTTTTTTGTAGTGATTTGATTTCTTTCGTCACAAAGTCTACTTCATAATGTAAAAACTTACTTTTAATAAATTGGCTGGTAAACGCTGTATTGTGGATCAAATCAGATATTCTTGCCAATGCCTTTCTTTTATTTCTTTCGTTCCCTTCAACCTTTAATCCAAGCCGCTGCCTAGAAACCAGTGTGAGATCAAAACGCTTCAGCCACTCTTCTACTGCGTATAAATCCTTTTTTATGGAAGATCGATTGACAAAATGCCGAGCGGCAATGTCTTTTGCGGAAACAGGCTTCGGATTCATTAATAAGTCATAAGCAATGTGCAGCATTCTTTCTTCATCGCTCCGCTGCCTAGAAGAAAAATGTTCAGTATGTAATTGTTGGCTTAGCCAGGTCCTTTCCTGTTCTTCTATATGTAAATAAACGCCCAACCCTGGTTTTCGAATAAGCTGTGCATGAGAATGCTCATTGAGATAATCCTCGATCACTTTCAAATCATTCCGGATTGTTTTTTCAGAACACTGTACCCTATCTGCGAAATCTTGCACAACTAAATAGTCATCAGGTTCAGATAACAACAGATACAAAATCTCTTTTTGTCTTGTATTTATGTATTCCATCTGTTTTTCTATCCTTCCTGTCAGTATCTACTTGAGCAAATTGATAGTATAAGTATACTATATAAGAAACCGTTTACATTATAAAATAAAATCATAGAGACAAAAGTTTCGTTTTTTACCGAAGCTTCCGGAAAAAAGCGATTTTTATATTCTTTGAGTTTGCTATGTAATGTATATTCAGCAGAAATTCATAAAAATACTCCAATTCTTCACCTATTTAGAACGAAGATTTTCTAATGTATGAGTACGAAAGTAAGAACATGATGAAGAAAAATGATTTGGTATCTTCGGGGATAAAGTGCACGGATGGCCATTCTCTCTCAGCAATTTTCCATCATAAATACAAACTCTGTGCAGGGCACACAATATTCTTAGCTCAAATCAATTGATCGTTCACATATTATTAACATTTATTTACAAGGAAAATAATTACTTTTATTGAATTGTTATAGTGCAAGACAAAAAACTTTAAAGGAGTGTTTCAAAATGAATTTCAAAAAAACGGTTGTTTCTGCTTTATCGATTTCTGCGTTAGCTCTGTCGGTCAGCGGGGTAGCTTCAGCTCATGAAATAAACTCCACACCTACTGAAGTAAAGAACATTTCTATTTCACCTACACATGTTATCAAGATTCAAGACTATAATTTACCTCTAAAAGTTGGAGAAACCTATTCTGTTAAAAATAATTCAGCTACTCGTTATTGGACTGATAACCAAAAAGTTGCTGAAGTCGATCAAAATGGTTTAGTGACGGCTAAATCAAAAGGAAAAGCCACGATTACTTTGTTTAAAGGTACTGCAGTATTCGGAAAAGTATATGTAACGGTTTATTAATCTCTTATCCGCCAGATTTTCTGGATGCAAAACATGCATGAATAAAATAAGGTCCCCCTCTAAAAAGAGAAGGGACCTTATTTTATTTCAATTGCGCTTCAAGTTTAGATTTAGTTTTGGGAATACATCATACATTGGTGTATATTGTGTTTCAGTAGCTTAGCCCCGAATAAATCCACCTTCTGAATGAATAATTTGTCCAGTTATCCATTCAGCCTCATCACTTGCAAGAAAAGCAATCATTCGTGCTGCATCATCTGGTGTGCCAATACGCCCCATTGGAAATTTAGGTGAAAGAAAATTTCTTATTTCATCTGTCATCCATGTAGAATCTGTTGGACCTGGGTTTACAGCGTTAACAGTGATGCCCAATGGTGCAAGTTCTTGTGATAACGACCTAGTAAAGGCAGAAATAGCTCCTTTAGTAGCTGCATACGCTAACTCCCCAGGCAAAGGACCTAAATCCTGCCCTGATGTCATATTGATGATCCTTCCTGATATTAAATTAGATTTTTTAAACCGACGGGCGAATTCAACACAAAGAAGAAAATTCGATCTCATATTAACCGCATAATGCTCATCAAGTGATTTAGCATCTAACGATACATAATTATCACTTGCGGAATGAGCTGCATTATTAATAAGGATGGAAGGATATCCTAATTTATCTGAAATTTTTTCATGTATTGTGAATGCAGCATGTGCATCTGATAAATCAATTTTCATTGCCTCACAGCGGACACCCATACGTAAAATTTCTTGTTGAAATTCTTCTATCCAGGCCGTATCAGAATTCCAGTGAGTAAAGAAGATATGTATACCCTGTGAGGCTAACTTACGACAAATAGCCGTACCAATATCCCCTTGACTGCTTGCTCCTGTAATTAGTGCAATTTTTTCTTGAGAATGACTCATTATTTTAACCTCCAATTTATACGGAGTATCTCCATTATGATGGTAACAAGTTATCCAAAGAATATAATCCATTAAATCAAACAGAGCTGACTTTGAATACATTTTAAAATCAGCTTAAAAAAACATTTTCGTCTCAAAAAATATTAAATAGAAAAAATAAGAGTTGGACAACAATTTACTACTTAGTCACAAGTGGCTGATACTAAGTCATTGAATGTCTCTTTTTAAAGAGCCTTTCAATCATTCACATTGCTTTTCATTAACCATTCTACTTCCGTTAATTCTTGTTTTTGAACGTCTATTGTGTGTTTTTTCGTGAAATGGGTTTTCACAGCTTCTTCGTTTTCCCAAATCTCCCAAAGCATTATTTTACGTTCTGATGGCTCAAGCGGATAAGCATGGAATGTAATACAACCCTCTTCTTTGTTCGTTTCTTCCTCAAGTTTTTTGAATTCCTTCATTATCTCACTAAGGTCTTTATCACTGATGATTTTTAAACATGCCGTTATGTAATGCATCGAAATTCCCCCTCCTATCATTTTATGGCTTTTCATTATAACATTTTCTTGAAAAAGATAGATGCCATTTATAAATCATTAGACAACTTCGAGTGCATCCCTCACCAATACAATTAGTTCTATTATCATTTTTTTACCGGCATGTATCATTTTAGAACGAGAGATTTAGTTATTGCTTTAACATATTATCGCGAAGCCGAAAAATATCTTGATTTATTAGATAAAAACGCAAATACAGATAAGGCAGAGTTCTATTTCAAAATGTCAGAAGTCTATTACTATATGAAAGAGACTCATTGTTCAATGAACTATGCCCAGCGAGCATACTCTATATTTAAAGAGCAAAAAGATGCTCAGGGGAACCTTACATATGGCAAAGAAATGGTCCAATGTCAGTTTGTTATCTTTGGGAACTGGCTAGATAAAATGTGTTATGAGGACGCTTTAGAAACAGCTGAAAAAGCCTTAAATGATGCTATAAAAATAGGAGAGCAACATTTAATTGGTTCAGCTCATTTTAATGTGGGATTATGTTATAAAAATCTTGAAGAACTTGACAATACTGAGAAACATTTTCAAATCGCCTATGAAATTCATAAGAATCGAAAGCACATTTATGAGTCCAAAGCGATTTTTAATCTGGCATATGTCAAAGCAAAGAAGAATGATTTAAAGGCTGCATTAGAATTATATCAGGAAGGTCAGAAGGTTGCTGCCCGACACAACAACCAGGAAGTAACCGAGAAATTAAAACTGGTTAAAGGTCTTTATTTATCATTTGACTTACAAATACTTAGAGAAGTGTTCAAGTTCTTCAAAGAGAAAAACCTTTATGGTGATATGGAAGAATACGCTGTTGCTGTTGCTGATTTTTTGACCAACAAAGAAGACAGACATGATGCGGTCGATTTTTATCAAATGGCAATTGAAGCACGTAAACAAATTCAAAGGGGGAAACATTTAAATGAAAAAATGTAAAATTGCAATTTGTTTAGCGCTCTTGCTTGGCATTGTTGGAGTATCCAGCGCTTCATACGCTCTTTCTGAGCAGTCCACTTATAAGGTCGCAGATAGAGCAGCAACTTAATATGATATTAAGAAATAACCCCATTTTGGACTTTAGAAATGGGGTTTTTATTTTATCTTCTCAACTCAATATTATTCCTGAGTTTTCATTTAAATCATATACTGCATTAATAAACCGACAGCCCATAAAAAGTAAAAAACCCTTGCTACGCAAGGTTTTAAGCTATGATTCCGACTGGGCTCGAACCAGGGATCTCCCCCCTGTCACAAGGTAGCGATTATGTTCTGACACGAACGGACGTTTTATTCCCAAGCCTTATTTTATAGGGTTTCTTACATAAGTTTCTGATTAAAAATATTCCTTTTTGATTAAATTTGTATAAAGCCCGTCTAAAAAACGACGGGCTTTTAATTAATTCTTGTTGGTTATACTGTTTTACAGTTGTTGGTTTTGGGCTGTAATAAGATGGTCAGGGCTATACCTGATGCCAGAGTTAAAAAATAGCCACATAGCATAAAATAGGGGGCGATTTCGTTTTTGAGAAAATAAAGCCCAAAGAGAATAACGGCTGTACCGATAGTGAAATAAATCGGCTTTTTACTTTTCAAAGTCAAACGGCTTGATTGAGTAAACTTTTTGTAGATTAAAGGCAAGCCGGTATAAACCCCTATGAAAAATGTAAATAAGATAGACCAAAGGAAACCGATTGGCGAGAAATAGCTCTCGGAAAATATTCCGTCGAAAGCCCAATTGCTCAACACAACGAAGCCAAATAGATAAACAAATGCCAATATGATCTTGACCATGATATCCCTCCCCTACAATCCAATATACACGTGATATAAGGTTGTTTAAATGGGTAAAACCATTCATTTACTTTTCAATCTTCCCGCTCCTTCAAAGCCTAATACTTTAATCAATAGCACCATTTGTTACTTTCATCCCATTTACCAATATTATACATTAAGATAAGATGGGGACGAAAACATTAAGGAGGGATAAAATGAAAAAGTTACTTGTGGGTGTGGTTTTTGCCCTAGCTTTGAGTTTTTCATCTCTGTTTAGTCTTCAAAGTGCAAATGCTGCCGAAAAAGTGGACAAGAATTCTGATCTGATTATTGATAAGGCGACCTTTCACGAGGTAACAAAACAAAAAAACTTGAGAACCCTTTCATCTGAGAAAATCCCAACTGTTAAAGAAGTGAATAAGGCTTTAAACAGTATGCATGTCACCAAAGATCATCCATATCAAGAAATTGATCTCGGTAATGGTTTCACTGTGGAAATGGGCGTCAGTACAGATATGGGATTGGAAAAGATAAAAACACAAGCCACCCAAAATAAAACTGCAAGTGGCTATTACGCTGTAAAGTTTACAGGGATAAAATTATATGATATTCGAGTAAGTGACAACTATTCATACGAATATGGAAAGAAAATAACAAAGTGGGAAAGTCCGCCAAGTGCATCCGCTTCAGGTTTTGCTGGCTGGAATGGTAAAATCACTTCCAAAAAAATTGCAAACATTGATAAAACGGCTAAGGATGCAATCGCCAATTCTGATTACACGTTTGTAAAGTATGGAGGTAACCGCCACGGCCATATGGAATTACGATTCACTGCAACCGGAAACTGGTACACACATCACGTTTCTATTAAATAAAAATAGCCCTCCAATTGAGGAGGGCTATTTTTATTTAAGAAGAGATTCGAGTTTAGCTTTAGTCTTAGGACCATAAATGCCATCAGGATTTAAACCATTCATCAGCTGGAATCGTCTTACTGCGTCATCAGTTTCCAAACAAATAATCCAAATAGGTAAATTGACACAGATCAAATTATTCATTTCACACTTTTGAATTATATCGCTGTCTATTTCTTCATTTTCCCATGGTAAAATCTTGTTGGAGCTATTCAAACGAAAGGATATGAACATGAAAGTATTTGAAGCTAAAACGTTGCTTTCTGAAGCAGATAAACGCGCAAAGGAATACAAGGAATTAAGAAGTCAGATGGTCAATCTAAAAAAGGCTTTTAAAGCTGTAGCTGATTTAGATGACAGTGAGTTTTCCGGCAAAGGCGCCGACAACATTAAAGCATTTTATCAAGACCACGCAGGTGTGGCTGACAGTTGGATTGATCTAATTGATATGAAAATTGCTTTCTTGACAAGCATTTCAGGTACTTTAGAGGACGCCAGCTTATCTGATGCATATATAGAAGAATCCTTCTTAGAACACGAGCTGGCTAACGCCTACACAAAATCAAAATCTATTATGTCTGAACAGAAGAAAGCGATGAAAGATATCTTACATGATATCGACGATATTCTTCCGCTTGATTTGTTCTCAACAGAAGACTTTAAAGACGAACTTGCAGATGCAGAGGACAAACGCAAAAAAACAGTCGATAAACTAGGCAGCGTGGACGAAGCACTTGTTACTGAATATGCCCAATCAGAGCCAAACGAGCAATTCATCAAGAAGGACTTTCAAAAGCTTGAGGAATCCACTGGCAAGGGTAAGAATGCTACACCCATCCACTACAATGCCAAAGCGTATAGAGAAAGTGACATACATAAGAAAAAAGGCGATATTGAGAAACAAACTGAAGCTTATTTGAAGATCAAGAAAGATGAAGCAAAAGAACGAGAAATCAAAGAATTGAAGAAGAAGCTAGCTGATGGCGTGACGGATCCGGATGAATACTTAGAAATTGCCAAGAAGGTCGGATATGAGAACCTTACCTCTGAACAGCTTGAATTTGTTTCATTTCTTGAACAGCGTAAAGCTTTCATGGATAACGGAAAAGAAGTTTTGCAAATCATAGGTGATGGCGCCAAGGGTGCGATTGTTGGTTTATACGATCTTGCAAAGGATACCGGTGAAGGAGCCATTCAATTCGGATGGAATATCGGTTGGACAATTGACAACTTAAACAAGGATCCTCAAAAAGTGCTGGATACAGTTCTGGAATACGACTATCAAGCTGCCTTTCAAAGTATGGTCGACACATTGAAGGATAATTGGGATACAAAAATGATTCACGGGGATGCATACACGCGGCTGCACTATGTTACTTATTTGGGCGGAAGTCTTCTGTTATTGAAAGGTGGAAAGTCCTCTGTCTCAACAGGATCGAAGGATCTTGCTAAAGTTGGGAAAACAGCTAGTGATACAATTAAGAAAGGCGGAAAGTCTGTAAAACAGTTTGTCAAATCTCCTGTTAACCGGTATACTCCTGCATTAGAAGGAATCCTTCAAGATGCTGAGAATACCATTAATGTGAAAAATACTCCGCTGCTAAAAAGTATTGCGGAAGATAAAAAAGAGAGTGTTCTCAGAAGATCTGAAAGTTCTAACAACATGGGTACAGGTAATGTCAAACAAGGTGATAGTACCCCTCTCGCACCTGGCGGCGGATTAGCTGCTCATGAAGCAAAAGGCGGGCATCTTATAGAAAGACATGTCGGGAAGACGGATGAAGAATTAATAGAAAGACTGAGAACTGATCCTAACCCACATATTACAGCTTCATCTACTTTTAAAGATAGGGCTACCGCTGAGAGAATTGCTAATTCAGTCTTAAACGATCCAAAAAATATAAAGAAAATCGAAAATTGGATTGATGATCCTAAAAAACCTAAATTAATGTTAAAATACAAGGGCGATGGAGAAATAATCGGCAGAAGTGTAACAAGAAATTCAGAACTAGTAGAGAACGTTACAAACGCAAAAATTATACTCAAAAAAGATAACAACGGTAACTTTATTCTTACAGGATATCCAACCAAATAGAAAGAGAGGAAGTATCATGGATGAAAGTTATGATTTCTTAGACGAATTAGAAAATTTTTTAGGTGCAACATTTCATCAAGATATCAGATCCCCTGAACACGCATTAGACGAATTTATTGAGGAAATTAGTAAAGAAGGTTTGCTATTTACAGTTAAGTTTTGCGAAGAGTTTCTAAATAGCGATCTAACTAAAGAAGAAAAGGAAGACATTATAAAGTGTAATGCAGAAATATATTTCCCGACAATTGGATTACCACCTATAGAATGGTTGAAAAGTGTAATAGAAAAACTAAAAGAAGCTATTTAAAAGAAACACTGAAAGGCCCCCATTTTAAGAGGGCCTTTTTATATTACTTCAATTTCGCTTTTGTAGCTGGTTCATAATAGCCATCGATACCGAAGTTTTTGGCTTGCTTATCTTGATAGAAACGCAATGCCGCCAACGCTGTTTGGATCTGCTCAATAGCATCGCTGTGCCTCAATGGGCTTTTCGCTTTGAAAATGCTCGAAGGCAGATTAATAGATGTTTTCTTTTTGCTTGAGCTTGTTTTTTTTCACAGTGAAGTTACTTTTTCACTTGATGTTTTGCCGCCAAGCGCTTTTAATTTAGCAAAAAAAGATCAGGCTCCAATCAATCTTGGTTTCCCGAAAGTTGGACAGAGTCTGATATTGCAGCAGCCGGTGCAAAGATTGCTGAATTACCCGAATTCGCTAATGCAGAAAATGGTGTGACTATATTCGGAGAGTATAAAGGTGTTAGGGTTGGAGTTATTAAAACAAATGGAGAAATAGGAACCATTTTCCCCGATGCAACTAAACAACCATAGACAAAGTATGGAGGATCAATATGAATTTAGAGAAAAAAATGGAAGCAATATTAATTAAAAGAAAAAAACTTAATCTTAATGATGACTATGGAATTCAAAAAAGTTGGGATGAAATAATTGAAGTGCTCTCAGAAAATGAAGAAAATACAATTAGCTATCTAGAAAATTGTAATAAAGAAGATTTATATTGGATCAGTGAGGTATTTGAAGATTTATCTGAAAGTTTACAAAGTAAAGAACTTATTAATTGTTTAAGAAAATTAGATGAAAAATACCCTGACTTAGAAATGACAAATGATATCGATATAGCAGAAAGTTATATAGAATTAAGATACGCACCATTTCTCAGATTTGAAGTTAACATTTCTTGGCGGTGATAAGTAATGATTGAAATCGAGATTTATGAACCTGTATTTCAATTTCTAGGAGGTATATTTCATCAAGATATAGAAACTCCTGAGTCAGCACTGGACGAATACTTAGAAGAGATTCCAAAAGAAGAGCAAGAAACTGATATAGCTGCATTGAAAGATTTTTTTAACAGCGATTATTCGGATGAAGAAAAGAATGATTTTATCGATTAAGCTGCTGACGGAGTGGACGTTCTTAGTTACGGCGTATCTCCAATCATATGGCTCGAACAAGTTATTCAAAAAATCGAAAAGAATATTGCCTAACATAGAAACAGAGCTGATTTTGAATTCACTTCAAAATCAGCTTAAAAAAACTTTCGTCCCCAATTCGTCCCCAACTCGATGAATGATGACAAAATCAATAAATAAGCAAAGTAAAAAACCCTTGCTGCGCAAGGGTTTAAGCTATGATTCCGACTGGGCTCGAACCAGCGACCTCTACCCTGTCAAGGTAGCGCTCTCCCAGCTGAGCTACGGAATCATGATATGTATGTGTTGCTGGGTATGTTATTGTCTTTCTGACAACTTCTATTATATAACCTTCCCTTCTATTCGTCAACTGCTTTTTTAGAAAAACTTTTTTTGGACTTGCTGTTCCGTTCCCCGGCTATTATAATATGTCTTAATTTTCTAACAATAGAGGTGATGGGGTTTTGCATTCTTTGATTTCTTCCGATGATGTTTGGGTATTATGGGGGTTTATTGCGGTGTGGGCGGTAGTGAGCATCGGGCTGGAGCAGCGCTTTAAGTGGGCGTCCGCTGTGTCGGGCGCTATTATCGCCCTTGCAGGTGCTATGGTGTTTACAAATGTAGGAGTGCTTCCTGTTGAGTCGCCTGTGTATGATACTGTGTGGGCTTATGTGGTGCCGCTTGCGATTCCCCTTTTGCTGTTTCAGATCAATGTTCGGCAAATTTTTAAGGAAAGCAGGCGTTTGCTGTTTATTTTTCTGATTAGCTCCGCTGGCACTGTGCTTGGGAGCATTCTTGCTTTTTTTCTACTTAAACAGCATATTCCTTACTTAGATAAAATCGGCGGGATGATCAGCGCCTC
Organism: Bacillus sp. FSL K6-1366; assembly: GCF_037976695.1. Lineage (NCBI taxonomy): Bacteria > Bacillati > Bacillota > Bacilli > Caryophanales > Bacillaceae > Bacillus > Bacillus sp. FSL K6-1366. Next base: position 3,434,095 of record NZ_CP150268.1, on the reverse strand, counting down.
TTATATCGGCGGCGGGGTCAACTTTGCGGCGATGGCGGCAAAATTTGAGACGCCTGGTGAATATGTGTCGGCTACCGTTGTGGCTGATAATTTTATGATGGCGCTTTTGTTTTTTATTTTAATCAGCATTCCTGCACTCAAATGGTTTCAGCGGCATTATGCCATGCCGTTTGAAGAGAAGGTAAAAGCCGATGAAAACAGCGGAAACAGTGCTGAAAGCTATTGGAAACGGAAGGATATTTCCTTAAAGGATATCGCTTTTAATGCCGGTGCCGCTTTCGCGCTTGTTGCGGTTAGTATGAAGGTTTCCGGTTATTTTAAAAGCATTTTTTCTCATCCCCTGCTGACCGGTACGCTTGGCGATCAGTACCTGGTGCTTACGTCTTTAACTGTTCTTATCATTTTTCTTTTCCCGCGTTTTTTTGAAAGGCTCAATGGATCTCAGGAACTTGGAACCTTTTTGATTTATTTGTTTTTTGTGGTGATCGGCATTCCTGCAGATCTCCGCTTAATCGTCACGAATGCGCCTCTTATTCTATTATTCGTGTTTATCATTGCGATCAGCAATTTAGCAGTTTCCTTAGCTGCCGGAAAATTGTTCCGCGTGCGGCTTGAAGAAATTCTGCTCGCCGTCAACGCTACTGTCGGGGGACCGACGACTGCGGCTGCGATGGCAATTGCCAAGGGATGGCGGGAGCTTGTCGCCCCGATCATGCTTGTCGGTACGCTCGGCTACTTAATCGGCAACTATGTTGGCACTTTTATTGGAAATTGGTTTTCTTCCTTCTTATAAAAAGGATATTTGCATTTCCCTGAGAATAATGTAAGAGGAATGCTGACATGAGAACGGAGAGATCACTGTATGTTAAAAGGAAAAACCATTTATGTTAGACCTTTAGAAGGAAAGGATGCCGAAGAAAATTTGCGGCTGCAAAGCGAAAATCGGGATTTTTTCGAACAGTTTTCTATGATACGCGCAGACGATTACTATACGGTTGAGGGGCAAAGAAAACGAATAACCGAGTATCAGGAAAGACTTGAGAAAGATGAAGAATATCATTTTGGCATCTTTACAGCGTCAGACGATAGATTAATCGGGACGGTTTCGCTCTTTCAAATCATCCGTGGCGCGCTGCAAACTGCGTTCATCGGGTATTTTTTAGACAAAGCCCATAATGGAAAGGGCATTATGACAGAGGCAGTCAGATTGGTTGTTGATTATGCGTTCCACGAATTGAAACTGCATCGGATTGAAGCCGGTGTGATGCCCCGTAATCTCGGGTCCATGCGTGTTTTAGAAAAAGCGGGATTTCATAAAGAAGGCATCGCCCGAAAAAATGTAAAAATTAATGGCGTTTGGGAGGATCATCAAGTCCTCGCGATTCTGAATCCTGATGACGAACAATAATAAAAGAAGCCGGGCCATCCCCGGCTTCTTTTTTAACGAACCGCAACTGGAGCAATTTCTTTCAGCGCTTGTTCGAAATCGTGTTCTAAATCGTCTGCATGTTCGACGCCCACACTCAGACGGAGCAGGCCATCAGTGATACCGCGTTTTTCACGCTCTTCCTTAGGCATTGCCGCGTGAGACATCGTTGCCGGATAGGACAAAATCGATTCCACGGCGCCAAGGCTGACAGCGAAGACTGGAAGTGACACATTCTCGACTAACTTCTTAACGGCCTCTTTGCTTTCAAGCTCAAAAGATAGCACGGCGCCCGCTCCCGTTGACTGGCTTTTATGGGTTTCAGCGCCGGGATGATCAGCCAGTCCCGGATAATACACGCGCTTGACCGCCGGGTGCTTCTGGAAAAATTCCGCAAGCCGCTGCGCTGTTTGGCTCGCTTTTTCTAAACGGACCTGCAACGTTTTTAAGCCGCGCAGCACGAGCCAGCAATCTTGCACGCCAAGGACGGCGCCGAACGCGTTTTGCAGCTTATACAGCTGCTTCCCAAGCTCTTCATCTTTGACAGCAGCTAAACCTGAGAGCACATCGCTGTGTCCGCTTAAGAATTTTGTCGCGCTGTGAAGTACAATATCCACGCCGAGATCAAGCGGACGCTGCAGTGCCGGTGTCATGAATGTATTGTCCAGAAAGGTCAGACAGCCGTTTTCTTTTGCAAGCTGAACAATCGCTTTAATATCTGTAATCCCAAGTGTCGGATTTGATGGCGTCTCCATATAAATGACCTTTGTGTTCGGCTTGATGCTCCGCGCCACTTCATTACGATCCGTCATGTCCACAAACGTATGCTCAATGCCAAACCGGGTCAGCACCTCTGTCACCATACGGAAGGTTCCGCCGTATACATCTTCGGTCACAAGAACGTGATCACCCTGTGACAGCAGTAAAAATGCTGTTGAGATAGCAGCCATGCCTGAACTGAAAGCAAATCCTCTTGTTCCGCCTTCCAATGCGGCAATTGTTTCTTCGAGAGCTGTTCTTGTCGGCGTGCCAGAGCGGCTGTAATCATATGCCCCGAACTCTTCAAATGAAGGTTGGTGAAAAGTCGAGGCGTGCTGAATCGGTACACTGACCGCCCCGGTTCCGCCGTCTGTTTTAAATGGATTGTGCACGAGCTGGGTTTCCAGCGTCCAATTGTGTTTACTCAAATGAAACAGCTCCCTCTTTGACCTGAAATAATGCCTGTTTTAGATCCTCTTTTAAATCTTCCGCATGTTCAATACCGACAGAAAAGCGCAGCAACCGATTGCACACCCCGTTTGCGATGCGGATCTCTTCAGGAATATCCATGTGCGTCTGGGTCGCAGGGTATGTAATAAAGCTTTCCACCCCGCCGAGGCTTTCTGCAAAACAAATGGTCTTCAGTGCTTTTAAAAACGGATTGACCCATTCTTCTTTTTGCAGACGGAAGGACAGCATGCCGCCTTTTCCGGGATACAGCACATCCGAAATTTCTTCCTGCTCTTCTAAAAACGCCGCAAGCTCCTGCGCGTTTGCCTGATGCTGACGCATTCTGAGGCTCAGCGTCTTCATTCCTCTCATCAGAAGCCACGAATCAAATGGCGGCAGGACGGCGCCAATCGCATTTTGATGCTGAAACATTTCCTCTCCGAGCCGCTCATCCTTCACCACGACAAGTCCAGCAAGCAGATCGTTATGCCCGCCTAAATACTTGGTTGCGCTGTGAATGACAATGTCAGCTCCCAGCTCAAGCGGCCGCTGCAAGACCGGTGTATAAAATGTATTATCTACGATCAGCAGAAGACCGTGCTCCTTTGTAATCCGGGCAATATGTTCAATGTCCGCCTCCTGCATGAGGGGGTTTGTCGGCGTTTCCACAAACACCGCTTTTGTATTCGGCGTAATCTTAGAGCGTAAACAGTCCTCATCGCTGAAATCATCATAATGAAAAGTCAATCCGTATTTTTTCCATTCATTTTCAAATAAACGGTACGTGCCGCCATATAGGTCCGATGAAACAATCAGTTCATCTCCGCTTTTAAACAGCGCCATAATCGTTTGGATAGCAGCCATTCCTGAACTAAAGGCAAGCCCTCTTGCGCCGTTTTCTAAGTTAGCGATCGCGTCCTCAACAAGCTGGCGTGTCGGATTTTTTGTGCGGACATAATCAAATCCAGTTGATTCTCCGATCCCTCTGTGGCGGTATGCTGTTGATAAATAAATAGGAGCACTCACTGTTCCCGTGACTTCATCGCTTCGGTTCCCTATTTGGGCTAATTTCGTTTCAACGTGCTGTGACATATAGCTGACACCTTCCCTTTTCAAAATAAAAACCCCTTCTTCATAAGAAGAAGGGGTTTAACGCTTCTTCTTATCTTCCAAGCATAAAAAACGCTTGCTGGATTTAGCACCTTGGCGCTTTGCACATGCAAAACAAGCCGGTTGCTGAGGTTTCTAAGGGCCAGTCCCTCCACCTCTCACGATAAGAAATATCGATTTCAATTTTCTGATTGTTTTATATTAGCGCAATTCACAGTTTATTTCAACACTTTTTTCTTCGTGTTCCGAACCGTTTAAAGAGAGAAATTTCTAATAATTCATGGTACAATAATTGAAAATGCAAGAAAGTATAGTGATGTCCTGGAGGAATGTTTTTATGGCACCGAAAAACGGCACAGTGCAAGAAAAGAAATTCTTTTCAAAAGAGCTTAACGAGGAAATGACCTTGCTTGTTTATCTGCCGTCCAACTACTCCCCGCTTTATAAATACCATGTCATTATCGCACAGGACGGCCACGATTATTTCAGGCTGGGGAGAATCGGCAGACAGGTTGAGGAATTGCTGTCGAAACACGAAATAGACCGGAGCATTATTATCGGTGTTCCCTATAAGGATGTAAAAGAGCGCAGAAACACCTATCATCCGGAGGGTTCAAAATTTTCGGCGTATAAACGGTTCATCGCCCATGAGCTCGTTCCTTTTGCAGATGATGAGTATCCAACCTATCAGATCGGTTATGGCCGAACCCTGATCGGTGATTCGCTCGGAGCGACCGTGTCACTTATGACAGCGCTTGATTATCCGAATATGTTTGGCAACATCATCATGCAGTCTCCCTATGTTGACAAACACGTACTAGAAGCCGTAAAACAGTCAGACGATATCAAACACCTCTCTATTTATCACCAAATCGGAACAAAAGAAACTGACGTCCACACGACAGACGGGAACATTCTGGACTTTACAGAACCGAACCAGGAGCTGAAGCAGCTGCTGGAGAAGAAGCTTTCCGATTATTATTTTGAGCCATTTGACGGAGACCACAAATGGACATACTGGCAGCCGCTCATCACCCCGGCGCTGAAAAAAATGCTTTAACACTCTATCATACTTTATTTCCAGGAGGGACATAATATGAAATACGGAATCGTTTTATTTCCATCAAAAAAGCTCCAAGACCTTGCAAACTCTTACAGAAAGCGCTATGACCCAAGCTACTCTCTGATCCCGCCTCATTTGACGCTGAGAGCATCCTTTGAATGCGCGGAGGAGAAAGCGGATCAGCTCGTATCACATTTAAGAAACATCGCAAAAGAGTCCCACCCACTCGTTCTCAAAATGACAAAATACAGCTCATTTGCGCCTGTCAATAATGTCATTTACATCAAAGCAGAACCGACGGAAGAGTTAAAAACACTCAATGAAAAGCTATACACCGGTGTGTTGGCAGGAGAACAGGAATATAATTTCGTTCCGCATGTGACGGTCGGCCAAAATCTTTCCGACGATGAGCATTCAGATGTGCTGGGACAATTAAAAATGCAGGAAGTGTCGCATGAAGAAATCGTTGACCGTTTCCACTTGCTTTACCAGTTGGAAAACGGATCGTGGACAGTATATGAAACCTTCTTGCTAGGCAGAGGAGAATAATGTTTGAGAGCAGTTATCGCAAAAAATGAAGACCAACTGAAAGATGCATTCTATGTAAGAGAAGAAGTCTTTGTCAAAGAACAAAACGTGCCTGCTGAAGAAGAAATTGACGAACTTGAAAATGAGTCAGAGCATATCGTCGTGTATGACGGTGAAAAGCCTGTCGGTGCCGGAAGATGGCGTATGAAGGACGGCTACGGCAAGTTAGAGCGGATTTGCGTACTGAAAAGCCACCGCTCAGCCGGTGTCGGCGGCATCATTATGAAAGCGCTCGAAAAAGCCGCGGCAGACGGAGGCGCTTCCGGTTTCATTTTAAACGCGCAAACACAGGCTGTGCCGTTTTACAAGAAACACGGGTATCGCGTGCTTTCTGAAAAAGAATTCCTCGATGCCGGCATTCCGCACTTACAAATGATGAAGGACTGAACGCATCCGGATCTTTTGAGATCCGGATTTTTACTGCATATAAAAAAACCGTTCTCTCGTATGAACGGTTTTTTATACATATCGATTAATATATGTCCCCATTCCTTTTTCTCGCAACCTCTTATAAAGAGAGCGCTTACGTTTCATCTCGTTTACTTTTCTTTCAGCTGCCGTTTGATTCTCCTGCTGCTTTTCCAGTTCTTTGTATACCCGCTGAAACGGGACATAGCTGATTTTTTCGGTTCCGGCATAATCCTGCTTATGTCCAATCGTTCTATTAGCATATTGAGCGTATTGCTGGTTCTGAATTTGACCTGCATATATCATACAATACCCACCCCTCTGCTGTCTCTTTTCCCTTAAACTTACTTTTTGAAACACATTTCTTTTGATATGATAGTCATTGTCTGTAATGAACACCTTTTGATTGGGAGGACCCCTTTTTGAAATGCGCCCGACTGAATGATAGAATCATACATTTACATACATATTCGAGAGAACATTATCAATTCCTCTTTGAAGAAGGAATAAAAGGACATTTATTTTGTTCTCATTGCGGAAATCCCGTTTTGTTACGGCTTAACATCGCCGATCCGCCAGAGTTTATCCATCGCCAGCCAGGCGATTTCCCGGCATGTGAGGAGGCGTGTGCTCCGAAGCCCGCCAAAGAGGAAAAAAAAGAAGATGATCAGGAATCTGGTGTCATTCGTTTGCCCAAGGGAAAAGCGATCGCCGCTGACCCGTCTCCAGCTGTTACGGAATGGCACCGTCCAAGAAGCATTAAACCAGGAACACCATTTGTGCCAAAAACAATAGAACCCGATACGAGCCTTTTTCCGTCTGTCGGCTTAAACACGGATCAGCTGAAAGCGGTCACGGAAACAGAAGGTCCGCTGCTTGTGCTTGCAGGTGCGGGGAGCGGAAAAACACGGGTGCTGACAGCCCGTGCCGCCCACATGATCGAACACTTAGGCATACCGCCTGAAAATATGCTGCTTGTCACCTTTACAACAAAAGCTGTCGCTGAAATGAAAGAGCGTATGGCGAACCAGTACGGATTACAGCCGGCAAAAGTCAGAAGACTTGTGACAGGAACATTCCACAGTCTGTTTTATAAGATCTTGTATCACTCTAATTCTGCTAAATGGAACGGTGAGCATCTGCTGAAAATGGAGTGGCAGCGGGAACAATATATCAAAAAAGCACTCTATGAAGAAGGCATCGATGAGAAAGAATTCCCAGTTGACCAAGCTCTGCAGCAGATCGGTTTTTGGAAAAACACTTATGTCCCAAATGAACGCATCCCTCTAAAAGATGAGTGGGAAAAACAAGTTTATCGTTTATATGAACATTATGAACGCCAGAAAAAAGAACACAGCCAATTTGATTTTGATGACATGGCTTCAGCCTGCTATGAATTGTTTATCGAGCGGCCTGACCTTCTGGAACAATATCAATCTCGGTTTACGTATATCTTAATTGATGAGTTTCAGGACATTAATCCGGTTCAATACAAAATCATGCAAATGCTCGCCAGCCCGGAGCAAAACCTGTGCTGTGTCGGAGACGATGACCAGTCCATCTACGCGTTTCGCGGAAGCAATCCGTCTTTCATTCTTGATTTTCAAAAGGATTATCCGGGAGCGAAGACGATCTATTTAACTGCGAACTACAGGTCTACGCACCCGATCGTCTCTAGTGCTGATATCGTTGTGAAAAAGAACAAAAACAGATATGCCAAAACGCTTGAAGCGGCCCGCGATGACATTCAGGTCCCTGTGCTGTTTTATCCTTATGATGAAGAGGAAGAAGCCACAATGGTCGTTTCCGATATCAAAGAAAAAATTCAAAATGGAGCCAGTCCAGAAGACTTTGCGGTTCTTTACCGCACAAACAGCGGAGGCCGTGCTATATATGAAAGGCTTCATCAATCGTCAATTCCGTATACAGCTGACCGCGGCGTCCAATCGTTTTACAGCAGACGGATCGTCCGCCAGATTCTCGCCTACTTGTACGCCAGCCAAAATGAGGATGACACCGAGGCGATTAAACATTTGCTTCCCGCCTTGTTTTTAAAACAGTCCGCTTTGAATACGCTGAAGGCGCTCTCGATTACAGAGGACTGTACCATGATCAAAGCGCTGGCCAAATTGCCTGATCTGAAGCCATTCCAGCTGGACAAAATCAAGAAAATCGTACCGTTTTTTGCAAGCCTCCGCACGATGAAGCCCGTAGAAGCCATCACCTTTGCAGAAGGAAAAATGGGCTTCTCCGAGTATTTAAAAAAGCGGGGCAATGAGGGCAACAAGCTGGAAAAAGGTTCCGATGACCTGCGCGACATCAAGGTTGTCGCCAAGAAGTTCAAAACAATTCCTGACTTTCTTGCCCACGTAGACCATATGAGGGCCGCTGAGAAAAACAGAACGGATGAACATGGCGTTCAGCTGATGACCATTCACCGGTCAAAAGGCCTTGAATTCAAAACAGTCTACGTGTTAGGCACTGTAGACGGCTCGATTCCGCACGATTTCTCATTAGAAACGGCAAGAAAAGGAGACGAGGCCGCTCTTGAGGAGGAAAGACGCCTTTTATATGTAGCCATGACCCGGGCGAAACAGCATTTATATTTGTCTTGCCCCGCTAATAGGCGCGGCAAAACAGCCAACCGCTCAAGATTTTTGTATCCCCTGCTACAGAAAGCAAGACAGCCCTTGCATCATTAACAGCCCGGCAGATTACTGCCGGGTTTTTACTGTAAAAAAAGGCCCGCTGCAGTGAGTCAGCCAGGCCATCCACTTATTTATTATCCATCATTTTAGAAATCGTGCCAAAATCAAGCTTTTCTTTTCCGCTTGTAATAGATTCCACAATTTTATCTTCTAATTCTTTTGGCACGCGTCTGTTTGCCATCTGAGCTACGCGGTTAATCACACTGCGCACTGTATTTTCATCTTTAAAATTAGCGTTTTGGAGTGATCCGGCAAGATTCATTACATCCTGCATCTTCACACCTGTTTTCTTTTCGATGTTCTTAAAAAATTGATTATCCATAATGCGCCTCCTTTTGGCGGAGTAATACGGTATTGTATGAATGCACATAATACAATGTGCTTTTCCAACATTTTTAAAAATAAACACAAGGCAAGGAAGCACGGGTTATAACCCGTACTTCCTCAATACATCTTAAAAGAAAGATGCACCTACGATGATGAGGAGAATGAATAATACGACCAACAAAACAAATGTTGAACCATAGCCGCCGCCGTAACCGCCAGCATAACCGCCATAACAGCCGCCGCCGTAGCCGCCGCCGAATCCGTATCCAAAGCCCATAGATAAGCACCTCCTTTACTCTCTATACACTATGTGAGCTGCTTGGATCGGCTTGGATATTCGCATAGGGCGTTTGCGGATTTACGATTGATCATATTGAGCTTGATGTTTTTTAAGTAAGGCCTCCGTTTTTTCAGCCAGCTCTTCAATCTCATCTTCAAATTCCAGACCGGCTTTATCAAATGCATCCAAGTCTTTTCTGATACGGCCCATCGTGTCTTCATACTCTTTTTGCTTTTGTTCGTGTGGTTCATATCTTCCTTCTATCCATTTTTCAAACTCATTCACTTTTATCCCCCCGCTTATGATATATGCTGAGCGAGGCCGCTCCGTTAAAAAACAAAAAACCGGAGTTCTCCGGTTTCTTTGCCAGGCTATTGAGGCTTTTTCTTTTTATTTCCGCACCCGCAGCCTTTCTTTTTTATCTTTTTTGATTGATACGACGAATCTGTATATGGAGATTTTTGGGAAGGTTTATTGAATTGATTCATTTTGTTCCCTTCCTTTCCTTATGTCATATATGCTACTTTATGCTGATGCTAGTGAAAAGTTGCTGGTGGTAACGCCTCATTCTTGCAGCCATTTTGATACGAGCGTTTCTATGATGCCGGCAAGGCCGGCGATCGCCAAAAGTAAAATCAGCCACTGCGCCGCTTGCGGGATCAACGCCTGGCATAAAATCAAAAAGCCGGCGCACCACACGCCTGTGCACCAATAGCAGCTCAGCAATTCACCAATAAACGCCCTGACACCGGTTCCTTTAATCACGATATAGGTTTGAATATTCCCGTCCGCATCCTTTTCTTCCTTCTCTTCATGAAACAGACTGCGAAGCGGCGCCATAATCGTGTCAAACACCAGCAGGCGGGCGAGCCGAAAGACCGCAAGCGATAGAAGAACAATTGTCAGCCCATTTATAACCACTCGTTCACTCCTTTGCCAATCATGATCCCTTCACATATATGCGAAAACCCTATTCTTCATGAATTGTATCTTGTCCGGCAGAAAATTGGTTATTTTTATTATTCCGCTCTGCACCCCATTTGCATTATATAGAGTATGGATAAGAAAGGAGTGAAGGTTATGTCATTTGAAACAAAAATTGAATCCCTGCATCCTGACATATTTGAGCAATTATCAAGCGAATTCGAGCAGCAGATCGAAGTGATTGATTGCGAAAATATCACAATAGATACGTCACATATAACAGCTGCCCTTTCTATACAAGCCTTGGTTACAACATTGATTATCCTGCTGACACAGCTCGTTATTGCCGACGAGGACTTGGCCGACACAGTAGCAAGCGAAATACTCATTCTCGATAGCTCCCAAATCAAAAAAAGAACCATCATTAAAATTATCAACAGCCGAAACATCAAGATTACTTTGTCTGCAGACGAAATAATAACCTTTGTACAAATCTTGCTTCAGGTGTTAAACAGTATGCTACTTGAATTCGACATCCTTTAATCCTTTCTTTTCACAAACTAAAAGTTGAGGTGAGAACAAATGTCAGATAACGATAAAATCAAAGAAGAGCTTGAAAAGCTCCCAGAAGTTGATCCAATGATGAAAATGCTGGTCCAAAACATATTTGTAAAACACGGCATCACAAAAGACAAAATGAAAAAAGTATCAGATGAAGAAAAAGAAATGCTTTTGAATATGGTAAAAGACCTGCAAGCGAAATCAGCGGAGCTAGCTGAAAAACACAAGAAGAAAAAAGAAGAAGAAGCCGTACAAGAGCAAAAGAGCGATAAACCGCTTAGCCGCAGAGAGCAGCTCATTGAACAGCTCAGACAAAGACGGCAAAACAATAACAATTCAAATTAATCATAAAAAATAGGGCACATCATCAAGATAAATGCCTCAGTCAAAGTAAGAGGCTCGCTCATTTAATAACAGTAAAAGAAAAGGAGGAATAGATATGGAAAGCAGACCATACTCTTGGGTTGCACTTGATCCTGACTGTGACCATCCGTTAGAGCACAAAGAGAAAGAAAAAGAAGAAAGAAAATGCAATTGCGATATTTGCTGCAATAACAATGGGTTTGGCAATGACAACAACGCCTTTATCGACCAAGATCTAGCTCAGGCAAATCTCAACAAACAAGTCTCAGATGAGACGATTATTATTAGAGACTCTTGTGACATCAACGTTTCATCTACAGACGTTCAAGCCGTAACATCTATTGTAACAGCGCTTAATGCAGCTGTCTTGACAGTAGCTCTCACCTCCATTGCAGATGGCGTTATTGCTGAATTAGTCGCACAAGATTTATTGCAGCTTACAGCTAACAAGCAAGTAAACCGCCAGAAACTTCTTATCGAATGCTCCCGCGGCGTAAACGTCACAACAGTAGATGCCGATATCGCAACCCTTGTCTCTACAGCTACAAACGTTCTGATCGCTGTCCTAGTCATCACTCTTGTCCTCTAGAACCTAAAAGCAGAGCTAAAAACGCTCTGCTTTTTCTTATTTTCCAAGCATATGATGAATATATAGACGTTCACCCACACCAAGTGGGGCACGGGTACATATGTTGTTAAGGACTAAAGTCAAATACCCTATAAAGAAGGAGCTGAAATCAATGAGCTGCGGAAAAACCCATGGCCGGCATGAGAACTGTGTATGCGATGCAGTGGAAAAGATTTTAGCAGAGCAGGAGGCAGTTGAGGAACAGTGTCCGACTGGCTGCTATACAAACCTTTTGAATCCGACAATTGCAGGTAAAGACACAATTCCGTTTCTCTTGTTTGATAAAAAAGGCGGATTGTTCTCCACATTCGGAAACGTGGGGGGATTTGTGGATGATATGCAATGCTTTGAATCCATTTTCTTCCGCGTTGAAAAATTATGTGATTGCTGCGCAACACTGTCTATTTTACGCCCTGTCGATGTTAAAGGCGATACCTTAAGTGTTTGCCACCCTTGCGACCCGGATTTCTTCGGGCTAGAAAAAACAGATTTCTGCATTGAAGTGGATCTCGGATGCTTCTGCGCGATTCAGTGCCTGTCACCAGAGCTAGTTGACAGAACATCGCCTCATAAAGATAAAAAGCATCATCACAATGGATAAACACTTGTAAAGAGGAATCCCCTTCCAAACTCTATTACAGGTGCAAATCATTCAGCTGCTTCCAGCGTGAGGCAGCTGACTCTCCATCATTTCGCCAGTCTCAAATTTATAAGGCAGGAGGGATAATATGAGCCAGAAAACATCAAGCTGCGTGCGTGAAGCTGTAGAAAATATTGAAGATCTGCAAAACGCTGTTGAAGAAGACTGCCCGACCGGCTGCCACTCTAAGCTTTTATCTGTAAGCCATTCGTTAGGCGACACAGTGCCTTTTGCAATATTTACATCAAAATCAACGCCATTAGTCGCCTTCGGAAATGTCGGCGAACTCGATAACGGCCCTTGCTTTAATACAGTATTTTTCAGGGTGGAAAGAGTGCATGGAAGCTGCGCAACACTGTCATTATTAATCGCATTTGACGAACACAAACACATTTTGGACTTCACCGATAAAGATACGGTGTGCGAAGTGTTCCGACTCGAAAAAACGAACTACTGTATTGAAGTTGACTTAGACTGCTTCTGCGCAATCAACTGCTTAAATCCTCGATTAATTAATCGTACACATCATCAGCATTAATCATAAGCTGGAAAAGCTTGCAGGCCTGCAGGCTTTTCTCTATGTAAAAAAGCTGTCCGGCAACATCAGCCGGGCAGCTTTTTTCTTTTTCGTTAAAAACCGAGCGGGTGCAAAGAGGTAATATCATCGATTGCCAGTTCGGTTGGGGCTCCGTTTCCGGTTGTTCGAAGCAGGACGGAATCATTTCTTCTTCCGACAATCACGCCCCTGTACGTTCTTCCATTGGCTTCAATCAAACAAAGCGCTCTCGGCATGTTATGAGGCAGCTTTGTTAAAAAATCAATTTTTTCGTGGATCGTCATCTTGCTCATCGGTTTTTTCACTTTTCGTGCCGGAGGTGCTTTTTCCTCCGCTTTATCAGCACTATGGACAGCTTCCGGTTCTTTCTCAGGCTTCCGGGCCTCAAGTGCAGGCTCTTCCTTTTTTTCTGCTTTCGGGGGCTCGTGTTCAACGGTTTCTTCTACGGCCTGCGGCTCTGCTTTCTGTTCCTCCTGGCTTTTTATGTTCTCTGGCTCTCTCACCTCTTGAGTTTGCTGACTCACTGGTTCGGCTGCAGGCTTTTGGTCTTCTTGCAGGACATCCTGTGCCACAGCTTCCTCCTGCTGCTTCTCATGGTAAACCGGCTTTTCCTCAGCTTTTGGCGGAGCGGGTTTGTCGGCCTTTCTTTTGATGACAATCTCCTGCATGGATGACCTTGTAGTTTCTGCATAATCCGGCTGAACAATATACATGAGCGGTTTTTTATCCGCGTTTCTTTTCTTATTAGACATCTTCATCCCTCCGATTGTGTCATATTCTATCTATATGACAGAAAGCTGAAAATCAGAAGAAATAAAAAAGCAATCCCTATTCGGGATTGCTTGAAATAGATCCTGCTTAGCGGGCAGTGATATGGAAACCTGAATCAACGTGAAGATTTTCACCTGTAATCCCGCGGGACATATCGCTGAACAAGAACGCAGCTGTATCGCCCACTTCTTCAGGTGTTGTCGTGCGGCGAAGCGGTGCACGCTCTTCGATGTCTTTTAAGATAGAGTTGAAATCGCTGATGCCTTTAGCAGATAATGTTCTGATCGGGCCGGCAGAAATGCTGTTGACGCGGATATTTTCTTTTCCTAAGTCAGCAGCTAAATATTTCACACTTGCATCAAGAGAAGCTTTTGCTACACCCATAACGTTGTAGTTTGGCATCACAAGCTCTCCGCCAAGGTACGTCAAAGTGACAATGCTTCCGCCTTCAGTCATCATCGGACGTGCCGCTTTGACAACAGCAGTCAGAGAATATGAGCTGATGTTATGAGCCAAAAGGAAGCCGTCCCGATTTGTGTTTAAGTATTCGCCCACAAGCTCTTCTTTGTTGGCAAACGCGATACAATGCGCGATACCGTGGATTACACCGACCTGCTCCTTAATGCTTGCGAAGCAAGTTTCGATTTCTGCGTCGTTTGTAACATCGCAAGGAAGGATGATGGAGTCGTTGCGGTCTAATGTTCCGGCAAGCTCGTGAACGGATTTCTCCAGGCGTTCACCAGCGTATGTGAAAATCAAACGTGCACCCGCTTCATGTAAAGAACGCGCAATGCCCCAGGCGATGCTGCGTTTGTTGGCTACCCCCATCACAACAATGTTGCGGCCTTCAAGTGAAAAATTCATATGTATAAAGCCTCCTATATTTAATAAAGACATAGTATTAGTACCTGATCTTAATTTCTATCATATCATAACCTTGTCCAGATGAAAAGCGCATACCGTAGCAAACGCAAAAGAGATCACCATCAGCTGGTGATCTCATCGGCTTGTATTTAAGCTGTTTCGTTTAAAAGCGAAATGGTTTGTCGGCCCGTGTCCCGACCCGATGCCGAGCGTATTTTCCACCGCTTCACGGACAAAGTTGGCCGCAACTTCAAATGCCTGATGGATGCTGTCTCCTTTAGCCGTTTGGGCCGTTAAAGCCGCAGCAAAGGTGCAGCCTGTGCCATGCGTATGCTTCGTATTGATATAAGGATGGGTGATTTGCATAAACATGCTGCCATCAAAAAGAAGGTCAGTAATGTGATTGTCCTCAGGCTGGTGCCCGCCTTTGATAATGACATGCTGCGCACCCATCTTGACGAGCTGCTCTGCTGCTTTTTTCCGGTCATCCAGCGAGCTGATTGTCATTCCTGTCAGCGTTTCTGCTTCCGGGACATTCGGCGTAATCGCGTAGCTTCTTGGAATGAGCAACTCCTTTAAGGTGGCAACTGACTCATCACGCAGCAAGGATGCCCCGCCCTTTGCGATCATAACCGGATCAACAATTACACGATTGAATCCGTACTCGTCAATTTTTCTTGCCACTTCTTCAATCATGTCGGCATTCCAGAGCATTCCCGTTTTGACTGCATCCGGTCTCAAATCCTCAGCAACAGCGTCAATTTGCTGTCTCAACGCCTCTACAGTCAGCGGATGCACCCCATGAACGCCAAGCGTATTTTGAGCGGTTACCGCTGTAATCGCAGACATTCCGAATACATCAAGCTCTTGAAAGGTTTTAATATCAGCTTGTATCCCTGCGCCGCCGCCTGAATCTGATCCGGCGATTGTCAATGCTTTATATATACTCATTACACTACACTCCTTTTATTACCCGATCCATTTATGATAAATGGATTTTGCCCGGGCAATATCATTTGTTCCATGGATCAAAGCTCTGCCGTCCCGGAACAGCACCATTTTCATATCATCCGAGCGGCAGGAAATTAAATACGGGTTCGCAGCTACTTCAAGCCCGGCCTGCCTCAGCTGACCGGCAAGCGCTTCAAGATCCGCTTCTTTCGTAATAGATGATCTGATCTGCACCGTGTTCCTGCCGCACAATACAGCCGCTTTTGTTTGATTTTCATATGACAAAAACGGAAAATCCTTTGTGCCGCAGCTTGGGCATGCGTCATGTTTGAGACTGGCCGCTCTCACTTCTGACCGCTCATTTTTCCACAAATCAAAGGAGCGCAGCACCGGCTCGCACTCCTCTCCCGTCAGCAGCTTCAGTGCATCTGTTACCTGAAAGACTGCTACCTGCAAAACAGCCGGACTGATGATGCCGGCTGTGTCACATGTTGCTCCGCCAATCGGAAGTGTATCGAGCAAGCAATGCAGGCAAGGAGTAGAACCCGGCACCACGGTAAAGGTGAGGCCGTAGCTCCCTACACAGGCACCGTAAAGAAAAGGAATCCCTTCCTTTACCGCAGCATCATTTACGATCAGGCGGGTTTCAAAATTATCAGCCGCATCCACTATAATTGATGCATCCCTAATCAGCTCGAAGATATTTTCTGCTGTCACATCCATGACAAGGCCGGTCACATCAACATCGCTGTTAATCGAACGGAGACGGCGCTCCGCAGCAGCTGCTTTCGGCATTTCTTTTTTGACATCATCTTCTGTATAAAGCTGCTGGCGCTGGAGGTTGCTCCATTCAACATAATCTCTGTCGGCAATTTTCACAGAGCCGACTCCCGCTCTCACCAGCATTTCTGCACTGGCTGTTCCGAGCGCGCCGGCGCCGATAATCACGGCGCGCGCTTCTTTCAATTTTTTCTGGCCGGATGGGCCGATCGGAGCAAACAGCTCCTGCCTTGAATACCTGCCCGTCATACAGGAAGACCTTCTCCCGGACTGCTTGCCGTTCCGTATTGCTTAAGCGGGATGCGGCCCGCCTCATAAGAAAGGCGTCCTGCTTCCACTGCAAGCTTCATGGCACGAGCCATTTTCACAGGATCGTCAGCGCCCGATACAGCCGTATTGAGCAGTACGCCATCCGCTCCAAGCTCCATTGCGTATGCCGCATCTTTAGGCGAGCCGATTCCCGCATCCACGATGACCGGCACTTTCGCCTGTTCAATAATAAATGACAGATTCAAAGGATTTAAGATTCCTTGTCCCGATCCAATCGGAGATGCACCCGGCATGATGGCATGAACGCCGAGCTCTTCCAGCTTTCTCGCCAGCACAACGTCATCCGACGTGTACGGGAGCACAATAAAGCCTTCTTCAAGAAGCTGTTCAGACGCTTTTAATGTCTCAACAGGGTCAGGCAGCAAGGAACGGCTGCATCCGATGACTTCAACTTTAATCATGTCACAAAGGCCTGACGCTTTCGCCAGCCTTGCAATCCGAACCGCTTCTTCAGCAGTGCTGGCGCCCGCTGTATTCGGCAAAAGCGTATATTTGGATAAATCAAGCTGTTCCAGAAAATTTGGCTGAGATGCTTCAAAGATGTTCATTCTCCTTACAGCAAATGTTAAAATATCAGACTCAGAAACAGCTACTGCTTCCTTTTGAATGTCAAACGATGGGTATTTCCCCGTGCCCAGCAGCAATCTTGATTGAAATGATTTTCCGCCAATTGTTAACATGCTCATCCGCCTCCTACAAAATGGACAATTTCAATGACATCACGATCACAAAGCTCAACCTCGTGATAGCGTTCTTTCCCGATTATTTCTTTATTTCTTTCCACGATAACGATTTTATTTTCAAGCTGATACGACGCCAGCAGGTCTTGAATTGTACCTGTGTCTTTTTCCCACTTCACGTCTTTACCGTTCAGCTGTAGCATCATATCTGAACCGCCTCCTTGCGATCAATTCGGAATGCGTGCAGCCAGTCTTGGTTGACCTCTTTATTCATGATGAGATCACTGATCAAAGCGCCCGTTGCTGGAGCAAGCAGGATCCCGTTTCTGAAATGGCCAGCCGCAAATAAAATACGGCTGTCCTCAGGATGTCTGCCGATGTACGGTTTTCCATCCTTTGTTCCCGGCCGGAGTCCCGCCCAAAAACGATCCACCTTCATATTCTGTATAGCCGGCAGCATCGTTTTTGCTTTTTTCATAACCGATTCCAATCCGCCAAGATCCGGTGTTTCACTCCAGTCCCCCGGCTTCATTGTCGCGCCGACAACCAGTTTGCCGCTTTTTCTCGGTACGATATAGCAGTGATCATGGTAAAGCGTTTTTGTCAGCGGGATATCATCATTCCAAACGGACAGGCACTCCCCTTTTACAGGGAGAAAAGCATTGTTCAGTCCAAGCTGTTTAAAAAACATTCCGCTCCACACCCCGCTGGCAACGACAACATGATTAGCCCATACGTCTCCGCTAGGGGTCTTGATGGACAGGGCTTCACCGTCACGTTCGACATGCAGGACGGGCGTATGCTCAAAAATCTCCGCCCCAAGCATTTTTGCTGCTTTCACATATGCCTTGCAAACAAAATAAGGCTCCACATGCACATCATCCTGAATAAAAGATGCACCAAAGATGTCACCAGACGCATACGGCTCTTTTTCTAACACCTCTTCTTTTGAATACCAGCTGACAGAGTCCAAATCGTCCATCTGTCTCAGCTGCAGCACATCTTCTTCAGAAAATGCAAGCTTAAACATACCGCCGTTATGCTGCCTGATATCCACACCGGATAATGCATAAAGCTCTTCTCCAAGACCTTTGTACAGACGCTGACTGTGCATAGCGAAATCAAAAAACGCGTCACGTTCCTCGCATTCGGCATGGGCGCCCAGCATTCCAGCAGCGGCACTTGTCGTTCTGCCGCCCATTGTTCCGCTTTCAAACAATGCGGTGCTTTTGTTTTCCTTTGCCAAATAATAAGCAATTGCGGAACCGATAATTCCGCCTCCAATCACCACTGCTTCATAATGCCTTTTCATAGCGCATCTCCTTTAGCTTGCGGGAATATCGTCTGGCTGCTTCCAAGGGCTCAGCGGAAGAGAAAATTCCTGACATAACAGCAATGCCGTCTGCCCCTGCTTGTTTTACGTCTCTTAACCTGTCCGGCGTCATCCCCCCGATGGCTATAACCGGGATGGAAATCCGCTGTTTGATATCTGACAGCAAAGATACTCCTCTGCCTTCAAGACCCTTTTTGCAATCCGTTTCAAACACATGGCCGAACAGCACGTAGTCCGCGTCTTCCTTTTCTGCTTGAACCGCTTCCTCCAGTGAATGCACCGACCTCCCGATATGAAGGTGTGGAAATCTGGCTCTGACCTGCTTCGGTGAAAAGCTGCCGCTTGGCAGCTGCACGCGGTGAATAGTAGAGAAAAGTGCAATATCCACGCGCCCGTTCATCACCAATTTTCGTTTATCTATACCGCCTTCAAAAATAAGCTCGAGCAGTTTCAAAATATCCGCCGCGGATTTTGAGCGTTCCCGAATGTGAATAAAATCAACTTCATTCTGAATCGTAATGATGATTCTCGCTAGCTCTTCTACCGGCTTGCTGTCATCCGTTATGGCGTGAAGCTCCACATTCCTCCACCTCTTTTATGGCGCTGTCAGACCAGCCTTCTTTTCGATAGGCCATTCCCCAAAATTGATATTCATAGTAGCTGGAGATGACAAAATTCTCTTTCATCTTGGCACGCACTTCCTCCGTGCTGTTTTCCGCCAGCTCATCAAAGCGGTTGATTTGCTCCTCGACCTGTTGTCTAAACCAATCACCGCCGTATGTCCCAATCCACTTTTGATAAATCGGATGCCCAGGATCGCAATGCAGCAATTTTTCACCAACCTCATAATAAAGCCAGTAGCATGGCAGCAGGGCCGCTAAGATTTCTGCGAAATTCCCGCTCAAAACCGAACGGTACATATGGGATGTATAAGAGTACGCTGTAGGAGACGGCTTAAACGCCTTATGCTCTTCCTCGCTGATTTCCAACAGCTCGGCAAACTCCCGATGAAGCGCCATTTCCGCCTCATATGTACCTTGGGCATGGCTTGCCATCCGCCCCGTTGTATAAAGGTCCTTCGCATAAGCGGCGCCAAATGACTGCACCTTTGCAAAATGCGTTAAATAATAGGAATCCTGAAGTACGTAGTATTTAAAACGGTCAATCGGAAGCGTTCCGTCACCGATTCCTTGAACGAACGGATGGACAAAGCTCCCCTCCCACCATTCTGCGGCTGCACTGCGGCATTCTTCTGAAAACTTCACAAATCATTCCCCCTCTGAAAATAAAAAAACCACTTTCCCGCAAGGAAAAGTGGTTTGGAATTGGCATAGTAAAATAACACAAATACCGCTCCACTTCCCTACGCAGGTCTGAACCTGTTCAAGTTATGAGGGTCTAAAAGTCACACTTTTATCTCAGCCCTTATGAAGGACACCCCTAGTGGTTAAACGAATACATATTGAATTGTTCTGCACCTCTATATTAACACGAATCCTTATTTGGTCAAGATTTATCCTTCCAATGTTTTCTTAAGATCCGTTACGTACCCCCGAGATCCGGTGACAATTAAACGGTCTCCAAGTTTCAGCCTCGTATCCCCATGAGGAACGATGCTGTCCACACCTCTGAAGATCCTGACAAAGATGACGTCACCTGTTAAAGGGAATTCCCGTAAAATGACACCATCATATTTACTGTTCTCCATATTAATTTGATACAGCGAAGACTCTTGGTTCGTGAGCAGCTTCATGACGCCAGGCGCTTCAATCAGTGCGCGAAGCAGCGTTTTTGTCGACAGCAGAATAGAAAAGATGCTGATTCCCTGCTCCTTCAGAGCTGCTTCATGCTCCGGTGATCCTACGCTTGCAATGACTCTTTCTGTGCCTTTTTCTTTTGCAAGTAATGCAATGTCTGCATTCATATCTTCATTTCCTGTCGCCACAACGAGGATATCCGTTTCAAAAATGCCGAGTGATTCAAGCGTCTCGTGTTCATAGTCAGAAATTGTTTCAACAGCAAACACTGATTCTGACAGCTTTTCCTCCGCATTCTCTTGGTAGACGTGTACAACACGCACGTCATACTCTTCCTCTGGCAATTCGAGTGTGACAGGCAAAGTCATTTGATTGGCGCCAATGAACGTAATCGTCTTTTTCTCCTCCGGCTGCTCTTCCCGTTTGTATAATTTTTTAAAACAGATCGGCGTAAAAATACTTGCAATGACGGCTACTAAAATTAGCGCTCCTGACATATTTGCGCTGATCACGTGAAGCTGCTGGCCGATTGTTGCAGCGGCAATCACGAGCGAAAGCGTTGATGTCAGCAGGAAGCCAGACGCGAAAATGGTTCGGTTATCATACCACTTCTTTAGGTACATGACAGGAATGATTTTGCTGACTAACAGCGCCAGCAGCAGGAGCGGAATCATGATTAAAATTGTTTTATCCTGGAAAAGAGTCCAAATATCCAGCTTCACACCGACCATCACGAAGAAAATCGGTATTAAGAACCCATAACCGAATGAGTCCAGCTGCTGAACAAGTTCTTTGTTTGGCGAAAGCAGGGAAACAAGAACCCCCGCTAAGAAAGCGCCGAGAATATTTTCCGCCCCAAGTGATTCAGACAGGGCAACGAGTACAATGATTAACGTAAAAATGGCACGCGTCCCGATCTGGATCGTCCCTTTTGACATGGACTGCACAAAAGAGCGATGTTTGAAGACCCGGCCGAAAAAGTAAAGCACCACTCCGGCCGCAAACAGAATCATCAGGAGCCACATGTTTCCGCTGTCCTCTCCGTATAAAGAAGAAAAAACAGCAAGAAGAATCATCGTGGCCAAATCAGCAATAACAGCAACAAGCAAAATAATCTGCCCGATATTTGAATTCATGATCCGTTCTTCTTTTAATGTTGGAACGACAACGCCTAATGAAATCGTTGAAATAATCAGGGTCATCAAAAATGCATTTTGGATAAATCCGGCCAAGACGAACCCATACGACAAGAGCAATGATAAAATAAAAATACCGACGAAAATAACAGATGCCGCAGCAAACGTATTCGGCGCTTCCTTGCCATTCGGCAGGAACTGCTTTTTCTTTCCTTTCTCAAACGACGAAAAATCAATTTCAAGCCCGCTTAAAAACATTAAAAAGATAAATCCGAGCATAGAGAGTGTTTGGAGCCAGGTGTCACCCTCCACAACTAAATTAAGGCCGCTTTTCCCAATAATCAGCCCCATAATGATTTCAGCAACAACAACCGGGATGCTGAGTTTAAACCGATGCAAAAGGATGGGTGTCAAAAATGCAACGATAAGTACAACAACTAAAGATGCGACAGATGTATGCGCCATAATCAGAACCTCCTTTTTAAGTCAGGGTTATGCTAGTTCTCACTCAGAGAACAAAACCTCATTTTTAAAAAACATAACGCGATTTTAACAAGGGTGATGATGAAAAATAAAGTGATAAGGTCTTAATCCTGTTTAGAAAATGATTCTTCTTCTATAATTTGCACATAAAAGCTTGTGATGACTCACAACACTTTGCTTCATAATAAATAAAACAATCGGTAAGGAGGATACCGCATGGCTTACGATATCATCAGCGATATTCATGGCTGCTATGACGAAATGACTGCATTAATCCAAAAGCTTGGCTATACAATCAAAAATGGAGTACCTATCCATGAAGAAGGCAGGGTGCTTGTTTTTGCCGGAGATTTAACTGACAGAGGGCCCAAATCGATAGAGGTCATCCGATTTGTAGCCGGCGCTTACGAAAAAGGCGCTGTGCGTTATGTCCCGGGAAACCATTGCAATAAATTATATCGTTACTTAAAAGGAAATCCGGTAAAAGTGATGCATGGTCTCGAAACAACAGCGGCAGAGCTTGAGGAACTTTCTAAAGATGAGAGAAAATCAGTCAGCGAACAGTTTATGAAGCTGTACGAAACAGCGCCGCTTTACGACATCTTACATAATGAAGAATTAGTTGTCGCCCATGCTGGCATAAGAGCTGACGATATCGGCAAATATACCCGCAGAGTGAAGGACTTTGTGCTTTACGGTGACGTGACGGGTGAAACATATCCGGACGGCAGACCCGTCAGACGTGATTGGGCGGCAGCCTATAACGGAAAGGCTTGGGTGGTATACGGTCATACACCTGTGAAAGAGCCTCGGAAGGTCAAGCGCACCATCAACATTGATACAGGCTGCGTGTTCGGAAATCAACTGACAGGCTTTCGCTTTCCAGAAATAGAAACCGTCTCTGTTCCAAGCTCCCTGCCTTACGACGAATCAAGATTTCGCCCCATATAAAAAAGGAGAGAATCAATGATTCTCTCCTTTTATCAGTTTTCTCATATCCTGAGGCAGTGGAGCATGAAACGTCATGTTCTTCTGTGTCAGCGGATGGATAAACGAAAGATGCTCGCTGTGCAGAGCCTGCCGGCCAATTTCCTGTCTCGTTCCGCCGTACAGTGTATCGCCGCACAACGGGTGCCCGAGATGACTCATATGAACACGAATTTGATGGGTTCGTCCAGTCTCAAGCTGCAATGCCACCGAGGTCATGTCGTCATTTGCACATGTGACGTAAAAATGAGTAACAGCCTTCTGGCCGTCTGGCGTTACCGTCCGTTCAATAATACTGTCAGGATGTCTGCCAATCGGAGCATCGACTGTTCCCTCCATCTGTGCCATCCGCCCGTGAACCACTGCCGCATATCGGCGTTTCACAAGGCCGTTTTTTTGCGCAGACGATAAAATGGAGTGGGCAAATCGATGCTTGGCAACAAGCATGACACCTGATGTATCCCGGTCTAGCCGGGTGACAAGATGTACTGTCGCCCTCACTCCGGTTGTTTGATAATGATCAATAATTCCATTGGCAATGCTGCCGGAGGGGTGCTCTCTCGAAGGGATTGATGACACATACGGCTGCTTGTTTATCACAAGCACATGTTCATCCTCATAAAGGATATCGAGCGGAACAGGCTCTGCCAGCAGCGTCTCGCTCACCTGTTCCTCAGGAAACTTCACGATAAGAAGATCTCCATCTTTCAAAACGTATTTGACCGTCACATGCTCACCGTTAATCTGCAGGTCTCCCCCGCCAAACTTAATATCGGTCAGCAGACGTTTCGAAATTCCCAGTTCACCGGCATATTCTTTTACAGTCATCCCGTCCTCAGCGGAAGTAATGTTCTTTCTGATAAAAAAATGCTCCACGATATGTCCTCTTTCTATTCACCTTTTCCAATAAACGAATCCTGGACTCTTTTCCAAAATGGAAACGGACGGAATCTCGCAAACCGCACTTTTTCGGATGCAACTTGGCAGCGGATCGACTTTACATCCTTATGGAGAAGGGTTAAATGGTCAATCGTCACTTGAAAGTCAACTTCGTTTCTCGGCTTAATCATGCAATCATGATGGGATGGGAGAAGCAGAGGTGACCCGACCGTACGGAACACGCGGTTATTAATTGAAGCCATTTCCGCAAGCTGGATCGCCCTGATAGACGGATGGATAATCGCTCCGCCCAGCGCCTTATTGTAGGCTGTGCTGCCTGATGGAGTTGACAGGCAGAGGCCATCGCCCCGGAAGGTTTCAAAGAGCTGCCCTTTGATTTCCACATCAGCAACAAGGCTTCCTTCGATGCTTTTAATCGTACATTCATTCAAAGCTAAGTATCTTTCTTCCCGCTCGTTTTCGTGATAGGTCACAATGACTTCGAGAATCGGATATTCGACTGTATGATACGGCGTTTTCGCGATGGCAAGAACAAGTTTTTCAATTTCATGAGGAACCCAGTCGGCATAAAAACCCAGATGACCTGTGTGAACGCCGACAAATGCTGTTTTGTCCAAGCGGTCGCTGTATCTGTGAAAAGCATACAAAAGCGTTCCGTCGCCTCCGACTGAAATAACGATTTCCGGTTCATTTTCATCCAGTTCCATATCAAAATCCAATAAATACGCCTGTATTTTGCTTTTCAGCGTATCAGAAACTTGATCTCCTTTTGATGATACGGCAAATTTCATGCTCTTCTTCCCCTTTACCTATTGTTGCTCGCTTCCTTTTTTCTTTCTTGAAAAGGCAGCTTGAGCTTCCTGTACTTCACCCCTGATCTCCGACATCTCTTCATCA
Source organism: Bacillus sp. FSL K6-1366 (assembly GCF_037976695.1). NCBI lineage: Bacteria > Bacillati > Bacillota > Bacilli > Caryophanales > Bacillaceae > Bacillus > Bacillus sp. FSL K6-1366. Next base: position 3,409,435 of record NZ_CP150268.1, on the reverse strand, counting down.
AGCCGGGAAGCCGCTTCAGAAGCGCGCTGAAGCCTTAGTTTTACTTTTTCAGGAATGTTTCCGCTGTATTTATAATTCAATGAATGCTCAATGGTCGCCCAAAAATTCATCGCCAGTGTACGGATCTGTATTTCTACGAGAACATGCTTTTCTCCGGATACCGTCTGCAAAGGGTACAGCACAACAAGATGGTATGATCGGTATCCGCTCTCTTTATGTTCCGCAATATAATCCCTCTGATCCACAACGGTGAAATCTTTTCTGGCAAAAAGCATCTCTTTTACGATTTGGATGTCATCGACAAATTGGCACATGATTCTAAGGCCAGCAATGTCCTGCATGGTTTCAATTTCATGCAGCGGTATGCTTTTCCGTCTCGCTTTTTCAAGTATGCTCGCCACAGGCTTGACGCGTCCGGTCACAAATTCGATCGGTGAATGGTCGTCCTCGTATTCATATAGTGTGCGGATCCCCTTGAGCTTCACTTTCAACTCTTCGACAGCCTGGCGGTACGGCACTAAAAAACGCTCCCATTGTTTGTCATCCATCATACATCCCCCAATTCCGAACCAGTTTCTATAAAAACACGCGTTTCACTTTTTCTTCCATTTCTTCTCCATAGTTTGCATTATCCTTTATATTTTCTAAAAGATATTCCAGCTCCTCATGCAGGCCTGCCAGTTCAATTGTTTGGTTTCCTGCCTCTAAAACAACCGGTATTTTTTGTGCATGGGCCTGCTTCAGTTCCGGCCATACATGTTCCTTTATAATGACATATTCAAAAGAATCAGCTAATTCAAGTATGTATACAAAAGCAAAGTGGTCAGAATCAACAAGCATTTGACCTGACGGCTTGCGTTCCGCTTCGTTTCCTTCTGTCTGACAGGCAAGGCGAAGCTGATCATCCGATAATGTTGCATTCAAAATTTCGATTCTGTTTTGCATAATGCTCTCCTTTTTTAAACAAAGTACAGATTCATTTTATCATATCGAGCTCGATATTGATAAACCTAACATCTAAAGAGATAATAGTAAAAATAAGATTTACAGGGCGGAAAGGAAGAGCATCATGAGCCAAGAAATTGAAATCGAATTTAAAAACATGCTGACCAAACAAGAATTCAAAAACATAGCAGCGGCACTCCAGCTGACAGAAAAAGATTTTACAGATCAAAAGAATCATTATTTTGATACAGACAGCTTCGCGCTGAAACAAAAACATGCTGCGCTTCGTATCCGCAGAAAAAACGGAAAGTATGTCCTTACATTAAAGGAGCCGGCAGATGTGGGGCTTCTGGAAACGCACCAGCAGCTTTCAGAGGTATCAGATCTCGCTGGATTTTCAGTTCCCGAGGGCCCTGTGAAGGACCAGTTGCACAAGCTTCAGATCGATACGGATGCCATACAATACTTTGGATCTTTAGCAACAAACCGTGCGGAAAAAGAAACAGAAAAAGGCTTAATAGTTTTAGACCACAGCCGATATTTAAATAAAGAGGACTATGAAATTGAATTTGAGGCGGCGGATTGGCATGAGGGCAGAAAAGCCTTCGAAAAGCTGCTTCAGCAATTCAGCATTCCTCAGCGCGAAACCAAAAATAAAATTCTGCGTTTTTATGAAGAAAAACGAAAGTCTATATAAGGTGGAATGACATCGTGAATGTAACGAATTGGGCAGCTTTACTTCAGCTTCAGGCACTACAGTCCATATCTAATGCACGCAGCAGCTCGGACACTCAGAATACGGAAAGCCCGCTTTCAAGTTTTAGCTCTTTGCTCAGCCAATATACAAACGGCCTGGCATCTCAGCAATCAGCACCTTCTTCATCGCCAAGCCCGCTCAGCATGCTGAACAGCGCGAATACAACAGCGCCGTCACTGCTTTCAGCGTATGGGCTTAACTCATATACGAGCAGCAATTCAGGTTCAATCACAAAAGCGGCAGAAAGCACTGAAACAGCTGCTGCAGATTCAGCTTCAAACAAACATGAAGCAAATCAGATCAGTTCGGGAGACTTCTCTATTGACAGTGCGATTAAAAAAGCCGCTGATAAATATGGCGTTGATGAAAAACTGATCCGCGCCGTCATCAAACAGGAATCAGGCTTTAATGCAAAAGCGGTCAGCGGAGCAGGTGCGATGGGCCTCATGCAGCTGATGCCGTCAACAGCAAGCTCACTTGGCGTTTCCAATCCGCTTGATCCGCAGCAAAATGTGGAGGGCGGAACGAAATATTTAAAACAAATGCTGGATAAATACGACGGCAATGTGTCTATGGCATTAGCGGCTTACAACGCCGGACCGGGGAATGTTGACCAATACGGAGGCATTCCTCCTTTCCAAGAAACGCAAAACTATGTAAAAAAAATAACTTCAGCTTATTACGCGTAACCAGAGGTGCTCTTTCCCTCTGGTTTTTTTGCGAAGTGAAATCTTACGCATTCCTGATTTTTATGTGATATGATATGAAATACAAACCCCGGCTGTCAGCCGAAATGAGTCATCAAACGCATAAAAGGCAGTTTGTTTGTAGAAATGATGCCTTGTTGCTAAAATAAATCTAGATGAAACAATGAAATACAGAAAATTACTTTTTGCAATAGGATTTATGATTCCTATTAGCCATATTTAAAGGAGTAGTCAACATGGGACAATCGTTTAACGCACCTTATGAAGCGATTGGAGAGGAACTTCTATCGCAACTTGTTGATACTTTTTATGAGCGTGTCGCGTCTCATCCTTTGCTGAAGCCGATTTTTCCAAGCGATTTGACAGAAACCGCCAGGAAACAGAAGCAATTCTTAACTCAGTATTTAGGCGGGCCTCCGCTTTATACTGAGGAGCACGGCCATCCTATGCTCAGAGCAAGGCATCTTCCCTTTCCAATTACAAACGAGAGAGCTGATGCGTGGCTCAGCTGTATGAAGGACGCAATGGACCATGTAGGGCTGGAGGGCGAAATTCGTGAGTTTTTGTTTGGCCGGCTGGAGTTGACAGCAAGGCATATGGTGAATCAAACGGAAGCGGAGGATCGATCATCTTGACAAACTATCAGCATGAGCTATACTTCGCCCATTGCCACGGTCATCCAAAAAAACCGCTTGAAATTTATATGTTTGTAGACCCTTTATGTCCTGAATGCTGGTCCTTAGAGCCCGTCATCAAAAAGCTGAAAATCAGATACGGACGTTTTTTCACCTTACGCATTATCGCTTCCGCAAGCCTTACCGCTTTAAATAAAAAGCGAAAAAAGCATCTTCTCGCAGAAGCATGGGAAAAGATCGCGAGCCGCTCTGGCATGTCATGTGACGGCAATGTCTGGTTCGAACAGGATCAGCCGCTTTCATCGCCTTATATGGCTGCTCTCGCTTTTAAAGCAGCCGAATTGCAAGGACGAAAAGCCGGCATGCAATTTCTCAGAAATATGCAGGAGAGCCTATTTGTTTCAAAGAAAAATATTACGGATGAAAACGTGCTTTTGGAGATTGCTGAAAATACAAGTCTCGATCTTGAAGAATTCAAAAAAGATCTGCATTCTCAAAGCGCGGTCAAGGCGCTTCAATGTGACATGAAAATTGCTGCTGAGATGGATGTTTCTGTTAATCCGACACTGACGTTTTTTAATACGCAGCATGAGGATGAAGGGCTTAAAGTTCCTGGCAGCTACTCATATGATGTATATGAAGAAATTTTATTTGAGATGCTTGGCGACGAGCCGAAGCCGTCGGAAACACCGCCTTTAGAATGTTTTATTGAATATTTCCGCTTCGTTGCCTCGAAGGAAATTGCTCTTGTATATGACCTGAGCCTTGAAGAGGTAGAAAAAGAAATGAAAAAACTGGCGTTTGCTAAAAAGGTTGCCAAAGTGGAAGCCAAACACGGAATGTTTTGGAAGTCTCTCAGCACTTATTCTGATGAATATCAATCATGTGAAAAATAGCCGCAGGCGTGCATATGCTTGAGGCTGTTTTTTTACGCCCTAAACCAAACGCATGTTCTGTTTTTAGCACTAAAGAAACCGCGCCGGGATAAGCGCGGTTTCATATGTCTTAACGACAACAAAGGGGATGGGAGAAATTTTTCACGGTCAAACAAAGGGGTAATGTTTGTTTGTGATCAATTTCACATCCTTATGATAACAAAAGATGTCGACTTTTGACAACCTCTATGCTTAATGTTCATATTTTTGTCACAAAACATAACGAAGTGCATTCACTCATATCCTTATAAGGAAAAAGAACGAGGAGGACCGCCATGATGTCTACTTTGATCTCAATTGTGTGCATTGCTGTTTTTTTCTGCTTGAATATCTTAGGCATGATGCATATGCTGCCGCTTTATATTACCTCTCCTCTGCTGTTTCTGTCTATTTTGTTTACCCTCTACCGCTTGAATCACCGGAAAACCTTTAAAGGGTTTTAAAAAAGCCTGTGCGTCATTTCCGCACAGGCTTACTTTTTTAAGACTGCTTGACTTTCATCAGCAGCTCTTCCATTTCATCAAGTTTTTCTTCAAACATTTTGCACGCGGCTTCGATTGGCTCTGGAGACGTCATATCAACACCCGCTTTTTTCAGGACATCAATCGGGTATTGTGAGCTTCCCGCTTTCAGGAAGTCAATATAACGGTCAACCGCCGGCTTTCCTTCCTTCAAAATCTGGCTGCTTAATGCTTGGGCAGCGCTGTACCCTGTCGCATACTGATACACATAGTAATTGTAATAGAAGTGCGGAATACGCGACCATTCAAGGCCGATTTCCTTATCAATCACCATGCCGTCTCCAAAATACTTTTTATTCAGGTCGTAATAGACATTTGTCAGAAGCTCAGGTGTAAGCGGCTCGCCTTCTTGCGCCTTAGTATGAATCAGATGTTCAAATTCAGCGAACATCGTTTGTCTGAAGACCGTTCCCCTGAAGCCCTCAAGCATATGGTTGAGAATATATAAGCGCTGTTTTTCATCCTCTAAATTGTTCAGCAAATATTCGCCAAGGAGCGCTTCATTTGTCGTAGAGGCAACTTCCGCGACAAAGATGCTGTAATTGCCGTATGGATAAGGCTGGTGCTTTCTCGTATAGTAGCTGTGTACGGAATGTCCAAACTCGTGCACGAGCGTAAAGAGATTATTGACGTTATTATGCCAGTTCATCAAAATATACGGATTCGTGCCGTAAGCTCCTGATGAATAAGCCCCATTGCGTTTGCCTTTATTTTCGTAAACGTCCACCCAGCGGTTTTCCAGTCCTTCTTTTAGGATAGAGGCATATTCTTCCCCTAAAGGTGCAAGGCCTTTCAGCATGTAATCTTTGGCTTCCTCGTATGTCACCTTCATCCCAGCATCTTTCACAAGCGGTGTATACAGGTCATAGATATGCACTTCATTAAGCTCAAGCACTTTCTTTCTTAGCGCAATATAGCGGTGCAGGAGCGGCAAATGCTTATTAATCGTCTTAACAAGGTTATCGTATACTTCCTCAGGAATACTGTTGTTAGAAAGCGCAGCCTCACGCGCTGACTTGTATTTTTTCACTCTCGCGTAGAAGTTGTCCTTTTTCACAGTGCCGCTAAGCGTCGTGGCCATTGTGTTTTTATATTGTCCGTACGTTTTATACACTGCGTCAAACGCATTTTTGCGGACTTCACGGTTTTCACTTTCCAAGAAATTAATAAAGTTGCCGTGAGTGATCTGTTTCTCATTCCCATCTTCGTCTTTAATGGATGGAAACGTTATATCTGCGTTATTTAACACACTGAATGTATTTGAAGATGACCCCAGTACCTCGGAGGCTTCAGCAAGCAGTGCCTCTTCCTTCTCGCTCAGCACATGCGGACGTTCCTTTGTAATCTCCTCAATCGCATGAGAGTACAGCTTTAATTCTTCTTTTTCAAGAATGAACTGCTGCAGTTTGTCTTCTTCTATGGATAAAATCTCCGGAACCAGATAAGCTGTCGCGCTTGCGGCCTGTGTATACAGGTTTCCCGCCTTGTCATTCAGCCCCTGGTAAAAGGAGTTCCCAGTATCCTGGTCAGAGCGCATATGCGCATATGTGTACAGCCTACCCAGCCGCTCCATCACTTTATCTTGATACGTAAGAGCCTCGTATAAATGATCAGCTGAATCTGCCAGCTTTCCTTTATACTTAGATAAATTCGGAATTAATGCTTTTACAGCTTGAAATTCTTTATTCCAGGCCTCATCACTAGGAAAAATATCCTCAAGTCTCCATGTGTCTTCTGCCTTTACCTCACTTCTGTCAGGCAGTTGGTTTGCTTTTTTTTCCTCAGCCATGGTGATCCCCCTCGTCTTCTTTGATTCAAGCCAATTGAAAAAACAGCTGTTTCTCAATAAACTTGTGTTGTGAATATCTTCCGGTTTTTCACTGCCTTTTGTCAAATCATATGCAGTAATGAAGAGAACGAATGCCAAAAAAGCAGTAAAAACACGAAAAACCTTTCCTTTTGTGCCTTTCACAGCCTGCCCACCACCTTTGTCTTAGGGTGAGCCAAATAAGACAAACTCATTCTATAAAACAGCTGCGGTCTCTTTCTATGAGATCCTGCATGGAGTGTATGCCACCTGCAGGCTGATTCAGCACATATACTTCTTTCTGAGTCTCCCTTAAAAATCCCTTCTTGCACAAAAAATCAATATACTGTTTAACCGCTTCTGAAAGACACTCTTCGCTGCATTCAAACCTGAGGGCAATGTTCTTATTATGAATGTGCAGTTTGCACTGCTGCAAAACGGCTGAAAAACGAATTGGCGCACGTTTACCTCCAAGATCCGTCATAAACAAATAAAGAAAACCCTGCCACACAAAAACCGGACTCTTAAAAACTGCCCCTTTTCTAACAGGAACAAACACTTCAGTCGGCAGAAAAGAAAAAGGCGTCTGCCGCTTCTCATAAAACAGCAGCCTAAGGCGATTTGTTTCCTTTGAGTTAAACCGATGGGGTTTATGGCGAAAACGGTGAATCGCTTTCGTCCAGCCTGAATATTGAATTGAGGGTTTCGGTTCAGTGAAAAAAAGATCGTCTGCACCTGCCCGATGAATAGGGATCGTTTGGACTGAGGAATAAGAATGGTTTGTGTAGAATGGAATGATGTGGCTGAGCCGGAGAAAAGAACGCCTTTCAGGACAATAACATATCAGCTCTCTGTATGGACTTGCATTGATAAACTGCCAATGAAAAGCTGAAAGCTGATAAAAGGACGAAGCAGTCCGTTTTAAGCGGCTGTATCCCATAATCCACTGCGGGATGATTCCTTCTTGTTTGAAGCCCTCTGTCCGCTTTTGAAAGACATCTGGAGCGATAGTGGCGCATTGATATTCAACAGCAAGCATATGCTCCTTGATCCTTGCCATGACGTCTGGTCTTTGGTTGATTGTCCTTATATACGGCTCCAATATTGGTGAAGCCCGTTGCGTTTTCAGCCATACATACAGCTGTCTTTTTCCTTCTAAGTGGTAGGCGCTTTCCGGTTCGATGTCTATGGAGCAGGACTTGTTCTGTTTATGGGCAAAATGCGGCGCTTTTTGAAGTCCGAGCTTCACAGCTAGCTCTCCCCCGCATACCGGACAGAAGAACCGTCTCCGCTTTAATTTCTGGTTTTGCTGAGCGCCTAGAAGGTGAAACATTTGGCCGTCTTCAGTCACAGCACTAAACAATTGTCATCTCTCCTTTCCAGATGAAGTATACTTTCTGGAAAAGATGATCAACTCCTGTTCGTATTTTCCGCTTGTCTATATGTTTTTGATTTTTCACATCTCTAAAATGGCATTTTCGTGCATAAAAAAAACCGATTTCCGGAAGGAAATCGGTTTGCTATGATGCAAAGTGTTTTTTTATCGTTTCTAGAGCATGCTCTGAAATAATCAGCTTGCCGTACTCTTCAAGACGGTGTATGCTGATTGAGGATTCATTTGCGTACTCCAGCAGGATGCTTAGCTGATTTTCAACCTCTTCATCAGTCATATTGCAAAAATCTACATATAAATAATATCGGTTCTCAAACGAATATAAAGTCGTTTTGCTTCCGTTAACGTTCAAATTAGATAGAGAAATAACATCCTCAAAATCGCCAAATCGCAAGACAAATTGAAGCTTTTGCTCCTTCTCTTCCTGATTGACGGCTTGCTCTTCTTTCTGGAAATCATCCAGCAAGGCGTCAAGATCCTCAGATGCTGGTTCTTGCTTTTTATCCTCAGGAATCGGCAGTTCGAGCTTTTGTCCGTCTTTGGAAAGCTGGGCTTTTGTGACGATGATTTCTAATCCTTTGTCCAGTGCCTGAACTTGAATCCAAAGTGGGCCTTCCACAGCGAATTCCTCTTCTTCATGAACTTCATCCATGACTTCCCAGAAAAGTTCTTCACTGCGCTCACGGTTATACCAAATTTCTTCTCTGTCAAAACCGCGATCTTCAATATCTCCGTAAGACATATAAAATTTTACTGTATGCTCGTTAATTCTTTCAATTTCCATTTGCCAACCTTCCCTTCTATATAAGATGTTGAAGGGACATCTAAGCTCCCGATTAATTGTACTTTACTACACTTTACCCATTCCGTCCACATCTTAACCTTAACCAAGGCCAGTGTGAATTCCTTTGTATTTCTATTTTATGATAAAACAGTCACAAAAGAAATAAAAATGCACCTTTGCCTAAAAAACGGCAGTTCAGGCGGCTGATATCATAAAATACAACCTGTCTCATATAGTAGTAGTACAAGCGAAGGACTGAAAGCGAGGTGCCGCTTCATGGAGCATGACTATCTGATTTCTCTGCTTGTCATTGTTGGGATTGACCTGATCCTCGGCGGAGATAACGCGGTTGTTATTGCCATGGCCAGCAGACATTTGCCGGACAAGCAAAGACAGCAAGCCATTATTCTCGGAACATTTATTGCCGTTGCCATGAGAATCGGATTAACAAGTGCAGCTGTATATCTTTTGAACATTCCGTTCTTGCAGTGCGCCGGCGGAATTTTCCTGCTGTATTTAGGATATCAGCTGCTGATTGAAAAAAAAGACACGAAGCACATTAAAAGCAGCACCTCCCTGTGGAGAGCGATACGAACGATTGTGCTTGCAGATCTCTTTATGTCGCTGGACAACGTTATCGCAGTTGCGGGAGCATCACACGGTGAGTTTTCTCTCGTTGTTATAGGTTTGTGTGTATCGGTTCCGGTTATTATTTGGGGCAGCAAACTCATCCATATTGCACTAGAGAAAATACCGCTTCTGATTTACGCGGGAAGCGGGCTGCTTGCTTATACTGGCGGAGAAATGATTGTCAGAGACAAAAAGCTGTCGCTTTTTATGGCGCAGCACGGCACAGTTGAAACGCTCCTCCCCATTTTGACGGTTGCGTTTGTCATCCTTGCGAGCATTTATTACCAGCAGGTTGAAAAATAAAAGAAGGCTGATGACTCAGCCTTCTTTTGATGATACGATCTATTAGTTTGCCAAACGCTGTGCTTCTCTTAATTGGAAAGAGCGAACTTTTCTTGGCAGGAAACGTCTGATTTCGTCTTCGTTATATCCGACCTGCAAACGTTTTTCGTCAATGATGATCGGACGGCGAAGCAAACCTGGATGCTCGTTGATCAAGCGGTACAAATCTTGCAGCGGCATAGATTCAACGTTCACATTCAGTTTTTGGAATACTTTTGAACGGGTTGAGATGATTTCATCTGTTCCATCCTCAGTCATTCGAAGAATTTGTTTTATTTCATCAATTGATAAAGGTTCAGAGAAAATGTTTCTTTCTACAAATGGAATCTCGTGCTCCTCGAGCCACGCTCTCGCCTTTCTGCATGAAGTACAGCTTGGTGATGTGTATAGTGTAACCATTCATCTTCACTCCTCTAATTAGTAGGATGAACATCTATTTTATTCTTAAATTGAAATTACTCTAAAAAAGGAATCTTTACAGGTATTATACTATAAAAAAGTAAGTGTGAACAGTATCCTAAGAAAAAAATGTGTCAATCCAGCAAATTTTTAATGTTCATGATATGTTCTAATTCTCAATTAGCTTAACTGATCGAAAATATTTTTTTGTTTTTCTTCATCAATGAGTTTCAGGACTTCATCCGTTTTTTCGTACGATTCCCCGTACCATTTCTCGTCTTTATAAGTATGAATGTTTTCATATGTTTGTTTCATGGCTTCAAGAATTTCTTCTTCTGATTCTGTTTTTGGTGACCAGTACAGAATCTCCATCTTGTTTACTTCATTCGTAGCCAATGACCGGCGCCGGTACCCAATTGACTGAGCATGCTTGAAATGCTCTCTTTGATAAAACCTCAGGCGTTTTTCTGTATCAGTATCATCTTCATCAACAGGTTCCACCTCGAGCAATATGGGCTTATTTTTCTTTTTCAGCTTCGCGATCAATTTGCCGCCAAGCCCCTGCCCTCTTGCATCCTTAGACACATACAGATAATCAACGAAGATAAAAGAATCGAATTCCGCAAACATTAAAATATGATGTTTGCCTTCATCTTTATGATAAATATCGCTTCGCTCTTTCAGAAGAGCTTCCATATGCGCTTTTGATTTCATTTCTTCAATTGGAAAGTACTCGCTAAGCTTTTCATACCAGTTCATTGATTTGCTCCTTATGAGTTCGTTGTCTTCATACTTTTAGATATACCCCATTTCTTCTTGTTTAAACAGCCTTACATCTATAAAGACGTGCGAACTTCCGCCATGGTTTCATTTTTTTTCAGCAAAAACCGAGCCAGCTGCTCCGTTCATTTTGAAGTGTATCTCATTGAACTCGATTTTCTCGCCTGTAATGAACCAGACGGGGCTGCGCCAGTGCAATCAGAAATGTCATGATATATAATGCAGCAGCCGCGATAAAAGCTATTTTCGCACCAGCAGCATCAGCCACTAGCCCCATAATGGAGTAGGTGACGCCTGACCAAGGAGTCAAAATCGCATTTTTTGCAGCCATGATTCCGATGCGTTTCTGCTCGGGAATAACCTCCTGCAGCATGGTTTCCTGGCAAATATCACGCACCTGATAAAAAGGCCCCATTGCAGCACAAGCCAGAGCGCATAAAAACGGGACTGGAGAAAATGAAAACAAAAGGGTCAGCGCCGACATTACAAGCGAGCTGAACATAATGGCATAGCCCATATTCCGCTCAAAAAAAGAAGAAAAACGAATAGCAATCACACTGCCGACAATTGCGCCTATAAAATAGGAAGCGTTAAACATCCCCCACCACACCTCTGTTTCATGCAAAACAGCCGCAGTAAATGCGAGGAGAATAGCAGATGACCATACGGAACCCGCCAAAGCTTCTAACATGTCCATTACAGTAATGTCTCTTACAATAGGGATGATCATTAAATCCTTCCATATACTTCTGGCAGAAGCTGTTTCAGCAGTTCCTGCAGCCTCTTCTTCATTTACATGCAGCACACTGATGGAAGCTCCCGATAGAACAAACAGGCAAATGGCAGCGCCGACAACGAGTTCAAAAGGGACGGCGTACGTCAGAAGGCCTCCAAGGCCCCAGCCTGCTGTTAAGAACAATTGATTCGAGAGGGAGATCACACCATTCGCTTTTACATATTGCTTCTTTGGAACAATAATCGGCAGCAGCGCAAATCTTGCCGGCTGAAAAAAAGCGCCCGCGAAGGAAAAACAAAACACAAACAGCAGCGTAATCCAAAAGAATGCCTGTCCGTGATGAGTGACGCTGTATGCCATCAGTATTATAAAGACCGCTCTCAGCAGATTCGCTCCCGCAAGCACCTTTTTAAAACCGAGAATGCGAAGCACCGGAGAGACGCAAAAGCTTGCTGCTATACTCGCAAACGACATGAACGATAAAATAAGGCCCGCCAAAAAAACAGAGTCAGTCATTTGATAGACCCGGACCATTAAAACGATTGTGACGAGGACTCCTGCTAAAGATTGAAAAGATTGAGACAGCAATAGTGCAAAAACATTTTTGTTATGCAGAAATTGAATCGTATTTCGCCTCCGTTTTTTTCCTCTAATTGTAAATGTTATCATTCTCACTTTCTATGAGGACGCAAAAAAACCCTTCAAGAGAAATCTCTTGAAGGATTGATGAATCATGAAAAAGCTTTAAATTCGGCTTCCGTGCACATCACAAAATGTCCCGGTTTGACTTCACGGAATTCCATCGTTTCCCCATCCTTTAATTGATGGACGGACGGATCATATTTCTGGCGAACGCGATTTCTCTCATAGTCCGGATCAGGAAGCGGAATCGCAGAAAGCAATGATTTTGTATATGGGTGAAGCGGATTTTCATAAAGCTCATCTGCCGGCGCAAGCTCAACCAGTTTCCCGAAATACATGACGCCAATGCGGTCACTGATGTATTTGACCATCGATAAATCGTGGGCAATAAACAGGTATGTGAGCCCTTTTTCTTTTTGCAGTTCTTTCATTAAATTCACGACCTGCGCTTGAATGGATACATCCAAAGCGGAAATCGGCTCATCCGCGATAATGAATTCCGGATCAACAGCAAGCGCTCTGGCAATCCCGATTCTTTGGCGCTGGCCGCCGGAAAATTCATGAGGATAGCGGTTCGCGTGTTCCTTGTTCAATCCCACTGTTTCCAATAGTTCATGAACTCGCTGCATCCGCTCTTTTTTCGTTTTCGCCAGCTTATGAATATCAAGGCCTTCAGCAATAATATCAGCAACTGTCATTCTCGGATTCAGGGATGCATAGGGGTCTTGGAAAATCATCTGCATTTTGCGGTTGAATTCCAGCAGCTTTTTCCGCGATTTTCTCCCGTGCACATTTTCGCCGTTGAACAGCACCTCACCATCGGTTGCTTCGTACAGCCTGATAATGCTTCGGCCTGTTGTCGATTTACCGCAGCCAGATTCACCAACCAGCCCTAATGTTTCACCTTTATAGATATCAAATGATAAATCATCTACAGCCTTAACCGTTCCCCTCGGCGTGACAAAGTGCTGTTTTAAATGTTTGATTTCTAATAGTTTTTCAGTCAATTCATTCACCTTCTCTCACTAAGACAGGTTTTTCAAACGTGTTTGCCAGTTTACGCATTTTCGCTTTTACCGCTTCAGGCGGCTCTACCTTTGGCGCGTCAGGATGAAGCAGCCACGATTTTACATAATGAGTATCGGATACCTTAAACATTGGCGGCTCCTGTTCAAAATCGATTTTCATCGCGTAAGAGCTCCGCAGGGCAAAAGCATCTCCTTTTGGCGGGTTTGTCAAATCAGGCGGCGTGCCCGGAATTGCAGTCAGCTCTTCCTCTCCTGAACTTTCCAGTGTCGGCATGGATGCAAGAAGCCCCCAAGTGTACGGATGTCTCGGATCGTAGAAGATTTCGTCTACCGTACCGGTTTCTACAATCTGTCCCGCGTACATGACAGCGACCCGGTCAGCAACGTTAGCCACAACACCAAGATCGTGTGTGATAAAGATGATGGACGTGTCAATTTTCTTTTGCAAATCCTTCATTAATTCCAAAATTTGCGCTTGAATCGTTACATCAAGAGCAGTTGTCGGCTCATCGGCGATCAGAAGCTTCGGATTCGCTGCAAGCGCCATGGCAATGACAACCCTCTGTCTCATCCCGCCTGAAAATTCATGCGGAAATTGGTTCACCCGCTTTTCCGGCATTGGGATACCGACTAATTCCAGCAGTTCAACCGCGCGTTTTTTAGCCGCTTCCTTCGAGATCTTTTCGTGTTTAAAAAGCACTTCCGTAATTTGTTTACCGACCTTCATCGTTGGATTTAAGGAGGTCATCGGATCTTGGAATATCATGCCGATCTCTTTTCCCCGGACATTTTGCATTTCTTTTTCGGACAGCGGCACCAGATCCTTTCCTTCAAACAGGATCTCACCGCGTTTGAAATAACCCGGAGGCATTGGAATCAGCTTCATAATCGCTTGAGAGGTTACACTTTTTCCGGAACCTGATTCTCCAACAATGGCCAGCGTCTCCCCTTTATCCAGATGGAAATTCACTCCGCGGATCGCCTGGACCTCTCCGCCATATGTTTTAAATGAAATTGCTAAATCTTTTACTTCTAATAGGCGTGTCACCCGTATCACTCCCTTATTTACGTAACTTAGGATCCAATGCGTCTCTTAATCCGTCGCCGACAACGTTAAAGCCAAACATTGTAATGCAGATAAATCCGGCAGGGAAGAATAAACGCCACGGATAATAGGTCAATGCAGGCAATCCGTCAGAAGCCATCGTTCCCCAGCTTGCCAGCGGAGCCGGAACACCAAGTCCCAAATAGCTTAAAAAGGCTTCTGTAAAAATCGCAGTAGGAACTGTCAGTGTCATCGTGACCAAAATAGAACCCATTGCGTTTGGCACGATATGTTTAAATAGAAGACGGGATGTTTTTGCACCCAGTGTCTGTGAAGCAAGCACATACTCCTGATTCTTCAGCTGCAGCACTTGTCCGCGCACGATTCTGGCCATATTAATCCAGCCTGTAATCGTCATGGCAATAATAATCGTAAATAGACCTTTCGGAAGAACAACCATCAGTAAGATAACCATTAATAATGAAGGAACTGCCCAAAGGATATCAGCGATACGCATCATGATTTCATCTGTTCTTCCTCCGCGGAAGCCTGAAATGCTCCCCCAAATGACGCCGATCAGCAAATCGAGAACAGCAGCTGCAACACCGATAAAGATTGAGATTCGCGCCCCTACCCATGTACGGACGAAAATGTCCCGTCCAAGATCATCTGTTCCGAACCAGTGATCTTTTGAAGGCGGCTTATCCGCATTTAAGAGATTAGTAGTTGAATAATCATACCTTGAGAACATCGGCGCAAAAATTGCCATAAGGATAATAAGTACGATAATGATAAGCCCGACCATTGCAAGCTTATTGCTGCGGAAGCGAAGCATCGCATCTTTCCAGAGGGAAAGGCTCTTTTTACTTATTTTTTCTGCATCGCCGGCATTCGCTGCGGCTGGTTCAAACATGTTTTTTGGAATGTTCTGCATGGCCTAGGCTCCTTTCTTTGCTTTGGAAAGCTTGATTCTTGGATCAATAATGCCGTATAACACATCTACGATTAATACACACAATAGCAGGATGACACTGAAGAACACCGTTACACCCATAATGACCGTATAATCACGGTTTGTAATACTGTTGACGAAGTGTGCACCAAGCCCCGGAATCCCAAAAATGGTTTCAATAATGAAGCTCCCCGTTAAGACCTGTGCGGCCATCGGGCCCATATATGTAACAACCGGCAAAAGCGCGTTTCGAATGGCGTGCCGCACTGTAACCGCTGGGCGGGAAAGCCCTTTCGCTTTCGCTGTGCGGATATAATCACTGTTTAACACTTCGATCATGCTTGAACGGGAAAGTCTGGCAATAAACGCCATCGGCATGGAAGCAAGTGCGATGGAAGGCAAAAAGGTGTATGCCCAGGAATCCCACCCCGCGACCGGAAACAGCCCAAGCTTCATGGAGAACACATATTGCAGAACAGCCGCCATGATAAAGCTCGGAACCGAAATACCAAATATCGTTAAAATCGCGACGGTATAATCCTGCCACTTATTATGGTAAAGGGCTGCAATGACCCCAAACAATACACCTAACGCTAAAGCGAGGAGAATAGCTTCTGCTCCAAGAGTAAATGAAACGGGGAAACCTGAACTGATCAGGTCGTTAACACTCTGACCTTTATATTTAAATGACGGTCCGAAATCCCACATTGCAACTGATTTCAAATAACTGACATATTGTACAAACAGCGGCTTGTCCAAGCCATAATGCGCATTTAAATTTGCTTCAATTTCAGGCGGAAGCTTTTTCTCACCTGAAAATGGCCCGCCCGGTGCTGCTTGCATTAAGAAGAATGTCACAGTTACAATCACAAATAGTGTGATAATCATATAGACTAAGCGTCTTCCGATATATTTTAGCAAGGGGGAACACCTCCATGGTTTTTACATTTTTATACTCCATCAGTAAGAAAGGTATATGGGGCTTTTCTCCCCATATACCTTGAGGTCTTTTATTTTCAGACGTAGCCTTATTTAAAATATGCGTTTCTGAAATAAACCTCACCAGTACCTGGCATGATAACACCTTTTAGGTTTTCATCCTGTACCCAAGTATCAGTATAGAAATAGATTGGGGCAACCGGCATTTCATCAATGAAAATACCTTCTGCTTTTTTCAGCAGCTCTGCACGTTTTGTTTTATCTGTTTCAGTTTGTGACTGATTCAGAAGCTTTTTGAATTCTGGATTTTCCCAGCCTGTATCGTTATTTCCTCCGTTTTTGTCGCGGAACAATTCAAGGAAGTTGATAGGATCATTGAAGTCGCCGAGCCAGCCCATACGGCCGATTTGATAATCTTGGCTGTGGAGCTTATCAATATAGACATTCCACTCTGAGTTATCAAGCTCAACATCAACGCCTAAATTTTTCTTCCACATTTCTTGTACTGCTTGAGCGATTTTCGCGTGTGCGTCATCAGTGTTGTAAGACAATTTGATTTTTGGCAAATCAGATGCCTTGCTTAAGCCCATTTCTTTTAGGCCTTTATCAAGGTATTCTTTTGCTGTTTTGACATCATTGTCTTTGAAGTATCCTTCTTTGTTATCCTCAAATCCCTTCATTGTAGGCGGCACTGCAGCCATTGCCGGGATTTGCTCTCCTTGCGTAACGTTTTTAACAATCGACTGACGGTCAAGCGAATATGTTAAAGCTTTACGGATATTGACGTTGTCTAATGGCTTAGCTTCAGTGTTGAATTTGTACCAATACACTCCTGCAATCGGCTCAACATGTAAAGAACCGTCTTTTTTCAGGGTCGGCAGGGATTCTGTCGGAAGCTGTCCGAGCGGCATACCGGCCCAATCAAGTTCGCCAGCTTGGAATTTTTTTAGTTCCGTATTGTTATTGTTGATCATAACCATATCGATTTTCTTCAGTTTGACTTTGTCTTTATCCCAATACTGGTCATTTTTTTCGAGAGTAATAGAGCCGCTGTGTTTCCATGCCGTCATTTTGAACGGCCCGTTTGATACATAATCATCTCCGGCATTTGTATTCCACTTTTTATTTTTCTCTGCAATTTTCTTATTGATCGGCATATACGTATAGAACGCAGTTAATTCAGTGAAATATGGAGTCGGGTTATTTAATTCAACCTTCAGCGTTTTGTCATTCACAGCTTTTACTGCCACATCGTCTAGGCTGCCTTTTCCGGTATTCGCCGCTTCAGCACCTTTTATGTAGTAGAGCTGGTAAGCGTATTGTGATTCATTATTAGGGTCAAGCGCCCATTTCCAAGCATATTCAAAATCTTGTGCAGTTACAGGGTCTCCATTAGACCATTTCACACCATCACGAATGGTAAATGTATATGTCTTTCCGTCCTTGCTCGTTTCAATTTTAGAAGCCATGCCTTCTTCAGGCTCACCATCTGCATTGATACGTGTCAATCCTTCAAAAGTCTGACGGATAACACCGCCTGATACTGAATCATTTGCCAATCCCGGATGTAAGGAGAACGGCTCAGTTTTAATATTAATGTTAAGTGTCGTCTTTCCTTTACTGTCCTTTTTCCCTTCACCGTTTGATCCGCTGCTGCCAAAGCCGCACGCGCTCAGCACGAGAGTGAAAATGAGCATCAACGTGACAATCGACCAACGTTTTTTCATATTCGCAAACCCCCTAATAATAATTTTCAGCTCCTTACGGCTAAATCCTCAGAAATATCAGACAAATGAACCTGAGTTTCCACAACTTTTATTCTGTTCCGTCTTTTCTGATTATTTTTGTAAAAAAGCTGTAACAATAGAGTGAACAAGTTCATTATAATGAAACAAATAATTTATTGCAATATTATTTTATCAATTTAAAATATTTAAACTTCGTTAGTTTTTCTTCCATGAACATAATATCCTTCTACCATTTAAAGCATAAATTGATTAAAAACTTTTTCATGTGTTTTCTGCCCATATTGCTTTTTACATATAATATCTGCCTGTTTTTACGCTGATAGCAGTTATCATTTAAGGATTTTACAGCACTCGTGTTATTTATATTATTACAATTTTACTGGAAAAAAGAATGTTTTTTCATGATGACAATTGGTTATAATTGATTTATAATGAAGCAATCAAAAGAAAAGCTTGCTATGAAAAAGAGTAGTACACGTTTCACCTGTTTGAAGAGAGTCTGCGGTGCTGGGAGCAGATAACGGGCAATGTGGAATGGACTTTGGAGCAGCTGACCGAACTGGAAAAAAGTAGGCTCAGCCGGAGCAGTCTCCGTTACAAACGTCAGAGTGATTCCATTTTAATGGAATAATCAGGGTGGTACCACGGTTCATTCGTCCCTTTTTTACAGGGGAAGAATGAGCCTTTTTTATTATGTTTTAAGAAATGAGGTTGATGTTTTCATGAAACAAACGATTTTTTCAGGTATTCAGCCAAGCGGCTCAGTGACGCTCGGCAACTATATCGGTGCAATGAAGCAGTTTGTCGAACTGCAGCATGATTATAACAGCTATTTTTGCATCGTGGACCAGCATGCGATAACTGTTCCTCAAGACCGGCTTGAGCTTAGAAAGAATATCCGCAATCTCGCAGCGCTTTACTTAGCTGTCGGACTTGATCCAGAAAAAGCAACATTGTTTATTCAATCAGAGGTCCCCGCGCATGCGCAGGCCGGATGGATGATGCAGTGTGTCGCCTATATCGGCGAGCTTGAGCGGATGACTCAATTTAAGGACAAATCCAAAGGCAATGAAGCTGTCGTCTCCGGCCTGTTAACATATCCGCCGCTAATGGCCGCTGATATTCTGCTGTACGGAACGGATCTTGTACCTGTCGGCGAGGATCAAAAGCAGCACCTTGAGCTGACGCGGAATCTTGCAGAACGCTTCAACAAAAAATACAACGACATCTTTACGATTCCGGAAGTGAAAATTCCAAAAGTCGGTGCACGTATCATGTCTCTGAATGATCCGCTGAAGAAAATGAGCAAATCTGATCCGAATCAGAAAGCTTATATTACATTGCTGGATGAGCCGAAGCAGCTTGAAAAGAAAATCAAAAGCGCTGTAACGGATTCTGAAGGCATTGTGAAATTTGATAAGGAAAACAAACCGGGCGTTTCAAACCTTCTTACAATTTATTCAATCCTCGGCAATACGACAATTGAAGAGCTTGAAGCAAAGTACGAAGGAAAAGGCTACGGCGAGTTTAAAGGTGATTTGGCAGAAGTCGTGGTGAACGCATTAAAACCGATCCAGGACCGCTATTATGAGCTAATAGAATCTGAAGAATTAGACCGGATTCTTGATGAAGGCGCGGAACGAGCGAACCGGACAGCAAACAAAATGCTGAAAAAAATGGAGAATGCCATGGGTCTTGGAAGAAAAAGACGCTAATCAAAAAACCGCTCTTTGCAAAGAGCGGTTTTTTTTAGTTGACCTTTGATTCGTTTTCCATTTCCCACAGCTTTTCGAAAAAAGGCTGTCCTTTTATTAGGTTTTCGCAAAAAGCTAGGTGCTTGTCCGACCAGCCTTCAATTGTTTCGTTATACAGCATGTCCCAAATCTCTTCAAAGCTCATCCTTTTGATTTGTTCATACATATGCGGATTCCACTCTGTGTACCAGTAGCCGATTTCCGCCCGGTTTTTCAGCCCTTTCAATTGGTCAAGCGCCATAAACATCAGCTGCTTGATTTGCCGTTCTTTTCTCGTCAGTCCTCTGACATGTTCTGGTGCTAATGATAAGATGTGATATTCCTTAGAGGATTCCAGCTTCTTTGGCTCAAATTCATATGCTTCAGGCTCTACATCTTTTACCATTTCATAAACGAGCTGCTCCTGTCTTGGGATCAGACGGCTTTTTCTGACAGGGATCGTGTAGCCGATCGTGTCGACAGCTAAAATGCCGATTCCGTCTGTTACGACAAAACAATACTCAAGCTTTGTCCGCTCATGATTTTTCCGAATGTACGATTTCTGATGTACGTCTTCAAGCAAACCTTCCGGAAGCTCTGACAAATCGTTTTCTATGTAATGAAACAGTACTGACGGCACCCTTAACAGCGGCACCTGATCCAAAAGCTCAACCGTATCTTCCTTGCGCCATTCGTGAAAGTGGCATACATTGTAGCCATTTTCTTCCCCTTCAAACCAATTGACCCACACATCATGAAGAAATAACATCTCTAACCCCTCACTTTTATAAAAACTGTTGTCCACAGTATAGGCAAGGGATAGAGAAATTATTCCAAAGAGATTGAGGAAATCTGGAATCACTGGGTTTATGTAAGAATCATAAAAAGCAGATCTCTTTGTATATTTTCTGACAAAAGAAGATCTGCTTTTTTCTGATTTGGTGATATTTTATCACAGATATGATATTCATTTTTATTTAATATTTTTCGGGTCAAGCGCATCCCGCAGGCCATCACCGACAAAGTTGAAGCATAAAACGGTCATTAAAATAAATAGCCCGGGAAATAACGGGTACCACCATGCTTGAATCATTACTGTGAAATTCTGTGCGTCTTGAAGCATGTTCCCCCAGCTAGCGATTGGCGGCTGGATTCCAAAGCCCAAGTAGCTTAGCGCCGATTCAGCTAGAATAACAGACCCAACTTTCAGCGTAGCTGACACGATAATCGGCCCTAACGCATTGGGCAGGATATGAGAAAAAATAATTTTGTGCGTTTTTGTTCCAATTGTTTTAGCAGCAAGAACATATTCCCTTGAACGGAGCGACAAGAATTCTCCCCTTACTAATCGTGCTGTTGTGGTCCATCCTGTGAGACAGAAAATTAAAATCAGTTTGTCCACACCCGGCTTGAAGATGGTGACCAGCGTGATCAACAAGAAAATATCAGGAATGGATAACACAATGTCAACTACACGCATAATGACAGCATCCACTATTCCTCTGAAATATCCGGCTAATGCTCCTAAAACCGTTCCGATCAAAATCGAACCGACTACGGACGCAAATCCAACCAATAAAGAGACACGCGCTCCATATAGGATCCGGCTGAAAATATCACGTCCAAATTTATCCGTTCCCATCAGATGTTCAAGGCCCGGCGCCTTATATTTATCAAGCAGGCTTTGCTGCTCTTGGGGATAAGGTGCAATTAAAGGGGCGAAAACAGCAGACATAATAATGATAAAAAGAATAACGGCACCTAAAATGGCCAGTTTGTTTTTCGAGAATTTTTCCCAGAAAATCTTTGTCATTGTTTCTGGCTTTTTCGAAATATTTTCTTTCAGCCTGATCTCCGGCGAGGGAGTTGTTTGCAGCTCTGACATCTCTGTTTCCCTCCTTTTAATATTCGATCCGCGGATCAACAATCGCGTAAAGGATGTCTGCAATGAGGTTTCCGACAACGACAAGAACCGCCGAGATCACAGTCATTGCCATGATAACCGGATAATCGCGCTGGAATGCTGAATCGACAAACAGCTTTCCTAATCCCGGCCAAGTGAAAATCTGCTCTACGACAACCGCTCCGCCAATAAAGGAAGGAATCATTAAGCCGAAAATCGTAATAACAGGCAATAGTGCATTCCGCAAGCCGTGCTTAAATAATACTCGATTCTCTTTGAAACCTTTTGATCTGGCAGTCCGGATATAATCTTGATTTAAAACATCAAGCATATTGGATCTTGTATATCTCGTTAAGCCTGCCATATCAGCTGTCGCCAGCACAAAAGCGGGTAAAAGCAAATGATGAATCCGGTCTACTATACTGAAATCTGAGTTAAGGGTGGCGACTCCCCCGGTTGGAAACCAGCCGAGATTCACGGCAAACACCATGATTAAAATCAAACCGAACCAAAAATTCGGGATTGCCAAACCGATAAATGAAGTAAATGTAATGCCGTAGTCCAGCTTCGAATAAGGTTTTTTTGCAGAAATTACCCCGAATGGGATGGAAATGATCAGCGCCAAAATTGTTGACACCAGCATCAAGAGGAGTGTGTTGGGCAGCCGTGCTAAAATCAGTTCTGAAACAGGCGTCCCTTTTCTGATGATGGATGTGCCGAAATCGCCTTGAACCATATTGCCCAGCCATTTTAAATATTGAACATACTCAGGGTCATTGAGACCGTACTTTTCAATAAACTGAGCCCTGTCTGCCTGGCTGATCGTAGGATCCATCATAAGTGTCATCGGGTCCCCTGGAGCGGCTTTCATAATAATGAAAGACAAAATTGTAATTCCCAAAAGAATAGGAATCGAAGATAACGTTCTTCGAATAATATATGTAACCATATTCTTGTCCCCTTCGTTGTTCTTTTTCAAATTCAAAGGGGAAGGAAACGCACTCCCTCCCCTGCAAGGGAAAATTATAAATTATTGGGCAAGCCACCATTTTTCAATTTGGTACAACTCGCGTTTTGGATGATACACATAACCCTCTAAGTTAGCCGGCATCGCCATATGGTTGTTCGGATAGTAAAGGAAGGTATACGGCTGATCTTCAGCAAGTTTTTGGTAAATCTTTTCGTAAGCTTTTGAGTATTCGTTACGGTCACTGATTGATTTTGCATCTTTGAGAAGCTTATCAACTTCAGGGTTTTTGTACCACATGTTATTTAAGCCTTTTTCAGACTGGCTAGAATGGAAGATATCGTAATGGTCTGGGAACGTTGATAAACTCCATCCTAAAACCATTGCGTCATAGTCCCAATTAGGTGGATTTGTCTGTTCTACTAATGCACTCCACTCAACGATTTGCGGCGTTACCTTAATCCCGACTTTCTTCAATTGTTCTTGAACAACAACTGCAATGTCTTCACGAACTTTATTTCCTTGATTCGTTTTCAGTGTAAACTCGAATTTTTTACCGTCTTTATCGAGGATGCCGTCACCGTCAGTATCTTCCCAGCCGGCTTCTTTCAACATCTTCTTAGCTTTTTTGACGTTGTATTCAAATTTAGGAACCTCTATATCTTTCGGATAGTTCCATGAAACCGGGCTTTCAGGGATATAAGCGACCTTCCCATCCCCATCTAATACAGTTTGCACCATTGTTTCACGGTCTAAAGCTGTCGTAAGCGCCTGGCGCACTTTTTTGTCTTTAAACAGCTCATTTTTCTCATTCCAGCCGATATACGTATAGCTTAACGCTAAATCTGTTACGACTTTGACATTATTAAACGATTCAGCTGTCTTATAGTCAGTTGACGGCACGTTAAAGAAATCAATATCTCCGGCCTGAAGCTGGGCAACTGCTGCATTGGCGTCAGGAATGATTTTATACGTGACACTGTCTAAATACGGACGGCCGTCATAGTAGTCATCATTAGCAACAAGCTTCACGTATTGTCCGTCTTTCCATTCTTTAAATTTAAAAGGCCCCGAGCCGATTGGATTTTTTCTATTAAATTCGTTATCTTCAAGCTCTGCAACCGGTACATCTTTTAAAATGTGCTCAGGCAGAATCCCGTAGCTGTCTAACGTATTGTTATAGAAGTTAGGATCTTTGTATTTCAGCGTAAATAAAACCTCATAATCTCCCTTTTTCTCTACTGATTTCAGCATTTCAAAGTTAGAGCCGCGCTCTCCTTTGTAATCCTTGTTAAGCGGAATGCTGTACGTAAAGACGACATCATCGGCAGTAAGCTCTTCTCCGTCATGGAACTTAACGCCTTTTTTGATTTTTACGTCATATTTCAATCCGCCATCCAGCTCTTTCACACTTTCCGCCAGTGACATTTTGACATTTAAGTTTTCATCGGTTTTCGTTAAAAAGCTGTAAATCATTTGTTCAATATCTGTACTTGATTCATCTGTTGAATATAATGAGTTGAAAAGTGTTGGCGCTCCGATTGAACCAACAACCAAATCCCCGCCTTGCTGCGGTTTGCCTGCTGATTTTTTCTCGCTGCTGTTGCTCGATTTTGATCCCGAGCAGGCTGATAAAAAGATGGCCAGAACCATCAATACACTTAGCATCATCAGTGCGGTTTTCCGTCTTTTCATTAGATATTCCCCCTCTTGAAATGTTCGTTCTTCTCAGCTGTTGTTTATGTAGTGTGCATACCCCCTCTCAAAGCTGTGCGGGCAACATTAGCTATAAAGGTGACAAGCCACAAAGTGGCTGGGAGCAGCTTCTTTAAATTCTGGTATTTGTTCCTTGCATATCGGTTTTGCAACAGGACATCTTGTGTGGAATACGCAGCCTTTTGGCGGTTTGGCCGGACTAGGCAGTTCTCCCTTCAGGACAATGCGTTCACGTTTGACAGATCCTCTTTTTCTTGTAACCGGAACGGAGGATAAAAGCGCTTGGGTATATGGGTGAAGCGGGTTGTCATAAAGCTCATGCTTGCCGGTCAGCTCCATCATTTTGCCAAGATACATTACTCCGACTCTGTCGCTGATATGGCGGACGACACTCAGATCATGAGAGATAAATAGATACGTAAGATTAAATTCTTCCTGTAATTCCTCCATCAAGTTAATCACTTGGGCCTGAATGGATACATCAAGTGCGGAAACCGGCTCATCTGCAATGATCAGCTCTGGATTCAAAGTGAGTGCTCTGGCAATGCCGATCCGCTGACGCTGGCCGCCGGAAAACTCATGGGGATAACGGCTGGCAAACGACGGGTGAAGCCCTACTCTTGCAAGCAGCTCTTCAACTTTTTCGTTTCGTTCACGCATGGTATACATGTTGTGCGTATTAAACGGCTCCTTTATGATGGAACGCAGGGTCTTTCTCGGGTTTAACGAAGCAAATGGATCTTGGAAAACCATTTGAATATTTTTGCGGACACTCTTCCGCAGCTTCTCCTCTGACAGATTGGAAATATCCTGCCCTTTAAAAAGAATTTGGCCCTCTGTCGGTTTGTACAGTCTGATCATCGTTCTGCCGGCAGTCGATTTTCCGCAGCCCGACTCTCCAACGATTCCGAGTGTTTCTCCTTTTTTTAACGAAAATGAAACACCATCCACCGCTTTTACATCACCGACTTTTCTTTGAAAAAGGCCTGACCGGATCGGAAAGTATTTTTTTACGTCACGAAGCTCTAAGATTGTTTCTTGATTAGCTGCTGTCATGATTGTTCGGCACCCTCTTCCTCATATAAAAAGCATCTCACCGTTCTTCCGCTTTTGTGTGTCAAAAGCGAAGGCTGATTTGTCCAGCACTTATCCATAGCTTTCGGGCACCTTGGGGCAAAACGGCACCCCGGCGGCAGATTATCCGGTGTAGGCACACTGCCTTTAATCGCATTTAATTTATCAATCTCTCCATCTATAACAGGAATTGACGTAAGCAGGCCTTCTGTATACGGATGAAGCGGTTCTAAAAATAAGTCATCAACAGTGGCGTTTTCTACGACTTGTCCGCAGTACATGACAATCACTCTATCGGCAGCCTCAGACACGACACCTAAATCGTGTGTGATGAGAAGAATTGATGTATTGAACTTCTGACAGAGATCTTTCATGAGCTCCAGCACCTGGGCTTGTATTGTCACGTCCAGCGCTGTCGTTGGTTCATCGGCAATGAGCAGTTTAGGATTACAGCTCAGTGCGATGGCAATCATCACCCTCTGTCTCATACCGCCGGACAGCCGATGCGGGTACTCCTTCATAATTTGCTCCGCCCGGGAGAAACCGACCATCTGCAAGAGTTCAACAGCTCGTTGACGGGCTTCTTTTTTCTTCATGTTTTTATGGTAAATCAGCACTTCGGTAATTTGTTCTCCGATTGTTAACACCGGATTAAGGGAGGTCATTGGTTCCTGAAAGATCATGGATACTTCGTTACCGCGGATTTTGCAATAATCGTTTTCAGTGAATGAGGTGAGGTCTTTGTCTTCGAGTTTAATAGAGCCGTCCATGATTTTTCCGCCTGAGCTTTGGACGAGGCCCATAATTGATAAAGAAGTAATGCTTTTTCCGGAGCCCGATTCACCTACAAGCGCGACGGTTTCGCCTTTGCTGATGTGAAAATCGACTCCGTCAACCGCAGGGATCGGCTCCTTTTTCCTGAAAAAATATGTCTTTAAATTATTCACTTCTAAAAGTGTGCTCATGCTAGCTCCCCTTTCCCCCCTCTTGTTGTCAAACGTTTTCAAGAGAAAGCAATCCCCTTATTCAGAAATAATAAATAATATTGAATTATCGAAAAATTTTATAGTTGTATATTATTACAATCATTTTGCAAAATCAAGAATTTTTTAGGATAAATGTAATATTATTAATGAAATTCCATTATTTTATCCTTTTAAAGCATTGCATCCAAAAAGGTCTCAGCAGGAATGGACAGCCCGTCTGCGGCGCTTGCCTTGCTGGCGGTTAAATATTTTTTTACAATATTGAATCCAACTGCGTATCCAAGCATTTTTGGCTGATATCCTTTGCCGAATAACAGCTGGGGAAATAATCGATTATCCCGTTTGATATCCCGATGGGGCGCAATCTTTTTTTCATATAAAGCCTGAAGCTGCTCCGGTGTATACCAAGTCGTCCACTCAGCCGTTTGACTTCGGCCGAACCTCTCATAAACAGCATATTCCGCCAGCCCTTCCATGATGATTGTATCAAGTAATGTGACATCCTTTTCCTCTTTTGTCAGATGACCTAACCGGCAAACGTGATGATACTCATGCGTCATAAGGGCAGATACCGACCCAAAATCTAAATCTGACGAAAGAAAAAGGAACATTTTGTCTTGAAAGGCGAGTCCTGATTTTGATCCGAACTCTAAACGGATTCTCCTGTTTCGTTCATCAACCGGCAGCGTAACAATTGGTACATCAGGACCTTGCCATTTGTTTTTGAGGTACTGTTCTTCCTTTTGAATATGTCCGTAAAAACCTTTTTCCTTCAGCTTGGAAACCGTCTGAATACCCTCTTTTATGTTTTTAAACATCCCATGATGCTGAAGGTGTCCCAGAATGCCCTTCCAGTTCTTTTTCTCCGCACCTGAAAAAAGCGGGATAATGTAGTGCGCCAAATCATCTATTGAACCGGCCTTCCTGAGCCAGCTATATGTTTGTTCTACACTCATGTGATCGCCTCCTCTTTTAATCCTATGCACACAAAAAAAACCGGCTACCCTTTAAGGGCAGCCGGTTTGGCTTGATTATGATTGATATTTCTTAAAGATTAATGTTGCGTTGTGTCCGCCGAATCCTAATGAGTTGCTGAGAACATAATTAAGTTCCTGTCTGCGGGCTTCATCAGGCACATAATCCAAATCACATTCTTCGTCAGGTGTTTGAATATTGATTGTCGGCGGAATCACGCCTTCTTTAATGGCAAGGATAGAGAAAATGGCTTCAATACCGCCGGCTGCTCCTAAGAGGTGGCCTGTCATCGATTTTGTAGAGCTTACCGCAAGTTTATGCGCATGCTCGCCAAAAACGGTCTTAATCGCCATTGTTTCGTATTTGTCGTTGTAATACGTGCTTGTCCCGTGAGCATTGATGTAATCAATTTCCTCAGGTGCAATGCCTGCATCTTTAATGGCTTCTTGCATCGCTCTCGCTCCGCCTTCGCCGTCTTGGGCCGGCGCTGTGATATGATAAGCGTCTCCGGTTGAGCCGTAGCCGACAATTTCTCCGTAAATTTTAGCGCCGCGGGCCAGGGCATGCTCAAGTTCTTCAAGAACGATAATCCCTGCACCTTCCCCCATGACAAAGCCATCACGGTTTTTATCAAACGGGCGGCTCGCTGTTTTCGGATCTGGATTAGTAGACAGCGCTTTGTTGGCACTAAAGCCGGCGAATGACATTCTTGTCAGCGGCGCTTCTGTTCCGCCTGTGACCATCACGTCTGCATCACCGCGCTGAATAACCTTAAACGCGTCACCGATGGAGTTCGTTCCTGTAGCACATGCTGTAACCGTACAAGAGTTCACCCCTTTTGCTCCTAATGCAATAGAAATCTGGCCTGTCGCCATGTCAGGAATCATCATTGGCACGAAAAACGGGCTTACCCGTCTTGGGCCTTTTGTTAAGAAGATTTCAAATTGAGACTCTAGTGTTTCAAGTCCTCCGATACCGGAGCCTACCCAAACACCGACTCTCGGCGCGATCTCATCGGTAATGTTAAGATCTGCGTCTTCAACCGCCATTTTCGCAGCCACAACCGCATATTGTGTAAAGCGGTCCATTTTTCTGGCTTCTTTTTTATCCATATAATCTTCAACATTAAAATCTTTTAATTCAGCGGCAACTTTTGCCGGATATTCTTCAGCGTCAACACGAGTGATCGGACCGATTCCGGACACACCGTTGATTGCGTTATTCCAACTTGTATCGACGTCGTTGCCAAGTGGAGATAATGCTCCAAGTCCTGTAACAACTACTCTTTTTTTAGTCATCTTGTGTGCACCTCACCTTTTTTTATCGGCCCCAGCGGATTGCAATGGCGCCCCATGTTAGTCCTCCGCCGAATCCTACCATAACGACCACATCGCCGTCTTTGATTTTACCGGCTTCCAATTCTTCTACAAGAGAGATCGGAATGGATGCGGCAGAAGTATTTCCATATTTATGAACAGTTTTAGACATCTTTTCGACAGGAAGCTCTAAACGCTCGCGAGCAGCTTCCATGATACGGATGTTCGCCTGATGCGGAATCAAAAAGTCGACATCCTCTTTTGAAAGTCCGGCTTTTTCAATGACATTTACGCATGATTCTCCCATTTGGCGGACTGCAAATTTGAAAACTTCTCGTCCATTCATGATTGTATGTCGTTTTTCATTCAGATACAAGTGCTGACCGCCTGTGCCGTCGGCTCCTAGTTCAAATGAAAGGATTCCTCTGTCATCACTGACTGGCCCGACTACCGCAGCGCCTGCTCCGTCTCCAAACAGAACGGCTGTATTGCGGTCTTCCCAGTCGGTAATGCTTGAGAGCTTCTCTACACCGACAACTAGAACATGCTTGTAGGTACCGGATTCAATAAATTGTTTTCCGGTTACAACCCCGTACATAAAGCCTGCACAAGCCGCGCTGATATCCATAGCACACGCTTTCTTCGCGCCGAGCTGTTCTTGAATCATACAAGAGACCGTAGGAAATGACTGATCAGGTGTAACAGTTGCAACCAAGATCATATCCAGATCCTCAGCAGCCACTTCAGCTTGTTCCAGCGCATTTTTCGCTGCTGCAACAGCCATATGTGATGAAAACACATCATCTGCTGCGATTCTTCTTTCTTCTATTCCTGTTCTTGTACGAATCCACTCGTCAGAAGTTTCAACCATTTTTTCAAGATCATGATTTGTTAAAACCTTCTCAGGAATGTAACGTCCAACACCAAGTATTCCAGCTTTCATTAGGGAAGACTCCTTTATATCTTAAATTTAGAAGATCAATCAGGTTGTGATCAATTATTAGTATCAGGTACTAATTCTATCCTATTTTTTTTCACATGGCAATATATTCGTCTAAACTATCAGTTCATCTTACTCATAGAGTATGGTATATGGAAAGGAGGCGTATGCAGTTGGATGTGTTTTCAAGAATGATGTTCGGCGATGCAGCAAAACCAACAGAAGAGAAGGAGGAGGAACAGCAAGAGGAAGTTTCTCAGGTTTCTCAGACAAACGACGAAGAGACGATTAATTACATGCATATTATGGACCAAATCGGTTCAATTATGAACTCTCTTGATCAAATCAAGCCCGCTTTAAAGGAGCTTGCGCCCATGCTCTCCGCTATTAAAAAGAAAATCATGTGAAAAGCCACTTTCAAAAAAGTGGCTTCTTCTTATTCTGTTTCAGATTTAGCGTCAGACTTGCCAAGCTCATAAGCTTCCGCCATTACCGTTGTAAATAGATTCATAAACGGCTGGATGGCCTCCATTGAGAGCTCAATGCCTGATTTCTCAAGCTGTTCTTTCGCTTCAGGGAGATATTTCATGGCAATTTGCAAGAATTCAAGTGATTTTTCGTGCTGCATGTGACGTCACTCCATTACTCGTTTTTTGGCAGCTCGCCTGTTTTGTTGTATGTTTTGATCAGCTTGGCGATTCTTTGCTGAAAGTCTTTGTCGACGAGCGGGCTGAATGTTCCCATCTCAACGACTCCCGTATTCAGGTCGTAGTAATGATCGCCGTCCTCAAGGGTGCCTTTATTAAATTGTTCAGCAATGATTTCATAGGCCTTGTCCACATTTTGCACCGTGCTGGTTAATACGGTATTCTCGCCCAGATCCGATTGATCTGTGACGTAGCCAATGGCATAAAGACCGTCTTTTTTGATTTGCTGAATAACAGGAACATTATACCCGTCTCCGGCGGGATACACAACATCCGCGCCTTCGTTCTTCATTTTCTGATAAAGCTTTACTGCTGTTGTATCATCATCCCAATGATCCGTATATTTCGTATTTACCTCTATATCCGGATTTTCATACTTGGCCCCTTTGATAAAACCGTCAACCTCAGGCTGCCACGTAAAGGAGGCAATTACACCGACCTGATTCGTTTTCGACATATGGGCAGCAGTCATTCCTCCAAAAAAGCCCATTGCTTCCCCGCTAAAATGGACACTCGTTACATTATCAGCTTTCGCTTTCGCATTGGAAATGACGAATTCCATATCTGGATAATCTTCGCCGACCAAGTTAAACACCTCAGCATATTCACTCCCATGGCCATAGAGCAGATTGACGCCCCTCTTATGAAAATCCTCAATCGCATTTATGATATCTTCTTCTGTTTTAACGCCTTCTTTATAATAGACGTCCACATTGTATTTGGATTGTATATTCAGTAATCCTTTATACCCTTTTGTACCCCATACGAGGTCATTAATCGTATCAGGAAAGAGCATGCCGACCTTCTCAATTTTTCCTTTGAACGGAGTTTGTCCACATCCACTCAATAAAAGGAGGACAGAAAAGATCATGACAAGCCTTGTGATCAAGTCATGTTCAACTCCTTTTGACAAGCTATAACATGTTTATTTTTATACGTTTATTGTATCTAGAAAACTCGAAACATGGAAGGTTTTTCTTAATATTTGTCGAAAATTGATGAAAATTGTCTTTTCCACTCGATAATTTTTGTTTTTGCTTCATCTTTTGAGGTTTTTTCTGTGACTTGCAATTCAAAAAGCTGATCTTTGCTATGACGGCTTGGTTCTAACAGGAATCTCAGCAACTCGTCAGCGACGTCGTTTGTGTAATAGCCGTCTTCCTCTGTTTCTTCTTTCCATGGCCCATACATTTTCGGCAGGATCACGGTTTTTTCCGAGCCTGTTTTTTCACGTTTTTCCCATTCTTTTCGGTCTTCTTCATATACTAAAATATAAGGAGAATCACATTGGTCTAAAGGCAAAAAACTTCCGAACTGGATACAAATTGTATCATACTTTTGATCTCCAATGTGTTCAAGCTGGCGAAAGAGTTCATTTCTCCCAAGCCACATGAGTCTTTCTTCTAAGTACATTTGTCTCATTTTATCTTCTGTTTCCGCCAGAACAACGTCAACATGTATGCCTTCATCCATCATTCGCTCACATAATGAAAGGCCGAAAAATTCGTCCGCACCTACAATCAGCGTTGATTCCATTGCATCTGCCGCCCTTCCGGTTTTTCATTTCCCAAAACAAAACAGCCTCCGCAAAAGAGAAGGCTGTTGTCATTATATTCTCTATAATTCTTTTTCATGACTATGAAAGAATTTGCAAATTGATGCATAAATTCTGCTTGGATGCTCAAATAAATGAAATGTCATGTCGACCGGTGAGCCTTGCTTTTGCTGTTTTTCCTTGAAAACTTCCGCATGTACGCTGTAGGGATATGGAGCTCCGGTCATACGCTGCCATATATGAACCGGTACGCCGCTCGGGTAGCTTTGAATTGTTTTATAACGAAGCGCTTCCGCTTCTTTTTCAGAAATTCCGTAGCTTTTCGATACTTCTTTCAAAAATTGCTTATAGAAAAATTTATTTTCTTTTTCCGATTCATAATGTGCCTGAAGATCGAGACAAGGATTCAACATTGCGGCTGAGCGGATATGATCCGGGGAAAAACGAAGCAGTTCATCGGCCACGAGAGCACCCATGCCTTCTGCTAAAATATGAATCTTCGGATTGAGGATTTCCTGCTTCAGCACAGAATGTATCAGCTGTTTGGCATAGGTGACTGCTTTTTCCGCCCCCCAATGCCTTCCGAACAGATTGCTGTTAAAAAGAGTGTATCCTTCATTCATCAACATGCTCAGAAGCTGATTTCTGCCATAATGCTGCTGCCAAAAGCTTGAATCATGTCCGACAAAGTGGGTTCTGTCCCCCAAGATAAAGATGCCGAAGCCGTTCGGGCGATAGGGCAGATGAATGACATTATGCTCCGTTCCCAGTTGAAAGTATCTTTCCGTTATTCCCATCGCTTGCCCGCCTCCTTTCACACTTCATCTCACGCTATCTTATGTAAATAGAAAAGAAACGAATAAGGTAAAGTCCTAGCCTTTTACATTTTTGGCTATTATACTGATTGACGTTTTATATTTTACCATTAAAGTGTGACGAATCAGACTCTTTTGTCACCTCACTTTCTGCTAAAATTGGATTCCCCCTTCGCTTTTTGTATGGTATGATAACTTTTAGAATAGAATGAGAAGGACGAGGTGGAAACGTGCGATATATTATTGCCTTTATTTGGACGTTCCTTTTATCACATATGGCATGCTACTTGGTTGCAAGCATGAACAGCGTTACGTATAATTTCAAAACATCATCTGTCATTGCTGTTGTACTGTATGTCTTAATCATGGTTTTAGCAGAAATCATGCCTATGAACAAAAATGCAAGCCAGCATTAAAAAGCCAAAAACCCAAAACATTTATTGTTTTGGGTTTTTTAGTGGTCACGGCTTTCTTTTGTAGGTCCACAGCCGGTTGTGGTTTGATGTTTCGGGGAACATTTCCCCTGCTGACAGATGGACCTTTTGAGGGTTTTTAACCATGCTCCCTGTCTCGCCGATTTCTACGTAGACACCGTTATTAGGCGCTTTCTGTCCGGGCCGGAATTGGTGCTGCTGTCCCACTGTTTTTCCTCCTTTTCCTTTTTGCTGTAGTATGCGCCTAAGCGGCTGTGAATATGTTGCCATCAAAAAAACTGCTGAGTTTGGCTCAGCAGTTTTTTGATGATTCCCCTTTATATAAAATGGCCTTCAGCAGTGCTTTTTGCACATGAAGACGGTTTTCCGCCTGCTGGAACACTGCAGAGTTCGGCCCGTCAATAACCTCTGCAGTCACTTCTTCCTCACGATGCGCAGGGAGACAATGTAAAAATGTATAGTCAGGCTTGGCATGGCTGACCAGCGCCGCATTTACCTGATAAGGCGCAAAGACAGCAAGACGTTCTTGCTCTTCCGCTTCCTGCCCCATGCTTGTAAACACATCAGAATAAATCACGTCCGCGTCTTTTACAGCTTCAACCGGATCATCTGTCAGTGTGATAGAAGAGCCGGATTGAAGTGCGTATGTTTTTGCCGCTTCAGCTGCTTCATCTAACACTTCATATCCCTTTGGCGAAGCGATCGAGATATCACAGCCCATTTTCGCACAGCCGATCATCAAGGAGTGCGCCACGTTATTTCCGTCACCGATGTATGCGACTTTTACGCCTTTAAGCTTCCCTTTTATCTCCTTAATCGTCAAGAGATCCGCCAGCGCCTGGCATGGGTGGTATTTATCGGTAAGTCCATTGATCACCGGAATGTCAGCTTCTTTGGCAAGTTCCTCCACCTTTTCATGTTCAAAGGTCCGGATCATAATGGCATCCACATAGCCTGACAGCACTTTCGCCGTATCAGCGACAGTCTCACCGCGCCCCAGCTGCAGATCTTTCTGGCTTAGAAAGAGGGCGTTCCCGCCGAGCTGCGCCATGCCCGCTTCAAATGAAACACGGGTCCGCGTTGATGATTTTTCAAAAATCATCGCCAAGGTTTTGCCATGGAATATAGGCTGAATTTTGTTTTGTTTCAGCTCACCGGCCTCTGTGAGCAAGGCGTTTATATCCTCTTCACTAAGGTCCTTTAACGTTAATAAATCTTTTCCGTATAAACTGGTTTGCGTCACTGTGTGCATGATGCCACTTCCTTTTTATAGAGGTCTTTGAGAGATACAGGCTGCGGATGGCCTGAACCGCTTTGTAAAAACGCCCGCACAGTTTCTTCTTCTGTAAAGACGGGGATGCCGTGCGTCATGGCTTCCAAACGTTCTTTGCGTGCTTCTTCAGAACCGCTCAGATTAATGTGGAGCGAGTTTCCTTCCTGTTCCATCCATGAGGCAAATGTTCCTTCATGTATTGTAAAACCTGCGTTTTCTGCTAACTCCTGCACATCTTCCGGAACGTTTTGCAAATAAATGCTTCCTTTTTGACTCCAGACTCTTGTATAGATTTTTTTCAAGGCGCTGTTAGAATCATATGCGACACACATGCCTTCTCCCGTTGATTTCATTTCCGGCCCAAGCTTGACATCCACATCCTGGATCGCATGAGAAGAAAAAACAGGGAACTTCACGGCAACTCCATGATGATTTTGAACTGCCGGATCTAGATCTTTTAAGGACGCTCCCGCCAGCAGACGTGTGGCGAGCGGAATCATCGGAACGCCCATTACTTTGCTGACGACAGGAACCGTGCGGCTCGCTCTCGGATTCACTTCAAGAACGAGTATGTTTCCATTGTCGATCACAAATTGAATGTTCATGATGCCTTTAAATGAAAGTTTTCGGGCAATTTTTTGTGCCGCATCTTTCATGCCCTGCTGCAGCCCGCTCATGATGGACGGCCCGGGAAGAATGGCAAAGCTGTCCCCTGAATGGACACCTGCCCGTTCAATATGCTCGGTATATGTCGGGATAAAGACATCCTCGCCGTCGGAAATCAAATCAATTTCGACTTCCTTTCCAGACACATACTGATCAATCAAAATCGGGTATGGCATGCTGTCCTCATCATTCAGCAGCTGAGAAAGCTGGGCTTGCGAGTCAACAATGATCATGCCCATTCCGCCGATAACGTAAGATGGGCGGATTAACACCGGATAGCCGATCTCACTCGCTTTTGAAGCGGCTTCTTCTTTTGTATAAGCAATTTCTCCTTTTGCGTGCTTCAATCCCAGCTCGTCAAGAAGCTGATAAAATTGATCCCGATCCTCTAACACGTCGAGCGTTTGAAATGATGTGCCAAGAAGAGTAATGCCGGCTTTTTCGAGCGCTTCAGCAGCATTGATTGCAGTTTGGCCGCCGAATTGCACAATTGCAAAATCAATATTTTCCTGCTCCGCCACGTTTACAATATGCTCCGTTGTCATCGGTTCAAAATACAGGCGATCCGCAATTTCATAATCGGTGCTGACCGTTTCCGGGTTATTGTTAATCATGATGGTTTCGAATCCAAGCTCTTGCAGTGTCAGCACACCGTGAACAGCACTATAATCAAATTCAACGCCTTGGCCGATCCGAATCGGGCCTGATCCGATAATGAGCGCGCGTTTTTTCTCTTTGCGGCTGATGTCTCCATCGGTTTCTCCGAAATATGTGGAGTAAAAATAGTTTGTTTTCGCATCAAACTCTGCCGCGCATGTATCTACGATTTTAAAGGAAGGCGTAATGCCCATCTCCTTGCGAAGCGCGCGCACCTCTTCCTCTGTTTTGCCGATCAGTGAGGCAATCGTTGCGTCTGAGAATCCCTTTTCCTTTGCTTTCTTCAATAATTCAAAAGAGAGATCGCTCCCTGCTTCCATCAGGCGGTTTTCCAATTTGATGATGTTGTCAAAGGTATGAAGGAAAAACGGATCAATTTTTGTTTTTTCATGGATGTCATCAATCGAGACGCTGCGGCTCAACAGCTCCATGACAACGAAAAATCTGCGGTCATCCGGAGTGATTGCCAAATCCCATAGCGTACCAATTGACAACCCGCTGAGCTCTGGAAGGTGTGTCCCGATATTTTTTAATTCAAGCGACGCGGCTGCCTTTTGTATCGCTGCTTCTAAATTCCGTTCAATCGCCATCACTTCACCGGTGGCTTTCATTTTTGTGCCAAGCTTGCGGTCTGCGTTTTTGAATTTATCAAACGGCCAGCGCGGAAATTTGACGATCACATAGTCCAGTGCCGGTTCAAAGCTTGCGTAAGTCGAGCCTGTGAGCGGATTTTTCAGCTCGTCAAGAGTGTATCCGACTGCCAGTTTCGCGGCCATCTTCGCAATCGGATAACCGGTCGCTTTAGATGCGAGAGCCGATGACCGGCTTACACGCGGATTCACTTCAATGACGTAATATTGCTTGCTGAATGGATCAAGCGCGAATTGAATGTTACAGCCGCCTACAACATCAAGTGCTGAGATGATCGTCAGACTTGCTGTCCGCAGCATTTGATAGTCTTCGTCTGTCAATGTTTGTGACGGCGCCACAACGATAGAGTCACCTGTATGCACGCCGACCGGATCGATATTTTCCATATTGCAGACGGTAATGCATGTGTTATTGCTGTCACGCATGACTTCATATTCAATTTCTTTAAAACCGGCAATGCTTTTTTCGACAAGGCATTGATTGATCGGACTTGCTAATAGCGCCTGTTTAATCATAGCTGTAAAGGCTTCTTTATCAGGGGCGATTCCTCCGCCCTTTCCGCCTAATGTGTAAGC
Organism: Bacillus sp. FSL K6-1366; assembly: GCF_037976695.1. Classification (NCBI taxonomy): domain Bacteria; kingdom Bacillati; phylum Bacillota; class Bacilli; order Caryophanales; family Bacillaceae; genus Bacillus; species Bacillus sp. FSL K6-1366. The sequence continues at coordinate 3,372,767 of NZ_CP150268.1, read as the reverse complement.
CGGTCTGATAATAACAGGAAAACCGATGGATTCCGCAAAATGGAGGGCATCGGCCTCGTTATCAACAATTTCACTCTCCGGTACGGGCTGTTTTAATTCATTCATTAACGAACGGAATTTTTCCCGGTCCTCTCCTTTTTGTATCGTTTCAACGGATGTGCCGAGGAGTTTGACGCCGTGCTCTTTTAAAACACCCGTTTCTTCAAGCTCCACCGCTAAATTCAACGCGGTCTGACCGCCTAAATTGGCAAGAAGCCCATCAGGCCGTTCTTTCTTAATGATGGCTGTCAGGCTTTCTGCTGTCAGAGGCTCAAAATAAATTTCATCAGCGAAGGCTTCATCAGTCATAATTGTCGCCGGATTGCTGTTGACGAGAATGACCCGGTAGCCCTCCTCCTTCAGCGCGATGCACCCTTGAGTGCCCGAATAATCAAATTCTGCCGCCTGCCCGATGATGATCGGGCCTGAGCCGATTACTAATATGCTTGAAATACTGGTGTCTTTAGGCATGCGCGATTTCTCTCCTTGCTGGTATCACATTCTTTAGATAATCATCAAAAATCCATTCGCTTTCCGCAGGTCCGGGATGGGCTTCCGGGTGGAATTGAACACTCATGACAGGCAGTTTTTTATGGGCAAGCCCTTCAACTGACGTATCATTGACATGATGAAACCTGATGGTGAGCTCTTCTTCATTAATTGACTGTTCATCAACCACATAGCTGTGGTTTTGGCTTGTCATAAAGACCCGTTTCGTCTCACGGTCAATGACCGGATGATTAGCTCCCCTGTGCCCGAATGGCAGCTTAAAAGTATTCCCTCCAAACGCGAGCGCGATCAGCTGATGTCCGAGACAAATGCCTAGAGTCGGAAAGCGGCTGATGATGCTTTTGATCTTTCCTAAATATGGATGGATTGCTTTCGGATCTCCAGGTCCGTTCGATAGCACAATGCCATCGGGTTTGATGTTGTATACGGTCTCCATTTGCTGGTATGGCACCACGGTAACCTTGCAGCCTCGTTTGACAAGTGATGATGCGATTGACTTTTTATAGCCAAAATCAATGAGAGCGATATGTTTATTCCCGTCGCCGAATGTGCTGATTTCCTGGGCGGAAGCCTGCTCTGCCACATTCTCTGGTTGAAGAGCAATCTCAGCTCCTTCTTTAGAGGCTGTGACTGTCGCACCCATCGTCCCGTTTGCCCGGATTTTCTTCACGACAGCCCTCGTATCAACATGGGTTAACAGCGGAATGTTCCATTTCTGTAAATACTCCTTGAGGCTGTATACCGCTTCATAATGAGAAAAGTGATCACACGCCTCATAGACAACCGCGGCTTTTACTTGCGGTTTCTTGCTTTCAAAATCCTTTTCATTTATGCCGTAGTTGCCAATCAGCGGGTAGGTAAATACAATAATCTGTCCCTTATATGATGGATCTGTCAGCACTTCCTGGTAGCCTGTCATTCCTGTGAAAAAAACAGCTTCTCCCGTACAGTTTTCATGACCGTCCAGCTCGCCGCTGAACGATGTCCCATCTTCTAACACTAAATAACCTTCCATCTAACAGCCCACCTCTTGATGAATAATTAATTATAAAAATGAATTTTTATGCCTTTACATCGAAAAAAAAATCACTGGTTTACAGCGGAATGATGAGCGATTGCCTGTTTCAGCTTGCTGACGGCTTCTGCTATTTCATCCTTAGTCACGGTGAGCGGCGGCAGCAGCCGAATCACGTTCGGGCCGGCCGGCAATACAAGCAAGCCTAATGTCTGCAATTCAGCAATAATGTCAGCAACCGGGCCATCACACTCAATTCCAAGCATTAATCCTTTACCTCGGATTTGTTTAACAAAAGGGCTCTTTAGCTCTGCCTCAAGCTGTTCTTTTAAAAACGCCCCTTTGTCAGCAGCCTCTTGCAAAAAGTCAGGCTGGAATACAATTTGCAATGTGGCATTCACAGCAGCCATCGCCAGCATGTTTCCTCCGAAAGTCGTTCCGTGAGAACCAAGGGTAAACGCTTCTCCAAGCTGTTTTTTTCCGATGACAGCGCCGACCGGAAAGCCGTTTCCCAATCCTTTGGCGACTGTGATGATATCCGGTGAGAGTCCGAAGTGCTCATATGCGAAGCCTTTTCCCGTCCGTCCGATGCCGGTCTGGATTTCATCAATGATGAGAAGGGCTTGCTTTTCCTTGCAAAACGACTGTACGGCTGATAAAAATTCAGCACTCGCCGGATTGACTCCTCCTTCTCCCTGCACTGTTTCAAGCATCACCGCGGCAATATCGCCTTCCTCCCCAAGAGCTTTAAAAGCAGAAGGATCATTGTATGGCAGGTAGTGAAAGCCTTCAAGCATCGGGCCGAAGCCTGTTTTGATTTTATCCTGTCCGGTCGCAGCCATCCCTGCATACGTGCGGCCATGGAACGACTGAAGAAAAGTGATGATTTTTGTTTTTCCAGTTGCTTTTCGGGCAAGCTTTATCGCACCTTCATTCGCCTCCGCGCCGCTGTTGCAGAAAAAGACAAGATCTCCTGCACTATGCGCCGCCAGCTTCTGCGCCACTTGCTCTTGGAGACTGTTTTGAAACAGATTGGATACGTGCCATACGCTGTCAAGCTGTTTTTTGACTGCTTCTGTCACCGCTTCATGGCAGTGTCCTAGATTTGACACCGCAATCCCCTGAATGAAATCGAGGTACGTTTTGCCGTTTTGATCCTCAACGTACGTTCCCTTTGCTTTTTTGAGGTCAATATCCCAACGGCCGTAGGTTTGAAACAAGCTGCTCATGAAACAGCCTCCTTTGCTTTGACGATTTTTGTCCCTTGAAAGGTTTGTTCTGCGAAGAATGATCCTTTTCCGTTTACGATCATGACTTCAGACACCTGATCTGATAAAGCTGACAAGGCTGAATTGACCTTCGGGATCATCCCTCCTGTGATCACTTCCTGCTTGATCAGCATCTGAATCTCCTTAGAGGTCAGGACGTCCAGACGCTGCTTTTCCTTCATGATTCCATCGACATCCGTGACGAACATCAGCTTATCGGCTTCAAGCGCTCCGGCGACTGCTGAAGCAGCCAGATCAGCATTTACATTCAGCGTTTTGCAGTCGCTTGTCATAGACAGCGGCGCAATAACGGGGATGATGCCATTTTCCATCAGCGCGTTCACCATGGACGCATCGACTTTTTTGATTTCTCCCACTTCTCCGTATGTTTCCGGATCTAGATAATCAGCCTCCAAAAGACCGCCATCCTTACCAGAAATGCCTGCGGCTCGCAGTCCGTGTTTGGCAAGCTCAGCAACGAAAAATTTATTGACAGAACCGGATAAAACCATTTCCGCCACTTCCAGCACCGGCTTCGTTGTTTTCCTCTGTCCGCCCGAAAACTCTGTCTTGATATTTAACCGTTTCAGCATATTCGTGATTTCCGGTCCCCCGCCATGTACGATCGCCAGCTTCCAGCCTGACGCCATCAGCTCTTTCAGATTTTGAAAAAATTCCTCCGACAGCTCACGGATGACGCTTCCCCCGCATTTAAAAACGATAGTTTTCTTCATTTCGCTCCCCTTTATTACGTGCGATAGCTCGCGTTAATTTTGATATAGTCATAGGTCAGGTCACAGCCCCACGCTCTCCCGTTTCCGTCCCCTTCATCCATCTTGATGACAATGGTGATTTCATCTCCTTCAAGGTATTCCTTGGCGAGAGATTCAGAGAATGGCTGAGGTTCGTTATCCTTAAACAGGCATTGGCCGCCAAGATAAACCTCTACTTCTTCTGCCGTCACCTGTGCTGCGGAGTGTCCGATGGCTCCGATGATCCGCCCCCAGTTGGCATCTGTTCCGTATACTGCCGTTTTTACAAGATTTGAGCCGACAATCTTTTTGGCAATGACGTTTGCATCAAGATTGTTTTTCGCTCCCTGTACTTGGGCTTCAATTAGTTTTGTCGCGCCTTCTCCGTCTCTGGCAATCTCTTTAGCCAGATCCTCACAAGTGAGCAAGAGCGCTTTTTTAAAGACCGGCCAGTCTGGATGGTCTTCTGTCAGGCACTCGTTTTCGGCGCAGCCATTCGCCATAACTAATACCATATCGTTCGTGGATGTTTCTCCGTCAACTGTGATTTGGTTAAATGAAACGTCAGTGATTTCCCGAAGCGCCTTTTGCAGCGCTTTTTCTTCGATTGCCGCGTCAGTTGTCACAAATCCCAGCATCGTGGCCATGTTCGGGTGTATCATCCCAGAGCCTTTGGCCGCTCCGCCGATCGTGACTGTTTTGCCGCCGATTGCCAGCTCATAGCACGTCTGCTTGATTACCGTATCAGTTGTTAAAATCGCTTCCTCAAAATCGCCTGATCCCGCAGGTGTTTCTTTCAGCAGCTCGATCCCCGCGTGGATTTTTTCCATGTCTAAATGCTCGCCGATGACACCCGTTGATGAAACAGCGACAAGCTCCGGCTCAATGCCAAGCTGTGAAGCAAAGCTCTCCCGCATTGTGTATGCGTCCTTTAGGCCTTGTTCTCCCGTGCAGGCATTGGCAATGGCACTGTTGACGATAACGGCTTTCAGTGTCGGTCCGTGCTTTAAGCTGTCTTGTGTCACTTTGATCGGAGCAGCCTGAAAGTGGCTTTGGGTATAAACTGCTGCACTCACAGCCGGTGTCTCGCTGATAATGACACCGAGGTCTTTTTTCGAGTAGCGCAGCCCGCAATGCACACCCTTTGCCTGAAACCCTTTTGGCGAGGATACATCACCTGTTACTTTTACAATTTGATCTTCACTTAACTGAATCATGGTTCGATTCTCTCCCGTTCTATGGATAAATTGGCGTGATGGTGAGTCCAGTTTCTTCATTCCAGCCATTCATCAAATTAAAGTTTTGCACTGCCTGACCGGCGGCACCCTTCATTAAATTATCGATTACCGAGACGATCGTGACTCTGTTCGTTCTCTCATCGAGGGTCACGGCGATATCACAGAAATTGCTGCCGTACACTTCTTTCGTTTGCGGGTACTGACCTTTTGGCCTCACTCTCACAAAATATGAATCTTGGTAAAATTCCGAATATAAATCATGCAGGTCATCTGCGGATAGGTCACAGGTTAATCTGGTATACATCGTCGCCATGATGCCCCTTGTCATCGGAACCAAGTGAGCCGAAAATGTAATGGGCCCGAGACCTGGCTGCCATTCATTCAGCGCCTGCTCAATTTCCGGCGTGTGCTGATGTTCATTGACTTTATAAATTTTAAAATTGTCGTTCAGCTCAGAAAAATGAGTTCCCATGGATGCTTTTCTTCCCGCTCCGGAAACACCGGTCTTCGCGTCAACGATAACAAAAGATTCATCGAGCAGATTCTTTTGAGCCAATGGCGCGAGGCCAAGCAAAACAGCTGTTGGAAAACAGCCTGGATTGGCAATGAGTTTCGCCTGTTGAATTTGTTGTTGATTCAGTTCTGCCAGACCGTATACCGCCTCTTGAATCACTGCCTTCGGTGCCGCTGTCCGTTTATACCATTTTTCATATTCAGCCGGTTCTTGTATCCTCAGATCACCTGACAGATCAATAACCGGAATTCCCGCGTCTGCCAGCTTTGGAGTCAATTCACTTGATACTCCGGGCGGCGCAGCGAGAAACATGATATCTATTTCGTGTTTGATCGTATTCATATCAATCGGCTTCAGCTTCTGATCCGCTAAGCCGGTAAGATGAGGATAACCCTCGCTATAGACATTCCCTTCTCCGCTGGATGAATAAAGTATGCATTCCTCTGCATGAGGATGATGCGAAAGAATCCTGACAAGTTCGGCGCCTCCATATCCTGTAGCACCTACAATTCCTATTTTCAAAACAAGTTCACCCTCTTGGTCTTTGTGAAATTATTTAACATTATAACATGAATAAAAATTAATTCAATCGTATATTTAATATTTTTATTCATTTATAAATTTTCTGTTCAATGGAAATTCCGCTCAAAAAAATCAGCACGACTCCAGCACAAAAACGTTGATGCGGCGCCGCATTTCAGCCGCATAAAAAAACAGGCTGACCGCGTCAGCCTGTTTTCATCATCATCAATCCACTCAAAAAGTATAGAATAGAGCTTGCATAAAAAATCATTTGCACTGTGAAAAAGTCAGCGAGAAAGCCCCCGAGCATAATGGCTGCTGCCGAAAAGACAGCTGTCCAAAAATGGTAATTCCCAATCTTCTTTCCACGCTCTCCGCTGTCTGTAAAATTAGCGATCAGCACTTTTTCTCCATGCTTTTGCATCGCTCCAAAGAGCCCTAACAGCACTTGAACGATATACACTTGAACGACGCTTCCGATATGCGGGACATATAAAAGCAGAACAGCCATCCCCCACGAGTTCAGAAGCAGAAAATAACGGCTGTCAAACCTTTCAGACAGCCGTCCGAGGAGCGGGTAAATGAGCGCTCCGCTCAACCCGAACAATCCGTAGGAAAAACCGAACTGTGTGTAGCTTGAGCCGATATTTTTCACAAACAGAATATAAAACGGAAAGATTAAGCTGCTTGCGAAAAACACGCTGCTTTGTGATAATGTCAGCCATTTTAATTTGTTTTTCCCCATTATTTATACCTCTGATAAAAGTAATTCATAAAGCGCTCATCCGGGTCATAGGTTCGTTTTTTCTGAAAAAACGCTTCACTTTTCGGATATGCCTGTCTCATTTGCGCTTTTGTCTGGTAGGTCATATAAGGCAGATAATAGCTGCCGCCGTGCTTGATGGCAACGTCTGTCATGCGCCTGATGATTCGGGCAGTATCTGCCTGGTCTTCTTTTGAAAAGCCCTCGTTTATTAATAGCACGAGCGAAAACATATCGTCCTTCGCATAGGAAAGGTCGGCCTTTTCATTTTTCTGCACGTAGCGGATCGTAATGTTCAGCAGGTTCAGATCTTCGTCCGACAGCGTTTGTCTCAGGTCATCAATATAGGACCCATACTCCTTCACGGGCACAAAGTATTCTTGCAAAACATCTGTGTTGTCATTATTTTCATACTCAAGAAACTTTGATTCAGACCGCATGACGTTATTGCGTGAAATCTCTGTGCCGTTTTGGCTCAGGAAATAGGATTGCTGTGTGTCCCACAGCCAATTCCTGCCCCATTCATACCGTCTTGACAAACCGAGTGCAAACTTTGTGGCTCCCGTATACTCATCTTCTTTGAGATCGCTGTATGATGGCAGCTGATCCTGATGATCAGCCAATACGTAATTTGTGACATACATGTCTTTCAGAAATCCTTTTTTCGCTGTTGAAATTCGCGCCAGATGCATTCGGACATCTGGATTTCCTTTTACATGCTTTGAAAAATAGTCTGAGTATGTGCTGTAATTCATTTTTTCTGTCTTCATGACATACAGCTCATCATCTGTCAGCTCAAGCGTTACATCAAGAATCACGCCAAAAAGGCCGTACCCTCCGATGACCGCCGTAAACAAATCATCTTTTGGAGTTACAGTGATAATCGTCCCGTCAGCTTTTAAAAGCCGGAATGATTTGACTGTATCAATTAGCGAGCCGTAGCGAATATCACGTCCGTGTGCATTTGCGCTGAGAGATCCGCCGATTGTAAAAATGTTTTGTGACTGCATGACTTTTACCGCGAGTCCGTATGGATTCACGTATTTCTGGATATCATTCCACGTTGCACCGCTTTGCACCCTGATGGTTTTCTTCTCTTGATCGAGTGACAGGATTTTGTTGTAGCCCGTCATGTCGAGAACGATGCCGTCCTCATAATATGTATGGCCGCCCATGGAGTGCTGGGCCCCGGCGATTGAAATTTTTATGTTTTTTCGATTTGCCTCTTTGACTGTGTCAATGAGCGTTTCCTCTTCCTGCCCTTTCACTGTCTGCTTTATTTTCACAGGCATCAGGCGGCTGACATCCGTCATCTCGCTTGTGTCTGTTTTTTGCTCTGAGTGCACAGAGTACGCAAACAGGGCCGCATACGCGCCAGTACAAAGCGCGAATGCAAGCAATTTCTTTTTCATAGTGCTCTCCCTGCTGTTTTTATGACCATTATACCATGACTGCGTCCTCATTTTTCCAAATTATCTTCTTGCCCGTTTTTCGGCACGGCGGTCTGCGACGATAAAGCAGGCGTGAATCGCGCCCGGCAGCCAAAAGATACAGGTCAATATGAGATTCAGCAAGGCCTGAAACGGTTTTCCCGAAAACAAAACAGCAAGCGGCGGGCATAAAACTGCCAGCAGGTACATCATTCCCTTTCACTCCTTTCAGCTGTAAAAAAGGACAGCCTCACATATCAGGCTGTCCTCTTTTGTTTTATTGAATGCCAAGCGCAATTTTTGCGTATCTGGACATTTTATCCCTAGTCCAAGGCGGATTCCATACAATGTGAACCTCTGTGTCTTTCACTTCAGGAAGGTCCGCTAATGCTTTTTTCACCTCATCCACGATAATCGGCGCTAAAGGGCATCCCATTGATGTTAGCGTCATGGTGATGTGCGTCAAGCCATCTTCATCCATATCAACGTCATATACCAAGCCGAGGTTCACGATATCAACGCCAAGCTCAGGATCGACAACCTGTTCCAGGGCGCCCATGATGTTTTCTTTTAATGCTTCTTCCACGTTCCCTCACTCCTTTTTTCTACAGTATAACGTAAATTCAGCTCTTGTTAATAACTTAGTGCTTTATAAGTACGTTTCAAACCATTCAATCGTTTTTAACACAGCTGCCCGCGGGACTTTATGGTCAGCGTTTTCATCTCCGATAAATTGCAGGCGTTCCGGCTGCTCGCTGTAATGGGATTTGATCGTGTCATAAAATGTCCGGGTCGGCGCGTAAGGCACAACCTTATCTTTTGCGCCGTGCCAAAATAAAAGCGGGCGCTGTTGCAGTTTCTCCGGCTGAAGGCTGAGATCCCGCAATTCGAGACGTTTCATCAGCTGCTGCACCTTCTCTTCCGGCACATCGATTTCAATGCCCTGAGATTGAATATGGTCAATCTGCTGCTGAAACAGCTCCACGTAATTCGGGCTTCCCATCAGGCTGACGCCGGCTTTTATCCAATCATATGCAGTCAAAGCGCCAAGCGTTGTGATGCCGCCCATTGACGTGCCTGCGAGACCGATGCGGCCGCCGTCTATCAGGCCCTCTTTTTCAAAATGGTTTTTAAGCACGCCGATCTCTTCAATCTCGTTTAGGACGATATCCCAAAAATGCCCCGCCAGCTCTTCGACAGCCATTTCTTCTCCCCGTACCCCATGGTGCAAAGCCTCCGGCAGAACGGCTCTAAAATCCTTCTCCGCAAGCAGATAAGCAATATGAAGGTTGTGTTCCTTCGCGCTTGTAAAACCATGTATAAAGATCACGAGAGGAACAGCGCGGTGCCTGTTCTCTTCCTTTACAATATGTAAAAACGGAATACCGGAAACGGTTTGATTCTCAATTTGTATCACAATGTGCCCCTCCTTAGGATAACCATAATCATAAGTGTAACATGTAGACAATAAAGATGGTAAAAAGCTACACTGTAAGTAAGGAAAAACAAGCAAAATCTAAGGTTAAAGGAGCTTTTCATGGAGACAAAACCCTATTTAATCGCATTAGATTTAGATGGAACATTATTAAAGGATGATAAAACCATATCTGAAAACACCCTTCAGACGATACAGCGCCTAAAAGATGACGGGCATTATGTCTGCATCTCAACAGGCCGTCCGTATCGTTCAAGTTCCATGTACTACCAGCAGATGGAGCTGACAACGCCAATTGTCAATTTTAACGGAGCATTTGTCCATCACCCGCAAGACGACAGCTGGGGACGGTATCATACGTCACTGCCGCTTGATGTTGTCAAACAGCTCGTGGATATCAGCGAGAGCTACAACGTACATAACGTGCTTGCTGAAGTGATTGACGACGTATACTTTCATTACCATGATGAGCACCTGATAGATGCCTTTAATATGAACACAACAAATGTAACGGTCGGAGACTTGCGGGAAAATCTTGGTGAAGATGTGACGTCTGTACTCATACATGCAAAAGAAGAGGATGTGCCGGCAATACGCTCATATTTATCGGATGTGCATGCCGAGGTAATCGACCATAGAAGATGGGCCGCACCGTGGCATGTCATTGAAATTATCAAAAGCGGCATGAATAAAGCGGTCGGCCTGCAGAAAATCAGCGATTATTACGGCGTGCCGAGGGAGCGGATCATTGCTTTCGGGGATGAGGATAACGATTTGGAAATGCTTGAATTTGCAGGCTGCGGCGTTGCAATGGGAAATGGAATTGACGCGGTCAAGCAGATTGCCAACCGAACAACGGCTACAAATGAAGAGGACGGCGTTGCAAGATTTTTGAAAGAATATTTCTCACTTTAAAGAAGGTCCGTATTAATTTTTCCCACTCATAAACCTTACTTTGCCCCACCATACTATTGAAGACGACTCATCTCGTCAAAGTATGGAAGGGGGCAGTCTCAAAATGGGTAAACGAAGCAAATCCAGAAGGTTTATTCAGCAGGGTAAAGACTCCATCGGGCTACACGCCGCAAGATTTCCATATCGGTCTACTTTAGAAGAAGCTCACCAGCATGCCGCGGCACGAGACTCGGCCGAAAGCCAGGTTGAATATTAAATGAGAAATGAACTGTTTCAGCAGGCAAAATCATTTGTTCAACAGGCGGTCATGGTGACAAACGGCTTTGAGGAAGGCGATCAGGAGCAAGCGATTCTGAGAGCCAAAAATGCTGTATCTTCTGCGTATGCCAATTCGACAGATGCGGAACGTCAACAGCTGCATCAATTTCAAAATCAGCTGGACAAACTCCAATAAAAAAAGGCTATGGCGACTCGCCATAGCCTCTTATTTGACTTCAAACTGCTGAACAGCCTGAACCTGCTTGAGATTTTCCGCCCTGCCCTTAAATGTCACCTTTACCTCATAGGTTCCGGGCTCTGGGACTTCCTTCCACACATCAGAGAAATCATATGTTTCTCCAGATTCAAGCGTCAGGTTTTGAAAAGCCTGCGTAAACATTTTGTCTTTCGAATAACGGTATCTTTCTTTGTGCTCAGAATCATACACGACAAGTTCAAATTTTTGCCCTGTGCTGAATTGAAACTCAATAGCACGTTCACTTTGGTTCTTCAGCGACATGTTAAACTTGATTTGTTCAGGCTCCTGAATTGCGTCAATAGATAAAACAACCTCTTGATTCTCCATTCCGCCTGATACCTCCTTATCGGGTTCTGTCTGCTCATCTTTCCCGCAGCCTATCAAAAGCAGCACGGGGAGGAGCATCACAAGCAGCCGTTTCACGACTTCCACCTGCTTTCGTCAGTCTTTTCTAAAGAAACCAAAAATCCCTGTCGTTTGAACAATGTTCGTAAATGCTTTCGGATCAACTTCTTTGACGATCTTTTCTAAATCGTACAGTTCATACCTCGTGATGACGATAATCATCATTTCTTTCTGTTCGTTCGTAAAAGCTCCTTTTGCCGGAACAGTTGTGATGCCGCGCACCATTTTTCCGTAAATGGCTTCCTTGATTTCGTCCGCCTTTTTCGTCACGATCATTGCCGTGAGCTTCATGTGGCGAGTGTGAATGGCGTCGATCACCCTTGTTGTCACATACAGCGTAACCAGGGTATATAATGCTTTCTCCCAACCTTGCAATAATCCTGCCGTCAAGATGATAATCCCGTTCAGAATGAAGAAATACGTGCCGACGGGTTTATCCTTCCACTTTGCAAGCACCATGGCGACGATATCAAGCCCGCCTGTCGAAGCTCCGTATTTTAATGTTAAGCCGATACCGACTGCGGAAATGACGCCGCCGAACACCGCGTTCAGCAAAATGTCATGTGACAGGCTTGTTTCCGGCAGGATCCCCATAAACAGAGTAGTGAGTGCGACACTTAAAATGCTGTACACTGTAAACGATTTGCCGACCTTCAGCCATCCTAAAATACCGACCGGAATGTTTAAGAGGAACAAGAGCGTTCCCGTCGATATGTAAAAGGGGGCATATTGATCAACGACGCTTGATAAAAGCTGGGCAACACCTGTAAATCCGCTGGCATATACATCTGCAGGTATCAAAAATAAGTTCAGCCCGGCAGCATTGAGTAAAGCGCCGATGATGACGATGAGTAATTTTTTTGTTTGATCTAGTACCATGGCATGTTCCTCCGCTCTTTCTTCTTTATTATGTTTTCCCTTAAAACAAATATTTGAACACGATTTTGGCAAATTAATATGATATAGTTGGCTTAACTCTCATGATAACGAGCGATAACGGAAAGAAGGGAAGCAATATGACAGTTCATCTCATCGCTGACAGCGCCACTGATTTGCCTCGTTCTTATTTTGAAGAAAAAGGCATTGGCTTTATTCCACTCAGGGTTTCTCTCGGTGATAAAGAATTCGAAGATGCAGTCACAATTCAAGCGGATCAAATATTTGAAGCGATGCAAAATGGAGAAACGCCTAAGACGTCCCAAGCCTCACCGCAAACGATTAAAAATGTGTTTTTGCAATATGCCGAAACAGGTGATCCCGCTCTTTACATTGCCTTTTCCTCAGGTCTCTCCGGCACGTATCAGACAGCTGTAATGATCGCCAATGAAGTGAAGGAGGAATTCCCCGATTTCGATTTGCGGGTCATTGATTCCAAATGCGCTTCATTAGGATACGGTCTGGCTGTCCGGCATGCTGCCGATCTCTGTATCAACGGGAATACAATACAAGAAATTGAAACGTCTGTAAAGAACTTTTGCAGCCAGCTTGAACACATTTTTACCGTTGATGATTTAACATATCTCGCGAGGGGCGGCCGGATATCCAAAACGTCCGCTTTTGTCGGCGGCCTGTTGAATATTAAACCGCTGCTTCAGATGGAGGACGGCAAGCTTGTGCCTCTGGAAAAAATCCGCGGACAGAAGAAACTTTTCAAACGGATCATCGAGCTTATGAAAGAGCGCGGGGATGATTGGAGCGATCAAACCGTCGGGATCAGCTACGCCGCGAACAAAGAAAAAGCCACGGACATGAAACACCTGATTGAGGAAGCGTTCAAGCCGAAAGAAATCATTATGCATCCAATCAGTTCAGCAATCGGCTCGCATGCCGGTCCAGGTACATTGGCGATATTCTTTTTAAGAAAATGAGCAAACAAAAACAGTCAGACTCTGTGTCCTGACTGTTTTTGTTTGCTCATAGAATGCCGACAGCCTCATACGCCTTTTCGACTGAAGCTGATTGCTTCGAGCCTTCACCGTATAAATCATTGGCAGCTTCAATCGCCGCTTGCTTCATCATGCTGAAATCTGTAGATGCCGTTACATAATATGTTAAAGCCCGATAGTAAATTTGTTCACTTGCTTCACGCCCAATCCCTTCAACCTGTACACCGTGGTGCACGCCTCCTTCTGCAAGAAGATAAGCTGCTTTATTGTGAATGGACGAATTGATATGGACTCCGCCATAATCCTCTGTTCCTGTGTAGCGGTTCGAGTAATGATCTGGATTTCCCTGCTTAGATGGGTCCTCCAATGACCGCAATGAATCTCCTGCAATACCAGGAGTATAGACATCTTCGCCGATCTCCCAATCATCACGGTCAGCCATCGCGCCCATAATGTCAGAAATGGACTCATTTAATGCACCGGGTTCTCCTTGATATAAAAGACCGGCGGAATACTGTGTGACTGCGTGTGTGATTTCATGCGCGACAATGTCGAGCGATCCAGACAGCGGCTTAAATTTCGAACCGTCTCCATCCCCGTATACCATCTGGACACCGTTCCACGCAGCATTGTTCCATTGTTTGCCGACATGCACGGTAGACGTAATCCTTGCTCCGTTTTGATCAAAAGAATCACGGCCAAATGTCTTGCTGTAATAATCGTAAACGGCTTGCGCATTTGCGTGTGCGTCTACAGCCGCAGGTTCATTAAATACGGACGTGCCGCTGACTATTTCTTTGCCCGTATACCCGATCAGTTGAGACAAAAGCGTAAACAAGGTTTCGTTCAGGTTCTTCGCGTCAAATGTATTGATCCCTTTTCCCCTTGTTTCGTCAGCCAAATAAAAGCGCCCATTTTGTTCTGTGACGTCAAAGCTTTTTTCATCACCTGACACGCCGATTCCTGTACCTGCCGCTTCATGAATGGCATTAAAGGACTCGATGACCTTTCCGTTTTTGGCATCGATGAAATAATGCCAATAGCCAGGCTCAGGTTCAGATGTCGAGAGTCTCACAAGGTAGGCGAGATCATATTCACCGTCGTGTGGATAGATATATAATTCGCCTTTTGGTTCCCCATCAAGATATTCGATTTTTCCAATGGAAGCCTCGAGCTCACGCCTTGCTGTATGTATTGCTTTTTTCTCAGAAATAGACGGTGTGACGGAGACGTCCTTGATTTGCGGATGCACCTTTCCAAAGAAACTTTTCACTTGTTTGTTTTCCTTCATCGCGACCGCTTGTTCAAAGCCGTAAATCGGAATTCCTTTGTAAACCTCCGTTAATTTAAAAAACGTTTGTTTTGTCTTTGGATCCTTTATGGTTTTCGAAACGCGAAAATGGCTGTTCGCATTCCCTTTGAGCTTAAACTGCGTTTGATGCTTGTCAAGATAGGAAAATAGCGATTCTTTCTGGGTTGTGTTTTGTACCGGCTTCTGCGGTGACTTTTCGATGATGTATGAAGGGGTTTGATACGTATGGTCGTATTCGATGCTTTCTTCAGCTGAGGCATGTGTTACAAAAACCATTTGGGCCGCTGTGCATAAGCCGGCCAGTAATAGAGATGTCTTGGTCAGGTTGCGCAAAACACCACATCCTTCCTATTTTGGAATCTACCATTTTTCTTCATCCTATCAAAAATACAAAAACTTGTATGTGGTGCTTCGTTCTTATTTTCCCAAAAAAGAAGGGCAGAGATATTTCGCTCTGCCCTTCTTTTTCTACTCTACTAATTTTTTATTGACATAAATAATAACCCCTGCTCCATATGCCAGTATAAGCGGAGGTATGAGCTGCTCCTGACCTTGAAATGAGATAAAACTATTCAGCAAAATGAACAAACCGGAATTCAAGAAAAAGTAGCCTGCTATTCTGGCCAGCCGATCTTTATCCCGTATACGCGCCTCGTTAAACCCAGCCAGCATCCAGGTTTGTTTTTTGATTCCGACAAAATAGGCAACCACAAAGAATAAAAGCGCGATGACAATTAATAGATAATTGATGCTGATTTCCATCTTACAGCCTCCTACAAGATTACTTGATGTTAAGAAAAAGAAAAAAAGCGGCGCAGCTTACTGCAATCAGCAGCAGGACGACAAGCGCATTGAGGAACGGGCTCAAAAGAAGCAGCACTGCTAAAAACAGCAGATAAACCGCACCGACTCGCGAAATCTTGACAATCTCCTTTTGAGAGCGCATTTTGTTTTTTCTGACACCTGCAAACATCATCAATTTTTTCCGCTTCCATACATATCCGGCGAGCACCATTAAATAAACAGCCAGCGGCAGATGTCTGAAGTCGGACGGCAGCAGCGGCAGGGCGATAATCGTGACAATGAGAAGGACCGAAAGCCAGCTTTTGCCCAATAAAGACCTCCTCCTTTTCGTCTCTCCCCCATCACCCATCATCAATTCGGCAAGCTCCTTCGGATGAGAAAATTCAGATTCAACAGCTTCCTGCAGTTCCTCTTCACTAAGGCCGGCTTTGATTCTGTCTTGAACGAAAGCGGTGATATGCCCCTTTAATTCGTCGATAGCGTTTTCTCTCTCTACATCAGGCATATTCGCCAGCTCTGCATTTAGTTCCTCCATGTATCGGTCAATGATAAGCTGTCCATTCATAGCAAATCCCCCGATAAAGACAGTAAGGCTTGATGGGTTTCCAGGTATTTCTCCAGCCGTTCTTTTAACATTTCTTCTCCTTTTTGCGTCATTTTGTAATACTTTCTTTTCGGGCCGTCCAGTGAATCTTCCCAAAAAAATTCGATCCATCCCTTCTCGGTCATACGTTTCAAAATCGGATAAATCGCTCCCTCTGAAATAGCCAGCGCCGAGGTGGTTTTTAAGGATGACGTCAGCTCATAACCGTACATCGGTTTAGAACGCAGTAGGGATAGGATGGCCAGCTCGAAAATCCCTTTTCGAAATTGAACAATCCAGCGGTCATTAACTTGATTCGTTTTCATGGTTTAAATATATCGAAAAAACCACTATATATCAATCACATATAGCAGTGTAAAATGTCCTGTTTTTTCTTTTAACAAAAATGGGATTTCTCATACTTTTTAACCTTTTTATTACATAAATGTTTTTATATTATGAAAAGTGTAAAAACGATTCTTCAGGTTAAAAGGAGCAGTCGAATGCAGAAATCGATATCATTTTTTTTCATTTTTTCAATCCTTTGGGGTTCGCTATTTCTGTTTTCTATTATTGGCAGCTTAGGGACAACCCCGATTCCGCTGACAAAGGACTCCAAATTTCTCATGTCCAGCATCCTCCCTCAGGGCTGGGGCTTTTTTAGCAAAAATCCGCGTGATACTGCAATCGGCTTATATGAGGCTGAAAATGCCAGCACCAAGGTCAGATGGCCCAATATGAGGGCTGACAACCTATTTGGCCTGTATCGGTATGGGCGGTCACAAGGCGTTGAAATGGGCGTGATCTACAGCCAAGTCGGCAAGGAACAGTGGACAGCATGTAAAGAAAAGGACCTCGGCGCATGCAAAAGCAAAGCCAAAACCGTGCAATTAAAAACACCCGCTCCCCGCCCGCTGCTTTGTGGAAGCTACTATTTGACGAAAGAGGATATTGTTCCTTGGAGCTATTCTAAATACACCCCTTCGTCTTATCAGGTAAAAAGCATAGTCAAGGTTGTGATCTCATGCTCGAAAACATAAAACAGACCATCACCAGATGGGACGAAAGAAACCCGTGGACAAATGTATACGGCCTCGCGCGAAGCATCATTGCGCTATCCAGCCTGCTGACGCTGCTCATCAATCACCCGAGCCTCATTATGAAGCCAGCCAGCGGGATCAGCAGCTATCCAGCTTGTAAAATGAATCTCAGTCTCTTTTGCCTCGGCGAAAATAACTATATGATGTTAAATCTTTTCAGATGGGTCTGCATTGCCATTCTGGTGCTTGTTGTCATTGGCTGGCGCCCCAGAATCACCGGGGTTCTGCATTGGTATGTCAGTTACAGCCTGCAGTCATCGCTGATCGTCATCGACGGAGGCGAGCAGGCAGCAGCCGTCATTACCTTTTTATTGCTTCCCATCACGCTGACCGATCCGAGAAAATGGCATTGGAGTACGAGACCTATAGAGGGCAAAAGAACACTTGGAAAAATAACAGCTTTTATTTCTTATTTTGTGATCAGAATCCAAGTGGCGGTGCTTTATTTTCACTCTACCGTCGCTAAGCTGTCTCAGCAGGAATGGGTGGACGGAACGGCCGTCTATTATTTCGCCCAGGAAAAAACCATAGGCTTCAACGGCTTTTTTCAGGCGTTAACGAAGCCAATTGTAACAAGTCCGTTCGTGGTGATTCCGACATGGGGGACGCTGCTGGTTCAAATTGTCATCTTCGCGGCGCTGTTTGCGCCGAAGAAGCATTGGAGATTGATTTTGATCATCGCTGTTTTTATGCATGAGATTTTTGCAGTCATGCTGGGCCTCATCAGTTTTTCGATTATCATGGCCGGCATTTTGATATTGTATCTCACTCCTATCGATTCCACGATTCAATTTACATATATTCGCAGACTGTTGTGGAATAAAAAACACAAGAAGGGAGAGGTTTCAGTTTGAAGAAGGCGTTTCTAGTATTTTTGTCGGTTGTATTGGTGACGACTGTGTTTTTGGTGAAGCAGCAAGAAAGTGTGGCACAGGCAAAGCAGCTTGAGTATTCAGGTGAGGAAATTTTTAAAGGCTTTGTGTTTGCCCAAGGGGAAGTTGGCAAACAGCTTCCAGAGGTCTTTAATAAAGCGATGACAGACAAACTCAACACAAAACAGGCAAAGGCTTTTGCCAATCAGGTTGTCGCTGATATTAAAAAAGAGGATGCTGACTTTTTTGATAACCTGAAGAAAGCTGTTTACAGCAAAGATGCATTGAAAGTGGATGAACTGCTGAAAAAAGCAGGTCAAATCGTTGAAGAAAAAGTAGAAGCTGCAAAGGAAATCGCCGCTTCCAAGGATGATACATCCAGAGTTCAGGCCGAGCTTGTCAACACTGTTGATACCGCTAACTATTTCTATTATGTTTCTTATGTTGCTGCAGCAGGTGCCCTGATTCTGATCATTCTCGCCATTGATATTACGCCGATTGCGATTTCAGACAATGTGGATCGCGAAATGGCAATCAGAACACTGGTTGATGAATTAAACTAGACATAAAAAAACGGCTCGCTCCGCAGTCTGCTGCAGGCGAGCCGTTTTCATGCTATTTTTTCTCGTATGTCCATCCATTTTCCTGATACACTTTTCCGTTTTTCATCAAATGGCCCAGTGCGCGTTTAAAGGCGGCTTTGCTCATATTAAAACGTTCTCTGATATCGTCAGGCTGGCTTTTGTCACTGTACGGCATGGCACCGTTTCTCATTCTCATATACGTTAGAATGCACTCAGCATCAACTGACATTGCATCCTGTTTTCTCGGAAGCAGCGACAAGTTGACTGAACCGTCTTCTTTCACTTGAATCACCCGGCCTGTGACTCTTGAACCCAGTCTTGGCTCCTCTTTTCTTTCTGACGGGTGAATAAAACAGCGGATACCGTCATCCGTGATCACGAATGAACCCGATGCGATCAGCCTGTACACCGTACCTGTCAGCTCTTTATTCATCAGATCTTCTGAAGCGTCGGTAAACAGTTCGCTGATGATATCTTCCGGCGCTGGTTTCGCAAACATGCGCCCCCGGTTCGTCACCTTCAGCATACAGTAAAGTTTGTCCCCTTTTTGCGGCCAGACATCTTCGTACGGCGGCAAATGCTCAGTTGCGACTAGTGCGTCCTTCGATAAACCGACATCAACGAAAACGCCCATATCTTCCACTTTATCCACCACTTCAACCCAGCCATATTCATCCGCGCTGATGACCGGAATTTTCATCGTGGCCGCAAGCCTTTCCTGCTGGTCGACGTATATAAAGACTTCTACTTCGTCTCTGTCCTCGATATCCTCAGTCATTTCACTGTTATGTAAGAGAATCGTATCTTCCCCATCGGTTAAAAAGTAACCGAAGTCGGTTTGGTGATCTATACTCAAGGTTAATTGCTGCCCTGGTCTCATGCTATCGTCCTTCCTGTTCCGCTTATTCCTCTGCGGATTTTGTTAACATTTTTTCCAATCATCACAAATTGATTCTTTGTTCTGTTGGAAGTTTCTCTTTATTCTACTATAATCAACACATAAGTTAAATGTTATGGAGGTTTTCATATGGCTAAAGAAAGCTCATTTGATATTGTATCCAAGGTGGAATTGCCTGAAGTGCAAAACGCAATCCAAATTGCACTGAAGGAAATCAGTACCCGATATGACTTTAAAGGCAGCAAAAGCGACATTTCTTTAGATAAAGAGGAGCTCGTCCTCGTTTCCGATGACGAATTCAAATTAAGCCAGCTGAAAGATGTGCTGGTCAGCAAATTGATTAAACGAAACGTACCGACAAAAAACATTGAGTACGGCAAGGTTGAAAACGCGTCAGGCGGAACGGTACGCCAGCGTGCAAAGCTTGTTCAAGGCATTGACAAGGACAACGCAAAAAAAATCAATACGATCATCAAAAACTCCGGACTGAAAGTAAAGTCTCAGGTGCAGGATGATCAAGTGCGTGTCACCGGAAAAAACAAAGATGACCTGCAGCAGATTATCTCAGCTGTGCGGGGAGCAGATCTGCCAATTGACGTTCAATTTATAAATTTCAGATAAATTTTCTGATTCCTATTGATTATTGTCTTTATTTTCGGTAAATTTGGAGAAAGGGAAAAACGCCAGGTATCTTTTGGCACTTCCTGACACGAAAATTTCATATCCGTTCTTATCAAGAGAAGCAGAGGGACTGGCCCGACGAAGCTTCAGCAACCGGTGTAATGGCGATCAGCCATGACCAAGGTGCTAAATCCAGCAAGCTCGAACAGCTTGGAAGATAAGAAGAGACAAAATCACTGACAAAGTCTTCTTCTTAAGAGGACTTTTTTTATTTCTCTTTTTTCCTTGCTGATGTGAATAAAGGAGGCAGACAATGGGACTTTTAGAAGATTTGCAAAGACAGGTGTTAATCGGTGACGGCGCCATGGGGACGCTCCTCTACTCCTATGGCATTGACAGGTGTTTTGAGGAGCTCAATATTTCAAAGCCGGAGGAAATTCAGCGCATACATAAAGCGTACGTTGAAGCGGGAGCCAACATTATTCAAACGAATACGTACGGGGCCAACTATATTAAATTATCCAGACACGGGCTTGAGGATGACATCAAAAAAATGAATCAGGAGGCCGTAAAGATCGCGCGGGCTTCAGCAGGCGATGCATACGTGCTTGGAACGATGGGCGGCATACGCACATTTAATAAAAACGCATACAGTCTTGACGAAATTAAGCGCAGCTTCCGCGAGCAGCTGTATCTGCTGCTGCATGAAGAGCCGGATGGCTTGCTGTTAGAAACATATTATGATTTGGAAGAAGCCCGTGAAGTGCTGAAAATCGCGCGCAAAGAGACTGATCTTCCGATTATGCTCAATGTCTCCATGCACGAGCAAGGCGTATTGCAGGACGGAACGCCGCTTTCTGACGCATTGCGCTCGATTGCGGATCTCGGAGCTGATATTGTCGGCATTAACTGCCGCCTCGGCCCTTATCACATGATTGAAGCGCTAAGCGAAGTGCCGATTTTTGATGACGTATTCTTATCCGTTTATCCGAACAGCAGTCTTCCTTCGCTTGAAGAGGGACGGCTCGTCTATGAAACAGACGACACGTATTTTCAAAACAGCGCGTCAGAATTCCGTAAGCAAGGTGCGCGGATTATCGGCGGCTGCTGCGGCACAACGCCGAATCACATCAGGGCGATGGCGGAAGCAGTTGGCGGGCTGGCTCCGATTACGGAAAAAGAAGTCAAAACCCGGGCCAAAGAATTCATTTCTGTTCATCACGAGCGAACCGAGCCCGGCCTGGATGAGATCGCAGCGAAAAAACGCTCTATTATCGTAGAACTGGACCCGCCGAAAAAACTAAGCTTTGACAAATTTCTATCGGCGGCTGCTGAATTAAAAGAAGCGGGAATCGATGCCCTGACACTCGCCGACAATTCTTTGGCGACCCCGCGGATCAGCAATGTTGCCTGCGGTGCCCTTGTCAAGCAGCAGCTCGATATGCGTTCCCTTGTCCATATTACGTGCCGTGACCGTAACATTATCGGCTTACAGTCACATTTAATGGGCCTTGATACGTTAGGGCTGAATGACGTGCTTGCTATTACAGGTGACCCTTCTAAAATCGGGGATTTTCCTGGTGCGACGTCTGTATATGATTTAACATCTTTTGATTTAATCAGGCTGATCAAACAATTCAATGAAGGTCTGTCTCTGTCTGGAAAACCGCTCGGCAAGAAAACGAATTTCTCAGTTGCCGCCGCATTTAATCCTAACGTCCGCCATCTGGATAAAGCGGTAAAACGGCTTGAGAAAAAAATAGATTGCGGCGCAGATTATTTTGTTTCTCAGCCTGTCTATTCCGAGCAGCAGCTTGTCGATATCCATAACGAAACAAAACATCTGAAGACGCCGATCTATATCGGCATCATGCCGCTGACAAGCAGCCGGAATGCCGAATTCATCCATAATGAAATTCCCGGCATTAAGCTGTCTGATACGATTCGCGAAAAAATGGCCCATGCCGGTGAAGATAAAGAAAAGCAAAAGGCGGAAGGCCTTGCAATTGCACGCTCCCTGCTGGATACGGCATGCGAGCTGTTTAACGGCATCTACTTGATAACGCCTTTCCTCAGATCTGACTTAACCGCTGAGCTCACATCATATATTCAGCAAAAAGATGAGCAGCGCCAAAATATCTTTTTGCATTAATTTCCAAAAGACTGCCTGATCGAATCGGGCAGTCTTTTTCAACGAGATTCGTGTTACGATATAGAAAAACAATCATGAGGAGGAACATTATGCTCGAAGTCAAAACCATTTCCGCGGAAGATACATATGAAATCCGGCATCGCATTCTGCGTCCCCATCAATCCATCGAACAATGCAAATATAAAGAGGATCACGCAGAAGGCTCCTTTCATCTCGGCGTGTTTTATGATGGAACGCTGATCAGCATCGCTTCTTTTTCCCCGCAAAGTCAGCCTTTATTAACGGAAGCCCCTGCGTATCGGCTGAGAGGCATGGCAACGCTCGAGGGATATCGCGATCAAAAAGCTGGAAGCACGCTGATCAAACACGCGGAGCACAAACTGGCGGAGAGCGGCGTTCAGGCAGTCTGGTGCAATGCCAGAAGCCATGTGAAAGGCTACTATTCAAAACTTGGCTGGGAAGAACTCGGCGAACCGTTTGAGATTCCCGGCATAGGCACACATATCATCATGTATAAAAAACTCGAAACAAGCAGGTGATCTGTATGAGGGTAATCGATAAGCTGATTAAGCTTCATGAAGAACATACCCCTAGTCTATTGCGGCTTTGCAGGCAAGCCGGGTGGCCGGATTACGGCGAACAAGAGCTGGCACTGCTTGTCCAGCAAGGACGCTTTTTCGGCTATCAAAATGTCAGCGGTGATATTATTTCCTGCATCGGCTTGTTTTTGTTTGGCCGTCTTGCTTCTATCGGCCTCGTTATCGTGGACAAAGAATATCAACGGCTCGGTCTCGGCCGGCGTATGGTAAACGCCTGTATCACCCAAACGGATGAAAACACAGCCATCAGGCTTTGCGCCACAAAAGAAGGTTTGCCGCTTTATGAAAAAGCAGGTTTTCATACGGCAGGTTCAGTGCGAAAGTACAGCTGTCATAGTTTTCAACCTTATACAAAAAAGCTTGACGCTGAACTGACATCCTTTAGAGAACAAGACTTTCACGACTTAACCACGGCGGATCTGGCTGCCTTTGGCGGAGATCGATCAAACCTTTTGCAGCAGCTTATTTCTGCTTCATGCGAATGTATCATCGCCAGAAATCAGGACGGACAGCTCATTGGCTACGGACTTTCTGTACAGACACCGGCCAATTTGAAATTCGGCCCTATCATCGCTCCATCATCAGATGTTGCAGCACAAATAATTAACAGGCTGGCGGCCGGCAAACAAGGGCCGATGCGAATCGATATACCGAGTGAACACACGTCTCTGCATGACAGCCTGATAGAAATGGGATTTCATAAAGATGATGAACCTCCGCTTTTGTTCTATCAGAAAAAAGCGCCTATTCAAAATGGACACTTACATGCTTTGATTTCACAGGCTCTCGGTTAACCCTCTTTTTTCCCGAACAGGTATCTTCTGTTCGGTTTTTTGCTGTCTGATCGCTGAATAAACGAAGCCATCAGGGACATTCTAAGCAGAAGAAAAGGAGTGTGCTCTGAGATGGAATCATCAAAACAAAATAACGGAATGACGATTGTAGCGATCGGTTCAATCCCTTTAATATTAACCCTAGGAAACTCGATGCTTATTCCGATTTTGCCAAAAATGAAATCTGAACTTCATTTATCACAATTTCAAGTCAGTCTCGTGATCACAGTATTTTCCTTGATTGCAGCATTTGCGATTCCGATTGTCGGTTATCTCGCAGACCGATTCTCAAGGAAAGTCATCATTATTCCCTGCTTAATTTTGTATGGTGCCGGCGGTTTGTTAGCCGGGTTTGCGGCAGGTTTTTTTGACAATGCCTATCCTTGGGTCATGGCAGGACGAGCGTTACAGGGAATCGGGGCAGCCGGAACCGGCCCAATTGCCATGGCACTGACGGGAGATCTGTTTAAAGGCGCCCAGGAGAGCAAGGTGCTCGGCCTTGTTGAAGCTTCAAACGGCATGGGGAAAGTGCTGTCGCCGATCATTGGCTCGCTGATCGCCCTGCTTGTCTGGTATGGTGCGTTTTTTGCCTTTCCTGTGTTTTGTATCATTTCGATCGTACTGACTTGGATTTTTATTAAAGAAAAGAAAAAGGAAAAAGAACCGCCACCAATCGGAAAATATGCAAAAGGGCTGTTAAGTGTCTTTAAACATGAAGGCAGATGGCTGTTTACCGCTTATTTAGCCGGTGCGACCTGTTTGTTTACTTTATTCGGCATCCTGTTTTATCTCTCAGATGTTCTTGAAAAAACATACGACACCGACGGCGTGAAAAAAGGCTTAATTTTAGCGATCCCGCTTTTGGTTATGTGTGTGACGTCCTATACAACAGGAAGCAAAATCGGGCAAAAGCAATCGTTAATGAAAAAGCTGATTGTACTTGGATTGGCGTTCATGACCGTATCCTACGCGGCACTGTCATTCATTGAAAATCTTGTCCTTTTTATCAGTGTTCTTGTACTGAGCAGTATAGGCTCAGGTCTTGTCCTTCCTTGTGTGAACAGTTTCATTACCGGGGCTGTCGGCAAAGAAAGACGGGGATTTGTCACCTCGCTGTACGGCTCTGTACGTTTCTTAGGGGTAGCGATCGGTCCTCCGATTTTCGGCCGCCTGATGCAATGGTCCAGACCCGGCATGTTTTTAAGCATCGCGGGATTGACTCTCGTTGTCGGGATTCTTGTGATGATGCTCATCCATGTGAAGCAAAACAATGAAGAAACAAAAGAAAAAGAAGACCCTAAAATGGCTGGCAATCGGCTCCAGCCCGCTGAGGAAAGGTAGCACCCAGTGTGAAAATTGTACGGATTGAAACCTTTCCGCTATTTCACCGATTAGATAATCCATACGGAGATGCCAATGGGTTTAAACGATATCGGACTTGTTATCTCATCAGGATTATCACCGAAAGCGGGATAGACGGCTGGGGAGAATGCGTTGATTGGCTCCCTGCTCTCCATGTCGGTTTTACGAAGCGGATCATCCCATTTCTATTAGGAAAACAGGCTGGCAGCCGCCTGTCATTAGTGCGCACGATTCAAAAATGGCACCAGCGGGCGGCCTCCGCTGTAAGCATGGCGCTGACAGAGATTGCAGCCAAAGCTGCGGATTGTTCGGTTTGCGAATTATGGGGCGGGCGATACAGAGAGGAGATTCCTGTGTACGCGTCTTTTCAATCGTACTCAGACTCCCCGCAATGGATCAGCCGCTCAGTCTCCAATGTTGAAGCCCAGTTGAAAAAAGGTTTTGAGCAAATCAAAGTCAAAATTGGCGGGACTTCATTCAAGGAGGATGTCCGGCACATCAATGCGCTGCAGCATACAGCAGGCAGCTCCATTACGATGATTCTGGACGCAAACCAAAGCTACGATGCCGCTGCGGCTTTTAAATGGGAGCGCTATTTCTCCGAATGGACGAACATTGGCTGGCTTGAGGAGCCTTTGCCCTTTGATCAGCCGCAGGATTACGCTATGCTTCGAAGCCGTTTGTCTGTTCCTGTTGCCGGCGGAGAAAACATGAAAGGCCCGGCGCAATATGTGCCTCTCCTTTCACAGCGCTGTTTGGATATCATTCAGCCCGATGTCATGCATGTCAACGGAATTGATGAGTTTCGGGACTGCCTCCAGCTCGCGCGTTATTTCGGCGTCAGAGCATCCGCCCATGCATATGACGGATCGCTCTCACGGCTCTATGCTTTATTTGCACAAGCCTGTCTGCCCCCATGGTCTAAAATGAAGTACGATCACATTGAACCGATCGAGTGGGACGTCATGGAGAATCCTTTTACAGATCTCGTCAGCCTGCAGCCTTCAAAAGGAATGGTCCACATCCCGAAAGGAAAAGGCATTGGAACAGAGATCAATATGGAGGTCGTCAATCGCTACAAGTGGGATGGCTCAGCATATTAAGCTGGGCCATTTCTTTATTTTGAGACATAAATCATGGACAGCCTCATAAAATGAAAACAGCGGACAAGTCTTTTCATAAAGGAGCAAATGACTTAATGGCTGAACTGCTGATGAAAGCAAAACTTACGTTTATGATTGTCGTAGGCGGCGTACTACAGGGACTCGGCATGTCCTTGTTTTTATTTCCGCATGATATTCCAACAGGCGGTGCAGCAGGTATTGCGGTGCTATTGCATTATCTGTTTCAAATCCCCCACGGATTTTCAGTGTGGGCTGTGAATGTATCAATGCTTTTTACCGCTTTAAAATGGCTGGAGATGAGAACATTCACCGGCACCCTCGCTTCTATCACCGTCACCTCTGTCTCGGTATTGATCTTTGATGCGGTTTTTCCGGATATCACATCTAATCTGTGGCTTGATCTGGCAAGCGGCGCAGTGTTATTGGGACTCGGCATCGGACTTTTATACAAATATAAAATTTCGAACGGAGGATTCGGAGCCCTTGCTCTGATGATTTCTATCTACCGCGGCGGGAATCCTGGAACGATCCTGCTCATCATGAATTGCATCATTTTTATGGTCACCGCGTCTATTATTGACTGGGGCATCGTCATTCAAGCCCTCATATGCCAGGTGATATCGACAAGAGTCATCGACTTCATCTACAACATCCGCCTGACCTCTCTTCCCTATCTCACGCCTATGTACCGCCATAAAAAATAATAGGCAGAGGCTCTCTTCACGACGAGAGCCCCGCAGCCGCTGTTTTACAGAAAAAAGGTATCGGATCTTAGCCCTAAACGCAGCGTTTCCAACGCGATGGCATCATGAAATGGAATATTGGCCAGATTCACATTCGGCCCGATTTTTTGAATAAACCCTTGCTGAAGCATTTTGTTAGGCGCTTCAAAAATCAGCCTGTTGATATCAATATCCGAGGAAATGATGTCGTCAACAATTTGAAACCTGACATCGCCGCTGCTGGAACAGATCCCTCCCGTTCCGCTTTCTCTGGCTTCTGTAATCACTTTTTCCGCGCCCGCTTCCATATCCTCAACGATATATTCAAGCCATTCCTCAGAGCTTTGCCGGCTTGCTAATTCCGCATCCTTGCTGCCCACCTCACTGAGCACAAGAAATTCATCAGAAAAATCAGCAATGTAAGCCGCTTTCTCTTTATTTGTCATCGGGAGCGTACCGTTTGAAATCTCAATATATTCACAGCCGAAATAGGTGCAGTACCGATGAAATTCATTCACTTTTTTCTGGCTTACGTACTTCTCAAACAGTGTGCCGCCAAAGAAAAATGTAATGTCATGTTCTTTCAGTGTGCTGATTTTTTCTTCAAGATCTTTCGTAAGTAATGAGGTGCCCCAGCCGAATTTCACAAAATCAATATAGTCGGACGCTCCAGCTATGACATCTTTGAAAAATTGCAAGGGATAGCCGTTATCAATTAAAATGGACTGCCCGGTTTCTCTCGGCTTGTTTGTTCTCACTGGCAATTCTAGTGAAAAATCATTCATATTATGACCCTCTCTATCGTTGGAACTTCTCCATCTTGTTTCACTTTCATCACAAAATCGCCCGTCAGTTCTTTTGTACAGTAAACGATGTCTTCCGAATCAAACAATGGCTGGCGGCTGTCAAAAAACTTCTCCGCAACAGAAGAGCCTTTTATTCTTTGAATCGCCTCCGCAGCCGTTACCGCATTTGTCCCTTCAATGATGCCTTTGATATACTCCGCACATGCCATATCGTCATCACCGGATGGATGGGAAGCCACTATGTTTATGACACAATCGTTTGCGGCGAGCTTTTTCACATGCTGTGCCGTTGTTTTGGCATTGGAAAATCCAGTTACGAACAGATGCTTTGCGTTCAGCGCCCCCAATGCTGCTGTGACGCCGTTTGTTGTTTTCTGGATCAGGCTTTTATCCGTCATATTCTGCCCAGCCATACGTTTTGGAGAATTATCTAAATCAAATCCGCTGATACCGACCCCCTTTTCCTCTCCCGTCAAAACATAATCCGGATAGGTGTCTTTCAGCGCAAAGGCTTCATCAGCTGTCCGGACCAACAAAATCTCTTTCGCCCCGCCGATAAACGCATAATGGGCGACCGTAAAGGCTCTGATGACATCAATGACGATGTTAATGTCCGCCGGGGCAAGCGAATGATGATGCCCCTGATAAATGGCAATCGGCATACTACCTCTCCTTGGGCATAAAACCATTTTGCTAAAAAGCATATTCAGCCGGGCTCTTAATGGTTCCGCACCTCATTTTAGGCGGGCGCGGCACCTAAAACCTGAACCTTTATGCAAAAAATGAATAGTCTGCCTATAACTCGATCAATAGATAAAAAAAGCAGATGCAAACGGGGGGAAAACATTGAACGAAACCATCACATATGACACTTGGAACGACATGCTGTCCAAACGGATAACGGATCAATTGATCGATGAGCTCGATGTGTTGAAATGGGCTTACCGAACGTACGGAGAAAAGATTGTGTACGCCTGCAGCTTTGGCGCAGAAGGAATGGTGCTTCTCGACTTAATATCAAAAATCAACAAAAATGCACACATCATCTTTTTGGATACCGGGCTTCATTTTCAGGAAACATATGAGCTGATCGAGACCGTCAAAGAGCGATATCCGGGATTTGCAATCCAGATGCTCGAACCCGAGCTGAGCTTAACAGAACAGGGGACGAAGTACGGCGGAGAGCTGTGGAAGCATAACCCGAACCTCTGCTGCCAATTGCGGAAAATCGAACCGCTCAAAAAGCACCTGTCCGGCATGACAGCTTGGATTTCAGGACTGCGCCGGGAGCAGTCACCAACGAGAAAGCATATTCAATACGTAAACCTGGACCAGAAGTTTGAGCTCATCAAAATTTGCCCGCTTATCCACTGGACATGGGATGACGTTTGGACGTACATCCGCCTGCACAATTTGCCTTATAACAAACTGCACGATCAACATTATCCGAGCATAGGCTGTGAAATGTGTACACTGCCTTCCCCGGACCCGAACGATGAGAGGGCTGGAAGATGGGCCGGACGGGAGAAAACAGAATGCGGCCTGCATCAAGAATAGCGGATGGCAGGTTCTTGATGTGAGAATCGAAATGATGTTAAGGCGCTGATGTCAAACTTTCATTAAGTGCAGAAAAGAAAACAAGGAAACGTATAAATGGAGGTTGAACACGTTGAATGGAAACGAACCCCACGGAGGGGTATTAATCAACCGCTGTGATCCCGCATGCCATTTTGAAGGGTGCGCGTGCCAAGCAGAGCTGGATCAGCTTGCACTGAGTGATCTGGAGCTTATTGCGATCGGCGGCTACAGCCCGTTAACAGGTTTTTTGGGAGAAAAAGATTATCATTCCGTTGTGAAAGAGATGAGGCTGGCAAACGGCTTGCCGTGGAGCCTGCCGATTACGCTGCCTGTCGGAGAAAAAACAGCAAAACAGCTGTCTGCCGGAGATCACGTCAAGCTTGTGAAAGACGGTGTTACCT
Source organism: Bacillus sp. FSL K6-1366 (assembly GCF_037976695.1). Taxonomy (NCBI): domain Bacteria; kingdom Bacillati; phylum Bacillota; class Bacilli; order Caryophanales; family Bacillaceae; genus Bacillus; species Bacillus sp. FSL K6-1366. Next base: position 3,343,207 of record NZ_CP150268.1, on the reverse strand, counting down.
ACGGCATGATCACAGTCACCGATATATACCAGCCTGATAAAACACAAGAAGCACTGTCTGTTTTTAAAACAAACGATCCTGCCCACCCAGGCGTAAAAAAATTGCTGGCGCGCCCGGATTACTATATCGGAGGGCCTATCACGGTCAGCCGCCTGCCTGACAAATCTTTCGAACAGTTTTATGCAACGCCCGCTGAAACAAGAGCGGCCTTTCAAAAACTCGGCTGGAAGACGATTGTCGGCTTTCAAACCAGGAACCCTGTTCACAGAGCGCATGAATACATTCAAAAAACAGCGTTAGAAACGGTCGACGGTCTGCTGCTTCACCCACTTGTCGGAGAAACAAAGTCAGACGATATCCCCAGCGATATCAGAATGGAGAGCTACCAGGCTTTGCTTAATCACTATTATCCAAAGGATCGTGTCATGTTATCGGTTTTCCCTGCCGCCATGCGTTATGCAGGTCCGCGGGAAGCGATTTTCCATGCGCTCGTCCGAAAAAATTACGGCTGCACCCATTTTATTGTAGGCCGTGATCACGCGGGTGTCGGCAGCTACTATGGAACATACGACGCCCAAAATATTTTTCAATCATTCACAGAGGAAGAGCTGGGCATCAAGCCGCTGTTTTTTGAGCACAGCTTTTATTGCCGAAAATGCGGAAACATGGGCACCTCCAAAACATGTCCGCACAGCCCGAGAGACCACATCCACTTATCAGGCACAAAAGTGAGAGAGCTTCTCCGCCAAGGCAAAAAGCCGCCTAAAGAATTCAGCCGGCCTGAGGTCGCAGCCGTGCTGATCAAGGGACTTCACCAACAGCCTGTTGCCATCAAGCAAAACAGCGGGGAATTGCAATGACACACAATCCGAACATCATTTGGCATCCCGCTGCCATCTCAAAGTCTGACAGACAGTCCTTAAACGGACACAAAAGCTGCGTCCTTTGGTTTACAGGTTTGTCCGGCTCCGGAAAATCGGTGCTGGCCAATGCTGTCGATGAAAAGCTTTACCGCAAGGGCATTCAGAGCTACGTGCTTGACGGTGATAATATCCGCCACGGCTTAAACAAAGATCTTGGATTTCAGACTGGTGACAGGATTGAAAACATCCGCCGGATCGGAGAAGTGGCGAAGCTGTTTGTCGACAGCGGGCAAATGATTTTAACGGCTTTTATTTCTCCATTCAGAGAGGATCGGGACATGGTTAGAGCGCTCTTTCCTAAAGGTGAGTTCTTCGAAATTTATGTGAAGTGCCCGCTGCATGTTTGTGAACAGCGCGATCCAAAAGGGCTTTATAAAAAAGCGCGAAACGGAGAGATCAAACATTTCACCGGGATCGATTCTCCGTATGAAGCGCCGCTTTCACCCGATTTCATCATTGAGTCAGACCAGACCTCTATTTCCGATGGAGCTGATCTCATCATTAACGCACTGCAAAACAGAGGAATTATATAAAAAACCCGATCAATGTCGGGTTTTTTCTTATGAGTTGGAGAACTGCGCAATCAAACTGTTGATCTTCTCTTTTTCCTCATAAAATGCTCCGTGCCCGCTGTTTGCAAACGGAACCAATTCCGACTGTTTGATGCCGCGCTTCAATTCTTTCGCAAAATCAAACGGCGCAATTCTATCCTTTCTCCCGTGCAGGATCAGCGTCGGCACCTTGATTGCAGCAAGTTCCTTTCTGAGATCTTCGTCTCTTAATGCGATGCCCGAGTGGATCGTCCCGTAGGAGGAGGCCTCCAGCATCAGATTGAGAAACCACTGTCTAAGCTCTGGAGACACTTTTTTCTCAAAAAACTGTTTCCCTAAATCAGCCAGTGTTTTGGGCCGATCAGCTTTGAACAATTCAATCATATCGTCAATATCCTGCTTCCTCATCCCGTACGGATAACCCGGGCGTTTTGTAAACGCGGGGGCCGCCGCAGACAGTAAAATCAGCTTATCAACATCGGCTCCTTCATGCCTTGCCATATAACGGATTGCAATGGCGCCGCCCATTGAAAAACCGGCAAGAATCGCATTCTCAAGCTGCAGCGTATAAATGACTGCTTTCACATCATCGGCCATCGTGTCATAATCGTAGCCTTCCCAAGGGCGGTCAGATTGCCCATATCCCCGTAAATCAACGCCGATAAAACGAAATCCCCTTTTCGGAAGCTCATTCATTTGATATTCAAACATCTTATGATTCAACGGCCACCCGTGCAAAAAGATGATCGGCCTTCCATGTCCGATATCCTCTACAAACAGTGTCACATGCTCCTCGGTTTTGATGTAATGCCCCATTCCGCATTCCTCCTGTTCCCTTTGGCTTTTTCGGCCTGTAAACGCCTTGACGTATAGGAAGCTTTCCATTTATGCTTACAAAACAAGCGGGCTGCTGTACCAAGAAAAGGCTCTTCACGATTTACTATATGTATCAATTTCCTTAACGATCTATTAAATTGAACCCGGAAGCCTCTGTTTTTCGGGCAGCAAAGGATGTCATGACATGAATAAAATCGCAATTCAAAAACCGAACATACCGGAAAACCTGCAAACCGCAGATTTTCATGATGCCGTGACGCAGGATGATGTAATCAGCATGCATTTGTTTGAAGATTGTACAATCTGCGGCGAAGATATCGAAAGACTCTGTGTGGAAAAAACGGTATTCAGAAATGTCGTCTTTATCGATGTGTCTTTTCGGCATATTGAACTGACCGATGTGATCTTTGAAAAATGCGATTTATCAAACGCCGATTTCAGCGGGGCTGTCATTCACAGAACTTCAGTTAAGCAGTCAAAAATGGTTGGAATGAATGTGGCGGAAGCAACGCTCCGGAATGTTTCATTCGAGGAATGCCACGGACATTTCAGCTCATTTTCGTATTCAAATATGAAACAAGTTCGATTTGATCACTGTGCTCTTATGCAAAGTGAATGCAGCGATACGGTGCTCCAGCAGACACACTTTGACGGATGCGAATTGGAAGGCGCCAGCTTTACCGGCACGTCCCTTCAAAACATGGACATCAGCACGTGCCGTTTTGAACAGCTTCATGTCTCCCTCGACAAATTGAAAGGCTGCAAAATCGCACCTGAGCACGCGATTGCCTTCGCCAGGTCACTGGGAGCTGTCATCGTATAACCAAAGCTTAGGACATCATCAGGCGGCGTGCTGTTTCAGCTGCCGCTTTAATGCCAGTTTCCAAATCTCCAAGAGATGCATAGGAATATGACAGCCTGATGCTGTTTCGGTCTTCACCGTCATAAATGCAGCCGGGATTCACAAGCACCTGCCGTTTCAGCAATCCATAAAAGAAACGGCTGACAGGCAGGTTTTTGTGAAATGTCACCCAAATATAAAAGCCGCCTGCGGGAATCCGCCACGTGGCAATGTCCCCGGCATACCGCTCGAGAAAATGAACGGCGGCGTCTCTCCTTTCTTTAAGCTTCCTGCGTACCCAAGTCAGATGCTCTTCGTAATACCCGTGCCTCTAAAGGGCTCTAGTTTGTGAGTTAGACATGTATGGAACTGTTACCAAACTGATTCCCTCTCCTCAAAAAATTCCATTGTCTTATTTTGTCGAAATAGTCCAATAGTATCCCTATCTCATGTGGTTTATAATATATTTTGTATTAAGTTGGAATTTTCAAATCAATGGGGGAAAAATATGACTTACTTTAAAACCGCAAATCCAAACATATTAGAGAACAGCTACTTAAGAGAACCACAAATTCAAGCCTATGAAAAACTTAAAGAACACTTTCTAACTAAACAAAGCACAGAACACGCCCTTGTAGTTTTACCTACTGGTACTGGCAAAACTGGGCTTATGGGAATCGCTCCATATGAAATTTCTGATGGAAAGGTACTAATAATAACTCCTCAAACGGTTATAAGAGACTCAGTACTTGGTTCTCTTGATCCAGCATACCCTAATAATTTTTGGCTTTTCACAAGAATTTTTCAAAATTATACCGAACTACCGTCAGTGATTGAATATGACAAAACCTTAACAGACGAGATATTAGATCAAGCTGATATTGTAATATTGAATATTCATAAACTACAAGAAAGGTTGCATTCTTCCCTAATAAGACGGGTGCCGAAAGACTTTTTTGATTTTATTATTATAGATGAGGCTCATCACTCGGAAGCTAATACATGGAAAAAAGCGCTAGAATATTTTAATAATGCCAAAGTACTAAAAGTGACCGGAACTCCATTCAGAAGTGATGGGAGAAAAATTCAAGGTGAAGAGATTTATACATACAGTCTTGGAAAAGCAATGGCCAAAGGATATGTAAAGAGTCTTGAGAAAATTGATTATATTCCTGATAAAGTGTATTTAACATTAGATAAAAATAACGAAGTGGTTTATACAATAGAAGAAATAAGAAAAATGGGGATAAAAGATGAAGATTGGATTTTAAGATCTGTAGCCTTATCTCCAGAAAGTAATAAAAGCATTATTTCTCAGTCAATACATTACTTAGAGGAGAAAAAAGAAAAAACAAACCACCCACATAAAATTATTGCTGTGGCCTGTAGTATTTGGCATGCCGAACAAATAAAAAATTTGTATGAAGAGCAAGGTTACTTATGTTCAATTGTACACAGTAATTTAGAGAAAACTGAAAGGGAAAAGGAATTTCAAAAAATCGAAAAGCACGAAGTAGATGTAGTTATAAATGTAGCAATGTTAGGTGAAGGTTATGATCACAAATTTTTATCTATAGCAGCTATTTTTAGACCATTTAAAACCCTTCTTCCTTATGCTCAATTTATCGGCAGAGTATTACGTTCTTTATCAGATGAAGATGTAAATGATAACGTGAATGAAGAGGATAACATCGCTGTAGCTATTCATCATAAAGAGCTTGGTTTAGATAAACTTTGGGACTTTTACAAAAAAGAAATTAAGAAAAGAGATATTATAAAGAAAATCAAAGCAGATTACCCAATTGAACCAACAGACCGAGAGCCTAAAAACGTTTCCTTTGGCTATGTAAAAGAGTCAGAAGATTTTAAGACTGAGAAGGATTCTTTTATTGAAAGTGAATTATTGAAAATACGAAAAGAAAAACAAGATGAAGAAAAGAAAAAAATAGAAGAACTGAAAAAGTTATTAAATGTATCTGAAGAAAAGGCCAGATCTTTTTACCAACAAAGCTTGATCTCGCAAGATAAAGAGCGTTATTTAAGACCTGATTTATATTTAAAAAACAAAAAACAAGAGATTGACCAATTAGTAAGAGAGGAAGTAATCCCTCAATTATTGGTTGATTTTAATTTAGATCTTCAAGGTGATGAACTTATTAGGAATCGATTCTTAGTTCCAAGAAAATATTCATTTTTATATCGGCAGGCTAATGAAAATGGGGCTTTACTCGGGCTATACTTTAATATATCATTAAAAGATCATATTGGCGCGGCAAGAAGCGAATGGGAATTAGACGACTATGATCGTGGTATTGACTTTGTTAAAAAGTTAGACTCTCACTTAAGAAGTATAATCACCAAAAATTTAAAGTAAAGAGGTGTTTTAATATGAGTATAATTGAACATCTTTACGATGAAATACACGGACCCAAGCTAACTCCTTATGAGTTACTCGAGAACGTTAAATTACCAAATTATATTTCTGTCGATTTTAAAACTGAAAATGATTTCATTATCGGTATCAGTAAATGTAAAATTGACAAAGATGAAATAGCAACTTTCACTTACTTTTTTAATAAAGAGAATAAATTAGTGCGACTAACTTCAAATGTCAATGGAGAAAACTCAGAAATATATAATAGAGAGAAAGCCATTAAAGAATATTATACATTAGCCAAAAAAACATTATTTTCTGACAAAGCTGCAGTGTAGTAAATAAAAGCTCGATTGGGCTTTTATTTTTCGATCGAAAACGAACATACATTCGCTAAAGTCATGCCCAATATGTTTTTTTAAAATGACACTCATCAATTAAAAAAGAGCCTGTAATTGAGAAAAGGCATTCTTTATATTTGAAATGTCAATCCGTATTTCTTCATGTTCAATTAAGAACAGTTTGTCATTCAGTTGCTGAATTTGTTCATCGGTCTCTTTTCTCTTCGCCTGAAATTCCGCTTTAGAGATCAGTTGATCTTCCAGATATAATTAAATCAAACACTGTTTCTTTTTTCAGCGTTTTCAATTAGTTTTTTAGTTTGTTTGATCCGGTTTTTCTTACGCTCTTCAACATCCGAATTAAATTGAGTCTTAACTTTCTTCCCTTTTGTTTCAGCATTCTTATAACAAAAGCTCGTGAATCTTTATATTAGACTGGATAATGATTCACGTAGAGAGCCATACCTCTACGACGATAGGCGTTAGATAATTTACCTCTTTCTTCTATTGTATTTGTCGATATTGCATCCGCATACAGCACATTTCATAAGACCACGCATTTCATTTTTAAGGTTAAATCGTTTTTTCGCAGCTTGTGTTCCCTATTGTTGGCTTTCTCATATTATTCTTCGGATATGATTTTAGGACACATGTCTTTGTAAATGGTCCACTTTTCTTTCGAGTTTCTAATGAATTTTTCGCCTGCTTTAACATGTGTTTGCCTGTTCGCAGTAAAAAAACCACAGTAAATGGGGTTCTTTAAGATTGTTTGCACAGTAGACAGTTTCCAAAAATACGCCTTTCTCGGCTTCAGAATATTCCCGAGTGCTAGTTCTTCATTAAGTTTGAGTCATCAGTGCTTCAGTCTGCGATACCCTGTTAATCGTATTAGCCGTTGCGGGCGTGTCTGTCATTGTGCAGGAGCTGCCTGTGTTTGAGACAGTCATGATGGCCGGCGGATTTTTATTTTTGCTCTATATGGGCTGGGTGACTTGGAACAGCCGTCCGAACACAAACCAAAATGAGAAACATACGTTCACACCAAAAAAGCAAACTGTGTTTGCGGCCGCTGTTTCTCTTTTAAACCCGCATGCCATTCTGGACACGATCGGCGTCATCGGCACGAGCTCTCTTCAATATTCGGGGCTTGAGAAATGGCTCTTTATGGCCGCCTGCATCGCTGTGTCTTGGATTTGGTTTATCAGCCTTGCAATAGCGGGCCGGTTGTTTCAGACGATAGATACGAGCGGCAGGCTTATGCTGATCGTAAACAAATGCTCTGCAGCGGTAATGTGGGCAGCGGCAGGATATTTTGGGGTGTCACTCTTTTGCAATTGAAGGAGAAACAAAAGAAAAAAACGAATTTCTTAGAAAAGGAGGCATGCTGATGACTGATGCAAAACAGTTTTATGACTATCATTCTTGGGCAAACAAGAAAATATTTACCCATATCGAAAACCTGCCGGAGGAAACTGCCTATCAAGAAGTAAAGAGCATATTTCCTTCTGTCAGCGACGTGCTGCTTCATATGTGCAGGGCTGACTACATTTGGCTGAATGTTCTTTCGGGAGTGGCCTACCAAGAGATTATAGACAGCGCAGGCAAATTAGAGTCCGCGCAAGGTAATATGGCAGCGATTAAACAGCACGCTGCCGAGCTGGAGTCACAGTATCATGATTTCTTCAGCCGCCAGACGGACTTAGAACAGACCTTCACAATGCAGCATCCGAAACTAGGTACACTGGAATCAACCTATGCAGACACCATCCTGCATGTCGTCAATCACGGCACTTACCACAGAGGGAACGTAACCTCCATGCTGAGACAGCTGGGCCATTCAGGCGTACCTACTGATTATATGTACTATTTATATGAGAAAAGAGAAAGCAAGGGCTAAAATGTCCTTGCTTTTTTTTGCGGAAAGCCTCAAATGCAACATATTAGCTTTTACATACCTGTATAAGCGCGCTTCACATCTAGCTGTACCGGCATGCCGCTTCGAAAGGAATTGGTTGCGGCGATACCCACTTCTAAATTGATCGTCGCATCAATATCAGTCACAATCGGTGTTTTTCCATTCCGAACACACTCGGCGAAATGCTGAAGCTCCAAGCAGTAGGCTTCATGAAAACGAGTTTGAAAGTCTGGAATGATATCAAAACTGCTCCCTTTAGCCGATAGGATGGTCACATGTTGATGTCTCAATGTCCCTATGAAAATACTGCCCTCTGTCCCGATAACCTCCGCCCGGATGTCATGTCCGTATGGAGAGGTTCTGCTTGCCTCGACGTCCCCCGCTGCGCCGGAGTCAAATTCAATATACGTCAGCGCCTGATCCACATCGCCATACTGCTCCATAAACGGATTGTTCAGAATCCTGCCGTGTCCTGAAACAGAAGTGATTTCCGCCCCTAGCAAATAACGGGCAATATCATAGTCATGGATGGAACAGTCGATAAAAATCCCACCGCTGTGTTTGATAAACTCTGCGGGAGGTGCGCCTTGGTCACGCGTAAAGCCTTTATAATAGATAGGTTTGCCGATTTCACCCGCGTCAATCCGCCGTTTGGCATCTGCGTATGCTGGATCGAACCGTCTCATAAAGCCGACTTGGCAGATGACACCTGTCTCTTTCACTTTTTCAGAAACTGCTCTTGATTCCTCAAGGCTTAATGTCAGCGGTTTTTCAACGAAGATCTGTTTGCCGTTCTCGGCTGCTTTGATGATCATATCACCATGTGTGCTTGTCGGCGTTACGATAATGACAGCGTCAATGCCGGGATCTTCTAACACTTCATACGGGTCCTCTGACCATTTTTCGATACCGAGTTCTCTGGCAACCTGCTCCGCTCTCCCTTTTAACGGGTCACTGACACTAACCAGCTTTGCCCCCGGCACACTGGTGACGAGATTTTTCGCATGATAATAACCCAGCCTTCCTAGCCCTAATACTGCACACCTTACTTGATGTTCCACGTCCCATCCTCTTCTTTTTCTCATTTCAGGCTCGCCTTGAGAAAGCGCTTTCTCTTAACAGCTAAAAAAACAGCGGTTCTATCCGCTCTGCCATTTTGCGCAAGCGCTTTCTCAAAAGATGGTTTCATTTTACACTGCCATTGGTTTACACGCAATATGTTTTTTTGGCTTCAACTGTCATAATGAAAAAACCCGCTCATTAGCGGGCTCATGTGTTGAGCGGTGATGTAGAATGTCTGACTACAAGCTCAGGCGGGAGCACTATTTTTTGTTTCGCCTTTCGTTTTCCCTCTATTGCTTCTGCCAGCAGTTCGATGACGCTCCGCCCCATCTCTTTTATCGGCTGGGCTACGGTTGTCAGGGGCGGAGCCGCCATTTCTGCGAGTATCGTATTATCAAAACCAATGATAGAAAGATCATCCGGCACTTTTATGCCTCTTATTCTCGCAGCTTGTATGGCGGCACAAGCCAATACGTCGTTGAAGGCAAAAATAGCAGTCGGAGCGTTTCTGTCGAGCAATTTTCCCGCTTCTTCCTTGCCGCTTTCCAAGGAAAACCGCGTCTGGATGATAAGTGATTCATCAATGGGCACGCCCGCTTCCTCCATCGCCTGACGGAAGCCTTTGATTCTATTTTTTTCGCCTGTCGTTGACCCGTCTCCAATAATGCAGGCGATGTTCGTGTGGCCGAGTGACAGAAGATGCTTGGCAGCCTCATATCCGCCACGAACGTCATCTATCACAACAATATCCATCGGAAGAAGCGGCTTATCCTGAGAAATCATGGCAATCGGAATTTGTTCACTGGCGATTTCCTCCAAAGCAGACATACTGTCATGGCTTTCAATCCCTGTTGCAAAAATAATGCCATCCACCTTTTTCTGCTTCAGCACAGAAAAATACTTTGTTTCTTTTTTCGGATCGTAATCGGTGCTGCAAATCAACATTTGAAAACCGAGCTCATCCGCTCTTTCCTCAATGCTTTTGGCCAGTTCGCCGTAAAACGGATTTGAAATATCAGGCGCCACGAGAGCAATCATATTCGTTCGTTTTCCCGTTAACGCCGCGGCGTGAACATTGGGCGTGTATGCCATTTCATTCATGACATTCATGACCTTCTGCCGTGTTTTATCGCTGATTCTCCCCGTATTGTTTATCACACGGGACACAGTTGTGATCGAGACACCCGCCGCCTTTGCCACATCGTAAATTGTTGTTTTCATGTTCATCCCTCGTCTGGTTATTGAACTTTCCGGCTGACAATTTTCCGGTATTCAATTGGTGAAATGCCTTCTATCTGCTTAAAGAGTTTTGAAAAGTATGTCGGATCTTCCATTCCGACCGTTTCCGCAATAACGCCCATTTTATCATTTGTAGAGGATAAAAGACGCTTCGCTTCCGTCATTCTCACCCGGTTCGTGTATTGTGCCGGAGTTACGCCGAGCACCTGCTGCATGCAGCGGCTCACATAATCCTGATGGTAGTGAAGGGCGAGCGACAGATCCTTGATTGTCGTCTTTTCCTTATAGTGCTCCTGTAAGTACCGGGCCGCCTCCCAGGCTACCCGCTCTTTCGCAGACGGTATTTGGAACGCTTCTTTTTGAAGATGCAGCATCAGCTCCTCAAATAAGATTTGCTTTCTGAGCGGCAAATCAGAGTTTTCCGCGGAGTAATCGATCAGCTTTTCAAACTGCTGCGCCATAAACTGCGGGCGCTGCACCTTGCCTTTTCTCGGCAAGGCCAATCCGTAGCGGGCCGGCTCTTCGAAGCTCCCTTTTTCCTGCTGAAGCTCAGACCAGTTGCTGCCTCCCTTTGCCGTAAATTCATATCGATGTTCATCGAAGTGAAGCCAATAGTAGGAGGTTGCTTCATCACTGCCCTTCGTCCCGTAGTGTTCAAGACCGGGAGAAAGCAAGATGTACTCGCCGCCTTCAACAGAAAACGATGTTTCATTTTCCGTTATATATAACGTTCCCTGTTTGACATATATCAGATCAAACACGGAGAATACACGTTTCACATGGGTTTCTCCTTTTTTAAAAACCCCTTCCCCAGCTGCAATAAATACCGGAAAAGGCGGGACTGTAAACAGGATGCGGGGCATTTGAATCATCCTCCTTTTTAAGTCGGATTTTTACAAGAAGTATCGTTTCTATCCCTTTTTATTATAAGGAAATGGAGGTACACTTTAAAACGTTGATTTTATTTACGAAAGGGGTTAGACACTATGAAACAAGCTGTCTTCAAATCAACTGCTTTGAAAAAACCCGCTGACAAAACGTTCTCATTATTTTCGCTTACTTGGCCGATCTTTATTGAGGTCTCATTATATATGTTTATGGGTAATGCCGATACACTGATGCTCAGCCAATACTCGGATAACAGCGTGGCAGCAGTCGGCGTCAGCAACCAGATTTTAAATTTAATTATCGTGATGTTCAGCTTTATCGCAACAGGAACGACCGTTATCATTTCACAATTTCTAGGCTCACGGCAAAAGAAAGAAGCCATGGAAGTCGCTTATGTGTCAATCGGCGCCAACTTCTTCATCAGCCTGGCCATCAGCGCCGTCGTCTTTTTCGCGGCTGTTCCTCTGCTTCATATGATGGGATTATCAGACGCACTGATGCCTGATGCGAAAGTCTTTTTACAAGTTGTCGGAGGTCTGTCCTTTATTCAGGCTTTAATCATGACATTCAGCGCGATCTTAAAAAGCTACGGCTACACAAAAGATACAATGTTTGTCACTATCGGCATGAACATTTTAAACATTGCCGGAAACTTTGTTGTGATTTTCGGTTTGTTCGGCTTTCCTGTTCTCGGCGTTGCCGGTGTGGCCATGTCCACATCTATCGCCCGCGTCATCGGATTAATCGCGATGATTGTGATTGTCAACAAACGCATCCAGCTGAAGATGTCGCTGAAAAAAGTCTTTCATATGCATAAAGAGCATTTGCGCAAGCTGCTGAAAATCGGCATTCCTTCTGCGGGAGAGCAGCTTTCATACAACCTTTCGCAAATGATTGTCACGTATTTTATCGCCATCATGGGCGCGCAGGCGTTGACAACAAAAGTGTATACGCAAAATATTACGATGTTTATTTTGCTGTTCGGCACTGCGATCAGCCAGGGTACACAAATCTTAATCGGCCGTTATATCGGCGGCAAACAATTTGATGCCGCTTATGAGCGCTGCATGAAGAGCTTATATTGGGCACTCGGAATTGCTGCGGCTACCTCTGTTTTGATGACGATCTTTTCAAAAGACCTGATCGGACTCTTCACACAAAGCCCTGACATTATAGCAACTGCAAGCCTATTGATTGCCATGACCATTATTCTTGAACCAGGCCGCTCGTTTAATGTCATTATCATTAACTCTCTGCGGGCTGCGGGGGATGCGAAATTCCCGGTTTACATGGCAATGATTTCAATGTGGGGCATCGGCCTCCCGCTTGCTTATCTTTTCGGCATCCACCTCGGTTTCGGTCTTGCCGGCATTTGGATTTCTTTTATCGCGGATGAATGGGTCCGGGGAATCTTAATGTACAGAAGATGGCGCTCACGTATCTGGATTCAAAAAGGTATGGCGTAACACCCGGCTCAATCAAGGCCGGGTGTTTTTTAGATATCAGACAGAATCTGCTTCACTTCGGTCTCTGTGAGAGCGAAGTGATATTGAAATACATCGTGCTGCTTCGCCCGGATTTTTTCTAAAACAGCCCGGTGCAAATGAAGAGCGGCTTTCACCGTTTTTTGAGAATACTGCGGAAATAGCGGCAAGGCATCCTGACACTCTTCAAGGTAGGCTTCTGCTTCAAAAGCGATATACTCCCACGTCATTGTGAACGCTTTATTTACGGTGCCTTTTTGGAGATCAGCCTCTGTATAGCCGAATTGCTGCATTACCTGACGGGGAATGCGGTTTTTTTGCTGATCTGTGCCAAGATCACTTAAGAAGCGAACCAGCTGTACGGCCAAGCCTAGAGAGACGGCTGCTTGTTTGAGCTGATCTTGTTTTCGGCGTGTCAGTATCGGCAGCAGCATCAATCCGGCAGCACCGCCCGTCCGATATGCGTACATGAGCAGTTCATCAAGGTCATCATACGGCTTGGCGTCTTCTTTTTGTGCGGCAATAAACTCCCGAAAAGGTTCGCTTTCCAATGTAAAGGTCCGATACGCATGATCAAAAGCCTTCCATAGATGTTGATTACCGTTATTTGTCCTTTGGTAAACATGATCAGCTTTAGCTTCAAATGCGGACAATACCTTTTCGTCTGCACTGGCCGCCGTGTGGCAAAACGACAATACTGCCCAAGAGGCTTGTCTTTGCTTTAGCGGGAGATATGATAATGCTTTGAAACAGGCTGGCGCGTATTCGCCAACAATCTGTCCGCATTGCTGGTAAGCTTCTTTTATCTCTTTCATTTTCTCACTCCTATGTATCACTGCTTCTTCAAGTCTAGTATGTTTTTTCCTAATTGTATATGAAGAAAATGCCGATTCTTACTTTGTAAAAGTAACAAGACGCACAGCATCATCGACGAGATATGCATTATTATTTTTAATGCCATACAACAGGTAGAATGTAAACATTTCTCAATCATCACTTCAATAATAGAGGAATCACGGAAAAAAGGGCTAATTGTTATGATACATGATAGTATTGGAGTGAGTTCAGTGATAAAATTTTTTGAATATAACTGGCAGGTTAGAGATCAATGGTTTACTTGGTGTCATCAACTAACCACTGAAGAATTACTTAAAAACCGTCTTGGCGGAGTAGAGAATATTTTATATACCCTTTTTCATATTATTGATGTGGAATATAGTTGGATTCGTGCTATCCAAGGAAAAGAAGATATCGCTGTTCAGTTCGCTGATTATCAAACACTCAATAAAGTGAAATCTCTCTCAAATACATTCCGAACTGAAATAATTGATGTTTTACAAACACATTCAGATCAAATAAAAGATGAACTTGTAAGCGTTCCTTGGGAGACAGGTGTTTTATATACGCGAGATGAAATATTACACCATATCATCGCTCACGAAATTCACCATATTGGTCAACTTTCTGTATGGGCTAGGGAATTAAAGTTAAGCCCGGTATCAGCTAGTTTTATCGGCAGAACATTAAAACCTATTCATTCTTATTGAAGGAATGCGGGGGCAATTCGATAGTGCTGTTGTACAAAAAAGGATAGATAGAGCATATATTTCCCTGCTCATCTATCCTTCTTATTTAAATCTATACATCTCTGGCTTTTAATCACATTTGTATTGAACCTACCTCTCGTCAATATCAATGCGATACGCTTCAAACCATGTATGAATTTGAGCAAGATGGGCGATCAGCTGAGGCCCCTTCATGAGCTGCCCGAACCACGGCACCTTGAAGGAGGAGCCTTCCGTTTCTAAAAGCTGATCTAATTGTTTTCTGTCCAGCAAGGTATGGAGCACTGAGTCCTTTTGGCTTCTGATCGTTTTCAGCCATTCGCTGACGCCTTTTGTATATTCCGGATGGTGTGTTTTCGGATACGGGCTTTTTTTGCGATACAGAATGTCATCAGGCAAAATACCTTCAAGCGCTTTGCGTAAAATGCCTTTTTCCCGATTATCATGCATTTTCATTTCCCACGGAATATTCCAAACATATTCCACAAGCCGGTGATCGGCGAACGGCACCCGCACTTCCAGGCTCGCCCCCATGCTCATGCGATCCTTCCGATCCAAAAGGTTCGTCATAAACCAAAGCATATTTAAATAGAACAGCTGTCTTCTTGCTTTATCCACACCCGTTTCTCCGTCTAATAATGGCGTTTCTGCCAAGGTTTCTTCATATTTGGCATTTACGTATTCTTTCAGATTCAATTTTTTCTGCCATGAGTCAGAAAGCAGCTTGATCCGCTCCTCCGTTGATCTCATCCATGGAAAGCCAGACTCAACATCTGCCGTATGGAACCACGGGTACCCGCCGAAAATCTCATCCGCGCACTCTCCCGATAGGCTGACGACAAAGTCCTTTTTGATTTCCCGGCAAAACCACAGCAGGGATGAGTCGACATCCGCCATTCCCGGCAAGTCTTTGACCAGTACAGCTTCCTCCAAATGATCAACGAGATCTTTTTGGCTGATGACGCATTTGTGGTGCGTTGTGCCGAAAGCCTCTGTCATTTTTTCAATCCATGGTCCGTCATCATTCGGCTGAAAAGCGCTTGCTTGAAAAAATTTATCGTTCTCTTCGTAATCAATCGAATAAGTATGAAGCGGTGCTTTTCCTTCCTTTTCAAAATGGCCCGCCGCAATCGCTGTAATTGCGCTTGAGTCCAGACCGCCTGATAGGAATGTGCAAACCGGCACATCCGACACAAGCTGCCGCGTCACCGCGTCCTGAAATAACGATCTGACATTGGCAACCGTGTCATCAAAACTGTCCGTATGTTTTTCGCTTTCAACATTCCAATAACGCCAAATATTAAGTCCGTCTTTGGAAAATGTCAGCGCGTGAGCCGGGCGGATTTCTTTTATGCCTTTAAATATGCCAGTGCCCGGGGTTCTGGACGGTCCAAGACCGAAAATTTCAGAAAGTCCCGTTCTGTCCACTCTCGCTTTTATATCAGGGTGCGCGAGGATTGCTTTGATTTCCGAACCGAAGAGAAATGAAGAGCCTTCCTTCGTGTAAAAAAACGGCTTTACGCCGAGACGGTCTCTCGCGGCAAACAACAAATTTCGCTTTTCATCCCACACAGCGAAAGCGAATATGCCATTGAGATGGTCGACACAGTCTTCCTGCCATTCGATGTAGCTGTGCAGAAGCACCTCGGTATCTGACGTACGCTCGAATTGATGGCCCCGCGCCCGCAATTCTTTGCGCAAATCTTCCGTGTTATAAAGCTCGCCATTGTAAATAATGGTGTACGTATCCCCTTTATAGGTACACGCCATCGGCTGGCGTCCGCCTTCAATATCAACAACCGCAAGTCTTTTATGTCCGAATAAAACATGGTGCTCCCCCCAAACGTTTGAATCATCAGGCCCTCGTTTGGAAAGAGTGTCTGTCATTCTGTCCATCGTTTGTTTTTCCTGGACGAGCTGCTTTTTAAAATCGACCCAACCCGTAATTCCACACATGTGACATCAGCTCCAATCCCGTTTCTTTCGTAACAATTTCGTTTCTTTCAGCACCTTAGTAAGTTTATGCATCTATAGGCAGATAGTTGATTTGTCCATAAAAGAGTTGTATGGGACAGGCTTGAATTGGAAAGAAAAGAGAGGAATGAAGAAAAAGGAGACAGCATGGATGAAACGGAAACAATTGATATATACAGGGGAACGAAAATGGGAATACGGCACCATCCTCATCGAAGACGGCATCTGTTTAATCGAAAACGGAGAAGGCGATATACTGCTGGCGGACAGTCTCCAACACAGCCCAATCTGGATCCATCATAAAGGAAAGTGGGAGCAAGCCGGCTTTCAGGACAAGTTGGTTTTGGCATGCGGTGCAGAAAACATCTCCCTTTCCGGCGGAGAACGCATCCGCTATGAGAAATCAGTCAAGCGGCCGCTCATGGCGCTTTTGGATTCTCTTGACGACGAAACCTTTATCGCGTTTCTGCAGCACTTGCACAGCTTCGGCTTATCGGTATTCGATTGCGTCTTTTCTTATAATAAAGGAGTCTTTTCGAATTCTTCGGCGGAGCAGGGTGTGTCCTTTTATCACTTTTCAAATGACACCGCCCAATGCGCGATGCAGCATCACTACAGCAGCGAAGGGACAGGAGACCGTTTTGAATGGACGGCTTCAAACGGAAAGCGATCCATTATGTATTCAGCAGTCCAACGGGGGGGCAAATAAAAAAGCGGTGCATCGAGCACCGCTTTTTGGTTACTTTTCAACAACCACTTTTGCTTCCTTGCTTTCTTTTTTATCTGTATCCGCAGCCGTGACGTACAGCACCGTTCCGGCTTTTTGTTTTTTGATTTTCACCGAAAACGTTCCTTTTGCGTCAGCTTTGGCAGAAGCAATGACTTTCTTTGATTTGTTTTTCACTCTGATCATCGCTTTGCTGTTTGCCTTCCCTTTTACTGCCGTATCCTTCGTTTTCACCGCGTTTACTTTCGGTGTGCCGGAAGGTTTTCCTTTGACGACAACAACTTTATACGATGTTTTCGCATCGCCTTTTGTTGCTTTCACATACAGTACTTGATCCTGTTTTTGAGTCGCGATATTAACCTTGAACGCATTGTCTTTTCCGGCTTTGGCGCTGCCGAGTTTCTTTTTGCCGTTCATCACCTCGATAAGTGTGCCTTCCTTCGCGCTTCCTCTGACAGCTGTTTGAGTGCTTTCCAGCTTGTTGACCTTAAGCTGTAAATCAGCTGCGCTGACAGCCTTCATGACATTCAGCCGCCCGTAGCCTGAATGCCAGTCTACACCAGGTGTCTTCGGAATTTCAATCGGATCGCCATAATCGTCATACAACTCTTCTTCTCCGCCATCGACACTTTCAAAGGAAATATCATCTGCCGTCTTTTTCAACATATCCTCAACTTCTGTTCTTTTCAGCTTAGGATTTTGAGCAAACAGCAATCCTGCAGCAGCGGCAGCATACGGCGTCGCCATAGACGTTCCGCTCATGTACGTGACATTTCCGTTCGGCACTAAGCTCGGGATATCAGACCCTGGAGCAGATATGTCCAGACCTTTTCCATAGTTAGAGAAATCAGCGGTCATATCCATGCGGTTCGTTGCGCCGACTGACATCACATATTTAGAAGATGCAGGATAAGATAAGGCATTTTCTCCATCATTCCCGCTGGCTGCGGCAATCAAGACATTTTTGTCAGCTGCGTACTTCAAAGCAAATTCAAGCACGCGGCTGTAGCCTCCGCCTAAACTTAAATTAATCACCTTTGCTCCTTTGTCAGCAGCATATTTGATGCCGAGAGCAATTTGTTCAGTATCTCCGGAACCTGCGGAATCAAGCACTTTGACAGGGATGATTTTTGCTTTGGCATTCAATCCAGTCATTGAATAGCCGTTATCGCTTTGGGCCGCAATAATGCCTGCGACATGCGTCCCATGCCCCTGATCATCCATTGCATTGTTATTCCGTCCGACAAAGTTGTGTCCGAGATCTGTTCTTACTTTTCCTTTTAAATCAGCAAGCGTGCTGTCTACGCCTGTGTCTACTACTGCAATGAGTGTATCGTTAAGCTTGCGTTTGGACAGCAATGTGTTGGCAGGCTCATATTTCACATCCGCATTTTTGACACCGCCGTTTTCACCGTTGTTTTTAAGCGGCCATTGATAAGGGTACTGAATATCGTTTGCCAGGCTTTTGTATTCCTGCACGGGTTCCGCAAACTCTACATTGGACATCTTGGATAGTGTCGCAGCAGCGCTTTTGACCCTTTTGGCGCTTGCCGTATATGCGCCGTTCTGTTTCTCATCTTTCGGAAGTTCAAATGAATACAGATTGTCAAACAATTTCTTTGCCTTTTTCACATTAGATATGTCTTTTTTCGATTGCGCGCTTGCAGAAAAGCCCTTCATTTCATTATGTACGGATGAGAGGCTTTTATTGTCCTTCACCTTGAAAATAACCTTTGTTGTCTGAACTTCACTTTTTGCTGCAATATTGTTTTCTGTTAAAATGGCTCCGGCTGTTTTGCCTTGCAGCTGCTTCATATTTAGTCGGTCCGCTTGTTTCTTTATCTCCTCTTTAAGGAATGACGGGACTGATTGTAAAGCTTTATCATATAGCCGGTTGATCGCTTTTTGATCCTTTTCAGTGACCTTATACGAAGATGATGCTCCGTTTTCTGACACATCGTCAAATAACGGCTTTAATGTCACAAGATCCTGATAGATTTCATTTCTTGCTGTTTTATTTAGTGCGAGCTTTGCAACGATAAACGGTGCTGCTTTGTAATAAAGGCTTGTCAGTTCTTTGCCTTCTGCTGTTTGGCTCAGCTGCTCATCACGAATCGATCTCAACTTATCCAGGATGCCTTTTCCTGATTTCTTCTGATCGACACTCATTTCAACCGGACAAGCTTCTTCCTCTTCTAAATCTGACGGCTGTTTTTTGGTGCCTTTATACCCAATCGTATACTTGGCTTCTGCAGCTGCTTCTGCCGTTCCGCCGTCCTCTGGCTCTTCTTCTCCGAGGTATTCAACTTTTACATAGTAAGGGCCGCTCCACGCGTATGGAAAAATGACTTCGCTTTTTCCATCCTCCGCTGTGAAAGAACGGTACATCTCAAACGTCTCATCTTTAAGCGCTTTTTCCTTACTTGGATATACAGATACATTCAGTACTGAATCACTCTTTACGGTCAGTGCCATATGTGAGTTTTTCTGAATATCCGTTGCTCCCGGGGTCACTTTGTACCATTTCACCTGTTCCGGCTCCTTCATGGCGCCTGTCTGCTCTTTGCCGTTTTCCAGAGCAGCCGCCTGATCGATCGCGCCGGCCGCAGCAGCTTTGGTTCCCGGAGAAAAAAGGCTGAAAATCAGTGCAAAAATAAGCACTGCCGCCACAACCGAGCTGAATTTTCTGCGTTTCATGTTATCCCTCCTGCAAAATAATGAATCTCCTTGAAGGTATCATAATTTCATAGGACGAGATACCGCTTACAGGGAATTTTAAGGTTATTTTAAATGATTTGGAATATGAGGGGATAAATATAAAAAAACCCAACTCTATCAAAGAGCCGGGTTCATAGGTTTTTCTATTAAAACAATTGAAAACCAATTGGCAAATGCAGACCGAGCAGCACTGTCAGCAAAAGGACAATGACGAAGCCGACCCACAGGCCTCCTGTTGATTTTTCTTTTTTCTTGCGGATGAGGAGCATTTCCATCAGGCCGATGGTGATAATGCCCAGAATCATTTTGCCGGCGTATTCTCCGTTCCAGTTGGCGAAACGGACAAACAGCTCAGCTCCTGTCAAAATAATAAGGATATAGAATAACCGCAGAATCATATGAGTGATTTTTGCGCCCTTTGCACTTCCTGACGAATACAGCGAGTAGCTGACGAAAAGCAGAATCAGCGCTACCACCCATGTCGTAATATGTAGGTGTGTCATATATGTTCCCCCTATCAGATAAATTACCCCACTTATAGTACCATGAACTTGTCCTCTGCCACAAAGATGATTATCAGAAAAAACGGGCGGGTCCGGGTCCGCCCTCCAGTTTTATTCAGCCAATTTGGTTTGACAGCGTTCCGATCGGATCAATTGTAATATCAATTTTGTCACCTGACCGCAAGAATTTTGGAGGCGTAAACCCCTTGCCGACACCAGACGGCGTACCGGTGGCAATGATGTCGCCCGCTTCAAGCGTCATCCCCTTTGAGAGGGTTTCAATTAATTCCGGAATGGAAAAGATCATATCGCTTGCCGAACCGGATTGGCGCAGCTCGCCGTTGACTCTTGTTTCAACCTTGAGGCGCTCTGGCTCCTGAATCGATGATTTATGTACAAGCACGGGCCCCATCGGACATGTCGTATCCAAGCTTTTTCCGATAAAAAACTGCTTATGCCTTTTTTGCAGATCACGCGCCGTGATATCATTCACAATCGTATATCCGAAAACATGGTCATATGCATCTTCTTTTGAAATGCGAGTCCCGCTTTTTCCAATCACGACAGCAAGTTCTCCCTCATAATCAAGCTGAGAGGTAACCTCTTCATGGCTCTTTACGATATCACCATGCCCCGTAACCGTTACCGGTGATTTTGTAAATACCATCGGATGCTCCGGAATATCAGCCTCGCTCCCCATTTCAATCGCGTGATCCCGGTAGTTTTTGCCGATGCAGATGATATTTTTTGATGGCTTCGTAATGGGTGCATGGAGCTTCACCTCAGATAATGAATACATAAATGATCCCAGCTCATCATTCGGTTTCTTTGCCCACTCGGCCAGCTGCCTTGCATGCGCAACGAATTTATCCCCTTCTGCGATACATTCAATCAGCGATCCCGGAATCGTCTCAAGTTCAAACAGTTTTTTTTCAGCCTTCTGCAAATCCATAATTTTCTCATCGTCAATGATCAGGCCGACAAACATTCGGTTGTAAAGTTCCCCTGTCGCAAATTTCATGTTATTCCTCCATCATCTTTTAAATCAGAATGCTCCTTCATGTATTCTCTGTCGAATGCTGAAATCCCTTTTTCTCCTTTCCGTTTTCATTTCGTTTCAGGACGGGCTTGCTCTACATATCATACAAATGTCGTTTTGAGAAGGAGGAAAGAATATGGAGCGCGTGCATTTATTTTTTCATCGGGAGCAGCTGAAAAGGAAAGGTACTGCCAAGGGGCTTTTCGTAACAGATCGATCTGTTTCTCCCATTCTTCTCACACAGCGTGACAGAGCGGAAAAGGCATCCTATGAAATCAGCTGGGAAAAGTCTCTGCTTGGTGAAAGGACACTTTTTTTGAATGCAGAACAGGATGATCCGTCCCTGATGCGGCGCAGACTCGCCTATTGTTTTTTTGACCAGATCGGCGTACCTGCTCCCGTTGCCTCGTACAGCTTTCTGACCATCAATGGCCAGCCTGAAGGCATTTATTTGAACATCAAGAACCATCAGCCAGCCGGTAAAAGGAGTTACGGAGTGAAGACGGCCGATCCAAGGGTTCCGTTGTCCCTTTTTAACAATGATTCCTCGGCATTCTTACATGAATTTTTCATACTGATCCGCACAGCCGGAGATGACGAATTGGCTGAAAGGATTAAATTGTATCTGGATGTCAAGCTGTTTTTTTTGTGGCTGATCGGCAACGCCTGCACCAATCAAGGCTTTTACTACACATTTTGTTTAAACGAATCCGGCCGGCTTTACGTTTCCCCGATGGAGACAAGATCGCTTGCCGTACAAGAATGGTATGAAGAAGACCCGCTTCTGACAAAAGGAAAGACGCTTTCGTCAAGGCTTCTATCCATTCCCGCCTTCCGGTCGCAATATCACACCTTAATGAAAAACGTGCTGAAGCGGTCGTTTACTATTGAACGATTATCTCCTCTCATCAACGAATGGCACCTTGACATTTGTCAAAGTGCTGCTGATGATCCTTTTATCAAAAAAAGCCCCTTTCAGATCGAAAAGGAGCAGACAAACATACTTAGAGAAATTGAGGAACGGCAGGACTTTTTGCAAGCACACTTAGCAAGACTTTAGTCCTTTCTCCATTAAAAAAGGCTGCAGCAAAAATTGTCGCTTTTTTAGTCAAATTGACGAAAGGCAACCTTTTGAGCCAAAATAGGTTATACTAACGATATCCTGTATTTATATCAAAATAAAATCTAGAATTGGAGATAGCGTAATGAACAGTAAAATTGAAGAAATGAGGATCACACTAATTGAAACCGCACAAAAATATGGCATGAATTCAAAAGAAACGATTCAATGCAGCCAAGAGCTGGATATCCTGCTGAATACCCGGATTAAAGAAGAAATGATTTTTGGGAGATATCTTGAAAACTCCCGTATGTAAATCATTTTCTATAACAATTAGAATACACCACATGTAACTCCGCTTTTTGCTCAGCACTTCTGGGATATACCTCAGGGCGAGAATGTGCCCGCCCAAAAATCGAATACCGCAGCACGACATACTCCAAAAAGCATTCTACACGCAAAAACATCAAAGAAATAAACAAAAATCACCATAGGCGGATAGCGGCATCCTTCGCCGCATTTCCGCTCAATTTATACCCAACATCCTCTTTTGCCATGTTTAAACATAACGGCCCGAAAAAATAAAACGCTTTCATCAAGAGCCGATATGTCCCCTTTAAATTTCTCTCACACATATGTGCGTTTGTCATAAGCTATCGTGAATAGCCCAATTGAAATCAGAATTGTCATTTCACTTTACCTGTCTTTTTTTAATTTTTCAACAAAGGATGTGCTCGTATGCCGGCCATTGTCGGAGCGTTTAAAATTAATGCGATTGGTACGAGCGGAGTCGTTCACATCGGGGACTGCATTACGATTTCTCCTCAGGCTCAGGTCAGAACGTTTGCCGGTGCTGGCAGCTTTAATACCGGCGACAGCCTCAAGGTGATGAATTATCAAAACGCGACGAATGTGTATGACAATGATGCTGTTGATCAGCCGATCGTGGCCAATGCATAAAAGGAGTGAGGCTCATGAACTTCTATATTAATCAAACCATTCAAATCAACTATCTCCGGCTGGAATCAATCAGCAACTCCTCCATTCTGCAAATCGGGAGCGCCGGATCAATCAAGTCACTGTCAAATTTGTATAATACAGGAAGCTATGTAGAACCGGCACCAGAAGTTTCTGGCTCAGGACAACCGCTCCAGCTGCAGGAGCCCGACACAGGTTCATTGGTCCCGCTCCAGCCTCCTGGCCGTTAATCATATGAAAGAGGTGAAGAACATGTATGATCAATCTGTTTCCTCTTACCTGCAAAACTTGAATTCCTTCGTTCAGCAGCAGGCGATTCACATTCAGCAGCTCGAACGTCAGCTGAAAGAGATTCAAACTGAAATGAATACGATGAAACAGCGGCCGGCCACTACCATTGAGCGTGTGGAGTATAAATTTGATCAGCTGAAAATCGAAAGGCTCGACGGGACTTTGAACATCGGTTTAAATCCGACTGACCCGAACAGCGTCCAAAACTTTGACGTCAGCCAGTCGACACCGCAAATCGGGATGATGCAGCAGGAAGAGAGCGCTCAGCTCATGCAGCAGATCCGCCAGAATGTCGACATGTACTTAACCGAGGAAATCCCAGATATTTTGGAACAGCTTGAAAATCAATATGACAGCAGACTTGACGATACAAACAGGCATCATGTTATTGAAGACATCAGAAAACAAATGGACAGCAGGATTCACTATTATATGTCCCATATCAAAAAAGAAGAAAATACACCGCCTGCACAATATGCAGAACATATCGCTGAGCATGTGAAGCGTGATGTCATCCGCGCTGTAGAACACTTTCTGGAGCATATTCCATCAGAAATGAAAGGAGATGAGCAAGCATGATCTTTACAGTCATCAACCGCAGCTTGGAAGTCGGGGACATCCGGATGAACGGTGTGTCCAGTTCCTCCGTTTTCCACATCGGAGACACTGAATCCATTTACCTGTCTTCTATTTTTGATACACCGCCTGAATCTCTTATTATTGGGCCGTTTGCTCCGCTTGCGCCAGAATAATGCTTAAACGCATATCACGCATCAGACTAGTTAAGTTTAATTCCCTCGGGATCGCAAGTGTGTTTCAAGTTGGCGACACAAATGAAATCGATATGAGTGTAAAAGTATTTGCTGTGCAGCGTTCTCTGTCCACGTTTTACCATAATGAAGGCTCATTTAACAAAAAGGAGTATCAGATCTTTCAGCAGCAGGCCGTGAAGCCGCTCCCCGAAACAGGTGTACAAAGCGCATTTTGCCACGAGGTGCCGGCTATTTATGTTCGCAGCATCAAAATTCAAGGGGTCTCAGCCTCTTCTGTATTACATGCCGGATCAGCTTCGCTTATTCGCGGTGATGCGAGACTCAAACATATCAGACAGATTCAGTCTCCCCGCTCACAATCGCCCGCCAAGAACATATAATAAACAGAGACTTCGATAAAGGGTGTCGTTTATGCCAGCAATTGTCGGGCCTATAGCTATCAATTCCATATCGGGCGGAGTCGTAAACTTTGGTGATTCCTTTTACCTTTCTCCGAAAAGCTCTTCAAAATCTGCGCTCGGTTCGGGAGCAGGAAACACGGGAGATTTCCTTCTATTAAATAACGCAGTCAACGCGACAAATTATATAGACCCCGATGTCAACGATCAGGATATGGTTGGAAACGGATAAAAGCAGCCGCTCTGCAAAGAGAGGGCTGCTTTTTAGTCATTTTTTCTTTTTTCGTTCATTTGATTTCTTTGTTTTGATCAGCTTCTCAGGCGGCTGTTTTCTGATCCATTTGACAAACCGGGCAAGCTCTGGATCGCTTCTGAGTTCAGCCATTCCGTTTAAACGTACGGCGAGCTCTTGATTGGTATATAAGGCATGAATCTGTTTATGGCAAGGAATACAGAGCATCGCTGTCGGCAAAAACGTTCCGCCTTCCTCTTTCGGTGTGAGATGATGCTCTGTCAGCTGGACATCGCTCCGGCCGCACAGCTCACATATTCCGGCAGTCTGCTTTGCCATATCCGCTCCTCCCTCACATCAACTCAAGTGATACCCGCGTACCGCGGCCGCTCGGTTCAGCCGGATGGACGATCAGCTTTTTCGGAAGCCGTGCACGCAGTTCCTGCACATGGCTGATGACACCGACAGCCAGATTGTCTGACTGAAGTTTTTCCAAGGCCGTTACAACCGTATCAAGCAGATCTTGATCCAGTGTGCCGAAGCCTTCATCTAAGAAAAAGAACTGAAGCGGGTATTCCCCCCGAAGCTGAATCTGCGCAGACAGCGCAAGAGCAAGTGAAAGCGAGGTGAGGAAGGTCTCTCCTCCAGACAAACTGGAAACCGGGCGTCGTACGCCTCCATTCGCGTCATCCCGCATCACGAAGCCGCCTTCTGAGTCTACTTCGATGGCATAGCGCTGTCTTGTCAGCATACTGAGTCTTGCTGAAGCGTCCCTCGCAACGCTTTCAAGCTGCTCCTCAGCTAAAAATTCGACGAAGGTATTGCCTTTAAACACAGCTTGCAGCTTGTCCAGCCTGTCGATATGCGTCTGCCATTTTTTCAGTTCAGCTTCAATTTCATTAAACCGTTTATGATGGTCGCGAATGACAGCCAGTGCTTTTGCTGCCGCGCCTTTTTCCTCAATAGCAGCGCCAAATGCGTCCTCAGCTTCTTGTAATGCTGCAACGGTTTCGTTCCATTCGCTCTCTGATAATGCTCTGCCGGCAAGTATCTCTGCTACTCGTTTTAAGTTTGCAGCATTTTGCTTCAGTTTATCCATAAACTGGTCTATGCCGGTTTTCATCTTTTCAAGTTCATCAGCTGGGATGAGACTTTGTTCAACCTCCTCAGTCCGGGTAATGGAGGTGTTTTTTGTATGCTCAAGCCAAGCAGCTTTTGCTTTTTCCAATCTGCCCTTCGCCTCTTGAAGAGTGAGCTCGCTTGCAGAAGCCCGGCTTTTCGCCTGGTTGAGCTTCATTTGGGCGCTTTGCAGTTCTTCATATAAAGATTGTTCTTTTTCCTTTAACAGCTTTAGATCCTGCTGGACAGAGCGGAGTTTGATTTGAATCGAATCTCCTTTTGCATAATCTCCGAGTTCGTGCTCATAATCAGCTATCACGCTCTTGATGCGTTCAGCCGCATAATGAAGCTCCAGCTTTTCCCGCTCAAGCCGGTGTCCAGATTCCCGCAGTTTTTCCTTTTGTGCTTCATGCTCAGCAAGAAACGCGATACTCTTCTCAATTCGTTTTTCACATTCTTCTGCAGCCCGGTCCTTTTCTTCAATGGCTTGCTGCCATTTTTCTGCTTCGTCCACAGATTGATTCTGAAATGCTTCTTTAAACATGTTCAGACTGCTGTCCATTGAGGATTGAAGCTCGCTGATGATGCTTTCAATACGGTCAGCTTCTCTTTTTTCAAAACCGATTTTTTCATTAAGCTGCTCGGCTTTTTTTAAAGATTCCTGATAGGCGCCGATCATTTGTGCCATTCGTGTCTTAACAGAAAGAATGTCCTGCTTGATTCGTTTCCATTCGAATTTGACAGTTTCAAATGCTTCATACACCGGCTGATGTTCGAAGGAAGCTGCCGCTTCAAGGTTCTGTGCTTGAATTGTCTGCAAAAACGGACACTGTTCAATAAAGCGCGCGGACTGTTCTTCAAGCGTAATTTTGGCTGAAAGAATCTCCTGGCTGAGAGCTGCAGCTTCCGTCAATAACACATCTGTCCGTTTGATGTCCTCTTCAAGATGGCTGTCGGCTTCATACGTTTCATGTACTGAGGCAGATGGATCATGATCGGTTGAACCGCATACCGGGCAAGGCTTTCCGGCAGTCAGCTTTTGGGCTAACTCTTTTGTCAGCAGTGCCACCCTTGCTTTTTCACGCTGTAAGTGAAGCGTGTGTTGACTCTTTCTAGCCTCTTCCGTCATATGTGTTAATGAGCGTTCCGTTTCGCACACCAAATGGTACACAGTTTGTACAGTCTCATATGCCTGAATGATGTTGTTTTCTTCCGCTTCCGTCTTTTGAACGAGTGTATTCTTCTCTTCATTCATCTTCTGCAGCACGAGGTTCAATTCTTCACTTCGTTTTTTCTCTTTTTTGATTTGCTCCTCGGTTTGTCTGATGCGCAATGCCATTTCTGCAGCCTGCTGGCAGCTTTTTCGCTCATTGGATGTCACCTGCAGGGATTTGAGCTGCTGCTTCAATTCTGTCTGTCTGTTTTGCCCTCGTGTCAGGCGGTCTGTTACCGTCTCCAATTCATTCATGACAGATTGAAGAGCCTCTTCTTTCTGCCGAAGGTCAGCCTTTTTGCGCTCTTCCTCTTGCTTGGCCTCACTCAGTTTGATTTCGATTTCCTGCAAGCGTGAAAGCTGTTCCTGCTCTGTTAAAAGCTCAGGCTCTTTCTCGCTTTTATGCTGGCGCCACGCTTCATACTCTTCATGTTTTTGCTGAAAGAAAGCTGTCCGGTCTGCTAAATCCTTTTGGGCTAGCGTTTGTTCCTTTTCAGCTTGCTCCTCATGCTGGATCGCTTCTGCGTACCGGTCCGCATAGGGCTTAAGGGCTGCTGCTGTTTCTGCTTCCAGCAGGCGTTTTTGCATGCTGTCTATATGCGACTGTTCTTCTGCGAGACGTTTTTCCTCTTCTTCATAAGCGGATTTTTCCTTTTGGACATTCCATATCTCCTGATGCTCTGTAAACCGCTCCTTCGCCTGATCACGGTTCTTCCTCATCGCTTCCAGCCGGGCTTCAGCTTGTTCGAGAGCCTTTTCAGCCTGCTCCACTGCCTCTGAGCTCGCCTCACCGAGACCGGACTGTTCAGCAAGCATTTCATTTTTTCTCGCATTGGCTTCCTGCGCCTGCCGTCTCAGCTTTTTCACAAGCCTGTCTCCATATTGCTCCAAATTAAATAAACGCTGAAGCATATGCCTGCGCTCTGCCCCTTTTAAAGACAGAAATTCAGCAAATTTCCCTTGGGGCAGCACCACCGCTCTCGTAAAATCGTCGATCGTCAGACCCAAGAGCTCCTCAACTCTTTTATTCACTTCGCTGGCTTTATCAGCCAGCACCGTATGCTCGTCCTTGATTTCGATGAAGCGGCAAAGTGCCGTTTTTACCTTCATTTCATCCGTTCTCTTAAACACACGCTCGACTTTGTATGAGATTTGGTGATTCGTCTGAAGCGCAAAGGTAAAGGAAACAGACAGCGTATCTTCCGCCTGGTTTAAGATACCGTGCGTATTATTCGCCGCCCGTTCCACCTTTCCGTATAAAGCAAGCGTCATTGCGTCGAGAATAGAGGATTTACCGCTTCCTGTCGGGCCGAAAATGCCGAAAACACCGGCACCGGAAAGGCCTTCAAAATCTATCGTCTGCTCCTCTCTAAAGCTGTGGAGCCCCTTAATGCTTAAAGCGATCGGCTTCATTTCACATCCTCCTCTTCAACGCCTGATGCAAGCTCTAAAAACAGCTTCACCATTTCTTCATCCGGCACCGCACCGCCAGTTTGTTTTTCATAAAATTTCTTAAAGCGGTCCTCGATTGAGACATGTTTAACCTCGATCCGTTCCCGGTCTTTGTTCTGTTCTTCAAAAACCGGCCTGATATGGATAAAGCCCGGGTGCGCCTTCCGCAGCCTGTGAATCTCTTCAAGTGACAGCTGGTCCGCGACACGGATTTCCAGGTCAATCCAAGCATTCTGATCTCTGCCTTCATCCAGCCAGCTGTACACCTCACTCAATCCATTTGCCGCTTTCCACTTCACAAGTGGCTTGCCGCTTGATAATAACACCTCTTGCCAAGTGGCCTCTTCCCCAGGCTTTGCGTCCACAATCGTCACTGATTTTGCGTAGCCCGCTTCAGAAAAGCTGTAGGCGAGCGGAGATCCTGAATAACGCGCAAGCGTCCGCGCCCGCTTGATCGTTTGCGGGCGATGCAAATGGCCAAGCGCCACGTAAGCGGCATCTGCCGGCAGGCTTTCAGCAGCCACCGTGTATGCACCGCCGACTTCAATCGGCCGTTCTGAATCGGTTTGGTTTCCGCCTGCCACATAAATATGGCTGGCGGCAATCTTCACTGCATCGTTCCGGAACCGGCTTGTCATATGCTCAAACGCCTGCCTGATTTTCACATCATAGTGATCACGGAGCAGCTTTTCATCAAACGTATCGGATAGCACTTCATTTAACCGCGCTTCAGATGGATACGCCAGCGCTCCAACCGCCAAAAGCTCTCCTGCTGAAGGCACTTCAATATGAATCGGCTCTGTTGTCGGATAACCGATTAAATGAATGCCGTTTTCATGTGTCAGCGGTGAAGCGGCGGACAAACGGTCAGGATTATCGTGGTTTCCGGCAATGACTACGATCGGGCGCTTTCCTCTGTCGCTAAGCGCAGACAGGCTTTCATAAAACAGCTGCTCGGCTAAAGCTGGCGGGTTTACGGTGTCAAATGCATCCCCCGCCATTACAATGGCATCGATCTGCTCATCCTTTACAATCGTATTCATTTCATCCAGCACATCGGCCTGTTCACTCAGCCTGCTTCTTCCTTCAAGCGTTTTTCCAAGATGCCAGTCAGCCGTATGTAAAATCCGCAAATGCTTTCACCTCTCTTTTATATAGAAAACGAGACCCGCTCCGCCTGAAATTCCGGAGCTTATGGATCTCGCTATAATGTCAGAATGTGCCCTCCGTCAAAGAAATAAAGCGCACATCCCTTTACCTTTGTTTTTGCAATTTGCTCCACTGCCTTCGTGTACAGCTGAATTTGCGTTTCATATCGTTTCTTCAAGATCGGGGCCGCTCCTTCAAATCCATGCTGGAATTTGCCCTCAATCCGGTCCGACTTATAATCCAATAGATATAATCCGTCCTCAGTTTCATAGAGACAGTCAATGATCCCCTGCACTAAAAGCGGCTCATCTGCCTCCTGTGCATCAGGATAGATCTCCTTGGCCGGAAGCGCTAAGCTGAATGGTATTTCCCTGTCCTTCCACTTTGCGCCGATCAGCTGTCCGCCGATTTCTGTATGGAAAAATTGCACGATTTCTTCTATATCAATAGCGTCTTTTTGTTCTTCAGTGAGAAGCTCTTTTTCATAAAGCCTGTGAACCGTCTGCTCAGCTTCTTCTATCGACGGCACATGTGACAGCGGGATATGCTGCATAACCGTATGCATGGCAGTCCCTTTCTCTGCTGCTGTCAGGCCTTTTTTCATCATAAAAGCGGGACGTCTGAACAGAATGCTTCCATCAGCCGGCTTTACAGGGGCCCTGCCGCTGTATTCATCCTCGTACTCTCTTTTTCTTTTGATCTCAGAAACCGATTGCTTTGTCCGAATTTGCGTCACCTCGTGATGCGGGTATGTCCAGCTCAGCTGCTCGCGGGCTTTTTCATCAAACGCAAACGAGCCGGGAACTGGTTCACCTCGGCGGATCGCTTCTAGGCGCTCGCTTTTTTCTTCCATTCTTTCTTCCAGATCATCATCAAGCAAATCATGGGAATGGATCATTTGAACGGCAAAACGAGCCGGGTGATCTGAGATGTCAGCGTGTGCTGGCACACCAGCCAAATCCTCCAAGTCTCTGTGCCTGGCAAGAGCCGGCCCGATGAAATCTAGATACGTTTTCGCCTGATAGCGGTCAAATTCTGGCAGAAGCCAATCAGTTTGGGACGCGGATGCCTGCCATTTTGCAAGCTGTTTCTGATGATCCTTACATGAGCCAATCAGAAACAGCTTTTCCTTCGCTCTCGTTAATGCAACATAGAGAACACGCAATTCCTCTGACAGCAGCTCCCTGCGCATTTTTTTCTTCATCGCAATGAGCGGAAGCGTCGGATAGCTGATGCGTAATTGCGGATGAATATACTTCGTGCCAAATCCGAGCTCCTTATCCAGCAGGTGCGATTTGTTCAAATCCATCATGTTGAAATTCCGGCCGAGACCTGCTGCAAACACGACTGGAAATTCGAGCCCTTTGCTGCTGTGAATCGTCATTAAGCGGACAACATCCTCCTGCTCGCTGAGCGCTCTCGCCGTACCAAGATCATCGCCCCGCTCCTGCATGCGTTCGATAAACCGCAGGAAACGGAACAAGCCGCGAAATGCCGTTGATTCATATTGACGCGCCCTGTCATAAAGAACACGCAAATTGGCCTGGCGCTGTTTTCCGCCCGGCATCCCGCCGACATAATCCATATATTTGGTGTCGCGGTACACTTCCCAAATCAGCTCAGATACTGAGTGGTTTTTCGAAAACGCGCGCCATTTTTGCAGATGTCCGTAAAACGTATTTAGCTTTTGATAAAGCTCATCGTTCCGGTCACCAGCAGCCAGGTAGTCTTTCATCGCCTCATAGTACGGCGCTTTTTTATTTTCAAGCCGGATCAAAGACAGCTCGTTTTCATCTGCTCCGACAATCGGTGAGCGCAGCACAGAGGCAAGCGGTATATCCTGATACGGATTATCGATTACCTTCAGCACAGAAAGCGCGACGGCGACTTCGACCGCTTCAAAATAGCCTGACGTCAAATTGGCGTAAACCGGTATGCCCTGTGCTCTCAGCTCCTCCATGATTTGCGGAGCCCAAGGCATGGAGCGGAGCAAAATCACGATATCCCGGTATTGAATATTGCGATGTGTTTTCGTTTTTCCGTCATACACCTTAAATGGCGATGAAATCAGCTTGCGAATTTCCTTAGCGATGGCTTTTGCCTCAAACTGCACCGTTTCAAGCTCTTCTGCTTCCTCGCTTGCATCCGTATCTTCTGCGTTGTCGATCAGCAGCAGCTCTGTTTCCGTCTCGTCATTGTCCGGATACGCTGCACCAAGCTTCAGCTCAGCCTGCTCGTCATAATCGACCTCACCGATTTTGCCGCCCATCAGCTGTTTAAATAAAAAGTTTGTGCTGTCTAAAATATCAGCCCGGCTTCGGAAATTTTTATTTAAATCGATTTTCCGCCCCGTGCCTTCTCCGCTCTCTGTAAACCGTTTGTATTTAGAGAGGAAAAGAAGCGGCTCCGCAAGCCTGAATCGATAAATCGACTGTTTGACATCTCCTACCATAAACAGGTTACCAGTCTCCTCCGGCCCGCTTGTGACAAGCTGCAGAATCGATTCCTGCACGAGGTTGGTATCCTGATATTCGTCAACGAGCACCTCATGAAACTGTTCCTGATAAAACCTTGCAGCCTCGCTCGGCCCACGTTCACCTTTGTCATTCTCAGCTGTCAAAATCGCTAAACAGTAATGCTCCAAATCAGAAAAATCGATGATTGATTTTTCCTGTTTCGCAGCTTCGAATCGTTTTCCATAGCTGATGACAAGCTGTACGAGCGTTTCAATGACAGGCTTCATCTCGGCTAGGCTTTTCAAGTGCTGTTCAGGACTTCGCGTGAAGTAGTCGGTTTTGAGCTTTTCAAGCAGTTTTTTTGCGCCGTTTCTCAAATCTGTCGCCTCATCAAGGAGCGCTGGATCGAACTCATCCCCTTTTACTGCTTTGGCACGCTTAAAAGAGACGGCGGGCACCCGCTTATATAGTTCACTGAAATCGTCCTGATGCTGAATCAGTTCATCAATCTGAGCAAGATCATCAAGAAAATTGTCAGCACGCGGCGCCGGGCCGCCCGGCGCTTTCGTCAGCTCAAGCGCGCGCAAGAGCTTTTCCTTCGCCCCGTTAAGCACCATTGCAATATCCTCTTTGACATATTGATAAAACGGCAGCTCCTCGATGGCGCTTTTTTCTGATACATCATACAAATGAACAAAGCTTTCCAGCCACGCCTCCGGGTTGGGATGGGATCGGGAATACTCGTACACCTGTTTAACGAGAAATTGCAGATCCAGATCATGCCGGTCTGTCGTATAGCGGTCAACAAGCTCAAAAAACGCCTTTTCACCCTTTGCGTATTCGTCTTCAAACAGCTCGTCAAGCACTTCATCCCCGAGTAGCTCGCCTTCCGTCTGATCAGCTATCCGAAAGCCCGGATCAAGATCGATCAAGTAGTAATATTTCTTCAGCACTTGCAGGCAAAAGGAATGGAGCGTCGAAATGCTGGCCCGGTTTAAAAGAGACAGCTGGCGTCTAATATGCAGCGAGCCGGGGCGCTGTACAAGCTCTTTTTCCAAGGCTTCTGCGATTCGGTGCTTCATCTCTGCCGCTGAGGCGTTTGTAAATGTCACAACGAGAAGACGGTCTACATCTATTGGGTTTTCCTCCGCGGTGATTTTCCGAATCATTCGTTCAACGAGCACAGCGGTTTTACCAGAGCCCGCAGCCGCTGCCACAAGAATATCCTGGCCGGTTGAAACAATGGCATTCCATTGGTCATCTGTCCATGTGCTGTCTGCCGGTTTAGGAATGTTCATTGCCATCCGCCTCCTTTTTTATCCACTCAAGTATTGTCTTGTCCTTTTCAGCCTTTAATGGGCGATACTCGTTTTCTTCCAGTGATTCATCAAATTGGCATACTGATTTGAACGCACAGTATGTGCACGGCGTCTTGTTCTTCATTTTGTACGGCTCAATGGATACGCGCCCGTCGGTGATTTGTTCGCCCGCTTCCTGGAAGGTGCGGCGCACATGCTTTGTCAAAAGATCAAATTCCTTTTCACCGACTGCTGCCGAGTCTGATCTAAGAGATCCGTCTTTTTTCAAGCCGGCGTTTATGATATTTGAACGTCCCTCTTGAAGGGTTGTATCCATGAGGCGAACCACTTCCTGATCACCGAGGAGCAAGCCCTTCATTTTAAATTTCTTAAAGATCTCCTGTTCAATCTCGTCAAGCCCAAGCGGGAGATTAGATTGAATCATCGGGTCATGAATGTGGAAATACAGCACTCCGGCAGGCGTCGCCCTCATCCCGAGCCAGTCAGCTGAATGTGTAATCGATAAATCAAGGTACGTCAGCATTTGCAGTGCCAATCCGTAATATACTTCCGCTAAGTCAAGGCCTTTGTCGCTTGATTTATAATCGACAATCCTGAGGAGCAGGCCTTTTGAGCTTTCAGCCTTATCAACACGGTCAATTCGCCCGACGAGTTCCATCGTACAACCGTTTTTCAGTTGAAAGGTCAGCGGCGGAAGCGGCCCTTTTCCTCCAAAGCCCAGTTCAAGCCCGATCGGTACGAATCCGCTCGCTTTCGCATGCTCGCTTAAAATGCCGGACACACGTGTCACAATTTTTTGCAGTTTTTCCTTCACATAATAATGCCGGTTTGAGCTGAGCAGAATTTCCTTTTGCAGTTTCGGTGCCAGCCGCTCTACCGCATCATAGGAAAACAGCTCGCACTGCTCCTTCGTTAAATCGCGCCAATCCAGCTTTTGCTCACGCAGCCTGTCCGAAATCAGCTTTAAGCTGGAATGAAACAGCTGGCCGATATCCGGTGCTTCAAGCTTGAAGAATTGCCGTTCCTTCAAATGCAGCCCGTGTGACGCAAAATGGGAAAACGGGCATGCGTTAAAGGTTTCCATTCTCGATACACTGCCCTGAATGCGTTCACCATAGAGCTGTCTCGACACGCTGCGTTCAAGCTGCTTCACTTCATTCCGGAAAAACAGGCTTGAGAACAGCTTTTTCGACTGCAGCCTGTCCGGCTCACTCATCAGCACATTGTACGTGCTCCACCAGACGTCGCTGATGTCGTATTCCCGAGTCCATAACCTGAGCTGGCTCGCGGTAAAGGACTGTGCCACGCTTTTATTCACGACATACATCAGCTGTTCCTCATCGCTGACCTGTTCAGGTTCATTTGTTAACAGGCGCTCCTTATGATATGGAAACAGTTCTTCCAGCCGCTTAACGATCATCGACGGCAAAAGCGTTTTTCCTTCTGCATCTGCAATCGGATACGATACGTAAAGCCGGTCAGACGGACTTGAAAACGCCATGTAGATGAGGAAATGCTCATCAAGCAAACGCTCCCGTCCGCCTGAGGATAGCTCAACCCCAATCGTTTTCAGCCATTCCCGGTCATCATCCGACAGGACCCCGTTTTCATCAGGGCGTGCCGGCAGAACGCCGTCGTTTGCCCCGAGCACAAAGGTGCAGGAGGTGCCATACATTCTGGACAAATCCATATTGCCGACAAACACCTGGTCAAGCGCAGGCGGAATTAGAGAAAACGTAAGCGACTCCGCGCCGGCTTCTATCATTTGCTGAAACAAATCAAGAGAAATCTCATCATCTCCCATCATTTCAACAAACTCCTCAAGCAGCTGAATGACTGCGTCCCACGCCTGCTGATGCTGCTGCGCTTCAATGATTCTGCCGTCATCCTCAGCACGCTGCCTTTCCTGATCCAGCTTCAGCGGCACATCCGTCTCTTCTAAATAACGATAGAGCGCCTCCGCCTTCTCTTGAACCGTCTTCGCTTTTTTCATGCGTTTTTGAAGCTGAAAAAGCGGCGGAACAATCCAATCGCGGGTGTCATTCAACATGTTTTCCATTTCGATTTCCTGATCAGTCTGCGCAAAATCATCATCCAATGACACAAAACGCCTGTATTGGAACCGATCGCCCTTTGTCCAGCGGTCGCCTTTAATACCATAGGCGATACAGTAATTTTCGAGCTGATCGACCTGTTCTCTCACTTTGGCCTTCGGTTCATTGAGCGGGAATAGCAGTTCGGTTTTCACGCAGCGAAACACCGCTTCATAACGCCAATTCCCTTTCAGAACATCAAGGCTTGACCGGATAAATTCAATTAACGGATGGTTCAGCATAGATGCTTTTCCGTCAATGAAATAAGGAATCTCGTAATCTGCGAAAACTTCCTTCACCATATCCTTGTAGTCTTCCGGCTGGCGCGCAAGAATTGCTACATCCTTATAGCGATATCCCTTCTCTCTGACTAGGGCGTGAATTTCCCGAGCAATGCCTTCCAGCTCAGCTCGTCTGTTTGCGGCCTGCATCACAGTAAGGGCTTCTTGTTTTTCTGCGTATGGAACGGCCGGACGCGCTTCATACTGTGCCTCTAGATGCGCCAATTCCGGCGTCTTTGTATGCCGCTCAGTCCCGCTCAGCTCTTTATACGTAATGTCCAAATTCAGTTCCTTCGCCTTCTGATGCAGGCGGTAATAGGTTTTCCCCGTCATTCTGAACAATTCCAGTTCATGCGGCTCCCGCTCATATGACGGCTTGTCCGCTGTGAGCGAAAACGTGATATGCTCCGCATGAACCATAAGCTGCTCCAACACCCTGAATTCCTGCGGGGTAAACTGATAAAAGCCATCCACATAGATATGGGCGCCTTTTATATCTTCCGCAAGCGGGATATGCTCTGCCAGCAATGTCAAATAATCCTCAGAGTGAAGATATTGATCTGCGAGGCTTTTTTCCATTTGCTGATACAGAATTGATAAGTCATGGAGCTTTTCAGATAAAACACGTTCTCCGCGATACTCGGAAGCCGTTCCGCTTTCCGCCATCCGGCGGATATCCTCCGGTTCCAGACAATAGCGCTTAAACTCTGTCAGCATCCGCTCAACCTGTGCGGTAAACCCGCTTTTGTCACTCGCTTTTTGATAGACTTTGAACTCCTGTTTATGCTCCTCAATGAGCTTCCGCAGGAGCATTTGTACGCCGGTGCTCGTCAGAAACGGCCTGCTCATTCCTCCCGTATGCTGGAGGATGCGCCAGGCCAATCGTGAAAAACTGAACACTTGAGCGCGTATCATCCCGCCCATATCTGGCGTTTTAGCAAGCTCGTATTCCATTAAAAACGTCATTTGATCCGGGACTAGAAAAATGATCGGCTTCCCGAATGGAGCCCGGCGCAATTCATCCTGAATGCTGTCGATGATCAGCTTCGTTTTTCCACTCCCGGACCTGCCTACTAAAAACTCTGCTCCCAAATTAGAAGACCCCTCTCTTTTTATCTCTATATATTTTATCGAATGTTGACGAAAATGACCAATCTGATCTATTGGTAAAAACGGCCTTTTCACATATAAAAAGCTGATTATCTCCGCACATCTCTCCCTGCCCAACATATACTTTTACAGAAGCCCAATTCCTAAGAATGGAGTTGAATCCCCTTGCATTACAGCTACTATCCCTATCCGGTGCCATACAGGGAAGATCCTGTTTTGATTCGGAATTTGCAGAAGGCCATCAACGGAGAATTCAGTGCCATTCAATGCTACCGCAAGCTTGCCGAACTCGCCCACAGCGATGAGGTCAGAAAACAGATTGAAGAAATCAGGCGTGACGAGATTCGCCACCTCCGTGAATTTTCCACACTGTATGGTTCAATTACCGGCAAACACATCATGCCGAAACAAACGGAAGAATGCCCGGACAATTTCACAAGAGGACTGGATGCCGCTTTTAAAGATGAACAAGAAACCGTCGACTTTTACTTGCGTGCGGCCGAGGAAACGTCAAACTTAAAAGCGAAAGGCGTCTTTACGCGCGCAGCACGTGATGAACAAAATCACGCTGTCTGGTTCCTATACTATCTGATGGAACGTTAGATATACCCGTTCAGGGTATATGTACATATCCCCTTAGCTAAAAACACACTCCCCTGTTTTTTTCAAATGCAGCCGGGAAACATAAAACCATATACTGTCATACAGGGGGAATCCACCATGGAGCAATATTCTGAAGCTTGTATTGAGGCTTGCATCGATTGTATGAAGGCTTGCAATCATTGTTTCACTAAATGCTTGGAAGAAAGCGTGCAACATCATCTCAGCGGCTGCATCCGGCTTGACAGGGAATGCGCGGATATTTGCGCGCTGGCGGTCAAAGCCATGCAAACGGACAGCCCGTTTATGAAAGAAATTTGTGCACTTTGCGCCGATATTTGTGAAGCATGCGGCACTGAATGCGGAAAGCACGATCATGATCATTGCCAAGCATGTGCGAAAGCCTGCTTCGCCTGTGCTGAACAATGCCGCAGCTTGGCAGTTTAAAAAAGAGGGTTCAAAAAAGAACCCTCTTTTTATTTGGACAGCCATACGGAGTACAAATCAACCCATCCCTCTTCATCAAGCACCAGGCCTTTTACATTTTTACTTGATGTCACCTGGAGCACATTTTGATACAGCGGAATCGCATTCAGCTCCTGTATCATCTGCCGGTCAATGTCACGTAAGATGTTGATTCTCGAACAACGGTCAGGCATGGAAAACATCTGCTCTGTCATTCCTGAGCATATCTGTGTCAGCTTTTCAGATAGATGCTGATACAAGAAACTGTTCTCCGACAGCAGCAAATGCAGAAAACCAAACTCGCTGTCTTGATAAAACGTCGCACTGTCATGAATGATATCCGCCATCTGCACGGTTTCCGGCCGTCGCAGATCAGCAGCATCACAGAATTGAAGTGTAAGCCTGATACCGTGCTGGGCGCAAATATTTTGAATCCATTCGGCGTCCTCACGATGATCTGTTTCCGAAAAGGTATAAAGCACGATTGTTTCGCCCTCGTATCCGCTTTTCTTCAACAATTCAGATGGCGAAACGCCCTCCCACTCAAAAGAACTCGGATGCAAAAAGGACGTAACCGGGATTCTTCGGTGCCCTCCCGCTTCACGAACGAGCCGTTCAGAGGAAATCAGCAGCCGGAGCGCTTTTCTAAAGCTTCGGTGCTGAAGAGGCCCCTTCTTTTTTAGATTAAGCGACAAATACTGAACATGCCGCTCATCAAAAACAGTTTGCTGCTCAGGACATGTTTGTTTTTCTTGAATGGTAAAACCGTTCATCTCTCCGGCTTGCTCAGAAAACACAAACTCAACGCGATCCAAATAGGGGCGTCCCTTGAAGTAGCGCTCATTGGCTTCAAGCACAAGCATCCCGCTGTGTTGCTGATTCACCTGAAAAGGCCCTGTTCCATTTTTCCCGCCGCCCTGTTCTGCCGGCAGTATGGACAGCCGTTCATCACAAAGAGCATACGGCAAAAGCGCATTCGGCTTATCGAGTATGAGTTCCACACAATAAGGGCCCTTTTCTAAGACTTGTTTCACTCCGTGCAGAAGCCATTTATACGGGTTGTCAGCCAGTTCCAAAAAGCGCTGAAATGTAAACGCAGCGTCCCGCGATGTCAGCGGCTGTCCATTATGAAATGACACACCTTTTCGAAGAAAAAATCTCCATTGTTTTTTTCCGACCTCTTCCCATCCATGAACCAAATGAGGCTTCGGCTCCTGCATATCCGAATCAAACGTGAAGAGTGTATCAAATATCTGTTTGACGAAATGGCCCTCAGACCGCAAAAATATTTGGCATGGATCCAAACTGCTGACAGATTCAGGCGTAATGAACAGCCGCAGGACATCCTTCGCCCCATTCTCGCCTGTCTCCGTCACAAATCCGAATACCTCTGAAAGCCACATGTTATATTCGTTTTGAAGCCCTGGAAACGCGGACTGATACTGCTGAAGCAGCTCCTTTGCCTTTTTAAGCTTTCCTGACATGGTATATTCCTTTGCAGTTTGAAGAAGCAGTTCCTCAGGCCTCCGAAGAAACGCGATTTTAGATTTACGGCCGCGCCCCGCCCCGCTTTCCCGGATAATCCAATTGCTGTTCTCCAGCTTATGTAAAATGAGCTTTGCATTTCTTTCTGTACAAAATAAACAGTCGGCAATCTCAGTAAGCGTCATTTCGTTCATTTGCCCATACTCGGCGCAGCCTGTTTTTACAAGCGCCACGTAGTGCTCTATCAGCTTCAATCCCCGCACCTCCCGACAAAAGGGGAACTTTTATCTCTTCTTTTCTTCACTTTTTGGGCCGCCGCCCCTTCTATACACTACTACTATATCAAACAGCGAAAGGCGGCGATCACATGTTGGCCAGTTTTCACTCTATAAAATCGAGATATACCGCTCCCGTTCGGCTCCGCTTTTTCGGCGAATTGCTGACAAGCCTGACAGGTGCAATGATGGGACCTTTTATGGTGCTGTATCTGCATGAACAATTAAACGGCAGTATCATGATGCCAATGCTGATCATCAGCCTTCAGCCATTTGCTGATATTTTCCTGACGCTCGCTGCAGGAAAGGCGGCGGACCGGATTGGGCGGCGCACAGCGATTTTGACCGCATTGCTTCTTCAATCAGCGGCAATGACAGGGTTTGTATTTGCTGAGCATGCGTATGTTTTCGCTATTCTCTATGTCATGAATGGCATCGGAAGATCGTTGTACATTCCCGCTTCCCGCGCCCAAATTGCTGAAAGCACGCCGGAAAGCAGACGTTCGGAAGTGTTTGCGGTCATCAATGCGATCTATTCGGCGGGTCTGACGGCAGGGCCGCTAGTGGGGATGCTTCTGTACAATCATAACCCCGTGTGGATATTCGCATTAGATGCTGCAGCATTGTTTATCTACTTTCTGATCGCTGCACTGAAACTGCCTGAGACAAAGCCGCTACACCCAGCTGTTACCCCGAAAATGTCCGCGAGCTTTACGATATACAGGCCTGTCCTGCTTCTTTTGCTGCTTTCTCTCCCCATCAGCATGTTATATGCACAAACAGAAACAACATACAGGCTGTTCAGCAAAAACATGTTTTCTGATTATCTGTCCATGCTGACCATCTATTCAGCAGCAAAAGCTTTATTCAGCTGTGTTCTCCAAGTACCTCTTGTCAAAGGGACCGAAAAGCTTTCAATGAAAACAATCCTCTTCATTACTTATATTTGCTACTCCCTTGCGGCTGCCGGTTTTGCATGCTCAACCTCCCTGACAATGCTTTTAGTGACGGCAGCGGTGATGACGGTTGGCGAAAGCATCGGGCTAACCCACATCCAGACCTTAATATCGAAATTGGCGCCGCCTCATTTGCTGGGCCGGTTTTATGCTGTCTATGGTCTGCATTGGGATATATCCCGCTCAATCGGACCGCTGGCAGGCGGGCTGATCCTGACATCATTTGGCGGAGAAGTGATTTTTTACGCTCTTGCCGTGTGTCTGCTGACAGCGGGTTTATCTCTGACTTACACAATAGAAAAGCTCGAACACAAGGTCATAAGAAAAGTGAATCGCTTATAGAAAATAATTCATAATTTCTTTATCAACAAAAATATACTATAGTAATAAATACATTCACTACGTGAACAATTGGAGTGTTACGTGAAAAAGGAAGAAGGGTTTTACATTGAAGAAAGACGAAAATCTCCTCAAAGATCTATGGTTTATCGCAATCAGTGCAGCCGGGGGGTTTATTCTTTCATTAACCGGAATATCAATTGGATGGATGATCGGAACACTGATTGTCGCCTGCTGCCTCGCCATGATACGGCCGGCATGGCTGATGATGGCACCAGACCAAAAAGGAATTAACCGACGATGGCTCGCCCTCGGGCAGATGATCCTCGGCATCGAATTGGGCCAAAAGCTGAATTTATCCGTTCTCTCTGTTCTCAAAGACCATTGGTTTTCAGTCGGCGTTATGCTGATATTGTCTATCCTGCTGGCCATGCTGTCAGGATATGTGCTTTGGCGTTTCAGCAAAACGGATATGATGACTAGCTTTGTCGGCACCGCTCCCGGCGGGCTTTCCGCCATGCCGAGCATCGCACAGGAAGTAGGCGCCAATACCGCTATAGTCAGCCTCGTTCAAATGATGCGTGTGCTGCTCGTGGTGCTTTCCATTCCGTTTTTAGTCATTCTGATCTATACAAAACAAGATCGTACCGCAAGTGCCGCAGCAGAGACGATTTCTTCTGCAACGACAGATTTTAGGCTCGCTCCCGTTTTGTGGACCGTCATTCTTATTCTCGCTGCCTGGGGAGCTTGCAAAGCTGCGAAATTTTTAAAATTTCCAGCTCCATGGCTGCTCGGCAGCATGCTCGGTGTAGCAATTGTACATGTTGGCGGAGCTGCGGTGACAGGGCACGACATGACGGCATGGTGGCCGTCACAAGCTAACCATGTATCACAAGTATTTCTCGGGGCAACGATCGGCTCTAAGATGTACAAAAGCATGTTTGCCGGCGTCACCCGTATTATCATCGTCGGGTTTGTCTCGTCCGTCGGTTTAATCGCAGCAATGTTTTTGAGCGCCGTGATCGTTTCCGAGCTGACAGGAATTTCGCTCATCACTTCTGTTCTGGCATTTGCGCCCGGCGGGATTGCAGAGATGGCGACGACGTCAGTTACCTTACATGCTGATTCCACCTTTGTCGTTGCGGTTCAGGTCATTCGCGTCATTCTGGTTATTGCCCTGCTGCCGCCGTTTTATCGGCTGCTTCACCATCTTCATGGTGAAAAAAAAGACAAAAAGAGCTCGATCAGCGGCAGTAATGCCTAGTTGAAAAAAGGGTTCAAGAACTTTTAATTCGCAAACCATCGAGATGGGGAAATATAAGCGGATATTTCGTTGTTAATGGATCAGATTTGAAGTGAGTGCTGCCAGAGGGTGAAATGAAAGAAATAATTGACGACTTACGATTGAAAAAGAGGTTAAAATGAATAACCTCTTTTTCTTATATAAAGATATAAAATGTTAAAGGGAAATCTATCGTTACGTTGATTCTCTTATAATAAGCTTTGTTGGCAGTTTAATAATTCTTCTGTTTAAAGAGGCATTACCCGAAATGGACTCGATGATTTTCAACACAGCCTGTTGGCCTAATTCTATTACGGGAATATCAATTGTTGTTATGGTCGGAGTAACAACTTGGCAGATCAATTGGTTGTCAAAACCAATTACAGCTAAGTCTTCTGGAACTTTAAAGCCATTTTTCATCGCCTGTTTAATAATCCCTGCGGCGACTTGATCATTTCCTGTAAATATTGCTGAGGGTCTGTCCTTTAGATCCTTTATCTTATGAAAAACACGAAAGCCATCCTCGATATTAAACATTTCGCCGAATATCCATTCGCTTCTATGATGTAAATTGTAATCTTGTAAAGCTTTCAAATAACCCTCTTTCCTCTGACATTGAGCTTCGCTATATGGAGTATCAAAACAAAACCCAATTTTTTCATGCCCTCTTTCAATTAAATGTACTACCCCCATGTATGCGGCTTCAAATTCATCATACCCAATTATCGTGATGTCCGCTGAGTGATGATATTCATTACATAATAAGATAGGACCATACTTTAAGAAAGGGGATATCTGATCCCATTCATTTTCTAAAGTTCCAAGAATAATACCATCCACTTCTTTATGCTTCAATAACTCTAATAATTCTAGCTCTGTCTGTTTGTCATAAAAGGTCTGAAATACAATTACCTTGTAATTCTTAAACAGTGCTTCATGAGAGACCCCTTTTATTAATTGAGCAAAAAATGGATGGTCGATACTCGGAACCGATAAAGCTATCGTTTGTGTCTTATTTCTCCTAAAATTCCGAGCTAAATAATTGGGAGTGTAGTCAAGTTCGTTAATTGCCTTTAAGATCATATCTCTTTTTTCTTTCGACACATAAGGATGATTATTCAATACTCTTGACACTGTGGTTTTAGACACATTGCATAATTTTGCTATTTCATCAATTGTAGGCATATTTTCCCTTCCTTAAAAAAGTTGTTGACATGTTACCGATTTCAGAAATTAGGATAAATTTGTAATAAATTTTTAGATTATAAAATCATTGGAGGTACTGTTCATGCAAAAACAGGTTAAGATTTCAGGTAAAAGCAAAGAAAACATGTCACTATTAAAACACTTAAAAGGTGACGTACAAGGAAAAGAACTTGTTATTGAAGACAGTATTGTAAACGAGCGGTGGAAACAAGTATTAAAAGAAAAGATAGATATTGAACATGACCTTTTCAACTATCAAAAAAATCGTGAAATCAGTAAAGTCCCTTTTTTGCCTGTAGACAGATTAATAACCAATGATGAAGTGGAAGATATCTTAAATACATTAACTGAAGTTTTGCCAACTGGAAAATTTACGAGTGGTCCCTATTTAGAGCAATTCGAAAACGTTTTATCTACATATTTACATAAAAGGTATGTAATTGCAACCAGCAGTGGAACCGATGCTATTATGATAGGTTTATTGGCTTTAGGGTTAAACCCAGGGGATGAAGTTATCATGCCGGCTAATAGCTTTTCAGCTACTGAAAATGCTGTGTTAGCTTTGGGAGGCGTTCCTATCTATGTAGATATTAACCCACAAACATTCTGCATCGATCCTGACAAAATTGAAGAAGCAATAACTCCTTATACAAAGTTTATTCTACCTGTGCATTTATACGGAAAACATTCAGACATGCAGCATATCCGTCAAATCGCAAATCGTTATGAATTAAAAGTAATTGAAGATGCCTGCCAAGGAATTGGACTGACAGACTTAGGAAAGTATGCAGACATCACTACATTAAGTTTTAATCCCTATAAGAATTTGGGTGTATGTGGCAAGGCTGGGGCAATAGCAACTGATAATGAAGAACTCGCTAAAAAATGCATTCAATTTAGTTATCACGGTTTTGAAGTAAATGTAAAAAATAAGAAAGTCATCAATTTTGGATTTAATTCAAAAATGGACAATTTACAGGCAGCAATTGGTTTAGAGAGAATGAAGTACCTTTCATTAAACAACTTCAAAAGACTGTTCTTGGCGGATAGATACATTACCCAATTAGCAGAGTTGCAGAATAAAGGCTATATTGAATTACCAGAATTAAGTGAAGATCATGTATGGCATCTGTTTCCTATTAAGGTAAGAACAGAAGATAGGGCAGATATCATGACTAAATTAAATGAAGATTTTGGTGTTCAAACAGATGTATATTATCCAATACTGTCTCATATGCAAAAAACTCCTTTAGTACAGGACAAGTATGCAGGACTCCAATTGGTTCATACGGAAAAGGCTCATAGTCAGGTACTGCATTTGCCTTTATATCCGTCATTTACTTTAGAAGAACAAGACAGAGTAATGGAGGGACTGTTTCATGTTATTAAGCAAGAAATCGGAGTATAAAACGTTATCCACGGTTGAACATCCTCAATATATTGTTTTTTGTGATTTTGAT
The DNA here is from genome assembly GCF_037976695.1 of Bacillus sp. FSL K6-1366. Taxonomy (NCBI): domain Bacteria; kingdom Bacillati; phylum Bacillota; class Bacilli; order Caryophanales; family Bacillaceae; genus Bacillus; species Bacillus sp. FSL K6-1366. The sequence continues at coordinate 3,298,234 of NZ_CP150268.1, read as the reverse complement.
GAAACGTATTTTCCGCATACAATCGACGAACAAAAGCAACAAGACATCTATGAACTCGAAGACTATCTAGTACAAAAAAGTAAAGATGGGGAGCTAATAATCGGATGGGTTACTGGAAGCAGTATAGAATCTATTCTCGATAAAATGGGACGAGGAAAATTTAGATATTTTCCGCATTTTATAGCTAGTGATCTTGGAACTGAAATTACGTACTTTTCTGAGCATAACTTCGGACAGCAAGATAATAAGTGGAACAGTCGCATAAATGAAGGGTTTAGTAAAGAAAAGGTTGAAAAACTTGTGAAACAGCTGCATGAAAATCATAACATTCTTTTGAATCCTCAAACTCAATTAGGAAAGTCACGGTATAAGCATAACTTCTACTATCAGGAACAAGATGAAATAAACGACAAGAAAAACCTATTAGCAATTGAAAAAATCTGCGAGGAATACGGCGTTTCAGTAAATATAAATCGGTGTAATCCCTTAGCAGGCGATCCAGAAGACAGCTATGATGTAGATTTTATCCCCGTAGGGACAGGAAAGAATGAAATTGTAACGTTTATGTTAGAGAAATACAACCTAAATAACGAAAGAGCTATCGCATTTGGGGATAGTGGAAATGATGTTCGTATGTTACAGACAGTAGGGAATGGATATCTGCTAAAAAATGCAACACAAGAAGCCAAAAACTTGCACCACCTTATAACTGATAGTGAGTACTCAAAAGGAATTACTAATACCTTAAAAAAATTAATTGGATCATAAGGAGGAAATAAAAATGAAGAAGATAGGCATCATAGGTGCAGGTGGTATTGCAAGAGCGCATGCAACTGCTTTATCTACAATAAAAAATGCAGAGTTAGTAGGGGTATATGACATAAATCAACAAAATGCGGAAAGCTTTGTGAAAACTTTCGGCGGGAAGTCATTTGAAAACGCAGATGAACTAATTGATGCCTCAGAAGGTTTAATTGTAGCATCACCAAACTTTTGCCATAAAGAACATGCTTTGCAAGCATTAGCAAAACATAAGCATGTATTGTGTGAAAAGCCTATGGCTATTTCTCTTGAAGAAGCAAGCATAATGAAAGATACCGCTGAAAGGTTGAGCGTAAGAGCCAGTATGGGATTTAATTATAGATATTTATCTTACGTAAATATCTTAAAAAGCTTAATTATCAATAATGAACTAGGTAACATACTGTCCATAAAAGTACACTTCAAGAAAAATAGTGCACTTAGGCGTAAGAAATTTACTTGGAGAGATGACGCTAACAGTAAGAAGACGAGTGGATCATTGGGGGATCTGGGTATTCACCTTATTGACATGGTATGGTATTTGTTCGAGAGTGATTTCATCACAGAATCAGTAAGGGCAAAAATGAACACAAATGTAAAAACAAAAGAGGATAAACAGGTACTCGTAGATGACTATGCAGAAATTTATGGCCAGCTGAAGAACAAGGTATTTGTAAATATCATCACATCAAAATGTTCTGTACCTGAAGACTGTGGTTTTAGCATTGAGGTAGTTGGACACAAAAAAGAGTTTAAATACCACACAGGTAATCCTCACGTTTACAAGCTCATAGATGGCTTGAACGTGGTAGACTGCCCAGTACCGCAAAGCCTATTAAACGATCCGCCAAACGAGTTTTATGGATGGGCTGATTCTTTTAGAAGCGAGTTAATCAATTGGATTGCATCAACTCAGAATGATTGGGTTGAGATCCCTTCTTTTAGTGATGGTTTTAGATCTCAGGAAGTGTTAGAAATGTTCTTTGAGAAAGACAGCAACTCTCAACCAATGTCTGTTTCAGCAGTCAACTAGTATTTCGAAGAGAGAAGTTACTAAAAAAGCAGGAATTTATTTTCCTGCTTTTTCATATAGGGGTGTAATGAATGTTAAGAGGGACATATTTATTTGGATATGCTTTCTTTTTTACAGTAGGTATTATCCATATATCAACAGGGAGTTTGACACCATTTCTATTAGAGGCTTTTAACAAGACAACAGATGATATTTCAGTCATAATCTTTTTTCAGTTTACCGGATTTCTAAGCGGAGTATTAATCGCACCGTTAATGATTAAGAAATACAGTCATTTTAGGACACTTACTTTAGCTTTGACAATAATGCTTGTAGCGTTAAGTATCTTTTTTCTAACCAAGGATTGGTATTATATTATTGTAATGGCTTTTCTCTTAGGATATGGGGCAGGCACATTAGAAACGACAGTTGGTTCGTTTGTTATTGCTAATTTCGAAAGTAATGCAGAAAAAATGAGTAAGCTGGAAGTTCTCTTTGGATTAGGCGCTTTATCTTTCCCATTATTAATTAATTCCTTCATAGATATCAATAACTGGTTTTTACCGTATTACTGTATATTCACCTTTTTATTGGTCCTATTCGTAGGGTGGTTAATTTTCTTGTCCAAGAACCGAAAGTACGCTAAGAATGCCAACCAACAAGTGACCTTTCCAGATGGAGGAGCATTTCAATACTTTATAGGAGATAGAAAAAAATCAAAGCAATTAGGCTTTTTTGTATTTTTTGCTTTCCTATATGCTGGAATTGAAACAAATTTTGCCAACTTTTTACCTTCAATCATGATAAACCAAGACAATGAACAAATTAGTCTTATAAGTGTCTCCTTTTTCTGGGTAGGGATCATCATAGGAAGAATATTGATTGGTTTCGTAAGTAGAAGGCTTGATTTTTCCAAATACCTCCTTTTTAGCTGTAGTTGTTTAATTGTTTTGTTGATTGCCTTCTCTTATATAAGTAACCCAATACTTCAATTGGGTGGTACATTTTTGATTGGCCTAAGTATAGCGGGCATATTTCCCATTGCTTTAACACTAGCATCAATCATTATTCAGAAGTACGTTGACGAAGTTACAAGTTTATTTATTGCTTCGGCAAGTTTCGGAGGAGCGATCATCTCTTTCTTAATTGGATGGAGTTTAAACCAGGATACGATCTTATTAACCATGGGAATATTTACAACTATGGCGGTCATTCTAGTAGGTATTTCTGTAAAGATTAGGAGAACTAAAACAGAAGACCCTATTTCACTTGAAAACAAAGCATCAAAAACACAGTAAAAAACGTATAAAATAAAGATACTAATAGACATATCGTATAAGCAGTGCAAATTCCTGAACATCTCTTCAAGAGGAAAACTGATTTACGTTACAGCCTTGAAAAAGAAGGAAGAAACGCGAAAAACACGCACCGCAGTGCGTGTTTTTTTATTTAAAAATGCTAGGAAGCCCCTCTTCAATTTCTTCTGACGACGGGTACCATTTTGTCACCAGATCCCGAAACAGCCGTTCCGCAAAAAGAATCTCTTCCTCGGTATAGCGGTCAAAAAATGACAGAAAACGCTGTTCAGCCTTCTGATGATAATATTTGTGCAAACTGTGCAGCTTTTTTCCAGCAGGCGTCAATCGGAAGTAGACCTCCTTTTTATTATCGCTGAGCTGTGTTCTGTGAAGGAAGCCTGCGCCGAGCAATTTTGTACTGATGCGTGATACAGTCGCTTTTGTCGTATTCATTTTTTCTGCTATCGACGTGACATTAATTGGTTCATTGTCCCCGACACAAGATAGAACATGAATTTCTGTCATCGTCAATTGAGATTTACTCCCGTGCTCTACATCCAGCTTCCTCAATTCGTCAGATAAAAAGGCTTTAATAAGCCCCTCCCATTTCTCCTGCTGATGAATGAGCTCCGCATACAATTCAAAAAGATTGCGTTTTGTATGATCTGTGTTCATCGGGTTTTCCATCCTTTTTCATTCGATTGTTTCTTCTATCATACCGTTTTGTTACAGATGAAACAATCGAATTGAATTATACTCGGCTGGTGACGGAAAACCAGCGGCTGATTCCTTTTTGAATCACCTCGGTACAATCGGGCGCTGAGGCATCCACCGCCCAGGCTACATGTCCATCGGGACGAATCAATATGGTATGCACATCCCGCAACTTTTCATTCGGTTCTGCAAGCGAGGCGGTTACCGTACGTAAGCCTTTCACTTCGATATGATCATCAGCTTCCTGCCTCAATGACAGCAAAACGAATGTCCCGTTTTGGAGAAAGCTGTACAGCCGTTCCGAATTGCCGTCGGAAAGAATCAGCTTCATGTCAGGGAGCCTTGCCCCGTTCAAACGATTCGGCGGCATGGTACGATCAGCTTCATATCTGACATCGAGCGCAGAAATTTGCCCCGCTACATATCGATTCACATCAGGGAAGGCCAGCAGCTCCGACATCATGCTTCGCAAATGGAGGCCTGCTTGAGTGAAATCGATCAGCTTTGTCTGTGCCTCCGTGTTTCTCAGGAGACCTTCAGCTGCCGGGTGCCGCTCGTCATGGTAGCTGTCCAAAAGCCATGAAGGCGCAGAGCCTTTGATGGCCGCCGCCAGCTTCCACCCAAGGTTCATCGCATCCTGAAGGCCGACATTCAGTCCTTGCCCGCCCGCCGGAAAATGAATATGCGCGGCATCACCCGCAAGAAAGATTCTGCCGTCCCGATACCGTTTCGCTTGGCGCGCGGCGTTCCCGAACCGCGACATCCACGAAGGGTCGCTTAAACCAAAGTCAGTTCCGCAAATTCGCAGGAGGTCAGCTTTCAGCTCTTCCTCAGTCATAGGCACATCTTTCGGTGTTTGCGTGCGATAAGGGCTGATCACAACGACACGATATCGGTCTGAAGATAACGGAACAATCATAACACCGCCCTCTTTTGTGCAAAGGGACAGCACGCCTGACGCCGGCGGAGAAAGGAGCGCCACATCCCCAAGCGCAGCGGTGACAGTGCTGTCTGTTCCCGGAAACTCAATTTTCGCCTGTTTCCGGACGGTACTCCCGGCGCCATCTGCCCCAACGGCAAACTTGCTTGTGATCGTCCGTACACTGCCGTCCCGATCCTTAAAAATTGTTTGGACCGCTTCCCCGTTTTGCGTAACCGCCAGCGCCTCGGCACCCCGAAACACCTCTGTTCCCAGGCTTCGTGCATGATCTTCAAGAAGCTTTTCTGTTTTGGACTGCGGGAGCAAAAGCGTGTAAGGACAGCTCGTATCCAAGCCTGAAAAATCCAGACGGGTATCCAGCATTGAAAAATGTCCGGTAGGTATCTTGCTTCCCTTGGATACGAACCGCTCTAAAATCCCTCTCATCTCAAGAAGCTCCAGCGTTCGGGGGTGCAGCGTCAACGCCTTGGAATGCGGAACAGGTTTTTCAAGCCGTTCAATCACACATGTTCCCACTCCGGCCATTGCAAGCTCAGAAGCCAGCATAAATCCAACCGGCCCTCCTCCTATAATCACTGCTTCATATTTCATCATCATTCACCACTCCTTTTGTTTCATGAAAAACGAACAAAAACCAATAAAAACGGCCCTCCAGTCAAAAAAATATATAAATTTTGTTACACAGGTAACAATTTTGATTATAGCTCCTTACAAATTTTTCTTCAACACATTTTTCCAAACGGCATACAAAAAGACGCCTCTTCAATTAGCGTCTTTTTATTCGGCATCAGAAATCACACCGACAATATTTTTTTCTCTTATCGGACCAAAATGCCGGCTGTCGAAGCTGTATATGCGATTATCTCCAACGACAAAATATTTTCCTTTCGGCACCTTGCTTGTTCCCGTCACATCTTTCAAAGAAAAATCACCCGTTACATGGCTGCCGGCAGAAACAGATTTCAAATGCTTCAAAAATGGCTCAGCAACCTGCTTTCCGTTCACATACAGCTGATCATCTTTATATTTGATCGTTTCACCGGGCAAGCCGATTACCCGTTTAATCAGCACTTTATGATCAGGGCCTTTAAAAAGGACGATGTCAAAACGATGGATGGTTTTAAATCGATGCGAAAATTTATTGACCAACAATTCGTTTCCTTCCTGGAAGGTCGGGTTCATACTGACGCCTTCTACCTTGTAATCAATAAAGACAGCATTTTTAACCTGAATGGCGAGAACAACGGACACTACACCGGCAAGAAACCAAAACCGTTTTTTCATGTTACTGTCTCCCTCCATCATGCTCACGCTGACTGGCTCTTACATGCAGATACCGCTCCACCTTTTTGCCGACATACCATAAGACAGTGATCACCAATACGGCGATGACCGTTCGAATCGGCTGTGTAATCAGCGCGTGCAGATCATATCCGATGAAGCTGATCATAAAAATCATGACAAGCTTCCCCGAGGCTGCCGCCAAAATAAACGGCCGCGTTCCGATCCTTGACAAACCGGCAACAACATTCACCGCGGCTGACGGTGTAAATGGAAAACAAAGCAGAAGAAACATGGGACCGAAGCCGTGTCTTTCCACCCATAACATCAGCTTTCTGACAGACGGATGACTGCGGATAAATCCAAGCAATTTTCTCTGTCCGTATTGACGGACAATCAAAAAGACGAGAATGGAACCAGCAGTTGATCCCGCCCAGGACAGGATGAATCCTTCCCACAAGCCAAACGAGTTCGTATTCGCCACCACAAACACGATCAGCGGCAAAAACGGGAGAAATGCTTCAATTAAAGGCAGCAGCACAGCAATGAGCGGACCGAAAGCCCTATAGCTTTGAAATAATTCAGTTAAATGTTCTTGTGTCAAATAGGATAAAAAATGCTCCAACATTTATACTCCTTACCGGGTTTGTCTATCCTTATTCTACACATTATCAGCAGAAAACTAAAAAGTTTTGGTGATTTTTTCTGTCTTGAAACATTTCACCAGCCGATATAGAATACAAATAGAACAAACGTTCCCTTAGAAAGAAGGAGTCAACATGCCAAATCTGCAGGAGGAAATATACGATTTAATTGAACGGGCTCTCTTTTTGCCCATGGCCATTACGATTTTTAACCGTGATCTCGCCGGAATTGAAGAAAGCACATTAAAATTGAAGCATCCTTATAAACAGCTTATCAGCGAATCATTAAAAATAGCACAAAAGGATTTGATGGAGGTCAGAAAAGAACTGAGGAAAAGAAAAATTGCAATCCGCGAGACGGAACGCGATGAAGCCTTTACGCTCTATACATTTGTCATCGACGGTTATGAAGAAAACCATCGCTATTTTAATCCGCGAATCCGTGAGCAGGTCAGCGAATTATTAACATACTATCTATTTGCCCCGGACAGACTCCGAGCCTTTTGAATCATACTGCCCGTTCCCTCTTCGGGCGATTCAGAGCATTAATTTCAGACAATTCACACTATACAAACAAAATAAATTTATTTATAATTCGAACCACAGCCTTTCACCCTAAAAAGTGACATGTTCTGCCATATCTGCGACATCATTTTCATTACGCTTAGGCTTGTACACCCCAATCCTAAATAGAAGGAGGATTCTATGAAACTGATTCACGTTCTTGCCGCTTTGCCCTTTATCGGAATCTTACTCGGCATCCCTTTTGCAAATAAGGTGACCCCCTATGTGTTCGGCATGCCGTTTATTCTTGCCTATATTGTGATGTGGGCTCTTTTGACCTCTGCGCTGATGGCGATTGTGTATGTCCTCGACAAGGAAAATAAAAAGGAGGAAGCAGAATGAATGCAGCTCTCATCATCATCTTCGGTGTCCTGCTCTTGAGTATTTTTCTCGGTATACGCGCCCAAAAAGGAAAAGACATGAACCTGGAGCAGTGGACGGTCGGAGGGCGCGGCTTCGGAACTGTTTTCGTCTTCCTTTTGATGGCAGGCGAAATTTATACTACTTTTACGTTTCTCGGCGGCAGCGGCTGGGCCTACGGAAAAGGCGGTCCAGCCTTTTATATCATCGCCTACGGATGTCTGGCCTACATCCTTTCTTACTGGCTTCTTCCAGCAGTTTGGACGTACGCGAAACAGCATAAACTGATGTCGCAGTCTGATTTTTTCACAAAAAAATACAACAGTCCGCTGCTTGGCATTCTCGTTTCACTGGTCGGCATCGCCGCACTCATTCCCTATCTTGTACTGCAGCTGAAAGGCCTCGGGCTGATTGTATCGGAAACCTCGTACGGCAAAATCACCCCGACCGCTGCCATCTGGATCGGCGCTGTTTCCATCACGGTTTATGTTATGGTTTCAGGCATTCACGGGTCTGCCTGGATATCGGTTGTGAAGGACATCATGATTCTGGTTGTCGTTCTGTTTTTAGGTGTGTATTTGCCAATTCATTACTACGGCGGATTTCAAGACATGTTTCAGCAGATTGAAACGGCAAAGCCTGGCTTTCTTACGCTACCCGAATCGGGACAAAGTGTAGCCTGGTTCAGTTCAACCGTACTCTTGACAGCGCTCGGGTTTTACATGTGGCCTCACACGTTTTCCGCCTCGTATTCAGCCGAAAACCCAAAAGTCTTTCGTAAAAACGCCATCATCATGCCTTTGTACCAGCTGGTCCTGCTCTTCGTCCTTTTCGTTGGCTTTGCGGCTATCCTGCAAGTTCCAGATCTGAATGGCGCAGACGGGGATTTGTCGCTTTTGAGACTGTCTCTGCAAGCATTTGACCCTTGGTTTGTCGGAATTATCGGTGCTGCCGGACTGCTGACAGCACTTGTGCCAGGGTCTATGATCTTAATGTCCGCCTCCACATTGTTTGCAAAAAATGTGTACAAGGTAATCGCGCCCCGCACGACAGAACAACAGGTATCGGCGCTTGCTAAGTTTTTAGTGCCGGTGATTGCGCTGATTTCGGTGTATTTTACCTTCAAAGGCGGGAATACCATCGTTACGCTGCTTTTGATGGGCTACAGCCTTGTCACACAGCTATTCCCCGCCCTTTTGTTCAGCCTGTTCAAGCATAATATGGTGACAAAGCAAGGAGCCTTCGCCGGCATTATTGCAGGTGTCGGAGCAGTTACTTATATTACAATGACGGAAACGACGATCGGCACTTTATTTCCGGCTCTGCCGCAAGCCGCAAAAGACTTGAATGTAGGAATCGTCGCCCTGCTTTTGAATATCACGGTCATGATGGCAGTCAGCCTTATGACAAGGAAGGCGAAAAGCGCTGCGGCCGATCAGGCGGCTTAAGCAATAGAAAAAGCAATCTGGACACCAGATTGCTTTTTCTTATTTACCGTTCACAGGCGATAAGATCTTTATCGCGGTCTTTCTTTTTATTGGCATCATAAAGGTCCTTAGAGACGTAAGGCTTGTACTTTGTTTTTCCGCCTTTGTTTTTCGCCTTCGAAGTGCGGGCCACTCCGCCTTTGTATACTTTGTTTAGCTCCTTGCAGTTCTTATAGACCTTCACCTTTGTTTTGGCTTCCGCCACATGGTCAGCTCCGTATGAAAAACCGAAAACGAGACCGAGTGACAGCAAAACCGCCGCCGCTTTTTTCATGACGATTCACTCCCCCAATACCCAATATTTAGTTGATTTATAGCTCGAATTTATCATAATTCATATAGTCTTATTTGACAAGATAAATATGGAAGAAGGCTTTGTTTTTTCTTGTTTTCTTTGGTCCTTCAGTGTTCAAACTGCCAAAACATGTTTTTCTGCTTATGCTCAGGGGTACACATACGAATGTACACCAAACAGAAAAGGAGCGTTGCTGATGTCTGATTCAAATCTTACGAATCCTATAAAAGCATTTTTTCATGATGAATTTCCCGAACAATATCAAGAATCGCCAGGACTGCAAAAGAACATGAAGCCTGTCCCTGATTGCGGAGAAAAAAGCTACAAAGGATCAGGTAAACTAACGGGTCGAAAAGCGCTTGTCACGGGCGGCGATTCCGGTATCGGCCGCGCTGCCGCGATTGCTTACGCCAGAGAAGGTGCCGATGTGGCCATTAACTACTTGCCCGAGGAACAGCCAGATGCTGAAGAGGTAAAAGAGCTGATTGAAGCAGAAGGCCGAAAAGCAGTGCTGATCCCCGGAGATTTGAGCGACGAATCCTTTTGCCAAGATCTAGTCAAACAGTCGCATCACGAACTCGGCGGACTTGATGTTCTAGCGCTCGTTGCAGGCAAACAGCAAGCGGTCGAAAACATCGAAGATCTGCCTACTGAACAAATCTATAAAACATTTGAAGTGAACGTCTTTTCCCTTTACTGGGTTGTAAAAGCGGCGCTTCCGTATTTGCCGGAGGGAGCTTCAATTATCACAACTACCTCAGTTGAAGGCTATAATCCAAGCCCGATGCTGTTAGATTACGCAGCAACGAAAAACGCCATTATCGGCTTTACCGTCGGACTGGGAAAACAGCTTGCTTCCAAAGGCATCAGAGTAAATTCAGTTGCGCCCGGACCAATTTGGACACCGCTGCAAATTTCCGGCGGACAGCCGACGGAAAACATCCCGAAATTCGGACAAGGCACGCCGCCAGCTCCATTAAATCGTGCTGGGCAGCCAGTGGAATTGGCCGATGTTTATGTATTTCTAGCTTCAGAGAATTCAAGCTATGTGACATCTCAGGTATATGGAATCACCGGAGGAATTCCGACGGCATAGGTTTATGAAAGGAGCTGCCCGGTGGGTCAGCTCCTTTCTATTTTCTAATACCGCTCCCCGAGCTCACGCAAAATAAAATCATAAATCATCTTCGTCCGCTCTTCCTTCGGGTACAGCATAAATTCCTGCCTTTTCGGCACGCGGTGGTCGATTCTGTCTTGGAATTTGGTTCTAAGCCACGCTGTTCGATATACCTGGTTCTCGAACGAATTATAAGAGATCGGCAGCTCCATCGTTTTCCCATTCGAAAACGTCACTTCCGTATCGTCGAATTCAGTCGCTTTGAATTCTTTTACATGCACATGGGAAATCCAGCCGCATTGGGGTCTTGTCGAAGAAAGTGTAGGGAATAAAAAGATTTGGTTCGAAGGGTCCACCATGATTGGCGGCTTGTGTGAAATTTTTGTCACTTCATAAGTTCCTGCTTTTCTTCCCGCATAGCTTGATCCAAAAAATCGGCAGCTTCTGTCGACAATTTGCAGCGGCTTCATGTTGACATAAAACACGCAATCTTTTTCAATAATTTTGGAACAGATTTTGCCGTCTATTTCTTCTGGCAGCACGGCAATTGTTGCGCCGTTCACTTCATACGATTCTAAAGGTGCGTCTGTTTTCTGACTCATATTATGGCCTCCATCCTTTTTCTGCAAAATTTATACTAATAATCTATCATCTGTTTTTATAAAACGACAGGTTTTTTTAACATTTAAGATAAAATCATCTTTTAATGATATTTAATGGTATTAAATGACTAGTAATAAATCGATTTTACTTTCATAAGACTTGCCGGTTTACGGCATTTTGCAGGATATGTCGATAGATTGCCAAGTATTAGTTGTCTAAAAATTATAAAAATTTATTGATTTTTTCGACCGTTATCCATATACTATAAAAAAGGCATTGGGGGGATTCTTTATGAAAGAGAAAAAATCGTACACTGAGCTCATGAAGTCCCGCAACACGCAAAAAACAAAAGAATTCGATGTCACAATGACGGATATCTACATTCAAATGGTGCTCGATGAATCCTTGTATAACCGTCGGCTTGCCATGCTGACGGACCAAATTAACAAAGCCTTGGACGAAAAAGATAAAGATGCGTTTCTTACGCTCTCTAAAGAATATGCAGCGCTCAAGCAGAGCGAATAAGCCAATCCTTCAAGGATTGGCTTTTTATTATCCGTTCACAATGGTTCCGCCATTGACGTGAATCGTCTGTCCTGTGACGTATGTGGAATCGTCGCTGGCAAGGTATAGATAGCTTGGCGCCACTTCGACCGGCTGTCCCGGGCGTTCCATCGGCACGTCTGAACCAAACACTTCCACGTCTTTTGCGGCAAAGCTGGCCGGGATAAGCGGTGTCCAAATGGGACCCGGTGCCACTGCATTGACCCGTATGCCCTGCTGAACAAGCGACTGGGAAAGGGACCTTGTAAACGTAACGATCGCGCCTTTTGTCGCTGAATAATCGATCAGCGTTTTATTGCCTTTATAGGCGGTAATTGAAGCGGTATTAATAATAGAGCTCCCTTTTTTTAAATGAGGCAGCACTGCCTTTGTTAAGTAAAACATGGAAAAAATGTTTGTTTGGAAGGTTCTGATCAGCTGGTGGCTGGTGATTTTTTCAATGCTGGGCTGGACATGCTGCTCAGCTGCATTGTTAACCAATATATCAATGGATGGAAACACTTGGCTTGCCTGCCCGACCACATCATTGCAAAACGCTTCATCCCCGACATCTCCTGCAATCAGCAGGCATTTTACCCCTTCCTTTTCTACATACTGCTTTGTTTCCTCGGCGTCCTGATGTTCATTCAAATACACAATGACCACATTAGCCCCTTCTTTTGCGAATAACACCGAGACAGCGCGTCCAATCCCGCTGTCTCCTCCAGTAATAATAGCGGTTTTGCCCTCTAATTTTTTCGCTTTCTTCGGCTTATCAAAAACCGGACGCGGGTCCATCAGATATTCAAAACCAGGCTGCTGGTTCTGGTGCTGAGGCGGTAATGTTTTCTTTTTTTGATTCGCCAATGAAATCACTCCTTTTCAACCTTATTATGTTATGAACAATGCCTGCTTCCTATGTATGAAAAGATAGAATATGGAAAAATTAAGAATAAATCTGATTGGAGGTATAACGGCTTGGCTAATCAACATTTTGCAAAGGAAGCACCTGAAACATACTGGAAAACATCAACTGACCTGCCTTCTTTTCCTGCGCTTCAAGAGGACACTGAATGTGACGTCACCATTATCGGAGGCGGGATTACGGGAATCACAACGGCATATGAACTTACGAAGAGAGGCTTCCGTGTCGTTTTGATTGAAGCAAATCAGGTTCTTAACGGAACCACTGCGCATACAACTGCTAAAGTTACCGCACAGCATGACATGATATACGACGAATTTATCCGCCATTTCGGATTAAACCATGCGAGGCTTTATTATGAAGCAAACCAAAACGCAATTGATTACATAAAAGGCATTGTGGATGAACATCAAATTGATTGTGAATGGATCGAGCAAGACGCATATCTTTATACGGCAAATGAAAACGCTGTTCAAAAAATCCGCACCGAGCATGAGGCATACACAAAGCTCGGAATTGAAAGAGACCTTATCAAGGATCTTCCAATTCCCTTAGGTTCTAAGCTGGCGCTTGTCATGAAGAATCAAGCTCAATTTCATCCGCTTCAATACTTAAAAGCGCTTCTGGAGCAAATTGTTCAAAAAGGCGGCCGAATTTATGAAGAGACCGTTGCGCTTGATATCAAAAAAGGCGAAAGGCCCGAAGTGGTAACAAAAAGCCGGCACGCCATTAAGAGCCGCTTTATCATATGCTGTTCCCACTTCCCTTTTTATGACGGAGGCGGATTATATGCTGCGAGAATGTACTCCGACAGATCTTATGTCCTTGCCATCAAGCCGAAGATCGAGTATCCCGAGGGCATGTATTTGAGTATCGATCAGCCGTCAGTGGCGCTCCGCTATACGGTTGTAAACGGTGAAAAGCTGATTCTCTTCAGCGGAGTAAGCCATAAAACAGGCCAGGGAAAAGCCATGTCTACACATTATGAAACACTGAGACAACTGGCCGAAAGCACAATCGGCATCGAAAGCATTCCATATTATTGGTCCACACAAGATCTAGTGACGATCGACAAAATCCCGTTTATCGGGCCGATGTCGGAAAATGAGGACAATATTCTAGTAGCGACCGGGTTCAAAAAATGGGGCATGACGTCCTCAGCAGTCGCAGCCACTCTATTGTCAGACCTTGTGGAGAAAAAAGACAATCCATACGAAAGCATTTTCACTCCGTCCCGTTTCCATCTGAATCCCGGGTTGCAGAAAGTGATTTCCTACAATGCCGATGTCGCCAAGCATTTGATTAAAGGAAAGCTTGAAAAGCCTGATGTCCAATTTGAAGACATTTCGCCAGGAGAAGGGAAAGCCGTCACCATAAACGGCAGGCGAGCGGGAGCATTTCGGGATGAGACAGGCTGCCTCCATCTCGTTGATACGACTTGTACCCATTTAGGCTGCGAGGTCGAGTGGAACGACAGTGAGCATACGTGGGATTGTCCGTGCCACGGATCACGCTTTAAGCCATCTGGCGAAGTTGTAGAGGGTCCGGCCATTAAACCATTAAAACAAATAGATCTCGATTAAACCGTTCATTTTAATGAACGGTTTTTCAAATATTTTTCATCTGCAGCTTCATTCATGTTTCCCTTGGCCGATAAAAAAGAAAAAGGCTTAAAAAGCCAAAAAGTAAAAATTATATTTTTCCCAAGGGGGATCATTGTATTGTTATTTAAAAAAGACAGAAAACAAGAAACAGCTTACTTTTCAGATTCAAACGGACAGCAAAAAAACCGCATTCAGCTCACAAACAAACATGCAGATGTCAAAAAACAGCTCAAAATGGTCAGGTTGGGAGATGCTGAGCTTTACGTGTTAGAGCAGCTTCAGCCACTCATTCAAGAAAATATCGTAAATATCGTTGATGCGTTTTATAAAAACCTTGACCATGAAAGCTCATTGATGGATATCATTAATGATCACAGCTCAGTTGACCGCTTAAAACAAACGTTAAAACGGCATATTCAGGAAATGTTTGCAGGCGTTATCGATGATGAATTTATTGAAAAGCGTAACCGAATCGCCTCCATCCATTTAAGAATCGGCCTTTTGCCAAAATGGTATATGGGTGCGTTTCAAGAGCTTCTTTTGTCAATGATTGACATTTATGAAGCATCCATTACAAATCAGCAAGAACTGCTAAAAGCCATTAAAGCAACAACAAAAATCTTGAACTTAGAACAGCAGCTTGTCCTTGAAGCATTTCAAAGCGAGTACAACCAAACCCGTGATGAACAAGAAGAAAAGAAAAACCTTCTTCATCAGAAAATTCAAGAAACCTCTGGATCGATTGCCAATCTGTTTTCAGAAACAAGCAGATCAGTTCAAGAGCTTGTGGACAAATCTGAGGGCATTTCTCAAGCATCCAAAGCCGGCACTGTAACATCCAGCACTGTTGAAGAAAAGTCGATCGGCGGAAAAAAAGAGCTAGAAGTCCAGCAAAAACAGATGAACAAAATTGACACAAGCCTTATCCAAATCGAAAAAGAAATGGTCAAGCTGGATGAAATCGCGCAGCAAATTGAAAAAATCTTCGGCATCGTCACAGGCATAGCTGAACAAACAAACCTTCTCTCGCTCAATGCATCTATTGAATCCGCCCGCGCCGGAGAACACGGCAAAGGCTTTGCTGTCGTGGCAAATGAAGTGCGGAAGCTTTCTGAGGATACGAAAAAAACCGTCTCTACTGTTTCTGAGCTTGTGAACAATACGAATACACAAATCAACATTGTATCCAAGCATATCAAAGACGTGAATGAGCTAGTCAGCGAAAGTAAAGAAAAAATGACGCAAATTAACCGCTTATTCGATGAAATCGTCCACAGCATGAAAATCAGCAAAGAGCAATCAGGCAAAATCGACGTCGATCTGCAAGCCTTTCTTGGAGGGCTTCAGGAAGTCAGCCGTGCCGTTTCCCATGTGGCCGCTTCCGTTGATTCGCTTGTCATCCTGACAGAAGAATAACCATCAAAAACCGGTCTGCCATACGGCCGGTTTTTTTGCGTTCATTATGTAAACTTAAATTAAAAATCAGTTGACATAATAATTACCTGCATTTATTGTATAACCATATTTGATTACTGTTTGGAGGATTTCACATGCTGAAATTAATCGACATGATGCATATTGCTATTTTCACCGCACTGATGGCAGTGCTCGGCTTTATGCCCCCTCTCTTCTTATCCTTTACACCCGTTCCGATTACATTGCAAACGCTTGGTGTCATGTTGGCAGGCAGCATCCTCAGGCCAAAGTCTGCTTTCTTAAGCCAGCTTGTCTTTTTGCTGCTCGTCGCCTTCGGAGCGCCGCTGTTGCCCGGCGGACGAGGCGGTTTTGGTGTGTTTTTCGGACCGAGCGCAGGCTTTTTGATTGCTTATCCCCTCGCTTCATGGCTGATCAGTTTAGCCGCTAACAGGCTGCGGAAGGTGACAGTATCGCGTCTCTTTTTCACTCATATCGTATTCGGCATCATCTTTATTTATCTGCTTGGTATACCGGTACAAGCTTTTATCATGCATATTGATTTGTCACAGGCCGCCTTCATGAGCCTTGCATATGTGCCTGGTGATTTGATAAAAGCGGCTGTATCTGCATTTCTGGCGATAAAAATCACTCAAGCCTTGTCTCTTTCTGATACGATGTTTACAAAAGGAGGATGACACTACATGACAATTACCCATACCTATTCATCTACCGCCGAAACATCGCCCGGCCGTGTAGCGATCCAGACTGAATCGGAGCAAATCACGTACCAGGATTGGGATCGGCTTGTCTCTCAAACCGCAAATTGGCTGCGGTCACAGCCGAGCATGCCGAATCGTGTGGCGATCCTGCTCCCAAATAGTCTGGCGTTTTTACAGCTGTTTGCCGGAGCCGCAGCGGCTGGATGTACGGCAATTCCCATCGACACACGCTGGAGCGCGGCAGAATGTAAGGAGCGGCTGTCCATAAGCAATGCGGATCTTGTGGTTACTTTAGCCTTTTTTAAAAACAAACTGACAGATAGCCAGACACCTGTTGTTTTGCTGGATAACTGTATGGCAGATATTTCTGAGGCAGCCGCTGATCCCTTGCCTACCATTGATCCGGAGCACCCTTTTTATATGGGATTTACGTCGGGCTCGACAGGAAAACCGAAGGCCTTTACGCGATCTCACCGCTCATGGATAGAGAGCTTTACCTGTACAGAAACAGATTTTTCAATTTCATCAAATGACACGGTATTGATTCCCGGGACGTTAATGTCCTCTCACTTCTTATACGGGGCAGTCAGCACTTTGTTTCTCGGAGGAACCGTTTGTTTGCTGAAAAAGTTTTCTCCTGCCAAAGCGAAGGAATGGCTGTGCCGTGAATCCATCAGTGTTCTCTATACCGTACCGACGATGACAGACGCCCTCACAAGGATTGAGGGTTTTCCCGACAGTCCCGTCAAAATCATTTCATCCGGCGCAGACTGGCCGGCAGAATCCAAGGAGAAGCTTGCCGCTGCATGGCCTCATCTCAAGCTGTACGATTTTTACGGCACATCAGAGCTTAGTTTTGTGACGTTTTCTTCACCGGAAGACAGCAAACGGAAACCGCATTCAGCGGGCCGCCCTTTTCATAATGTCCGGATCGAAATCCGCAACGCTGAAGGAGAACGCTGTCAGCCAGGCGAAGTCGGAAAAATATTTGTCAACAGCCCGATGCGGTTTTCCGGCTATGTGAACGGCAGCACACCAGATGAATGGATGACAGTGGATGATATGGGCTATGTTGATGAAGAGGGCTTTCTATACATATCAGGAAGAGAAAACGGGATGATCGTGTACGGAGGATTAAATATTTTCCCAGAAGAAATTGAACGTGTGCTTCTCGCCTGCCCAGAGGTTGAAAGCGCGGCTGTCGTTGGCATTCCCGACGAGTATTGGGGAGAAATCGCTGTAGCTGTCATTCATGGAAACGCTAATGCCAGAACACTGAAAGCCTTGTGTAAACAGAAATTAGCCTCCTATAAAATTCCGAAAAAATGGGTGTTTGCAGACAGCTTGCCGGAAACGAGCAGCGGAAAAATTGCCCGTTCCAGCGTGAAAAAATGGCTGGAAGAGAGTATACAGTATAAATGAATGCGGTTATTGTTGATGCAAAACGAACGATCTTTGGAAATCAAAACGGACTGCTGAAGCCCTTCCTGCCGGAGGATTTGTCAGCTCCCATCATCCGCTGTCTCAGCCGAAAGCTAGAGGATCAAATTGACGAGGTCATTCTCGGAAACGCTACCGGCAGAGGCGGCAACCTCGCCAGACTGTCAGCCCTTCAAGCCGGACTGCCTTTATCGGTTCCCGGAATGACAATTGACAGACAGTGCGGCTCCGGCCTTGAAGCTGTGCGCTATGCCTGCAGCCTTATTCAAGCGGGAGCCGGCACGATGTATATCGCGGGCGGCTCAGAAAGCAGCAGCCAATCCCCTTTTTCAGAACGGGCCCACTTTTCTCCAGATGCCATCGGCGATCCAGACATGGGCATTGCGGCAGAATATACGGCTGCACGCTATTCCATCAGCAGAAGCATGCAGGATGAGTACGCCCTTCTCAGCCATCAACGCAGCAGGAACGCGCATGATGGAGGATTTTACCGTGAAGAAATTGTTGCTCTTGGGGAATTGGAGATGGACGAAGCATTTTTGAAAACGCGGCCGATAGAAGCGATTATTCCCCGTGCAAAGCCGGTTTTCGACACCAGCTCCGGAACAGTCACAGCAGCCAACAGCAGCGGCATAGCAGACGGAGCAGCCGCTCTTTTGGTAATGGAAGAAGAAAAAGCGGCAGCCCTCGGACTTAAGCCTGTGCTTCGGTTTATCGGCAGCGCTGTCAGCGGCATTCACCCCAACTATCCGCCCGCGGCACCGGTTGATGCGATCCGTAACCTCTTACATACACACGATGTAACACCTGAGGATATCGGTTTATTTGAAATCAATGAAGCCTTTGCCGTCAAAATTTGTGTCTGCTCGCAAGAACTCGGCATTCCCTTTTCAAAAATCAATGTGCGCGGCGGCGCATTAGCTCTTGGCCATCCATACGGTGCATCAGGTGCAGCTCTGGTAACCAGATTGTTTTATGAAGCGAAAAGACGGACAGACTGTCAATATGCTGTTGCAGCCATCGGAAGCGGCGGCGGAATCGGGCTGGCGTTATTATTTGAAGTTCTTGCATAGGCTTTTTCATAGGATGCACGCTTTCGATTTAGTATAATAGTGATATGATAAAGTCAGGAAGGGGATTTTATGACAGCCGTTTGTTTAGTAAGACATGGAGAAACCGATTGGAACCTGCAGCAAAAATGCCAAGGCAAAACCGATATTCCGCTAAACGCAACAGGTGAACGCCAAGCCAGAGAGACCGGAGAATATGTAAAGGACTTTTCTTGGGATATTATTGTGACGAGCCCGCTGAAAAGAGCGAAAAGAACCGCGGAAATTATTAATGAATATCTGCATCTTCCGATAGTCGAGATGGATGATTTTAAGGAACGCGATTACGGCGACGCGGAGGGCATGCCGCTGGAGGAACGGACAAAGCGCTATCCAGATAACACCTATCCGAATATGGAAACGTTAGAAGAACTCACTGACAGGCTGATGGGCGGTTTGGCAAAAGTGAACCAGGCGTATCCAAACAAGAAGGTGCTGATCGTGGCGCACGGTGCGGCAATTCACGCCCTGCTGACGGAAATATCCGGCGGTGACCCAGAGCTTCAAAGCACCCGTCTCGTCAACGCCTGCCTCAGCAACATTGAATTTGCAGAAGAAAAATGGCGGATAAAAGACTATAATATTAACAGCCACTTATCCGGCTTTATCAAATAAGAAAAAGACAGGCGTTTGCCTGTCTTTTCTTTTATTTCTTAGCAGCCGGCATCTCTTTTTGAAGCTCGTCCAAAATGGCATTCGCCCCGTCTACACTGCGGCGCAGAGACCACACCGCACGATCCACGTGGTATACATGCCCGTTTTTCACTGCCTTCAGTTTTTTCCAAAGGACATTCTTTTCGATCGGGCGTTTACCGTCGGCGTCGAGGTCATCTGTTTTTCCTGTCATCAGGATGATCACATCCGGATCTGTTTTCAGCAGCTGCTCCAGTGTCATTTTCATATTCACAGAGTCGCCGCCATTGCTTGAATCGCTATTGCCTGACGTACTGATTGCATATCGATAGCCGACCTGTGTTAAAAGTCTCGATGTAAAGAAGTTTTCATCCCTGGCCATAATCGTATCATTTGTATTTCCGATCAAAAGCACGGACTGGCTGTTCGCGCTGATTTTCTGCTTTGTCTCGCTAAGCTTTTCTTCATGCGCCGTCAGCTTTTTCTCCATTTCCTTCTCCTTGCCGACTGCTTTTGCAATCGTAAGCGAAGCGTCAATTGTATCCTGATAATCAGCATTTAAATTATTAAGCGCAATCGTCGGCGCTATTTTTTTCAGCTGATCGTACACCTTCTTATGCCGGGTCGTGTCAGCAATAATTAAATCGGGTTTTAATGAAGCAATCTTTTCCATGCTTGGCTGTGAGCGAGTGCCGACAGATGTGTAGCCGTCAATTTTCTTCAGCACATCCTTGTTGATCAGCTGCTTCGCTTTGTTGTCATCGGCAACCCCGACAGGCGTAATGCCGAGATCAAGCAGTGTATCAATAAAACCTAGCTCAAGAACAACAACCCGCTTCGGATGCTCAGGCACATTTGTCTTCCCTAAATCATGTGTTACCGCCACTTTATGTTCTTTACTGTTTTGATTGCCGCTTGAAGACGAGCAAGCAGCCGTTAAGACAGAAAGAAGTAAAACTGTAAGAATAATCAGTGTTTTTTTCATATGTTCCAGTCTCTCCTGTTGGTAGTTTCTATGGTTAAGATGTCCAAGAGTAGTATAACACGGAATGAGAATCATTATCACCAATTATTTTTAAAATGAGAAGAGAAAGTTCGGCTTACAGGAAAATCTTGTTTCGCGACACAGCAGTTCAGCAGCTGATCATCCTGTCCACAAAAAAGCTTGCAGAAAAATAACATTCTCTGCAAGCTGATCCTGTTAAAGCTTCACAATCACTCTTCCTTGAATGCGATTTTGCAAAATATCTTTTAACGCACCCGGCGTTTCTTCCAATGATACTTCCCTGTCCACGATGGTCAGCAGCTGATCAGGCTTGAGATCAGAAGACATGCGCTCCCAAACAGCGGCTCTGACGTCCATCGGACAATATACTGAATCGATTCCGAGCAGGCTTACTCCGCGAAGAATAAAAGGATACACGGTTGCCGGAACTTCTCCTCCGCCGGTTAAGCCGCTCACTGCGACAGATCCGCCGTATTGAATTTTGCTTAAAAGCGAGGCAAGCTGTTTTCCGCCGACTGGATCAACCGCTCCCTGCCATTGCTGCTTGGACAGCGCCTTAAGCGTTCCGTCATAGACATCTTCCCTGCTGATTACTTCGCTTGCACCAAGCTGTTTCAAATAATCAGCCGCCTCCCGGTTTCCGGTACTTGCCACCACATCATAACCCCGCTTGTTCAGCATCGATACCGCAATTCCGCCGACACCGCCGGTTGCTCCTGTGACTAGCACGCTGCCTTTTTCCGGAGACAGACCGTTCTGTTCAAGCCGATGCACTGATAACGCCGCAGTAAATCCCGCCGTTCCGTACACCATCGCTTCTTTTAACGAAAGATTCTGTGGCAAAGGCACCAGCCAGTCACCAGGCACCGAAGCGTATTCACTTAATCCGCCATCACGGGAGACACCGAGCTCATAGCTTGTCGCGATCACCTCATCCCCCTCCGCAAAATGCGGATCATTGGAAGAGACGACCGTACCCGCAGCATCAATGCCTAAAATAAGCGGATACTCTCTGACGATATTGCCTCCTGCTTTTCCGGCCAGACCATCTTTGTAATTAATGCCGGAATAAGCAACTTTAATCAGGACACCATCCTTCGGCAAATCCTCTGTTGATATGGTTTTCACATGGACTGAAACATCATCGGCATTTTTTTCTGCCTGCAAGGCTTGAAATAACGTTGACATTCGGCACACTCCTTTTCATTTATATCGTAACCGAAGAACGTTCAAAAAACCAAATCATCAAGCCGCCATTTTCACTTCGCCGGCACATTGAGACAATAATGGACAAATCCGGTATCCTCTTCATAGCCGTTTTGCTCATACAAGCTTCTTGCCTTCCGGTTGTGGTGCTCAGTCTGAAGCGTGCCCCGTTTTCCCCTGCATAATCCTTTGCGGCAGAAAGCAGCCGGCCGCCGGCTCCCTTTGTACGCGCATGAGGAACGACAAATAAGTCATTTAATATGTAGATCCTTTTCATTGACACAGAAGAAAACGTTGGATAGAGCTGGGTAAAACCTATGAATTCTCCATTTTCTTCTGCTATCAAAATAACAGACTCGTGATTTTCCAAACGAGCTTTCAAAAAAGCCTCTGCCCCTTGCAAATCGGATGCCTGTCTATAAAATTCCCGATATTGGTTAAACAACGGCGCAATGTCGGCCGCATCTGATGTCTTTGCTTGGCGAATGTTCATCTTATTTCTTCCTCTCTCTCAATAATTTTTTCATTCTATCCCTTTTCTGTAAAGTTTATTTTTCAGAATACTTTTATCATCATGCTTTGAAAAAATATCACGATAATATCCATTGTTCTCACGGAAGCACACGCAGGTCATTTGAACGAATTTTTTCGACAGAAATTTGCCGGGACTCAGGAGCATTTAACCTAAAAAAGCATGACATTTCAGCATAATGAACATTTACTCATGTCTATTTTCGTTCTTTTCTGTATGAAAATAGTTATTTCGAGTCTCTACGGAAATAGCGAGAGATGATATACCTAAATAGAGATAAAATCATCTCAAAAAAATGGGTCTACTAAAATATTATTCCATCTATTACAATAAATTCACAGAATAGTCTTTTAAGTAAGTCTACTCTGAATTTTTTTAAAAGGAGAGGGTAAAGAGTGAGAAGCAAAAAATTGTGGATCAGCTTGTTGTTTGCGTTAACGTTAATCTTTACGATGGCGTTCAGCAACATGTCTGCGCAGGCTGCCGGAAAAAGCAGTACAGAAAAGAAATACATTGTCGGATTTAAACAGACAATGAGTGCCATGAGTTCCGCCAAGAAAAAGGATGTTATTTCTGAAAAAGGCGGAAAGGTTCAAAAGCAATTTAAGTATGTTAACGCGGCCGCAGCAACATTGGATGAAAAAGCTGTAAAAGAATTGAAAAAAGATCCGAGCGTTGCATATGTGGAAGAAGATCATATTGCACATGAATATGCGCAATCTGTTCCTTATGGCATTTCTCAAATTAAAGCGCCGGCTCTTCACTCTCAAGGCTACACAGGCTCTAACGTAAAAGTAGCTGTTATCGACAGCGGAATTGACTCTTCTCATCCTGACTTAAACGTCAGAGGCGGAGCAAGCTTCGTACCCTCTGAAACAAACCCATACCAGGACGGCAGTTCTCACGGTACGCATGTAGCCGGTACGATTGCCGCTCTTAATAACTCAATCGGTGTTCTGGGCGTAGCGCCAAGCGCATCATTATATGCAGTAAAAGTGCTTGATTCAACAGGAAGCGGCCAATATAGCTGGATTATTAACGGCATTGAATGGGCCATTTCCAACAATATGGATGTTATTAACATGAGCCTTGGCGGACCTTCTGGTTCTACAGCGCTGAAAACAGTCGTTGATAAAGCCGTTTCCAGCGGTATCGTCGTTGCTGCCGCTGCCGGAAACGAAGGTTCGTCCGGAAGCTCAAGCACAGTCGGCTACCCTGCAAAATATCCTTCTACTATTGCGGTAGGTGCGGTAAACAGCAGCAACCAAAGAGCTTCATTCTCAAGCGCAGGTTCTGAGCTTGATGTGATGGCTCCTGGCGTATCCATCCAAAGCACACTTCCTGGAGGCACTTACGGTGCTTACAACGGCACGTCCATGGCGACTCCTCACGTTGCCGGAGCAGCAGCGCTAATTCTTTCTAAGCACCCGACTTGGACAAACGCGCAAGTCCGTGATCGTTTAGAAAGCACTGCAACATATCTTGGAAACTCTTTCTACTATGGAAAAGGGTTAATCAACGTACAAGCAGCTGCACAATAATAGTAAAAAGAAGCAGGTTCCTCCATACCTGCTTCTTTTTATTTGTCAGCATCCTGAT
Organism: Bacillus sp. FSL K6-1366; assembly: GCF_037976695.1. Taxonomy (NCBI): domain Bacteria; kingdom Bacillati; phylum Bacillota; class Bacilli; order Caryophanales; family Bacillaceae; genus Bacillus; species Bacillus sp. FSL K6-1366. The sequence goes on along the minus strand of NZ_CP150268.1, from coordinate 3,274,386 downwards.
GTTCCGGCGCATTCTCTTCTTTCTCCGCATGTTGAATCCGTTCCATGATCGAAGGATGGCTGCCTCTGAAAATCTTCACAAGCACCGGAGGATCAACCTGGCTCAGCCCCGTCACGGCCAAATCCTGAAACGTTTTAACAGCGGCTTCTCTGTTCTCTGTCAACTCGATCCCATACTGGTCAGCCTTATTCTCCTGATAACGCGAGACAGCATTAGAAAAAGGCGTCACCGCAAAGCTCAAAACAGAAAACAAAAGCAATAACAGCGGAAGTGCCGCAAGATCATGCCGTCCTTCTAAATGAAACATGCTGCGGGTTAGGCGAACCGTCCGCTTGTAAAGCTTATCAATGACATAAAATCCGGCGAGCGACACGAGCAAATAACCAGCCAGACCGATGTAAACGTGCTTCATGACATAATGGCCCATTTCATGGCCCATAATAAACAGGATTTCTGAATCGTCAAGTTTGTTCAGCGTCGTATCCCACAATACAATCCGTTTATTGGCCCCAATTCCTGTAACATAGGCATTCAGCGCATTTGTTTTTTCTGACATGTTCACTTCATATACATGGTCAGCCGGAATATTGGCTTCATCTGCCAGCTCTAAAATTTTGCTTTCAAGCTCTTTGTTTTTCAGCGGATAAAAATCATTGTATAAAGGATCGATAATGACCGGCTGAATAAAAAACAGAAACAGCGAAAACGGCACTGTTAACAGCCAGGCGTATAACCACCATTTTTTTTCATGCCTTTTGATCAGCCAATAAAAAACGAGAACGCAAAGCGTAAAGATTGGAAAGCTGATCCAAAAGCTGATAACCTGATCCTTAGCCCAGCTGGCCGTTGTCTGTGTGGAAATGTTATAGTCAAGCGATACTTGATAGCCTATCCAATCTAAAGGCAGCGTCACCAATGTTGTAATCAGCGAAAGCACAAACACAAAACCAACGGTCTGCAAAAACCGAAAAGGCACGGCCGCTTCGATCCATTTCTTGATTTTCTTTGAAACACCGCTGACAAGCAGAACAAAAAACAGAAACCAATCAAGTGGTACCCCGATAAAAAATAAAAAATTCTTGACATTCGAATACTGCTCGGCCACTGCCAACTCAGACGGCTTCATGAAAGAAGCCGGATCAGCCTGCGTCCCTTTCACGGCTTCCGGTATTGCGGAATCACCCGACAGGAAAAAATACCAATAAAAAAACAGCCCGTACAGCACGTAAGCAAGTCCTGCTGCCGCAATCCACTTGCGCATAACGCCTCACTCCTCACATCAACCCGTTACTTCTATTGTAATCATAAATTCAAATTCTTAGAACCAAGCTGTGTTCCGCACTTTTCCACCCTTTTAAGCATGGAAAGCCCGATCGCTGGGAAAACTAACAATGTTTGGAGTGATGCAAATGAAAAAAATAGTGGCAGCCATCGTGGTAATCGGTCTTGTGTTTATCGCATTTTTTTATCTTTACAGCCGATCAGGCGATGTGTATCAATCGGTAGACGCGGATTTGATCACACTGTCTTCAAGCGGCCAGGAAGATATCGAGATTGAAAAAAGACAGCACGTCAAAGATATGCTGGATATTATGAATCAGGGAAAACAGGTGAAGACAGAAAAAACATCAGCCCCTGATTACGAAGGGACAATCAAGTTTCATAAAGACCGGTATGACTCATTCAGACTATGGATTGACGGCAGCCAGCAAGCCGTTTTTTTGAAGGATGGCACATACTACAAATTAAGCAAAAATGATACAAAGGCGCTGCTAAATATTATTAAAAAAGAAGCAAAGGATTGAAAATGAAAAAGCGAAGCTAACCGCTTCGCTTTTTCATTTTATTGGGGCAAAATATCTCTCAGTGCCCGTCTGAGCATTTTCCCCGTCGCATTTTTCGGAATATCGTCAAGAAACGTAATGGCGGCAGGCCGCTTGTATTTTGCCAGATGCTTTTCACAGTGCTGCATGATGTCCTCCTCTGTTACCCCAGAGCGTTTCGGCACCACATATCCCTTTACCGCTTCCCCGCTTTGGGGGTCCGGCACGCCGATGACAACCGCCTCCTTGACGTCCGGATGGCTGTACAGCACCTCCTCTACCTCCCGCGGATACACATTGTATCCTCCTACAATGATCATGTCTTTTTTCCGGTCAACAATGTAAAAATAGCCGTCCTCATCCCGTCTTGCCAAGTCCCCCGTATAAAGCCACCCGTCTTTTAATGCATGCTCTGTTTCCATCGGCATTTTATAATAGCCCTTCATCACATTGGGGCCTTTCACGATCAATTCGCCGACCTGGTGAGCGGGCAGCTCGCGTCCGAGCGGATCTACGACCTTGTTTTCGACATGTAAGATACTTGTCCCGATGGAGCCCGGTTTTCTGCCCCTGTCAAATGGGTTAAAGCACGTGACGGGTGATGCTTCCGAGAGCCCGTAGCCTTCCAAAATGGTAACACCGAATTTTTCTTCAAACGCCGTCAGCAACGCGACTGGCATGGCCGCGCCTCCCGAAATGCACAGCCGGATGGAAGAAAAATCATCTTTCTTTCCGTTTTCATGCTGAAACAAGTAGTTATACATTGTAGGCACACCGGCAAAAATGGTCGCCTGCTGCTGCTTAACAAGCTTAAAAACAGATGCCGGACTGAATTGAGGCTCAATCAAGACAGTTGCGCCGCTCATCAGCGGTGCATTCATGCAGACGGTTAAACAAAACACGTGAAACATGGGAAGAGCGCAGACCACATTGTCCCTCTCATCCATTCCCAAATAGCCTGCAACATCGTTGGCATTGCTGTACAAATTCTGATGAGTCAGCATCGCGCCTTTCGGTTTTCCAGTCGTTCCTGACGTATATAAAATAACCGCGGTATCATCAGGGACAAGTTCTTGATTTTGTTTAGCGACAGATGTCGGCCGCAATATTTTTGCAAACGTTGTCATTTTCATCCTGACCTCTGGGTCCGCCGCTTCCGGCTCGGCCTCCCCCGTCTGGCATAAAATGACGAGCTCAACCTTTGGCAGCGATTCATGCATGCTCTCATAAAGCGGCAAAAGCTGGCTAACGCCCACGATTGCCTTTACATCACCATTTGTCAGCATATAACCAATTTCTGTCGGCGTGTACAACGGATTGATGGGAACAACCACGATCCCAGCTTTTAAAGCGCCAAAAAACGCGATGATAAAATCAGGCGAATTGCCAAGCAGCAAAGCTAGATGGTCCCCTTTCTCCATACCGGCTTCCTGAAGGCCGTCCGCAAATCGCTGAATATGTTCATTCAGCTCTTGATACGTCATCATGTGATCTTTAAACCTGCATGCGATGCTGTCGGGCTTCTCAGATGCTGTTTCTTCCAATTTTGAAACAAGATTCATTCTCCCACCCCTTAAAGTGAATGAATAGTCATTCATTATTGAAGCAAGCTTTCTCCTCCATTATAGAGAAACAGAAAAAAACACTCAAGAGCAAAAAGCCCTGAGTGTCAGTACTGTCATAGTTTCTTCAATGCTTCGGCAATCGGCATATCTCCTTCTGTCAGATCAAAGGCCCGATTTTCCGTATTCTTCTCATCTAAAGAGGCAATGACCGTTTTTGCAACGTCATCACGGGAAATAAATCCCCGCTCCAGATCCTTCGCTGCTGAAACAGTTCCCGTTCCAGGCTCATTGCGAAGGCCTCCCGGACGGATAATCGTATAGGTTAAACCGCTCGCTTCCAGAATTTTATCAGCATAATGCTTGGCCACATAATAAGGCTTGAGTGCCTCATTCCAATTTTCACGGTTATGGGCTTGCAGGGCGCTGACCATAATAAACCGTTTGATTCCGGCAATGTCCGCAGCTTCAATGGCTTTCGCCGCTCCATCGAGATCCACCAGCAGTGTTTTATCATAGCCTGTGCTGCCACCGGAACCGGCTGTGAAAATGATCGCGTCACAGCCTTTTGCCGCAGCGGCGATTTCTTCCGGGCTGCCCTCCAGATTCGCAAGCACAGCTTCTGCACCGGCAGCTTCAAGAGACGCTTTCTGTTCTTCTTTTCTGACCATCGCTCTGATGGAATGATCAGGATTATCTTGGAATAAAGAGACGAGTCTTTGCCCGATTTGTCCGTTCGCTCCGATTAAAAACACTTTCATGTGAATCCCTCCTGCCTCCATTATTTCAAAAACACAACCGCTCTTTCAAACGATGTGTTTTGCCTTAATAAATCAGATCAAGGAAATCCTCTTTCGTAATGTTCCCAAAGTAATGCTTGAGATTCACACCTTCGAGCACATCAGCGATGACGCTGCGTTCGTATTGTTTTCCGGCCAGCAGGTTTTCAATTTCAGATACATCACCGACACCGAAGAAATCTCCGAAGATTTTGCAGTCCTCGATTTTGCCTTTCTTGACCTCTAGGCGCAAATCGATCGATCCAACCGGATAACGCTTCGAATGATTAAGGTTAAATTTCGGCGAGCGGCCGTAGTTCCAATCCCATTTCTGATAGCGCTCTTTCGAAATTTGATGAATGGTCTCCCAATCTTTTTCCGTCAGCTTATACTCCGGCACGTTTCCAATGTCGTTTGTGTTAAAAATATGGCGAAGCAAATGGCTGCGGAATTCTTCGGTGGTCATTTTATCATCGAGAAACTCACTGATGTTTGCTACTCGGCTTCTGATCGATTTGATGCCTTTTGATTCAATTTTATCCTTTTTCACCTTTAATGCTGATACAACATGATCAATGGCTGAATCAAACATGAGGGTGCCGTGGCTGAAAATACGGCCTTTCGTTGCAAACTGAGCGTTTCCGGATATTTTCCGGCCATCCACTACAATGTCGTTCCGGCCGCTTAATTCAGCTTCAACCCCAAGCTGATGTAACGCCTGAATCACCGGCTCAGTGAATTTTTTAAAGTTATGAAAGCTGTCCCCGTCATCCTTGGTAATAAAGCTGAAGTTCAAGTTCCCCAGATCATGGTACACAGCGCCCCCGCCTGATAAACGGCGGACGACGATAATCCCGTTTTCCTCAACATATTTTGTATTGATTTCTTCTATTGTATTTTGGTTTTTTCCAATGATAATAGACGGTTGATTCACATAAAAGAGCAAATATTGCTGTTCAGGGTCTAAATGCTTTACACAGTACTCCTCGATAGCAAGATTGATCCGCGGATCATTGATATTTTGATTGTCTATAAATAACATGGTGCTCCTCCTTTATCCTTCCCACACAAAACCTGATTTCGCAATATTCACTTCTCCGTTAAAAACGGTTTTCGCTTCTTTGCGAAGGTTGTCATGCACGCCAAAATGCGGCAAATGTGTCAGCAGCAGTTCTCCCGCTCCGGCTTCTTTTGCAATGCGCCCGGCTTCCAGGCTGTTCATATGGCCTGCACTTGTTCCGTCTTGATCGGCATAAAAATTGCATTCCGAGATCAATAAATCAGCATCTTTCGAAAACGGTATAAATGAATCCTGATAGCTGGAATCAGCAGTATAAACGACAGTGTGGCTGCCGTCAGTAATCCGCATGGCATAGCACGTCACCGGGTGAATTGTTTTTAAAAAGGTGATCGTAAACGGACCGTCAGCCAGCGGCTGATCCGGCTGATAGGCGATCCCTTTTGTATGTGTTTTATATGTAAGCTTTTGAAACTGTTCTATATCAGCATCATGTCCGTAAATCGGAAGCGTATGCTCTCCTTTGCCGAGAAACGAACCGACTTGCTTGGCAAATTGCAGCGGCCCGATATCAGCGATATGGTCATGGTGATAATGAGACAGAACGACCGCATCCAGCTTTTCCGCCGGCACATATCCGAACAGCTTAGACAATACGGCACTGCCGCAATCAACAAGCAGAGAGTAATCACCTGACTGAAACAAATAGCCTGACGTCGCTTCATTTGCGGCCGGAAAACCGCCATAGCATCCGATAACTGTAACTTTCATAATGTCCTCCTATCTTTTCAAAAAAATTGATCCTCCTTCAATATACCCATTTTTCTTGAAAAAAGCATGTTTTAAACATTGTATCAAAACAGTTATTGATTTTTGTGATCTGTTATATTACAATGAAATCACTACAAAGGGGAAAGAGGGATTGGTTATGCTGGGGAAAATCACAGAATTTTTTAGAAACCTGCCTTCGAAAAAGTGTGCGGAATGCGGAAAAAAGATAGAAGAGCAGCATGAGTGCTATGGTAATATCTGCAATGACTGTATAAAAGTAAACGATTTGTAATGAGCGAAAATCCCGCGCCTTACGCGTGGGATTTTCTTATTTTTTCACATATCTCTTAATTTTGAAACAATAGTCAGGTTAGGTCAAAGCTCACCTGTTTTTAGATAATTCTGGTGATTATCATAATGTCATTGAATATTCTTTATTTTCGAAATATAATTTACTATAGACGAATTGATTTCTTATCTATTATAATTTGATCTAATAGTGAGATTAAATATATGTCTATTCATGATATATGTTGATACTTTGTTTTTTGGGAGGTAATCTATGAAAAGAATTAAGTTTGGATTAGCCACACAAATATTCGTTGGACTTATTCTAGGTGTCATTGTTGGCGTCATTTGGTATGGCAACCCAGCATTGCCTACTTACCTGCAGCCAATCGGGGATCTCTTTTTACGCTTAATCAAAATGATAGTGATTCCTATTGTTGTCTCCAGCTTAATCATCGGTGTAGCCGGTGCAGGAAATGGAAAGCAAGTCGGTAAATTAGGCTTCAGAACGATTCTGTACTTCGAGATCATCACGACTTTTGCCATTATTCTCGGACTAGCCCTTGCAAACATCTTCCATCCGGGTACAGGAGTTAATATACACGAAGCTCAAAAATCGGACATCAGTCAATATGTTGAAACTGAAAAAGAACAAAGTAATAAATCAGTGGCAGAAACGTTCCTCCATATTGTGCCGACAAACTTCTTCCAGTCATTGGTCGAAGGGGATCTTCTAGCCATCATCTGCTTTACAGTACTATTTGCATTGGGTATTTCCGCAATCGGTGAAAGAGGCAAGCCTGTATTAGCCTTTTTTGAAGGTGTATCCCATGCCATGTTCCACGTTGTAAACCTTGTGATGAAAGTGGCGCCATTCGGCGTTTTCGCTCTTATCGGAGTGACTGTGTCTAAATTCGGACTCGGTTCTCTTATCTCTCTCGGAAAGCTCGTCGGATTGGTTTATGTCGCGCTTGCTTTCTTCTTAATTGTTATTTTCGGGATTGTCGCAAAAATTGCCGGCATCAGCATCTTCAAGTTCCTTGCTTACATGAAGGACGAAATCTTACTGGCGTTCAGTACGTCCAGCTCTGAAACGGTTCTTCCGCGCATCATGGAAAAAATGGAGAAAATCGGATGTCCGAAAGGCATTGTTTCATTTGTCATTCCGATCGGTTACACGTTTAACTTAGACGGTTCCGTTCTCTATCAATCTATTGCCGCACTCTTTTTAGCACAGGTATATGGCATTGATTTGACGATTTGGCACCAAATTACGCTTGTGCTCGTCTTAATGGTGACATCCAAAGGGATGGCTGCCGTGCCTGGTACTTCTTTTGTTGTCTTGCTTGCAACGCTTGGCACCATCGGCGTTCCGGCTGAAGGACTTGCCTTTATTGCCGGCGTAGACCGCATCATGGATATGGCACGTACAGTTGTCAACCTGACTGGTAACGCGCTTGCTGCCGTTGTGATGTCTAAATGGGAAGGCATGTTTAATCCTGCGAAAGCAGAAACTGTTATGTCCCAATCGAAAACAGAACAAAACGCAACCATTTCTGGTTAATGAAAAGCCTGCGGGGTTCTTGCCCCGCAGGCTTTTTTAATCTTTAACAAGCACAAACAGCTCTGTAATCAAAACAGTATCCTCATTCAGCTCCAGTTCACCGCTTTTGATCAGTTCCGCCCATGCCATCCGATGATCCTCTTGAAACTCCTCAATTCGGTCTCCATTGCCCTCTCCTTTGACTAACCTCATATCAGGCGCACCAAAGGTGGTTTCAAAGACATCTGTTACTTTTATATTGCATCTTGGATTGTCATGTTTATCATAAACGGTAACAAGCTGACCCGCTGTTTGATAAACGTCCCTCAATTCATCTTTTGAATACAATGATTTCGGCGCGCACGTGGCGTTTTTTTCTCCGGCAAGGATCTGCTGAATCAGCTGTTCTCCCAACCCGTCATCACCTTCCCAGCCGAATGTGCTTTTCAGCTTATAAATCTTCATTGGTCCTCCCCCTTATACCATTGGTGACTGTACATAGTAATACAGAAGCTTAGCGGTATGGCGAAGAGATGATTTATGGGTGCGTTCAAATGCATGGGAAGCGTCAATTCCCGGCCCTATGAGGCCATGCACAATATCATGCCCGGATTTGATCGCTGCTGACGCATCAGACCCGTAGTACGGATATATATCAAGCTTATAGTCAATATGATGCTTCTCGGCTAATTGAACTAAATGCTTTCTGAGCTGATAATGATACGGCCCGCTCGCATCCTTCACACAGATTGATACTGAATATTCATCTGTCGCCTGCCCGTCACCGATAGCGCCCATATCAACCGCCAAATATTCAACTGTTTCAGGAGGAATATTCGAATTCCCGCCGTAACCGATTTCTTCATTATTGGAAATAAGAAAATGGGTTGTATACGGCAGCTCAATGTCTTCTGTTTGAATTTCATGAATTAAGCGGAGCAATAAGGCGACGCTTGCTTTGTCATCCAAATGGCGCGATTTAATAAATCCGCTTGATGTGATCTCGACACGTGGATCAAACGACACAAAGTCTCCGACGCCAATGCCAAGCTCCTCCGTATCTTTCCGGCAGTGAACAGGTTCATCTAGGCGGATCTCCATATTCTCTTGATTCCGCTCAGCCTTTCCCGCGTCTTTGTATACGTGCACAGACGTTTGATGCATTAAGATTGTGCCTGTGTACGTTTTTCCTGAGGCGGTTTCAATTTGGCAATACTCTCCCTCAATCGAGTTGTAGCGGAACCCGCCGATTAAATCGATTTTCAGCCGGCCGTCCGCTTTAATTTCCTTCACCATAGCGCCGAGGGTGTCAACGTGCGCAGTCAGCATGCGATGCCGGGATGTGTCGCGTCCTGGAAGCGTTGCAATTAAGCCGCCCTTGTGGTTCCGAACCGTTTCTACCTTCCATTCTTTTAAAAGGCTTTCAATATAATTGATCACCTCATATGTATTTCCGGTCGGGCTTGGGATCGATACAAGTTCTTTAATGAGCTCCATCGTTTTACGTACGGACGTCATAGGGCATTCCTCCTTTTATTTTCTACTTAAAATATACTCTTTTCCCGAGGGACCCGTCCAATCTTTTCCTATCAATCTCTCATATGCTGTAGAGAGCATGGGAAGAGGAGGGATTTCTATGTGCTGTCGTCATTCACATGAACAGAAATGTCGTTGTCACGATTGGTTCGATGATTTTTGGTTCTTTGACGAGTGGTTCGATAAAGATTTCCACGACCATTGCAAGAAAAAGAAAGAATGCCATGACCCTTGCGAGAAGAAGAAAAAGAAACACCATTGTTTCTCTTGTAAAAAACACAGACATTCTTGCTGTCATTGCTAAAGACTGAATCAGAAATATTCTGATGACCCATGCTTAATGAATATTTCCATTCACATTTTTCCAAGCGGGCATTGCTGCTGCTTGGACCTTTTATTGAAACACCCTTTTTGCTTTTACAATCCAATAAACTGATAAAGCCGCTATAAGAGCAACAATGATTTCAACACCAGCAGCATGCTCTATGATTCCTCTCTGATATAAAACCGCCGGTACATTAAACAGTGCATGTAAAAGAATAGAATACAACAAAAACAGCGGCCGGCGGCTTTTAACCGCGTACAAAACAAGCAGAGACAGCCCAATTTGGACGGCAATGGCACTGATTCTTTCTATTCCGCCCAGCATCCATTCATACGAAGGAGTATGCAGCAGCTGCTCCTGTATCGGCAAAAGCGCCTGTTTGACGTCGCCATTGACCAAAAGCTGTTCAAACGTCCCGCTATTGATTGCAAATGCGTATACAATAAGTGAGATAGAGGACAAGCCTGTAATCAGGATGGCTTCAAGCCCGCCATGGCCGGCCCCGAAAGCCAGACCATCCGCCCAGGTATGATGGCGCTTCATAAAAAATCGCATCATCATATACCTTCCGCACTCCTCAAAAATGCCGGCCATCAAGCAGCCGTAAACGCCATACCATAATGGATGCTGCATCACTTCTTTCGTCATTTCATTCACTTGCAGCACATAAACATGAACGCCGCCTTCCAGCAGCTGAGCGAAGACAAAAAACGTGAGAGCGCCAATAAAAAACACTTTAAGCGAGGCGCCATACTTTCGCTTAAACCATACAATCAGCCCGATTGGCAACAGAAACGCAATAGCCCCGGATAATGCCAAAAAGACTACTGCTTCTTGACTGACCATTTTTCAGCCTCCTTTTTCTTTTTCATAGATTCCCTATTCTACACTTCTCTTTTTTTGTAAAAAAACCTTCTTTTTAGTACCAGATACTAATATCTAGTGTTATAATCTGACCATAAGGAGTGATTCATATGTCAAAAGCAAAAATTACAGCTATCGGCACCTATGCGCCGAGCAGACGTTTAACCAATGCAGATTTAGAAAAGATCGTTGATACCTCTGATGAATGGATCGTTCAGCGCACAGGAATGAGAGAACGCCGGATTGCGGATGAACATCAATTTACCTCTGATTTATGCATAGAAGCGGTGAAGAATCTCAAGAGCCGTTATAAAGGAACACTTGATGATGTCGATATGATCCTCGTTGCCACCACCACATCCGATTACGCCTTTCCGAGTACAGCATGCCGCATACAGGAATATTTCGGCTGGGAAAGCACCGGCGCGCTGGATATTAATGCGACATGCGCCGGGCTGACATACGGCCTCCATTTGGCAAATGGATTGATCACATCAGGTCTTCATCATAAAATTCTCGTGATCGCCGGAGAGACGTTATCAAAGGTAACGGATTATACCGATCGAACGACATGCGTTCTGTTCGGCGATGCCGCGGGTGCGCTGTTAGTAGAACGAGATGAAGAGACGCCGGGATTTCTTGCGTCTGTACAAGGAACAAGCGGGAACGGCGGCGATATTTTGTATCGTGCCGGACTGCGAAATGAAATAAACGGTGTGCAGCTTGTCGGTTCCGGAAAAATGGTGCAAAACGGACGCGAGGTATATAAATGGGCCGCAAGAACCGTCCCTGGCGAATTTGAACGGCTTTTACATAAAGCAGGACTCAGCTCCGATGACCTCGATTGGTTTGTTCCTCACAGCGCCAACTTGCGCATGATCGAGTCAATTTGTGAAAAAACACCGTTCCCGATTGAAAAAACGCTCACTAGTGTTGAGCACTACGGAAACACGTCTTCGGTTTCAATTGTTTTGGCGCTCGATCTCGCAGTGAAAGCCGGGAAGCTGAAAAAAGATCAAATCGTTTTGCTTTTCGGGTTTGGCGGCGGATTAACCTATACAGGATTGCTTATTAAATGGGGAATGTAACAAAAAAAGAACTTGTTTCCAAGGAAACAAGTTCTTTTTCTTTATGAAGCCGGCTGTTCTTCTGATGTTTCTTCCTTCCGGCTTAACATTGTAAAGTAAGTAATGCTTAGTGCAATCATGACGAGGGCAATGCCGATTAAGACGCCGGCCATCTGCCACATGTAGCCAAAGTCACCGTTTGAAATGACTGCTCTGAATCCGTTAATGCTGTAGGTCATCGGCAATGCGCCGTGGATGACCTGATAGAAATTCGGAAGCAATTCCAGCGGGAAGGTTCCTCCGCTCGCTCCCAGCTGCAGCACTAAAATAATGACTGCGATAAATCGCCCCGGGTTGCCCATCGTTGTAGCCAAAAATTGAATTATCGCCAGGAAAGCGAGACTCGTAATGATCGTAAACACGTAAAATCTCCACGTGCTCTCTACCTCAAGACCAATTCCCAATAGAAGAACCGTCGCCACAATCAATGATTGAATGATTCCTACAAGCATCATGACATTGAATTTGCTGAAGAACCACTCAAAACCGTTTCTCGGACGTCCTGACGCTTCCTTCAGCGGGAAGACAACCGTCAGCATGATGCCGCCGACATACAAGCCCATTGACAGGATATAAGGTGTCAGCCCTGTTCCATAGTTAGGAACGGAATGAATGGCATCATCTTTGGTTTTAACCGGATCCGCAAACATGCCGTATGTTTGATCATCAGCATCGATATCTCCTGTTTGGTCAGCCGCATCCTTCAGCTTACTAGACAGCTCTCCTGTGCCGTCCAATAGCTTGCCTAAACCTGTATCAAGTGATGCAGATCCGTCTGCAAGTTTTGATGATCCGCTTTGGACCTGTTTAGACCCGTCTAACAGCTTAAACAATCCGCCGGATACTTGGCTGCTTCCTGTCACCAATTGCTCTGAGCCCGCTTTTGCTTTTGCGAACTGCTTATTATATTCACCGATGCCCGCTGTCAGTTTAGTTTGGCCATCTGTCAGCTTCTGAGAACCATTGTATATCTTATCAGCTCCCTCAGTTAATCTGTCAATCGCATCTTGGATTGTTTTTGCGCCGTTATAAAGCTTAGATGTAGCTTCCGGCATGGCTTTCACCTGCGCCACCTGCGCTTTCACGTCTTCAAGAGAGCTTTTTATCGTTGCGATGTCAGGCAGCTGATCAGCTGTAGGTAGCTGGCTTAATATTTGATCAAAATCAGGCGCATCAACTTGCGGAAGCTTTTTCTCAACAGAATTAATCAGCTGGCTTTTTTGCTCCGCTGTTAAGAAGTCACTCGAATTGATGACATTTTTAAATGCCTGATCACGGTTTTTCAAACTGTTTTCAAAGTCAGTCAGCTGTTTTTTGAATTCCTTCATCGCAGTTTCTGACTTTTCCAGATTGTTTACAGCAGTTTCAAGCTTCGTTAAATCGAGCGCATTAATGATCTTTTCCGCTTTTGCCGCTTTCTCAGAACCTTCTTGGACTTTACTGTTGAGCTGATCCAACCCGTTAGTAAGTTTAGGCGTACCCTTCTGCACGTTTTGAAGTCCGGCAAGAAGTTCATTCATCTTGCTTGTCAGTTCGCCTGATCCTGCTGCAAGCTGACCAGATTTATCATAAATCTGGTTGCTGCTGTCCTGGAATTTACCGAGCGAGCTGTCAAGTGATTGGATGCCGCTCGTCACCTGAGCCGCTCCATCTGCAAGCTGCGCTGTTTTGTCACTGATGGTAGCGGTGCTTTCCTTCAGCTTCGCCAGATTTTCTTTCAGCTGGGCGCTTCCGTTTTTCGCATCCTTTGTGCCGTCATCAATTTTTTTCGCGCCGCTGCTCGCGTCGCTCAAACCTTTTGCGATATCTTTAAAGTTATCAAAAATAACTTTCGTATATTGCTCGGTCACTTCTTTTGAAACAGAGGCTTTCAGTTTATCAATCGCTTTTTCGCCGATCGTTGCCCCTACATAGTTAGAACCTGCATTTGTGTGGTATTTCAGATCCAATTTTTTCGGATTTTTGTCTAATACAGTGCTGGCATTCTTAGAAAAATCCTCAGGAATCTCGACAACTAAATAATATTTTTGATTCAATAAGTCCTTTAACGATTGGTCGAGATCATTGGAAAAATGCCAATCAAAGTTGTTATTATCCTTTAATTCTTTGACCAGATCATCACCGATTTGAAGTTTTTCTCCTTCATACGTTGCTCCCTTGTCTTGGTTGACGACAACGACAGGCAGCTGGTCAACTGTGCCGTACGGGTCCCAATAAGCCTTTAAGAATACGCCGCTGTAAATAAGCGGGACAAACAAAATGGCGATGATGGGAATCAATAATTTTTTACTTGTTACGATGTCTTTCCACTGACTTCGTATTGTGTTCATCCTGATGCCTCCATTCTAAAACTGACTCATCATGAAAAATGGTCATTTTCTTGCAAAGAGAAAGGATTATCTAGTTCGCTGACAATCCTTTGACAACATACAATTCAAGCAGTCCCGCAATTGTCTCTTTATCAAGCGGGGAGTGTTGTTTTTCCCAGTCAAAAATGAGCGCGATATAAAGCTTCAGCATCACAAAGGCTGTCAGCTCAGGGTCGCACGGCTTGATTGCGCCGCTTTTGATCCCGTCTTCAATCTTGCTTTTGATATAAGACAGTATGGCTCGCTCCATTTTCTGGATCACTTCCTGAACTGCCATTGTACCAATCTCGGCATTCTCTTGGAAAATTTTAATCGTCAGCTGATGTGTTTTCCTGAACTCCAGAATGGCAAACAGCGCTCTGTGCACATTTTCATGGAACGGAAGGTTCGGCTCCATCGCTTCATCCGCTTTTTGCTTCATTTCCTTTAATAAAGTAGTGAAAATCTCGTCAAACAGCTCTTCTTTGTTTTTGAAAAAAGTATAAATGGTCCCCTTCCCCACGTTCGCAAGTTTTGCGACAAGATCCATTGTCGTCGCTTTATACCCGAACTGCGTGAAAGACTTTGTAGCCGCCTCCAAAATGAGCTTTTTTCGATCTATTGACATTGTATTCACCTCAAAACTGACCGTTTGAACATTTTAGTCATTAAGTACATATGCAAATGTATCATAACCTGCTGTTCAATTCAATCATTTTTTTACACAATATTGCCATTGCACATCAAAAAAACCTCCGCGATAAAGCGGAGGTTTTAGCTGAATAAATAGGTAAGCGCGTCAGACACGGCAGCTTTTCCTTGATCAATGCAGTCGGGAATGCCGACACCTTCAAAAGAAGCGCCTGTCATATAAACACCAGGATACGCAGATGCAAGTGCTTCACGCAGCTCCTTGATACGCTGCTTATGGCCGACATGGTACTGCGGCATGCTTTCATGCCATCGGGTGACACATGTCATTTCCGGCTCGCCGTTTATGTTCATGACTTTCTTTAAGTCTTCTAACACAATGTTGATAATGTCATTATCTGATAGATCGACAATAGATTCGTCTCCGGCTTTTCCGACATATGCCCGAAGCAGCGTTTTGCCTTCCGGAGCTGCGTGCGGCCATTTTTTATTCGTCCACGTACAGGCAGTGATCGCAAAGTCACTGTTTCTTGAAATAACAAAACCCGTGCCCTCATGCTCCATCTCGACGGAGCCTTCAGGGAAACCTAAAGCGACATTTGCCACCGATGTGGAGTGCATATTTTTCAAATGAGAAATGGCAGGAAGCTCAGAAAGCATTCCCGCAGCCGCTTTATGCGGAGCAGTCACAATTACTGAATCAGCATCAAGTGTGACGCCGTTATCCAATTCGAGCGAGTAACCAGAGCCGCCACGGCTGAGCTTGGTCACTTTTGTGCCTTTATACACCTTCGTCAGCTTTAACTGCTTTTCGATCTCTTCAACAAGGGTTTGCAATCCGGTTGACAAAGTCTGGAACTGGCCTTGCTTCTTTGCCGTCAGCTGCTGGCCTGAGCCTTGAGGCCTTGTTTTTTTCATGCCGAGAATCAGGCTTCTATGCTTTTGTTCCGTCTGGTAAAATTGCGGGAATGTCGACATCAGGCTGAGCTTGTCAATGTCGCCTGCATAGATCCCTGATAGAAGCGGCTCGATTAAGTTCTCGACCACTTCATCTCCGACACGTCTGCGGAAGAATTCTCCCAATGACTGATCATCCTTTGTTTTGCTTGCAGGCAGGATGAAATCCATAGTAGCTCTCGCCTTCCCAGACAAAGAAAACAGACCCGTAGAAACAAACGGCGCAATTTTTGTCGGTATCCCCATTACAGCGCCCTTCGGCATTGGATGCAGGGTGCGGTTTACAAGCACATAGGATTGTCCGGTCGCATTGTTGACAAGCAAATGCTCAAGACCTAAGTCTTTAACAAGCTGCGGGGCGCTTTTCTTTCGTTCCAGAAATGAGTCTGGCCCTCTTTCGATGATATAGCCGTCCTTCTTGACAGTCTGGATTTTTCCGCCGACTCTCGGACTTGCCTCAACAAGCGTCAGCTCAAGCGGCAGATTCTTTTCTTTGATTTCTTTTTCCATATAGAAGGCGGCGGCTAAACCGGTAATGCCGCCGCCGATGATGACTACATGTTTTTTGTCGTCACTCATGTTCATCGCCTTCTTTAACGTCCTAATTTTTTTAATACGACTGTTGCCAAAGCATCAATAAATTCAGGCTTGGCATTTGGCATTTCCGGCCGGTAATAGCTTGCGCCGATATCGTCAGTAACCACTTTGCATTCATAATCATTATCATAAAGCACTTCTAAGTGATCCGCGACAAATCCAACAGGAACATATACAAATGCTTGATAGCCTTTTTGTTCGAATAAATCACGTGTTAAATCCTGAACATCGGGTCCGAGCCAAGGATCAGGCGTGTTCCCTTCACTTTGCCAGCCGACAGCATATTCGGAAACGCCTGCGCCTTCAGCAATCAATTTCGCCGATTCATGCAGCTGGTCCGGATACGGGTCTCCAAATTCTTTGATTTTTTCCGGCAGGCTGTGTGCGGATACGATGAGCATCGCGTTTTCTCTTTCATCCTCAGGCATTGACGCATATGTTTCCTTCACTCGGTCAACCCAATATGTCACGAACTTCGGTTCATCGTACCAGCTTTCAACTGACGTAATCGTTAAGCCGCCGAGTTTTTCAGCCTCTTCTTTGGCGCGTTTGTTGTAGGACTGAACGCTGAACGTGGAGAAATGCGGCGCCAGCACGATGCTGACTGCTTCTGTAATGCCATCCTTATGCATCTCTGCTACGGCGTCTTCAATAAACGGCTCGATATGCTTCAGTCCGATATACGCTTTAAACGTAATCTCATCCTGAATTTCATTCAAGTGCTGTTCCAGATTATGCGCCTGCTCTTCTGTGATTTTGGCAAGCGGTGAAATGCCGCCAATCGCTTCGTATCTGTCTTTCAAATCTTGAAGCATTTCAGGTTCAGGCTTTCTGCCTCTTCTGATATGTGTATAATAACGTTCAATATCTTCTTCCTTATAAGGCGTGCCGTACGCCATCACGAGAAGCCCCATTTTCTTTCTACTCACTGTTTACACCCTCTTTAATGATCTGATACAAACATTTTGACAGGATATCATTAAGATACCAAAAGATATGCTTAGGAATATTGACCCATTTTTTTGTTTTGTGAATATTCATGGACAAATGCTGTCAGTTTTTTCAAAACCTCGGGACTGACATCAGGAAATACCCCATGGCCAAGATTGAAAATGAAGCCGTCTGACTCCATACCCTGATCAAGTATTTCCTTTGTTTTCTTCTCAATGACTTCCCATGGCGCAAGCAAAATGGACGGGTCCAGGTTGCCCTGCACTGTTTTAGTAATTCCTTTTGATCTGGCTTCAGCAATGCCGAGTCTCCAGTCAAGCCCGACAACATCGA
Organism: Bacillus sp. FSL K6-1366; assembly: GCF_037976695.1. NCBI lineage: Bacteria > Bacillati > Bacillota > Bacilli > Caryophanales > Bacillaceae > Bacillus > Bacillus sp. FSL K6-1366. The sequence goes on along the minus strand of NZ_CP150268.1, from coordinate 3,256,913 downwards.
GAGGAAGGTCATGCCAATCTCCTGCAAGATGGCTTGCGCCAACGCCAAACATGATCAGCGGCACATTCTCCTTTGCGAGCTCTGAAAAAATCCGGTTCATTACGGGTTTGATGTATGTTCTGTAATCTGCCTGATTCAATGCGCCGACCCACGAATCAAAGATTTGAATCGCTTTTGCGCCTGCCTTAATCTGCGCTTTCACGTACACGATGATCATGTCGGCAAGCTTGGACATCAGCAGATTCCATGCATCCGGCATGCTGTACATGAAGGCTTTTGTTTTATTGTAGTTTTTCGATGGGCCGCCTTCGATCATATAGCTTGCAAGCGTAAAAGGCGCACCTGAGAAACCGATGAGCGGGACGTTCAGCTGCTCATTGACAAGCAGTTTAATCGTCTCAAGCACGTACGGCACGTCCTGTTCCGGATCAATCTGGCCGAGTTTTTCAATGTCCGCCAGAGACCGGATTGGCTGATCAATCACAGGACCGACCCCGTTTTTGATTTCAACATCCACACCGATTGACGGCAGCGGCGTCATGATATCTTTATAAAGGATTGCAGCATCGACTCCGTATTGCTCAACCGGCAGTCTTGTGACATACGCACAAAGTTCGGGCTGATGTGTGATCTCAAACAATCCGTACTTTTCCTTCAGCTTGCGGTATTCCGGCTGTGAGCGCCCTGCTTGCCTCATATACCACACAGGCGTGTGATCCGCTTTTTCTCCCCGCGCAGCTTTTAAAAACGTCTCGTTAAACGTTTCTCGTTTACTCATCTGATTTCCACCTTTCATACGGCAACCATACGTTCGTATTTCTTGACTTATTACACTATACCTTGTTTTAGGCAAATGGTATAGAAATGTAGCTCAAAGTTCAAAAAATCGCCGAATTCCATTAAGAGGAAAACAATTTTGGCTGAACGTAATCGGTTCCTTCCCCTTCTCTTTTTGTCTGTGTATTATAAGGCACAATTTTATAAGACGCGCCCGAAAATAAGTTGGCATAAGGAATTTCATAGCTTCCCTTCCCTTCAACCGAATCAAGAAGCGTCTCCTCGCCGTCCTTGTTTACATAAATTCTGTATACGGCCCGATCATCCTCTTGAGCGTCCCACTTTAATTCAATAGTAAAGAGCCCCGCTGCTTTAAATGTGTAATCGGCTGTGAGTGTTTTGACCGGCTTCAGCTCAATCGGGCTTTCCAGGTCTTTAACGTTTTTAGGCTTTGTGAACACATGACCGGTTTCTCCTGCCTGTGTCAAAATATCCTTAAACAGCCGCGTCGGGTATGAGCTCCCGGCTTTCAAATAATGGTTTTGATCCGTTTTGTCATAGCCCATCCAGACTGCCCCGGTTATTTTCGGCGTATAGCCTGCAAACCAGGCGTCCTTTGTCGCGCCGGAGACGCCTGTATAAGATGTAGAACCTGTTTTTCCCGCCAGGTCGCCGTGATAGGTGCCGGACGTGGCCGTTCCCTTTTTGACTACCTGCTGCAGCATTCTCGTCATATTCCAAGACGTCTGCTTGCTGAAAACCCGCTTTCCTTCTTCTTTATGATCGGCTATTGTTTCTCCGTCTTCATCTATTATGCTCGAGATAAAGAAGGGTTCAGTATACGTTCCATTCGCGGCAAATGTATGAAACGCGCCGGCAAGCTGGAGCGGCGAAACGCCTTTTTCCAAGCCTCCTAGAGCGAGAGCAAGGCCTTCATCAGGGATATCAATGCCGTTTGCTTTCAAATAAGATTTTCCTGTTTCGACGCCGATCTCATTCAGCGTCCAGACAGCCGGCGCGTTTTTGCTGTACGTAATGGCGTCCGACATAGTGACTTCGCCCTCATACCGGCTGTCATAGTTTTTCGGCGTATAATCTCCGTAGGACTGCAACTCATCCTTCAATAGAGAATATGGCTTAAATTTCTTTTCCTGCATCGCCGGTCCGTATACGGCAAGCGGCTTAAATGTGGAACCCGGCTGGCGGACAGCTGTGACACGGTTATATCCTTTGGATGTGTAATCCCTTCCGCCGATGGCCGCTTCTACACCGCCTGTCTTGTTATTAATAAAGACCGCGCTTCCCTCGGCATTCTGATCTGTTCCGGGATAATAGCTTCCCTCTTTCATCACCTGGTAAGCCGTCTTCTGCAGCTTCGAATCGAGCGGCACCTTGATCGTGTATCCGCCTTGAAGAAGCTGCTCCCCAGAAATGGAATACTTGTCCTCCGCCTCTTTAATCACAAGGTCAATGTAGCTGTCAAACCAAGGTGTTTCCGACTGTTTCTTCACGTGCAGCCCAAGCGTCCGGCCCTGCGCGGTGACAGCCTCTTTCGCACTGATATAGCCTTGGTCATTCATCATGCCTAGAATTGTATCACGCCGTTCCTTATTTTTATCAGGGTGCAAAATCGGAGAGTACGTAGAAGGCGCCTTCGGAATAGCGGCCAAAACAGCGCCTTCAGATACAGTCAAATCTTTTACTTCTTTATTAAAATAATAGTGGGACGCCGCTTGTATGCCGTAGACCCCGTGTCCGAAGTAAAGCTGGTTTAAATACATTTCAAGCAGCTTGTCCTTGCTGTAATCCCGTTCAAGATTAATCGCAATGATCACTTCTTTTGTTTTTCTTAGAAATGTTTTGTCATGTGTCAGAAAAATATTTTTGGCAAGCTGCTGGGTGATCGTGCTTCCGCCTTCCACCTTTCCGCCTGCTAATATATCGCGATACACTGCCCTTCCGACGGATTTTGCATCAATGCCGTGATGCTCATAGAACCTTTTATCCTCAACAGCGATAAACGCTTCTCTGACCTGCTTAGGAATCTCATTGATCGAGACCGGCTCGCGATTTTCTGTATACAGGCTTGCAACCTCATCTCCGTTTTGATCAACAATTTTTGAAGAAGCATGAAGAATAAGCTTTTTTTCATCTATGACATAATGGCCGAGAAAAATAATTGAAATATATCCTATTAAAGCGAGAAAAGCAGTTAACACTAAAATAATGATAGGTATAAAAAGTTTCTTTTTCTTTATCTTAAACATGAACTCACCTCGCCTTTCTAAAGGTAGTATGGGAAAAATTGTTTGGAATTATGTTCGAAGCACTCGCCAATAGAAACTTATACCATTGTTTTGATATACTAGCAAGCAGGAGGTGGCTGATATGAAGGTTTATATTACATATGGGACAGCCGATTTTTTAAAAACGATCGTAGAGAAGCATCCCTCAGAAAATATCCTTTTGATGCAGGGGCAGGAAAACGCCATTTTGATTCATGAAACAAACGGAGATACCGTTTTCCAGGCACCACACGCTTATGAAGTCATTGACCAAGTCGGAGAGATCAAACATCCCGGTTTTGCAGTATTGAACAATATTGCCGTCACTCAGGAAGGGCGTCCGCTGTTTGAAAACAGATTTAAAAACAGAGCGGGAAAAGTCGAAAACGAGCCTGGCTTTGAAGCAATTCGAGTGCTCCGTCCGCTTGACAGTGACACCTATGTCATTCTGACCTTGTGGGACACGGAAAGCGCCTTTCAAGACTGGCAGCAGTCCGGTTCTTACAAAGAAGCCCACAAAAAACGCGATACATCTGCCGGAATTGACACAACGTCGATCTTCTCCCGGCCTTCTTATGTCACCACATATTTCGCTGTCGAATAGCTGCCGGCATGTCCGGCAGCTTATTTTATTGGGAGGAAAGCAAAATGAAGCATACTTGCCCAGTCTGCGGGTTTAAGGGATTGGCTGAACCGCCATATGATCATGAAGGCAATCATTCTCATGAAATCTGCCCGTGCTGCGGTTTTCAGTTCGGATTTGATGAGTACGAGATGCAGCACGAGGATAACTCATATAGAGCCATCGGAAAGCATCATCGCCTATAGAAAAAACTGGCTTGCTGAAGGGTGCGTCATTTTTTCTCCTGAATGCTTCCCAAAACATCTGCAAAAAGCGAATAGAGGATTAAGGCATCATCTGATTGAGCAGCTGAAACAGATCAATGTTCATCTTCCATCATAACCCTCCCCTCTGTCCCGGCACCTTCCGCCCGCCTATGAATAATCTGTAGCGGAAGGAGTGATCGATGATGGAAGTCGGGATTTTGTCTGTCCATGTTCTGTATGTGTTTTTTATCGGAGTAATTATCCTATTTATGCTGCTGAGAAAAGACACGACATTTATTTCTCTATTCGGCATTTTTATCATATCGCTATGGGCCAGCCATTCACTTTCAGCTTCTGTCAGCAGTTTATTCCACAGCTTTATCTATGCGGCCGGCGAACTGCTGCCCACGATTTTCATCATTTGCTTTATCGTTTCAATGAGTGATTTGTTAACAAAAACAGGGATAAATGAAGCGATGATTTCTCCCTTTGCAAGCCTTATGAGAGGGCCTGTGACTGCCTATTGGCTGATTGGAGGCCTGATGTTCGCCATTTCTCTCTTCTTCTGGCCTTCTCCGGGTGTCGCTTTGATCGGCGCCGTCCTGCTCCCCGCAGCCGCGCGTGCCGGTTTGACGCCTCTTGCCGCGGCCATGGCCATGAACTTATTCGGACACGGTTTTGCCCTGTCAGGAGACTTTGTCATTCAGGCGGCGCCAAAGCTGACTGCGGATGCAGCAGGTATTCCAGTCGGTGATGTCGTCTCGGCCAGTATTCCGCTTGTGCTGATTATGGGTGTGACAACAACAACTGCTGCCTTTATCATGATTCAGCGCGAACGCAAAAAACAGGAGCATCCCGCTTCTTTTTCCCCCGTTCTTTCCGGCGAACAAGACAACTCGCTGTACTTGCCAAAACGCCTGCGGTCCATACTGGCTTTTTTGATTCCGCTTGCCTTTCTTGCAGATATCGCCTGCATGCTCTTGTTTAACCTACAAGGAAATGATGCAACCGCGTTAATTGGCGGGTCTGCAATTTGTATCCTCTTTACCGTTCATTTTTTCGTGTATAAGCATAAAGGGCTTGAAAAAATCACCGGCTATTTTATTGACGGATTTAAGTTCGGTTTTAAGGTTTTCGGCCCCGTCATCCCGATTGCCGCTTTCTTTTATCTTGGCGACTCAGGCTATGAAAGCATACTGGGCACTTCACTCCCTAAAGGTTCCCACGGCATTGTCAACGATCTTGGCATTGCTTTATCCCATATGATGCCTATGTCAAAGGAGCTTGCCGCCGCTGCATTAACTGTCGCTGGAGCCATAACAGGCCTTGACGGCTCAGGATTTTCTGGCATTTCTCTCGCCGGCTCCATCGCAAAGCTCTTTTCGTCCGCTCTCCATGCCGATCCCGCCGTTCTGACCGCGCTCGGACAAATCTCTGCCATCTGGGTGGGCGGAGGCACACTGGTCCCATGGGCGTTGATTCCCGCCGCGGCCATTTGCAAAGTTGATCCTTTTGAGCTTGCCAGAAAAAACTTCATTCCCGTCGCGATTGGCCTTTTGGTGACAACCCTCGCAGCTGTGATGATGCTTTGAAACAGCATGAGTTGAAATATTCAGACTTTTTCTATACAATCATGGAAAAGCATAGAAAAGGGGGAAGCGGCTTTGTCCATATCCACACTGCAGAAAGAGATAAACAAACAGCTCGACGGCTGTTTTGAAGAAATGGTTGAGATCAGGCGCCATTTTCATATGTATCCTGAGCTCTCATTTCAAGAAGAAAAAACCGCCGCATTTATTGCTTCCTATTATGAATCGTTAGGAGTCCCAATCCGCACAAACGTTGGCGGCAGAGGGGTTTTAGCATATATAGAAGGAAGCGAACCCGGCCCTACAGTCGCTTTGAGGGCCGACTTTGACGCTCTCCCCATTCAAGATGAAAAAGATGTCCCTTACGCCTCCAAAGTGCCTGGTGTCATGCATGCATGCGGCCACGACGGCCACACCGCAGCTCTTCTCGCAGTGGCCAAGGTCCTTCACCAAAACAGACATGAACTGAAGGGAACTTTTGTGATGATCCACCAGCATGCAGAAGAATATTATCCGGGAGGCGCAAAGCCAATGATTGATGACGGCTGTCTCGAAAACGCGGATGTGATATTCGGCACTCATCTTTGGGCAACTGAGCCGCTCGGAACCATTCTTTGCCGCCCCGGTGCCGTAATGGCGGCGGCAGACCGATTTACGATTAAAGTCTTCGGAAAGGGCGGCCACGGCGCTCATCCGCATGATACTAAAGACGCCGTCCTAATCGGTTCTCAAATCGTTACCTCTTTGCAGCACATTGTCAGCCGCAAAGTCAATCCGATTCAATCCGCCGTCATTTCGACAGGCTCCTTCATCGCCGACAATCCGTTTAATGTCATCGCAGACCAAGCAGTACTCATCGGCACAGCGCGTTCTTTTGATGAAAATGTCCGGGACATTCTGGAGAAAGAAATTGAAGCGGTTGTAAAAGGAATATGCAGCATGCACGGCGCGTCCTATGAGTACACCTATGAACAGGGTTATCCGGCGGTTGTGAACCATCCTGCCGAAACGAGCCACTTGGTGAGCACCGCAAAGAATACCGAGGGCGTTCAGCAGGTCATTGACGGTGAACCGCAAATGGGCGGCGAGGATTTTGCTTATTACCTACAAAACGTGAAAGGCACTTTTTTCTTTACAGGTGCCGCTCCCGAACAGCCAGATCGAGTTTATTCCCACCACCATCCGAAATTTGATATCAACGAAAAAGCCATGCTGACAGCGGCCAAGGTCCTTGCCGGCGCTGCGATCACCTATCATCAGCTATAAAAAAACAGCCGGAGTGTTTATTCTCCGGCTGTTTCCTTTAATATCCTCAGATGAAAAACATGTCTTGCCGTTTCTCCAAGCTGAGCAAGCAGCTTATAATTGGCAATTCCGCCGACTGCCGCTCCTACGCCCGGCAAAAGCTGAAAAAGCTTCACTACGTCGATATAATCGCGATATTCCTGCTGGAACACTCTCCAGTCGATGCTCTTTTTCTCCGTCTCCCAATTTTCGATGACAGAAAAAAGCGATTTACGGCCATCGTCACTCGAAAATGCAAGCTGAAACACGAGCAGCAAGAACATTCTTTCTTGTGCATCTTTCACATCAAAGCCGTAAATGGAAGACAAGGTAAATAAACACTTCATCTTAATTGAAAGCAGCAGCGGAAAATCAGCAATGCCTAAAAAAATGCCGCCCGCTCCGGTGCCGACTCCCTCAGCAGCTGCCACTTTCTGATAAGAAACAATCGTTTTTTTCGCCAATTCATTTTTTTCACTGAGCGACAGTGCACTTGTATCCTTTTTATAAGTGATGATATTGGAGCCGGCCATTGTCGCTTCTACCATTTTTCTCACACTCTCGGTGACGACCGTATGGATTTTCTCAGGAATCCGTTCATTCACCTTCGTCTGGACACGCTTCGAAAAGCGTTCAAACATGGAATCCTTTCGCAAAAAATGCATTTTCCATTCCAAAGCTTCCTGCATCAGCAGCTGATTATCTGTCATTTGATTACCTCTTTTCAGTTCACAGCTTTCCGTGCTTTTTCAGCCTGGTTGTCATATAAGCAGGCAAAACAACAAAAATCAGAACGGCAGAACCGATCAGCGCGTACAGAAAACCGGTCAAGCCGGCTGCATAGGCAGATGCAACAGACATCAGCAGCGCTTGAATACTAAGTGCAGTTTTTAATAGAGAGAAATAGCTTTTCAGCTTTGTTTCTTTTTTCACAGGGTACAGCTCTTGAAGCGCCAGATGGTCAAAGTGGCCAAAGAGCGGCAGAAGCTGAATGCCCGTAATGAAAATGGCAAACACAGTCAAAACAGCTGCAATCAGCGGGCTGGCTGAGACATACATAATGATCAGCGCGAAAACGATCGTTAATCTGACAAGAATGCCCAAATAATCGCTCGAACGCAAAAAGGCGCGGGTGAACATATAGGCAAATGTTTTGCGCTGTTCAAACGGCACAAGCCGCAGCAAAAAGTCGAGATAAGCTCTGCGTTTGGCTTGCTTTCGCAAATGCGGCACATCAGTAAACAGGTTGGCAATCCGATAGAAACGCTGCTTTCGTCTCAATTCGGACTCAATATGGCTCTCCCATTTAAATGTTTTCCGTTTTGCTGCGGAAGACATATACAGATAAAGAACAGCCATAATGACATAGACGAGAAGCGCATACATATAAACAGATTGGAAAACAAAATAAAGAACGAGTGTATTCGCCGCAAAGCGAATGATGACGTCCATCCGTTTCATGCTGCGGTCGTTTTGGAAAGTCGTTCGCCATTCCATTACCTGATTCCACGCTTTCAGCAGCAACAGTTGGACAAAGACCGCGGCATACGATACGAGCGAAGCCCCCGGTGTGACTGCGAAATAAAGCGGCATCGCAACGATGCTCAGCGCAATAAGCGGAAACAGCTGAGACACATAGCTGTAGACAAACGCCTGCTTCAAGTAAGGCTCCATTTTTGCTTCAAGAGGCAATAAGAAAACAAGGTCAGCCTCCTTCAAAAGCGTTCGCACATAAGAGCTTGTCAACACGAGCGAAAACAGCACGGCCATCACCCAAAAGGATGGAAAGTGAGCGGGAATGTCCCGTATCCATTTGCTGTACCAGCTTGCAGCGCCCGCTAGAAAAAAAATCAAAACAATGACGAGGTGATCATTGAGCATATATTTCATGTATGTTCTTGTTTCTTTGATATGCTCCTGCAGCCGCGACTGCCAAATATCAAGCATATTATTCATGGCCAGCGTCTTCCTTTGTAAGCTCAAGATACAAATCGTCCAGCGCCGCGTCCTTCATTCCAAACTGCTCTCTGAGCTCTGACAGCGTGCCGCGCGCCCGCACCTCGCCGTTATGTAAAATAATAAACGAATCGCAATAGCGTTCTGCCGTTGCCAAAATGTGTGTTGACATCAGCACGCTCGCCCCGCCTTTTTTCGCTTCATTCATCCGTTCAAGCAGCGCGTTAATGGCAAGCGGATCAAGCCCTAGAAAAGGCTCATCAATAATGTAGAGCGCAGGCTCTGCCAAAAATGCGCACATAATCATAACCTTCTGCTTCATTCCTTTAGAAAAATGGGCCGGGAACCACTTCAGCCTCTTTTCCATTCGGAATTCCTTTAGTAGCGGAGGCAGCCTTTTCTCCATCGTTTCTTTTGACAGTCCATATGCCATGGCTGTTAGTTCAAGATGCTCCATCAGCGTCAATTCTTCGTATAAAACAGGTGTTTCAGGTATATAGGTAAATTGTGAACGGTAGCCTTCCGGATCCTCAGCAAACGTTTTACCGTTTAATTCGATTGAACCTTTATGCGGGTCCATCAGCCCGATGATGTGTCTGATTGTTGTACTTTTACCAGCACCATTCAGCCCGATTAATCCGACAATTTGATTCGGTTCAAGGGTGAATGATACGTTTTTTAAAACCGGATTCCTTGTATATCCGCCGGTCAAGTCTTTTACCGATAGCAGAGACATAGTTTCTCCCCTTATAGTGTTTTTCTTCATAGTACCAAAAACAAGGCCTGATTTGAAACAATTCCCTTTTAACAAATGATGAATTTGCTGTCATAAAGAGACAGGGTTCTGGACATCATAATAGTTGTAGAGGAAAAGCATATCAACTGAAAAATGAGGTGTTTGTCAAAGACGTCTTAGAAACAGTTGGATAGAAAATAAACATGTCCAATGCTCAAACCATTTCTCTTCACTGAATTGATGAATTCTTCATGTATGAAGCAAATTGTCAAATGAGGTGTTTATCGCAGGAATCGTTAGGCATTAAACAAGTCTTCATTTTATTGACAAATGAGGTGCTTACCAAAGGCATAACACATTTTCTTCATATAAGCTCTTCCTCTGCATTCAGGGTGAACGCTCGCCGTTCATCCTGTTTTCTATTTTCTGCATTTCTGTGGTACGATGAGTGTATACATACTAAACAATTTCATAAGGAGGAACCCTCATGCATTGTGCAGAAAATTGTATCTTTTGTAAAATTATCGCCGGCGACATTCCATCCGCGAAGGTGTATGAAGATGAACATGTACTTGCCTTTCTTGATATCAGCCAAGTGACAAAAGGCCATACGCTTGTCATTCCGAAAACACATATTGAGAATGTATATGAATTTACAGATGAATTAGCAAAACAATATTTCCATGCTGTTCCGAAAATCGCCCGCGCTATCCGGGATGAATTTGAACCGATCGGCTTAAATACGCTGAACAATAACGGCGAAAAAGCTGGACAATCTGTGTTCCACTACCATATGCATATTATCCCTCGCTACGGAAAAGGAGATGGATTCGGAGCGGTTTGGAAAACGCATGCTGATGATTATAAACCGGAGGATCTGCAGAACATCTCTTCCTCTATCGCAAAACGCCTGGCCTCATCATAAGATGAGGTTATTTTATTTTGTGAACATTTCGCAAACATCCGTCAATTTCTTTTGATAATTCTAATTTTTTATCAAAAAACTGAATTTTTGTGATAGGATAATTGTATTATTTTATACATTAACGTGGAAAACAGGGAGAGATCATAATGGAACGTACAACGAATTTTAACGCAGGTCCTGCAGCGCTGCCACTGGAAGTTCTGCAAAAAGCACAGAAAGAATTTATTGATTTTAACGAATCCGGCATGTCTGTTATGGAGCTTTCCCACCGCAGCAAAGAGTATGAAGCGGTGCACCAAAAAGCGAAAAGCCTCTTAATCGAACTGATGGGCATTCCGGAAGATTACGATATCTTGTTTCTTCAAGGCGGGGCAAGCCTTCAATTCTCAATGCTTCCGATGAACTTTTTAACACCTGAAAAAACCGCACATTTTGTGATGACCGGCGCTTGGTCTGAAAAAGCACTGGCAGAAACGAAATTGTTCGGGAACACGTCTATCACCGCTACTAGTGAAACAGACAATTACAGCTATATTCCAGAGGTTGACCTTACGGATGTAAAAGACGGCGCATATTTACATATCACATCCAACAATACAATTTTCGGCACTCAGTGGCAGGAGTTTCCGAATTCTCCTATTCCGCTCGTAGCCGACATGTCCAGCGATATTTTAAGCAGAAAAATCGATGTGTCCAAATTTGATGTGATCTACGGAGGCGCCCAAAAGAACCTCGGCCCTTCCGGCGTGACTGTAGTCATTATGAAAAAAAGCTGGCTGAAAAATGAAAATGCGAACGTCCCAAAAATCCTGAAATATTCCACACATGTCAAAGCGGATTCACTCTACAACACTCCGCCGACATTTGCGATTTATATGCTGAGCCTCGTTCTGGAATGGCTCAAGGAAAACGGCGGTGTGGAAGCTGTTGAACAGCGCAATGAACAAAAAGCGCAGGTTCTCTACAGCTGTATTGATGAAAGCAACGGCTTCTATAAAGGTCATGCCAGAAAGGACAGCCGCTCACGCATGAATGTCACCTTCACGCTTCGGGATGACGAATTAACGAAAACATTCGTCCAGAAAGCAAAAGATGCGAAGATGATCGGCCTTGGCGGACACCGTTCGGTGGGAGGCTGCCGCGCTTCTATTTATAACGCGGTCTCTCTCGAAGACTGTGAAAAATTAGCTGCGTTCATGAAGAAATTCCAGCAGGAAAATGAGTAAAAAGTCTGGCTATGCAAACCGTCCGTTTGGTATACTGTTTGCATAACACATTCTGTAAAGCCTTCGCAATAAATGATGAGCATATTATTGGAGGGCAAAAAGCTTAGCAGAGGAGAGCATAGTTATGAAAACAAAAGAGTTAGTCATTATGGCTCTGTTTGCCGCAATCGGCGCAGCGCTTCATTCCATTATTCCGCCCTTTTTAGGCGGCATGAAACCAGATATGATGCTGATCATGATGTTCATGGGCATTCTGCTGTTCCCGCGGGTGCAAAATGTACTCGTCATCGGGATCGTGACCGGAATCATTTCCGCGCTTACAACCGCGTTTCCAGCCGGACAGATCCCCAACATCATTGATAAACCCGTATCAGCGTTTCTGTTCTTCTCCCTGTTTCTCTTGTTCAGAAAGAGCCGAAAAACAGGTGCAGCCGCTGTGCTGACAGTGATCGGGACCATCTTATCAGGAATTGTGTTTCTATCGTCAGCTTTATTGATCGTCGGTTTACCGGGCGGTTTCGCCGCATTGTTCGCGGCTGTTGTTCTGCCGGCCGCTGTGCTGAATACAATCTCAATGATCATTATTTATCCGATTGTGCAAACCATTTTAAGGCGTTCAAGCTTTATGGAAGCTGCTAAATAATTGTCACACAAAACCTCTTCCGCTTCCGGGAGAGGTTTTTTGAACAGAGCGTCCGCAGCATGTCAGCATGTTTTAAGCGAGGAGTTTTGTGAAAAAGATAAGACATAGTGTAAAGGCGGTTCCGGTTGAACAAACAAGCGCTTTCTGCCGGATAACCCTCTTGGGCGGATAAGAAGCAGCCTGGCTGAGAAGTCTGATATAGTAAACAGCGCCTGAAGCGAAGGCAAGGGTGATGCAGGATAATACAATCAAAAAGACAGACAACCTTCTCCCTCCTTTTCACTTAAAAAATATGCTAAAATAAAGCAAGCTATGTATAGAAGTTCAGGCTTTCAACAAAAATGAAAAATGCTGAATGAATCCTATTTTGAAGAAAAAGACGGGGTGATTGTAATGGCGAGCGGACGTTCTCTATTAACAGGACTATTCGTAGGCGGCATCATCGGAGGAGCAGCGGTTCTTCTTACTGCACCTTCCTCAGGAAAGCAGCTGCGTGAAAAAATGAAAACCAATTATGATTCTTTTGAAGAAACAATCAAACGCTTAAAGTCAGACGGGCTTGCATTAAAAGACCAGCTGATCAAAGCGGCAAAAGAAAGCACGGATGTTATTAAAGACGTGGGCGGCGAGCTCCAAACGTCAATTAAAAAATGGCAGGAAGAGATCAAGCCTCACCAGCAGGATCTGCAAAAAGAAATTGCCGATATCGAAGAGAAAATCAGACAGCTGGAGAAAACCTTACAAAACTAATATCCTATTCAAAAGAAAAAAATGCGGGCCAAAATTGGACCCGTATTTTTTTTTGGCCGAAAAACCCTTTCGTCGCAATGGTTTGTGAATTTATTAAAAAATTCTTACATTTTCATCTTTATTAATCTTTATTTTATTGGCATAATAGAGAAAAAGAAAAAGAGAAGCAGGTGACGTAATGAATCGAGTGGAACCGCCCTATGATGTGAAAGAAGCTCTGGTTTTCACCCAGAAAATGGCTCAGCTTAGCAAGGCTCTTTGGAAATCGATCGAGAAGGATTGGCAGCAATGGCTCAAACCGTATGACCTGAATATTAATGAGCATCATATTTTATGGATTGCGTATCAATTGAATGGAGCTTCCATTTCTGAAATCGCGAAATTCGGGGTCATGCACGTATCAACCGCATTCAACTTTTCAAAAAAGCTGGAAGAACGGGGATATTTAAGGTTCTCCAAACGGCTGAATGATAAACGGAACACATATGTCCAATTGACTGAGGAAGGTACCGAGGTATTCTGGAGCTTGCTTGAGGAATTTGATCCGACACGCAACGCTGTTTTTAAAGGTTCACAGCCTTTGTATCATTTATTCGGAAAATTTCCTGAAGTGGCAGAAATGATGTGTATGATACGCCATATCTACGGCGATGATTTTATGGAAATTTTCGAAACGTCACTCACCAATATTGACAATGACTTTGAAAGCGTAAACGGAAAACTGAAGAAAAAAGCAAAGGACAGTGCGGCGGATGAACCGGCTGAAGAGCTCGAACCTGTAAACAGTTAATCAAAATGCTTCATGATGTCGATAAAGACTTCCATCAGCTCTTGATAAAGCCCCTGCTCATACAGGGCAAAAATTGTTTCATGAACATCTAATTTTTCATTCAGCTGTCCGGCAAAAAGCGCAAGGAGCTTATCAAAGGTTACAAATCCTTGCGCTTTTTGTGTTGCCAGCTCTTCCGACAATTCGTCGCATATCCTCATAACCGCTTCCCCTTCTTCCTTGCTCAGCCCTTTATCAATGAGAAGCGCATAGAAGGGGTACCTGTCCATATCTACTGTTTTCACTAATAATTGTATGTAATATTCTAATCGCTCAATGCGATGATCCATCGAATCCATCCACACCACTTCTTTCTATCTTTAATCTTATTTTAGCTGATAATTCACTGAGAAGAAAGTTCTAACCCCATATTTCGCAGTTTGTTTGCTTGTTTCAAAAAAATACCTGCCGGATGATATTTTTTCTTAAAAAAGCATTGATTTTTTCTCTTGGGAGGAGTAAATTATTTTGAGATTCTATTCAAGATGTATGGAAGGATGACTTTGATGAATTGCTGGAAGACCATAAATCTCATGAAGGATTATGGCGCCGTTCGCATAATATTAACTGCTGTATGTTTTATGATTTTGGTTTTTATATCTACCTTTTTAGCTTTTGAGCTGCTGCGGCCTGGCACAAGCTTAAGCGATGAATATGTATCTTTATTCGGCGGTTTGCTCGTCGTTATTTTATTTGCACATAAAGTCATCCATGTCCTGCCAATCATCTGCAAAAAAAGAAAAATAGAAAAAAAGTTTTACATATTGCGCATGCGCACATGGAAACGCATACCAAAAACAACAATGCTGATTTCACTCGTCAGCCCGTTCTTGCTGATTACACCGGTATTGTTTTACGCAGCACTGGCATTTCCGAATCACGCTCATTATTTCTGCATGATCTCGGGCATTCACGCCGGCTACTGTCTGCCTGATTTCCTGCTGGCTCTCAAGCTGATAAAAGCACCGAAAACCGCTTTTATTGATCAGGAAGCTGACGGCTTGGATATTCTTGTTGAAAAGTAGTCAAACCCTGGTGCTGGTGGCGATTTTTCAATTTGCATTCTATCTTTTTTAATAAATATTTGGTAATGTAATATGGGACAGTTCAGAGAGAGGGGGAATCTCCCATCATTTTATTCTATTTTATCGTGGCTGCCGTGTTTATTTTATATTTCATAAACAGGCTCACCAATACATTATGCCTTGTCAGAGAGATTCCTGAAGAGCGGCAAGATAAGGTATTCCGATTTATTAATGTATCTATATTAATTTTACTGATCTCTTCGTTTGTGGAGATCTCCTTTACAGTGTAAATACGAAAGAAAGCATAGCTGCTGATTAAGCAGCTATGCTTTTTTATGTTGATTAGTACAGCCAAGAAGCGCCGATGATAATCAATAAAATAAATAACACAACCAATAAAGCGAATCCGCCTGCAAATACTTCACCCATCTTAAAAAGCACCTCCTGTAATAAGCTTTATTTACCAATTACATGTTATGCAATTCATGTTTGAAACGATTAGGCGCTAGTGAAAATAAAGGATCGCTTATGTTGCAAGCGATCCTCGGGCTGCTTAGTAGATGTAAGCTGCACCTACGATGATAAGCAAAATGAACAGTACTACGAGCAACGCGAATCCGTTAGAGTATCCTCCGCTCATGTTACATACCTCCTTTTCTTGATCAATATATAAGTATGTCATCAGCAAAAGTTTGACTAGACGAATGCCCTTTATTTAAAATCTTTTTACAGAAAGCCACAATATGTTATGATACGCATAGGTAATTTAATTTGGAATGATTAGGAGTGTTTGAAAACAATGAAGAAAATCGCAATAGCAGCTATCACTGCTACAAGCATCCTCGCTCTCAGTGCTTGCAGCAGCGGCGACAAAGAAGTTATCGCAAAAACAGACGCAGGCGATGTCACAAAAGGCGAGCTTTACACAAACATGAAGAAAACAGCTGGCGCAAGCGTACTGACACAGCTAGTGCAAGAAAAAGTATTGGACAAGAAGTATAAAGTTTCGGATAAAGAAATTGACAACAAGCTGAAAGAATACAAAACGCAGCTTGGCGATCAATATACTGCCCTCGAAAAGCAATATGGCAAAGATTACCTGAAAGAACAAGTAAAATATGAATTGCTGACACAAAAAGCGGCTAAAGATAACATCAAAGTAACAGACGCCGATATCAAAGAGTACTGGGAAGGCTTAAAAGGCAAAATCCGTGCAAGCCACATCCTTGTTGCTGATAAAAAGACAGCTGAAGAAGTAGAGAAAAAGCTGAAAAAAGGCGAGAAGTTTGAAGACCTTGCGAAAGAATACTCAACAGACAGCTCTGCTTCAAAAGGCGGGGATCTTGGCTGGTTCGCAAAAGAAGGCCAAATGGACGAAACATTCAGCAAAGCTGCATTCAAATTAAAAACAGGTGAAGTCAGTGATCCTGTCAAAACGCAATACGGCTACCATATCATTAAAAAGACAGAAGAACGCGGCAAATATGATGATATGAAAAAAGAACTGAAATCTGAAGTGCTTGAACAAAAATTAAATGACAACGCAGCTGTTCAGGAAGCTGTTCAAAAAGTCATGAAGAAGGCTGACATCGAAGTAAAAGATAAAGATCTGAAAGACACATTTAATACATCTTCAACAAGCAACAGCACTTCTTCATCTTCAAGCAATTCTAAATAATAAAAAAAGCTGTGCGGCTCATTGAGCCGCACAGCTTTTTTTATGCGATGGAATGGTTTTGATTTTCTTCTTCATGCTGCTGAGAACTGCGGCGTTCTCGCTCCTTTTCCATCCTCTCCATATAAATCTGTCCTTCTTTTTCAATAAAAGCCTGGTCTACTTTTTCTTCCTCTTTGGCTGCCGCCACAAGTTTATATGCGCTGAAAATGATGCCTACAATACAAAGATACACCCACCATGGAAAAAATAACACGGGCTCCTCCCCCTTTTGCATAGATTCTTTATTCTTAACCATATGCGGGAATGAGACGAGTTATGTGCGGGAAAGACGCATCAAAAAGGACTGAGCTGAATATGTCAGCATCAGTCCTTTTAAGTTATTTATGAAATGTCGGTTTATAAAAGGAACGGTTTTCCAGCGCAAATACACGTTCAGTATACTCGCCCGGCTTCACGCGCTCAAGCGCTCTGTCCATCATATTCATTTTTGCATCCAGATTGTCTATATAGTGAAGAATTTCCGCTTCTTTCACCATCGGTGGTTTCGGGCTGCCCCATTCTGCTTTGCCGTGGTGACTCAAAATCAAATGCTGAAGAATTAACACCTCTTCAGAATCGATTTGAAGCTCCTCAGCAGCTTTTGAAAGCTCTGTCACCATGATGGAAATATGGCCGAGCAAATTGCCTTCAACCGTATATGAAGTGGAAACAGGGCCGGACAGCTCCTTCACTTTTCCAAGATCATGCAGGATAACACCGGCGTAAAGCAGATCACGATCAAGAGAAGGATATAAATCTGCTATTGCTTTCGCCAGGTTCAGCATAGAGACAACATGATACGCCAAACCTGAGACAAACTCATGGTGGTTTTTCGTAGCCGCCGGATAATCCATAAACTCAGCTTCGTGTTTTTTAACCAAAAACCTTGTGATTCGCTGGATATTCGGATTTTTCATTTCAAATATATATTGAGTGATGGTATCCATCATTTCATTTTTCGGAATCGGCGCGGTTTCTAAAAAATCATCAATATTGACGTTTTCTTGCTCGCTTACCGGTCTGATATTTCTTAGCTTCAGCTGGGTGCGTCCGCGATAATGGTGAACATCGCCGACGACCTTGACAATCGTCTGCGGCGCATAGGTCACTTCATCACTTTGCTTGGCATCCCACAGCTTCGCTTCAATATCGCCTGACTGGTCTTGCAGCATCAGCGTCAGAAACGGTTTTCCATTGCTTGCAATCCCTTTCGTCGAGGATTTAATCAATAGATACTGGTCCACCTGTTCGCCAACCTCATGTAGCATAATCCCTTTAGCCATTCTATTAAAGCTCCCTCCGTATCTTACATAATACCAGTATATCACATACCGATTTTCAGCTATAGAACCTCTTTTATGACACCAAATGGATGATTTGGCTGCTATGAAATGCATCTTTTACGTGCTCATGGCATGTAAAATACAAAATCTGCCTACCGCCTTTGGATAAATCATACAGAACATGTAATACACGTTTCAGCCTTTCCTGATCAAAATGAACAAAACTGTCGTCAAGCTGGAACGGAAGCATTGACCCATCCTGGCGCGTAACGGCCAAAGCAAATCGGATCGCTGTATACAGCTGTTCACATGTCCCTTGTGACAGCTCTTCCGCATGATAGACAGTTCCATCGCGATGCATAACCATGATCGAATCATCCGTTTCGGAAAAATAAATGGTTTGGTAGTTTCCGTCAGTCAGAGGGCGGAAGAATTCTCCTGCCGTCTCCAGAAGGCGCGGAAGCTCGATTTTTTTATGCCGCTCCAATTTGTTTCTGATCACCTGTTTGACCATTTGTATGGAGGCCCATTTTTTAGCCGTTTCTTTC
Source organism: Bacillus sp. FSL K6-1366 (assembly GCF_037976695.1). Classification (NCBI taxonomy): domain Bacteria; kingdom Bacillati; phylum Bacillota; class Bacilli; order Caryophanales; family Bacillaceae; genus Bacillus; species Bacillus sp. FSL K6-1366. The sequence continues at coordinate 3,238,512 of NZ_CP150268.1, read as the reverse complement.
ACACGTTCTTTTTGCATTTCGGTTTGAAGCTTGAGGTCTGAGACCAATCCCGAAGCCTCTAATTGTTCCTGTTTGACTGAGAGCAGTGCGATTTGGCTGCGGAGCTGCTCGATCTCCTCAGTCAGCCGCTCTTTTCTTTCATTCTCAACAAATTGCTTATCTTTCAATTCAGAAAGCGTATTGGAATCCGCCAGTTCAAGTTCCTCCGGGTGCTCGCCTTGAAGCTGTGCGTTTACGTGATGAAGCTTGTTCTCCGTATCCTTCAATTGCCTGCTGATGTCGGCTATGGCAAAAAACGCATCTCTGTCTTTTGCAGCAGCCGCGGCAAATAACTGTTCAATCTGTGCGTGGAAATACTGTATTTCTTGCTCAAGTTCAAGCATCTGTTCCTTTGTATAATGAATATCTGTTTCAATTTCCTTTTTTTGCTTCTCAATTTCTTTTTCACGTTCAATGTTTTTCCGCAATGTGTGAAGGGCGTCCGAAATGGAGATATCCTGACTCTGATTCACGGGACGAAGCATACTGACGCGTTCTTCGAATGTTCTCCGGTGCTTTTTCAGCCTGCCTGCTTCAATGGTCAGCTCATGCTTTTTCTTCACTTCTTTTTTAACATCCTTCATTAAGCTGTATGCATCAAGCAAAAATGATGGATCTTCCTTAAATCCGAGCTCTTTCATAAAACGCTCAACCTGTGTAAAGGACGGCGCCATTTCGGCTTCCCACTGTTCAAACTGCTGGATGACCCTTTCATACGCCGCCTCTTTTTGCTGGAGCGCTGCACGCTGTGTGAGAAGGTGCTGCTTATTGCGGTCATCCTCCCATAACGCTTCTCTAAGCATTTCAGCTTCTGCTGGTGAAATATCCGTCATGGGCTGTCTTGTCCCTCGGCTGTTTCGAGAAGACGATTTTCCTGATACAAGCCAATACACAATAAGTGCAGCGCCGAAACTTATGGCGGGAATCCATTGCTGCAGCAGAGAAAAGAGAACGATGAACAACATACCAGCTGCAATGACAGTCTTTTTCTGTTTAGCCTGCTGTCTTTCAAAAAACGTTAGCTGTTCTCTGAGCTTCGCTTGCTCTTGGTGCTGCCCCTGTGTTTCATCATATGCTCTAAGAGCTGCTTCTTTATCTTTTCTTTGGCTGTTTTCAAGAATCGCGGACGAAGCGGCATGAACGGCCTTTTCCGCGTCTTCCAGCTCTTGCCGGGCAAGTTCAAACGTCTCGTCAAGCTGCCGTTTTCTGTCTCTTGCCTGTACATATTGCTGCACCGCTTGCTGAAGCTGCCATTCATAATCATATGAGGTGTTCATATTCAGGAGCTCATTTTCATCCGTTTTATTGAGCTGTTCCAGCCCTGCCGCTGTCTGCGCAGACGTCTGGCGCAGCTGTGCCTGAATGGCGGCCAGCTGTTCTCCCCAGGATTGGTACATATGAAACCCTGCCGAAAGCTCTTGTATCAGCGTTTCTTTCGCCAATAGTTCTTTATTGGGGATAAGCTTTTGCCTCTGTTTGTCCAACTCCGCCATCTTCACCCGAAGCGCCTCAAGCTGTGCTGATTTCGGGTGCAGATGGGATTCATATTTTTCCAGCTGATGCAGTCCGTCAGCAGGAAATTGTCCTGCATGTTCCGGAAATTCTGCAATCACCTGTTCGAGTGTCGCTTTTTCATTTAGCAATGGTTTTCGCTCAATCGCTCCCTCAATCATTCGGATATGTCCCGCCGTCTCTTTCAATTCGGTTTCCGCGGCTGCAAGGCGGGCTTCAAGCGTTCGTTTTTCCTCGAGAAGCTGATGATAGCCCGCTTCCTCTGCTTCAGCCTGTTTTAGCTTAACTGCCAGCTGCTTAAGCGTTTCCAGCTCCTGATTCAATTGAGGGTTTCGCCCATTTGGTTTATAGAGCCTTTCGCTTTCCTTCGTCAGCCTTGAATCAAGCTTTGATACGGCTTCAGCACCAAACAAGCTGGAAAAGAGCAAAAATTCCCCTATCTTGTCCCGATTAAAGGCGTGAATTTCCTGCAGCCCGAATACGTCGAACGAATATATGGCTTTGTACAACGACCTGTCTGTGCCCTGGAACAGCTGCTTTAAAACATCTCCCTGCTTTACTTCGCCCTTTTCTGTGTACACGCTTAGTTTTTCGGCAGTCCCTTTCGTCCGTTCGATCTTCAGCACCCCATACTCAGGATGTTCAGCTTCAAGAACACCGCCGTAGACACCGCCTGTTTTCGGTTCATACTTTTTCGTTTTCGGAAAACCGAACAGCATGCTTTCAATGAATGACATCATCGTCGTTTTTCCTGCCTCATTTAATCCGTAGATGACTTGGACAGGAGAGGCGGAAAAGTCAAAGGTCCGATTGGAAAATTTTCCGTATTGGTAGATATGTAAAGATATAATTCGCAAAGCTGTCACCGCCTCATGTATCAAGCACCTTAAGCTGTCTTTTCAATATTATCTGTGCCTGCTCTTTTATTTCCTTTACCTCCTCTTGGCTAAACCGGTCCGCGTGCCTTCTATACACTGGATGCCGCTCAAGCCCTTCCAGCACGTCTGACAGATCGCTGCGATCAATGTCTTCAAATAAACCGCCAAAAAAAGGATCAAGGTTTGTTAGGTTTGCTTCGTTTTCTGTCTCATCGTCCAATCTAAGAGGCCAAACGAAATGTTCCTCTTCCGCTTCTTGTTCCTGAAGAGCTTCAAGAAACTCATCCAAGGTGCCTTTTGGCGCCTCCAGCAGCCATTCCGGCGCCGTCCCTTGTAAAACAAGCCTTACACAAACAGGGCTCCCCTTTTTCCGCAGCTTCGAAAACGTGTCCTCCACCATTTGGAAGAGGGCTGTCATATTCTTTGCCTCCGTCACATCAACCGCCGCTTTTTCCCACAGGACATCATGCGCTCTCTGAAATTCATAAGATATATCTCCGTTTGTCACATGAACGAGATAATAGCCTTTATCTCCCGTCTCCTTTATATGGCGTGCTTGCGTGTTTCCCGGGTAAATGACTGCCGGATGCTCGGCAGATAGAACCTGGCGTTTATGTATATGGCCAAGCGCCCAATAATCCATCCCGCTTTTCACGAGGTCGTCATGTGTAAACGGGCAATACGGATCGTGTCCTTCAGATCCTGACAGCGTGCCATGGAGCATGCCGATATGAAACGGTGCGTCAGTTGATCTCCGATAGAGGGCGGCTTGGTTTTCCGTCACTGCTCTGGCTTGATAGCTGAAGCCGTAAATGCTTGCTATGCGCCTGCCTTCTTTAAAAAACGATTTTTCTTCTGGAACAGCGGACGAAAAAATATGGACATTCTCAGGCCATTCAATCGGCGTCCACTCCCCGCCAAGATGATCGTGATTCCCAAAGATGACGTATACCGAAATCCCGCACTCTCTGAGTCTTTCAAACTGTTTTTTCAAAAAGAGCTGAGCCTTTAAGCTTCGATTGGCATCATCAAACAGATCTCCCGCCAGCAAAATGAAATCAACGTGCTCTCTCACTGCAGCGTCTATCATATGTCTCACGCTTGCAAACGTGCTTTCTTTAATCCGGGCAAAAATCGGCTCCGGCAGATGCGATATCCCGTAAAACGGGCTGTCAAGATGAAGATCTGCCGCATGAATAAAGGTTAGTTCAGTCAACATTCTGCTCCTTTCCAGGATGAAGTACCCTTATTTTAGCACCGAATTCTTGCGAATGCACGTTCTGTCAATAAAGAAACAGCCTGAGAATCCCCAGGCTGTTTTCCAATCAGTTTTTCGCTAAACGTAGCGCTTGTTTGATCGCTTTGAACGCGCTTGAATTGCCGTAAATTAATACACCGCCTTTATAAATTCTGGCGCCGATAACGGCCAGTATGACAATGGTGAGCAGTGTGATTCCGATTCCGACAGCCGCCTGCCAGAACGGAATATCAAGCATGCCGACGCGCAGGAACATAATCATTGGCGTAAAGAACGGAATAAACGAAGTTACCGTAATAAATCCTGCGTCAGGCGCATTCAAACCGAACATCGCGATCATAAAACCGGCGACAACCAAAAGCGTCATCGGCGTGATCGTTTGCTGCACGTCCTCTATTCTGCTGACGACACTGCCGAGAAACGCGGCAAGTGTCGCGTACAAAAAGTATCCGAGCAAAAAGAAAATGACAGCATAGATGACAGTGGTTGCAGATACGTCGGTCAAATTAAGGAATCCGCCGACAGATGAAGCCGTTTCGCTCTTTTGGTTCAGCTTAAGCGACAGAGAGCCGGCTCCTATAATAATAGCAAGCTGTGTGATCCCGACAAGCCCGATACCAAGCAGCTTTGCAAACATTTGCTGGATCGGCGGCATACTTGAGATCAGGATTTCCATAACTCGCGAAGATTTTTCGGTTGCGACCTCCATCGCTATCATGCTGGCATACATAATCACCGAGAAATAAATGACGAACAGCATAATGTAAACAAGCCCTACCGTCTGGCCAAGCTCTTCCTCAGACTTTGCCCCTTCTTTCAGCGCCTTCTGCCCCACAGTAACAGGCGCATAAAGGCTGCTAATCGTTTCCTGCGACACGCCGAGCTCCGCTGTTCCGACAGCTGTTTTGGTTTGCGTCAGCGCCTGCTGCAGTGTTTGATACGTGCTTTCATCAGAAATCGTTAACGCTTTATATGTTCCTGAAATGGTCCCTTTTTCATCTCGTTTGATGATGAGCATGCCATCGAGTGATTCATCTTTGACTTGCTTTGTGACCTCATCCTCCGATTGCTTCGACAGCTTCACATCAAGATCGCCGTCTGTATCCACCGCTTTCAGCTGCTTAGAAAAAACCGGATATAATTCGTTTGTTTCATCAACAACGGCGATTTTTTCTTTCGCATCGTCACCTTGAAACAAAGAAATGATCGACTCCAGATTCGTTACAACTAAAACAAGCAGCACCGTGATGACAGTCGAAATAATAAAGGATTTTGCCATAATCTTATTTTTGTATGTATGAGAAAGCATGATCCAAAATTTATTCATAGACGGCCCCCACCTTTTCTATAAAAATATCATGCAGTGACGGCTCTTCAAGCTCAAACTTTCTGATAAACCCTTTTCCTTGGAGCATCGCAAAAATCTCTTGAGAAATGTCTTCATTGGCAATCTGCAGCTTGACGCCGTCTGCCGTTTCCTTCCATTGAAGAATGCCTTCATGGGACTGCAAAAAGCGCAGATCGTCATCGGAGTGAATGGTAACATTCTTTTTACCGAAAGAACGCTTGATCTCCTTCAGCTTGCCTTGTACAACCGGTTTTCCTTTCTGCAATATGCAAAGGTTCTCACAAAGCTCCTCCACATGTTCCATCCGATGGCTTGAAAATAAAATAGAAACACCGCTGTTTTTCAGCGAGATCACGGCCTCTTTTAGCAGCTCAACATTGACAGGGTCCAAGCCGCTGAATGGTTCATCAAGAATCAGGAGCTCCGGCTTATGCAAAACTGCCGAAATGAATTGGATTTTCTGCTGATTCCCCTTCGAAAGCTCTTCCACCTTCTTATTCTCGTAATCTGTAATATTGAAGCGTTCAAGCCATGTCCCGAGCTCTTTTACAGCCTCTCGCTTCTCCATCCCTTTTAATCTGGCAAGATAGACGAGCTGATCCCTTACCTTCATTTTCGGATAAAGGCCCCGCTCTTCCGGCAAATAACCGATTTTGTTGCTGATATGATAATTCACAGGACGGCCCTTCCAGCTGATTGAGCCCTCCGTAATGCTTAATAATCCTAGGATCATGCGAAACGTTGTTGTTTTTCCCGCTCCGTTTGCGCCTAATAGACCGAACATTTGCTGTTCCGGAATATCTAAGTCCAATCCGTCAACGGCTTTATAATCTCCAAATGTCTTCGTTACGTGATCAATTGTAAGCACTGAATCTCCTCCTTCCCTGACCCATTATATACTAATTTTGGATAAAGCATAATAAAGGATTTTGATTTCCTTTTTAGAATATAAATGAAGAAAGACTGATAAACCTTAAAATGGAGGAGAAACCTGATGGCTGATTATTTCCTTACCGTATTTGATCCTTCGGGGAACACGCTGGTAAACGAGCAATTCGAGGCAGAACATGAAGAAGCGGCAAAAACGCATGGTGAAGCCCTCTTAAAAGAAAAAGAGCTTCATAGTCATACTCATCGTTTAGTCAATGCAGCCGGAAAGCTGATTTTGTTTCACAGATGATCAGCTTTCCGGCTGATCTGTTACGCTTGAAACTTCGGCTCCCGTTTTTCTAAAAAGGCACGGATTCCTTCTTGGTGATCCTTGGTCCTTCTCATTCTCTCTTGGGCGCTGCGCTCAAGGGATAGCACTTTTTTCAGTTCTTCAATTTGGAGGCTTTGAAAAATACCTTTCGTTTCGATCATCGCCAAAAGAGGGGAGGCCAACAGGGTTTCGATAATGGGTCTTGCGCCTTCGGCAGGGTCTCCGGCAAATGTCCCATCAAGAAGCCCCATATCGGCAGCTTCCGAGGCAGATAGTTTTTTTCCGCTCCAAATCAGTTTTTTCGCTTTTGCTTCACCGATTCTTTTCTTCAGCAAATAATGTCCTCCGCCGTCCGGAACAAGCCCAATGCCGATAAAATTCATCGCGAGAACGGCGTTTTTTTCAGCGAGCACAATGTCCGCACAAAGCGCCAAACTCAGGCCCAGTCCCGCAGCAGCACCATGAATGGCTGCAATTGTCACTTTCTTCATCTGATATAAATTCAGGGTGACAGCCTCAATCGTATCCATCAGCCGTTTAAATTGGTCAGGGTCATGCTCTGACGTCATCATCCTGATATCACCGCCGGCCGAAAAGCCTTTCCCGCTTCCTCTCAGGAGAACGATGAGCGCCTCGCTTGCAGCCGCCATTTCGACTGCCTCCTTCAATTCAGACAGCATCTGTTCATTCAGGGCGTGATGGGCATCAGGCCGATTCAGGATAATCTCTGCAACGGCCCCATTACATGCATATTGAACAAACTCCATTAAAAGCACCTCCATGTATGCGCTTACTTTTTTCTTTCTCCTATACATTCCCCGCCATCCCCAAATAAACCTTTTTATTTTTCAAGGTCAATAGATACTGAAAAATGCATATTGTTTGAATGGAAACATAAAGTTTTATATAGTGAAAAAGAAGGGATATCTTGATGAGAAGGGAGGAAAGGACATGGATAAATTGCTGATCAGTTTTCTGTTAAGTTTATTTATGGTGTACTTTCCCCCTTCGGACGTGGTTCTGCCTTCCCAGTTTGAAGCAAGCACTGACAGCTATGTGCCTATGTCCTCATATCCGCAGGAAACACAATCGGCAAAAACGCCGTCGCCGGGCAGCATTCACCCGGCTGAGCTGATCAAAGAGTACAGCCCGCTGGCACAGTCTGTCAGGCATCTCTCTGTCAAACCACTTGACGAACCGCTGATAAACAGGCTGGAAAAGGCTTGTGCTGTCCCTGTCAAATACCAGTCTAATTACCTCCGAATATAATTTGCTCAAGTTTTATTTGTAACTCACCCCATACTGCCAACACTACATTCGGAGGGATTTTCATTGAATATTAAAGAAAACGATCTGCCGGGCATCGGCAAAAAGTTTGAAATCGAAACAAGAAGCCACGAAAAAATGACGATTATCATTCATGATGACGGAAGAAGGGAAATTTACCGGTTTAATGACCGGGACCCGGATGAGCTTCTTTCAAATATTTCATTGGATGATTCTGAAGCAAGGCAAATTGCAGCTATTCTCGGGGGCATGGTCTATAAACCGCAAGCTCTGGAGTCCATCGAAATGGCCTTCAGCGATCTTATTATTGAATGGTTTAAGGTCGAAAAAGGCGCCAAATCGATCGGACGCACACTCGGTGAGCTTGATGTTCGCCAGAATTACGATGTCACTGTTATTGCGATTATCAAACACAACCAGGAAAAGCTCCTAAATCCCGGAGCGGATTCGATTATTGAAGAAAATGACACCCTTGTCCTCTCAGGTGAGAGAAAGCATCTGAAGAAACTGATTCACGATTTTCTTTCTGGAGAGGGCGTGTGAGCCCCGATGGACCATCTTGTATTTGAAGTCGGAACTGCACTTGTGCTTGTGGCAATCGCCAGTGTGATCGCCAATAAAATTAAATTTTCGATTATTCCGTTTCTGATTGTGCTGGGAATGCTTGTTGGACCGCACGCGCCGAAAATGGGGATTATTGATCTAACATTTATTCAAAGCAGTGAAATCATCGAGTTTTTCGGGCGAATGGGCGTACTGTTCCTCCTCTTCTATCTCGGACTCGAATTCTCTGTCGGGAAGTTAATCAAATCAGGAAAATCAATCGCGGTCGGCGGGACGATTTATATTTTGATTAACTTCAGCCTCGGACTGCTTTACGGGTTTATCACCGGATTTTCCTTTCTGGAAGTCCTCATCCTCGCAGGCGTCATCACAATCTCGTCAAGTGCGATTGTCGCAAAAGTGCTCGTTGATTTAAAAAGAACCGCCAACCCGGAAACCGAATTGATTCTCGGCATCATCATGTTTGAAGATATTTTCCTTGCCGTATATCTGTCCGTTGTTTCCGGCCTTATACTAGGTGATGCGACATCCGTAGGGAGTGCACTCTTGTCCATTTTGATCGCCTTCGGTTATATGCTGCTGTTTTTTATCGCAGCAAGAAAACTCCCGCCGCTGTTGAACAAACTGTTGGACATTCGCTCAAACGAAGTGTTTATTATCGTCATTTTCGCAGCACTCTTTTTTATCGCCGGGTTTTCAGAGACGATTCATGTAGCAGAAGCAATCGGCGCGCTGCTGCTCGGTTTGGTCTTTTCAGAAACAGAGCATTCCGATAGGATTGAACACCTCGTTGTTCCGTTTCGCGACTTCTTCGGTGCGATGTTCTTTTTCAGCTTCGGCCTCAGCATCGATCCGTTTTCGCTTGGTGAAGCGGTTTGGCTTGCGTTGGGTGCAGTGATTTTGACCATTCTGGGAAATTTTATCGCCGGAATGGTGGCAGGACGACGCGCAGGGCTTTCTCATAAGGCTTCATCGAATATCGGGCTGACGATCGTATCGCGGGGAGAATTTTCGATTATCGTTGCGAATCTCGGAATAGCCGGCGGACTGTCGGCCACATTAAAGCCGTTTGCCGCATTATATGTCCTCATTCTGGCGATTTTGGGACCGCTTGTCACAAAGGAATCAAAACGAATTTACCGCTTGCTGAACAAGGTATTTAAATGGAAGCCTGAGGTTCAGCCCGCAAAAAAACAGGGATAAAAAAAGCAGCACTGTAATCAGTGCTGCTTTGTCGTTTTTTCAAAAATCTGCTCTAAATATTTGATTTTTTCGTCCGTGTAGTGCTCGAAGCGCTCATTGTACGATTTCGGATCTTTCGGATTCGCAAAATGCGTAATTTTCCCTGTATCCCGATCAATAAATTTACTAGCAGCGCCGCAGCCGATGCCAATAATCGTCTGCACCTCTTCCATAATCATAATGTTGTAGATGCTTTCTTGTCCCGGCAAAGAGTATCCGACGTTTTCAAGGTTTCCAAGAATGTTTTCTGGCGGTATAAATAATAAGGCACGTACCCATGCTCTTTCGTCCAGGCTACCGCGTCTTCCATCATTTGAGAAACCTCTTCCCTGCCGGCAACTTTGTACTTATGCTTGTTTCTCGTCATTTCTGACGCCCGTTTAAATGAAAGAGTATGAACGGTAAGGGATTCCGGCATCAGTTTTTCTGTTTCTGAAAGACTGTGCCTGAACTCCTTCACGCCTTCCCCAGGCAAACCAATAATCAAGTCCATGTTAATATTATTCATGCCGTGCTGGCGTGACAGATGATATTTCTCAATGGTCTCTTCAACCGTATGGTGCCGCCCGATCGCCTTTAGCGTTTCGTTTTCGTAGGATTGCGGATTGATGCTGATCCGATCAATGTCATATTTGTTTAAAACGGCGAGTTTTTCTTCTGTAATCGTGTCAGGACGACCGGCCTCCACCGTAATCTCACGAATGTTTTTCACATCCGGGAATGAGCGGACCATTTCTTCATACAGCAGATCCATCTCCTCCGCTGTAATGCTTGTCGGCGTCCCGCCGCCAAAGTAAATGGTTGTAACCTTAACATCATGCTCCTTCAGCCATTCACCGATTTTCTGCATTTCGTAATGCAGTCCCCATAGGAATGAGCCGACTCTGCCTGCCTGTCCCTGGATGGCATACGCAGGGAATGTGCAATACGCGCATTTTGTCGGGCAGAACGGAATGCCGATATAAATGCTGACTTCATCCTTTACTCGGTACAAATCCGGAACTGCCGCCAGCTGACGGTCAACAATTTCCTGCATTAGCATGATTTTTTCATCATGAATTAAATAGTCTTTTTTCAACTCAGCATGCGCTTGCTCCTTGGACATTCCGCTTTGCAGTTTTTTATGAAGCAGCTTTGTGGGCCGGATTCCTGTGAGGATTCCCCACTTCTGCGTAATGCCCGTATGCGCCTGAAGAAGATTGAGATACACATAAGAAATTGTGTTTTTCACTTGCTTAAAAGCTTCTTTTTCATTCATGCCGGGAGAAAAGAATTTTGTATGCTGTTCCTTTATGCCAGTTCCCTTCACTTCTCCCGAAACCGTCACATGCTCATCCGTTTGTGACAACGCTAAAGAAATGACAAAATCTGCGGGCTCCTCTCCGCCATACGCAAGCTCGCACTCTTCATAAAACAAATTTGCAATATTTTGCAGAGGCCGATGCAGGCGGTCATCATGTATGCCTTCTATTTTAATTTGCAACTTCATCACCTAATTTATCAGATTCAAAACTTTCTTTAGTGTACAGAAATAAACTGCTAAAATCAATCCGGCAAAAAAGCCGCCGCACCTGTCAGGGTGCGAGCGGCTTATTTACACACGTTTCATGTGGAACTTATCAAGAAATCCTTTTCGCTGCTGCATTCGGAAATATTCCTTCATCATATAAGCGACACCTTGCTCGTCATTGGACCTTGTAACCCAATCTGCCTTTCTCTTAATTTCCGGAACGGCATTCCCCATCGCTACCCCAAGACCGGCAAGTTCGATCATCGGCAGATCGTCATACTGATGCCCAATGGCCACGACATCATCCATACTCAGGCCCAGCTCTGAAGCGACGAGGGCCAAACCCGCTTCCTTCGAGACACCTTTCGGGACGATATTCAGCTTCTCATCGTTTACGCGAATCACGTCCACCGCAGGGAAGGCTTTTGTAATCGTTTCTGTAATGTCATGCTGAATGTCGTGCTCCGTGTACACCTCGATGACGGGTGCACTCACCGGCTCATCCATGAGGAGATCGCTTAATGATTCAACGAACTGGACTGGATAAAAGATCGGGTCAGACGGATGAATGAGTGCTTTACCCAATAAATTCGAATTCACCTTTTTCTTGTTTCCGATGGAATACTTTTCGTGAAGAAGCCGAATATTACATTGATAGCTCTCCAGCACTTGAACAATGTTAAAGGTATGATCATCAGAAATTCTTTTTTCAAAAAACGGGGCGTCAATTTTCTCAGCGATATATGCCCCGCTATGGGTGATCAGCTTGGCATCAAGCTTTAGCGATTTCGCTATTTTCTGTGCTGAGCGAAAATGACGGTTGGTCACAAGTGTGACGTAAATCCCTTTTTTCTTTACATATTCAATCGCGTCTTTCGTTGCCTGATGAATCTTCCCGTTCGACCGAAGCAGCGCTCCATCTATATTTAAGGCAAGCAATTGTTTTGACACAGAGATGTCCCCCTCCTTGATGACTGTACTTGTGTATAGGATATGACCCTGTCTCTGTGTTTAGAACAACCTTTTCTTAAAGCAAAAAAAGCCTGGCTCAGCAGACTTTATGTATGGCTTGTTGATAGGATACGATCGAAGCAGCCATTCTCCCTAATATCGTTATTTCGATTTACGAAAAATCATGTATCAGGAACCCCTTGTTTGACCAATGATGCGCTCCGAACACTTACTCTCTGTTGCTTATCCCCTCTATATAACGGCATGATATGCGACCGTATCCATTTGAAATAGGTAAGTGTAGGCGCTTTCAATGTTATTATCTCAGTTTTCTTTTCCGATGACAAGGGTTTTTTTAACTAAAAAAAGTAACCAACTTTTGTATATCCGTGGTAGGATCAGTTGTTAATTTTTAGGACTATACACTTGATCCAGAACGTACATTCCCATACAATATAAATAATAAACGAAAAAGCGGTGTTTATATGGCTGATTTAAAAGAAATATATAATGAAGAACTGATATCTCAGTTGATCCATCATGTAAGGTCATCCTATCCTGATTTTAACAAAAACAGATTCTTGGATACTTTACGGCTGGAGGACTGGCCTGAACTCACTTTAAAAGAGCGGATGCGCCGCGTGACAGTTTCTTTATACGAAACTTTGCCAAAACAATACGTTGAAGCGCTCACAATTTTACGGGATACAGCCCCTCATTTTAAAGGACTCAGCGGAATTTTATTTCCAGATTATGTGGAACAGTACGGGTTAGCGCATTGGGAAGAATCAATAAAGGCATTGGAATACTTTACGCAATATTCGACCTCAGAATTTGCTGTAAGGCCTTTTTTGCTGTTAGATCAAGAAAAGATGATTGCACAATTGCTTGCATGGTCTGAGCATAAAAATGAACACGTGAGAAGACTTGCGAGCGAAGGCAGCAGGCCCCGCCTGCCATGGGGAAAATCGATACCGGCTTTGAAATCGGACCCTTCCCCCGTATTGCCGATCCTTGAGAAGCTGATGCAGGACGAGTCCTTATATGTAAGAAAAAGCGTGGCCAACAACCTTAATGATATATCAAAAACGCATCCTCATTTACTGAGAAAAGTCGCAGATCAATGGTACGGAACACATCCCCATACAGACTGGATTATCAAACACGCCTATCGGACCTTATTAAAAAAGGGTGATAAACAGGCCTTAGCGCTTTTTGGTTATGAAAATGCTGATTCGATACAACTACATGATTTAACATGCCAGCCCAAACGTATAGTTATTGGCGAAAGCCTTGAATTTTCTTTCTATATTCATTCAGACAGGGATCAAAAAGTAAGAATTGAGTACGCAATTGATTTTGTAAAAGCAAGAGGCCAGCGTCATCAGAAAGTATTTAAAATAACAGAAACAAATATACGAAAAAACGAAACGAAATCATACACAAGAATCCAATCCTTTAAGGATTTAACCACCAGAAAGCATTACAAAGGAATTCATACATTATCAGTGATCATCAAGGGAGAGGTAAAAGATTCATTGGATTTCCAAGTTTGCTGAATGAATAAAAAATCCCTTCTTATCCAAGAAGGGATTTTGCTTATTAGCCTTCAACACTGCCGTAAAGCTCTTCTAAAGGCTTCATAATGATTTTGTTCAATTCACCAATCAGCATGCTCATGCGCTGCTCCGCTTCCATCAGCTGAGAAATTTTTTCGTGCTGCTGTACAAGCGCAACTGTTTTTTGAGCCTGCGTCACTTCTTCTTGTGTAATCTCTTCTCCTGCCATTTGTTTTTGCTGGAGTCTAAGCTGTACATCACGGAAGTTTTCGAACATGCGCTTCGCTGATTCATCTGCGTTAACTTCGTCGTAAAGGTTTTTTAAACGGGTGAACTCTTCGCTCCCGCGTAATGCATTTTCCAGATCATATGCTACATCATAAAAATTAACAGCCATTGTAAATAGCTCCTTTCATCATTGCCGTTTGACATACCACTCCACTATAACAGACTATGGAGCTCCTTTCATTAATCAAAACCCATTTCTTCTTAAAAAAGGATGACAAACAATGCTTGAATCGCGCCTATAATTCCGCCGAGAAGCCCCCCCAAATAGGTAATCATTTTAAATTCTTTTTTTGAAATGGACAGCACCATTTCTTCAAGACGCTCCACCGGGAACTGATCCACCTGCTCCTTGACGATTTCCTCAAGATGCAACCGTTTTAAGGCACTTTCAAGGTTGGACGAAATCCCTTCAAGCAATTTGTCTAACAGTGCCGGCAGCATTTGCTGGGTCAGCTCAGATTCATAGCGGACGGTAAGCGTGCCAATCGTATTGTCGAAGAAAGGGGCAGTCGAAAATGCTTGCAGCACTCTTCGTTTCAAACTGAAAATGAGAGCCTTTGCATTCCATTTTTCATCTGCTTCATTAAACGTATACTCCCTCAGCTTGCCCCATTCGTTTTTTAAGAGATCAGAAAGCAATTTATTTGTTTCCTCATTGCGCAAGAATTTCAGCAGCTCCGGCAGCACGCGATCCGCAAGGCTTGAATTGCCAAGAAACATTTGCACCATGCTTCCAAGCATGCCGCGCTCTTTTAAAAAGTCATCAATCATATTGCCAAGACGGATTTTTCCTTCATCACTTTCAAAATAACGGACACTCCGTGACAATATATATCCTGAAATCATCGGAATTTTTTCCTCAAGCTTTTCCTGCACCTCTAAAGGCACCAGCTCTTTTAACGATTGATCCCCGTATTGGCGGAAAAGCTCATTCAGCTTATCATCGGTCCAGCTGCTGATCCATGCATCAGCAGCTTTTTCGGGGCGCTTCATCCCGGCTTTTTCAAGCGCTTCTTTTACTATCACTTCAGAAAGTGACAGCTTTTGAATCAGCTGTTCCCCCACGCGAAGAGCCTGCGTTTTGGCTGCATCAGAGACGAGCCGCTTTTTAATGCCTGCAGGGGTTAAGAGATGATTGACTACCATCAGTCCCATTTGTTTTGCAAGCTCATCTCGCCGTCTTGGAATCAGCCCGGGCGTAAAAGGAACTCGCTTCCCAAACAAATAGTACGCTTTATACGGCCTAAACAGCATTTGAATTGCTAAATGATTGGTCACCGCCCCAATGGCAGCGCCGATCACGATCATAAAAATAAAGGTTCCTGCAATACCCATTCCTATTCATCTTCCTCCATCTGTGCTTCAGCTTTTTTCATATAGATTATGTACCTATACGTATTATAGAGGCTCATGCAATCACTTAGCAAACGAGGAGACAAATTCCTGTTCTTAGAAAATCAGCTTGTTCTTTTGGAATAGGGCAAGGTGGAGAATCGTATTCTGTAAAGTAGAATACCGTCAGCTGCGTTCGTCTTACATGTATTTAGTGTAAAGCTGCGGACACCCGCCGGCAGCTTTTGAATAAAAGGGGGAGTCTCACCATGATAACACTCGGTTTTATGTCCTTATCCCGCCAGCATGAAGCGGATTATTCCGCAGAACTGGCCAAAAGAGCACCCGAATTCGGCATACGTTTCATCCGGTTTACACCATTTGATATTTCACCTGACACTTTGCGTGTCAAAGCATCGGTCTATCATTCGGCCAGCAGCACATGGAACGAAACTGAAATGGCGATTCCAGATTATATTTATGATCGCTGTTTTTACGGCAAGGATTCACATTCCCAAAAAGCAAAACCAATCGTTGAGTGGCTCAAAAAATATCCGAAAACGGAATTTATCGGGCGGGGTCTTCCCGATAAGTGGACCGTCCTTCACGATTTGCAGCAGCACTCTGTAATCAATCCCTATATTCCCGAAACGATAAAGGTGAGCCGCTACGAACAAATTCACTCCTTTTTATCCAAAGAAAAAGCCTGCATCCTTAAACCGGCATTCGGCGCGGGAGGCAGAGGCGTGATTCTTTTGAAGCTGGGCAAGAAAAACATCACTGCTACTTATCACATCGGAAAGGATAAGCAGACAAAAACGTTTTCCAACCAGACTTCTTTTAAAACATGGTGCAAAAAAGTGCTTCAGCATCAATATTTGCTTCAGCCTTACTTAAACATTCAAGATAAGGAACAATACCCTTGTGATATTCGTCTGTTTATGGAAAAAAACGAAGCAGGTGAATGGAATACAGTCGGAAAGGCAGTAAGACGCGGATACAAACACGGGCTGCTGGCCAATTTGTCAGGCGGATCTGATGCGCTGACATTTGACTCCTGGTTTGAAGATATACCGAAAAAACAGCAAGTGGTCTTACTAGATGATGTGTTTTCGATTACCCAATCGGTTCCGTATTATCTTGACGAGCGCTATGGGCCGTTGTTTGAACTCGGTCTTGATATATGTCTTGCTAAGGACGGGAGAATTTGGATTTTAGATATCAATTCCAAACCAGGCAGAAAGTCAATCCTGCGTGTCTCTCCCGAGCAAAAAGAACAGCTGTACACTTGTCCCCTAAAGCGCTGCCAATATCTGTTTTCTGAGCAAAGCCAGAAAGGAGTTCTTCCGCGTGAATCCTAAACGGTTTTTGATCGGCATAGACAAAACCAGTGAAAACACCCTGTTTCTGCCCTCTTCGCTGAAGCAAGACGGACTTTTGCATGCTGCATTCGGAACGAAGGTTGTCAGATGCCACGTTGCTTACAGACGGCATCTGGAACAAACCGTGCTTCTCTCTGAAAATCTGTTTCATGAGCTTTTGCTTCCCCACCGAAGCAGGGCAGATATACTGATTCATGATCATACAGTGCATATCGGGCCGTTAGTCGGCATCTTTACGGCAGGGTTTACTGTATCTCTTGAACGCCCATTTAAGGATCGTTCCCTCTTTTTTTCTAAGCTTGTCACGTTACACGAGCAAGCCGGGGGCTACTGCTTCGTTTTTGGCGCGCACCAAATCAATTGGGAGGAAGGCACGATTGAAGGCCTCCTTTACAGGGAAAACGGCTGGGAGAAAAAAATCGTTCCATTGCCGAACGTCGTTTATGACCGTTTGCCGAACCGAAAAATTGAAGATTCACTTCTCTTGCAACATACAAAAAAGAGGCTGATCGATGAATATCAGATCCCATGGTTTAATAAAACGTTTTTCAATAAATGGAACGTTCATCAATTGCTCGAAAAAGATCCAAGAACGGCACCCTTTTTGCCTAGATCCGAGCTGACACCGTCTGTGGAGCTGATAGATGAGCTCTGTGGCGCATACAAAAAAGTCTATATCAAACCGGCAAATGGAGCACTCGGCACCGGCATTTATCAGCTGACAAGAACAGATGGCGGCCTGACGGTAAAGCATACGAATGACGCCAAAACTTTTACATCAATTGATTATTCCGATGCCGCCTCATTCCTTGCAGAATTTCAAAAACATCACAACCCGTCCGACTTTCTCATTCAGCAAGGTGTTGATCTCATCGAATTTCAAGGCAAACCAGCGGATTTCCGTGTCCATACCAATAAAAACAGAAAAGGAAAATGGACAGTGACAGCAATCGCCGTAAAAATTTCCGGAAAGAACAGCATTACAACACATCTTTCTAACGGCGGCACTGTAAAGACACTTGCGGAAGTATACGATGATCCCGCTGAAAGAGTTGAGGTCATTAAAAAGCTTTCTGCAGCGGCACTGACGGCAAGCCATGTCCTTCATGATCATATCGAGGGGTTTATCGGGGAGATCGGTTTCGATTTTGGCATTGATCAGAACGGT
The DNA here is from genome assembly GCF_037976695.1 of Bacillus sp. FSL K6-1366. Lineage (NCBI taxonomy): Bacteria > Bacillati > Bacillota > Bacilli > Caryophanales > Bacillaceae > Bacillus > Bacillus sp. FSL K6-1366. The sequence goes on along the minus strand of NZ_CP150268.1, from coordinate 3,220,993 downwards.
AAAGTATGGATGTTTGAAGCGAATTCGCGCCCGGGCCGAAGCATTTTTTCTCATCCAAATTTGCATCATGTTGATTCTCTTACAAAACGAAGAAGCTTTGAATACGCGTCATATTTATCTGAGAAGGCAATCATATCTCCTGAAGCATTGTGGCCTTCGTAACCTGTCCGCTTTTTTAATAAAGCGGGCTTATCTTTATCCAAAGCTGGGACAAACTGCATATTTAGGCCTCTTCAATGATGTTCTGAAACAATGATACAATGAACATAAGCCGTTTTTATTTAGGTCAATTGATACCAAATGTAAGGAGCGTGGCCGTAATGATTTCTCATTTCAGCTGGAAACCTTTGTTCCCAAAAGAAAAGCTGCCCGGATGGAAAATTTCATTTTATTATAAAGGGACCCATTATGAAGGCATCTATCATAAGAGCGGTGAGATTGAATGGGGAGACTTGTTTCCCGCCCGCGCTGACGAGCCTGCTCTTACAAACGAGATACATGAACTGATGCTTTTTCATATTTATGACTAGCTTAGCCGCCTAAACGGCTAAGCTTTTTTTCTTTCTCAAGATTTACCACACAATTCTCCGCATGAGTTTCCGGACATTTTAACATAATACGTAGTAACAAGCCGGCAAAGCATTGGGTTACGCCGAGGCGGCAGTGACACCCGAGAAGGGTTCACAGATTGGTGCAACTCCAGTTAACCCAACCATACTAAACAAAAAAGGAGATTTTACACATGGCTAACCAAAACTCTTCAAATGACTTACTAGTTCCTGGCGCAGCTCAGGCTATCGATCAAATGAAACTTGAAATCGCTTCTGAATTCGGCGTTAACCTTGGAGCGGACACAACTTCTCGCGCTAACGGTTCTGTCGGAGGAGAAATTACAAAACGTTTAGTATCTTTCGCTCAGCAGCAAATGGGCGGCAGAGTTCAATAACAATTCAATATATGGCTATAGAGGGCGCGGTTTCCGCGCTCTCTTTATTTTGTCACCCTTTTTTCCTGCTCCACATATCCTAGAAAAAAAGGGAGGGAATCGGGGTGTCATTCATCACCATTGTGAATTGGGAGCTGGTTCAGTTCGTAAGTGTATCCATGATTCATGAATATGTTTCCCATCGTTCTGTTTATTTGTACAGGTATTCTTTCCCGCGCTGTTCAAACTGAGAACATCCTTTTATAATGAAAGGCGAGGAGGTTTTTTGATGAAAATCGCTTTATTAGGAGCCAACGGCCGCGTCGGACAAGCCTTTTTAACACAAGCTGCAGCAGATGAAAGATTTGATATTTTCGCTCTGACCAGATCTCAACATGCTGATCTTCCCCTTTCAAAAGACAGAACCGTCATGGGGAACGCCCGCCGCTTAGAAGATGTGAAAAAAATAATGGAGAATGCTGAAATCGTGATCAGCTGTCTAGGCACAGATGGTGATGATACCTTGTCAACTGCTATGGCACACATTATCTCCACTATGGAGGAACAGCATATCAAACGGCTTATTACGATCGGCACCGCAGGGATCCTAGATTCCCGATATGAACCGGGAAAATACCGGTTTGAAACAAATGAATCGAAACGAAAGCAGACCCGCGCAGCCAAGGAGCATGCAAAAGTATACGAAATGCTTAAAGAATCATCATTAGACTGGACAATCATCTGCCCCACTTACCTCCCGGACGGAACAGCAACCGGCGTTTATCGTACGGAGCGTAACGTTTTGCCTGAGGGCGGCACAAGCATTTCGGTCGGCGATACTGCGGACTTTTTATATCGTGAGCTCGTTACAGGTGAGTATGTCGGATACCGTGTCGGACTGGCTTATTGACTACATAAACCAAAAACCCAAAACACAATTGTTTTGGGTTTTTTGAGCATTATGCAATGGAATGTTTCTGTCCCTTTTGCAGTTCATACATTTGATAATATTGGCCTTCTAATGCCATCAATTCCTCGTGGTTCCCTTTCTCAACAATTTCTCCTTTATCAAGAACCAAAATCTGATCAGCATTTCTGATTGTTGAAAGCCGGTGAGCGATGACGAAGGTGGTGCGTCCTTGTTTGACGACATCAAGCGCCTTCTGGATTACGGCCTCTGTCTCTGTATCAATATGCGCCGTTGCCTCATCTAAAATCAAGATCGCGGGATCAAACGCCAAAGCTCTAGCGAAAGAAATTAACTGTCGCTCTCCAGAGGATAGCGTGCTGCCTTTTTCAATCACGGGCTCATTAATGCCCTTCGGAAGCTTCTTAAGAAGCGGCTCAGCACCGACTTGCCGCAGTGCATTTTTTATTTCTTCTTCAGTCATTCTTTCGTCATCCAGACTTACATTAGATCCGATTGTACCCGAGAATAAGTACGGGTCCTGAAGCACAATGCCCATATGGGATCTGAGTTCCTGTCTTGACATGTTGTAAATGCTTCTCCCATCAATCAGAATATCCCCTTTTTGCGCATCATAAAAACGAAACAGAAGATTCAAAATCGAGCTTTTTCCTGATCCGGTATGGCCGACGAGCGCTACGGTTTCGCCTTTTTGCGCTGTAAAGGAAATATGCTTTAATACCTCTTCACCTTCTTGATACGCAAATGACACATCACGAAATTCAACCCGCCCCAGCGCGCGCTCCTTCGCCGGTTGACCCGCTTCTTCCGTATTCTTTTCTTCAAGCAGTTCAAAAACACGCCCGGCGGAGACCCTTGCAAGCTCCAGCTTTGAAAACTGATTGACGATGCCTGTGATCGGCTGAAATAACCGGTTCAAATAATCGACAAACGCGTACAGCACACCGATAGAAACAATCCCCGCCGCATTCAGGCTCGCACCGCCAAAATGCCAGATCAGACAGACGAACGCAAGATTGCGGATGACATTGACCAGATTATGGGACATTAAGGAGTTTAAATTCAGCATCCTGTTTTGGAAATAAAAATGTGATTCATTTAATTCCTCAAATTCTCTCATTGTTTCCTTTTGATGGCGGAAAGCCTGAATAATGGTCATGCCTTGAATTGACTCATTCATTTTTGCGTTAATGTCACTGTTGATCGAGCGGATTTTTTGGTTGTAATATGACGCATATCTCCGGTATATGACCGACCACAGCCAGATAATCGGCACAATTGCCAGACATACAAACGCAAGCTTCACATCAAGCAGAAACAAAGCCGTGAATATCCCGAACATATAGATTCCGCTTGTCACAAATGTTGAAAGCACTGTGACATATAAATCCCTAATAGCCTCCGTATCATTGGTAATCCGCGCAACGACTTTTCCGGCCGGAAGGTTGTCAAAATAGCGAATCGGCATTTTCTGTATGTGCGAAAACACGTCCTGCCTCATCTTTTGAATAATCCGATTGGCGCTCATCTGCAGCAGATAATGCTGTCCGTATTGAAAGAATACCGAAAACACAAGCAAGCCCCCATACAGGCAGATCAGTAACACCATTCCCTTTATTTCCGGCTGATAGAACTGGAAAAGTTCCTGCTTAGTCAGCTTTTCGGCAGCATATGTCCGGCTCTTGTCTCCGTTTGTGATCGTCAGCTTCCCGTCAGAAACCGTTCTATTCCCGTCGAAGCTGACAGCCTGATCAACAAAATAGAACGCCATTCCCACTTGATAAATATGTGCTTCTTTTGCTTTTGAAACAGGCTCCTGCAATCGGTCCTCTCTGACATATGAGACGCCGTGAAACTGAACGGCATTTTTATCTTTTTCCGCAGCTTCATACCATGTTTTCTCAATGCCGAGGATATGGTCGTCTATCATTTTTTTGCCAATAAAGGGCCCAGTCAGTTCTGCACCGACGGCAACAGTTAGCAAAAGGACGGCTGTGATCAGCAATTTTCGATAAAGAAGTGCGTATCTCCATAACGTTTTTCCTATTTTCATGCCCCTGCTCCCCCTTCTTCCGCAGTGAACAGCTGCTGTCTTTCATATTGTTCCCGGTACCACCCATTATTGGCCAGCAGTTCTTGATGCGTGCCTCTCTCAGCAATGACGCCGCCGTCCATCACAAGGATCAGGTCAGCGTGCTCTACCGCGGATAATCGGTGCGTCAAAATAAATGTCGTTTTTCCTTTGCGGTTTTCTCTGATGTTCTTGATAATTGCAGCCTCTGTTTTGGCATCTACAGCGGAAAGTGAATCATCCAGAATCAAGATTTCCGGATTCGCCATGAGTGCTCTCGCAATCGAAATTCTTTGTTTCTGCCCGCCTGACAGTGCCACGCCTTTTTCACCGACCATTGTCTCCAGACCGGACGGAAGCATGTGCAAATCTTTTTCAAAATGTGCTTCGGCAATGGCTTGCTGAACCTCTTTATCAGTTGCATCCTGTTTTCCGTATAAAATATTTTCTTTTACAGTCCGTGAAAACAGTAAATGATCCTGCGGCACATATCCGATCCATCCGCGGAGCTGGTCAAGAGGGATTTGCTGAATCGGTACGCCTGAAAATGTAATGCTCCCTTCACCTGGAGGGTACTGGCGCAAAAGCTGCTTAATAATTGTCGTTTTTCCGCTCCCGGTTTTACCGGCAATCCCGACAGTCTGCCCTTTTCGCACCGTAAATGAAATATCCTGAAGATTGTCACTTGTTGAGCTTGGATATGTAAAGCTGACATGACTGAAAACGATATCTCCAGGCTCTTTAAGATCAGCGGGCTGTTTTGGATCTGTCACATCCGTTTCATAAGAAAGAGTTTCATTTACCCGATCTAATGACGCATTGCCGCGCTGCATCACGTTAATGAGTTCACCGATTGCAAACATCGGCCAAATCATCATGCCGAGATAAACGTTAAAGGACACTAACTCTCCAAGCGTCAGCTCGTTCCGGAATACAAGAAACGCTCCGTAGCCGAGCCCAATCAGATAGCTTGCGCCGACAAGCAGTTTTACCGTCGGCTCAAACAGTGAATCAATAAAAGCCACTTTCATATTTTTCTGATAAACATCAGCGGTCATTTCATTAAACCGGCGAACATCGTTTGTTTCCTGAACATACGCGCGAATCACCCGCACGCCTGAAACAGATTCCAGCACTCTGTCATTCAGCGCCCCGAACGCGTTTTGGGCCTCAGTAAACCGCTCATGAATTTTACTTCCATATAGACTGATTGCAATCGCCATGACTGGAAGCGGGATAATGGCGGCAAAGGTCAGCTTCCAGCTGATCAAAAACCCCATTGTCAAAAAGATCGTCATCATAAACATCGTAGAATCAACTAACGTCAAGATGCCAAACCCTGTGGTTAAACTGACGGCCTGAAGATCATTTGTCCCTCGTGCCATTAAATCGCCTGTTCGGTTTTTTTCATAAAACGGCGGCGACATAGTCAGCAAATGCCCCATCAGCTTCGTACGAAGAATTTTCTCCATCAGATTCGCTCCGCCAAACAGCTGATGCATCCAAAAATAAGACATGATATACACAGCCGCCGTCAGCACAAAAAAGATACCGATATAAAACAGCAGCCCTTCCGCAGTAAATGCCCCTGCTTTCATATCATCTATGGCGTTCCCCAAGAGCTTAGGCGGAAACATTTCAATGACATTGACTGCTAATAAAAGGACAATCGCAATCGTATAGCGCAGCCAGTACGCCTTAAAAAACCAGCCAAGCTTTTTCAAAACTGAAAACATCTATCCCCATCTCCTCATCAGCCGCCTTCTATTTTTTCCTTGCAGCTTTTTTCATCCAGTTTGGCACGAACTGCCCTCGCCTCTGTATTTGTCTTCACATCCCATACACCTGTCTTTCCTTAGATTTTGTATATAAAAAAGGCATGAAGCGTCAGCTCCATGCCTTTTTTAACCGATATGTTACGCACAGCGCTTTTCAGCGCGCGGTCCGACCTAAAAAACCGTTCACGAAAACAGAACAAAAGGTTTGCCGCGCCAATATGAAACTGTTTGATAAACACGCAAATTCCTTGGCATAGCAAACCCTCCTTCCATTCTGATTTCATCTTTTTATCATCATATAAACAAAACCTTTTATTGTCAATCATTACTTGAATAGGAAAAGGTTAATTGTGCTCAAATTCGGGTAGTAGTGTTGTAAGACGCTTTGAAAGGGTGAGAAGGATGTTCCATGCTGACCGTATCATTGTTGCGTTTGACGGAAGTGAAAATAGTAAGAAAGCGCTTCCGACAGCCATTGATCTTGCTAAAACCGTAAATGCCGCTATTACCGTCGCCCATTCACATGATATGAAAGACAATCAGACCGTCATCGACCCGCCCAGACCCGCAGCTGAGGCAAGCTATATCAGCGGAGGCATGACAAGTGTTCCTGATCCGCTGATATCTGATGTAACATCACCTGAGCCAATGATCTATGAAGACCGTACGGAAGAAGTCATCGCCGAAGCCAGAATGATGCTGAATGAACAGCAGGCAGATGGAGATATCGATATATTAGAAGGCGATCCGGCTGAATCAATTATCGAGCATGCAAACCGCATTTCTGCCGATATGATCGTAACCGGAAGCAGAGACCAAAACAGGCTGAAAAAGCTAATATTCGGAAGTGTAAGTGAAAAGCTTTCAGCGAAATCGGATATACCCGTCCTGATTGTAAAGTGAGCACGCCCTGTGCTCACTTCTTTTATATTCATAATTGTGAAAAAACATAGATTTTCGTTTTTTTCTGTTATAATGCTTTCGTGCCCAAAAGCACAAAAGCATTAAAGATAAATATGGGGTGTTATTTTGGATTCTCAAAAAAAGCTGACGTTTCCGTTAGCCGTCGGTTTATTTATATTCATGTTGTGCATTATTATTTCTTGCTTATTCTTGCTTCATGTAGAACCTCATATCCCGCTGTTTTTAAGTGTTGTCATGCTTTCAGCAGCAGCTTTATGGTTTGGATTTCCCTGGAAGAGCATTGAAAAAGGGATTGTAGACGGGATCAAAAACGGCGTACAGCCGATTATTGTTCTAGCGCTGATCGGCATCTTAATCGGCGCCTGGATGTACAGTGGCGCCATACCGACTGTGACAGTTTATGCCCTATCCTTTATTGAACCAAGCCATCTTCTGTTGACTGCTTTGTTTTCATGTATGATCATCAGCACACTTGTTGGCTCAAGCCTGACAACTGTAAGCACAATCGGGGTAGCGCTGATCGGCGTATCGAGCGCCGCTGGCGTTCCGCTTGAATGGACAGCAGGCGCAGTCATATGCGGCGCTTGTTTTGGGGATAAAATGTCGCCGATGTCGGACACAACCAACTTTGCAGCCGGAATAGGCGAAATACCAATCTTTGAACACATTCGCCATATGATGGGCACAACCATTCCAGCTTTGCTCATCACTGTCGTTCTGTTTTACTTTCTCGGTTCATCAGTGTCAGCGGACGCTGCTTCAACCGATAATATTCAGCAGGTCATAACCGGAATAAAAGATGCTGCAAACGTGACACCGTGGGCCCTTCTTTCTCCGCTCTTAGTCGTTTTGCTGGCAATGAAACGGGTATCAGTAATCCCCGTTCTGACTGCCGGAATTATTTCCTCGGGAATTTTGACTGCTATTTTTGTACCCGACAGCAGCCTGCAGGCGTTTATGACAGCTTTGCAAAATGGCACAACTTTCGAAACTGACAATGAGGCAGCCGCTAAAATTATTAACAGAGGCGGACTGCAATCCATGATGGGCTCTGTCTCTCTCATTATGATTGCTTTTGCACTCGGCGGATTGATGGAGAAAATCGGATTGATTTCTGCACTATTGGAAGGCGTCATGAAAGGCATCCGCTCAAAAGGTCGTCTTGTTGCAGCAACTGTCTGCTCAAGCATCGGCGTCAACTTGGCAACCGGCGAACAGTATTTATCGATATTAATACCGGGACAATCATTTAAATCCTTATATGACAAACAAAACATCCAGCGAAAATTTCTGACAAGGTCATTAGAGGACGGCGGAACATTAATTAACCCATTGATTCCTTGGGGCGTCAGCGGCGCATTTATGGCGAGCGCACTTGGTGTTCCAGTCATAGACTACATCCCGTTTACGTTCTTCCTCTATATATCGCCAATGATCTCCATTTTGATTGGATTTGTTAAAAAATAAAAAGAGCCCCGCTGTAAAAAGCGGGCTCTTTTCTTCGTTCATTTATGAAATGCTAGCAGCCTGTTGAATGCTTTCTTGAAAAGCAGCCTGAAGCTGTTTGGTCACCGGTCCGGGTTTCCCGCTTCCGACCGATTGTCCATCGAGCGTCACAACCGGAATAATTTCTGCCGTCGTTGACGAAATAAAGATCTCTTCCGCCTGTTTCAACTCTTCTTCACTGACAGGAGTCTCATCCAGTTTAATCCCATTCTTCTCAATCAGTCCTAAAATATTCATCCGTGTAATTCCATTGAGAATGAGCCGGTTAGCCGGATGTGTTCGCACCGTGCCGTTGATAACGGCATAAACGTTAGAGGATGTACCCTCCGTAACAACGCCGTCCCTAAGTAAAATGGCTTCAAATGCTCCCGCTTCATAGGCCTTTTGCTTCGTCATGACATTATACAGTAAATTCAGACTTTTGATATCACATCTTAACCAGCGAAGATCCTCATCTGTAATGGCCGCCACTCCGTATGCCTGCTCTTGCTCCGGTTTTTTCACCGTAAACGTATAGGCAGTAGTCTGCGGCTCGAGGCCGGCTTCATACTGGTGTTTTCGCGGGGCCACACCTCTTGTTGTCTGAATGTATACCGCTCCCTCACTGACCGCATTTTCCTGTACAAGCTTTTGCAGGTCCCACTCGAGATCTTCTATACTGAATGGCAGTGAAATTCCGATTTCAGCAGCACTTCTGAAAAAACGCTCTGCATGCTCACGTAAGCCGAACAATACTCCTTTGTACACCCTGATCACTTCATAGATGCCGTCACCAAACTGATAACCGCGATCTTCCAAATCGATTGATGCTTCACTGCGCCCAATCAGCCGGCCATTGACTAAAACCTTCATAAAAGCCCTCCCTTTTCGAGATGTCCCTGATGTCATTCAAGCTGTCATTATCACTAATTCTACCATATTGGACAAGCTGAAAAACAGAAAGATCAAGAGATCTATAGCGGAAAGGAGTTTATTTTTTCCTTAAAATCTGACATTTCGACAAATTTTCTATGTGCTTTCCAGTTTTATTCCTGTATACTTGACTGGTAATACATAGGTTGTAAACATAAGGCATCTTCATAAGCTGCCTGCTGTACAGCATTATGTAGAGATTTTATGCCAATGGAGAGATTGTTATGCGACAAACGAGAGGAGAGGCTTCTCCTTCTGCAGTTTCGCTTGCTTTTAAATTTGCAAGTTTAGCAGTTTTATGTGTGCTGCTTTTGCTTATGGTGATTTTGGGTTATTCCAACAGTTCAACGAAAGCAAAGGAAGTCACTGTCACAACAAACGGCCAGCTTCGAGATGAGAAGGAAAGCCTTAAGCTGAAAAACGACTCCCCCGATCTCCTGATAAAACATCTGCAGACAAAGCAGAACATGGGAGATAAAACGGTTTACTTAACCTTCGACGACGGCCCTTCAGCCGTTACAACCCGCTTGCTCGACGTACTGAAAAGCGCTGATGTAAAAGCGACGTTTTTTATGCTGTCACCGCGGATGAACGAATTCAAGCAGGCTGTGAAAAGAGCAGAAAAGGAAGGCCACGCACTCGGTTTACATGGCGTTACCCACAATAACAGATTGTTCTATCAAACACCGACATCTCCGCTAAAAGAAATGCAGGAGGCGCGTGACACGCTGCAGGACATTACAGGATATAAAACCGCTCTTGTCAGAACGCCATACGGAAGCAAGCCGTCACTAACCCCCTCACAAATCCGCAATCTTGAGAAAGACGGTTTTGTATACTGGGATTGGACGATTGACAGCATGGACTGGAAATACCGAAATTCAAAGTATGTGACGGCCGTGTTAGAGCAGCTTGAAAATATGGAACACAGCTCTTCAGGCCGCCCGAATGTGATTCTCATGCATGATCTTCCCGCTACCGTAAACGCGCTGCCGGTACTAATCAATAAATTAAAAGAAAAAGGCTATTCCTTCGGAGTGTTAGAGGACACAATGGTTCCTGTTCATGAATAAAAAAGTGAGGCGCATAAGGCGGCTCACTTTTTTATGCCCAAACTTCGGGCAAACTCACCGATTTTTTGATGGATGACCATGTCAAACAAGCTGTCGCAATACGTTGGTTCAAGGTTTATGATGACTTTCTTCATGCCGGGAATCAGACTTGCATCCTCAGGCACAAATCTAGCCGGAGCCACTTCGAGAGACGTGCCGATAACCAATAAAAGATCTGCTTGATCCAGCTTTTCATAAAGGGTGTCAAAGTGCATGACGGCGTCGCCAAAGAGAACAACATCGGTTTTTAATACCGTTCCGCAAATGTCCCCATTGTTTCCGGCCGCCGTGCACTCCGGCACCTCCCGCTCCAGCAAATGGGGAAGATCATATCGGGCGCCGCATGCCGGACAAGCTGCTGTCTGGATAGAACCATGCAGTTCGTATACATACCTGCTCCCCGCTTTTTTATGAAGACCGTCAATGTTTTGCGTGAAAATATCGACCTGCTTCCCTTGCTTCTCCAACTCAGCTAAAAGCAAGTGTCCTTCATTCGGTTCAAAGCTGCCGCTCATTTTCATCTGGAACAATTCTTTGAATTTGGGCCAAAACAGACGCGGATGACTTAAAAAATAATCAAGGCTCATCGCTTCCATTCTTGAGGCATCTTCCGTCCAAATGCCCCCTGCTGAACGAAAGTCGGGAATCCCTGATTCTGTGCTCATTCCCGCTCCTGTCAGCACAACAATTCGCTGTGCTTCATGTAGAATATTTTTGAATGCTTCCAACTCAACACCGCCTTTTTCTCTTATTTTACCATGAAAAAGACTCCGCCTCTGTCAGACGAAGTCTCTCTTTTAAGCCCGTTCCTTTTCCTCTTTATTTAGATTCACCTGGAATGGGTCGCTTTCGTGCTTTTGCTTGACAACAACCATTTGGCCGGGATATGCAAACTGGACACCTTCTGCACCTAAAATCTCAATAATTTTATAGTTGATATCCTCTCTAATATTAAGGTTTTCAGCCCAAACTGTCGTTTTTGTATAGAAGTTAAAAAATAAATTGTAGTAGCTGTCGGCAAACGTATCAAAGTTGACCATGATTGTTTCATTATCAACGCCCTCATGCTCTAAGAGCATTGTTCTGAGAGAATGAATGGAGCGTTCAAGGTTCTCAATCGGCGTAGCGTAGGACACATGGATGGAAAACGTAATCTGGCGTTTGGTCATTCTTGTCCAGTTCGTGATCGCTTCCATCGACAGCGTAGAGTTCGGCACCGTTACAAGCGCCCCCTGTGCTGTTCTGAATCTCGTGCTCCTAAAGGTAATATCCTCGACTGATCCTGTTACTGTCGACGTCTCCACCCAGTCACCAATTGTAAACGGCTTTTCAGTAATAATGATAATACCGCCGAAGAAGTTGCTGATGGTATCCTTCGCGGCAAGCGCAAAAGCCAGTCCGCCAAGACCAAGGCCCGCTACAAATCCGTTGACATCATAATTGAATTCCTGAGCGATCACACTGACACTGAGCGCAATGATCACAAAACGGAGCAATTTGGATAAAAACGGGGCCAGAATGTCATCCATGTCAAGCTCGAAGCGCTGGTTCACCTTATGGAAGATAAACGACGATGTTGCGGTCAAATTACAAAGACCCCAACACAAGAGCGCCACAATCAGTGAGCGGTATATTTTGCTGATGACCGGCATTTGCTCATCTAAAAACGGTGAATACCGGATCGCTAAAAACAGCCCAAGGGCAACAAAAAACCATCTGGCCGGCTTATCAAACGCCAGAACCACCTGTTTAAAAATTTCTGTTTTCGGCCGGTTTGTCAAATTAAAAAGCAGGTTAAAAAAATATCTTGTGAATAATTTTCTAAGTATAAGAAACACCAGCAAAATCGCCAAGCTGATGCCGATTTGTATGATGTTATCAAGCGTAAAATACTGCTGCAGATAATCCGGCATGACTGTCTCCCCTCTATCCCAATCAATTGTTTATTATACTAAAATATTCGTAAGGATGTTCATTTAAATGTCTTATGCAGCACAAAACCCCGGCGAAACGCCGGGGTCATTTCTCAATTCATCTATCAGCCAGATTCAATAGGGACAGTCACTTACCTTTTTTCGTTTGTGTCTGATCAAGGAGAGTTGCTTTTTGCATTTCAGCATCCGTTTCGGCTTTAATTCTTTCCTCCACTCTGATTCTCCCTTTTCCCATGATCTCGCCTCCTTTTTTGCTATTATAAAGGATCATATTTTGTTGTGAACATGTCGAAAGACCTAATTTTCTGACGAAATGTGTTCTGATACGCTGAGTGTCTTTTTTTAGTTATACGCATTCCTCAGCCCGGACCATTCCGATATGGCAGAAAAAATTCACCAGTTTGTATCGCGGTGCATATATGGATTTGATACAATAACAGAAATGCCCATACGAGGAGCTGACTTAGCTTGTACATCATTGCCCATCGCGGAGCATCCGGCTACGCTCCGGAAAATACGATTGCCGCATTTGACCTTGCGGTGAAAATGAATGCAGATATGATCGAACTGGATGTCCAGCTTACAAAAGACAGGCAGATTGTTGTGATACACGATGACAGGGTTGACCGAACAACAAACGGATCGGGCTTTGTTAAGGATTTTACCTTGGAGGAATTGCAAAAACTCGATGCAGGAAGCTGGTACGGTCCCGCTTTTCAAGGAGAGCGTATTCCAACCCTGGAAGCGGTGCTCAAGCGCTACCACAAAAAAATCGGCATTTTAATTGAACTAAAAGGCCATCCGTCTCAAGTCGGAATTGAAGAAGAGGTGGGACAGCTATTAGGGCAATTTTCTTTTTCTATCAATAATATTGTTCAATCCTTTCAGTTCCGCTCCGTCCAAAGGTTCCGCGAGCTTTATCCTTCGATTCCGACAGCGGTCATTACAAGGCCCAACTTTGGCATGCTGTCCAGAAATCAGATGAAGGCCTTCCGCTCTTTTGCAAACTATGTCAATATAAAACACACACGGCTTAACCGTCTGATGATCGGCTCCATCCATAAAAATGGCTTAAACATATTTGCATGGACTGTCAACAATCAAAAGACAGCGGCAAAATTACAAGCCATGGGCGTGGACGGCATCGTTACAGATTACCCGGATTTCATCATAAAGGATGGCAAACATGAAAATATATAGCGCGGTTTTTATCGGAGGCGCGCTTGGCGCCTGCCTCCGATACGGATTAAACTTATGGATACACACCGGTCAGTTCCCGGCGGCAACCTGGCTGGAAAATGCGGCAGGCAGCCTTCTATTAGGCATTTTGACCGGATTTTTTCTGATCGGGGCAAAACGGCCTCTGCTGTCGGCTTTTTTAGGCACCGGCTTTTGCGGAGGCTTCACAACAATGTCCACGTTTTCTAAGGAAACAGTGATGCTTTTGCAAGGACAACCCTCATTGGCTCTTTTATATGTGGCAGCCTCATTGATATCAGGGATCATATTTGCACTGATTGGTGTTTTTGCGGGACGGCGCATAGCAGGCATTCAGCAAAGAAAGGGGCTGCAGGAAAGATGACACTAGCGGGTATTTTCATAGGGGGCGGACTTGGCGCAATGCTTCGCTTCTGGCTTGGCAATGTCATAACCGCCAAAACCAAAGGTCTCAGCCTGCCCATTGGCATACTGACAGTCAATATTCTCGGAGCTCTCGGGCTCGGAATATTTACAGGACTTCACGTTGCAAATGCTTCGGTCTCGCTTATCATCGGCACGGGGTTTTTTGGCGCCTTTACGACCTTTTCCACCTTCAGCGTTGAAACTATTCAACTCCTTATGGCCAAACGTGTAATAGAAAGCATCTTGTACATCGCCCTGACACTTTGCGGATCGCTTTTGGCATTTTGGTGCGGCTGGACAATCACAATGTAAAAAAACCTTGAGCTTATTTCTCGCTCAAGGTTGCACTGTTCAGCATCACAGGCTCGGGCAGCGGCAGCTTGTGGTGCGCCGTAATCCCGGTTGTGCTGCCGGCTTCTTCTTTTATATCGATTTGCTTGATTAATCGGCCGTCCATCTTCAGCACCTTTATCGTATATGAACCGATGCGAATGGATTCACCAGCCTCAATATCGATGTTTTCTTTTAATATCAGCCCGCCGATCGTATCGACGTCTTCTTGAATCGATGCGCCAAGAAGGCTGTTCACCTGATCGATCCGAACCTTTCCATCCATCACATAATGGCCGTCGCCAAGCTTTTGGATCAGCGGCTGTTCATCTTCATCAAATTCATCTCTGATCTCTCCGACAATTTCCTCAAGAATATCCTCTGTCGTCACAAGTCCCGAGGTTCCTCCGTATTCATCCGACAATATTGCCATATGAATGCGCTCGCGCTGCATTTTAATCAGCAAATCATGAACCGGGATCGTTTCAATCACTTCGATGACCGGCCTCACATACGGATGGATCGTCATCTTCATTCGTTCTTCTTCTGTCATAAACAGCAAATCAGAAAACAAATGCTTCGTATTGACCAAACCGATCACACTGTCTTTGTCTCCATCTGTGACTGGCCAGCGCGTGTATTTTTCCTTCAGCATGACTTCAAGCATCTCGGCCATCGTCATCTCAGTTGACACAGCAGCCATTTCCTTCCGCGGTATCATAATTTCTTTGGCGATCCGATTATCAAATTCAAAAATCTTATTCACATATTTATATTCAGACGGATTAATCTCTCCGTTTTTTAAACTCTCAGATAACAGCATCCTGAGTTCTTCCTCAGAATGGGAACCATCATGTTCTGACGCAGGCTTCAAACCGAACATCCCGCATAAAAGCCGCGCCGATCCATTGAGGATCCAAATAAACGGAAACAGGAGCAAATAGAATAAACGCAAAGGGCCCGCTATCAGTAAAGTCAGCTGTTCTGCCTTTTGAATCGCGACCGTTTTCGGGGCAAGTTCACCTACAACAACGTGCAGGAACGTGATCAAGCCGTACGCGACTGCAAAAGAGGCTGCATGTGAAACCGAGTCCGGCAAGCCGAGCGGTTCAAACAGTGGATGCAGCAGCCGTTCAAAGGCCGGCTCACCCAGTACGCCAAGCCCGATTGATGTCAATGTAATGCCTAGCTGGGATGCGGATAAATATTCATCCAAATCTGTAATGACACGCCTTGCGAGTATCGCCCGTTTGTTTCCTTCTGTGATAAGCTGATCTATTCTGGATCTCCTTACTCTAACAATCGCAAACTCGCTTGCAACGAAAAACGCGGTTAAAGCAATGAGCACGCCAATTAAAATCAGACTGTCAATATCGTCCATTTAACCCTATCCTCTCAACAAAGGATAAGGAGTCACCTCCTGATATAATCATTTTTCCTTAACATTGAGGTACGCGGTGTATTGTTGCCTAAGCAGCGGGCCCCATCATACCACCTCCAAAAGTCAAAGTTTGATTATAAATTGTATATTTTATTGTAACACAACTCATTCCAAAAATGATTTTTAATTTTTAGACTTTTATCATGAAGAAAGACTTAACTGCATGCCTGCTTTTCAATTCCTGCCTGTCTGGATTGGAAGAGGAAGGTTTTTGCGGATATAAAAAGAAAACAGCCTTAAAAACTGTTTTCTTTTCTTTGCCTTCTTAAGCAAAATCTTTATATAAAGAAATGAAAATGTCCCGTGAGTTTTTAATCTGCTCGATCGGCACACTGAAGGATAATCGGAAATGCCCGCTCATTCCAAAACCGCTGCTCGGCACAATTAATAATTTGTATTTTTGGGCGGCATGCACGCAAAATGCAACTTCATCTTCAATCGGCGATTTCGGAAAAACAAAGAAACCTCCCTTTGGCATTTCAAATTCAAAACCGGCTTCTTTTAAAATGTCTACCATTAAATCCCGGCGCTCTTTATAAGCGCTCGCGTCTACTCTTAAATCATCCATTCGTGCCACAGCCCGCTGCATCATGACAGGGGCATTCACAAATCCAAGCGTTCGATTACAATACACAAAAGCGTTGATCAAAAGGTCCGCATCCGGCATTCGGCTGTCCAATCCGATATATCCGAGCCGCTCCCCGGCTATGCCGAGATCTTTACTGAATGAGCTAGCCAATATCACACGATGGTACGATTGAAACGGATTTGCCAGCTCTTCATCATAGATTAATTGACTGTACGGTTCATCAAACAGCACATAAATCGTCTGGCCGCTCTTCTCTTCTATTTCTTTTAATAAAGCGCCTAAATCGTCTATATTTTTCTGGCTGAGAACCGTGCCTGTAGGGTTATGCGGTGTATTGAGTATCAGCCCTTTCGTCTGTGGAGTGATCGATTGCCTTACCGCTTCAATGTCGATCTCAAACCGGCCTGTCAACGGGCAGCTGACGGCCTTTCCCCCGTAGTTCTCAATATACAACTTATATTCGGCAAAATAAGGTGCAAGAATAATGACCTCTTCCCCAGGGTTTACGATGCTTTTTAACGCAACATTCAAAGCGCCTCCCGCGCCCACTGTCATGACGATACGCTCCGCTGAGAAATCAGCTTCAAAACGCGCCCCCAGAAATTGCGCGACTTTTTCTCTCGCTGCAGGAAGCCCTTGGTTTTGTATGTATCCGTGGCTGCCTTTTTCAGCTTCCTCTATTAACGCTCTCTTAAAAGCTTCAGGCGGTTCAACAATCGGGTTGCCGAGTGAAAAATCAAATACCTGGTCTTCCCCGAACTCCTTCTTCAGCCTTGCACCTTCATCAAACAGCTTGCGAATCCATGATCCTTTATTTAAGTTTTCTTCAACTTCCCGGGATAACCCAGCCAATTTCATCTGTCCCTTCCGCATATAAAAATTTGAAAATTCTATCTTCCTATGTTACTTCAATCAGATGATGAATTCCACAACTTCCAATTCCGGTCTGAAAAAAACAATAAACTTGTGCAAGACACCGTTCATATATTAAACTATTCTCATAACTATAACGTGATGGTTGGGAGGGATATAGATGGGGCTGAGACTTATCGCATCAGTGAACTAGCGGCACTCGCCGGAGTAACGAAACGGACAGTTGATTATTATACGAATCTCGGTCTGCTTACGCCGGCCAGATCCTGTTCAAATTACCGTTACTACGACGAAAATGCACTCAAACGACTTATATTTATTGTAGATTGCAAGAAGCAGCGATTGGCCCTGTCCGATATTAAAGATCGACTGGAGAACCAGTTTCCCTCTTCAGCTAAACTTGATGATGAAATTGGAAATCTGGCATTAGAAATTGATCATATGAATCAAAACATCTCCGGAATCTTGCATCGGTTTGAACGGCTGAAGCCCGAGGATCGTGACAAGCTGAAAAGCAAACTCCCGCCTGAAAAGCTCGCCGTGTTCCAATCATTTATGCTGCTGTTAAGTTAAAACCATTTTATCTAACAGGAGGTGTTACCTTCATTCTCATTGCTAGAGTGAAGGTTCTAATTGGACATAGTGAATTTGATTTTAGTTGCTGTTTTAATCGCCCTGACGGCATTTTTCGTGGCATCTGAGTTTGCCATTATCAGAATCAGAGGCTCACGGATCGATCAGCTGATCGCGGAAGGAAATAAAGCAGCAATAGCCGTAAAAAAAGTGACCACGCATCTTGATGAATATTTATCTGCGTGTCAGCTCGGAATTACATTGACTTCCATCGGATTAGGGGTTTTAGGTGAATCAACGATCGAAAGGCTGCTTCACCCGCTTTTCGTACAAATGAACGTTCCAGGTTCCCTTTCACATGTCATATCGTTTATTTTTGCGTATGCCATTATCACGTTCTTACACGTTGTTGTCGGAGAACTTGCACCTAAGACAGTCGCTATCCAAAAGGCGGAAGCAGTGTCTATGCTGTTTGCGAAACCGCTGATTTGGTTTTACCGCATCGCGTTCCCATTCATTTGGCTTTTGAACAATTCCGCACGGTTATTGACCAAAGCATTTGGCCTGGAGACCGTTTCAGAAAACGAACTGGCACACTCAGAAGAAGAACTGCGAATCATTTTGTCTGAAAGCTATAAAAGCGGTGAAATCAACCAATCAGAGTTTAAATATGTGAATAAAATCTTTGAATTTGACGACAGGCTCGCGAAAGAAATTATGATTCCGCGGACCGAAATTGTCAGCCTTCCGCATGATATCAAGATTTCTGAAATGATGGACATCATTCAGATTGAAAAATATACCCGCTACCCTGTGGAAGAGGGCGATAAAGATAACATTATCGGGGTTATTAACATTAAAGAAGTGCTGACCGCCTGCATAAGCGGTGAGGTATCTGTTGATTCCACCATTTCTCAATTCGTCAACCCGATCATTCATGTCATTGAATCTGCGCCAATCCAAGACCTGCTTGTCAAAATGCAAAAAGAGAGGGTCCACATGGCCATTTTGTCTGATGAATACGGCGGTACTGCCGGGCTTGTGACGGTTGAGGACATCATTGAGGAAATTGTCGGTGAAATCCGCGACGAATTTGATATTGATGAAATTAGCGAAATCCGCAAAATCGGCGAAGGCCATTATATTCTTGACGGAAAAGTGTTAATTGACCAAGTAAACGACCTGCTAGGCATTCATTTAGAGAACGAAGAAGTCGACACAATCGGCGGCTGGTTCCTTACTCAAAAATACGATGTTGAAAAAGATGATTCCATCATCGAAGAGGGCTGCGAATTCATCATTAATGAAATTGACGGCCACCACGTGGCATATATTGAAGTGAAAAAGCTTCAAGAAGAAGAACTTCTGGAGACAGCTAACCAGCAGGAAGCATAATAAGAAAAGCACCTTGTATAAGGTGCTTTTCTTATTTTACAGTTCAGGGCATCTCTCAGAACGCCTTATAGCTGATCAAGTTTATTCTCTAGTTCTTTAATCCGCTGATTCAAAGCCTCTGTCATTGCTGCAAGTCTTTCCTTTGAAGGCAGGTGGGCAAAATCAGCCTGGTGAAGAGGCTCACCGATAATCAGCTTCATTTTTCCTTTTTTGAATAATTCTTTTCCGCTTGAAGGGCCCTGATATGCAGCGGGGACAAGCGGCGCTTTCCCCATTTGCGCAATCGTCACCGCACCTCTTTTCAAAGGCACATCCTCAGAGGTTCTTGTTCCGCTTGGGAAGATACCGACGATCTCTCCTTCTTTCAGCAGCTTAATCGGCGTTTTAATACTGCTTGGCCCGGGATTTTCCCGATCTACCGGAAAGGCATGAATTTTCTTCAGAAACGAACCGATCCATTTATTTTGAAAAAGCTCTTTTTTCGCCATGTAGTGTATTTGATAAGGAAGAATCCCGACTCCGAGTGTAATCACATCAACCCAGCCGGAATGTGTACACGCGATGACAAAACCTGAATCGGCCGGAAGGTTTTCTTTGTTATACACCTTCACTCCTCCGCGAAGAGAAAGAATAACTTTTAAAGCATTTGCACAAAACTTATACATATCGCACTTCCTTTGTCGTAATCAATGATTCTTTCTGTCATCTATTATAACAACATTTTTTATTACCTGGTACTAATTTTTAAGATTTCTCCCGTTTAAACGCCAAAAAGCTGAGAATTCATCCTCAGCTTTTTGATTGTTGATAAAATCATAAAATGGTTTTCATTTTATGATTTTGTCATCTATTCAGCGTGATTGAAAACCCTTGAGTCTAGGAAAGGCGAGCATGGAGCAGACTTTCACAGGATGTGATGACAGCGGTGTTTGAGCAGGACGCCTAAGCATTTAGCCGCTGTCCCTTCATCATTCGTGAGCACCGACGCGCAGGCCTGACAACGAACTCGAGGGTTTAGTCGACACGCTGAAAGCTGAGGATTCGCCCTCAGCTTTTGTTATATTTCCTCTCTGGTCGGCGGGGCCATAAACTCCGGTCCGACAGGGTCTGATATCGTATTTTCCAATATAGTATTGATATCTTTCTGATCTTCACTGTTCAGCGTCCAGCCTGTAATCTCAGATAGGGCCTCAAGCTGCCCAGGCTTTCTTGCCCCCCAAAGAGCGATATCCGCTCCCGGCTGATCTAAGATCCATCTGACAGCCAAGTGAATCACTGATTTTCCATAACGTGTCTTCGCCAGCTTATCCAATTGATTGACAGCAGAAAGATACTCTTTAAAGCGGGGCTTCTGGAATTTTGGATCGTGATTACGCAGATCATCGCCCTCAAATGTATACTCTTCGGTCATTTTGCCTGTTAACAGCCCTCTGCATAAACTGCCGTATAATAATGTTGTTATCTTGTTATCTTTCGCATAAGGAAGAACACTCTCTTCCATCTCTCTTTCAAACAGATTATATGGAGGCTGAATCGTATGGAGAGGTGCGACGGCGCGAAATGTATCCATTTGCTCAATTGAAAAATTGCTGACGCCAATCGCCCGGATTTTTCCCGCATCATATAATTCCTTCATGACTTCAGCCGTTTCTTCAATTGGCACAAGCGGATCGGGCCAATGCACCTGATAAAGATCAATATAGTCTGTTTGAAGCCGCTTCAAAGAATTCTCAACTTCCTCTACAATTCTCGCTCTGTTCGCATGGCGGAACAGCTGGTTGTTCTTCCAGTCCAGAGCCGTTTTCGTTGCGAGAATCACCTGGTCTCTTTTGCCGTACTCTTTGATTGCCTTTCCGACGATTTCCTCGGACTGCCCGAAGCCGTAAGCCGGCGCGGTGTCAATCATTGTAATCCCCTGATCAAGAGCGGCTCGGATTGTTTCAATCGATGTTTTTTCATCAGTGCCTCCCCACATCGTTCCGCCAATGGCCCATGTGCCGAGGCCGATTCTGGAGGCTTCTATTCCTGTATCTGCTATACTGGTATATTCCATTGTGCCACTCCTTCACTTTTTCACTATCTTTTCCCCTCTGGAAAAAATGTTAAACATTTCTCCGCACTATCTTTTGCGGGCATTTTTGGGTACTATATAGTAATGGTGTTTGATTAGGTATAAAAAAGCCGTTTGCATGTAATGTGCAACTTTAAACCTTTCTTATGCGTGTATAACATAGAGGGGAGAAAAGGCAGTGACGATCGATGAAATTTACCAAATGTACATGAATGATGTTTACAGGTTCCTGCTCTCCATGACAAAAGACAAGCATCTTGCTGAAGACTTACTGCAGGAAACCTTTATGCGGGCATACATACACATTCACTCCTATGATCACAGCAAAGTAAAGCCCTGGCTTTTTCAAGTGGCGCGAAACGCCTTCATTGATTACGTCAGAAAGCATAAGAAAGAAGTAACCATTTCTGATGACTTAATCGGAAGCCTCTTTCAAAATGCTGTTCAAAGTCCTGCCCATCAGGTAGAGATAAAGGAAGTGCTGACTGGTTATATGTCCGAGCTCCCCGATAATTATCGGGAGGCCTTAACGCTATATTATTTAAAAGAGTTAAACTACAAAGAAGCATCCCATATTATGAATATTTCAGAGGCGAATTTTAAAAGTGTTTTATTTCGTGCCAGACAGCGGCTGAAAGCACTTTATAATAGAGGTGTTAATGATGAATGAAGAATTTAAAAAGCGTTTTGATCAATATAAAAATGGGGAAATGAGCGACCAGGAAATGACTGCATTTGAGGAAGAACTTGAGAAGCTCGAAGTATATCAGGAACTGATTGAAAGCGAACTCGAGGACGATAACGATTGGGATCTCAGCATCAGTCCTGAAAAACAAAAAGCGATTTTAGCCTACGGCAAACGCAAGTCTTATTTGCGAATTTCTGTGCTTGCCGTCATTTCGACATTGATGATTTTGCCGCTTTGTACGCTGGGAAGCTACCTCTATTACGGAATGGGTGGAAAACACAGCACCGGCAATGAGTTTATGGAAACTGCCGCGGTCACTGTAGCCCTGACCATGCCGAATGTTCTTGTTGATACTTCCGGACTGAAAAGCCAAGTGAAGCTATTTGGAATGAATACGGAATTCCCGCTGCAAAAGCAGATTGGCACGAAGACGGCTGCCGTAGGGAATGAACGGGTTGAAATGTTTTATAACAAAGTAAAAGCACCGGCAGTAAACTACTATGACTTAGAAGTGAATAAAACCGGCCATTACTTTACACATCCTTCAAACAAGTCTGAACAAACGACCGCAAAAGCAGAAAAAACGTTAAGCACATTGCCTGAAGGAACGGTATCAGAGGTCTACCTTTCATATGACCGTGCATATCCGACAAAAGACGTGTATAACAAATTCAAAGGCTATGATGTGAGCTTTTTGTGGAACGCAATCGAAACAGAGAAAAACACAAATAAGACAGCTTCCACAGAACCTCTTGGCTATCCTGGAAAGGATTCAAAGTTCTTGGCCGCCCTTAATACAAAAGGCAAGTCGAATGGCGATCAGTTTATCAACGCCCTGAAATTCATGTCCAAACACGAAAAATGGGCTCAGGTCATTTCAAAACGGAAAGACCTGAATGTAGATAACCGATTAGATTATGTAGAGAAAAACGGTGTCAATGTATACGGTTCGGTCGTTACAGGGCCAACCAAGGAAATCCAGCGCATGCTGAAAAATAAATCTGTAAAATCAGCGAATGTCGGCGAGGTGGAATTATGGAACTGGTAAGAATTTTTAAAGAACACAATGTATTCGGCTGGATCTCTGTCGGGACAGCGGTTCTGTCCCTGCTGTTGCTGAATTTGGCCATTATCAGCAACGTCACGTTTTATTCCTATCAAATGCTTCCGTTCGCCATGGCTGCCGTTCCGTTCGGCGTTGTTGAACTCTTCATCAAGAGAGGGCGCACAGGTCCAGGCCTGCTCGGCGTCATCCTTAATCTCTTTGTGATTATTTGTGTGTATACCATTGTATCTGTAGATACGAATTTACAGTTTGGCTTTTAAAAAAGACGCCTTTTCAGGCGTCTTTTTTTCATTACACCGGTTTTTGGAACAAATAACTTTCTATAGTAAAACCCATTTTATCTGTATAAAATCGATGTGCGTCTTTACGCTGAAGGCCAGATGAAAGACTGACAAAACCAAGTCCGGCTTTTCTCGCCCAGTCTGAGGCATAATCCAAAAGCATTTTGCCGTATCCCTTTGATCGGCAAGGTGCCGTTGTAACAAGATCCGCAATCCACAAGTGCTCTCCTTTATGAATGGAAACTCTCGGCAGAGCCCCGCACAGCGCTCTGATTGCTGTATCTTCATATAAGGCAAACAGCATATACGATTCTTTCTGCACACAAGCTTCAAGCCTTTGTAGATATGTCTCGATATCCAGTTCTGTTCTCAATTCACCCATGACCGGATACGACTCAGCCCATTCTTCTATCGTGTTTAATTGTTTGATATGAATCATCTTCTCAATCCCCTTTCCTTTCGTTACAATGATCATAGCTAATAAATGGCATTTGCCAAATAGCCAATATCAGAAAAAATGACCATGCCAGCTACAAAGGAGCCACGAGATGGATATCACGCCGTTTCTTGATAAAAAGAGCAAAACACCGCTGTATGAGCAGCTTTATACCTTTTTTAAACAAGAAATTTCACATGCGCGAATCACAAAGGGAACAAGACTTCCGTCAAAACGCAGGCTTTCCAGCTTGCTCGATGTCAGCACGGCAACTATAGAACGAGCTTACGAGCAATTAACTGCTGAGGGCTATGTCAAAAGCAAGCCAAAAATCGGCTGGTTCGCGGCGGAAGTAGAACCAGGCTTCCCGACAGCCCCTGACCATTTTCATCAGTCTGCACAGCCGGGATTACTTGAAAAGAACGCACCTGCTATTGACTTCCATCAGGGCAGCGTTGATCCGACCCTCTTTCCCTTTAACGCATGGAGAAAAAGCATAGTAAAAAGTCTTGAGCGCTATTCCGGATTGTTTCACACCTCTGGCGACCCTCAAGGAGAATACGAACTCAGACACATGATTGCCCGATTCGTCAGGCTGTCTCGGGGAGTAAATTGCGAGCCCGGCCAGATTATCATCGGCGCAGGAACCACCGTGCTTCTGCAAATTCTTTGCCTTTCGCTAAAGCCAGGTACAAAAATCGGTTTTGAAGAACCAGGCTTTCACCGTTCAAGAAGGATGTTTGAAGCAAATCACATGGATGTCACTCCGATTTGTTCTGATGCAGAAGGCGTCCTGCCGGATGAGCTCTACCGTCAGAATCCTTATCTCATGTATACGACTCCTTCGCATCAGTTTCCGATTGGGACCATTATGACGATTACCCGCAGACAGGAGCTGCTGGCATGGGCGGCAGAAACAAATTCATTCATTATAGAAGATGATTACGATGGAGAATTTCGCTACAGCGGCCATCCCATTCCGTCTTTACAGGGTCTTGATCCGAATGGCAGAGTCATATATCTGGGCACTTTTTCAAAGTCACTTCTGCCTTCCTTGCGGCTCAGCTTCATGATTGTGCCCCCTGAACTCATGGAACCGATCAAAAGCAATGCTCAGTTAATGAAGCAGACCGTTTCTGCCCACTCGCAATTGGCACTGGCAGACTTCATCGAAACCGGAGAGTGGCAGAAACACATAAATAGAATGAGAAGCTTATACCGAAAAAAACACGCTATCCTGTTAGAAGCCATCCGCTCTGAACTGGGTAACACCGTTGAGATTCTCGGTAAGAACTCGGGGCTTCACATCCTGCTGCGCCTTTTGTTTCCAGCAAGTGAGGAAGAAGCAATACAAGCAGCCGCAGACCACGGTGTAACCATCTATCCCGTGTCTCCCTCATATAAAGAACAGACGCCTTTTGCTTCTGTCTTAATCGGTTATGGCGGTTTGTCAGAAGAGGACATCAGGCTCGGCATCCAAAAACTGAAAACGGCATGGGCACCGTTGATATCATCTTATTAAATAAAAAACAGGCCCCGGAAACGGAGCCTGTTTTTTAAAATGATAAAATTCCGATTAAATTTAAGAACACGATAATAATGGCAAGCGGCACGATAAAACGAAGCAAATAAAACCATGTGTAAAAGAATGCTTTACCTGCATTTGATCCATCTCGCATTTCAGCCAAGAGTTCGCTTTTCGAAATTTTAAGCGGGATAAATAGAGAAATTAACAGAGCGCCTGAAGGCATCAAAACATTGCTGACGGTAAAGTCGGCAATATCAAAAAATGTTTTGCCAAATAGGTGCACATCACTCAAAACGCCATAAGACAAGCAGCATGGGATTCCGACCAAAAAGATCAAAAGCCCGCTCGTCCATGACAGTTTTTTTCTCTTCTTTTCGTCCCCTTTTCCGATTGTGGCAACGATAATTTCAACCATCGAAAATGCTGAGGTTAAGGCTGCAAATAAAAATGCAACGAGAAAGCCGATAAAAAACAACGTGCCGAACGGAAGCTGTTCAAAAACGGCCGGAAGCACTGTAAACAGCAGTGTCGGTCCTTCATTTGGCTGAAAACCGAATGAGAAAACCGCCGGAAAAATAGCCAAACCTGCCAAGAGTGTCACAATGATATTCATCAAGACAATGGAGGCTGCCGAACGAGGGATATTTTGTGTTTTCGGCAAATAGGAGCTGTAGGTCACCATCACCGAAACCCCCAGTGTTAACGTAAAGAAGGCCTGTCCCAGCGCGAATAATATGGATTCCGGAGTCAGATCCCCGAAATGAGGCACAAGCAGAAACTTTACGCCTTCCATTGCACCATTAAGCGTAAGAGACCGAAGAACGAGCAGAATAAACAATAAAAACAAAATCGGCATCATCACCGCGCTTACCCGTTCAATCCCTTTTTGAACCCCTCTTGCGACAACGAGTACAGTCAGTGCCATAAAGACAAGCTGAGCCGCGAGCGTCTGCACCGGATTTTGGATAATAGAAGCAAAAAGAGCGCCATACTGTGCTTGAGAAAGCCCGGACAGTGAGCCTGACGCCGTTTTTACGATATACAGCAAAATCCATCCCCCAATTACACTGTAAAACGACAGCACTAAGAAACACGCGGCTACGCCGATCCACCCCGTAAGAAACCAAGCTGATCGCGGCGCTTCTTTTTTATATGCATCAATGGCATTCGTCTGGTTCCGTCTTCCAAAAATAAATTCCCCCACCAAAAGCGGATAGCCTAAGAGGATGGTAAATAACACGAAGATAAGAAAAAAGGCTCCTCCCCCATTGGTCCCCGCTACGTAAGGGAATTTCCAAATCGCGCCCAAGCCGATAGCCGAGCCGGCCGCTGCCATGACGAAACCAATTTTCGAAGCCCATTGGACTGGTTTTTGCTCAGACAATAAACGTCACTTCCTTTCCAGCCTATATTATCTCCTATTTTTGTCTTCATTTCTATAGATTCATTTGCCAAGAACAGAAAAGAGAGCGGCCTGTATGGACGCTCTCTTTATCAAAAGGTTATTGATTTAATTTTGAATGCTTTCTTGAATACAGAAAATAGATTACCAAGCCGATTAACAGCCACACTAGGAAGCGGACAATCGTCACCCATCCCAGATTTAAAATCAAGAACAGGCAGAACAGAATCGCCAGGCCTGGGATCACGGGAACTCCCGGGCATTTAAAAGCTCTCGGAAGATCAGGCTGTTTCTTTCTCAAAACGATAACTGCCACAGAAATCAGGACAAATGCCGACAACGTCCCGATGTTTACCAGCTTTGCAAGTTCATCCAGCGGAACAAGTGAGCCGAGAAGCGCCGACATCGTTCCGAAAAACCAAGTGGCTACATAAGGTGTTTTGTGCTTTGGATGCACTTTAGAAAGTGAACCCGGCACAAGTCCGTCACGCGACATGGCAAACATGACGCGGGTCTGCCCGTAAAGCATCACGAGCATAACTGTTGTCATTCCCAGCACGGCGCCAATATCAATGATGCCTGCCACCCAATTTTGCCCTGCGCTTTGAAGAACAAGAGAAACCGGATGATCCACACCCGCAAATTGAGCAAACGGGATAACCCCAGTCATGATGGCTGATACGGTGACATATAAAATCGTGCAGACCAGTAAAGAGAAAATAATGCCTTTAGGCAGATCCTTCGCGGGATTTTTCGTTTCTTCCGCAGCAGAGGATACAGCGTCAAATCCGATAAAAGCAAAGAATACGAGCGCCGCTGCACTGAACACGCCGCCAAAGCCCATTGGCATAAACGGCTGCCAGTTGTGCGGCTTCACGTAAACGGCTGCCACCGCGATAAACAGCAGAACAACCAGTATCTTCAAGATAACCATGATATTGTTGACTCTTTTTGATTCTTTGATGCCTAAATAAAGCAAATATGTGATCGCCATTACAATGACGAATGCAGGAAGATTAAACAGGGTAAAGGTGCCTTTCACTGCGCCCGGTGCCGCTGTTAAAGCAACCGGAAGATGAATGCCGAGCCCTGATAAAAACGATTGGAAATAACCAGACCAGCCGACCGACACTGCACTTACCGCCAGCATGTATTCTAAAATTAAATCCCACCCGATAATAAAGGCCATAAGCTCTCCCAATGTCGCATAAGTGAATGTATACACCGAACCTGAAACAGGCACACTTGACGCAAATTCCGCGTAAGACAGGGCGGCGAATAAACAAGCCAACGCCGCCACAACAAATGAAATCGTCAGCCCGGGACCGGCCGTGACTGCGCCTGTTCCCGTCAGAACAAAAATCCCTGTGCCAATAATGGCGCCGATTCCAAGCAACGTTAAATCAAATGCCCCTAATTCTCTTTTTAAAGACTTTTCCCCGCTCGTCGCAGCGATTAAATCCTGAATGCTTTTCTTCCTAAAAACGCTCCCTTTCATTCCCCTTCAACTCCCGATCATCTATTTTTATATATTTTATTTGAATTTTCTGAATTCATGAGTAACAATGGTCATTTTTCTTTTTTTCTACTATATTTGTACTGGTCGCGAATCATTCCTTTCTCCTACTCAATATTATATATAAAATTGCAAAAATGAAAACAAAATTGTTAGAAAAATCGACAAATTTTTTATTTTGAAATTTTTCATCACACAAAAAAACCAGCTCTGGAGCTGGTTTTTCGTTGATCACGTTGAAATAAAACGGCCGCCATTCACATGAATGGTCTGCCCTGTCATATAGGAAGATTCGTCAGACGCCAGCAGAACATAGGCGCCTGCATGCTCAACCGGCTGTCCCGGTCTTCCCATTGGGGTATCCAAGCCGTGCTGTTTCACTTTTTCCTTAGGGAATGTCGCCGGAATAAGCGGTGTCCAAATCGGACCGGGCGCCACCGCATTCACTCTGATGCCTTTATCTGCGAGCGACTTCGCCATGGAACGCGTAAAGGAAACAATCGCACCCTTTGTGCTGGAATAATCAATTAACGCCGTATCCCCTTCATAAGCGGTAATCGATGTCGTATTAATAATGGCACTCCCCTCTTGCAGGTGAGGCAAAGCTTTCTTCGTCATATGAAACATGGAAAAAATATTTGTGCGATAGGTTTTTTCCAGCTGTTCTGTTGAAATATTGAGAATGCTGTCCTGGGGATGCTGTTCAGCGGCGTTGTTCACTAAGATATCGAGTTTACCAAAATGGTCCACTGTTTGCTGCACAGCTTGTTCACAATGGTTCTCGTCCCCGACATCTCCCGGGATAAGCAGGCAGCGGACATTCTCCTTTTCGATCCGTTTGCGTGTTTCCTCTGCGTCCGAATGCTCGTCTAAGTATAGAATGGAGATATCAGCCCCCTCTTTAGCAAAGGCAATAGCTGCTGCTCTACCTATTCCGCTGTCGCCTCCAGTAATGATCGCGACTTTTCCTTTCAGTTTTCCGCTTCCTCGATAATCCTCGTCCTCTGACAGCGGCAGCGGATTCATTTTTGACTCAATACCCGGCTGTCTGTCCTGATGCTGCGGTTCTTGTCCTTCTGTTTGTCTGTCCATTGGGTTCACATTCATCACTCCTAGACATGTGGTTGATACTGAACGTTACCACATGAAAGAAATGAATAAACGCCAAAATATGTTATGAAAGAACTTCCTCGGGAATGGCACCGGTATATTTCGCTGACGGGCGGAAAATCATGTTGTTTTCTGCCTGTTCCAGCACATGGGCGCACCACCCTACCATTCGGCTTGCTGAAAAGGTCGGAGTAAACAATTCATCGTCAAAATCGATGGCCTTCATCACTGCAGCCGCGTAAAATTCAACATTTGTGTATAGCTTTCGTCCCGGTTTGTAGATTTCTAGCAAACGAATCGCTTCTGCTTCTACATGCAGCGCAAGATCAAGATCACGGTCATTGCCGGCCACCTGTTCTGCTTTCTGTCTCAAAGCTTCTGCCCGCGGGTCTTTTGTTTTGTACACCCTGTGGCCGAATCCCATCAAGCGCTCTCCTTTTTCGAGTTTTTCTTTCAGATATGCTTCAGCATGTTCTTTTTCTCCAATGTCTTCAAGCATTTTTGTCACCGCAGAAGGAGCGCCTCCGTGCAGCGGACCTTTCATCGTGCCGAGAGCAGCCGTGACGGCTGACACTAAATCACTCTCTGTTGATAACGTGACTCGTGCCGAAAAAGTGGATGCGTTCATGCCGTGCTCCATGGCCAGAATCATATAGGTTTCAAGCGCTTTCTTTTTTGCCTCTGAAGGCTGTTCGCCTGTGAGCATATAATAGTAGTTTTCGACATGTCCGTACTGGGAAGAAGGTGCAATTGCTTGTTCACCGCGCGTCCATCTTTTTCTGTATGCAATGATAGAAGGCGTGATTGCAATCAGCCGGATTGCTTCCTCTGTTTTCGGATGGAATGTGTACGTATTTTCCCCCAATGCTGAAACAACCGTTCTCAGCACCGACATATCGTCCATGTTGTTTGGCAGTGATTGAATCAAGCGCTCAATATGTTCCGGAAGATTCCGTTCCGCAGCCAGCTTATCTTTAAATACCTGCAATTCTTCAGTTGAAGGCAGTTTACCAAATAAAATCAAATAAGCCGCTTCTTCAAAGCTGTGATTCAGTGCGATGTCTTTTGCATGATGTCCTCTGTAAATCAGACGCCCTTTTTCACCATCAATATGGCTGATGGATGTTTCTACACATGTAATTCCCTTTAATCCGTAATGTACCATTTGTATTCCCCCTATCCTTTTCTGTTATTATAGTAAATATAATATTTAAAAAATAATGAATATTTTAAAGGGAATTAATTAAAAATATTAATCAGAGGGAGAATAGAAATGGATTTCAAATGGCTTCACACCTTTGTGACCGCTGCAAAATATGAGAACTTCCGAAAAACGGCGGAAACACTTTTCTTATCTCAGCCCACTGTGACCGTACATATCAAGCAATTAGAAAAAGAAATCAGCTGCAAGCTGTTCGAGCGTAAAGGCAGGCAAATCCAGCTGACTGATGAAGGCAGGGCGTATTTGCCGTATGCGCTCAGGCTTCTTGATGATTATGAAAACAGCATGGCAGAGCTTCACAGAGTGAGACAAGGCTACTCTCAAACCTTACAGCTCGCGGTTTCTCCGCTTATTGCAGATACTGTGCTTCCTTCTGTCATGAAGCGGTACACAGCAATGAATACGGAAACAGAAATGGCGGTTACGATTTTCGAATCAGCGGAAATCGCGTCACTGATTAAAGCCGGGGAAGCAGATATCGGACTAAGCTGTTTAAAGGTACAGTCTTCTTCTTTAAGCTGCCACTGCTTATACAAAGACCCTGTCGTCCTTGTTGCCCCGCCCGATAAGCGTTTCATAGAAGACAACGAAATTGATGCCAAAGAGGTGCTCGAACAATACCTGCTTTTGACCCACAATCATCCTGATTACTGGGACGACTTGCTCCGTCAAGTCAGAATGACTTTTCCATTTGTGAGAACAATGAAGGTCACTCAAACACATATAACGAAACGGTTTATCAAGGAAGGACTCGGAGTTTCATTTCTGCCTTTATCTACAGTAAAGCGTGAATTAGCAGAGAAACAGATGATCAGAATTCCTTATCAGTCTGTACAGCTGCCCTATGCCGGCGCTTACGCGATTGCCCTTTATGAAAATAAGAAAGAAAAAAAATTCTTGGATTTTTTATCACATTTTCATTTTTAGGAGCAACCAAAACGCCTGTGCTCCGTCTAATGAAAAAAACCCGTTCCAATGAACGGGTTTTCTCTAAAAATTAGAATCTTTTCGCACCGAGGTAACGAGGCTTCCAGTAGCTGTTGTTCAGGCTGCTGATTTGTACGCCGTCAGATCCTGCATGAATGAAATTGTTGTTTCCAATGTAAATCCCCATGTGAGAAGGGCCGGATTTATATGTTGTGAAGAAGACGAAATCACCAACAGACGGGCTGGCAATGCTCTTCATAGAACTCCAGTATCCTGCAGTGCTTGTTCTGCCCACACTTGTTTGTTTATTCAGTACGTACCAAATGAATCCGCTGCAGTCAAAGCCGGAAGTTGTCGTTCCGCCCCATTTATATGGCGTTCCGACTAACGCTTTTGCATCAGAAACCAGCTTGCTCACATTAAGTGATGTAGATGACGTTTTGCTGCTTGAAGACGATGAAGATGAAGCAGGTTTTGAGCTGCTTGTGCTTGTTCCTTTCACCTTCAATACTTGGTTGACATAGATTACATCTGATTTTAAGCCGTTTAAGCTTTTTAATTTGCTAACCGTAGTGCCGTATTTGCTCGCAATTTTAGAAAGGCTGTCTCCGCTCTTCACTTTATAAGTAGAAGTTGAAGACGATGACACTTTTGATGAGCTGGAGCTGCTTGAACTAGTTGAACCTTTCAGTTTCAGGACTTGTCCAACACGAAGCAAATCTGATTTTAAGCCATTCAGCTTCTTCAGTTCATTGATTGTCATGCCGTATTTTTTTGAAATTTTCCAAAGGCTGTCCCCGCTCTTTACTTTGTATGTAGAAGAAGAGGAAGAAGAACTGCTGCTTTTTGAACTTGTAGATTTGCCGTTAATCGATAAAGTTTGTCCCAC
Organism: Bacillus sp. FSL K6-1366; assembly: GCF_037976695.1. Taxonomy (NCBI): domain Bacteria; kingdom Bacillati; phylum Bacillota; class Bacilli; order Caryophanales; family Bacillaceae; genus Bacillus; species Bacillus sp. FSL K6-1366. The sequence continues at coordinate 3,188,943 of NZ_CP150268.1, read as the reverse complement.
ATAAATAATGTCTGAACGAAGGTGGTTCTCTGATTTAATTTTACTGATCGTTGTGTCGTATTTTCTTGAAAGATCCCATAACGTGTCGCCTTTTTTCACCTTAATGCTTTGTGCAGATGCCGCTCCTGCAAATAACGTCGATCCTAAAACAACTGCTGTCGTAGCTGTAATGATTTGCTTTTTCATATTTTCCTCCCCAAATGTTAACTCTCTCTATATATGTATCTCTTTTTTTAATTAATCTTATTGATTTCTATTATAAGGATAGATTCCCATCAGAAATAGTCTTGACTTCATGTGACAAATTTCTTAATTATTCGTTCTAAAAAAAAGTTTTTAAGGGTATTAAATATTTCATTTTCGTTGCAAAGGTGACAAAAAACGAGTGCTTTTGTCATGTTTTATGGGATGTTTTTCAACATAAAGGAAATAAATGAAAAACTTTCGGGGTCGGCTCACATACCTGAAAAATGAGTGATAAAGAATATTCGAGGAGAGCTGCGGTTATCCGCAGTTTTTTTATTTAAACAAACATATCATGCAAAGACAGAGAGGTAAAGATTTTTCTGAAAAATGAATGCTTTACATCAAATAAGGCAAGATAACGAAAAGCGTTTTTTTATTTCCTTACAAGGCTTTACTTATTGTTTACATGATCAACAGCCGCATTTAACAAAATTTCCCTAACATGATAAACGGAATACATTAAAGGAGGCATGAAAAAAATGAGTTTGTTTCAAAATATGAAATCAAAACTTCTGCCAATCGCCGCTGTTTCTGTCCTTACAGCTGGAGTCTTTGCCGGAGCTGAGCTGCAGCAAACAGAAAAGGCCAGCGCCAAAAAACAAGACAAAGCTGAGATCAGAAATGTCATTGTGATGATAGGCGACGGCATGGGGACGCCTTACATAAGAGCCTACCGTTCCATGAAAAATAACGGTGACACACCGAATAACCCGAAGTTAACAGAATTTGACCGGAACCTGACAGGCATGATGATGACGCATCCGGATGACCCTGACTATAATATTACAGATTCAGCAGCAGCCGGAACAGCATTAGCAACAGGCGTTAAGACATATAACAATGCAATTGGCGTCGATAAAAACGGAAAAAAAGTGAAATCTGTACTTGAAGAGGCCAAACAGCAAGGCAAGTCAACAGGGCTTGTCGCTACGTCTGAAATTAACCACGCCACTCCAGCCGCATATGGCGCCCACAATGAATCACGGAAAAACATGGACCAAATCGCCAACAGCTATATGGATGACAAAATAAAAGGCAAACTTAAAATAGACGTGCTGCTCGGCGGCGGAAAATCGTATTTTAACCGCAAGGACAGAAACTTGACAAAGGAATTCAAACAAGCCGGCTACAGCTATGTGACAACTAAACAAGCATTGAAGAAAAATAAAGATCAGCAGGTGCTCGGGCTTTTCGCAGAGGGAGGGCTTGCTAAGGCGCTCGACCGTGACAGCAAAACACCGTCTCTCAAAGACATGACGGTTTCAGCAATTGATCGCCTGAACCAAAATAAAAAAGGATTTTTCTTGATGGTCGAAGGGAGCCAGATTGACTGGGCGGCCCATGACAATGATACAGTAGGAGCCATGAGCGAGGTTAAAGATTTTGAACAGGCCTATAAAGCCGCGATTGAATTTGCGAAAAAAGACAAACATACACTTGTGATTGCAACTGCTGACCATACAACCGGCGGCTTTACCATTGGCGCAAACGGGGAAAAGAATTGGCACGCAGAACCGATTCTCTCCGCTAAGAAAACACCTGAATTCATGGCCAAAAAAATCAGTGAAGGCAAGCCGGTTAAAGATGTACTCGCCCGCTATGGCAATCTGAAAGTCACATCTGAAGAAATCAAAAGCGTTGAAGCAGCTGCACAGGCTGACAAAAGCAAAGGGGCCTACAAAGCCATCATCAAGATTTTTAATACTCGCTCCAACAGCGGATGGACGAGTACCGATCATACCGGCGAAGAAGCACCGGTATACGCGTACGGCCCCGGAAAAGAAAAATTCCGCGGATTGATTAACAATACGGACCAGGCAAACATCATATTTAAGATTTTAAAAACTGGAAAATAAAAAGGATGCAGAACGCTGCATCCTCTTTTTTATAAATATCTGCGGTGAACACCTTTTCCGTCGTACGAAAACATGACTTCCTTATCCTCAAGCACAGACTCAATGTGCACGCTTCTTCCCCAAAGCTGGAATAAATAAGGGAGCACTTTCTCCAAATATTTCAAATCTAACTCTATTCCTTCATACCAATGCTTAATATAGAGCTCGTTATTTTTCATATAATCGCCGTCGTTTACTGTCAAATATGGAAAACCGCCATTTACCCGCATGCTTACGAGCTGGTCGCGCACCGACTTCCACTGTTTATCGATGATTTTATAATCTCGGCCCTGTTTTTGAAACAAATAAAGATCCTCGCGCATGACTAATTCTTTGGTTAAATAATTGCGGATGAAAGAGATATCGGATTCAATCTCCCTGACCTCAAACATTTTCTCCCGGCCGGAGTCAGGCTGCACGCCCATTTTCTTCATTTCCTCCGTCGGGTTGTTGTACCTCTCCTCAATGTCTTCAAATATTTTTAGCCCTAAATAATAAGGATTAATACCTGTTTTGGACGGCTGAACGACACCTGCATTCAGCTTGGCGAACTCGATCGCTTCATCAGAGGTTAAATCAAGCTCACGTATAATTCGCTGGTGCCAATAGGAAGCCCAGCCCTCATTCATAATCTTGGTTTCCAGCTGAGGCCAGAAATAAAGCATTTCCTCTCTCATCATCGTTAATATATCACGCTGCCATGGCTCAAGCTCCCGGGAATGCTCCTCGATAAAAAGCAGGATATCTTTTTCAGGCCGCGGCGGGAACGGTTTTTTCGATTTTTTCACTTGTTTTTTCGGTTTCTTTTCATCCAATGACCATAGATCATCGTAAGGCGTGGCTGCCTCTTCAATCTCCTCTTCCTCATCATCCACACTCCATTGGAGCTTTGGTCGGACCAACGACGGATCGATATGCTCCTGAATCGAAAGGATTGCATCTAAAAAAGATTCGACTTCTTTTATCCCGTGAACCTGTTCATAGTGTTTTATCCGTTCAGCTGTTGCCGCCATGCTTTCCACCATATCGCGCTTCGTGTTTTGGAAACGGCAGTTGTTTTTGAAGAAATCGCAATGAGCAAGAACGTGTGCGACAATCAATTTATTTTGGATCAGTGAGTTGCTGTCCAGCAAAAAAGCGTAGCATGGATCTGAGTTAATGACCAGCTCATAGATCTTACTTAACCCTAGATCATAGTGCAGCTTCATCTTGTGAAACTGCTTGCCGAAGCTCCAGTGGCTGAATCTTGTCGGCATCCCGTACGCGCCAAATGTATAAATAATTTCAGCCGGGCAGATTTCATATCTCATCGGGTAGAAATCAAGGCCGAATCCTTTTGCAATTTCGGTAATTTCCTCAATTGCCCGCTGTAATCCCTTCTTCTCCTCCGCGTTCAACCGAATCCCCCCTACTTGGACTTATCTATAATGTATGAGCCCGCCAGACAAAAGATGATAGTCTCACTCGGGCAAGAAAAAATTCCCCCGGCACATTCATCTGTTTGCTTATTGGATAAGTGGGTAAACACACACCATACTACGAAAAAGGAGCGATACCAATTGAATGTAGCAGACGTGTTTTCTTCTTATCTCAGTAAGCTGCCAAACGTAATCATTGCTTTACTCGTCTTATTAATCGGCTGGGCTATTGCTAAAATCATTGAAAAAGCGGTATACAAAGGACTCAGCAAAACAAAAATCGACGACAAGCTCTTTGCTGGGAAAAAGCCTTCACGCTATTCCTCGGAAAAAGTCATAAGCAAGGTCGTTTATTTTATCGCACTGATCATCGTCTTTATTTTATTCTTTAACATTTTGCACCTGACAACAGTGGCATCGCCGTTTGTCAGTATGCTTTCGGCGATTGCAGCTGCGATCCCAAGCGTGCTGAAAGCCGGACTCATTCTGCTGTTAGGATGGGCTGCAGCCTCTGTTTTGAGCTTCCTTGTCAAAAAAATCGGGATGAAGCTGAACACGAGTGACAAACTGCGCAAGTGGAATTTGGTGTCTGAAGGAAAAGATATTCACCAGGCTGTCAATACCGCTTCACAAATTGTCTTTTATCTCGTGCTGCTTGTTTTTCTGCCAGGGGTCTTATCTTCTTTGAAAATCAGCGGCATTTCAGGTCCTTTTACAAATATGATGGAAAGCGTGCTCGCTTTTCTGCCGAAATTATTTGCAGCGGCGCTTATCGTATTAATCGGATGGCTTGTTGCCCGCCTTGTCCGTGATATCATTACGAATTTCCTTGCAAGCATCGGCACGGAAAGATTCGCGGCACGTATGGGTTTATCAATTTACTTAAAAGATACAAGCCTTTCAGCAGTCATCGGAACAATCGCTTATGTGCTGATTATGATTCCGGTGGTCATTTCAGCGCTTGATCAGCTGGATGTCGCCGGCATTTCAAAACCGGCTGTCTCTATGCTGAATACGATTTTAAACATGCTTCCGAACATCATGATTGCCATCGTGCTTGTTTTAGCAGGTATCTGGGCAGGAAAATGGGTGAAATCCATGGTGTCCGGACTGCTCCATCGCGCAGGCTTTGATTCTGTCTTAGGGAAAATGGGCATGGAAGCCGGAACGCCTGCAAAGCTGTCCTTGTCTCAAGTTGTCGGTATGATTGCGCAAATCATTGTCATTCTGCTCTTTACAGCTGAGGCGCTTCAAATTGTTCGGCTGCACTTCCTCGTAGAAATTGCCACTGGTATCATCGCGTATCTGCCGAATGTCCTTGTCGCAGTATTCATTCTCGGACTCGGCCTTTACGCAGGAGAATTGGTGAGAAAAGTGCTCTCAAGCATGATAAAAGGCCAGGAATTCAAGTCTTTAGCGCCTATTGCTAAATATACGATTATCGCACTTGCTTTCTTTATGGCCCTGGATCAGCTTGGTGTCGCTGCGACAATCGTCAATTCCGCGTTCATCATCGTTCTTAGCGGCTTCGCACTCGCTTTCGGTTTATCCTTCGGCCTTGGCGGTAAGGATTTTGCATCACGTTATCTGTCTACATTTGAACGCAAAATGCAAAACACAGAAATCGAAAAAAACCGTAAAAACCAAAATCCGCCGAATGACATGTAAGCAAAAAACATGCACCCAGCTGGGTGCATGTTTTTTTAATTCCTTTTTTTTCATTTTTCAATCGATTATGATAAGATATAGAAAATGTCTTATTCTGAGGTCTTATTATGAAGTTAACCAATTATACAGATTATTCATTAAGAGTGTTGATTTTTCTGGCTGCAGAGCGTCCCGGAGAACTTTCAAATATAAAACAGATTGCCGAAACGTATTCTATTTCAAAAAATCATCTCATGAAAGTCATATACAGGCTCGGCCAGCTCGGCTACGTAGAAACGATACGCGGACGGGGCGGCGGCATACGATTAGGCATGGAACCTGAAGACATCAACATCGGTGAGGTTGTCAGAAAAACGGAGGACGATTTTAATATTGTTGAATGTTTTGATGCGAACAAGAATCTCTGTGTTATTTCCCCGGTTTGCGGCTTAAAACATGTGCTGAATGAAGCGCTTTTAGCCTACCTCGCAGTTTTAGACAAATACACACTGCGTGACCTCGTCAAAAACAAAGAAGATATCATGAAGCTTTTAAAAATGAAGGAATAGATTAAGATTCCTTCTTTTTTTATGCCCTTTTTCCCCCTTATTGTTAAGATAATTTGGCTATTTTTATAAAAAGGCAAAACGATGAGACAAATGTGCCGATATAAAAAAGAAACAGCAAATGCAAAATCATTGGGGGAAAAAGGAGAGCTAAGATGAAAAAGAAATTAGCAGCAGGGCTGACAGCATCTGCGATTGTCGGCACAACTTTAGCAGTGACACCAGCTGAAGCAGCAACGATTAAGGTCAAAAGCGGAGATTCTTTATGGAAACTGGCCCAAACCTATAACACAAGTGTGGCGGCCCTCACATCCGCCAATCATCTTTCGACTACTGTTCTGTCGATCGGCCAGACGCTTACTATTCCAGGCAGCAAATCCAGCACTTCTTCATCTACTTCAAGCTCAACAACCAAGAAGAGCGGAAGTTCTGTTTACACAGTGAAAAGCGGAGATTCACTTTGGCTGATCGCAAATGAGTTTAAAATGACCGTGCAGGAACTGAAAAAATTAAACGGACTAAGCAGCGATTTAATTCGTGCTGGGCAGAAATTAAAGGTGTCCGGTACTGTTTCTTCAAGCCCTAGTTCCAGTAAAAAAAGCAACTCTAATAAGAGTTCAAGCTCCAGTTCAAAAAGCAGTTCTAATAAGAGTTCAAGTTCCTCATCTTCTACGGGAACATATAAGGTGCAGCTTGGAGATTCACTCTGGAAAATTGCAAACAAAGTCAATATGTCCATCGCTGAATTGAAGGTCTTGAACAACTTAAAATCAGACACCATTTACGTGAATCAGGTGTTGAAAACAAAATCAAGCGGCTCTGATACGTCTTCTAAAGACACTTCATCCAAATCGAACCAAACTTCAGCAACAACTAAATATACCGTTAAAAGCGGTGATTCACTTTGGAAAATCGCAAACAACTATAACCTGACTGTACAGCATATCCGAAATATCAACAATCTGAAATCAGATGTGCTGTACGTTGGACAAGTATTGAAGCTGACAGGTAAAGCATCTTCAGGCTCTTCATCATCGTCGTCTTCTTCGTCAAATGCAAGCTCCGGCACGACGACTACATACACAGTGAAAAGCGGTGATTCCTTATGGGTGATTGCTCAAAAATTTAATGTAACAGCTCAGCAGATTCGTGAGAAAAACAATTTAAAAACGGATGTCTTGCAGGTTGGCCAAAAGCTGGTCATTTCCGGAAAAGCTTCATCATCGTCTTCATCCGGTTCTTCAAACACCACCAGCTCAACGAGTGCGAAGATTAACACAATGATTTCGGCCGCTAAAGCGCAGCTTGGGGTTCCGTATCGCTGGGGAGGCACGACACCGTCCGGGTTTGACTGCAGCGGATTCATTTACTATGTACTGAACAAAGTCACATCCGTATCTAGATTAACGGCAGCGGGATATTGGAACACAATGAAATCAGTTAGCCAGCCTGCTGTCGGAGATTTTGTTTTCTTTACAACATATAAAGCCGGCCCTTCCCACGTCGGAATTTACCTAGGCAACGGGGAATTCATAAATGCCAACGATTCCGGAGTTGTCATTTCCAATATGAACAACTCTTACTGGAAACAGCGCTATCTCGGTGCAAAACGATATTTCTAAAAACAGAAACTGTGCGGCCTTAACGGCTGTACAGTTTTTTATTAGAGCCTAAAGACGTTGATGCTGATCATATGATTTGTCACCGGATGAAAATAGACTTCGGCCCGAACAGAAAAAGTGTCATCTTTCTGTCTGACTGTCACCCGAAAGACATCTTTCGTCTGCTGATCATTCACCTCTGTACGCCCCATATAAGCATAATCAGAAAAAGAAGCGCCCTTATATTCATCCTGAATTTTGCTCCAGGCAAGCTGTTCCCACTTTTGAACGGACTCGTCTGTGTCCGTTGAATGACCTTTTGCAGCCATTGACACGATAATCAATCCGCAGAAAAACAGCGCGATGGTATACGGCAGGGATTTCATTTTTTCAGTCTCCTGTACCCAGAATATATTCCCTCATAGGTTTACCAAAAGCGATATCTTCATTCAGGCATTTTGATTTTATGTCTCCCTCATATTGCTACCCCTTTACTGACGCAGACGGCAAGTTTTGCCCCGTCAATAACAGAGGATGCGGCATAAACTAATCATGAACTTCTCACCCAAGAAAGGAGAAGCGATTCATGGATTATGCCGATTACGATAAAGCGCTTTATTACACCCATCGTTCTCAATGGGATAATTTATTAATTTTAATGGTGCGTACAGAGGACGATTTGTTATCAAAACGAATTGAGCATTTTCTGCATGCGTATCATTTTGAACAGGATTACGCCGTTTTAGAAAAGATGCTGTATTCCCTTCTCCGATATATTGATCATGCCACAGAGCTGACTTATGAAGATCAAATAGCCCTTCTCACATAAACAAATCCCGGCGTTTAGACGCCGGGATTTCCTGCTTTTGCGAACATGCTGAGTTCTTCGACAAGCTCTTTTATGCTTTCCTTAATGTTTTCAGCCACTGTAGCATTTTCAACATCAATATGCACCGGATCAAGCACCAGCTGCTTCGGAATGACATTGGCGTAGACACCCCGCATCACAGTTCTCATATTGTTCAGCGCATTGATGCCGCCTTTTCCGCCTCCCGCTACTGCCAATAATGCAACGGGCTTATATTTGAATTGTTCGCTGCTTAGAAAATCCAAGGCATTTTTTAAAGCGCCGCTCATGCCGCTGTGATATTCAGGCGATAATAATACAATCGCATCCGCTATCGTAACGCGTTGCTTAAGCTCCTGTACTTTCAACAGTTCAGATTGTTCCGCTTCACCGTTAAAAACGGGCAATACAAACTCGCTTAGATCAATCAAATCCGTGTGATACAGAGCTGAAATATAGGATGCTGCAATTCTTGTTCGGCCATGTTTTCTAGGCGTGCCATTTATGACTAACATGTTCATTTCGAGATCTCTCCATTCAGATTATATTTCACTGCGAAAAGCGCTGCTTGCGTGCGGTCGGCCACTTCAAGTTTTGCTAAAAGATTCGATACATGGGTTTTTACTGTTTTTTCTGAAATAAACAAGGCTGCTGCGATTTCTTTATTGCTTTTCCCGTTTGCTATTTCAGTCAGAACGTCTTTTTCCCTTCTTGTTAATTGATAGTATTTTTCTTTTTCCGGGTCGTGCTGATTTTTCATATGTGTCAGCACATGGGGCATAATAGCTGTAGAAAGCTTGTATTCGCCAGCATGCACTTGTCTTAGTGTTTTCACCAATTCCTCGGGCTCCGTATCCTTTAATTGATACGCCTTCGCGCCTGCCTGAAGCGCGGGGATGACGTGCTCCTGATCAGAGTAGCTCGTCAGCACAATGATATTCGTATCCGGAAATTGCTGTATTGCTTTTTTAATGGCTTGAATGCCGTCCATCTCGGGCATAGACAAATCCATTAGCACAAGATCCGGCTTTGTCTCTTCGATGACACGGAGAGCTTCTAATCCAGTTGCAGCTTCTCCGACGACTTCAATATCATCCTGGGTGGCAAAGAAAAAACGCAGACCCTTTCTGACAACATGATGATCATCAGCAATGACAATTTTCATACCGCCCCTCCTTTTCGGCTTGTTAGCGGAAGCCTGATGGACAGCTTTGTTCCTGTTCCAAGCGCTGACTCAATCCAAAACTTAGCTCCGGCTTTTTCCGCTCGTTCTTTCATACCCTTGATGCCAAGTGAAGGCAGATCGGCATGCGCTTCATAGCGAAATCCTGCCCCATGATCGATGATATCCAGCTCCGCATGGCACAAAGAAGCAGTCAGACTAACATACGCCGTATCCGTTCCGGCATGCTTTTTGCAGTTATTTAAAGCTTCCTGTACGACACGCCATAGCATATGCTCCTGCTCATCAGTCAGAACAGGACAGCCTTTTTGTGTAAAAATGATCTTCAATCCAATGAGCGCACCATAGCTTTTAATGGCTTCAGCCAGCCCTTTTTCCAATCCTCCGGGGCGAAGCTGCCAAATTAACGCTTTCATTTCTGCGAGCGCGTCCTGTGATAGGTTTTGGATGAAATCAATCATCTGCTGTAAATTTTCATCTTTTGTTAGTGTCTTCGCAGCTTTGGCAGTTAAACTGACGGAAAATAGCATTTGATTGACTGAATCGTGAAGCTCCTGAGCGAGGCGGTTACGCTCCATTAAAAGAGCATTTTTTTGTTGATATTCAGAAAGCCTCATACGCTGGATTGCCGTTCCGATCTGAAAGGCGACAGACTCGAGTAAATGCAGCTCTTCCTCATCAAACATGGTTTTTCCGGCCGCCGCTACATTTAACAATCCGAATCTTCTGTCCCCGTCTTCTAAAGGCACAGTTGCATGATGCGTAATCCCTTCTGTGTCAAAACAATGCAGGTTTTCTGCTGATTCGATGCGTTTGCAGTTCATGATATTTGCAGCCTTTCTAAGCCCTCCGTTATTGAATTTCGTCAGGCAGTAACACTCCCCTTCGCACATCAGCACTTTTTCCTTGCGGCTTAAAGCCGGGGGCAGATAAGCGTCGGCCGCTAACGTATAAGACCCATCTTCTTCGATCAGAAAAATCCATCCGGATTGAAGATTTGTCAGACTCAGCAACTCTTTTAAAACCTCATCCAGTGTTGCTTTGATATCGTGCCCTTGATTTAAGGTTTCCGCAATCGTTTTCAGCGTTTTTAATTTTTCCATCCTCGTTTTGCTCACGTTTCTCACTCCGGCATTGATCTTGTATTTAAGATTATACCAGTTTTTTGTATTTCATTACTTCACTTGTAGGATGATTTTCTTTCAGACTTTTGGATGAGAAAGAGAAAAAGCCGGATCATTTACAATGACCCAGCTCATACTTGAATTATTTTGCTGTTGACTCAACAATTTCATCCACCGTCTTCATTACACCTTCAGAAAGGGAGGCAAGACGCTGTTCACTGTCTTCCAAAGATGACCCTTTTACGGCGAAATAAAATTTCACCTTCGGCTCAGTTCCTGAAGGACGAAGACAGAACCAAGACCCGTCTTCCAGGAAGTATTTCAATACATTTGATTTTGGCAAGTCGATGGCTTCTTCTTTGCTTTCAGTCAGAAGCGTCCGTTTGCTTACAGCGTAATCTTCTGCTGTGACAACCTGTTTGCCCGCCATTTTCTGCGGCGGATTTTGTCTGAAGGAAGCAAGAATCGCTTCAATTTGCTCTGCTCCTTGTTTGCCTTTCAGCGTCAGGGATTTCAGCCCTTCACGATAAAAACCATACTCGTTAAAGAGATTGATGAGCGCCTCATACAAAGACATTCCCTGTTTTTTATAGAACGCGCAAACTTCAACTGCCAAAAGCGCAGCCTGAATGGCGTCCTTATCGCGGGCAAAATCCCCGATTAAATAACCGTAGCTCTCTTCATAACCGAATTGGAAGGTATACTGGCCTGATGCTTCGTATTCCTTGATCTTTTCACCGATAAACTTAAAGCCTGTCAGCGTATCAATCGTATCAAGGCCGAATGAAGAAGCTACAGCACGGCCGATTTCGCTTGTGACGATCGTTTTGAGAACAACACCGTTATCAGGCAGGATGCCTTGTTTTTTCTTTTCAGAAAGCAGGTAATGAAGCAGCAGCGCTCCGGTTTGGTTTCCTGTCAGCACTGTATATTTGCCTTGATCGTTTTTCACCGCGATGCCGAGGCGGTCAGCATCAGGATCTGTCGCGATGAGAATATCTGCATTCTGCTCCTCCCCAAGCTTAATGGCATATTCGAATGCCGCATGCTCTTCCGGGTTTGGCGATGTAACAGTGGAGAAGTTTGAATCCGGCAGTTCCTGTTCTTTGACAACCGTTACATTTTTGTAGCCGAGTGCTTCAAGTCCGCGTCTGACCGGTTTATTTGCAGTTCCATGCAGCGGTGTGAAAACAACCTTTACATCTACTTCTTCTGATAATTCAGGATGTACAGAAATGGACGCCAGTTTTTCTGTATAAACTTTATCAATATCTTCACCGATGATTTTGATTAAGCCTTTTTCTTTTAACTTATTTTCTTCGTCCACTGTGATCGTCAGCTCATTTTCAATCGCGTTTACCTGCTCAATGACGATGTCCGCTTCCTTTGGAGGCAGCTGGCCGCCATCATCCCCGTATACTTTGTAGCCGTTATATTCAGGCGGGTTATGGCTTGCCGTTACCACAATTCCCCCATAAGCGTTCAGCTGTCTGACAGCGAATGACAGCTCTGGCGTCGGGCGAAGCTCATCAAACACGTATGTTTGGATGCCTTGTGTCGCAAGTGTTTTTGCCGCTTCCATCGCGAACTCCGGAGATTTATGGCGGGAATCATAAGCAATGACAACGCCCCGTTTTTTCGCTTCCTCACCTTGCTTCGAGATGTATGCCGCAAACCCGGCCGATGCTTTGCGCACAGTGTAAATATTCATCCGATTTGTCCCGGCGCCGATTTCCCCGCGCATTCCGCCGGTACCGAATTCAAGGTCTTTATAGAAACAGTCCTCAAGGGCCTGTTCATCTCCCTCTAATTCAATAAGGCGCTCTTTTAATTCCGGATCTAAATGTTCTGTCTGTTTCCAGCGTTCATAGCTCTTTCTCCAAGTCATATTCGTCCTCCTATGTATCAGCTTATGCCATTATTTTATATGAAGCGGGTGCCTCTGTCACTTGATAACCTGAGATCTGGCCCTTTCCACGTAAAAAGAAATAACGGGCTGCAGACAGCCCGTTATGATTTATTGCTCAAGCGGTACGACCGCATCGTGTAAAAGCTTGTTGAGGTTTTCTGTATGTTTGTTTTTCGCCTGCTCATCCCATTGGAATCGCTCGCTCATAAAATCAATAACGGCATCTTTATATGTTCTTACCCAATTGATATCAAAAAATAAACGTCCCGTTCTGCGGACAAAGAAGTCAGCAGGAGTTGCAGTCATCTCTTCTTCTATACTGTATTCTGCCTCAGCAAGAATATGAACCGGAATGTTGCGTTTCGCGGCCTCATCTTTCAGCGCTTCTACCCGGTCAAAGACGCGATCTACGTTAGAGCCGTATCTGATCGCCAGCTGTTTTGCGTCTTTTTCTGATAAACCGGCTGCAATTCCTTCTTTTGTTTTCGCGGTAACGAAGGACATAAGATTTTTCGAACCGCCGACGTGCCCGCCAGAGATTGGCATGTTTTTCGTTTTACATGGTCCAAAATTCTTTTCGCCCTCTTCTTTTAAGCGATCACGGACAAGATCAACGATGTGCTCCGCCATTTTTCTGTATCCAGTCAGTTTTCCGCCGGCAATGGTGATCAGGCCTGAGTCAGATGTCCAAATCTCGTCTTTCCGTGAAATTTCAGAAGGATCTTTGCCTTCTTCATGAATCAGCGGACGCAGCCCCGCCCAGCTGGATTCGATGTCATTCGCAGTGATATTCAGTTCCGGGAACATGTAATTGATTGATTTGATGACATAATCACGATCCTCCGTTGTCATCCGCGGATGCTCCAGCGCCTCTTTGTAAACAGTGTCTGTTGTTCCCACGTATGTTTTGCCTTCACGAGGAATCGCAAATACCATCCGGCCATCAGGTGTATCGAAATATACAGCCTGTTTCAGCGGAAAGACAGACTGGTCAAATACAAGGTGAATGCCTTTTGTATGCTGCAAATGCTTTCCGTTTTTCGAATGGTCTTTTTCTCTGAGCTGATCGACCCAAGGGCCTGTAGCATTGACAATTTTTTTCGCATACACTTTATATTCTTTCTTTGTCAGCACATCTTCAATTAATACGCCGACGGCTTTGCCTTTTTCGTAAAGAAGCTCCTTCACTTTGGAGTAATTCACAGGCTCTGCCCCGAATTTCACCGCTTCCTTCATGACTTCGATGGTCAGTCTCGCATCGTCAGTGCGGTATTCCACATAGTACCCGCCGCCTTTTAAGCCGTCTTTTTTTACCAAAGGTTCTTTTTGCAGCGTTTCTTTTGCTGAAAGCATGCTTCTTCGTTCTGACTTTTTCACACCTGCAAGGAAGTCATAAACCCTTAACCCGATTGATGTTGTAAATGAACCGAATGTGCCGCCTTTATGAAACGGAAGCAGCATCCATTCCGGTGTAGTGACATGCGGGCCGTTTTCATACACAATCGCCCGCTCTTTTCCTACCTCAGCGACCATTTTCACTTCAAATTGTTTTAAATAGCGCAAGCCGCCATGTACCAGCTTCGTTGATCGGCTTGATGTTCCCGCCGCAAAGTCCTGCATTTCGCTTAGTGCGACCTTCATTCCCCTTGATGCCGCGTCAAGAGCTGTTCCGGCTCCTGTAATTCCTCCTCCGATAATAAATAGGTCATATGTTTTTTTCGTCATGTCTGTCAGCATGCGATCTCTTTCAAGACTTGAAAATTGATGTTTCATCATTACGTCTCCTCCTTGTTGTCACGGTAAATAGAAAAAGAGACCACAACAGCCAAAGTGCATGCTTACACTTTGGTGCTGTGGTCTCTCCTCATCTCAGGACCGTTCTTATTAACTTGTAACCATTATACCATAGTATTACTTTATTTAAAAGCCATAGCTGCTTTCACGGCTTTTTGCCAGCCTTTATACAGCTCATTTCGTTTTTCTTCTTCTAATTCAGGCTCAAACCGTTTATCCAGATTCCACTGGTTCGCGATTTCAGAACGGTCCTTCCAGAATCCCACAGCGATACCCGCCAAATAAGCCGCGCCAAGTGCAGTCGTTTCATTAATTTCCGGGCGCTCCACAGGAACATTCAACAGGTCTCCTTGGAACTGCATTAGGAAATTGTTTTTCACAGCTCCTCCGTCTACACGAAGCGTCTTTAATGAAATGTTTGAATCTGCTTCCATTGCGTCAAGCACATCTTTGGTCTGATAAGCCAATGACTCCAGTGTCGCACGGATAAAGTGCTCTTTTGTTGTCCCTCTTGTCAGGCCGAAAACCGAACCGCGCACATCGCTGTCCCAGTAAGGCGTTCCCAGTCCGACAAAGGCCGGAACGACATATACGCCGTCAGTTGAATCCACTTTCTCTGCATAAGCTTCGCTAAGCGAAGAGTCCTGGAACATTCTCAATCCGTCTCTAAGCCACTGGATGGCAGAGCCTGCGACAAAAATGCTTCCTTCTAACGCATAGTTCACTTTTCCGTCAATGCCCCAAGCGATTGTTGTCAAAAGCCCATGTTCGGACTTAATTGCTTTTTCCCCGGTATTCATCAGCATGAAACATCCTGTGCCGTATGTGTTTTTCCCCATGCCTTCTTCAAAGCATGCCTGGCCGAACAATGCGGACTGCTGGTCGCCTGCCGCTCCAGCAATCGGGATATTTTTTCCGAAGAAGTGATAATCAACAGTCTCCGCATACACATGAGAGGACGGCTTCACTTCAGGGAGCATGGATTTCGGTACGCCTAGAATGTCGAGCAGTTCATCGTCCCATTTTAAATCGTAAATATTAAACATCAGTGTTCTTGAGGCATTGGAGTAATCGGTCACATGCGCTTTTCCGCCTGACATTTTCCAAATGAGCCACGTATCAATCGTTCCAAACAGCAGCTCGCCTTTTTCCGCTTTTTCTCTCGCGCCTTCCACATTGTCTAAAATCCACTTCACCTTCGTGCCGGAGAAGTATGGATCGATTAAAAGCCCAGTTTTTTCTCTGAATTTATCATTATATCCTTTTTCACGAAGTTCCTCACAAATGCCGGACGTCTGTCTGGACTGCCAAACGATTGCATTATAGACAGGACTTCCTGTATCTTTATCCCACACAACCGTCGTCTCGCGCTGGTTCGTGATGCCGATGCCGGCAATTTGAGAAGCGCTGATTCCTGATTCAGAGATGACTGAGGCGATAACCGCGAGGACAGAGCCCCAAATTTCATTGGCATTATGCTCAACCCAGCCAGGATGCGGGAAGTATTGTGTAAATTCCTTTTGAGCAGAGTGGACAATTTTGCCTTCTTTATTAAACAGAATCGCTCTTGAACTTGTCGTCCCCTGATCTAAGGATAAAATGTACGTTTCCATAAGATGTCTCCCCTTTGATTAAATATATTTAGAATTTGATAATGTTTTAGCAGAATGTGATTTCGTATAAACATAGAGTCCTAACAATACCACAACCAATATAACGCTTACAATCCAGAAGCTGCTTGTGATGTGCCCTTTAAATGCAGCGTTGTAAAATACACCGCCGAATGATCCGCCTAAAATCGGGCCGACTACCGGAACCCATGCGTATTTCCAGTTTGATGAGCCCTTCCCCGGAATCGGAAGAAAAGCGTGGGCTATCCGCGGACCTAAGTCACGTGCAGGATTGATAGCATAGCCGGTGGTGCCTCCCAGAGAAATACCGATTGCTACAATGAGGAAACCGACGATTAAAGGATTAAGTCCTTCTGTAAATTGATTTGCCCCAATAGCCAAGATTCCAAGCACAAGGACAAATGTCCCAATCACTTCGCTTAAAACGTTTGCAAATGTATGCGGAATGCTGGGCCCTGTTGAGAAAACACCCAGCTTGGCAGCGGGATCATCCGTTGACTTCCAGTGCGGGAGGTAATGCAGATAAATAATCACCGCACCGATGATCGCTCCGATCATTTGCGCCGCAATATAAACCGGAACCTCTTTCCAAGGAAAATCTCCTACAAATGCAAGCGCTATCGTTAGCGCCGGATTCAAATGGGCACCGCTGATGCCGCCAACCGCGTATGCCGCCATCGCAACACCCAATCCCCATCCAAATACAACAACAATCCAGCCAGACTGGAATGAAAGCGATTTCTTTAAATTGACACCTGCACAAACACCTGCACCAAAAATGATAAGCAGCATCGTACCGATGACTTCTCCCCAAAATGCTGTCATAGCACATTCCTCCTAAAGTCACGATTAAAAAGCATGATAGAGAAGAAGAGAATAAAAAAACCACAACAAACCGCTTTACGGGTGCATAAACATTTGCCGTAAAGAGCTGCTGTGGTCTCCGAGTTCTCCATCACAATGTATTAACCTAGTGCAATTGTATCAGTGCATGAAAGCGGTGTCAATCACTTTCCGTCAAAAAGTTTTCATATTTTTTCCACAATTTGGTATTAGATGTTGTGACAGCTACAGCCCCCGCTTTCAATGCCTGCTCTACATCCTCTTCCGTACGGATGAACCCCCCGGCAAAGATGGGAATCCCTGTTTTCTCTTTTATTTCCTGAATGAGTGACGGAACGATGCCGGGAAGCACTTCGATGAAGTCAGGCTTATGCTTGCCGATAAACTCCATGCTTTTCTCCATCGCGCTTGTATCAAGCAAAAACAGGCGCTGAATGGCATAAATTTTCTTCTGCTTCGCTTTGGCAATCACGTTCGATCTTGTGGAAATAATCCCAGCGGGCTTGATATCCTGACATATAAATTCCGCACCGTATTCGTCATGCTTAATCCCTTGAATGAGATCGACGTGCACCATCATGTTCTTTCCGTGCTTTTGCGCTTCTTTGATCACGCCCTTCAGCTGGCCGAGATGAATATCAAGAATAACACCGTAAGAGAACGAACTGTTCAAAAACTCATCAAATTGCTTCATATTGCGAATAGCCGGTAAAATCGGCTGGTTGTGAAAACTCATCATGTGCTCCTTTAATAAATCACTTTTATATTATATCGTTTGAAAGCTTTCTTTCACCGTTTTCACGATAAAGGAAAGGTCCTCTTCTGTCAGGCAAAATGGCGGCGCAAGCTGGATGACGTTGTTGTAGCCGGCAACTGTATCGCCGTTTTTGCCGATGATCAGCCCTTTTTCTTTGCACGCCGCAACCACTTGGTTTACTTTGGCGGCATCAGCCGGCTCTTTAGTCAATTTATCTTTGACGAGTTCGATTCCGATCAGCAGCCCTTTTCCTCTAACATCCCCGACTGCCGGGTGTTCTCTCAGAGCTTGAAGCTCACCTAAAAGCTTTGCTCCAAGATCGCGGGATCGCTGAATCAGCTGTTCGTCCTCCATAATTTGCAGGTTTTTTAACGCCAAGGCACAGGCAGCCGGGCTTCCGCCGAACGTGTTCACGTGGCGGAAACGGTCATAAGTAGCTTCCCCCTGATACGCTTCGAAAATGTCCCGTTTCACAGCAGTCGCTGACAATGGCAGATACGCGCTTGTGATTCCCTTTGCCATCGTAATGATATCAGGCTTCACACCGTAGTGCATAAACCCGAACGGCTCACCTGTTCGTCCAAACCCGCAGATCACTTCATCGCAAATCAAAAGGGCTCCGTGGCGCCGGCAAATGTCCTCCACCTTTTTCATATATCCGTCCGGCGGCATTAGGATGCCCCCGCCTGTAATGATGGGCTCCATAATGACCCCGGCAATCGTTTCGCTTAATTCCCATGTCATGATGCGGTCGATTTCATTTGCGCTTTCAAGCGTGTCTGCATCATCAGGATTCCGGTATATATCTGGCGGAGCTGCATGCAGAAATCCTTGGCTCAAAGGCTCGTATTTATATTTCCGCTGCGCCTGTCCGGTAGCTGAGAGCGCTCCCAATGTATTGCCGTGGTATGCCCGATATCTTGAGATGAATTTATAACGGCTGTGGTCGCCGTTTTGCAGATGGTACTGGCGGGCAATTTTAAAAGCAGTTTCGTTTGCTTCCGATCCGCTGTTGGAAAAAAAAATAACATAATCGCCGCCAAGCCATTCATTCAGCTTTTCCGCCAGTTGAATTGCGGGTGCGTGACTTTGCGTTAACGGGTAGTAAGGCAGCTCCTTTAGTTGCTCATAGGCAGCCTCCGCAAGCTCCTTTCTGCCGTAACCAATGTTGACGCACCACAAACCGGACATCGCATCCAAATAGCGGCGTCCGTCTGTGTCGGTTACCCAGGCCCCCTCGGCCTTCTGGGCTATCAGGCTGTCCGCTTGATGCGCTCCCTTCATGGCATGCCACACAAATTGCTCATCTTTTTGCTTTAATCCCTTATTTTGCTGAATGTTTTCCATCCCCATCATCTCCATTTCATTAGCGTTCTCTATAATGCCAATTCAATTGAAACAGACCTTCTCTTTATGTGATGTCTTGGTGATGATTTCCCTGCCTTCAATATAAAGCCAGACCGGGTCAGAGTCAATAAACCGCGTAAATAATAAAACATCCCCTTTCTCAAGAAGAAAGAGGATGCAGCTTCCAAAGCAAAACAGGCAAAGTGACAATGCTCAGCATCGTACTGATAAAGGTCGCACTCAAAACAACTTGGACAGCCATTGCAATAGCAATGTGAAGCCTAGCCGTTTTCTGTATGATATAGGAAATGGCGAAAATACAGAAACTCTATAAGGCACCTCCACTATACCTACTTTTATTTTAAAGATAGCACCTAAACAATTCCGCTTTTGTTTTAAAAAACCCGCCAATTCAGGCAGGTTTTTTGGGAATTATTTTTTATATTGAATATGATAAATATCACGCCGTCTGTCTTTTAGCTGGCGCACTGTACCGTTTTGGCGCTGTCTTCTGAGAATTTCCAGGTCAACATCGCCGATGACGACCATTTCAATATTCGGGTTTGTTTCGCCGACAATGCCGTCACGAGCGAATTCAAAATCAGACGGGGCAAAGATGCCTGACTGGGCGTATTGGATATCCATGTTTTCCGTTTGCGGAAGGTTTCCGACCGTTCCAGAGATAACCGTATAAATTTGATTTTCAACCGCTCTAGCCTGCGAACAGTATCTGACACGCAGATAGCCTTGACGATCTTCTGTACAAAATGGCGTAAAGATGATTTTGGCTCCTTTATCAGCCGCAATCCGGGCAAGCTCAGGAAATTCAATGTCATAACAGATCTGGATCGCGATTTTCCCGCAGTCCGTATCAAACACGCGAACCTGGTCTCCTGCGCTGATCCCCCACCATTTGCGTTCATTCGGCGTAATATGGAGTTTGTATTGCTTCTCGATCGTTCCGTCCCGTCTGAACAGGTAAGCGATATTATAGATCTTGCCTTCCTCTTCGACGAAATGAGATCCGCCGATAATGTTGACGTTATACTTCACAGCCAAGTCAGTAAACAGGCTGATGTAATCTTCTGTATACTCGGTAATTCTCTGCACCGCCAAGCTCGGTGACCGTTCCTCAAGGAAGGACATCAGCTGGGTTGTGAAAATTTCCGGGAACACCGCAAAATCAGATCTTGCGTCGGAAGCAACATCGACATAGTATTCTACTTGATTCGCAAATTCCTCAAAGGAATAAATTTTCTTCATTTCGTATTGGATCACACAAATTCTAACAGGGAACGCCGATTTATAATAGCGTTTTGTCTGCTGCGGTAGATAATCCACATTATTCCATTCCATCAGCGTCGCATACTTGATCGAAGCTGTATCATCCGGGAGATAGTTCGGGTTAATTCGCATAAGGGTAAAGCCGTTCATCAGCTGAAAAGAAAGAACCGGATCGTAAATTTGGTGGCGTGTCACCTGTTCAACATACTCTCTCGCTGTCATTTCCTCTGCATATTTGTGATAGTTTGGAATCCGTCCGCCTATGATGATGCTTTTCAGGTTTAAGCGTCTGGCTAAGTCCTTTCTCGCCTCGTACAAACGGTGGCCGATCTTCATTCGTCTGTATTTCGGGTGCACCATCACTTCAATTCCGTACATATTCAAGCCGTCAGGATTATGGTTGGTGATATAACCGTCATCTGTAATGTCCTGCCACGTATGGCGGTCATCATATTCATCAAAGTTAATCAGGAGACTTGAGCACGAACCGATAATTTCACCCTCGAATTCTGCACAAAACTGCCCATCTGGAAAATGCTCCAAATGGCTGATTAAATGCTCCCGCTTCCAAGGCTCCATCCCCGGAAAGCAGTCCTTTTGAAGATCGATAATCTTGTCGATGTCTTTCTCTTCGATATTGCGGATAACCATTTTCTTTTCAAACCGGGTCAAATCTAATTTCTCAGACAACCTACTCGCTCCTTTCTAGTTTTGTGAGTTCAGATGATCAAGCAATAGGGCGAGCTCCATCTCCGCCATTGATTCAAGCCTGTGATCATAGTCTTCAAACATCAAGGTGCCCGTTACTTTATTCGGGACAATGACACACTTCATTCCTGCGCGTTTCGCAGCAATCGAACCATTGACAGAATCCTCAAACGCGAGACATTCTGCTGGCGATACCCCGAGGTTCTTTGCCGCCAATAAATAGAGCTCAGGATTCGGCTTCACCTCTTCCACATCATCAGCCGTTTGAATAACTTCAAAATCATCAAACAGGCCGATTTGCTTCAAATAGCCGGAAACCCATTTATAATCAGAGCTGGAGGCAAGGCCTATTTTTAAGCCTAAATCCTTTGCCGCATTCAAATACGCTTCGACACCAGGTCTCGCTTTTTCTGTTTCCATGCGTTTGGCGAACCGCTCTCTTCTCAATTTTGTGAGCTCTTCATGGTTCAGCTTTTTCCCGATCTGCTCTTCTAAATAGTCAAAAGGCCGGAAACCCGCAGCAGTTCCGATGACCTTTCCCCAGACAGATAGCGGCAGCACTGAGCCGTGCTCTTCAAATATTTCCTGAAGAACCTCATATTCGTGTGTTTCTGTATCTAGAATAAGCCCGTCAAAATCAAAAATTAACGCTTTAATCACTGGGTACAACTCCTTTAGTACGAATTGAGACATATGTATACACTCAACTATACCCCGAAACAAGTCTGCTTTCAAAAAGTAAGGTTTTATGTGAAGAAAGAGCCTGCACACTGCAAGCTCTTTCTTATTAATGAATGTTTTGGTGAGAAATGTTTGTCAGCGCTGATCCCGCAGACTCGTTCGACATCTGATTGACTGCCAGGTCTCCAAGCGCAACGATCCCGACTAGATTGTTTTGATCTACAATAGGAAGGCGGCGGATTTGGTGCTGGGCCATCAGCTGCGACGCGTCTTCCAGACTCATATTAGGGTTTCCTGATACGAGTTCTGTTGACATCACTTCTGAAACGGGTGTCTGGCCATCACGGCCCTGAGCTGTAGTTCTTAATGCAATGTCACGGTCAGTCAGCATTCCTTTTAAAACACCTTGCTCTACAACGGGGATCGCCCCGACGTTATGCTGTTTCATTAGAGAAGCCGCTTCCTGAATCGTTTGATTCGGAGAAACGGTTGCCACCTGCGTTGTCATTGTATCTTTAACTGAACTCATTGTCAGCACCCCTTTCAATCATTAGTATGTTCAGACACGAGCCGTTTAAAAAGGGAGTTAGAGGAAAGGTTTTATGATATGATTTCTCTGATACAAAAAGAGCTTTTCTAAAAATAGAAAAGCCCTTGCCGCATGATTATATCAGCCTTCTTTGACCGAAAAAGGCTTTGTTAGTCTTCTTTTGAAAGTCAGAAAAAGCAAACGGAAAATAAATCCCAAAATCATTCAGCATCTTGCTGTTTTTTTCAAAAATCGCCTGATCACTCAAATCAGAGTGCGGCGAAGGCTTGGTCAGGATAATATGTATCATTTGCAGACAAGCCATAATTTGAAATGCTTCTTTTAATGTTCCTTGGTAATAATGGTTATTTAAAGACAGAATACCTTTCTTTTTAAAGCGCTGAATGTCCAGTTCGGAGAAATAAAGAGGAAATACATCATGGATCAACTCCATAGACAGCTCCTTGATAAAGCTCTCCTGTTCTGCAGTTGCTGCGTTCACAATTCTCACGTCAATCACCTTTCTTGCCATCGAATATCCTAAGTCTTACTCAAGAATAGCACAGAAAAAAACGCGAAAGCTAAGGTAAGTGTTTCCTATGAGAAACAGCAGCCTTCCGCTTCGAAAAGGAGCCATTTAACATGAACCAAAAAGGCAGAGGGCTTGAGATCCTCATCAATGAAAAACAGGACGGCCAATGGCTGTTTTCCGTACTCAAAACAGCGCTCAAAGCTTCTAAACCAGTGATACAAGACTGGATGTCCCATCAACAGATAAAGGTCAATCACGAATCCGTCTTAAACAATATGATTGTAAAAAAGGGAGACCGTGTGTTCATTGATCTTCAGGAAATTGAAGCATCTTCGGTCATTCCGGAGTATGGCGAGCTTGATATTTTATATGAGGACAATCACATGCTCATCGTCAATAAACCCGCTGGCATAGCGACGCATCCGAATGAGGATGGGCAAACCGGCACACTGGCTAATTTGATCGCGTATCATTATCAGATAAATGGCGAAACATGTAAGGTGCGCCACGTCCATCGTCTTGATCAGGATACATCTGGCGCTATCGTTTTTGCCAAGCATCGTTTGGCACACGCCATCTTAGACCAGCAGTTAGAGAAAAAGACGCTGAAGCGTACGTATACCGCCATCGCTGAAGGTAAGCTACGGACGAAAAAAGGGACAATTAATTCACCAATCGGCAGAGACCGCTCACACCCGACAAGACGCCGGGTTTCACCAGGCGGGCAAACTGCCGTCACTCATTTCAAGGTAATGGCCAGCAATGCGAAAGAACGGCTGTCGCTCGTTGAATTAGAGCTGGAAACAGGCAGAACACACCAAATCCGTGTTCATCTGGCGAGCCTCGGCCATCCGTTGACAGGAGACTCGCTTTACGGAGGCGGGAGCAAGCTGCTAAACAGGCAGGCACTGCACGCCAATAAAGTACAAGCGGTTCACCCGATAACAGACGAGCTCATAGTTGCTGAAGCCCCTTTCCCTGCTGATATGAAAAACCTTTGCCGCACATATTTTTTATGAAGAAAAGCCGCAGGCACCGCCTCGGCTTTTTAAGTCACTCGTTTTCCATATATAATATAGCGCTTCGGGGCATTTCCGACATATGAAAACGGATAACAGGTCGTCAGAATAAGCTCTTCCTTTTCATGCTGGAGCGTGATAATAGATGTGTCATCCTTATCGACAATTTTTGTTTTTACAATTTCATATGTGAATTCTCCATATGACAGGAGAATGCGGAGCCGATCCCCCTTTTCCAGCTCTCCCGTCCGGCGAAACACGGTATCCCGATGCCCCGACAGCACAATTTGTCCGTTTTCATCAGGATAATAGCTGTCCTTGTAATGCCCGACACCTTTTTCTAAATCATCAGCATCGGTGCCCTCCACGATCGGAAGCTCTGCATTGATTTTCGGTATTTCCAAAATGCCGCTCGCTTGGCCGGTCTCAGGCTTAAATGATGCTTTGTTCTTTGCTTGATCTGTGCTATTTTTCGTCCCCAAAGGTTCCTGCGGCGGCTTTTTAGCCGCCAGTTTTGCTTCTTTTAGTGTCTGTTCCGTTTTCATATTCGTATCAATCAATTTAAAGCCTCCATAGCCTGCGATCACTAGGCCGGCAGCAATGATGAATAGTGGAATAACTTTTTTCACGTTCTGGAGGCGCTCCTTTTTCTTCTGACATATAGATAAGTTCCTGACAATGTCACCGCCGCACCGATTACCATAAAGTTATAGTAGCCCGCTGACGTATCCGGAAGCTGATGATCAGACCCGCTTTCCGCAGTCTCGGTTTGTAACGGCAATGTGCTGATGCTATTAGCAGTATCAGCGGTTTTTGTGTTGTTGATTGGTATTTCATTGAATCTCGAAATGGCTGAAGGCGGAAGCTGATGAACCGGTGCTGTTCCCGGAGTTTCTTTTATATCAGGCAAATCTTCATCTGGCCTTGGATCCTCTTTAATCGGATCCTCCGTCCCCGGATCATCTCCAGGCTCTTCCGTAATCGGGTCTTCTGTTACAGGGTCTTCAATATCACTGGCTTCAGCAAGCTTAATTCTTCCCTCTTTTGTATACGCAATTGGCTCATCAAAACTCTTCACGTACTCAACTGTCGCTTCCAAATCCTCAGGCCCAGTCACCGGATTTTTTCCCAGCAGTCCGATTGGCTGATATTTGGTTCCTGTCGCCGTCGCCATAAAGTTGTTGACAGTCAATGTATATGTGGCATCGGGCTGGATCTCGGTGCCATCTGCCATTTTCATATCAACTGCTTTTCCGGTTTCTTTATCCCACGTATACGTAAACCCGCTGATGCTGTAGTCAGGCCCAAAAACCGGCGAGATTTGAGCATTGATAATCTCTCTTAAATCTTTTCCTTTAATCTCAAGCTTCGTTAACACATTTCCAAATGGCTGAATATTGTAAAGATCTCCCCACGTAATCGGGCCCTTCTTCAGCGCTTCACGTATGCCGCCGCCATTCATAAGGGCAAAATCCGTTTTCATGGCAGCTCTCATACCATCCGCAATCAGGTTTCCAAGAGGTGTATCGCCGTCATTTGAATACCCCCCTTCCATATCAACATCGGCTTCGCCGATTACCTCGCTGATAATCGGTTCCGCAATTGTTTCGTATTTCTTTAAAATGGCTGACGCGCTGACATCCGGTTCAATTTTACTTTGATCAACATATACGATTTCCGCGGACTTTTTGGCAATGTCTTTTGTCGTTTTATCGATCTCTACATCAACGACACCTATCGCTTTTCCATATTCAAACGCTTGAACAATCAGTTTTCCATTCACTTCACCGTTAACAACCTGATGATTATGCGCGGCAAAAATCACGTCAATTTCAGAATCTGTTTTGTTTGCAAGATCAGCAGACTCACCGGTAATGGCGTTGCCGTTTTGTTCAGCTGACATATGTGCGAGAACCGCGATGGCCTTCACGCCTTTTTTCTTCAGCTCTTTGGCCGCCTTATTCACCGCTGTTGCTTCATCTGTAAACTCGATATTTTTTATTCCTTCAGGCATAACCATGCCAGCTGCCGACTGTGTGACAACCCCGATAAAAGCAACGGGTACGCCCTCCACATTTATGATGTCATAAGCCGGCAAAAAGGGCTCTCCAGTTGATTTCATTTTACAATTGGCACATACAAGGGGAAAGTTCTGTCCATCATATCCGCTTGTGCCTTTCGGATGATCACCGCCATTTAAGATCCTCAGAAGTTCATCCGTGCCTTCATCAAATTCATGGTTTCCCACGGTTCCGACATCAAATCCGATGTCCTCCATCAGTTCTACAGTCGGTTCATCTTGAAGAAGAGAGGAAACTGGAGAGCTTCCGCCGATCATATCTCCCGCGTGCACAATCAGCGAGTTTTTCTTTTCAGCCTTTTTTTCTTTTAAATATGCGGCGGCATAATCCATGCGTCCAAACGTGCCGTCTGCAATTCCATTTCCATCAAGATCAAGCTCATATTGCTGATCGATTTTGCCATGCAAATCATTCATGCTGAGAATTCTAAGCGGCACATGTTCTTGAGGTGCCGTTTGCCTTTTTTTATATCCCGCGCTCTCCGCTTCACTTGCTGAAGCGAAGAAAATTCTGTTTTCCACAGCTACCTTCTTCCAGTCAGCTGGCTGCACATATGTTTTATTCGACGAGTCCCCCACATATCTTGTTAGGCCTTTCCCTTGCTCTCTGGCTCTGAATTCAAACGGCATTTCCATGAGCGGATCGTTTTCATTCCAAATTCCTTTTTGGTCTTTTTTTGCAGCGGCTACTGCGGCCTGAAACTGCTGATAATCCTCTTCATTGTCAACCGGCCAAATAAAATACGTCGGAGCATAGCCATTTTTTACAAGCTCTAAGTTTACGTTGGAACCTGATTCGGTTATGACTTGTCCGAGCAATCTGCCATAGCTGTCCTTGGCTTCACTCCCAACCTTGACAGTAATTTTATCACCCGGGGACAGAACCGTTTTTAGATAGTCAGATGCTTTTTTGCCAAATCTTAATTGATTTTCATCTGCGTCATTTTTTGGTGTGTGATATGTTTCGGGTGTATCTACATTTACAAACCGGATTTTTGTCGTTCCATGCACCGGAGATTTGAGATGAATGGTATCGCCGTCAACTACCCGGTCAACAATCCCTTCATATTCTCCCTCCGCAGACGGAGGTGCAGGCTGCTCTTCAAGCAGCTTCAGGTCAGCCGATTTTCGCGGAAGCAGCTGAAAGGTTTGGTATCTGCTTAACACACCGGTAAATTCATACCATTTGCCCTCATCAAGCTCGTCTATCACCCCTGTTTCATTCATAACCCGGAGCGTCATTGCATGATGGTCGTCATCAATCATTGTTACATTGTAACCGCCGCCGGCAGGAGAACTTGGAATTGAGGAAACAAAAGCGGTTAGTTTCACAAGGCGTCCTTCATACTGATCACCTAGGCTGCCGTTAATAAGTTCATTGATTGTTAAGTGTTTGGGGGCGGGGAGGGATTGATTTGACTGGTTGATTTTGATGCCTGATGAGCTTGGAACGATTTCTTTCAGCCCCTGGTAAGACATGATTTTCCCTGTCACCGTGACATCCATACCCTCTTTTAATTCGGGAAATTGTTCAGGGGATGGCGAATAAATGTTAATGCCTCCGGTTTCATCTTGCAAAAAGGTCGACAGCTTCCCGCCTCCGATTGCGTTTTGATCAGCTGTAATGATCCCTTTTATCGTTACTTCTTCATTCAGCCTTCCCCGTGCTTCATTTATGGTCACTTGCTGTTCAGCCGGCGGAGTTTTCGTGTCATCGGTTACGTTCATCGACTGAACGTTTTTAAGTCCTGTCGTGTTAAAGTAATTTTCAAGCTTTCCTTGAACCGTTATCTTTTTCCCAAGAAGAAGCGGATTGGTTTGCAGCCCAAATTGGCTTCTGAAGGCGGAGGGGATTTGCACAGGAAGGATGTGTTCGGGCGATGTCTCGTTTTTACGGTCTGCCAGCGCAACATTATAATCATTTGAAAAAGGGCTTGTCAGCTTATAATGCTGTGGGGAAACAGCCTGGCCGACTGCATATCCTTCGACAAGCGCCTGTCCTTCTTTTTGCTGTATTGCCTTCTCAATCGATATAGGCTGTTGCGGTTCAGCTGCCTTTACAGCTTCGAACGTGTACATTACATTTAAGAACATCAATGCCGTGATCAACACAATATGCAGAATACGCCTCATCATATTTCCTCCCTTATACACATAATGACAACGATTTTGTCTGCTTATCATTTCGACAGACAGCATATAAATCCTTTCAGGCTTCTGCATAATACACGGCAGACTGACACAAAATACAGCTGATCTGAAAAAAAAGGAGGAATTCGGTTTGGATCAGTTCAATCAGCAGCAACAATCCCAAATGAACAAAGGTATTCCTGGCAAACCGCATAAAAACCACGGCGGACATGAAATGTTTGATATGCATGAGGTGCTTTCCGGAACACTTACTGTGCTAGATCAGTTTATGATGCTGAGACAATTCTGTAAGGATCAAGAATTACTAAACATCCTTGATCGTCAACATCAATTCATTACATCTCAATACAATATAACTGCAGAATGCTTCAAAACAGGAAGCGAACCTTCACAAAAAACAGCAACTTATATGATGAAGGAGGACAACCAGACTGTTTACGGCA
Organism: Bacillus sp. FSL K6-1366; assembly: GCF_037976695.1. NCBI lineage: Bacteria > Bacillati > Bacillota > Bacilli > Caryophanales > Bacillaceae > Bacillus > Bacillus sp. FSL K6-1366. Next base: position 3,160,708 of record NZ_CP150268.1, on the reverse strand, counting down.
TGCAGCCGTCACAGCCTAAAAAACCTGTTCAATCCATGAATGATATTGATGACAGCATCATCAGCCGACAAATGCTTTGCGCGATTAAAGCACAAGCTTCTATGCTGACGATGGCGTCTCTGGAAATGACAAATCCGGCCGTAAGACGCGTACTGTCTGCGCAAATTCAGGAGTATGTTGAAATGGCATTTGAAATTTTCCTATACCAAAACAAACACGGCTATTACCAGGTTCCTCAGCTTGATGCGCAGGATATGGAACAGCTGAGAAATTCATTCGCCCCTGCCCAAGGACAAATGCCTCCGACACAAGGCGGAATGGGTCAGCAAGGACTTCACTAATAACAAAGGCATTGGATAGATACTATCCAATGCCGCACTGTTTTTTTCGAATTTTTTCTTAAAATCTTTTTCAAATTGATCAAGACTTTCCTTTGTTGCTGATTTAAACCCTTTTTCAAAGTCCCCTTTTTTTGCTGTTTCCTTAATCATTTCTGAAATAATGTCTTTCCCATATTTGTCCGTCAGCTCATCGATCATATAAAAGCTTTGCAAATAGACATCAGTATCATATTCGGCTCTGGCTTCCTGCCAGTCTCGATCAGTCTGCAAACGGTCAAAGGGCACGACAGAAAACGTGATCGGATCTATGAGCAATTCATAGTTCGCAATCCACTCGCTTAACCCTTCATGAAACCATAACGGAAACTCATCGGGATCCGTCTCAAGCTCCTTCAATTTCTGGTGAAACGCATGGTGCGAGTATTCATGAATCAACAATCTCTGGTACAAATAAACCGCTACCTCGTCCCCTTCTAACAGTTTCTTTTTCTCTTCAGGCAACAATCCGATCAGCTGCTCCCGTTCAGAATAAAAACCAACTACATCCAATAAACCGGAGTAAGCCTCCATCTGTTTTTCATTAGGAAAAAAAATAATGTCAATAGGCTTTTGATTCGAATATCCAATCATAATCTGATTAATACTGACCGCATATTCAAGCGTTTCTTTCGTCAATGGCAGTAAGGACTTTTCCTTAGAAGTGTAATAAATATCGGCCTGTTTGAATGACTCTTTCTTCATGTGCTTCGTCACTTGTTCTTTTGTTATTCCAGATGCCTGACCTGGAAAAGACAGGATATACATCGCGCTTGATACGATGGCTGAGCTTACAGCCAGCATCACAAGGACTCCGCACAGGAATAGAGCGGATGCCGCACGCTTTCCTATGCCATCCCGCAAACGTCTCCCTCCCTGAGCCGGTCCGTCTTGTACCTTTTTATTTTTACTCTATGCAGCCTGAGTTCGCAGTGTGTCATTAACGCAAAGAAAAAGCCGCACAAATTGTGCGGCTTTTTTTATTTATTCAGCGTTAGGGAATACGCGCTGTACAGTTTGTGTAAATTCATCAAATAATCCGGCGATTGGGTCACCATTTTGAATACGTTTTCCATATCCTTGCATACGCTCTACAAAATCAGGGTTAGCTGAAACGTAAACATTATCAATGTTTTTGTCAGTAGATCTTACCTTTTTGGCTATTTTTTTCTTCAGATTGTTTTCTACTGCACCTTTATTTCCATTGGTTAAAACGACTGCAACGTAGGCTTGATTTCCAGCCACAATGATATCGGCATGCTTTACTTCTTTTAGGTCTGTTACTTTATCAGCTGCTTCATCAGCAACCTCAAGTTTTCGGTCGTTTTTATTATCGTCATTTACACGATTGTTATTGACATTATCATTAACATTATTGTCAACGTTATCCCGATTGTTTACATTCCGCATATCGTCATTGGCCGGATTTCGATAATTTACGTTTCTTACATCATTATTATCACGTCTGCCCTCACCTTGGTCGGCTACACCGCAGCCAGTCATAAGCAAAGGGATAAGAAGCATAGACGCAAGGACTTGTTTTTTTCCAAACATGTGAATTCCTCCTTTATCACTTTACTTATAGGTTTTTCTAACTGGGTTTAATTATGCATGCAAATCTGGAGGAAATGCTTTCCCGGGAAATATAACGGTTAATTTGTCTAACGAGGGGGAAAATATGAATACACTGCAAAGGAGGGATCATGTTGTTCAACCAGCGAAGAGGAATCAGCCCCGCAGCATTGATCATAGGATCAACTATGCTTATTGCTGCATTATCACCTCAGATCCGCCAAAGAATCAGCGGGTTTATCACAGGACAAATGAACAGACGAAATTCAGAAAATAACACGTTTGATGCTTCTAATGTAGGAAACATGGTCAAACAAGCATTTAGCAGAAGCAGCGGTGATAACCAAGACCGTTCGCAACATCAAAGCCAGCGGCAAAATGGCCGTCAGCACCAGCACGCAGGACAGCAGCAACCACAGCATCAGCATACACAGTCTCAAACTAGGCAAACTGAGACACCCGCGAAAAAAAGACAGCCGCATTATGCTGAACCCATTCATTTTGAACAAAGCGCAATGAATGTCATGGACGACAACACGATGATGGAAATGCTGGAGGACTTAGAACCCGGCCGTTAAAAAAACGTGTAATCCTGTTGGATTACACGTTTTCATATGTTACGCTTCTTCAGCTTCAATCACTCTGGATTGATCATGAAATGCCCCTTGATCAATTTCCTTTGTGACCTTACTTGTAATAAGACCGGATGTCATGCTTCCGCTGACATTCAAAGCAGTACGCCCCATGTCGATTAACGGTTCAATTGAGATTAACAAACCGGCGAGCGCGACAGGCATGTTTAATGATGATAAAACAAGAAGCGCCGCGAATGTCGCTCCGCCGCCGACTCCGGCAACCCCGAAGGAGCTGATGGCAACGACTGCGATAACAGTGATAATAAACACCGGGTCAAATGGATTTTGGCCGACAGTCGGAGCAATCATCATCGCCAGCATCGCAGGATAAATGCCGGCACATCCATTTTGGCCGATCGAAAGACCGAACGAACCGGCAAAGTTTGCGATTCCCTCCGGTACACCCATGCTTCTCTGTGTTTTAATATTCAGCGGTAAAGCACCTGCGCTAGACCTTGACGTAAATGCAAATACAAGTACAGGCACCGCTTTTTTCAAATAAATCACCGGATTCAAGCCGCTGAACGTCAGCAGCAGCAAATGAATGATAAACATAGTGATTAACGCGGCATATGATGCAATCACGAACATGCCCAGTTTTAGAATGCTGTCAAGATCACTCGTTGCAATTGTTTTTGTCATGATGGCCAGCACCCCATAAGGCGTCAGTCTCAAAATGAGTGTGACAACACGCATGACAATGGCATAAACGGCATCAACCAGTTTTTTAAATGTTTCTGCCTGTTCCGGCTGTTTGTGTTTTACGCCGAGGAATGCCACTCCAAGGAAAGCGGCAAAAATAACGACAGCGATCGTTGAAGTCGGTCTAGCTCCCGTAAAATCTAAAAACGGGTTTCCAGGCAGCAGTTCAACAATCTGCTGCGGCAGCGTTTTCGCTGTCATATCCTCTGATTTCTGCTGAAGCTCCTGTCCCCGTGAAAGCTCTGTACTTCCTTGGTCAACCTGAATCGCCTGCAGATCAAATGAAAGCGCGGACGCGATACCGACAGCTGCAGCAACTGCTGTTGTTGCTACTAAAATCCCGATAATCAAACCGCTGATTTTCCCAAGATTTTTTGTCAGCTTCAGCTTTGTAAATGCGCCGAGAATCGAAATAAAGACGAGCGGCATGACAACCATCTGAAGCAATTTGACATATCCGCCCCCGGCAATATTAAACCAGTCGGCTGTTTGAATGACTATATTTGAAGTCGGGCCGTAAATCAGCTGAAGCGCAAATCCGAATACAATTCCCAGCCCCAGCGCAGTAAATACACGTTTAGAGAAGGAAACATGTTTTTTCTGCATAACAAAGAGCCCTAAGATAAGTAAAAATAAAATAAATACATGTAATACAACCAGTAAAGTCTCCAAAGCAGGTAAACTCTCCCTTCAAATTTTCTCATTTACTATATTACACTAATTCCGATGGGTCAAGTGCGAATTATTTTAACTTATCAATTCAAGTAAAAAAACCTTATATAATGCCTTTTTTGTTCTTTTCTTTCCCTTCCATCTTTAGTACCTTATATAAGGGTGATAATATTGCTGAAAGAACTGTTTGTAAATTTGACCATTTTAATCACATTTAATTATCTCTTCACCCACCTGTTTAAAGAAAGGCTAGTACATAAAAAAGACAGCATATCCTTTCAAGCTGTTAAGGGACTGGCCTGCGGTTTACTCGGGGTTATTCTGATGGTTTTTGGATTTACCTATCAGCATTCAATTATTGATCTTCGAAATATCCCTATTATGATTGCCGCTCTTTATGGAGGCTGGGTTTCAACGGCAACGGCCCTGGCCATGATCACTGCAGGCCGCTTGCTGATTACAATGAACACATCTGCACTATACTCGGTTATTATCATTTGTATCGCTGCCATCCCGTCACTCATTGTTTCTAGAAGAAAAAAAGTTCAACTAAAACATGCTTTCTATCTTTTAATAATCACAAATAGCTTGATCTCCTTTTCCTTTTATTTTCTTATAGATTTACATTCATACGAACTTCATTTGTATTTTTGGATCATATCAATAGCGGGCGGCATGCTCAGTTTATATATTATTGATCATGAAACAAATGCACATCTTCTTTTTAAACAATATAAGTTTCAGGCGCACTTTGACTTTTTAACAGGCGTGTATAACCGAAGAAAGTTTGAAGAAACCACAAAAGCTCTGTATCAGCAGGCGGCCGATACCCCGCATTTTCAATTTGCACTGATTTATATGGATATCGATCATTTTAAGACCATCAATGACCAATATGGCCATCATGAAGGAGATCAGGTGCTCAAAGAGCTGGGGTTACGTCTGAAGCAGAGCATCCGAAATACTGATCCTGCCGCTCGGATCGGCGGTGAAGAATTTGCCGTGCTCCTGCCGAACTGTTCTCTTGATAAAGCAGCCCGGATCGCTGAACGGATCAGGAGCACTGTAAGTGATGCACCGATTGTATTAACAAACGGCGACGAGCTTTCAGTTACGATATCACTAGGGGCCGCTCATTACCCCAATAATACGGAACAGCCAGGATCCTTGCCCATTCTTGCCGATCAAATGCTTTACAAAGCGAAAGAAACGGGACGGAACAGAGTGTGTTTTTCAGAAAAAAAAGAATGAATTCAATGTTCGAATTCATTCTTCCAATCTGAAAGACGTTTCAAAGGCAGAAAAGCCGGGACAAGATCTCCCTGATATTCTTTTTCTATAAATGCCGCTGTATCATCTGCTTGATAAAGCTCAAGAATAGTTTGCAGCGCTTCCCGATCTTGATCCTCCGCTCTGACAACAATCAAATTCATCTCTTCCTCAGACATGAGTCCGCCGCTCTTTAGGGTATGCTTTTTCGGGTTCAGGCCCGCTTTATTTGCTTCTGATGGTTTCATGACAAACACGTCGGCACCGCTCACTGCACCCTGTTGCCGGACAGCTTTTAATTTCAGGTGTCTCGGATTATCTTTAATCATATCAACTGAACCTGTTCCGTTAAATCCGTTTTTCAGCGTTAGCAAACCCGCTTCCTGGAGCACTGTAAGCGCCCCGCCAAAATCGAACGCTTTATCCGGAACAGAAACGACAGCTCCTCGCGGTATATCTTGGATTCGGTCATATCGTTTTGAATAAATGCCCATGGGCGTTATGTATGTCGTCCCGAGCGGCGTCAAATTAAGTTTGTATTTTTGGGTGAACGACTGAAAATATGAAATGGTTTGAAAGGCGTTGGCATCAATTTCTTTGTTAGCAAGTGCGATATCAGACTCCGCATAATCAGAAAAAGGGATCAGCTGAATATCCAGCCCTGCCTCTTCAGCCTTTTGAGCAATATAGTTCCATATTGCCCCGTCAGACTCAGCAATCCCGATTTTTATCGATTCATGTTCTGCAGACGGTGAACATGCAGTAAATGAATCGAGAAGAACAAGGACGAAACTGCATATAAGCCACTTTTTCATTGTGACCATACTCCTATCTATGTATTAGAGCATGCAAGCAATATCAGACATAAAAATCATACGCTCTCTTAGTTGATAAACGTTGTCATTTGTAATATTGATTAACTTTTACCTTACTCATATCCAATAAGGTTGTCAATTCCTATTACTTATCTTCCCAAAATGAAAGAATACTAAGGCAAACGTATGATCACATATCGAGAAAGCAGATGAATTTCCGCAAATAAATATCAAATTGAAAAATAAATATGGTATTTTCCGAAAAAAATTTCAATAAGCAGTTGTTTTTTCCGAAGATTACTGGTAGAGTAAAGGTAATTATTTTTGTTCGAACTATCTTTAAGAAGAAAGTTTTGTAAGAGTTTTCGTCTTGAAAGTTTGTTAAGAGCAAGAATAGTGAATTTAAGCGTTATGATCGCTTTAGGAGGAAATTTCATGTTAGAAGGTAAAGTAAAATGGTTCAACTCTGAAAAAGGTTTCGGATTCATCGAAGTAGAAGGTCAAGACGATGTATTCGTTCATTTCTCTGCTATTCAAGGCGAAGGCTTCAAAACTTTAGAAGAAGGCCAAGCTGTTTCTTTTGAAATCGTTGAAGGAAACCGCGGACCACAAGCTGCTAACGTTACTAAAGAAGCGTAAGCATAAATTGATATGAAAAACTGCAGGTGCAAACCTGCAGTTTTTATTTTGACAAAAAAGCTGTTTTGCATAAGCAAAACAGCTTTCTTTATTAGTTTGCAATATCCCGCTTCATGAAGATTCCGAAAGCAAGCAACAGGAAGATGATAAAGTAGATCGCTAGCATGACGAGAGAAAACGTCATAGTCATCCCTTTTATTAACGGTGTGCCATCCACATACTGAGTCAAGTCGACATTAGCAAACAATATATATTTTGCCCAGTCAAATTTCGCTGCAATAAATGCAGTTGCAGTCGTACCGGCAACCAACAAGAAGATGGAAAAACCAACCGCAAGAGAGCTGTTTCTGAATACCGCAGACAGCATAAACGCCATCGTCGCCACCATTAAAGCCGAGACGGATTCAGAAAGATACGTTGTGGCCAAATGCCCCATCATGTTTTGCTCAATGACATGGCCATCCTTATAGATTAAATGAATGTTCGCGGCGGTTTCACCACCCGTCCCGAAGAAGATTAACCCTAATAAAGTAGAACCGATAAATAAAATCAACAGCAATAGGAGCCCAAACAGGAGAACTGTAATATATTTGGACATCAAAATTTGAAAACGGCTGAGCGGCCGAATCATTAATAGCTTAATCGTTCCCCAATTAAATTCGTTCGCGACAATTCCGGCCGCGATGATAATAGTAAACAGACCGGTAAGGATGGTAAAGTTTGCCGAATCCGTTACATAAGACCATACCGTATAGCCCGTGTCACTAGGGATATTATGCTCGATGCGATAGTCGTTGAGTGTGATTGTTTCTTTATACCCATCTTTCAGTGAAGGATCTTCTTTGATTTCTTTCTTTAATTCGGCGTTTTGTGCTTGAAGTTCTTGTTTCCAATGGGAATTTGATTCACCAGCAGAAAAATGATTCGCCAAAAATGCAAATCCAACCATTGTCAGCCCCAGAATTCCGATCATCACCCATGTTCCGGCACGGCTGAAAATTTTGAGCCACTCATTATAAATCAAATTAAGCATGCTGAACCTCCTCTTTTGTTTCACCTGTCATTTCTAAGAAACGGTCCTCTAAAGATTTTGTTATGACCTTGACCTCATAAATACGGATTTGCTGCATCACCAGCAATTCAATAACCGCAGGGACTTCCTCTTTAGCCAGTTTGATTTCTACACCATTTGTCTTACTCAGCAAATCGTACTGATTTAAAACAGCAGCGGCTTCATTCGGCTGCTCAACCTGGAAGAAATATGTATCGTTCTCATCAATGTTTTCATCTTTTACATTTTGAATATCGATCAGCTTTCCTTTTTGCAGAATCGCAATTCGATCACACATCAGTTCCATTTCTGACAGCAGGTGGCTTGAAACGATGACAGCCATTCCTCTTTCTCGGGTCAGCTTCTTTAAATGATCTCTGATTTCTCTGATCCCCGCCGGATCAAGGCCGTTTGTCGGTTCATCCAGAATTAGCACTTTCGGATCATGCAAAAGGCATTGTGCCAAGCCAAGACGCTGTCTCATCCCCAGAGAATATGTTTTCACCTTGTCGTGGATTCTGTCTGTTAAACCGACCAGTTCAACAACTTCATCAATTTTTTCCTTCGTGACACCCTTGACCATCCTTGCGTATTGCTGGAGATTTTTATATCCGCTCAAAAATTTATACAGCTCGGGATTCTCAACGATCGCTCCGATATGCTTAATCGCCTTGGCATATTCTTTCGTAATTGATTGGCCGCAAATGAGGACATCACCTTTCGACAGCTTCATTAACCCCACTATCATCCGGATGGTTGTCGTTTTCCCAGCTCCATTTGGTCCCAAAAAACCGAATACCTCGCCTTCACGAATCGTAAAACTGAGATCATCAATGATCGTTCGGCCTCTGATGTTTTTAGTCACGTTTTTCAATTCCAACACTGTTTTCATCATATTCCTCCTCTTTCTAGCAAACTTCCATTTTTGATTTAAACCATTGCAAAACAGACATGCCTTCCTGTTCACGAATATCTTCTACTTCACGCTGCGCAACTTTTTCTCCATTGGCGAGGATGATTACTTCGTCTAACAAAGTCTCAATTTCATCAATTTCATGTGTCGCGATCACGACAATCTGCTGCTCAAAATCAATGTACGACACAAGGCTGTTTACGATGGAATCCCTGACCATCGGATCAAGCCCGGAAAAAGGTTCATCAAGCAAGATGACGTCTGCCCGTCTCGCTAAAGCAAGAACGATTTTCAGCCGGCCCCGATTTCCTTTTGATAGCTTTTTGATCTTTTTTTCCGGATTCAGCTGCATCTCATTCAATAGCTTATAAGCCTGTTCTGTTTGAAAATCCGGAAACTGCGACTGATAAAAATTCACCATATCTTTAACAGTGAAATGCGGATAAAACATATCAAGCTCAGTAAGATAAGCCGTTTGACGCACCATTTCTCTCGTAACCTGCTCTTCATCAACTTTCACAAATCCTGAAGTCGGAAACAGAAGGCCAGCCATCATTTTCAGGGTCGTTGACTTGCCGCTGCCGTTCGGTCCGATCAGGCCATAAATCCGTCCGGATGATAGGGTGATTGACACATCATTGACGGCCGTATGGCGGCCGTATTTTTTTGATACATGTTCTAGCTTGATTTTCATTTTAGCCTCCCTCTGTGAATGTTTTAATCCCTTCTAACATTTCCTCTTTCGTTAGCCCCAGCTCTTTCATTTGCTTGACAAAGCCTTCCAGCACCTCTCGTGTCAGCTTGTCTTTCAGCTCGTCTACGATTTCTGCTTTTTCCGCAATAAACGTCCCTTGACCTCTTCTTGTCTCCACAATACCCAGCCTTTCCATCTCACTGTAAGTTCTTTGAATTGTATTGGGATTTACTTTAGTTTGAATCGCCATTTCTCTTACTGAAGGAAGCTTGTCTCCTGGGAGCAGCTCCTTCCTGACCAGCCTATAAAAGATCTGATCAGCGATCTGCAGATAAATCGGTTTCGAGGATTGGAATTGATTGTCCATATTTACACCTCTACTTTACGATCAAGCAGTTTTGAAGCCATGATGAGCAGCAAGAATGTGATGACTATAGCAATAGGAAACCCTAGCACAGACAGATGGATAGGTTTTAGTTCCAATCTCCAAACATTGTGGAAGTGGAAATCAAAATTGCAATAGACTGTTACAGGCCAGAAATGCTTTTGAGATTCAACCAAAGGGCTTATGATGTATTCATCGAAGAATAACCACATTGCGACCAACAGAACCATCGCAGCCCACCGCATTCCGCGCCAATTTCTGAGAGAGTGAAAAACAGTCCAAAACACAATGACTGTTACTGACATATCTAACGAAGAAATAAGCCCATACATATTCAGCAAAGCCACTGTACTCGTTATATCAACTTGATGCTCCAGCAGATTTTTTACAGAGAGCATATGATACATCCATATGCCATAGGCTGTTAATGCCAACTGAATCACAAATTGATAGAGCAAAGATGCTGCCAATTTAGAAGAAAACAGCCATAAGCCGCCATTTGGATTGTACAGCCAAAGCTGTGATTTCCCTTCCTTGCGAAGGTGATAAAAAACAAAAACAGGAGATAAGAAAAGCAGAAAAAAAGCAACTGCAACAAAAAAACCAAAAATGACTAGAGGTTCTTTCGTGCGAGAAGCTATAATATGGCCTGTTCCCAATAAGAAAATGATTCCGCATATCCATACTAGCAGCCACATTCTTGAAAGCTTGATATCTTTCTTTAATAAACCTAAAAAAGAATTCATGTCTTTACCTCCCGGAAAAAATCCTCGGTGTATGAGTAACATAGTACACTAGATCAAGGTGGAATACAACATATTCCATGGATTTATTTGATAAAAACATAATTGATGGAAACAGCAAAAAAGGCAAACCCGCATGAGTAAACGGATTTGCCTTTTTCATTACTTTTTCTTATTTTTCATAGAGAGCAGCGCATCACGATAGCTGCGGTCCTGCATTTTGTCACTTTCCTCAGTGACCTCTTCTTCTGCATGAACTTCATCAGAATGCTTAAACTTTTGCAGCGCCTGCCTGTAAATATCATCACCCATTGTGTCACGCTTCTCTTTTGGAGAATCGTTTTTGACAACGGATGGCGTATGCTCGGCAGCCCTTGCTTCAGCAGGGTAATGCGCTTCGTTTTTCTCCTCTTCTGGAGGTGCGATTCTATCGGTTGCTTCTTGCTTCTCAGGTCCAGGTGAGGCGTTGCGGACGTTAAATGTAATAAGGGCCGCAATGACAATGACAGCAGCAATTATTGCTATAATAATGGCCATTTCAACCTCTCCTTACTGTCCTGCTGTTAGGTTTCCTGTGACTTGGCTGACACGTCTTCCCAACGCGCGTCCAAGCTGAATACCTTCCTCAGACATTAACTCATCACTGTCTACCGGACAAGTGACACCTGCTCCGTAATAAGAGCCATAAAGTGCGTTTTCAGGCACGTTGCCAGGCAGTCCGACAACGATCATGCCTTGGTGGAACATCGGCGTGATTAAATTGTGCATTGTCATTTCCAAGCCGCCGTGTGTCGTTGCCGTTGTGCAGAAGACAGCACCGACTTTGTTGATCAGCTCGCCTTCAGCCCACAAGTAGCCAAGTCTGTCGATCCAAGTTTTAAGACCGGAGCTGATTGTTCCGAAATGCCCTGGGCATCCCCAAATAATCGCATCCATATCTTTAAGCTTGCGGATATCAGCCTGATCTACATGGTCGATGAACACTTCAGCCGTGTCGTTTTCTCTCGCGCCTTCAGCAATCGCTTCTGCAAGCACTTTAGTATGTTCGCCTTCACTATCATACACTACATAAATTTTCATTCAGGAAACCTCCCTTTACAGATTAAGATTCCTTAGCTTCTTTTGGAGCAGGAAGTAATGAAAGCTCCTCTTTTTTCTTCTTACGCAATTTATCTTTTCTGACGTCACGCAGGAAGATACTTAAAATCAAACCTGCTACACAGAATAAGGTTGCCCACATAAAGGCATCATTTATCCCCATGACATTGGAATCGAGTGATGCGTGTTTATAAATATGTGAGTACACATATGTTTTCGCCGTATCATAAGACACATTCATATTCACCATTAAATTCGAAACTGCATTTTGGAACGCATGGAGGAAGTTCGGGTCCGCCGTGCTTGTTTTATCTGCAATTTGTGAATAATGGAATGTCGTCCGGTTTGTATAAATCGTCGTAATTAAACTTGTTCCGATTGATCCGCTGATTTGGCGAAGCGTGTTGCTCATCGCCGTTCCGTGGCTGTTCAGACGGGCAGGAAGCTGGTTCATCCCGGCTGTCATGACTGGCATCATTAAGAGAGACATACCAAATGCACGAATTGAATAGATCAGCATGATGTGTGTATATGGTGTATCAATTGTCAATTGCGTGTATTGATACGTTGTTACCACTGTCACGAGAAGCCCGATAATCGCAAGCGGTCTCGGTCCGAATTTATCGAACAAAATACCTGAGATCGGTGACATAATCAGCATAACGATCGCACCCGGAAGCAGAAGCAGACCGGATTGAAGCGCCGTAAAGCCGACCAGGTTTTGCAGATAAATCGGTAAAAGGAACATACCAGTGTAAAGTGCCACTGTAATAATGATATTAATGACACTCGAGAGTGAGAAAATGTCATATTTAAACACTCTGAAATCAAGCATCGGATCATCATGACGCAATTGCTGAACCACAAAAGCAACAATTGCAATGGCTCCGATAATAACTGTAGACAATACAATCGGGTCGGTCCAGCCGTCAGATCCGGCTTCACTGACTCCGTATAATAAGGAAGCGAATCCGACAATCGAGAGGATTGCGCCAAGAGTATCGAGTTTGATTTTTTGCGGCTCCACCATATTTTTAAAGATGAAGAAAGCCACAATGATAACAATTGCGCCGATCGGCACAAGTCCGTAAAACATAATGCGCCATGTATAATGCTCAATAATCCACCCGGAAAGAGTCGGGCCGACCGCTGGAGCAAACATCATCGCTAGCCCGAAAATCCCCATTCCTTTCCCCCTGCTTTCAGGCGGGAAAATTAACAGAATGGTTGTCATAACGAGCGGCTGCAAGATACCTCCGCCCACGGCCTGAATCAAACGGCCGATCAGCATTGTAGAGAAGTTAGGTGCGATACCGCAGACTAACGTACCGAGCGTAAAACAAAACATCGCGACGAGAAAGAGACTCCGCTGGCCAAATCGTGTAATCAGGAAAGCAGATAACGGAATCAATACACCGTTAACAAGCATGTAACCTGTTGTCAGCCACTGAATCGTCGTTGCACTTACGCCAAATTCAGTCATTAAGTGCGGCATTGCAACATTAAGCAGTGTTTGGTTTAGGATTGCCAAAAATAAACCCGCCATTAGCACAATCAGCAATGACATAGGGTTTTTTGCATTTTTTTCTTTGCCTGTAGCCATCTAAGACAACCTCCTTTCATGGTTTGATGACTGATCTGTTTTACTCAGAAATTTTAACAGATGCATTCATTCCAGGAAGCACCTTATCAGATGGGTTTTTGATTGAAATTTTCACAGGAATTTTTTGTGTTACTTTTGTGTAGTTTCCGCTTGAATTTGTAGATGGAAGCATATCAAAAGTTGAGTTAGTCGCATAGCCAATTTCTTCTACAGTACCGTCAAATGTTGTATCAGGGTCTCCGTCAACTACTACGTCTACACTATTTCCTACTTCAATATCCGCAATATCTGTTTCTTTAATATTTGCTGTGATGTATAGGTTGTCCATGTCAATCGTTTGTGCAATTGTTGTACCAGCTTGTACGGTTTGTCCGTTTTTCACTTCGTTTTTCACAATTGTGCCATCCATAATGGATTTTACGTCAACAGTTTGTTCACCTTTGATTTTTGCAACTGTGTCGCCTTTTTTCACTGTTTTTCCTTCGTCCAGATCCCAGTCAGATACTTTACCTGCTGCTGGAGCAGTAATAGCAGCCATATCGCCCGCTACTTTTGCTTCATCTGTTTTTACGTAGTTTGTGCTTTGATAATAGTAGTAAGCACCTCCAGCTATAATTGCAAGAACAACAATCAAACCGATAATGTTGGTCAGAATTAAACGTCCTCTGTTCATTTTGTTTTCTCCTTTCGTTTCATCCTCTATCATTTTGCGGAAAGCTGGTGAAAATATGTGAGAAGTTTTTAATTACCGCTTTTTTCTGAACAGCCTTCAGCAAGCTTCGTTAAGCTTCCGGCTAGTTTGCGCAAATACTGCAGCTGGGAGGTATCAAGCTTTTGGTACAAGCCAGCACCCATTTTTGCATATTGCACAGCGGCTTTTTCTATCAGTTCTTCCCCCTCTTCGGTTAACTGAATCATGACGATACGGCGGTCATCCGGACTGTCATATCGATTCATCAATTGGCGCTTATACAGAATATCTGTCATCCGCGTCACAGAAGCAGGCTTAAGATCAAGCGACATTGCCAGCTTGCTTAGCGGGGTGCTTCCGCTTTGATGAATTTTAAACATCAGCAAATATTGAAGGACTGTAATATCAAAAGGCTCAAGCACAATCTCCAATATCTTCTTCTGTTTTTTATATATCGCCCGAGACGTATCGAAGAGCTGTTCAAAAGTGAGCAAAGCACGTTCTGATTCAGTCAACTCCTTTTCACCTCATTCCTCAATAATAGTTCACAAGATAAAATATTAATAAATGAAAGAAGATTTGTCAAAGGAAAAATTTCTTTTTCTCCCGTATTTTTTTCGCAAGCGTTTTCTTGCTTTTATTAAATAAAAAAAAGCCCTGAAATGGGCTTTTCATTACGAAAATTGATGGCTTACACCAGACTCTTCATTTCTGAAAAAGTTCTTTAGAGCCTGAAAAACATCAGATTTCTGTTTTAAAATATAGTACTTAAATTTCTCATCTTTTACATTTTTATATGCAGACATTAACGTTGAATGCCTGTTGTACTGATTGACCTCGCCGTAGCAAAACAGATTGGCCTTCTTCATAATATCATTGACCAGCTTCACACAGCGCGCGTTATCAGATGTCAGGTTGTCACCGTCAGAAAAATGAAACGGGTAAATGTTATAGCGGGCGGGATTGTACTTTTCATCAATAAGCTCAAGCGACTTCCGATATACGGAAGAACAAATTGTTCCGCCGCTTTCTCCCTTTGAGAAAAAATCCTCCTCCGAGACCACTCTTGCTTCTGTATGATGGGCAATAAATTCAATTTCCACAGTCTCGTATTTTGTCCGCAAAAAACGGGTCATCCAGAAAAAGAAGCTTCTGGCCATGTATTTTTCCCAAACCCCCATACTGCCGCTTGTATCCATCATTGCTAAAACGACGGCTTTTGATTCGGGCTTTGTGATGTCATTCCACGTCTTATATTTCAGGTCCTCCGGATATATTGGATAGAACGACGGTTTTCCTGACATTGCGTTTCGTTTAAAGGCTGACATCATCGTTCTTTTCTTATCAATATTACCGGTTAACCCTGTTTTACGGATATCATTAAACTCGATATCTGTATGAATGATATTGTCCCGCTCTTTTTGCTGGAGATTCGGAAGCTCTAATTCTTTAAAAAGCGCTTCTTCTAAATCCATTAATGAAACTTCCGCTTCATAATAATCCTCGCCTGCCTGATCACCGGCACCCTGCCCTTTTCCAGGCCCTTGTTTTTTGTCTGAACCATCCCGGGCCACAACATCTCCAACCTGGCTCTCGCCGTCTCCTTGCCCTACATGTTTATTTTTATCATAGTTATAACGGATTTTATACTCATCAAGTGAACGGATTGGGATCTTCACTACATCTTTTCCATTAGACATAATAATGCTTTCCTCAGTTACGAGGTCCGGAAGATTGTTTTTGATCGCTTCCTGCACTTTTTTCTGGTGGCGCTGCTGGTCATCGAAGCCTTTGCGATGGAGGGACCAGTTTTCCTCAGAAATCAAAAAATGGCCGCTGTCATTTTGGGACATGAATTCCCCTCCTTAACCATTTGTGGTCGTGATACATACGTATTCCGGCTTGTGCCAGATTATGAAACAAGTCTTTTGAAAAGATTTATATTCATCATATGCACATATGCATGTTTAATTGACAAACTATTTAGAAAATGGGACAAAATAACCCGCCCTATTCGGACGGGTCACGTTGCTTATCGGTTCAGCAGGCTGCCGACATATTTCAGCAGCTCATTGGCGCTCGTCGAGTTGTAGCCGTGCTCATCAATTAAACGGGCCACGACTTCATTTACCTTTTTCAGCTGCTGCTCATCCGGCGTTTTTGTTGAGGTCGTAATTTTAACGACATCCTTCAGATCAGCAAACAGCTTTTTCTGAATAGCTTCACGCAGTCTTTCATGGGAATTGTAATCAAACCGCTTGCCTTTTCTCGCATAGGCTGAGATGCGGATTAAAATTTCTTCGCGGAACGCTTTTTTGGCGTTTTCCGAAATGCCGATCTGCTCTTCGATGGATCTCATCAGCTTTTCGTCAGGGTTCATTTCCTCTCCTGTCAAAGGATCACGAAGCTTGTTTTTATTGCAATAGGCCTCTACGTTATCGAGGTAATTGTCCATAAGTGTTTTTGCTGATTCTTCATATGAATACACAAACGCTTTTTGAACTTCCTTTTTCGCAATGTCGTCATATTCCTTGCGGGCGGCAGAAATAAAATTCAAATACCGCTCCCTGTCCTCGCTTGAAATTGATGGGTGCTGATCAAGACCTTCTTTTAAGGAGCGAAGGACATCGAGAGAATTAATCGATTCCATATTTTTTCTGATAATCGTTGAAGAAATCCGGTTGATCACGTACCGCGGATCAATGCCGCTCATGCCTTCATCATTATATTCTTTTTTCATATCCTCAACGTCGACAGAATTATATCCTTCCACACTTTCTCCATCATACAGTCTCATTTTCTTGACCAGATCAATATCCGACCGCTTCGGCTCTTTTAACCGGGTAAGGATTGAGAACATCGCGGCGACCTTCAACGTATGCGGGGCAATATGAACATCCGCCACATCGCTTTCTGCAATCATTTTTTCATAAATTCTCTCTTCCTCAGACACTTTTAAATTATAAGGAACCGGCATCACGATGATTCTTGAGTGCAGGGCTTCATTCTTTTTATTAGAAATAAATGAGCGATACTCCGTTTCATTCGTGTGAGCCACGATCAGCTCATCAGCAGAAATTAACGCAAACCGCCCAGCTTTAAAATTCCCTTCCTGTGTCAAGGAAAGCAAATGCCAGAGAAATTTCTCATCACATTTCAGCATCTCCTGAAACTCCATCATCCCGCGGTTCGCTTTATTCAGCTCTCCGTCAAACCGGTAAGCACGCGGATCTGATTCTGAACCGTACTCGGCGATTGTTGAGAAATCAATACTCCCCGTCAAATCGGCAATATCCTGAGATTTCGGATCAGAGGGACTGAATGTTCCAATTCCCGTACGCTTATCTTCTGAAAAGAAGATGCGCTCCACCTTCACATCCTCAATTCTTCCTCCGTACTCTTCCTCCAGCCTCATGACATTTAAAGGAGAAAGACTTCCTTCTATTCTAATGCCGTATTCCCTGTAAAAGTCATCGCGTAAATGATGGGGGATTAAATGTAGAGGGTCCTCGTGCATCGGGCAGCCTTTAATCGCATATACAGCGCCATTATCTGTCAGCGTGTACGCTTCGAGACCTTTTTTAAGCATTGTGACCAGCGTGGATTTACCGCCGCTCACAGGCCCCATCAGCAATAGAATCCGCTTTCTGACATCTAGACGTTTGGCAGCCGGATGAAAATACTCTTCCACAAGACGCTCCAGAGATTCTTCAAGCCCGAACAGCTCGCGGTCAAAAAAACTGTACTTCTTGCGTCCGTCAATCTCCTCTATCCCGCTGTCTTTTATCATATTAAAAACTCGAGAATGAGCAGATTGCGCGACCATCGGATTTTCTTTAATAATCTCCAAATAATCGGCGAAAGTTCCTTCCCATTTCAGCCGCTGCTCTTCCTCTCTGTACTTTTCAATTTTCTTTAATATATCCATAAGGACCTCCTCTATCATGTTTGATACACTATGCAAATAAGGTACTTTGATACAATCTATGCCGCCATCCCGTGATACATGCTTTGGTTTCTTAAAAATAAAGATACTTATACATCGTTGACAAGGCAGACCGCGACCGTTCATAATAAAGAAAAATACAGAATCATCCAGACTCGGACAGCACGGAAAAATTGAAGAGGGGGAGAGACGGTGAAAACAATCATCATGATGGGTGTCATTGTCACTTTTTTAGTATCAATTTTTACCGCAGGATACGAAAGCAAGCCTGGAAAAGAATAAAAAAGGGTGCTCCTGAAAGAGCACCCTTTTTGTATAACAGAACAATGTTTTACAGTTTTGTTTTTTCTTTAATCTGTGAATGCGGATCGCATTCATATTTGTTTTCGTACTCAATTGTTCCGATACTGCATCCCGGCCCGATGATCACTTCTTTTCCCCTGACGACTGCCGCTTCGGTATTCTCCAAATAAACCCGATCGCCTTCTATGACATCGGCGATCAGCTTCACTTTCTTCCGATAAAAAAAACTCGCGCGTCTTTTCACTGTAATTGTTGTTCCGCCGATTTCCTGCACATGGCTTATATCATGGCTCAATCCCAGCTTGATCTCACCCGAATTTAATAACCCCGATACATCAACACAGCCTGTGACATGGAACATTTCTGTTTCACAATCACCTTTTACGCTAAGCTTCCCTTTCACATCGCAGGATTCTCCAGTCATATTCCCGCCAATTTCAGTCTGGCCTTTCAGATTGAATCGATCAAATTGAAGTGAGCCGCTGACTTTCATTGTCCCATATATATTGATTTTGCCGGCTGTCAGATCGCCTTTACATTCACTTTCTCCGAGCACACGCAGCCGCTCAGTCTCTGCTTTTCCGAGAAAAAGGCCCGTTCCGTATATGCGGCAGCCTACAGCAGACAGCCCTTCTCCAACTACACCTTCTCCTTTGATGCTGACATTGTGATACGCGCCTCCTGCGGCATGCCCAGCGCCATATAATTTTAAATTTCCCAGTTTTGTTGTCTCCATTACGATCCTCCTTACAACTTTGTGGATGTTTCAACCGATGCGCTTGGATCACAGGTATAGTCCCCGCTGTATTCGACGGTTTCAATCTGGCAATCCGGGCCGATGACCACTTTATTTCCGCGCACGGTTTTCGCCTTTGTATTTGTCAATTCAATCACGTCACCTTCGATCAGCTCTGCTGTTAGAACAGGCTGCGGCATCAATCTGAGCAATGTCAGCATTCCTTTTCTGCAGGTCACTTGAAGATGGCGGCAGCCGATCTCCCGCGCATAGCTTTCCCCTGCAGAAAGCTTAATGATCACCTGGTCTGCATTTAAAAGCCCGCTGATTTTGCATTTCCCTTCTGATT
This sequence comes from Bacillus sp. FSL K6-1366, assembly GCF_037976695.1. Taxonomy (NCBI): domain Bacteria; kingdom Bacillati; phylum Bacillota; class Bacilli; order Caryophanales; family Bacillaceae; genus Bacillus; species Bacillus sp. FSL K6-1366. The sequence continues at coordinate 3,141,515 of NZ_CP150268.1, read as the reverse complement.
GAAAGGTTTCCGTTTCACAATCTGCTTCCATGACAGCTTTTCCGCTAATGTCAATGCCATCAGCCTTGACAGTGCCGCCAAATGTTGATGATCCAGCGATTTTCAATTGTTTTGCAGATACCTCTCCTTGGATAAAACCAGTGCCATTAATCCAGATAGATTCTGCTTCAACGTCTCCATGTATCTTTCCTGAACCGCTGATGGTTACCGCTTTCGCTTTAACGCTGCCGTCAGCTTTTCCGTTTCCATTAAAAGAAAAAGTATCACACTCCACGTCCCCGGTCACTGTCCCGCTGCCATTAATCTCAACAGATTGAAATGTTCCTCCCTTTGAACTTCCTGATCCGTTTATCACCAGCTTTTCCACTACATCCATCGATGGCCCTCCTGCATAAATGTTGTTTTTAATTCCTCTGAAGCTTTTAATAAATCTACCCGTTCCACAACCTTTACGGATGATTCAAACAAAATGCTGTCCGCCGCAGCCGCTATAAAACAAGTTGTGACACCGAGCTTGCGGAGCACAATCAGCTCCGTCTGTTTTTCAATCTCTTCATTATCATGCTTCTTTAATACCTCTGCAGCCATTTTTGCTTCTGCAAGGCTGACATTTCCAGACTGCAGCAGTCCCTCAAGCACATATAGCGAAAGCAAATCGCTGGATGAAAAAACCGGACTTCCTCCGTCTTCTGAATAGGCTTCAAGAGCAGGCCTTGAAACCAAACCTTTATGAAGCAATTCATCAGCGGTCATGCTGACATCCTTCATTTTCGGCGACAGCATTTCCCTCATTTCATCCAAAGACAAATTTTCTTTCATCTTTTGAATCATTGATATACGTTTTAAAATCTCCTCTCTCGGAAAAAACGTCTCTTGCCCTGTAAATGTGGATTTACGAATAAACCATTCCTCAGGTATTAAGTTTTTCCGCTTCCATCGATACAGCTGACCGTATGAAATCGATGTTCTTTCAAGTAATTCTTTTTTAGAGATTAATTGTTCTTCCATAAGTCCAGCTCCTTTGATGGGTACATTGTAACATAACACTGTTACGTTGTTAAGCCCAAAAACGAAACAAAGCATTTCAACATCCGCAAAAAAACCCGCCCATCATCGATGAGCGGGTTTTTTCACTATTTTAAATCACGGTAATTTTGCTGGCGCAGCGCTTCATAAACAAGAATTGCGGCAGTATTGGACAGATTTAACGATCTGACGTGCTCTGTCATCGGAAGACGCAGGCAGCGGTCCATATTATTTTGAATTAAATCCTTTGGCAAACCGCTTGTTTCTCTTCCGAACACGAAGAAATAATCCTCGTCAAGATCAGTGTAATCAAATGATGTATGAGGCTGCTGGCCAAATTTTGTAATAAAGAAAAACTTGCCTTTTTTATATGCCTCAAACAATTCTTCTAACGAATCATGATACACAACGTTAACAAACTCCCAATAATCGAGTCCGGCACGCTTCAGCATTTTATCATCCGTTGAAAAGCCGAGCGGACGAATCAGGTGTAGCGTTGTATTGGTTGCTGCACAAGTACGTGCAATATTCCCTGTGTTAGCGGGAATTTCTGGTTGATATAAAACGACATGTAATGCCACAATGTTCACCTCTGTTTTTCTTATCCGCCCATCATTATAACATTAATTACTCTTTTGTCGTATCATCAACGATATGAAAAAAGGCATATCGTATTGACGGCGTGTATGCCGCAGAATCCTCATATGACCAATACCTCATCCTGCTATCATAAGTCTGGGCGTTGACAAGCGGCATATTGCCTTTGTCCTTTGCCACGACAATCGTTGTATGATTAAACCGGCCGTCTCCTTCGAAGTCATAGCAAATCACATCGCCCGGCATCAGTTCTTCCGCTGATTTCACCCGCACCGCACGCAGTCCGGCCTTTGAATTCGACAAATACATTTTCATAGAGTGAGCCACCGTCCAGCTGTAGCTCCATGAGCTTTGTTTCATCCACCAGCCTGATCCCCTGTTCGGATGACCGCGCATCGGCGCGCCTCCTGCATGAAGACACTGAGAAATAAAATTTGTACAGTTATCGCTGAAATTTTTATAAGCAGGATTGCGCTTGTTCCAAAATTTCTCGGCATATTGGACAGCGCCGAGACGATCGTATTGAAAAGCCCTGCCAAACGCTTCTCTTTCCTCTTCAGCTTCAGAATAGTCAATAATACTGGTCCCTTCATGAAATCCAGCCGGCTTTTTCGCAATTTCCTGATCACTAATCAAAATGTGATCATACAGGAAAGCTATTCGCTCCTCTATGTGCTCTTCTATATACAAGCTGTCATCTTGTTCCTTACACACGTATTCGTAATGGATGGTATACGAAAGGCAGGTCGTTCCGTCATCCTCAACCCGCACATGATTAATCACGGCCTTTGCTTTCGCTTTTATGATGTCAACTTTACGTTTTTCCAGAAGCTTTTTCTTACGCTCCATGACTTTAAGGTCTCCGACTTGAGACTCCTGTCTCATAGCATGCCCGTTAACCAGAAAGCCCAGCCGCTCCTCCGCTAATTGTTCTAAAATGTGCTTCAAGCTCACCCCACCCGCCATACTTTTTTATAGAGAAAAAACACTTGGATGATCTCAAGTGTTTTTTCCTTCTGCTCTATACGTATGTCAGGACAAGCCTTGTTTAGTCATGCCTGAAGCTTTTAGCAAATCAATTCCTTTTTCAATTTCCAGCTTTGCCTCTTCATCCTTCTCTTTTTCCAGCGCTTTTTCAAGCTCTTCCGCGTATGCGGGGTCTCCGATTTTTCCGATTGCCCATGCGGCTGTCCCCCTGATGACAGGACGCGGATCCTTGTGCATCAGTTCCGCCAATTCAGGCAGTGCGGAAGCATCCTTAAAATGCGCAAGCGCGAGAATGGCGTTTCGCTGAATCGGTTTTTTTCCGCGCCAAGAACCTGAGACATGCCCGAATTTCTCCTTAAATTCCCGATTGCTGATGGTCAAAAGCGGCTTCAATAACGGTTTGGCAATCTCAGGATCAGGCTCCATTTCCGGATGAAGATGAAAATCCTTCCCTTTATTGAGAGGGCATACCGTTTGGCACGTATCGCACCCGTACAGGCGGTTTCCGATTTTTGTCCGGAATTCATCAGGCAAAAATCCTTTTGTCTGGGTCAGAAAAGAGATGCAGCGCTGCGCATTAAGCTGCCCGGGATTAACCAGGGCTCCCGTCGGACAGGCATCCAAGCATTTCGTGCAGGACCCGCACATATCTTCAATCGGCACATCAGGCTCAAAAGGGATATTTGTGATCATTTCCGCCAAATACACATAAGAGCCATACTCGGGTGTTGTGATCATACAGTTTTTCGCACTGAATCCGATGCCGGCACGTTCTGCAACGGCGCGATCAGACAATTCACCTGTATCAACCATTGACTTCGTTCTGATATCCTCATGCTTGCTTTTTAGAAAATCCTCCAGCAGATCAAGCTTTTCCCTCAGCACATCATGATAGTCTTTTCCCCAGGAGGCTCTGCAAAAAATGCCCCTGCGCTCAGTTCTCGTGCTTCTCGGCGCATCCTTCATTCTGGAAGGATATGCGAGAGCAATTGCCACTATTGATTTCGCTTTCGGCAAAAGAAGCTTCGGCGTCACCCTTTTTTCGATATCCGGCTCTTCAAAGCCGGAGAGATAGCCGAGTGATTCTTGAAGAATCAAACGGTCTTTTAAACTGTCAAAAGTATCAGCGGTCGTAAAACCAATCTTGTCCACGCCAATGCTTTTCGCGTATTCAATTAATTCTTCTTTGAGCTGATAAACGTTCATGTTTTGCACAGCCTCCTTTCTTTGTGATAAAACGATACAGCGTTTATAATAGGTTGATATCACGTAACTGGAGTGAATGCTAGTGAATATCAAACTTGATTCTGTTATTACTGAACGTGCGGCCGGCTTACATGCAGCTGCTGTCATTTATGAGAATATCGAAGTCGGCTCCTCACCGCAAATGCTGAAAGGCAGACTCCGCCTGTTTCAAGAATCCTTGTTTTTCGACTATGCGGACGGCGGTATATCCGATGAATCCTTCGTCAAGGAATGGCAGAAACTCTTTAAACAGCTTAACCCTTCATTTGAGGGAGAAACAACCCCAATGGAGGACATGCTGCTCCCGATATCCAAGGAACAATTCATGGAAAGTAAGGACTCGGCCCATGACACAATCGATTTTTTCGCATTAAAATATTCTCTGCCTATTATGATTTATGATGCCGGAAAGCTTCATGAGCCGGTCCGGATCTCATTGGGAGAAAAAGAAAACATACTGCTTTTCTCTGATGAAAACGGCATTTTTGGCGATTTCAAAAACAGCGTCAACCACTATCCCGTTTCAAACGAGACTAAGAATATGCTGCAAATCATTTTTTTCCCGCCATCTATTGAGAAAAGCAGCGCTGTTAACCTCTTATCATCATTAACGAAAATGTTTGAACAAATTCACGGCGGCACCCATACAGTACATTGGCTTACGTAAAAGAACACGAATGTCGTGTTCTTTTTTACATAAAAAAACGCAATACTTCGTTTATCTGAGAAACGAAACACTGCGTTAATAACGTATGTATGGAGCGGGTGATGAGAATCGAACTCACGACATCAGCTTGGAAGGCTGAGGTTTTACCACTAAACTACACCCGCATTTGTGGTTGTCAGTAACAGTACCGCTCTGACTTTTTTTATATTACATGTTTATTTATTTTTCGTCAAGGGAATATAAAAATTTTGTCGAAAAAAAGTTATCTTTTTGTAAAGTTGTTAAGTTCCATTTACATAATGTTAAGTATACTATACAATATAATAAATCGAGAAAGTGAAGGGGACAGACGTCATGATGAAAAATAAAGTAAAAGAGCTGAGGGCACGCTTCGGCTATTCTCAGGAAAAACTCGGAGAAACGGTCGGCGTCACAAGACAGACTGTGGCAGCGATTGAAAAAGGCGATTATGTTCCCTCACTGCTGTTAGCACTGAAAATCTGCAAAGCCTTCTCCATGAAAATGGAGGATGTCTTTTGGTTAGAGGAGGAAAACTAAGATGAGCATGAAAACAAAAGCAGCTTTTCACCTTGTATTATTTGGCCTTGCATGCTGGACGCTGATTTCATACTTTGAAGCCTCAGCAGGCATAGCATCTTTTTTCGGCACAAAGAGCGGCGGGATGGTATTTGAATTAAACCTCACCCCCTTTATTCTGTTTGTTGCGGCGTCTGCGGTTTATTTGTACTTACAGAAAAAAAGCCGCCCTGCCAGAAAGCAGCTACTTCTGCCTGATGAGTTTGAAGAGCAGGATGAAAGAGAGCAGATGATGACGGCAAAAGCATGTCGCGCGTCATATATCGCTGTCTACTTCTCGCTGCCTGCCGCAGCGGTTCTTCTCATTTTTTATCCGCTATTTCAATCGCGCATTCCGTTTTTCCCTATTATTATTGTGTTTATCATCATGATCATCCAGCACCTTTCCTACGTCATCTCTTTCAAGAAAAACGAAAAAAACTCCGGCGCGCTGTAATCGGCCGGAGTTTTTTCTTACCAGCTTGCTTTTTTCACACCGGGAATCTGGCCTTTATGGGCCAGCTCCCTGAAAGCGATTCTGGACATTTTAAACTTCCTCATATATGCTCTCGGGCGCCCCGTTACCATGCAGCGGTTGTGAAGCCTTCCCGGTGCTGAATCTCTTGGCAGCTTGCTGAGTGCCTCGTAATCTCCTTTTTCCTTCAACTCGCGTCTAATACCAGCGTATTGCTCAACAAGCTGTTGGCGTTTTAACTCTTTTGCCACTTTTGATTTTTTAGCCAAGTCACATAGCCTCCCTTTAAATCGAAATTGTTACGATTTAAAATGTATCATGCACCATTCAAAAAAGCAAGCATACCGCTTTGTAAAACAGACGGCCTGAAGCCGCCCATTCTAATGATGCAATTCCACATAATACAGTAACGCATCTTGATGCTTAATGAGCTCTTTTTTATGTTCAGAGGTGTGCATTGTCTCGTCAGTCCCTCTAATACTGCTGCCGATCAAAGCAGGCTTCTCGAAAGTAATCGGTTCCGGCGATGAAATATTCTGAGTCATTTCCTGTGTTGTGCTATCGTCGCGTTTCACCGATGAATCAGCCGCTATAGTTCCCTGTTTATCCACAATGCCAAAATGAATGGTGGTATGTTTATTCTTTCCTTCCCCCTCTTCATTCTCAAAATAAACAAATTGTATGGTATCAGTTTTTTCCTCTGAATAATCTGCACTAGCCGGTCCAAACCTCTCAACAAGCTTTCCCTTTTGATAATGTTCGATGTACATGTCAGCTGAAGAAATACCTTCACCGATATTGACGGCTTCGGCAGTGAATGCCTGTGAAGCTGCGACATCCATTCTGTTTTTTTCAAGATCTGATATGTCCGCCGCTTTGATTTCCATCTGTTTTGAATGTCCGCATGCTGACAGCATAGCTATGAGGCAAATGACTGCCGCGCTTCTCAATGTTTTCAGAAAAAAAGCCCCCTTTTTTTGAATATCATACCATGTTCGGGGGGCTGTATTTTAGTTAAACTCATGCATTTTTCTCTTTGACAAAATAAGTGTTTCCTACCGCTTCTCCCCTTTTGTTCTGAAGCTTTCTCGTCCGATCATTTTCAAACGGCAAAAGCGGAAATACAAGCTCTGCAAAATAATACGCTTCTTCTAAATGCGGATAGCCGGAGAATATAAACGATTCTATGCCGAGTGCCTGGTACTCCGCTATCCGGTCGGCAATCGTCTGCGGATCACCGACAAGAGCTGTTCCTGCCCCTCCTCTGACCAGGCCGATCCCCGCCCACAGATTCGGGCTGATTTCAAGCTTCGTCCGATCGCCTTGATGAAGGACGGCCATCCGCTGCTGGCCTGAAGAGTCGTAACGGCTCAAAGCTGCCTGCGCTTTGGCAATGGTGTCATCATCCAAGTGGCTGATCAAGCGCTCTGCCGCTTCCCATGCCTCTTGTTCAGTTTCACGGGCAATGACATGCAGCCTAATGCCAAATCGAACGGATCTCCCTTCTTTTGCCGCTTGCTTTTTGACTCTTTCTATCTTTTCTTTTACTTGTTCAGGCGGCTCACCCCATGTCAAGTACACGTCTGTATGCTTTGCGGCAGCTTCAATTCCAGCCTGTGACGAACCACCGAAATAGATGGGCGGATGCGGCTCTTGCTGCGGCGGGAAAAGCAGATTGCTGTTTTCCACTTTTATATGCTTTCCTTCATAGGAAACCGTTTCTCCCTGCAAAAGTCTCCGCCAAACGGTTAAAAATTCGTCTGTTGCCTCGTAGCGCTCATCATGGCTGATAAACAGGCCATCGCCTGCCAGCTCATACGGATCGCCCCCTGCCACAACGTTGATCAGCAGCCGGCCGTCTGAAATGCGGTCTAGGGTGGATGTCATTCTGGCTGCCAGAGAAGGCTGCATTAAACCAGGTCTTACCGCGACTAAAAACTTTAAGTCCTTTGTTTCTCCTGCCAGTGCCGACGCTGTAAGCCACGGGTCCTCGCACGATCTTCCCGTTGGCAGAAGAACTCCTGTATATCCCAGCCTGTCTGCCGCCTGCGCGACTTGTTTAAAGTAAAGATGATCCGCAGTCCGTCCATCACTTTCAGATCCTAAATATCTCGCGTCTCCATGAGTCGGTATAAACCAAAGAATTTCCATATTCATCTCCCCTTTATATCTTTTATCCTTCGTAGCTGTTTCTCCACTTTAACAGCTTTCGTTCAAGCAGCCTGACGAAGGAATCCGTCAGCTTTCCAACCACTGCAAAAATGATAATCCCTGCAAAGACTTTATTCGTTTGTGAAAACTGTCTCGCATCCATGATCATATAGCCGACTCCCGAGCTTGAGCCCATCAGCTCTGCCACAACGAGCCCGAGCCATGCAATGCCGAGCGATAAGCGAATGCCTAGCAATATATTGGGCAGGGCTGCCGGCAATATCACTTTGGATATCTGCTGATGCCATTTAAATTCAAGCACCCGGGCGACTTCAAACAGCTTCGCGTCAACCCCGCGGATGCCGTTAAACGTATTGATATAGACAGGAAAGAAGGCACCGAGCGCAATCAGCAAAATTTTAGATACTTCGTCAAATCCGAACCATAAAATAAACAGCGGCGTGACGGCCAGATGAGGTACGGTTCTAAGCATTTGCAACGACGGATCAAGATACAGCTCCGTCCGTTTGGAAAATCCGGCCAAAATCCCGATCATCAATCCAAGCCCCGCGCCAAGCAAAAAACCAAGTGCCGCCCGATAAATGCTGATTTGCAGATGGCCGAACAGTTCGCCGGACAAAATAAGCTCCTTAAAGGTCAGAACAATCGTAACAGGTGTAGGCAGCACTGTAGCGGACACAACCCCCAGCCCGCCGATGACCTGCCAGATGGCAATGATGACAGCGGGCAGTAAAAGCCCCTTCATCCAGCCGTATCTCTTCCTTCCGGGCTTTTTTCGCACCGCTTCCGCATTCGTTTTGGGCAGCGAGCCCGCAGCCTCTGCTTTCATCATTGATCACCTCCTGAGGAATGCTCCTCTAATGCTTTTTTGATAAAAGTGTTATCGACAACATCCTTCACATCAATCTTCTTATCTATCGCCTTTGTTCGAAATTGAAAATCTGCTGTTTCCTGCTGTGCTTTCACAATGTCGTCACTGATGATCTCATTAAGTGGCTCAGTATTTTTCAGCACATTTTCGACGACCTTTTTATCGAGATCTTTAATGTCAGAATATAAGTCCGCTGCTTCATCCAGATGTTCCTTTTGCCATACAACGGCTTTATTAAACACCTTCAGAAAACGGACCACTTCGTCTGGATGCTCTTCTGAAAACTTTGTTCTTACTAAAGTAAAACCCGGTGAATATAAATCTGTGCTTTCTCCGTTCACAAGGATTTTTGCTCCGTGTTTCATTGTTTCTAAGGACAAGTACGGCTCCCAAATGGACCAGGCATCAACAGATCCGTTTTCAAATGCGGAAGCTGCTTCATCAGGCTGAAGCTGAATAATTGTCACATCGTTAGCTGACAACCCCACTTGATCAAGCGCTTTATACAAAAAATCAAACCCGCTGCTGCCTTTGGCGACTGCAATTTTCTTCCCCTTTAAGCCCTTAACGTCTTGAATGCCGCTGTTTTGATTGACAAGGATGCCGTTTGCTTTCAAGCCGTCCTGAGACAAACCGATTTCTTTAAAGTCAATGCCTGCCGCCTGTCCAGCGATCACAGGCGAATTACCGACTTGAGAAAAATCAAGTTTGTCTGCCGCAAGGCCTTCAAATTGGGGCGGACCGCTTTGAAACTCCACCCATTTCACTTTGATGCCTTCTTTTTCAAATGCATCTTCGAACCAGCCTTTTTCTTTTGCGATCAAAAGGGGGCTTAAGCTTTGCTGAATACCAATACGAATTTCCTTCAATTGTTTGTGGTCACCGCTGGCTCCATTTGCTCCACAGCCTGCGAGCAGAAAAATAACGGCTACCAATACAATGAGTCCTTTTTTCATTTCCGCTTCCGCCCTTTCTATATCCCTGATCCTTCTGCGTACTCCAAATCTTCTGTTTTCTCGAATTCCGACAGCACTCTCTGTCTGATCGCCTGGAAATCCGCAGTCGTCCGGTTTCGCGGATACGCCAGCTGAATGGGCATCAGCTTATGGATTTTCCCCGGTTTGGCCTTAAGGATCGCAAGCTCATTTCCTAAATAAACAGATTCATCTATATCATGAGTCACGAGAATCATCGTTGTTTTTCTCCTCCTCCATATATCCAGCAGCACGTCCTGCAGGTGTTTTCTTGTAAAAGCGTCGAGTGCACCAAACGGTTCATCTAAAAGCAGCACCTCAGGCTCCCGCAGCAGGGCCCGGGCGATGGCTACTCTTTGTGACATGCCGCCTGACAGCTCGCGCGGATATGCTTTTTCCGATCCTTTCAATCTGACAATCTCGATCAGTTCATCCACCTTTTGTTTGACTTTTGGGTCCTTCAAATTCAAGTCGGCTGCAATATTCTGCTCAACAGTCAGCCAAGGAAAGAGGCGGTGTTCCTGAAAAATAAATCCTTGCTGAATACCCGGAGCTGTTACGCTGCGGCCGTTAATTTCAACACTCCCGTCATATTCAGAATCAAGCCCTGCAATAATCTTTAACAGGGTGCTTTTTCCGCACCCGCTCGGTCCGATAAGCGTTAGAAATTCGCCTGGTGCGATTGATAATTCTATGTTCTCTAAGACCGTGTTTTTGCGGCCCTCTTGAACAAATGCCTTTTCTTTGATGCTGATGGTCACAGCCACTTTTATCCCTCTCTTTCTGCCAACCCCGCCTTCAAAAAAACAAAAAGGCCCCCATCTCTGTTCTTGTAGAGATGAGAGCCTTCGGCGGTCCGATCAGCTGCCCAATTGTTTTTTTGTTTGAATAACATGTTAATTCAAATTATTCCGATATGTCAACTATTTTTTAAATACGATTTTTGATATCCTTGTTTATCACTTACTCTGCTTGTTTCGCAAATAGAGAAGGAAAAATTATTTCTCCAAAAATTATTAAGTGTCATAAAAATCTGTTACAACAAGGTTTTTCAACACTTTCGATACTAGATATCGATTAATAGAGATAACTATTTTATAATAATTATAAAATAATATTGACTTTTTACTTAGAGATGATATTATGTTCTTATAAATTCCAAGAGGTGATAACATGAGTTCAAATAAACTGACAACTAGCTGGGGCGCTCCGGTTGGAGATAATCAAAACTCAATGACTGCCGGTTCTCGCGGACCAACTTTAATTCAAGATGTACATTTACTCGAAAAATTGGCCCATTTCAACCGAGAACGTGTTCCTGAACGTGTTGTTCACGCCAAAGGAGCAGGCGCACACGGATATTTTGAAGTGACAAACGACGTAACAAAATACACGAAAGCCGCTTTCCTTTCTGAAGTCGGCAAACGCACACCGTTGTTCATCCGTTTCTCAACAGTTGCCGGTGAACTTGGCTCTGCTGACACAGTTCGCGACCCGCGCGGATTTGCTGTTAAATTTTATACTGAAGAAGGAAACTACGACATCGTCGGCAACAATACGCCTGTATTCTTTATCCGCGATGCGATTAAGTTCCCTGATTTCATCCATACACAAAAAAGAGATCCAAAAACACACCTGAAAAACCCTACGGCTGTATGGGATTTCTGGTCACTTTCACCAGAGTCACTTCACCAAGTGACAATCCTGATGTCTGACCGCGGAATTCCTGCAACACTTCGCCACATGCACGGCTTCGGAAGCCATACATTCAAATGGACAAATGCCGAAGGCGAAGGCGTATGGATTAAATATCATTTTAAAACGGAACAAGGCGTGAAAAACCTTGATGTCAATACGGCAGCAAAAATTGCCGGTGAAAACCCTGATTACCATACAGAAGACCTTTTCAATGCAATCGAAAACGGTGATTATCCTGCATGGAAACTATATGTGCAAATCATGCCTTTAGAAGATGCAAACACGTACCGTTTCGATCCGTTTGATGTCACAAAAGTTTGGTCTCAAAAAGACTACCCGTTAATCGAGGTCGGACGCATGGTTCTAGACAGAAATCCGGAAAACTACTTTGCAGAGGTAGAACAAGCGACATTTTCACCTGGAACACTCGTGCCTGGTATTGATGTTTCACCGGATAAAATGCTTCAAGGCCGACTGTTTGCTTATCATGATGCACACCGCTACCGTGTCGGTGCAAACCATCAAGCGCTGCCAATCAACCGCGCACGCAACAAAGTAAACAATTATCAGCGTGATGGACAAATGCGCTTTGATGATAACGGCGGCGGATCTGTGTATTACGAGCCTAACAGCTTCGGCGGTCCAAAAGAGTCACCTGAGGATAAGCAAGCAGCATATCCGGTACAAGGCATCGCTGACAGCGTAAGCTACGATCACAACGATCACTACACTCAAGCCGGTGATCTGTATCGTTTAATGAGTGAAGATGAACGTACCCGCCTTGTTGAAAATATCGTTAATGCTATGAAGCCGGTAGAAAAAGAAGAAATCAAGCTGCGCCAAATCGAGCACTTCTACAAAGCGGATCCTGAATACGGAAAACGCGTGGCAGAAGGCCTTGGATTGCCGATTAAAAAAGATGCTTAATGTAGAAATGCAAAAACCCGCTGTAGTCAGCGGGTTTTTTTATATTTAGTTACACATTGCGTATGCTTCTCATCAATCTTCATATAAATTTCTTCCATGAGCTCCGCGCTGTTTATAATCTCTCGTTTGTTTTTTTCAATCAGCAGCTCAAGCGGCAAAATCTGATTCCCGTAGGTTTTTCGCTTCCTGAATCGTTTTCTCCCCTTTTCTTTTTTGACTCCCATCAATAATCCCTCCTTTTTCATACAAAAAAGGCCCTTATCTAAACGATAAGAGCCTTCGGTGTTCCGATCAGCGCGATAAATTTGAAAAATTTGTACTGACCATGTTAATTCATACAATACCGACCTGTCAACTATTTTTTAAGGGAGTTGACACTGTATCAGATTGCATCCCCGCTTTTTCCTTATACACTCTTTTCCCTTGACGCATAAGCTAGAGAAACTAGAATACGAGAGAAAGAGATGTGGGAGTGTGGAAAAGACAAAATTGACCGGACGTATCGTGACACGGGATGATCCGGACTATAACGAAGCAAGAACCAATATTAACCTAAGCTTAGAAAGGTATCCTGACATCATTGTGTTTTGCCAAAACAAACAGGATGCACTCAATGCGCTGAAATGGGCGCGTGAAAACCGTGTGCCTTTCCGTATTAGAGGCGGCAGACACAGCTATGAGAACTTTTCCCTTTTAAATAACGGTCTTGTTATTGATTTAAGCGAGATGAAAAAAATAACTGTGAATCAGGATAAAAAGCTGGCCTATATTGAAGCGGGGGCTGAATTGGGAGAAGTCTATCGGACACTCTGGCAATACGGCCTGACGCTTCCAGCAGGCACCATTGCTAATGTAGGGCTCACAGGTTTAACTCTCGGAGGGGGAATTGGACTTTTAACAAGGGCTGCCGGTCTTACTTGTGACAGCCTCGTGCAGCTTGAGATGATCGTAGCAGACGAAAAAGAGGGCGCTGATCTGATTACAGTCAGCTGTTCAAATCATCCAGACTTATTTTGGGCGTCTCAGGGAGGCGGAGGAGGCAATTTCGGCATAGTCACCACCATGACATTTAAAGCAGTGCCCATCTCTCAAGTGTCGATTTTTTCTATTACATGGGGATGGGATGATTTTGAGGAAGTATTTAACACGTGGCAGCACTGGGCCCCGTATACAGATGACCGGCTTACATCATCAATAGAGTTTTGGCCTAAAGAAGTAAACCGCATAGAAGCCCTCGGCCAATTTGTCGGGCCAAAAACAGAGTTAAAAAAACTGTTAAAGCCTTTATTGAAAGCAGGAAGTCCGACAAGCGGAATGGTAAAAACAACGCCATTCATTGAAGCGGTAACCTTTTTTAACAGCCCGGGAGGCAATCAGCCTCAAAAAATGAAACGCTCCGGCTCTTTCATTGAAAAGCCAGTATCAGAACGTGCGATCTCAACAATAAAACACTTTTTAGAGCACGCTCCGAATCAAAACGCCAGTATCTGGCAGCAAGCACTCGGCGGGGCAGCCGGACGGATCGCTCCCGACCAAACGGCATTTTATTATCGTGACGCAATCATTGCCCAGGAATACTTAACAAACTGGACATCCCCTGGAGAAAAAAGACAAAACGTCCGCTGGATTGAGGGGCTGAGAACGTCCCTTTCGAGAGAAACGATGGGAGACTACGTAAATTGGCCAGATATCGAAATCAGAAACTGGCCAAGAACATATTACGGCGAAAACGTTGAACGACTCCGCCGTGTCAAAACGAAATATGATCCAGAAAATGTTTTCCGCTTTGAACAGAGTATTCCTCCGCTTCGACGCTCTCTGTTTTTCTAAAAAAATGAAGATGGAGCATTCTCCATCTTCATCTTTTTTATTGATATAAATTGCTTCCCGTATCGACAAACTCTTTTGCTTTTTCTTTTAATCCTTTATTTATGGCTTCTGCTTCACTGAGATCGTTTTTCTTCGCATAATCCCGAATATCCTGTGAAATTCTCATGCTGCAAAACTTCGGACCGCACATGGAACAAAAGTGAGCGGTTTTTGCTCCTTCAGCAGGCAGGGTTTCATCATGGTATTCAAGGGCTCTCTCCGGATCAAGAGATAAATTAAACTGATCCCGCCAGCGGAATTCAAAACGGGCTTTCGATAACGCATCATCCCGGATTTGTGCTCCGGGATGCCCTTTTGCAAGATCCGCAGCGTGCGCAGCGATCTTATATGTAATGACTCCTTCACGAACATCATCACGGTTTGGCAGCCCTAAATGCTCCTTCGGCGTTACATAACAAAGCATTGCTGTCCCGTACCAACCGATCATCGCCGCTCCGATCGCTGAAGTAATATGGTCATATCCCGGAGCAATATCCGTTGTCAACGGCCCCAATGTGTAAAAAGGCGCTTCTTTACAAATGTCCATTTGTTTATCGACATTCTCTTTGATTTTATGCATCGGAACATGGCCAGGACCCTCAATCATCACCTGAACATCATGCTTCCAGGCAATTTGCGTCAGCTCTCCAAGCGTCTCTAATTCAGCAAACTGCGCTTCGTCATTGGCATCAGCAATTGATCCGGGACGCAAACCATCCCCAAGAGAGAAAGCAATATCATACATTTTCATAATCTCACATATTTCTTCAAAATGTGTGTATAAAAAGCTTTCTTGATGATGAGCCAGACACCACTGCGCCATAATCGCTCCCCCGCGTGACACGATACCAGTTGTCCGTTTGGCAGTCAGCGGTACATACCTAAGCAAAACACCCGCGTGAATCGTAAAATAATCCACTCCCTGCTCTGCCTGCTCGATTAGCGTATCACGATAAATCTCCCACGTTAAATCCTCAGCTACGCCGTTTACTTTTTCAAGCGCCTGATAAATCGGAACAGTTCCCACAGGCACGGGGCAATTGCGGATAATCCATTCACGCGTCGTATGAATATCTTTTCCGGTAGAGAGATCCATCATCGTATCCGCTCCCCAGCGGATGGCCCACGTCATTTTTTCCACTTCTTCTTCAATGGATGACGTAACCGCTGAATTCCCGATATTTGCATTAATCTTCACATGAAAATTCCGGCCGATAATCATTGGCTCACTTTCAGGGTGATTAATGTTTGAGGGAATAATCGCCCGGCCGCTGGCTACCTCGTCTCTGACGAATTCAGGAGACACATGCTCACGAATGGCGATAAATTCCATCTCAGGTGTAATGATCCCCTTTTTTGCATAGTGCATTTGTGTGACATTTTGACCTGCCTTCGCCCTCAGCGGTTTCCGCTTTAATCCTGGATAGCTTACGTTTGGTTTTGCTTTTTTATAACCGTTATCTTCTGGTTTTATAGCCCGACCTTCATACTCTTCCACGTCACCGCGCTCTGTGATCCATTTTTGGCGGAGCGGCTTTAATCCTTCTTGAATATTAATGGTTACTTCAGGGTCCGTATACGGTCCGCTTGTATCATAGACACGCACAGGCGCGTTTTCCTCTTCGCCGAACGATCCCGTCGTCGGACTCAATGCAATCTCCCTCATCGGCACTTGGATGTCCGAAGAAGAACCCTCCACGTATACCTTCTTGCTGCCTGAAAAACTTGACATAATGGAAATGTTGGCTTGCTGCACTGAATTGTTTTGCATTACTTTTCCTTCCCCTTTCTAAGTTTGAAAGGACAAAATCAAGCCCATAACCAGCACAAAAAACCGGATTCATATAAATGAACCCGGTTACAGTCAGAAAGAAACATATTATTGCCCAGCAAGACAATAACAAAAACAATTCCTCTACTTCCCCACGCTGGTACGAACCAGATCAGGTCCAAAGGGTTAAGAAGCTTGCCTTCTCTCTCAGCCCGAAAGCGGGCACCCCCAGTAACTATTGATTTCGCACTCATCTTATCATAAAATCAATCTGAAAAAAAGAGGAATATAGATAATATTCAGCCAATTTCACCCTAAATATTTGACCGGCAACGGGATTTCAGCTATTTCATGTTCAGCCATCATCACCCGATATGCCTTTGCACCCGACCTTGAACTCACAGTCTGAAACAGCTGATCATTTATGAAATGGAGAGCAGCCCCATCATCCGCTGCATAGCCACTGCATAAGAACTTGTTAGATATCAGCTGGTGGTATGCCGGTCTCCGATCCTTTTCCCCGTCATAATGGGGACAAAAGCTCCCTTGCAAAAAACCTAAACTTTTCAAACTTGTCAGCGGTCCGGCTGAATCTGTCACCCCTTCCTCAAACCAGCAGATCGCACCGGCACTTATTCCAGCTACAACCACACCGTTCTTCCATGCTTCCCTGAGAATATGGTCCAGCCCCCACTCTTTCCATAACACAAGTAAATTCCGCGTATTTCCCCCGCCAACATAAATCACGTCCATTTCCATAACAAAAGAAGCTAAATCTGATGATGGCGGCTTAAACAAAGATAAATGAGACGGCACGCAATCCAATGTTTGAAATGCATGATAAAACCGCTGAATATAGTTTTGGGAATCTCCGCTCGCCGTCGGCAAAAAACAAATACGAGGCTGCTCTCGTTTTGATTGATTGAGGATATATTGATCGAGGGACAAATTATCCGGCTCCATCGAAAAACCCCCGCCCCCCATCGCAATAATCTGCTTCATCATCACACCCCCCAACAAAATTTGTTGCTTATTATAGCATTTTGTATAGAAGCAAGAAACAAAGTCAAATACTTTCTTATCAGGAGCTGCTAAAAAAACAAAGGAGGTGGTTTCCCATTGAACAAAGTCTTTGTCCCAAAGATATTCTTGATTTGTTAACAACAATAAAAACCAGCATTAACAAATACACTGTCGCAACAACAGCAACCGAAAATCCCCACATCAGAAGAGCATTGCATGATCAATTAGATACAGCTGTTTATCTCCATGATGAACTGTCAGATCTTCTGTTAGAAAAGGGGTGGCTCGGGTGAGCAATTCCAAATCGATTCGCTTTTATCTTACAGCAAAGACCACAAAAAGAGACGGGATCTCAAAGATGAGATGCCGTCTCTTTTTTATTGCTCCACTCTTCTTAAAGCCTCATTTACCGTTTCTTTTATAAACACGTCTTCACCGCTTAATCGGTCTAAACTGAGATCGCCGTTTCTCAGCCTTTCGGAAATATTGTTTATATCCTCCTCTACTGTGATTTGCAGCTCACCAGCCAAAAACATTCTGTGTAATTCATCTGCAACCAAACTTTCTTTATTCACTTCCATCCACTCCTTTATTTTCAATATTATTCTTAGTCTGTCCCTAGGCCGAGACGAATAATAGGAAAAAAGTATGAATCAAACGAATCTTTTTTCCTCCTTCTTACGTATATCTGTTGAGAAAAAAGAAAAAGGGGAAGATCTAACATGTCATTTTTTAAGAAGCTTGCGGCAAGTGCCGGAATTGGAGCTGCAAAAGTAGATACAATTTTAGAAAAAGACGCATATTTTCCAGGAGAAGAAGTACAGGGAACGGTACATGTCAAAGGCGGAAAAATCGCTCAGGACATCCGTTATATCGATTTACAGCTTAGCACACGGTATGTCATTGTAAAAGACGATGAAGAGCACCGGAAATACGCTACAATTCATTCTTTCCGGGTCACTGGTTCATTTACCATACAGCCTGGTGAAGAGCATCAATTTCCGTTCACATTCACTCTGCCTCTAGATACGCCGATCACTGTAGGGAAAGTAGAGGTTGCCGTGGTGACAGACCTTGACATTCAAGGCGGTATCGATAAATCCGATCATGACCGCATTTTCGTTGAAGCGCACCCTTGGATTGAAAATGTGCTTGAAGCAATCGAAAACCTGGGCTTCCGTCTTAACGAAGCAGACTGCGAACAAGCGCCCTACTTCCAGCGTCGTCTTCCGTTCGTTCAAGAATTCGAATTCGTTCCGACTTCCGGATATTATCGTCAGATGCTTGATGAATTAGAGCTCATTTTCCTTTTAGACGAAGACGGTTTGGAAATCATTTTCGAAGTCGACCGCAGAGCAAGAGGACTCCGAGGGTGGTTGGAAGAGATGTATAATGACGGAGAACAGCTTGTACGCGTCCGTTTCAGCCAATCAGAGCTTGAAGATACAGAAGAGCTAGAAGAGGTGCTAGAAGAGATCCTAGACCAATACGCTGAGTAAGTATAAAAAGGAGCCTCGGTTCCTTTTCTTTAATAAAAAATAAAAACCCGTTTCTGTTAAGAAACGGGTTTTTCAGTATACCGGTGGTCGGGGTCGAACCGACACTCCAGAAGGAACACGATTTTGAGTCGTGCGCGTCTGCCAATTCCGCCACACCGGCAAGTTTTACGTCGTATCTAACCGACGAATATAAATATATCATGGATCTCATAAAGTGTCAACGTATTTCAAAAAAGTTTTTATGGAAATATAAAATAAAAGTGTTGAAAGACTAGCTATACAGCCGCTTTATACTAGGCCTCGGAACTTAACTTGTTATGATAAATCAAAGCATTAAAAAAATGATCTACTTATGTAGATCATTAATATGATTAGTTATAATGATAAAACACAAACACCAATTCAACTTACCATGTAAGTAAAATTGGTGCCGAGGGCCGGACTTGAACCGGCACGGTAGTCACCTACCGCAGGATTTTAAGTCCTGTGTGTCTGCCAATTCCACCACCCCGGCAATAAGAAGGCGACACCCGGATTCGAACCGGGGATAAAGGTTTTGCAGACCTCTGCCTTACCACTTGGCTATGCCGCCGTAATTGGAGCGGAAGACGGGATTCGAACCCGCGACCCCCACCTTG
>NZ_CP150268.1:2300000-3117500 GCF_037976695.1 Bacillus sp. FSL K6-1366 | reverse complement strand
AGGGGACGTCCTATCTCTAGGATTGTCAGAGGATGTCAAGACCTGGTAAGGTTCTTCGCGTTGCTTCGAATTAAACCACATGCTCCACCGCTTGTGCGGGCCCCCGTCAATTCCTTTGAGTTTCAGTCTTGCGACCGTACTCCCCAGGCGGAGTGCTTAATGCGTTAGCTGCAGCACTAAGGGGCGGAAACCCCCTAACACTTAGCACTCATCGTTTACGGCGTGGACTACCAGGGTATCTAATCCTGTTCGCTCCCCACGCTTTCGCTCCTCAGCGTCAGTTACAGACCAGAGAGTCGCCTTCGCCACTGGTGTTCCTCCACATCTCTACGCATTTCACCGCTACACGTGGAATTCCACTCTCCTCTTCTGCACTCAAGTTCCCCAGTTTCCAATGACCCTCCCCGGTTGAGCCGGGGGCTTTCACATCAGACTTAAGAAACCGCCTGCGAGCCCTTTACGCCCAATAATTCCGGACAACGCTTGCCACCTACGTATTACCGCGGCTGCTGGCACGTAGTTAGCCGTGGCTTTCTGGTTAGGTACCGTCAAGGTACCGCCCTATTCGAACGGTACTTGTTCTTCCCTAACAACAGAGCTTTACGATCCGAAAACCTTCATCACTCACGCGGCGTTGCTCCGTCAGACTTTCGTCCATTGCGGAAGATTCCCTACTGCTGCCTCCCGTAGGAGTCTGGGCCGTGTCTCAGTCCCAGTGTGGCCGATCACCCTCTCAGGTCGGCTACGCATCGTTGCCTTGGTGAGCCGTTACCTCACCAACTAGCTAATGCGCCGCGGGTCCATCTGTAAGTGGTAGCCGAAGCCACCTTTTATGTTTGAACCATGCGGTTCAAACAACCATCCGGTATTAGCCCCGGTTTCCCGGAGTTATCCCAGTCTTACAGGCAGGTTACCCACGTGTTACTCACCCGTCCGCCGCTAACATCAGGGAGCAAGCTCCCATCTGTCCGCTCGACTTGCATGTATTAGGCACGCCGCCAGCGTTCGTCCTGAGCCAGGATCAAACTCTCCGATAAATGGATCACAGGTTAAGTTCACCGCACCCTGCGGCGACACCTGTGTGACCTGCGTCGTGCAGGCCCTAGTTTGACTGACTACGCACATCGCTGTGCGATTTTTTAAAAACTGAATTAACAGGTACGTTTTGTCTTGTTTAGTTTTCAAAGATCATTTTCACTTCTTGTTGAAGCGACTTTATTAATATAACATTTTGACTTTCTTTTGTCAAATGTTTTTTTGATTTATTTTCCCGCCGCTGTGAGCTTGTTTTCTCAGAAGCGCATCAGCGACGTTTAATAATATAACACGGTCAAGAATCAGAGTCAACACCTTTTTTAAAAGAATATCCTCGGTGATAGACAGCCTGTCCTTTCGTTTCTATCTGGCAGACGTTGATAAGTCCCTTTTCCGTCAAGTAATCAAGCATAACGCCAAGATCTTGGGTAAAGTGCTTTAGGTCATGATGTTGAAGAAGCTCACCGAATTGCCAAATGTCTTTTTCTTTCATTACTTCGAAAAGATGCGCCGAACCGATCTCGGCTTTGGAATGGATGAGAAAATCATTTGCTAAGAATAATAATTCAAGTCTTTTTTCCAGGCTCTCATGACTTTCAATCAGCTCGGAATATAATTTGTACACCTGGGGCTCCATCTGGCGCACTTGGCTCCACACCGTGGTTTCGGGATGGAATCCTCTGTCGATTACTTCAATACGTGCTAAATGATGCAGCGCATGAACAACGGCATTGTAGGCATCTAAAAATTGATTGGCTTCAAAAAAAGCTTTCCCTTCAACATACCTTCTGATTAATTTGCCGTATTCGAGTCCGATCTTCAGTTTACGTTCGGCAAACGGAAATGTATTCAGCCTGTCAATCAGTTCAACTACGTATTCATTACGGTCAAACAAGACTCTGCCATTTACAATCCAATCTATGATTCTTCTATTTGTTCCAAGCAAAATCCATTCTTGAATCTGAGAATCTGTTACCACATGCAAAGAAGCTGTTTGATGATCAAATTCATAATGCTTTATAAAAACTGGCTCATCAGCATCCTTTACAATCACCAGCAAAGCTGCATCAAAGTTATCTGTTAAGGAAGATGTTTTGTTTCTTCTCTCAATCATAATGACAGCCAATGTATTGGGGTGACTTGCTCTTTCTTGGTAAATTGGACGGAGAAGATTTTCCATCACTATTCCTCCAATGCAATTGTTCAAATTTTTTTATTCTCTATTTGATTCAATTCTATGGTTAAAACGAAATTCCTTTTTTCTAAACACATTGAACTATTATAAACAATTTCACAGTAACTCTCCATATGTAAATTCCAGTTCAACCGAAAACATGAAGAAAATCCCATCGGGTTTGTGCTATAGTTAAAACAGAGGGGGATGGACATGGCGAAATACTCCAGCAAAATTAATAAAATCAGAACATTTGCGTTAAGTTTGGTTTTCGTTGGGTTTATCATTATGTACATCGGGATCTTTTTCAAAGAGTCAGTTTTGCTTTCTAGTTTGTTTATGATACTTGGGCTTTTATCCATCGGTCTCAGCACGGTAGTTTACTTTTGGATCGGAATGCTTTCGACTAAAGCGGTTCGCGTCATTTGTCCAGGCTGTGATAAAGAGACAAAGGTTTTAGGAAGAGTCGATATGTGCATGCATTGCCGAGAGCCGCTGACTTTAGATAAGGGATTAGAAGGAAAAGAATTTGATGAGTCTTATAATAAAAAGAAAATGTCGAAATAAAATAAGCTGACCGTTTCGTGCGGTCAGCTTATTTTTAATGATTTTCTTTTTTCGAACACTCTTGGCAGACGCCGTAAATTTCTAAACGGTGGTGGCTTACCTTGAAGCCCGTGACGTGGGCAGCGAGCTGCTCCACTTCATCAAGGCCCGGGTAGTGGAAGTCCACAATTTTACCGCAGTTTTCGCAAATCGCGTGATAGTGATCGGATGTGACAAAATCGAATCTGCTGGAAGCATCACCGTATGTGAGCTCTTTTACCAAACCTGATTCCCGGAACACACGCAAATTGTTATATACCGTCGCTACGCTCATGTTAGGAAATTTCCCTTCCAGAGCTTTATATATATCGTCCGCTGTTGGATGAGCCATAGAGTTAACGAGATATTCCAGAATCGCATGACGTTGAGGAGTAATGCGAACTCCGGTTTCCTTCAACGTTTCTAAGGCTTCTTTTAGTTCATGTGCAGCCATCCGTCATGCACCTCTCTTCTAAAAAAAATTCTTACATTGTAATGTTTATAATTAGTGTAACTCTTTCTACGATAATTTGTCAATTGATATCAGGGTAAAAGTAAGCATAGGCTCATAGAGATTTACTTTTCCGACATATCTTTGAGGGTTTGAAGCGCTTCGGCTACATGGTCCTTTACTTTTACTTTTCTCCATTCTTTAATGAGCCGGCCTTCTTTATCAATTAAAAAAGTGGAACGCTCGATTCCCATATACTCTTTTCCGAAGTTTTTCTTCAGCTTCCACACATCAAATGCTTCCGCCAGCTTATGCTCGTCATCAACAAGAAGCAGAAATGGAAGGTTATGCTTCTCTTTAAATTTTCCGTGTTTTTCCTGGCTGTCCGGGCTGACGCCGATAATGACGGCATCCAGTTCGGCGAAGCTTTCGTGACTGTCCCGAAAATCGCATGCTTCAGTTGTACATCCCGGTGTCATGTCCTTTGGATAAAAATAAAGCACGATGTACTTTCCTTTATAATCCGATAATTTTACTGTTTCCCCATGATCACCTTTTAACTCAAGATCAGGCGCTTTTTGTCCGATTTCTATAGTCATTACGTTACCTCCGGATGTTTTTTTATTAAGCGTATCCAATTCTTGTCCAGATTACAACCATCTCAGCTGAATCTGAAGCCCGAAGCCATTGTTCTTGTTCGGAAGCATGCTACAATAGAAAGGACGCATGGAGATATAGGAGGTTTTTATTCTTGCATACAAAATCAATTGAACTTCACAATGAGGCATTACAGCACATTGTCGGCGGTGTAAACAGCCCGTCTAGATCATATAAAGCAGTCGGCGGCGGTTCTCCTGTTGCAATGGAGAAAGCAAGCGGCGCTTATTTTTGGGATGTGGACGGCAACAAATACATCGATTATTTAGCGGCGTACGGTCCGATTATTACAGGACATGCCCATCCGCATATTACAGAAGCGATTAAAAAAGCAGCAGAGAACGGTGTATTGTATGGAACACCAACGAAACACGAGGTTACATTTGCAAAAATGCTCAAAGAAGCCATTCCCGCTATGGACAAAGTAAGATTCGTCAATTCGGGTACAGAAGCCGTTATGACGACCATCCGCGTGGCTCGCGCATATACAGGCCGGACAAAAATCATTAAATTTGCGGGCTGCTATCACGGGCATTCGGACCTTGTGCTTGTCGCCGCAGGCTCCGGTCCGTCTACTCTCGGCACACCAGACTCAGCCGGTGTACCGAAAAGCATTGCAAACGAAGTGATCACAGTACCATTTAATGATATCGATAGCTATAAAGCGGCTCTTGATAAATGGGGCAGTGAAATCGCGGCAGTTCTCGTTGAACCGATTGTCGGTAACTTCGGTATCGTCGAGCCGAAAGAGGGCTTCTTAGAAAAAGTAAATGAATTGACACATAATGCAGGCGCTCTCGTTATTTACGATGAAGTCATTACGGCTTTCCGCTTTATGTATGGCGGCGCGCAGGATCTCTTACAGGTGAAACCAGATTTAACAGCACTCGGGAAAATTATCGGCGGCGGACTTCCGATTGGCGCCTATGGCGGCAAACAAGAAATCATGGAGCAGGTAGCTCCGCTAGGACCTGCTTATCAGGCAGGAACAATGGCAGGGAACCCCGCTTCCATCCTATCAGGCATCGCTTGTCTGGAAGTGCTCAAAGAAAAAGGCGTGTATGAAAAGCTTGATCACCTTGGCGCTATGCTTGAGGAAGGCATTTTGAAGCACGCAGAAACACACGGCATCACCATTACGGTCAACCGGTTAAAAGGTGCGCTCACGGTATATTTCTCTGATGAGAAAGTGGAAAATTACGAGCAGGCTGAACGGAGTGACGGAGAAACATTCGCTACGTTTTTTAAGCTGATGCTGGAACGCGGAATTAATTTAGCACCTTCTAAGTATGAAGCTTGGTTTATTACCACAGCACATACAGAGCAGGATATTAAAGACACGCTTACAGCGGTCGAAGATGCATTTAAACATCTAAAAAACTAGAATCAAATACCTTGAACAGGAGCTTTGAGCTCCTGTTTTTTTTATGGAATCAAACAACGTGTAAGATTTTGGTCTTTTTCTAGAAAAATAGCTTGAATATTTGTATCGATCCCTGTATATTACTTAATTGTTTAGCAAATAAACTAACCGGGAATTTTAAGGATTAGCCCATTTGCTATGTCACACAATTTACTATAGAAAGGAATGCACGCACAAACCAATGAAACTTGGTGCCCGCATTTTCAAAACCGGGATTGCGATTACACTTGCCCTTTATTTGGCTTCGTGGATCGGGCTTCCCGCGCCGATTTTCGCTGGAATTGCAGCGATATTTGCGATCCAGCCGTCGATTTACCGCTCTTTTCTCATTATTATTGACCAGGTTCAAGCAAATATCATCGGAGCTGTGATTGCCACAGTGTTCGGCCTTATTTTCGGACCCAGCCCGATTATGATCGGGTTAACAGCAGTTATTGTCATTACAATCATGCTGAAACTTAAAATTGAACATACAATTTCAATTGCTCTTGTAACAGTCATTGCGATATTAGAATCTGCCGGTGACGACTTTTTAATGTTCGCGCTGATCAGAACAAGCACAGTCATCTTAGGGGTGCTTTCTTCCTTTATCGTCAACCTTGTGTTTTTGCCTCCTAAGTACGAAACAAAGCTGATTCATAATACCGTCGAAAACACCGAAGAAATTATGAAGTGGATCAGATTGTCCATGCGGCAGTCGACAGAGCATTCGATTTTGAAAGAGGATATTGAAAAACTGAAAGAAAAAATGATCAAGCTTGATCAGACATATCTTCTATATAAAGAAGAAAGAAGTTACTTTAAGAAAACGACTTATGTGAAATCAAGAAAGCTTGTCCTGTTCAGACAGGCCATTATTACTGCAAATCGGGCGCTTGATACATTGAAGAAGCTGCATCGTCTGGAAAACGAGATCTATCATATGCCGGAAGAGTTTCAGGAAACATTGACTGAAGAACTTGATTACCTGCTTTACTGGCACGAACGGATTTTGATGAGGTTTGTCGGAAAAATCAAACCGCATGATGACGCGGTTGAAGAAGGCATCCGGTATAAGCAGCTT
The DNA here is from genome assembly GCF_037976695.1 of Bacillus sp. FSL K6-1366. Classification (NCBI taxonomy): domain Bacteria; kingdom Bacillati; phylum Bacillota; class Bacilli; order Caryophanales; family Bacillaceae; genus Bacillus; species Bacillus sp. FSL K6-1366. The sequence continues at coordinate 3,111,112 of NZ_CP150268.1, read as the reverse complement.
TTAACAAAGTCATTTTTAAAAAATCAGCAGAATACGGATGAGGAGCTTATTGATTACAACATGCTCAATATTATGGCAAGCGCCGTGGAATATCGCGAGCAGCTTGAACATTTAGAAACACTTATCACAAGTTTTCAAACGTATCATCCGAAAGACTGCGAAATAGAAACAGAAGAGTAACCCGGTTAAACAGCCGGGTTTTTTTATATACAAAAAAATCTTATATCCTTCGTTAAAAGGATATAAGATTGATGTTTTAGTTCAAATTTTGAATGGTAAATAAGTGCTTGTACTGGCTCTCATAGTCCATGAGTTCATCATGGGTTCCGATTTCAATGATTGTGCCGTTTTCCATGACAACAATCTTATCCGCATGGGTGATTGTCGATAAACGGTGGGCGACAACAAAAGTTGTTCTATCCTTCGCCAGTTTGTCCATCGCTTCTTGAATGTAATGCTCACTTTCCAAATCCAGAGCTGATGTAGCTTCATCTAAAATGAGGAGCGGCGGATTTTTCAGGAATACCCGCGCAATTGAGATCCGCTGCTTTTGTCCGCCTGAAAGCTTAACGCCTCGTTCCCCCACCCGGGTCTCATATCCTTCTGGAAAACTCATGATAAATTCATGGGCATTTGCAGCTTTGGCGGCTTCGATTATCTCTTCAAGTGTGGCATCAGGCTTGCCGATCGCGATATTTTCCCGAATCGTTTCACTAAATAAAAAGGTATCCTGAAGCACCATACCAACCTGGTTGCGAAGGCTTCTTGCTTCATAATCGCGAATATCCGTCCCATCAATCAGCAGTCTGCCGCTTGTTACATCATAAAATCTTGGGATCAGGCTGACGAGCGTTGATTTTCCTCCTCCGCTCATGCCGACGAGAGCTACAGTTTCTCCTCTATTTACTTTTAAGGATACATCATGAAGAATATTTTCTTTGTCCTTCTCATATTGAAACGAAACGTTTTGAAACTCCACTCCTCCGCGAATCTGATCGGCCTTTATCGCATTTGGTTTGTCAGTGAGTTCATAGGGCTCGTCAATAAATTCAAACACCCTGTCCATTGATGCGATTGACTGTGTCAAAGTTGTAGAGGAATTGATCAGCCTTCTAACAGGGTTGTACATTCTGTCAATATATCCGACAAACGCGACCATTGTTCCGACTGTCAGCGGTCCATTAATGACAAAATACCCGGCGCACGCTATGACGATGAGCGGCGCCAAATCTGTAATGGTATTAACGACCGCAAAAGTTTTGGCGTTCCAATTCGTGTGTCGGATGGCTTTATCTAAGAAATGACCGTTTTTCTCATTAAATTGAGCCTGTTCATGATCTTCTATCGCAAAGCTTCTGATGACAGGCATGCCTTGAATGCGTTCGTGCAAATGCCCCTGCACTTGAGCAAGAGCCTGTGAGCGCTCCCTTGTCAGCTTTCGTAAACGGCCGTAAAAATACTTCACTGATATTCCGTATAATGGGAATAATACGATAGAAATCAGCGTTAATTTAACGTCCAGTGTGAGCATGATAGAGATTACAATCAAAATCGTCAGCATATCGAGCCATATATTCATCAGCCCTGTGATGACGAAATCCTTTGTTTGTTCTACATCATTAATCACTCGGGAAATGACTTCCCCTGTTCTTGTATTCGCGTAAAAACGAAGGCTCAGTTTTTGTATATGGTCAAACAGCTTAGCTCTTATATCATAAAGCACCTTGCTGGCAGTCCACTGGGCAAAATATTGCCGGTAATATTCAACAGGCGGGCGCAAAATTAAAAATAAGGCGAACATGATCGCCATAATCGTGAACAATGACGTGGTTTTGTCACTGGCCGTGCCGCCTCCTTGAATAATGTCGTCAACTACGTACTTCAGAAGCAATGGGAGAGCAAGCGGAATGGAAAATTTGACGATCCCGATTAACACTGTAACGAAAATTTGCTTCTTATAAGGTTTGACGAATTGCATGTAACGTTTCATAACCCCCACGTTGATTCCCCCTCTCTCTTTCTCATGATGTGTGTGAGCCCATGTGAAAAACCTGTTGTACCCCGCAACAGGTTTTTACGTAACCATTATTTTGTATAGCGCAGATACCGTTCATACCACATATCGACAAACTCGGGCGCAAACGGTCCCTGACGCTGGTGAATCCAATGGAGCAGCGTATTTAAGTAGTCTCTTAAAATACTGTCGATTTCTTTTGGATAATTCATGGCTTTCCGATGATCATCATATTCGTCTTCATCGAGAATATTGTAGGTCATGTCAGGAAAAACCTTAACATCTAAGTCATAATCAATATATTTAATTGCTTCGCCATCATAGGCAAACGGAGAACTGATGTTGCAATAATAATGAACCCCGTCTTCCCTCAGCATCCCGATGACATTAAACCATTGTCTTGCGTGAAAATAACAGATTGCGGGCTCTCTGGTTATCCATGTCCGGCCGTCTGATTCGGTTACCATCGTCCGGTCATTGGCTCCGATGACACACATTTCTGTACTTTTTAAGATTGTTGTCTCATTCCAAATTCTATGAATCAGCCCGTTGTGCTTATAGCTGTGAATTTGAATGGTTTCTCCTTCCTTGGGATAGCCCATATTTCTCCCCTACTTTCTATAAAGCCCTACAGTTAGTATGTCCAAATTTGCTTACCGACAACGTCTTTTACCTATTATAACGTTACAAATTGAAAAATGAAAATAAAAGAGCCATTCCGGCCGGGGAATGGCACATTCCTGCACTACACAAAGGAAGACGGCTTTTCTGAGCTGCGATAAGAACGAATGACCTGCTCTGTCTGCTTTTGAAACATATCCTGTATATCGGCAAGGTGTTTCCGTTTTACCGCAATTTCAGCCCGAATCCCACGCAGCCTTGCATCCCTTTCCAAATGCCGGAGTTCCGCCTCAATTTGTTTGCAGCGGTCGAGCTCTGATTGGAGATCGAGAAGCTTATCCATCGTTTTCATCTGTTCACTTACCAGCTTTTCAAATTCGGTCATCGGTTCCTCCTTCAGCCTGATGAAAGTATAAACATTTCCTCCTTTAATCATTTCGATCTCCGTAAAGCAAACCCTTTGACTCATTCTGTAGACCTTCCACAAGTTTTGTCGTTTTTCAAACAGAAAAAAGCACTTCCACCCGAAGATGAAGTGCTTTTTTCTGTTTCAGTGATTAGCTGTTTTGTTGTTTGTTTTGTTCAGCAGATTGGTTTTGCTGTCTTACCTGCTGTGCGTCAGTTTCACTAGCGAATTCAGTGCCGAATTGACCTTGTTGTCCAGCTGATTGCTGGTTTTGTTTTCTGACTTGCTGAGCGTTTGTTTCGCTAGCAAATTCAGTGCCAAATTGACCTTGACCAGCAGCTGATTGTTGGTTTTGTTTTCTAACTTGTTGAGCGTTTGTTTTGCTGAAGTTATTTGAGTTAGCCATTGTTATCACCTCCACGGTCATTAGAATGTGCAGGTGATCGTATAGCTATTCCTCTTTTTTAAAAATTTTTAAACGAGCAGTGAGCGTCCGCCGTCAACGATAATTGTCTGTCCGCGGATCATGTCAGCCTTGGAAGACACTAGAAACTCCACAGTATCAACCATGTCTTTAATTTCGACCATGCGTCCCGCCGGCGTATTTTGGCGCGCATCCTCAAGCAGATCTTCTCTATTCGGGAAGTGCTTCAGCGCATCTGTGTCGATCGCTCCGCCTGAAACAGCATTGACGATAATTTGTTTTGGTGAAAGCTCAACGGCAAGATAACGGGTTAAAGCCTCTAACGCTGCTTTTGATACACCGACCGTGGTGTAGTTTTCAAGATAGCGGATAGAGCCTAATGAACTAATGCTGACAATATGCCCGCCACCGTTCTTCTCCATTAGCTTGGCAGCTTCCTGAGCGCAGAAAAGCAATGCTTTCGCATTAATGTTCATCGTCCAGTCCCAGTGTGTTTCTTCTAATTCCATGACAGGTCTTAGTACTCCTGAAGCGGCATTATTGACAAAAACATCAAGTCTGCCGAACGTTTCATCAATTTGCTGAAACATTTCTTTGATTTTTGCAGGCTGTCCTACGTTTGCTTTTACGACAAGCACTTTAACGCCAAGCTTTTCGATTTCTTCCGCTGTTTCTAATGCTGCTTTTTTGCTGCGTGCATAGTTAATGACGATGTTATAGCCGTTCTCAGCAAGTCTGATCGCGGCCGCTTTTCCGACACCGCGGCTGCTTCCTGTTACGAGTGCACATTTATTTTGTTCCATTTTTCCTCATCTCCTTGTAGCGTATAGTTCTTTTATTTCCACAAACAATAATGGCAAGAACTTTAAAGGGGGTCTTCTGTTATGTATGTCGGACGTGATATGAGCGAATTGAACATGGTTTCCAAAAAAGATTGGAAGAACAGTGAACTCGCTTATTTTCATCATGCCTTTCAGCAAATTATGCCTTATTTGAACGAAGAAGGCCAATCAAAATACCGGGAATTAACGCAAGAAATTGAAGCGCGCGGCGGAATGAAGCGCAATGAAGCGGACTACAGCCACGGCACGCGCGTCTCTTACGATTAAGAATGGTTTACGGAGCAGCCGAGATGGCGGCTGCTTCTCCTGCCATCTTCCAGATTTTTTGATGTGACACCGGGAACGCAAATTGTTCGAGCTCTTCTTTCGTTACTTTTTTCAGCTTGCTGGTATCCGACACTTGTTTTACTTTACCGAAAAACACTGAAATATTCCATACCAGGTGGGTGAAAACATGCTCGACTACACCTTGCAGATCACTGATATCAGCTTGTATGCCATATTCGTTTTCTAAGAAAGCAATGAGCTGTTCACGCTCAGTTTTGATCCCTTTTTGTGTTTCAAGATTCGGGAATTCCCACAGGTTGGCGAGCAAACCTTTAGACGGCCGTTTGTGGATATACACTTGTCCGTCTTCATCAGTCAGTACGATCGCGGCCATGGTTTTGATCCCGGGCTTTTTCTTTTTGCTTTTTACCGGAAGCTCCCGTTCAGTGCCTTCTTCAAATGCTGAGCAATGCTGCTGAACCGGGCAAAGCAGGCATGAGGGTGATTTTGGCGTACAGATCAAGGCTCCAAGCTCCATCAAGCCCTGATTAAATTCAGATGGTTTTTCTTTGGAAATAAAAGCTCGTATGGCGTCTTCAAAGATCGTTCTTGTTTTTGGTTTGGCAATATCATCCCAAATAGATAGAATCCTGGACATGACACGCATCACATTTCCGTCAACCGCGGGAATGGGTTTATTGTAGGCAATGCTGAGCACCGCTCCCTTTGTATAAGGGCCGACGCCTTTTAACCCGCCAAAATCTTTCTCGTCTGGAGGAACAATGCCGCCGTATTCCTGTTTCACTTCTTTTACCGCGCTTTGCAGGTTTCTGACTCGCGAATAATAGCCGAGCCCTTCCCATGCTTTCAGCACCTTTTCTTCATCAGCATCAGCGAGCGCTTCCACTGTCGGAAATTGTTCTACAAACCGGAGAAAGTAAGGAATCACTGTCTCTACTCTCGTTTGCTGCAGCATCACTTCAGATACCCACACCTTATATGGATCTTGGTCCTCTCTCCACGGCAGAACGCGCTGCTCTCGTTCAAACCATGAGATTAAATCATCACGAAATTGCTGTATGTCTTTTTGTTTTAATTTGTCTTCAAGTACGTTCATATGTGTTTCTCCCCAGTCTTTCGCGCCCCGCTTTTCTTTAGACTGTTTTTTGTTGTACACTAAGGGCACAGTACGATAATATGTTACATTAAATAGTAATAAAGAAAAAGCGGAAACATATGAGAACGATTGAATCAGTTTAAAAATTGGGTATATGAAAATGGGGAATTTCTTACAAAGTGAATGTGCAGGATCACCCTGCAAGGAGGTCACCTATGGATACGGGCACACATGTCGTTATGGGCATCGCACTGGGCGGTATTGCGACGCTTGATCCTGTTGTCGGATCAGATCCGGCAATGGCTCATGCTGTTATGATCGCAACGCTTGCGGGCTCTCAGGCTCCGGATATTGATACTGTGTTAAAGCTTAAAAACAATGCTGTTTATATAAGGAATCACAGAGGATTTACCCATTCAATTCCCGCCGTTTTGTTTTGGTCTGTCATCATCCCGGCGATTCTGTATTTATTTTATCCTCAGGCCGATTTTCTGCACCTATGGCTGTGGACACTGCTGGCAGTCGTTCTGCATGTCTTTGTTGATATATTCAACGCCTATGGAACACAAGCCATTCGTCCGTTTTCGAAAAAATGGGTTGCGCTCGGGCTGATTAATACGTTTGATCCGTTTATTTTTATCAGCCATCTGGCAGCTATCGCGATTTGGTATGCAGGCGGGAGTCCCGGCATCACGTTTCTCAGCTTATATATCATATTGGTAGGCTACTACTTGGTGCGCCTGATCATGCAGCTGAGAATTAAACGGAAGCTTCATGAGATGATTCATGATGAGATCGAAAGCATTATTATTTCTCCAACGATGAAATTCAGGCAATGGCGAATCGCAGTGACGACAGCACATGCTTTCTATGTAGGAAGAAGCATGGAAGGACATGTCGTGATTCTGGATACATTTAATCGGGTGCCTGTTCCTGAAACCGATGTAATGCATGCGGCAAAGCAGGATGATAACATCGCGGCGTTTCTGTCCTTTTCTCCGGTTTACCGGTGGGAAGTGGATACGTTTAAAGATCATTATGAGGTGAGATTTATCGACCTGCGTTATCGGAGCAAAGGCCATTATCCGTTTGTCGCAATTGTTCATATCGGCCATGATCTCACAATTCGTTCATCCTATACGGGATGGATATTCAGCGAAGAAAAACTACAGAAAAAATTAAAGCTCGGCTCTATATAGAGCCGGGCTTTTTACGTCTTATATAAAAAACAGCAAGCAGCAGACTGACGAGAGATATGATCGCCGATATTTTGAAGTATGGCGGATAGTAAGTCAGCTCAATGTGATTGTCTCCCTTTTGCGCCTTGAAGCCTATAAAAGCATAATCCGCTTTTTCGATCTTCTGTGTTTTTCCGTTGATCTTCAGCTCCCAGCCTTTTTCATATGGGATCGGAAGCATGATGTACTGGTCTTTTGACAGATGATAGGCAAAGGTCAGTCGATTTTTGTTCCAATTCAGTTTGTCTGCTTTCTCTGTTTTATTTTGCATTACAGCGTTTTTCAGCGTTTGGTAATTTTCTTCATAGAGCGCTATGTTTCTCAGCTCATAGGTTCCTTTCGGAAGATTGATTGAGATATGGCCTGATTTAGGCACTCTTACCGTTATATTATTTACTCCGGTTTTATATATCGATTTGTTCGATTTCCTTGTTGTGACATAATCATTTACCTTTAACGTAAATCCTTTGTCTTTTGCTTTGCTTTTCAAATAAAAGCTGACATAGTAGTCTCCCGCAGCGGATGATGGCTGTTTCGGGGTGATGATCAGCTCTCCTCCGTTTTCTCCAGTTACGGTTAGCAGCCCGTTTTGATACTGGGCTTGTTTTGCAGTGATGTCCGACTTGGTGATCAAATTGGACGGTTTTGGTGTCTGCTCCGTTTTTACTGATGGATCTTTTAATATGATTCCTTTCAGCATCGCCTGTTCTTTCGCAAGAGCGGGCAATCGGTCCAGCTCACTTTCGCTGTATATGGCATCCGCTGTTTTGACGAATGGAAGCATGTACTGATTCTCATAAACTGCATAATGCTCTGTTTCTAAATGCTTTTTGAAGCCGTACGGGACGCTGGCTTCGTTTGTTTTTTCGGTCATATAATATTTGCCGTAAAGCAGGCTGTATAAATTCGCCCTGTCTCCCAATGACGCGTAACGGCTGACGCTTTCCCTGCCCATATCGATGCTTAAATCATTCCAATAGAAGGCCAGCAGATCTTTGTTTAAAATGCTGGAATACGCGCTGAAGCCATTAAATCCGTAAATGATTGGCGTATTATTGCGGACCCCGTTCATCCAGTCGATTCTCATGAGCGGATCATCGTCTTCCTTCTGTAAACGTCTGATGAGCTCAGATGATTCCCGCCCTCTGTATTCCTCACTTGTAAGATATTCTTTTGTCACACTATCCAAATCGCCGCCTTCTGAGAGCGCGTATTTTTGATAGGAGTTGGCGACAAACAGCGAAGAAAGAATGATTATACCGTACACAGCCATTTTTGCCCGTTTTTTCGCAAAAGCTGCAGCAAACAAGGCTGCGATTGTCATGAGTAAGAGCAATAGAATACTTTCATTCGCAGGCTTCCATATATCGAGCTTATACCTTTGAATATGATACAAGTAAAGAAGCAGGACGACAGCTGCGGCCGGGAGCAGTTCTTTCCGTTTCAATTCAGACAGCTGTGACAAACCAGCCGCAGCTGCTCCCGCAATGGTAAAGGCCAGAACATATTCAAAACGGTTTTGCGGGGCGGAAAAACCGTTAAAGACGCTTGCCGCATACGGACTGAAATGAAACAGAATAAACAGCAGGCTCAACCCGGCAAAGAGACGAAACACACGGTTTTTGTAAAAAGAAATCATAAACAAAAACAGCAGAAAAGCGGCCGGCACAATGATGATCCGGCTCGAAAATAAGATATTATCATCGAAATTGAGCCACTCTATTTTCTGGCTGTATGGAGGGCGCAGGTTGTTTAAAAAACCGTATACTACCGGCACAAACGCCGCCGCACTGATGCCAAAAGAAATGAAGCCTGAAACGAGAAATAATCTGATTTGAATCCATCTTTTCTCTTCATGTGGTTCCAAACGGATCAGCCATCTGAACAGCACATAGATTCCGATGAATATAAGGTTTATGTATGCAAAGTAAAAATTGTTGATTAACGTCAGCGAACACGCAACGATAAACCACGCCGGACGCCGCTCTCTAATAATTTTTTCTGCACCAAGCACAAGCAGCGGAAGCCAAACCATTGTATCGGTGAAAAATTCCCAATACGCTTCGTGACGGAAATAAATAATTGAGACGCCGTATAACACGGCTCCCGTGAACGATGCCGCCCTGTGCTTGAGAAGATAATGAAAAACAGAAGCGGACGTAAAGATGATCAAGCTCAATTTGAAAATACTGATAAAAACAGCTGACTCTGCCCAAAAAAGCGTATCCGCTTCTCCGATCAGCTGGACGGCTTGAAGCAGCCAAACAGCGGCAGACACAGCAAGAAAAAGAAAAGAAGCAGAAAAATAATAGCCGAGCTGACTGAATGTGCCGCCGCCAAGTCCGAATGAATAATTGTAGAAAAAATTCCCGTGTGTATATTGGTCAAATAATAATTTTTTAAATACGATCATTTGCGCAAGCCCGTCACCCGGACCTGTCATATACCTGCCTTCCGCCCATTCTTTCACAAAAAAAGCGTGTGCCAGAACGGACACCAGCAAACTGGCCGCATAGATCATGATATGTTTTCTTTTCATATAAATTCTCCAGTCTTGCTTTTAAGATAATAGACACGCAAAAAAAGCACTGCCAATGGCGCTTGGTATTTTCAGTGCATTTTTGTCAGACGCCGCATGCTTTTTAATTCGTTCGTTTCAGGCAGGTCTTTGTTCGGGATATTCGCTTCTTTGATCAAATAATGCGGGCGTTTTTTTGTTTCATAATAGATTCGGCCGATATATTCACCTATAATTCCAAGGCTTAACAGCTGTACTCCGCCGAGAAATAACACTGCTGAGATAATGGTGAAATACCCAGGCACAGAAATACCGTTAGTCAGAATTTTAACGAATGTGGCAATGATATAAATGATGGAAAGCAGCAGGATGAAAATGCCTGTATAAAAACATAATCTCAGCGGCTTATGATTAAATGAAACGACGCCGTCCATGCCGTAATTAAACAGACTGCTGAACGACCATTTGGAGGTGCCGTTTTTTCGTTCGACATTTTCATAAAATACAATTTTCTGATCAAAGCCAATCCAGCAAAAAAGGCCTTTTGAGAAGCGGTTTCCTTCGCTCAGCTTCAAAAGTGCATTCACAGCTTGGCGGCTTAACAATCTGAAGTCACCGACACCGTCACGCAAATCGACTTCCACCGCTTTATTAATGAACTTGTAGTACATAGATGATAAGAGTGAGCGGACAAAGCTGTCCCCTTTTCTGTTCCTTTGGGCAATGACTTGGTCATACCCTTCTTCGTAGCCTTTGATAAATTCCTTCAGCAAATATGTCGGATGCTGCAGATCGGCATCCATTACAATAACCGCCTCGCCCTGAACATGCTCAAAGCCCGCCAAAATCGCGGCTTCTTTTCCAAAGTTTCGAGAAAAAGATATATATTTTACCCGGCTGCACGTCGCTGCCAAGTCTTTGATCTGCTGAAGCGTGTCATCAACACTTCCGTCGTTTATGAAGAATATTTCATAGTCATAATGAATGTTTTTAAATTCCTTTTTTAAAGATTCATGAATGAGTTTGACATTATACCCTTCATTGTAAGACGGAATAATAATCGAGATTAATCCTTGCTTCATTAAGGCACCTTCTTTTTATTATTCTTTTTAAGTATTGCCTTAGGGGAGTTTTACACAAATCTTCAGTAAGGCTATTCCTTTTTTTAAAGTCGTTTAAACCTGTTTTTTGTTACAATTTTATGGTGACATTCATGATTTTTAATGTTATTTTGTCATGTTTAAAACAGACTATGAAAAAAACGCACAGAAAAAGTCTGCCATTATGACAGACGGATGGAGAGAAATTTTAGCTTATTGGTTCTTAAGATATTCCAAAATCAGCTGATTGACGATGGCTGGCTTTTCGTGGTTAATCCAATGGGAAGCTTCATCAACAAAGATGAGATGTCCATTCGGGCAATGCCTTTCCGTCTCTTTCGCAAGCTTTCTGCTCAAAAAGCGGTCTTCCATTCCCCAGATCATTCGGTAAGGTACTGTTTCGTAAGAGGGTTTCTCTGCCAAGCTTCCTTTTCTGAGGGCTCTGTACCAGTTCAGCATAGCTGTCAGCGCGCCCGGCTGCTTCCACGCTTCTTTGTACCTGCTGACATCCTCGGATGTAAAAAGCGCGGGACGGTCGGATAATCCAATCGCTTTGTCTAATGTTTCATAATCATTTTCCCTTAGTGATGCCTCCGGTATATCGGGCAGCTGGAAGTATGCGATATACGAGCTTTTCAGCCATTGCGGCGGATAAAGCGGCGTTACGGTTTTCATGACGTGCGGGTGCGGGATATTGATCGCGATCAGTTTTTCAAGATATTCCGGGCGTGTGGAAGCCAAATGCCATGCGACAGCTCCTCCCCAGTCATGACCGATGACAATTGCTTTTTCATCAGTGAATTGCGTAATAAGCCCGATGATATCATCTCTTAATGTATCAATCCGATACGAATCAATTCCTTCCGGTTTGTCACTGAGATTGTAGCCCCGCTGATCAGGAGCAATGACCCGGTAACCCGCATCAACAAGCGGTTTGATTTGATTTTTCCAGCCGTACCAAAACTCAGGAAATCCATGGAGCAGGACAATTAACGGGCCATCTTCCCGTCCTGCGGCTGCAACGTGAAGCGTGATTCCGTTCGTATTGACAAACTGGCATTTAACTCCGTCCACTTCTATCTCCTCCTTGACTGTGCGTCATGATTTTCAGCCTTTTCTCTGTTAGCATAAATGTTATGACACAGGCGGCAATCAGCAGGATAAGCTGAAGAATAAACAAGTTTGATCCCAGCAGCAAACCCATTCCCGCAATCACCAAGCCTGACAGGATCATTAATGATGCACTGTAACGGTTCGCTTCATTCCATAATCTTTGATCTGACATTGAGCGTCTCGTTCTGTATCCGTACACACTGTTGATCGATTTGGGAGGAAACAGTTTGATCAGTATGCCCGCAATGATCATAAGCCCTCCGCCGACTAAACCCGTCATATCATCATCTCCTTTCTCATTGTTACGTGCAGAAAGAAGAAATGTTTCATGCATAGGCAAAAAGACAAGCCTCGGCCTGCCTTTTTATCGCATTTGTAAATCCTTTGTGTGAATATAGCCTTTAACTCCGCCATAATCCACGAACGCCCAAGTGAAGTCAAATCCGCCGTTTTCACTGAATCCCCACCCAAGTATTGTCACCTCTGTTCCAGATGAGAGCTGCTTAGCTTTTCCGTTTTCGGGCGTCGGTGTATAGAAGGCTGTCTGTTTCGTTGTTTTCGCTTGGCTTGCGGTTTTCATTAAAAAGTGAGTTGAAATATATGCTTTCTTTCCTTTGAAATGAATTTGAGCCCAATCGGCATTTACGAACCTATCGACTTTTACCTTTTGTTCTGATGATACAGTGCCGAGAATATCACCTTCATGATTTGGCTCAGTCCGGACATTCAGCTTTCCTGCTTTTATGATGTAAGTATCGGATGATGGCATGCTGACAGATATGTCGTGAAGGGGCGCAGCTTTTGCTGCGGGAGCGGAATGAAGTGCTGTCAAACCCAGTCCTGCGGCAGCTGTTAAAGCGAGCATTACTTGTTTCTTTTTCATATAAACCTCCTCCTCGCATTTTGACAAGATATAAGTGGTATTCCCTGATTGACAGGCTGGTGAAACATGTTTTGTTTATGATTTCTTCCTGTTAAGGTAATTTTAAGAAAATGAAAAAACCTGCCGGTCGTTAACGGCAGGTTTTTAATGCAAAAGGCCTCTGCTTTGATTTAAGTAATCATTCACGTCGTTACGGGAGCTTTGAAAAAGGTGGAGCTGGCCGCCATAGTTTTCAATCCATTGTGTGACGATTTTTTCAGTCATTTTTTTACCTTGATAGGCGTGTCCGGCTTTTGCGTAGGTTGCTTCAAAATCGCTCCATAACAATTCCACCCACGTTTTTGCCTGTATATAGCTGATCATCTCGTTCTTTTCCAGAAGCAGATTAGTCAGTTTCTCAATGTACATATTCATGTGTGCAGTCTCCTTTCTTCAGGAAAAAAATAACGCTTTATTACGTGGTGTTCTCCATATACTAACCTTACGTCTTCATCTGAAAAGACGCAACTTTTTGATCTCGAACCTAGGGGGATATGACATGGTCCGAAATAAAGAAAAAGGATTTCCTTACGAAAACGAAAACAAATTTCAGGGTGAACCGAGAGCAAAGGACGACTATGCTTCAAAGCGTGCTGACGGATCTATCAATCAGCATCCTCAAGAAAGAATGAGAGCCTCAGGCAAACGGTAAAGAAGAACAGCTGCATACACTGCAGCTGTTTTTACCCTTTATTGACTTGATATTCGTAGACGCTCTTCTTTTCTGATAAGTGTGCGAAGGTAGAAAGCACAAGTCCGCATGCAGTCATAAGCGCACCTCCTGCAAACAGCCAGGAATAAGAGCCTGTTCCGTTTAAAATCATTCCGCCGATCCATGCACCAAGGGCATTGGCAAGGTTAAATGCTGATACGCTGACAGCTGCGGCAATGGTTGTGCCGCCCTCAGATGAGGAAATGACCTTTGTTTGCAGAAGAGGCGGCGTGCCGAATGCGCATGCCCCGAATAGGAACGTTGCCACAATGGCTGCAGCCGGGTAAATGGCGATGTAAGGAAATACAGCCAGAACACCGATTAAACCGATCATTACGCCGATCATCGTCCGAGTCAGCAAAGGCAGCGGTACTTTTCCAGCAAAGAAATTCCCGGCAACGCCTCCCAATCCATACGCAAAGAGAGCACCTGTAATGCCAACCGTGCTGAATCCGGCTGAATGCCTCAAAATGGGTTCGATAAAGGTGTAGGCGATAAAGACACCGGAATAGCCTAAAATGGTAATCGCGAAGGAAAACAGCACTTGTTTGTGTTTAAAAACCCCCCACTCATTCATAAGCATTGGGATCACTTTTGGTTTTCTGTTCGGCACGGCAGCCATAAGGCCTAAAAATCCGATGACACCAAGTGCCGTAATGATGGAAAACACCGCTCTCCAATTCAGGACATCTCCGAGATAAGAGCCGAATGGAACACCAAGCATTAGAGCCACTGTCAGTCCGCCGTTCATTGAAGCAGCAGCTGCAGCACGCTTTTCCGGCGGAACCATTTCACTTGCGAATACCATGGCAATCGCGAAGAAAGCGCCGTGAATGGACGCAGATAAAATTCTTGAAATGGCCAATACCGCAAAATTCGGCGCCAGTGCGCTCATCAGGTTGGAAAGGATAAATATCGCCATCAGCCCAAGAAGCACAGGCTTTCTCGGAAGCTTGACGGAAATGATGGTGACGAGCGGCCCTGTCAAACAAACGCTTGCCGCATAAGCCGTGACAAGAAGCCCTGCGGATGAAACCTGTATATGAAAGTCATTGGCAATCGACGTCAAAATACCCATCACCGCGTATTCTGTATAGCCGATTGAAAATGTACAAATCATAAGAACAAATATAATAAATTTTACAGATGGGTTTTTGATACTCAACGTCATCGCCTCCTTTGATTTTAAAAAACAACGAGTTTCATCTTAAAAGATTTTTCAAGTGAATTCAATGATTTTTTCTTTAAGAATTCGTGTAAATGTGCTGCAAACAAAAAGAGGCTGATCATCAGCCTCCTGTTACGCTTTATTCTTTTTCTTGCAATACTGAGATTGGCAGCGCTTCCTCTTGCTGAGGGGAAGAGGTCCTGTATCCCCATGCGAAAACGCCATTTAAATAACTGATGGTAAACTCGTCCTCAGTGTTTTCCACACGATATGTTTCTCCCGGTGAGTAATCTTCCGGGTTCAGCAAATATGCTTTTGCCATCGTAATTTTCCGTTCGAGCACTGCCAGTTCGTTTATGATTCCATGCTGTTCGGCTTTTCTTGCTTTTTCAGAAAGTAATGCGATTTCGGTATTGAGTTCGTGAGGTGTCATTTGACTGTATCGTTTCTCCATTTCAGTACTCCTCTTCCTGCAGTAATTGCTCGATTAAATCGAGTGAGAATCCTTTGCGGAATAAAAATTGTTTGACCTTCATGGCGCTTTCATATGAGCCGTCATAGCGGTATTTTCTAAACGCTTTTTCCGCGTGAAGGCGCAGCGCTTCTTTCTCTGTGTCTTCATCATTTTCATATTCAATCTGATCCATCGCCGCGCTGATAACATCAAATGAGAAGCCCTTGCGCTGAAGCTGCAGCTGGGCGCGCTGTTTGAGTTCTTTCGTCGAAAGCTTTTTATCTTTTTTGAGAAGCTTTTCAACATGCTTGACCGCTTCTCTTGTCTGATCTTCAAAGGAAAAGGAACTTAGCGCCTCCTTAATTGTATCGTCATCAATTCCCTTCGCTCTTAGCTCTCTGAACAAAACATCAGGGCCTTTTCCGTTTGTTTTTTTGTGAGTGCTGACATAGGCTGAGGCAAATTCCTGGTCGTTTAAGTACTTGTAATCGTTAAGCCTATGGATGACTTCCGCAATGACGGGGGGCGAGGTTTCTTTTTTCTTTAAGTGGTCCTCGACCTCTTTCGTCGACCGCATTCGATAGGATAAAAAGTCAAGCGCACGGTTGAAGCCTTTCTTCACTTCATCGCCGTATTGAATCTCAATGATGTCAAGATCATCGAGTTCTTTTCCCTTCTTGAGCTCAAATTTCACGAGCACATCCGCGTCCACGCTGAAGGCGTATTTATCATCCAGAAAAATATTGAAGCGTTCCGTATTCTTTTTTTGCGTTGATATTTTTGTAATAAACGGCATCTTAATCTCCCTTCTCAGGCCTGAAACGCGTTTTCTTTTATTACAATGAGGTAAAGTATATTTATTAGAACGATGAGGAGAGATGTTCATGAATATCGCAATGACGGGCGGAACCGGTTTTCTCGGCCAGCATCTGACAGGCGTTCTTATCCGCCAGGGACACCATGTTTATATTTTATCAAGAAACGCAAGAGAAACTGAACAAAAAAATATGACATATGTGCAATGGCTGACGGAAGGAGCCGCCCCGGAGCAGGAACTTCCTCATATTGATGTCTGGATAAACCTTGCGGGAAAATCGATTTTTGGCCGCTGGACAGAAAAAACGAAGCAGCACATTCTCTCCAGCCGTATCAATGCGACGCGTGAAGTGCAGCGGCTTATTCAGAAACAGAAGGAGAAGCCGAAGACATTGATCCAAGCCAGTGCCGTGGGTATTTACGGGACAAGCCTTGAGAAAACTTTCACAGAGGATTCTGCAACGTCAGATGAGGATTTTCTCAGCCATACTGCACACCTGTGGGAAAAGGAAGGACAGAATATTGAAGCGATGGGCATCCGGACGGTTTATGCAAGATTTGGCGTGATGCTTGGAGAAAGAGGTGCTCTACCGCTTATGGTTCTCCCCTATAAGTTTCTGGCCGGCGGAACGATCGGAACGGGAAGGCAGTGGCTGTCATGGATTCATGTCGAGGATGCGGCCCAGATGATCCGATATGCGGTGGAAAATGCCGGCATCTCAGGCCCAATGAATGTCACCGCGCCCAATCCTGTGGACATGAAGCAATTCGGAAAAGCGATTGCACGGGTGAAGCACCGCCCGCACTGGCTCCCCGTCCCGGAATTCTTTTTATCAAAAGCATTGGGTGAAATGAGTCTTTTGATTGTGAAAGGACAGCGCGCTCTTCCTAAAAAAGCGATAACCTCTGGATTTCGTTTTACATATTCGGATCTTGAATTTGCACTCTCACAGCTGATAGCGGACCGAAAGACTGTATAAAAACAGCAGGAAGCGTCAACCTTAAGAATAACATGGTTGAAGGAGGTCCTTTTTATGGAAAAAAAGAGGGAGAAGCATCAGCAAGGCGCCAACCTTAAAAAAATGCAGGAAGTTCTTTATTCAGGCGAATTTAAAAAAGCGGAAAAAGCTGCTAAGCGGAAGTAGGAATACATAACCCCTTAAAACCAAATACTATATTTGTTTGATATCACTTTTTAGGGGGAATTTGATATGGGCAGAAATCATATCCACAAAAACCGTGATAAAAACAAACAAAAGCTTCCACAAGTTCCCGATGCATTAAAAAGGGAAACTGACGGCGTTTACGAAGAATATTCAACCGAGCTTGCTGATGCAGATGATCGCGAAGCGCAAGAGCGTGCGAAAGCAGCCGACAACAGAGCGAAAAAGAAATCTCGTTAATGAAAAACCCCTTGTCTCCGTTTGAGACAAGGGGCTTTTTACATTTCAGTAAACCGGTCGCGGATCGGTGTGCGTTTTTTCACTTCCGGCGCCTCGTCAGGATAACCTGTTTGTATGATGGCGGCGAAACGCTCATTATCCTGCAAACCAAAGGCCTGATGGACTTCTTTGTCATAAAGGATTTTTCCGCTTTTCCAAACCATGCCGATTCCTTTTTCCCAAGCAAGAAGCTGAAGATTTTGAATCAACGAGCTTGTTGCCGCAAAATCGTCGTCCCGCGCTCTTTCGTTTTCATCTTCCTGAAACACGACGAGGAGAAATCCCGGAACGCGCCCAAGTGTGTTTTTGAAATTTTGAAGCTTTTCCTCTGTCATATCCGGCTTGGATTTCTTAGAAAACGCTGCAAATGTATTGATGAGGTTCGCTTTACCTGTCTCACTGGAAACGTAAATAAATCTCCATGGCTCTGTCACTCTGTGATTTGGCGCATATTTTGCCGTTTCTAGCATGTCAAGAATGACTGCTGAAGGTACTGGCTCTTGTTTAAACTTTCGAATCGATCTTCTGCTGCGTATGATGTCACGCAGTACTGAATGCTGATGTATTTGTTCGGTTTGAGGCATACCGTCTCACCTTCCTATGCAATTGAAAATGATTATCATTTCATAATGATAACGGAAAGTGCATCTTTTTGTAAACCACCATCCGTATTAGATTTTAAGAATACGGGTTTCTGAGTAAACGGCTGTTCCTGTCATGTTCACTTTCACATGGCCGCCGGCTTCGTTCATTTCGATCTCCACTTTTCCGTCTTTTCCAATTTCCTGCCCTTGTTCAATGATAAATTTATGCTGCTTGGCATTGCCATATTGTTTCATATAGGCCCCCATCACGCCGGAAGCTGTGCCGGTCACGGGGTCTTCAATCGTTCCCGAATACGGGGATGAAAAGTGGCGTCCGTGCAGGTCGCTGTCGGGATGAACGGTTTCAAAGGTAAACGGATGGACTGAAGCTTTTGGCAGATCAATTAACACTTCCGGAAATTGTTTGTTATCTGGCACCATTTTTTTGGAAGCCTCCAATGATTTAAGCGGAACGATGGCTGTCCATATGCCAGTGCTGCCAAACACAATCGGAAGGTCTTCATGAAAATCCTCTTCGGTGATACCCAGTGCGTCCGCAAGTTTTTTCCGATCGCCTGTAAATGGTTTGAATTGCGGAGAGGCCTGTTCAAGCGTGATATGAATACGGCCATCTTTTTCAGAAATCTTCACAGGCAGGATACCCACTTTCGTTTGGATGCTGTACGTTTTACCGCTCTCCAGCATTCCTTTCTCACATAATGCGTAAAGAGAAGCAACTGTCGCATGACCGCACAAATTCATTTCGTGTCCAGGGGTAAAGTAACGGAGTTCAAGATCGGCCGACTCGCTTTTTCGGATAAAGGAGGTTTCTGAATACCCAGCACGCTCAGCTATGATCTGCATCTCGTCTTCCGTATAATCGTCTCCCTGCAAAACGACGCCTGCGGGGTTTCCTTTGCCGGGACTGCTTGTAAATGCTTCATATTTTAATACCTCTGCTTCTTTCATTCATCTGCCGCCCTTTCTTTATCAATGTCTCTGTCAGTATAGCAAAAATAATTACGAATCTTCAGTCATTATCAAAAAAACCCATTTTCTTTTTTAAGAAAATGGGTGTAACGATTAAGAATTTCTTGTTTTATAGAGCAAATAAATAAAATAAGGTGCGCCGATAGCCGCTGTAAAGACGCCGGCCGGCACTTCCACCGGAGCAAATAAGGTTCTGCCGACGATATCAGCTGTTAAAACGAGCAGAGCTCCAATAAGTGCCGACGCTGGGAGCAGCGCGCCATAAGATGAGCCGACAAGCCGTCTTGCAATATGGGGCGCCATCAGCCCGACAAAACCGATTGTGCCGGCAACTGAAACTGCACAACCCGTAAGAGCCGTACTCAAAAGGAGCAAGAAAAAACGATTTCGCTGCACAGCGCTTCCTGCACCCGCCGCAATATCTTCACCCAGCACCTGTATATTCATATTTTTTAGCGCGACAAAACAAATGAATAAGAGAATGACAGATAAGATAATAGCTATTTTTACATGCTGCCAGTTTGACCCATAAACTGACCCAGTGATATACACATTGGCTTGTGATGCTCGGTAAATCGGGCCTTTGATCATCAACAGGGTAGTCATCGCCTGCGCCGACATTGAAAATCCGATTCCGATAAGCACCAGCCGAAATGTGGAGGCGCCATTTTTGTATGCCAGTAAATAGACGATGAGCCCGACAGCCGATGCGCCGATAAATGCGGCTGCTGGAAGCCATGACAGACTGATCGTAAGTGAACTGCTGCGGTCTGAGAAGAACATCATTAAAAGCACGACCGCTACCGCCGCTCCTCCTGTTATTCCGATAATATCCGGAGATGCGAGAGGGTTTCTGACGAGCCCCTGCAATATCGCGCCTGCCGCTGCCAAGCAGACACCGGCGCATAAAGCCGTCAAAATTCTTGGCATGCGGAACGACATGATCATCAGTTCATCCAGCTTGGAACCTGCACCAAAGAATGTTTTTGCTACATCCCAGGGAGGAATAAACCTTTGTCCGAGACCTGCGCTTATGATGAGTACAGCAGCTGTTAACCCCAGTAAAATTAAATAGACGATCCATGCTTTCTTTTCAGCCGCAGTAACGCCAAAACGAAGTTTCATAGCTTCGCCCCCCTTCTTGCGATGTACACAAACACAGGCATTCCGATGATGGCGGTCATGACCCCGACAGGAACTTCCTGAGGCATAATGATATATCGCGCACCGATATCCGCGCAAACAAGCAAAATGGCACCCAAAACAGCGGAAAATGGCAGAACCCAGCGATAATCATTACCAACGACAAAGCGGGCAAAATGCGGAATAATGATGCCGATAAAAGAAATCGGCCCGGCAATGGCGACAGCGGACCCTGCAAGCATGACAATACAAAGCGCCATCACAAATTTCAGCAGGCTTGTTTTTTGGCCGAGTCCTTTTGCCACATCTTCTCCCATAACGAGGAGATTAATTTTTTGGCCGAGAAAGAAGCAGATTACCAGCGCTGCCGCTGCATATGGAAACATCGTCATCAACAGATCCAGACTCCGGCCCTGCACAGAGCCAGTCAGCCAAAAAAGCACCTGGGCAAGCTCGAGTTCGTTGACAGACAGCAAGCCCTGTGTCAGAGAAGAAAACATGGCTGCCATGGCAGCTCCCGCCAGCGTCAGTTTGATTGGCGTCAGCCCTTCCCTCCCAAGCGAGCCTGCTGCATAGACGATCGCGGCGGTAAATGCTGCCCCCAGAAACGAGCTCCATACTAATGCCTGAGGTGACTGAATATGCAGAAAAAACGATCCGGCAACAATAAAAAAACCGGCACCGGCGTTAATCCCGAAAATCCCCGGTGACGCAAGCGGATTTTTTGTGAGCGCCTGCATGAGAGCGCCTGCGGCTGCAAGCGAGGCGCCGACGACTGTCGCAACCAAAGCGCGCGGAAGCCTGACATCCTTGATGATGACATGCTCATTTGTTCCGTTGAAGGAAGTAAACGCCTGATAGACCTGTCTCCATGACGTACCTGTATAGCCATACACGACGCTTGCGCAGACAGCCGCCAGTAAAATGAAAATCAGACATACTAACACAATCCATTTTGAAGATGCCTTTTTGCAGATCATGATCTAATTCTCCTAGTTATTTACTATGTAATGTTTGTTTTTGAGAATAATCCTCAATTAGGGATTGACACTCTTAACACTGCTTATTATGATCTAAATGATAATGAATTTCAATATTGGGAGGAAAAAGATGAAAAAGCATATCAGCATGCTATTCGTATTTTTAATGGCCGTTATGGTACTTTCTGCCTGTAATAGTTCAGAAAGTTCAAGCAACAGCGAGGGGTCAAGCAGCAAAACAAGAACGGTCAAACATGCAATGGGGACATCAGACAACATCCCCGCCAATCCAAAACGGATTGTTGTTTTAACTAATGAAGGAACAGAGGCGCTCTTAGCGCTTGGCATTAAGCCGGTCGGAGCCGTAAAGTCATGGAAGGGCGACCCGTGGTATGACTATCTGAAAGATGACATGAAAGGTGTTCAAAACGTCGGTCTTGAAACGGAACCGAATGTGGAAGCCATCGCAGAATTAAAGCCTGATTTGATTATTGGAAACAAAGTGCGCCAGGAAAAAATTTATGATCAGTTAAATGCGATTGCGCCGACTGTTTTTGCTGAATCTTTGGCCGGGAACTGGAAGGATAACCTGACTCTATACGCCAACGCGGTGAATAAGGCGGACAAAGGCAAGGAAGTCATTGCCGATTTTGATAAACGCGTTTCTGATTTAAAAAACAAGCTGGGCGACCAGACAAACAAAACCGTTTCAGTCGTACGCTTTTTATCCGGTGAATCAAGAATCTATTATACCGATTCATTCTCAGGGATTATTTTAGACCAGCTTGGCTTCAAACGCCCTGAAAAACAAGTGGAACTGTTCAAGAAACAAAAGGACCAATTTACGTTCTCAACCGACAGTAAAGAATCTATTCCTGATATGGATGCTGATGTGCTGTTTTATTTCACTTATAAAGCCGATAATGCAAAGGAAAATGAAAAATGGGCCAATCAGTGGACAAGCAGTTCACTATGGAAAAACCTAAAGGCCGTGAAATCAGGTAATGCGCATGAAGTCGATGACGTCGTATGGACAACCGCAGGCGGAATTAAAGCCGCAAACTACCTGCTTGATGATATTGAAACCTACTTCTTAAAAACGAAATAAAACAGACTCCGTCTTATTAGACGGAGTCTTTTTTGCTTTTGCCAATCAGACGTGTAACGAGGAACATGGTGACAGAAAGAGATCTGTTTTTCCGATACGCTAAGTATTTCCCTCGCCACTCCGGTTTATATTTTTCTTTAAAGGCTCTTAGGCCGCTGAAACTGTACATGTATCTGACATTATTAAAAATGACAGCGGCAAACCTTTCGGACCAGAAGGATGTAAAGGCAGTGCCGACATTGGCCAAGGGTGCCATCCCCATATTAAATGACGTGCAGCCCTCTTCCTTTGCCCATAAAAACATGCGGATGAACAATGCGTCCATAATGCCATTTGGAGCGTCGCCGCGATAGCGCATCAGATCGACCGATATCTCTCCTTCCTGGTACATCGGCATGACATTTGCGAATGCAACGATCTCTCCTTCTGCATTTTTCATATAGGCGATCGGCGCTTTCTGTAAATAGGAAGGATCAAAAAATCCGAGCGAGAATCCCTTCTCTTTTTTCGAGCCGAGCCATTCGTCTGAGATTTGCTTCAGCTCCTCCAAAAACGCATCAGAAAATGGGGGATGATCCACATGGAAAGTATACTCCTCCCGCTCAAAGCGGTTATTGATTGCCCGAAGGCCGGCTTTTTTCTTCCCAGTCAAGGTAAATGTATTTAAATCTACATATGCTTCCTCGCCCAATTTAAAGAAGTTGTAGCCAAAATCGTGATACAGCGCCATGTCCTCTCGTTCAATTTGATAGAACAAAACACTGAATCCCTTCTGATGCGCTTCGTTTAGAAATTCTTCCAGCACGAGCGGGAATGATTCTCTTTGGCCAGATGGATCGCCAAGCACGACCAGCCTTCTGGCGATTTTCCCAAATAGAAGCAGTGCATTCCCATCGCTGGAAAAATAAAACCGCTTATCTCCAAGAAAACCAAGATGGCTCAGCGCGTTGCCGCCTTTTTCATTGAGAAACGCAGCAAGACGCTCAGGGTCAGCTTTCTCTCCGATCGGTTTCGTTCTCTTATGATAGACCACTGTAAATATAAAGAAGAACAGCGGCACAATGATGATCGCCATGATGGTTGCATGTGTAATATGCGAGGTGCTGTGGACGAAATATTCGTGACGCAGCACCTTCTTCATCCGGTCCCAAATAAAGCCCGCGATCAGATTGTAGTTAAAGAGCGCCACAGTAAACAGCGCCACAGCGAATATCAATTGTCCCAGTGTATAGGATGCCTGTTCGCGGACAAATTGTTTTTTCAATAGCACAAGCAATACGATAATCATCGGCAGTACGAATATCGCGCTGATGTTAAGCCCTTTTAAAAAGCTGAACACAAAGCCGCCGACAAGCGCTGTAATGGCCATCGTGTAGGAACGTTTTGTCCGTTTATAAAGCTCGATCGGCAAAATGAGCAGAATGAGCGCTGAGCTTAAGGACAGGCCGTTGAACAGCAAAAGCGCCGGGCGCGGAATGTGCGGTATAACCGTCAGCCTGTCAATCGGCAAGGAAACTGAGGCCAAGACAATCAGACCTGCTACGAACACAATAAGGGAAAGCGAGCCTTGCAAAATTCTCACTAATACCGCACGCTGAACAACAAGCAGAACGTTTGTCGTCTCAATTGCCGGTGCGATGCGCGGGTTCGTTTCGAGCCGCTTCATTGTATTTTCCGTCAGGTCGCCGGCGGCAAAGAACAGTCCCAAGATAAATGGGATAAATGAGTAGGCGAGCCTGTACAACACAATAGAAGTAACGATGGCCTCTTGATGATAGCCAAGCTGCTCCATCCCCAGCAAAAATAAAAGGTCAAACGAGCCGAAGCCGCCCGGCACGAGGCTGATCATTCCTCCGATCGCCGCAATGACGAACACCCCGAACACATACCTGATATCTGCATGAATGCCCATAGCGAACAAAGCAAAATAGATGACGGTCCCGGCCATGAGCCATTCAACAACTGAAGCTCCAATATATGCGAAAATCGGATTTTTCACTTTATCCGCATTCTCTTCGTCCCCAGCTTTGCGGTCTTTTATTTTGGACACCGCTAAAGATAACGGCAATATCAGTGCAAAACCGATAACGACCGCCCACAGCCAAGGCTTCTCATGAATCACTTCATCAACTGGCAGCACTCTCGCAGCAACGAAAATGCTGAAAACAGATAATCCGAGCAGCATAGATGATGTGAGCCAGGCGATTCCTTTCACGAGTGCCTTATGGTCTTTCGTATGCTCCTTATAGAACATCATTCTTAACCCGACTCCGGCTAAACCGCCGAATCCCAACACATTATTAAATGAATTGGCGATCCAGGAAACCCTGAAAACTTTTCCGTTTGTGATCGATAGGCGCAGTGAGTACTTCAGGACGTAATCATACAGCGACATAGCCGCAACAGCCAGCAAGCCGATCAACACAAGCATGAATAAATCCGTTCGTTCCAGTCCGTTGATGACCATGAGCGTACGTTTGAATGACAGATTTGTCAGTTCTTTTTTCGATTGATAAATAACAAATAGCAAAACAGCAATAGGAAAAACGATTTTTAATATTGATAAAGCATTCTTTTTAATCAGCAATGGTCTCTCCAATCATATTCTAGTTCGATCCTCTCCCCCAATAATCTCCAACTCATTATACACTACCGTTATTTTTCGGACAAAGTCCCGCATGCGGTTTCTGCTCACTTTCTTTCAGGAGTGAAAATCGAGTAATATGGTAAGAGGAGTGAATGATGAGGAAGTGATGAAATGGAATATAATTTACACGATACAACAGTATTAAACGAAAACATTCTTTCATCGGAGGAACGGGAAATATGGGTGCTCTATATGAAAGTCTTAACGTCCGCCGGGCTCGGTGATGTGTCCGAGTGGATGAAACTGGATATGAGCATGCCGCAAATGAAGGTGCTGATGCTATTAAACAACCATGGAACATTGAAAGTGAGCGACATTGCTGAAAAAATGGGGGCTTCCCTGTCCAATACAACTGGGCTGCTTGACCGGCTTGAAAAATCAGGATTTGTCAAACGCTCACATTCTGAAGAGGACCGCCGCTCTGTAGTTGTTCAGTTGACAGAGAATGCGAAAAAGATTTTCCGGGGTTTGTATGAAAAAGGCCACCTGAAATTGAAGCGTTCATTAGAGCTGCTGTCCCCTGAAGAAAAGCAGGCTGTTTCCGAAGGGCTGTCTATCCTTTCAAGAGCATTAGAGAATGCGAAAAAAGAATAAATCTGTAAGTCTGTCATCCGCAAACTGCGGGAGCAGGCTTTTTTTATTTGACATTTAGTTCATTTAAAATGAATAATATATTTCAAGTGAACTAAAAGGAGTTGACGAAAATGTCTGAAGCATTAACAGAGCAGAAAAGCCAAAAGTGGGCAATCAGCCTGTTTACGATTGGCGTGTTTATGGCTGCTTTAGATAACGGAATTATTTCGGCTGCTTTAACAACGATAAACGAGTCGTTTGCCGTTTCTCCTTCCTGGGGATCATGGGGCATCACCCTTTATACGCTCGGTCTTAGCGTCAGTGTGCCAATCGTCGGAAAGCTTTCCGACCGCTACGGCAGAAAAAAACTCTTTCTCATTGAGGTTTGCCTGTTCGGACTTGGTTCTTTGCTTGTTGCTTTGAGCCAAAGCTTCCCGCTCTTTCTGATATCGCGGCTGATTCAGGCGCTTGGAGGCGGCGGGATTTTCATCATCGGCAGCTCTCACATTCTCGCGACCCTCCCAAAGGAAAAACAAGGGAAGGCGCTTGGGCTGCTTGGCGCAATGAACGGGATGGCCGCTGTGCTCGGGCCAAATATCGGAAGCTTTCTGCTTGATTGGACCGGGTCTTGGCATTGGCTGTTTTTGATTAATTTGCCGATTGCCGTGCTATTGGTTGTTTTCGGCGCATGTTTTATCGCGGAAACAAAAGCACCTGAGGCTAAGCGCCTCGATGCGGCCGGAATCTTCCTTTTGTCCCTGTCGATTTTAGCTGTGATGTACGGCATGACCAATCTTGACGGGGCAAATCTCTTACACAGCTTGGGGAATCCGGAGGTTTATGGATGTATTATTTTTGGCATACTCTGTTTTGCAGCGCTTATCTCGTATGAAAAGAGAGTTGAAATGCGAGGAGGCGATCCCATTTTGGCGTATTCTCTGCTGCGAAACCATATGTTTCAGCGCACGCTTATCATCGGTTTGTTATCCGGGGGGCTCTTGGCGGCAGTCATTTTTATCCCGTCATATGTCGAACAGTATTTGGGTGTCCCTGCCGCAAAAGCAGGCTATTGGATGACACCGCTTGCGTTGGCTTCCGGAATCGGCGCTTGGCTTGGCGGAGCGCTTACCGACAAAAAAGGTCCTGTAAAAACCGTTATTCTTTCGGGAATCATCTCATGTGCGGGGTTTGCTTTATTTCCGCTCTGGGTCACGGAAAAATGGGAGTTTGTGATCGCAAGTGTGGCAGCTGGGATCGGTTTTGGTTTTCTGTTAGGCGCTCCGCTGAACGTCCTTGTATCAGAAGCGGCAAAAACAAATAAGGGTACAGCTCTTGGCACGCTTTCATTAGTGAGGCAAATTGGACTGACCTTGGCGCCTACTCTTTATGCAGGTTTTATCACAGCCGGGTTTGACCAAATAGGTGATGAGATCAACAGCCGCTTATCGGACAGCGGATATTCAGAAAAGGCGATGCAGATGATTCCGGAGATCGACAGTTCTGAAGTTTCTTCTTTACAAGAACAAATCGAACGCATTCCCGTTCCTGAAGTCAAAACCGCGATAAGCGACGCCATTCATGCGAGTGTCGCCAGCGGCTATGATCATTTATATGCAGCGGCTGCTGTGGTCTCACTTCTGGTGATTGCTGCTATCAGTATTCCGGCTTTCCGCCGGCAAAAGCGTTAAGACCACCCCATCCGTCTGGAAAGCTCCGTAATATGAGCGATATGGTGATGTGAGTGCCAGACATACAGGCCGAGCGCGTTCTCCAGGGTAATGATCTCCTTTGTATCAGGGTGATAAAATCCGCGCTTAAATTGCTGATCCGTCAGGATGCGGAGCAGAGCCGTCCATCTTCCGTGAAGCTCCTGCAAAAGCGAAAGCGAGCCGCTCGGATCTGCCGTTTTCGAGTCTTTTAGCTCCGACCATGCTTTTTCATCATACGGACGGATAGCCGGTGTCTCTTCCGTCAAGCTCAATTTAAAACGAATATAGCTGTTCATATGACTGTCAGCCAGATGATGAATAACTTGCCGAACGGTCCATCCACCGTCCCGGTACGGTGTGTCAAGCTGGCTGTCCGTCATGCCCTCTACAGCTTGCTTCAATTTTGCCGGCACTTCTTCAAGTACTTGAATCCATTTATCTTTTTGCTCCTTCGATATGGATTTCCTCGGCTTGTATTCTCCTATTGGGTAGCTTAGATTGACTGATGTCATGAATGTTCTCCCTTCTATTCACTCTTCTCCTTTATTTTACAAGAAAAAGATTATGTATGCTGTATGATTTAATACACAACAAGCGGCAGGAGCCCTCCTGCCGCTTGTTTTTCACCCTGCGTGATCACGCACTTCGACTGTTACCTTCTTCTGTTTTGGCTGATAAATTTTCCCCACAAATAAATACCCGTATTTGAATTTATTCAGTGCCCACGAGGTCAGAATCGGGCCGGCTGTACACACGGCAAACAGCAGGAGAACAGCCGGTACGGCAGGAATTTCGGGCATATTCAAAAGCAACACGTAGCCTATAATCATAAAATAGGCATGAAGCAGATAAATCGAAAAGGAATAGTTGCTGATAAACATCATGATTTTCGGCACATGCTTCATTTTGGAAAACAAGTGAAAACACAGGAAAATCATGCTTGTTGAATACAGCATGATATCAGGCCGCTTCGAGCTGATCATGCCGATTTCACCGACATAAGAAACAGTGACAACCAGCGCCCCAGAAGCAATTGCGGCGCCGTACACCACCCAGCGGTATTGGTTCAGCAGCGCTAAAAAACGCTTGTATTCTTTTCCGCAATAGTAGGCTAGACAAAAGTAGAAAAGCCAGCCTGCGAACGGAACCCAGAAGAACGGAAATGCCCCGCCCTCTTCAGAAGCAGGAGCCGGGCTGGCTGCGGAGAAATAGCCTAAATAAGCGGCTGTCACCACAAATGAGATAGACAGCACCCATTTCGGCGATGCTTTTTTCAAGTACTCATGAAACATCATATGCAGCATGTAAAATTGAAAGATGACGAGAATGAAGTATCCGATAAAGTTTCCTAAGAATACGTTCGCCAGATATTTTTGCACAAACGCGAGAAAGGTTACCTCTCCCCCCATCGCACTGGTCATCAGCAGCGCATCGATGGCCGCGATAAATAAAAAAGGAACAAAAATCACTTTTCCCCGCTTCTTTAAAAAACCGTCAGGCACCCCATCAGGATAAGAACGGGCCAGTAAAAATTCAGAGATGAAAATAAAAGCGGGCGTGCTGAACATCAGGAGTGTGCGGAAAGAATCAACAGTGTGAGAAATATCTGCAAGAGCTTCTGCCTGAAGCATCAGGACCATTGAAATGATATGGAGCAAGACGACACTTAAGCACGAAACGCAACGGATCATAAAAATTTCTTTAATTTGCATAACAGCGCTCCTTTTATTTCAAATTGATAGAAATCGATGGTTGTACCTTAACATGTCCGCTCTATTTGAAAAAGTGCCTGATGTCATAAATTGACGTATGCATGATAGACTAAGGTCATAAGACCCTATGGCTTTCTCAGACGAAAAAACCCACTGTAACGGAGACAGCAGGTTGTTTTTTGAAGATATTAATTTGTATTGAGGCCTCCGCCATTCAGCCCTTCTTTGATATAGCCGTTCACTTGGCTATTAGAAAGCAAGCCAATATGACCGATGCCATAAAGCTGGATGTTTCGCGCTCCTTGTAACCGAGACAAGCTATTGATTACAATTTGATCATTGAGACTGTAAATAGATGTATAGAGGATCTTTTGATTAGGGTCTGTGCCCGGCAGCGCGGTTGATGACACTAAACCATTAGCCCCTCCAAGCGTTACGACATTTTGAATCTTATTGCCCCCGCCTAAATATTTAATATAGTACAGCGTATTGGCGCCTCCCATACTATGAGCCACAATATCTACTTTTTTTGCCCCCGTCTCTTTTAAAACACGGTCAACATATGAAGCAAGCTGCGGGCCGTTATTTAAGTTGTTTCCTGTTTTATCATAAAAATCAATTGCGTATAGTTTGTTGCTTTGCCAGCCTTGAGAAATTAAGTAGTTTTTAATAGCGAAAAAGTTGTATGATGCACCACTTATTCCATGAACAAGAACGACAGGATTATGTACTGATTCAGCTTTTGCGCCAGACGGCGGAGCGGCTAAAACAGATAGAATCAGCGATAAACAAATAATGAATGCCATAAGTACTTTTTTCACGTTTATTCCCCCAAAAAATTTTCATACCACCAATTTCCTATTATATATAAAAAATCAATATAGTTACTATTTTTTCTGAAAATTAAATTTAAATCTCTTTTATATTGACGGAGATAAATCGGATACCTTCTGACAAACCTTTTATCTTCATTTCCAAAGAGCCCGGTTGTGTTCCCTTCCTCCCTTTTCTATAATAAGGGGAATAGGCAGTTAGAATCACAGTTGAGCACCGGCTCATCTGTTTTGCGAAACAGCCAGACACGGAGGATAGCATGAGAGTATTAAAATACGCCATATTAGGGCTTTTGCGAAAAGGCGAATTGAGTGGATACGATATTACGAGTTATTTTAAAGAGGAGCTCGGCCAGTTTTGGAGCGCCAAGCACAGCCAGATTTACCCTGAGCTCAAAAAGCTGACGGATGAAGGATTTATCACGTTCCGGACAACGATTCAGGGCACAAAGCTGGAGAAAAAGATGTACACCCTGACAGACAGCGGAAAGCAGGAGCTGCATGACTGGCTGATCCGCCACCAGCCGATACCCGAGACGGTGAAGGATGAATTTATGCTGAAGGCTTATTTCATTTCTTGTCTATCGCGCCAGGAGGCTTCTGATTTGTTCAAAGACCAGCTGCAAAAACGCCAGGCCAAGCTTTCTGACTTACAGGGAAGCTATGAAAAGCTTATGGCTTCAGCAGAGCCGATGTCATTTTCTTCACCAGACTTCGGCCACTATCTTGTGCTGACGAAAGCGCTGGAGCGGGAAAAAAATTACGTTTCTTGGCTGGAATCAATTTTAGCTATGATCGATAAGGATTAACCGCAGTTCAGGCTACACCCATACGAATGTACCCACATGCAAAAAAACATCTGCCTAAACGGCAGATGTTTTTTAGGCTCGGAGCGCTTTCAGCCCCGCTGCGAAAGTGATCGCAGCAAATGCAAGCAAGATGCCGCAGATTCCGAGAATATCTGTGACGCGGGCACCGTTAGCGATAATCTCCGTCAGCCCGCTCATCGCCCACTTTTGCGGAAGAAATTCAGCGATGGATTGCATAAATTTCGGTTCAATGTCGATCGGCCAATACATCCCGCTCACCATACATGTTGCGATGACGAACAAGTTGCCGAACGCAAGCTGCTGTTCTGGCGTTCTGACATTGGCCGCAATCATCAATCCAATGCCGACAACGGTCAATAGAAAAAGCGACACCAACACCATAACCGCAGCCGGATTCCCCCAGTTGATGCCAAACAGCCAATGGGTTGCGAGAAGCAATATGCCAAATTGAATCCAGCCAATGACAAAGAAGGACAGCACATACCCAGCACCGATTTCGGCTCGGCTGACAGAGGCTGTAAGCAATCTGGACCATACGCCGTTTTTTCTTGCTTCTAAAATGGTTCCAGCCGCTCCCATCATGGTCAGCATGACAAACAGGATGGAAAAACCTGCTGCTCTGGAGGCTGTGTCACTTGCTTCCGCACCCTCTTTTTTATCACTGAGCGTCTGTCGTTTTACAGCCGGAACTGTATCTTCATGTTTTTTGGCGAAAACGGTTTTATACGCAGCCTTCCAGTTCTCTCCCGCTGTCTGCGATGCCGTTTTTGCCGCGGTCACCTGAATATTGAGCGTTGCCAATGTGCTTTCTGCATATTGTTTGACCATCGGCGCTTCCGACAGCTCAGGGCCGTGACGGAAAATCAGCTCAGGATGTTTGCCTTTTTCCAGCTGTGTCTGGAACGAGCGGGAAATGACGATGATCCCGGCAATTTTCTTTTGTTTCAGCTTTTCTGACGCTTTGCTTTCAGACATGTTTTCGAATACATACATATCATCGTGTGCCTTCAGCTGCCGAATATAATGCTGTGAGAGAATCGTATCGTCCTGATCAACGATTGCAAGCCGCACCTTATCATCATTGCCGCTGAGCATACTCCCAAATACAAAGGTAAGCAAAAGCGGGGCAGCAAACATGATCAAATAGTTCTGTGGCTTCTTAAAAATGAGAGAAAGCTCAATGCCGCAAATGGCTAGAATTTTTTTCACCTTTTGTACCTCCTTATCTTGTATGAAGCCGTCTGATACCAATTACAAGTGAACAAAAGCCGATCGCCGCAAAAAGAAGCACAGGCTTTTGAAGGTCAGCCCAGCCTCCCCCTTCCATTAAAGAAAGAAAGCCGTCAAGCGCCCAGCGATTTGGCACCGCTTTGGATACAGACTGCAAGACGTCCGGAAATTGATACAGCGGCAGCATGGACCCGCCGAGAACCGCAAGCAATTGAATACCGAAGCCGCCTATCGCATCTGCAGATTTCATATCGCTGATGCACGACGCAAGCAGCATTGAAATGCCAGATACAGCGGCGGCGTAAGAAAGCCCGAGTACACTCACAAACAGCAGATTACCTCCCCAGTCCACACCAAATGCATTGATTGTGACGATCAGAAATATGAAAAATTGTATGATGGCAAACAGATACGTCCCAAGCCATTTTCCGAAGAGAATGACAGATTTTTGCGCGGGCGTCATCAGCATTCTGGCAAGCGTCTCCGTATCCTTTTCCTGTAAAAACGATTTCGCCCCGACTGTGATATGAAACAGCATAAACATGCAAAGCATTGCCGCCGAATAGTATTGAAAACTGGTAACGGCCTTGCTGCCGACAGATTTTTCCGCAATAGTAAGCTTGTCACCTGTTTCTTTTTCTAGCGTCTTTGCCAGCTTTTCTGCAAACTGTGCAGGGTCAAGTTTTCCTTGCTGTACAGCTTCCGTTTTGCTGATGTAGTCCATTGAGGCTGACGCGGCTTCCTTTACCGCTTTATATTGCTCTATAAAAGAGCTGGCAGCTGTTTCGATGATGGAACTTTTCAATGTTTGATCAGGTGCGGCATAAACAACAGCTGAGGTTTTGCCGGCTTCCCAATGGTTCGGGATGACGATGCCTACATCGATTTTCTTTTCATCAATCAGTTTTTTCATCTTGTCTTCGCTGCTGGCTTTTGTGACCTTTATCGACTTCATTTTTTTGAGAACATCTTTTGTAAACATGTTTGCTGCATCTGACTGGTCTGATGGAATGTAGCCGACTTTGATGTCATCAATCCGGCTGCCTCCGTCAACAACTGATCCGAGCGCCGCGCCTAAAATACAGGTTAGGAGCAGCGGCATTAGAATAAGCATCATAAACCCTTTTCTGTCCGTGATTCTGATTTTGACATCTTTCCATGCGATCCATATGCTTTTTTTCATGGCCGTCCCTCCTAATCCCGCAACGTGCGGCCGGTCAGATTCAAAAACAGGCGCTCTAGATTCGGTTCCTGCACCTGAAGAGACAGCAGGTTTATATGATGAGCAGCGGCTTCAGCAAGAAGACTTGTGACGACTTTCTCATGATGAGCCGCAGAAATGTCAATTTTGAGCTCTAATTCATGTACTGTTACATCATTCACATGGGCCAGAGATCGGATCGCCACAAGAAACGCTTCATTGATCCCGCTGACCGTGAGCTGAATGATGGTATCGCCCCCAAGGCGGCTGCACAAATCAGTTTTTGTGCCAATCGCAATCATTTCCCCCTGATCAATAATTCCGATCCGATCGCATAAAAACTCAACCTCTTCCATGTAATGACTCGTATAGATCACCGTCATGCCCGTTTCGTTGAGCTGTTTGACCGTTTCTAAAATGTGATTTCTCGATTGAGGGTCAATACCGACAGTCGGTTCATCCATAATCAGCAGCTCGGGCTTATGCATTAAAGCCGCACCGATGTTGATTCTTCGTTTCATCCCCCCGGAGAATGTTTCAATCTTATCTTTAGCCCGCTCAGCCAGACCGACATATTCAAGGACCTCAGCCGCTCTTTTTTTGGCCTCACCGTGCGTAAGTCCGTACATTTTCCCCCAAAACATAAGATTCTCATGAGCCGTCAGCGTCGGATATAATGCAATTTCCTGCGGAACAATGCCGATTTTTTGTTTCGCTTTGGCCGTTTCTTTTCCGATAACATAGCCGCCCACCGTGATGTTCCCGCTGTCATGCGGCACAAGGCCGGAAATCATCGAGATGGTTGTGGACTTCCCCGCACCGTTTGGCCCGAGCAGACCGAACGACTCCCCCTTTTGAAGGGAAAAAGAAATGCCTTTCACGATTGTTTTTTTTCCATATGCCTTTTTGATGTTTTCTGCTTGCAGCAAGTCGTTTCACTCCTTTTTTTGATCCATTGCCATTGTAGAAGAAAGAAAGGCGTGCGGCATGTAGCGGCAGATAGAACATAGGGCATGAAAAAAAGGCCTGTAAAAGGCCTTTTCAGAGAAGCGTATATGCAAAACGTCATATGTCAAAAGACAGATATACCATATCTGACCGAGTAAATGGCGGCTTGGGTTCTGTCCCTGACAGCCAGCTTGCTGATGATATTTGAAACGTGGTTTTTGACTGTGCCTTCTGTAATGAAAAGCTTTTCGGCAATTTCTTTGTTATTCAGCCCGTACCCCAGCTCAGCCAGAACTTCGATTTCGCGCTCGGTCAGGTCGAGCAGCTCGTTAGGTTTTTCTATCTCATTTATTCCTTTCAGCTGTTTTTCACGCTTCCATTCATTCAGCATTTGGGCAGTCAATTCCGGCGGAAGCACCATTCCGCCAGAATGAACTGTCATCACTGCTTTTACAATCGTATCTGCCGACATATCCTTCAGCAGGTACCCGCTTGCTCCTTCTTCAAGCGCTTCAGCAATCAGCGCTGAATCCTTAAAGGTTGTCAGCATCAAAACCTTTACGCCGGGCAGTGAGCTTGTGATTAATTTTGTTCCCTCCACCCCGTTGGAAACCGGCATGCGGATGTCCATTAATACGATATCCGGCTCCAGCTCTTTCGCCTTTTCGAATGCTTCCTGTCCGTTTCGCGCCGTTGCGATCACATCGAGCTCTTCTCGGAGCTGGAGCAGGGATGCCAGCCCTTCTCTGACGATATCCTGATCGTCGGTAATGATGATCTTAATCATGATAAACTCTCCTTTTGCTGCACGGGCCCGAAGCTCCATTTTTTATTGGCAAGTGAAAATTCTGCATTTACAGTAAATCCTTGATCCCGTTCGCTTTCAAAGCGGATCATTCCGCCATGTTCCGCTGCCCGCTTTTTCATATTCAAGAGACCAAAACCAAGTGCTGCCTCGGGATTGCCTTTTCCGTCATCCTTAATGACAAGGCTGATGCTGTCCGTTGTGCAGGCAAGCTGTATCGAACAAGCTGCGGCGCCGCCGTGCCGTTTGGCATTGGTCAGTGCTTCCTGCACCGTTCTGATCAGGGTCGGATGGAGAGACAGCGGGATGATTGCAGGATCACCGCTGACCGCAAATTCTGTTGTGACTCCTGCATTTTTGCAAAAGTCCTCTGTCAGCTGTTTCAGCGATTCGATTAGCGAAGGATCGTTTTCAGTTTGCAGAGTGCGTACTGATAAGCGGACATCATCAAGCGCTTCACGGGCAAGTGTTTCACAGACACCTACTGTCTCATCCGCTTTTTGGCTGTCTCTTTTTTGCCATTCACGCAAAAGCTGCAGCTGGACGAGAAGGGCCGTCATTTTATGCCCCACTGTATCATGGATTTCCCTTGCCATTCTGTTCCGCTCGTAAATGGCGGTCAGCTCTTCAACCTGCTTCGCATATAAATTCAGCTCCTGATGTGCGGAAGACAGCGCCAAGTGGGATTCTGTCAGTTCCCGGTACTGCTGTTTTGCCGTTTCCTGCGCATCCAACAGCTTGCGGATTAATTTGCCCACGACACCGCAGAAGACGACGAATGTCATGCTAGTCAAATGATCAATGACAAATTCATTGCCGAACATCGCATATGTACGGATGAGGACGGTCAAAAATAAAATAGAGGAAAGACATAAGACAGACCATGCTGTTCTTTTAGGAAACCCCCGCAGAAAAAAAGCGACCGCAACCGGACAAAGCATAATAATGAACAAACCTGTGCCGGGAAATATAAATCCGAACGAAAAGCCGATTGCAATATCAATCAGGCAGAACCAGATGGCATTTGTCTCTTTTGTCAGCAAAACATGATTGACTGCATACATGGCAGCACCTGCTGCTATAAATACATATCCAAACCAGTTATCCTCTTTCACAATGGACAGATACATTAAACAGCTCACCATCAAGGTGAACATTCTCGTAAAAAAAAGAGCTTTCACGCTCATCACTCCCGATACCCAATTCCCTTCTTATCATACCTGCCTCAGGGCATTTTTGACAGGAGTTTCTGGAAAATAAAAACCGCATATGAACTTTATGTCATATGCGGCGCATTCCCTCATTTATTTAAATTCAACCCAAACTGATCCTTGGTTTGCCGAGCGCACGCAGTTCTCAATCCAGCGAATGCCCTCGATCCCTGCATCAATGTCAGGATAAACCAAGTTGTTCAAGATTTCTTCATCTTCACGGTTTTTGGCGTCTATCGCAATGGCAAATTTAAGATAAATATTGGCCCATGCTTCGGACAGCCCTTCGCTGTGTAAGGCGCCCAGTCGTTCATCGGCGTTGCAAACATCATCTAAATACGGCATGCCGCGAACGAGTGTCTGGCCCGGCTCTCCCTGCACTTCATACGTCAGTTCATTTGGCTTGCTGTCCCACCACTCAATGCTTGCCTTTGAGCCGACAATCCGGATTCTATGGCCATCCATACATCCGGCATTGATTGACGATGTCCACATCGTTCCGACCGCTCCATTTTCATAATGCATCAGCACATGGGCATTATCCTCTAGCGGTGCGCGGCTGCCGACGAAGCTCTGTCGGTCACACAGCAGCTCCTTAATTTTCATCTTTGGCATAATAAGCTGTGACATATAATACGTGTGGGTAGATAAATCGCCCAGCACAAAGCTTGGCCCGGCGATCGCAGGGTCGACACGCCATTTCTGTGCAGCGCTTATCTTTTCACCTTCATCTGTTGCACAAAAACCGTGTGTGTACTGCAAGTCAACCACGCGAATATCGCCGATCATTCCTTGTTCAATCATCGCACGCATTTGAAGAAGCATTTGATTGCCTGAAAAACCGTACGTCACGCCGACAATTTTCCCTTTTTTCTCTGCGAGCGCTTTGATTTCCTGCCCCTCTGCTGAAGTGAAGAACAGCGGTTTTTCACAGATGACATGCACTCCTGCTTCAAGCGCCGCCTTACAAATCTCATAATGAGTGCCGTTCGGAGTGGCAATCGATACTACCTCTATGCCATCCTGTCTTTTCGCTTCCTCGGCAAACATGGTTTGATAGTTGGGATAACAGCGTTCCGCATCCACTCCAAGGTTCACCCCGAAATCTTTTCCTCTTTCGGCATCGATATCAAAAGCGCCAGCAGTTAATTGAAAAGCAGTATTGTCTCTCAGCGCTCCAATACGATGTTTATATCCAACCTGGCTGAGCCGCCCGCCGCCTACCATTGCCCAGCGAAGCGGCTTAGAGATGATTCTTTCTCCATTTAGCATCATGAAAACCTCCTATTGGCTGATGGTTTGTTTTAAAGCTTCTACAGAAGTACGGATGCCCGCTTCAGGTGACATCGTCAGATCCTCCATTTCTAAAGAAACCTCACCTTCATATCCCATCATTTTTACAACTGAAAAAAATTCCTTCCACCACTGTAAATCCTGTCCGCAGCCGACAGCTACGTAATTCCACGCCCGGTTTGCAGGATCTGTCACTTCTTTTGTTTCTAAAAGTCCGTTGACCGCCGATAAATATCTTTCAATTCTGACATCTTTCCCGTGGACATGGTGAATGGCTGAGCCGAGCTCCCTTGCTGCGATGATCGGGTCTGCGCCCATCCATAACAAATGGCTCGGGTCAAGATTCAAACCGACCATCGGGCCGACTGCATTTCTGAGCCGAAAGAGAGTCTCAGGATTATAGACTAATTGAGAGCTGAAGTTCTCAAGCGCTATTTTCCCCACGCCGCAGGC
The DNA here is from genome assembly GCF_037976695.1 of Bacillus sp. FSL K6-1366. Lineage (NCBI taxonomy): Bacteria > Bacillati > Bacillota > Bacilli > Caryophanales > Bacillaceae > Bacillus > Bacillus sp. FSL K6-1366. Next base: position 3,073,688 of record NZ_CP150268.1, on the reverse strand, counting down.
CTCCGCTTTTTTGACAAGCTTCTTCCAATATGGGATCGCAACGTCTTCCCATTGATAGTTGAGGATATCTTTTAAAACGGGAGGCCAGCTTACTGTGTATGTGATCCAGTTCGGCACTTTGTCGTCCGGGCCGCCGGCTGGCAAACCGCTCATCATGATCACTTTTTTGACGCCTAATAATCCAGCCAGCTCCATCGTTTTGTCAGTTATGTCTCTGTGCGATTTGCCCAATTCACCCGGATCTAAAGGGTTCCCCGAGCAGTTTAATGCGCAAAGTGTCATGTTCCGCTTTTCCAGCGCTTGTGAAAATTCTTTTCTTTTTTCGCTGCTTTGCAGCAATTCATCAAGATTCAAGTGAGGTGCCGGCGACCAGCCCCCGGTTGTCATTTCAAGTGTATCGATCCCAAGCTTTGCGGCAAAATTGAGCATGTCTTCAAAAGGCAAATGCCCTAGGCTGTCTGTTACATAAGATAGTTTCATTGATAGATTCCTCCTGGTATCTCAGGTTACGATAAGTGAGTTGTTTGATTTTGGATTTCCTGATCAGCGCGGCGGCCATACTGGCGAAAGGAATGCTCAAGCTGTTCAAGTGACCGCCCTTTTGTCTCAGGCACATATTTTTTCACAAATAGAATCGCTAGGATATTCATAGCGACAAAGATAAAAAATGTCGCCGACATCCCAATATGATTGAGCAAAATGGGAAAGGTGAATCCAATGAGAAAGTTAGCTGTCCACAAGCAGAAGGTGCTGATCCCCATGCCAAGCCCCCGCACATGCATAGGAAAGATTTCCGAGAGCATCAGCCACGTCACCGTAGAAATGGCAGTCTGCTGAAACGCAAGAAACAAAATGGTCAAACTCAGCACAACATACGGCAGGGCGGGTGTTCCTTCAAGGACAATGGATAAAATCCCGATCAGCAGAAGGGCTGTCATCGTGCCAATCTGTCCGATGATCAGCATGGGCCGGCGACGGACTTTGCCGAGAAGCCATATCCCAAAAATGACCGCAATAACTGAAATAACACCGTTTGCAATATTGCCGATTAATGCAGCTTCTGTTTGAAAACCGGCTTCTCTCAGAATTTCTGTCCCATAGTACATAATCGAATTGACACCGGTAATTTGCTGTACGATGGCGATTCCAATCCCAATGAATAGAATGCGCCTTATCCACGGCTCTTGAAAATCATGAAAGCCGGTCTTTTTTGCTGTGCCCTCAATCGCATGTTTGATTTCTTTTATTTCCTGCTGTGCCTGACTGTCTTCACGGATTTGCCGAAGCACCCGCAGGGCGTCACCCATTCTGCCTTTAGCTGCCAGCCAGCGCGGGCTTTCAGGCACGATGAGCATTCCGAACCATAACACAACAGCCGGAAGTGTCGCGATGACCAGCATATACCGCCATACATTTGCGCTCTCCCCCATTGTGCTGCCAATAATGGCGTTAAAGGTGTATGCCAGAAGCTGGCCAATTACGATCATCAGTTCATTTTGTGTCACGATTCGTCCCCTGCGTTCTGCCGGCGAAATTTCCGCTAAAAAGGTTGGAACCGTTACAGAAGCGCAGCCAACCGCCAGTCCAAGCAGAAAACGAAAGGCAATCATCACGGACGCGTTTGGTGAAAAGGTACAGCCAAGTGTGGCTGCGATGAAGAGTAAGGCTAAATAAAGGATCGTTTTTCGGCGGCCGTGCCGATCGGACAGACGTCCTCCAAACATCGCCCCGAAGGCTGCCCCGAGAAGCAGGGAACTCGCAACCAGTCCTTCTGTAACAGGTGTAAGATTCAGCTGACCTGCAGTTGCCATAAAAGGAAGTGCTCCATTAATGACACCCGTATCATAACCGAACAACAGGCCGCCGAATGTAGATACCAATGTAATCGTTCGTAAAAGCCCTTTATGAGCTAAGCTTTCTTTTCCTATTACAGCCTCTTTCTTTTTTGTACTCACGGCTTTCTTCCCCTTCTTTCAAGAATGGCAGAGCACCCGACACCAAGCATAAGCCAATGCATCCCTCCTTCAGCAATACCCCTTGTTGTAACCGCTTTCTAAAAAGATTATAAGACAACGAGATTTCTCGCGTCTTTATCATATGAAGACATTGTTTTGTCATTTCAGGACATCTTATTCGTGCGGCTTGGCCTGTTCGATTTTTTGAAAAGGTTTATTGATTTGAAATGCGGTCATTTTTGAGTCTTTATAAAGGGAGCGGAAAAGCCCTGGAGAGCTGCCGATTTTAGCGGAAAAGACGCGAGTGAAATAATGTACTGAGAAACCGATTTCTTCCGCTATTTCTTTAATCGACAAATTCGTTGATTTCAGCAGTTCGGCAGCTTTGTTTATTTTTTCATTTTGGACAAATTCTGAGTAGCTGACGCCCAGTTCTGCTGCAAATAAACGTGATAAATGCCTCCCTGAGATATGAAAGTGGCTAGCGACATCCGTCAGCTTTAACGGCTGTGACAGATTGTCTTTTATGTGCAGTTTCACCTCTGTCAGCAAAGCAGAAGATGTGTGAATGGGCTGCTTTTGTTTCGGGCGTTGGGCGTACGGGAGAAAGGTTTGGATTAATGACAGGATCAATGCATGCGACAAATGAGATAGGATCTCTTTGTCAAAAGCATTGACAGGTTGCGCTGCTTGCAGCATTAACGTTTTCCAAAGCAGGCCCGGCGGTTCGCCATCTTTCAATTGCATTGTGATAAAGGGGCTTTGTTTCACTTCTTCCATCACTTTGATCCATTCGGCGCTTGACTGATCCTCGCTCAGCTCGAAAGCGACGTAAAAAAGGAACAGCCCTGTTTCACTTTTGATTTGGTGCAAATGCTCCGGCTTTGACAAAAAAATCGTCTGTTCACGAAGCGGATATGTACGATCGCCTTCAAGGTAATATCCTTCACCTCTTACCACGTAACAAATTTCATAAAAGGAATGCTTATGAAGCAGTGTGTTATAGTGGTTCGTCATCGCTCCCCAGTAGTGGACGTAAAATGAAACATCCTTTTGCTCTAAGCGATGCACATATTGATTTAATGCTATTTTGCCCGTCACAAGGTGGTTGAGTTCCATGTAAACGCCTCCTAACAAGTTGGTTCTCTCATCATAACAAGGCGGACAAAAATAAAAAATCCCCCTGCCGTTATTTCGGCAAGGGGATTGCAGTTAAATCACAAATGTAATATAGGCGCCGGAAACAGGGTCTTTCACACGAAAACTGTTTTCCGTCTCTTCAATCGAATACCCGGCATGTTTGACTCGGTTCGCCACTAAAACCAGCTCCTCTTGGTGAGGCAGGACAACAGTGTAATAGTCTAGTCCGCTGGCATTTGTCGGTTTAGGCGGCGCATTTCTTCCCGCCCAAATGTTTAAGCCGATATGATGGTGGTACCCCCCGGCTGAAACGAAGAGGGCGGACATGCCCGCATAGTTTCCGACAATGTCAAAGCCCAGTACATCTGTATAAAACGCCTTTGCTTCTTTCAAATCACTGACATGCAGATGAATGTGTCCGATGATTGTATCGTTCGGAAGCGATGTTTTCCGCTCATCTCCCGCCTCTTCCAGAAGGCCCTCAATGTCAACAGCGGTTGTCGTCATGACGTAGTTTCCTTCCAGATCACGCTGCCACGTGCTGCGGGGGCGGTCAGCATACATTTCAATGCCGTTTCGGTCAGGATCAGACAGGTAGAGCGCTTCGCTGACAGCATGGTCCCCATGTCCGATAGCAATGCCGTGTTCAATCAAGCGGGCGAGCGCGATCCCAAGTTCCTTCCTGTCCGGAAGAAGAATCGCAAAATGATAAAGGCCTGTCACAGACCGTTCAGGCAAGACGACAGCGCTCGAATTTTCTTCAAGAATAAGCAGTACGCGTTTCCCGTCAGCCGTTAATTCAGCTTGGCGATCCGTCTTTTTTAAGACTTGAAAACCGATGACGTTACAGTAGAACTGAAGCGAACGCTCCAGACTGCGAATTGTGAGTTTGGCATAGCCAATGTGTGTATCCTCATGAATACTGGTCATGCTGCATGCCTCTTTTCTTATGCTGAAACGTTTTCGTTCTTTTTTCCTTTAAACACAAATGGGTCCAGCGCCAGGAATCGACTTCCAGTAAGCGCCAGGTGAATGGATGTCAAAAGCAGAAGGTAATCAAATTCTGCATTGCCCATGAATGGCTCTTTCAGCTTAACAGTGATGATGGCGCCGATCAGTGTAAGGGCGAACAGTACACCGACAATACGTGTAGCCAATCCGAAGAAGACAAGCACTCCGCCAATCAGTTCAATCGCTGCGATGACATACGCCATAAAGCTTGGAAGGCCTATGCTGCCGAAAAATTGGATGGTGCCCTCCATTCCCTGAAATTTTGATAAACCGTGAACAAAAAAGATAATACCTGTAATAACTCTTAAAAGTAATGTGCCAATTTCAAATGATTTATTCATTTTATCCTCCTTGATAAATGTTATCACTTACTTAATGTAAGCTAGTATATATACATAACTTGTTTACGTCAAGTAATTTTGTTACATTTTACGAAAATGAAATAAAAGTACTATAAAACTGTAACAAAAAAGACCTCTGTGCAGGACAAAGGTCTATTTATCAAATTGGCTTTCATATAAGTCACTGTAAAATCCTTTTTGCCGAATCAGCTCATCATGGCTGCCTTTTTCAATCATTTCACCGTCTTTTAGCACCACAATCTGGTCCGCTCTTTGAATGGTGTTCAGCCTGTGGGCAATGATGACGCTTGTTCTTCCTTCCATTAAACGGGCGAGCGCTTCTTGAATGTTGACTTCTGTTACGGTATCAATGTTGCTTGTCGCTTCATCCAAAATGAGAAGAACCGGATCGGCAAGCACCGCCCTCGCTATAGAAATCAACTGCTTCTGTCCTTGACTGATGCCCGAACCGTTTTGCGTCAGCACGGTGTCATACCCTTTTGGCAGCCTTTCAATAAAACTATGGGCATTCGCTGTTTTTGCAGCAGCTTCGACTTCCTGATCAGAAGCATCAAGCCTGCCGTAGCGAATGTTTTCTCTGATCGTTCCCTGAAATAAGAAAGAATCCTGAAGAACAAACCCCATGTTTTTTCTCAGGCTTGCTCTAGTAAGAGTTTTAATATCTGTACCATCGATTAAAATTTTTCCTTCGTTAGGCTCGTAAAAACGGGCGAGAAGGTTAGTGACGGTTGTCTTTCCCGCCCCCGTCGGCCCGACAAACGCGATGGACTGCCCGGCAGGCACGGTAAACTGTAAATGCTTCAGTGTCTGCTGCCCTTTATCGTAACCGAAGGACACATCCCGGAATTCAATGCTGCCTGTTTGGATGGGCTGATGCACGGCGTTCTTTTCATCCTCGCGCTCTTCTTTTTCATCAAGCACGTCAAACACCCGTTCAGCGCCGGCGATTGCGGACAGCATCGTATTAAACTGGTTGGCCAGATCGTTTAAAGGGCGTGTAAATTGTCTTGAATACTCGGCAAAGACGACGATGGAGCCGATCGAGATCCAGCCTTTCAGCGCAAACAAACCGCCGATTGCCGCAATCATTGTAAAGCTTAAGTTATTCAAAGAGTTCATGACCTTCGGGATAAACCCGGAAATCGTCTGCGCCCAAAAGCCCGACGTCTTGAGTGCAGCGTTTTTTTCGAGGAATTCAGCAGTAATCTGCTTCTCACGTGAATATGCTTTGATGACCTTTGCGCCTGAAACAGATTCCTCAATATACCCATTCAGATCACCAAGGTTTTTCTGCTGTTCTTTAAACAGCTTTCCCGTTCGGCTGGTGATCCATTTCAGGCTCGCTGCCATCACCGGAATAATGGTCAGCGTAATCAATGTAAGGAGCGGGCTCATGTACAGCATCACCGCAATCGTCCCGACAAAGGTGATCACGCTTGACAAAATTTGAATGACTGACGTGTTTAAGGTAGAACTGACATTTTCGATGTCATTCGTCACCCGGCTCATCAGCTCGCCGTGCCGCTGTTTATCAAAAAATGGAATCGGCAGCTCATGCAGATGGGTGAACAATTCGCTTCTCATTCTGAAAACCGTGCCCTGCGAGATCGTAATCATCCAATAGTTTTGAAACCAAAGCGACAGAGACTGAATGATATAGATAGCGAGCAGAAGAAGCAAAACGGGAATCAAGCCGCTGACCGTTTTCCCGACGATAAAATGGTCGATGGCCTTTCCGATCACAAAGGGGCCAAGGAGCCCGAATATCGCGCTGATAACAACCATCAGCATGACAAGTATGAGCAGTCCTTTTCTTTCAGCCAAGTAAGACCAGATTCGTCTCAGTGTACCCTTTGTATCCTTTGCTTTCGCCCGCTTTTTCGCGCCTTCTTTTTTGTCAATTGGCAGTTTGGGATATTGGAAAGGCTTGCGGATGTCTTTTAGCATGACTCGCTCCCCTCCCTTCCGAATTGTGACTCGTAAATGCGCTTGTATAACTGAGATTCAGAAAGCAGCACACTGTGAGTGCCTTTTTCAATCAGTTCGCCGTCCTCAAGCAGCAAAATCTGATCAGCTTTCATCGCCGTGGTCATTTTTTGTGTAATGATCAAAGTTGTGCAATGGTATGTGCTGATTGCTTCAAGCAGCTTCGCCTCCGTTTGCAGGTCAAGCGCGCTTGTGCTGTCATCTAATAGAAGGATAGCCGGTTTTCGAATCAGTGCCCGCGCAATGGAAATTCGCTGCTTTTGGCCGCCGGACAGGTTGACGCCTCTTTGCCCCAAAACAGTGTCATATCCATTTGGGAGCTTCAAAATCGTTTCATGAATTTGCGCATGTTTGGCCGCATCCATTATTTCATCTAGTGAAGCATTTTCTTTGCCCCAAGCGATGTTTTCTTTGATTGTGCCGGAAAACAAGAGGACTTCCTGCGGCACATATCCAATTTGCCTGCGCAGCCCCTCAGCCGGAATATCTTGAACCGGCTTTTTATCTATGTAAATGCGGCCTGAATCCGGCTGATAAAGCCGCGGAATGAGCTGAAAAAGCGTAGACTTGCCCGAGCCCGTCGCACCGAGAATCGCGATCGTTTCTCTTGGCTTTGCGGAAAATGAGACATTCCTGAGCGCTTCTCTGTCCATTTCAGGATAGCGAAAGGATACATGCTGAAACTCAATCCGTCCTGACAAACGATCAGATATGCTGCCTTCCTCCCGCTCGTCGCCTTCTGTTTCAAGCACCTCGCCGATTCTATCCCCTGAAGCCTTCGCCCGGGTGAAAATCATAATCAAAAACGGAAACATCGAAAGCGCGCCTGTAATTCGTGTTGCGTAGTTAATTATCGCAACAACATCGCCGACCTGAGTGCTTCCGCTCGTAATACTGTAGGACCCCGCCCACAAAATCAAAAGGATGCAGAGATTCATCAAAAGCATCAGTACAGGCATCGTGAATTCCACAAGCTGAAAGGCCGAAACCGTTTTTTCCATCAGCCTTGTGTTGGCTTTGATAAATCGTTTGACTTCGTGGCTGCCGCGAAGCAGCGCTTTGATCAGCTTGATTGCAATTAAATTTTCCTGCATGATGGTGTTCACTTGATCCAGCCTTTTCTGCACTGAGCGGAACAGTGCCCCGCCTTTCCTTAATACCCACAGCAAAAACAAGATCAGGATCGGAATGGTCACAAGCAGAAAAAAGCCGAGTTTCACATTAACGGCAAGCGACAGCACAATGCCGCCTGCAATCATTAAGGGAGCCCGCAGCATAAACCGCAAACTCATAAAAATCATATTTTGAACCTGTGTGACGTCGTTTGTCAGCCTTGTAATATAAGAAGAGGACGAAAACTGGCCAAATGTGGAATAGGAGAAGGACTGGATTTTTTGAAAAAGCCCTTTTCTCGTATCATAGGAAAAGCTTTGGCTGACATGGGCGGCATAAAAGGAATTCAGCATCCCCGCCGCAAAGGATAACACGGTCAGCCCGATCATGACCGCGCCCCATATCCATACATGCCGCAGATCTTGCTTCAATATCCCATCGTCGATGATTTTTGCAATCAATAAAGGCTGCATCAGTTCAACTGCAAGCTCCGTCAACATAAGAATCAGAGCAATTCCCGCCAGCAATGAATATGGTTTTAAAAACGACAAAGCCTTTTGCATGTAAAAGCCTCCAAACCCCTTTTTACTCGATTGTCTCTTTCTTTACTTTACTATGGCGGTCTTTTTGACGGCAAACGAAAACCCTCCCGAAAAGGAGGGCAGTCTTTATTGATTCAATATTTTTTCCACACGCTCCCGCATCTGCGGTACGCTTAATCCGATAATTACCTGAAACGCCTTCCCGTTCCTGACAACGCCGTGTGCGCCAAGCGCGCGGAATACGCTGTCGGGTTCAACCTTTGTTTCATCCTTGACACTGACTCTGAGGCGGGTGGCGCAGTTTGTGACTTCAGTGATGTTGTCTTTTCCGCCCAGCGCTTCAATATACAGAAAAGCGGTGTCATCAGCCGTTTCAGCAGCGGAGGCCGTTTCATCCTTGTTTTTTCGTTCTCTGTATTCCTTTTTCGAATATAGCTTTGTTTCCTGCTGTTCATCCTTTTCCCGTCCTGGTGTAGCGATATTGAATTTGAGGATTAAAAATCTGAAGACGAAAAAATAAATTGCTGTAAACGAGAGTCCGATCAAAATTTGATATACATATGTCATACCGTGGCTTCCAAAGAGCGGAATCCAGTTCAAGGTCACCGCTTCGATCAGTCCGCCCCCCATGTTTCCGACGACGCCGGCCATATACATAACTGTCGACATTGTGGCGGCAAGCACGGCGTGAACCGCAAATAAGAAAGGTGAAATGAATAAGAACGTAAACTCAATCGGCTCTGTAATACCGGCGACAATCGCTGTCAGTGTGACAGGAATCAGCAGCCCTGCGACGAGTTTTTTCTTTTCCTTTTTGGCTGTCACATAAAAAGCCAGGGCGATACCCGGAATACCGAAGATTTTCGAGTTGCCGTGAAGCGCGAATCCGCCTTGCGGAAAGAGCTCCTTCAGCGGTTTGGCGCTTTGCGAATATTCGCCAAGATGCTGTGCCCAATACGTGACGATCCCGCCTTCCGCTACAGCCGGGCCATAAATAAACGGCGTGTAAATAAAGTGATGAAGGCCGGTCGGAATTAAAATCCGTTCCAAAAATGTGTATATCCAAACGCCCACCGCCCCAGAAGCAACCAGGAAGCTTTGAAGCGAGCCGATTCCCGATTGAACCATCGGCCAAATATAAGACACAGCCAAGGCAATCGGGATCATAATAAAGAAGGAAATCATCACGATATATGTTGAGCCTTGAAAGATGCCGAGAAAATCGGGCAGTTTTTTATCAAAATAGCGATTATGCAAAAAGACGACAATCGAAGAAATAAAGATGGCTCCGATGATGTTGGTATCGAGCGTTTTTATGCCCGCAATCATCGTTAACCCGCTCGTTCCGCCGACCTCTTGATTCATGTCGACGCCAAATGCTCCTCCCCATACCGTCAATATCGCGCTGACAAAATAGTTGAATGTCAGGTAGACAGTAAGCGCTTCCAAACAAGCGCGTGCCTGAGCTTTCTTCGCCAAAGCAACCGGGATGCCAATGGCGAATAAGAGCGGCATTTGGTTAAAAACAGTCCAGCCGCCCTGCTCAATGATATACCAGCACTGATACCAAAAACCGTCAGGATCGGCGAGCGGTCCCATGAGGGTTTTATTTTTAAAGAGCGTGCTGATACCGACGATAATGCCGGCGAACGCGAATAATAAAACAGGCACAAACATCGCGCTTCCAAACCGCTGAATTTTTTGCATCATACCAGAACCCCCTGCTACTCATTGTCATTTTTTTCTGCCTCTTTGTAATCAACATATGCGCGGAACAATGCTTCGCCAACGAGAAAAAACGGTGCAAAAGCGACAATTTCTGTTTTATCGCTTAATGTCACAGGTTTGCTTGTCGCATAAAGATTATGCGGAGTCAGCTGGGCGAGGACATTGTTTTTTAAATTCGTAATGGAAATAAAGGGAATACCCTTTGCAGAAAGCATTCTTGCCTGAGGAATCAGCTCCGGTGTTTCTCCAGAAAGAGAAATGATGATAAACAGATCGTTTACTTTAAAATCATCGCGCATCAAATTAAATTCATTTGTGTCTTCAATTAAAATAAGATAGCGATGGCGCGGAATAAACATTCTTTGCAGGTCGCGGGCGCATATCTTTTGCGCATTTCCAGAACCGTAGACGAAAATGCGGTCAGCTGCATCAATCAGCTGGCACATGTCCGTCATGTCCTTTGTCCGTAAGAACTTCAAATTTGCTTCAATATCATCAAGCAGCTTTTGAAAACTCATACTCTCGCCTTCTTCCGGCTGATCTTCCCACTTTAAAAAGACGCGAAATTCACTGTAACCGCTGAAACCGAGCTTTTGGGCAAGCCGTAAAATTGAGGAACGCGATACACTGCAAGCTTTGGCCAGCGCGTCGATTCCAAGGTGATAGCATGTGTGCTTATGATTCAATATATATTTTAAAATATGAAAATCGTTGTCATTCAATTTGCTGTAGTGCTGATTGATCAGTTCTTCGAGCTGCATATCAGATCCCCCCATTTTCTTTCTATTATATACAATTACAGATTCGAAAATGGGGGAATTTCATTTATGATATGCGGGTTGGGCTTTGATCAAGCTCAGGCCAGAAGTCTTTGTTGGCCTCCACTAAATCCTCAAGAATGAGTCTTGCCACACGCGCGTTCGGCACTGTTTTTGACAGGATCAGCGCCTGCCACAGCTTTTGGAACGATTTCTCTGCCCACGCTTCAACAGTCAGCTTCTCAACGGATACCTGCTGCTCCATGAGCCCTTTCTGGAATTGCGGAATGGTGCCAACGGTAATCGGTTCAGGTCCATTTGAGCCGACGATGCATGGCACCTCAACCATCGCAGTCGGGTCAAAGTTCGCAATTGCACCGTTATTTTCAACAATCAACAGCATTCTTTCACCTGTGTTGTAGGCAATCGCCCGGGCAAGATCAACGATATACGATGCGTGGTCATCGATTTTAATTTCGCTGTTTTCCGAGGACTGTTCACGTGTGATCATGTCACATTGGCTGAAAATAAAAGCTTCGCGCCCTTCCATGACTTCATTCGCCCGCGTATGATTCGGATTTGATTTTTTCACCATATCATCTGGGAACAAATAATATTGCAAATACGTATTCGGCAGTGTGTCAGGATCTGCAGCCTGCACGTCACGCGCTTTGGCGAACGTGTCATTCCAGCTTGCCTCCACAGCTTCAGCCTCTGTTTTCGGAATATAGCCGTATTGGGATACATGTTCCTTCAGCTTCGGCATTAAATCGTTGCCCTCTTGATCCTGAATCGATGTCCACCAGCCGAAATGATTCAATCCGTAATAGCGGACCTTCATCTCTTTTCTTGAGGACAAGCCAAGAATTTGCGCCATCCGGTCTTCAATTCCAACAGGCATATCACAGATATTGAGAATTTTAGAATTCGGTCTAAGGCGTCTCGTAGCTTCAGCTACAATCGCCGCCGGGTTGGAATAATTGAGCATCCACGCATCAGGCGAGTATTTTTCCATGTAATCTAATATTTCAAGCACACCGCCGATCGAACGCATCCCGTACGCGATCCCGCCCGGCCCGCATGTCTCCTGGCCGACAACTCCGTACTTCAACGGAATTTGTTCATCCAGCGCGCGCATCGCGTATTTCCCCACCCGGATGTGCGCCATAACAAAATCGACATCTGTAAAAGCTTCTTCCGGGTCAGTCGTCGCTGCAAATTCAATATCCGGCGCTTTTTCTCTGATAAAAACGTCACAGGCGCCTGCAATGCGATCCTGTCTCTCTTTATCATTATCATACAGCTTCAGCTTTCTGATCGGAAACTCCTCCAAATGGTCCAAGAGCATGAGTACGATCCCTGGAGTGAAAGTGCTTCCTCCGCCCGCTATTACAATTGAGAATGATTTTTTCTTCATATGACGACCTCCTTGATAACGTTTACAATTTCATTTATACCATGGGAGAGCCCGTCCCGTAACACGTTTGGCGCACTTAGGTCATTTGATCAATTTTAGTGTTTTTTCCCATAGAGCGGGAAATTTCTCATTTACCTTCCGTCCGTAAGATTTGGTTTTTTTTCCTTTTTTGTAATCTTAAAGTCTCATCAACTGTGAATTTTAAGTGAATATACGCCCTTCCAGTTCTTATGAAAAGGTTCTTTTGTACGATTCGGATACATGCCGAATTATTTATAATCATTTATATAAAACATCCAATTGTGCGTGAATTTAGAAAAGGCAGGGGACAAAAGTTGGACTCATATAAAGTCATTGAGCTGGCAAACAAGTACAGTGCGGCCGCCGAAGAGGTCAGAAGCTCCAAAATGCTGCTTGAATCCCGGTTATCTGCATTGGGAGATGCTTGGCAGGGCAAAGCAAGAGATTCGTTTGACCAGGATTTCGAGGAAACGAAAGCCGCCTACGATCAATTCGAACAGGAGCTGCTTGAAACAAGCCAAGAGCTGAAGGCTGCCGCTGTCAAAATAGAAGTACGAAAAGCTGAAATTGCCAGAATGGAAGAACTGGAGCGTAAAGCAAGAGAGGAAAGACATAAACTCGGGAGGTGAACGGTGTGTCAGGAAACATTGCAGTTGATCCGGATAAGCTCGAACAGCTTGCAAATGATGTAGTCACTGAATTAACTGATATGGAAAACAAATATAAGGATCTGCATGTGGAGCTGGGGCAGATGATTTTGCAATGCGATCCCCGCTACAGCAGCTGTTTTTCCGGAGTGGGCGATGCGTGGAGCTCAGGAAAGGCGCTCGTCACCAAGCTGAGTGACAATGAGATTTTCATCAGAAAAACGGGCGATAAATTTGTGGAACAAGATGATATTTTGCGAAAGCTCTACAATGCCTACGACAAATACGGTACGATGACAAGCTTAACCGCCCTTATGCTGACGCAGGGAAAATATTACGGATTAGGGCTTACGAAATTTGTGAAACAGCCAAGCGGCTTGCATACAGCCCAGCACTCAAAACTGCTCTTGGATATTTCCAGGGCCGTTGACAGCTCACGTTATCAAAAAGCGGCAAGAGTGCTTTTGAATCCTAAATATTTGTTGAAAAAGACAAACCGTCCATTTTCAGATTTGGTACATAAAAAGTTTACAAAATACTTCCCTCAGGACACGGTGGATTTTTCAAACAGCGTCAGAAGCTACACAAAAGGATTTCTTAATGAAGCCGGCGTACGCTCCACTTTGAAGGATGTAGGAAAAACGGGCTTGAAATTCGCGAAAGGAAATGCCATTACCGCCACACTGATTACCGGTGCGACCGAAACATTCGGAGCAGGCGTGAAAATTGCTGAAAATTATGCAAAATACCAGGACAAACCCGAAGTTCTCAAGCGTGAAAACGCCAAGGCCGTCGGGAATGCTGTGAATAATACGATTTTTGTTGCCGGCGGTGCGACAGCTGGTGCTGTCATCGGCGGTGCAATCGGAAGCTTTGCAGGACCTGTGGGTACTGTCCTTCTTGGGGCAGCAGGTTCATACATTGGCGGAGTCGTCGGAGAACAAATCGCCAAATATACAGCCGGTTTTGCTGAAAAAGCAGCCTTAAAGCTGAAAGAACCGATCCATGCTGTTGTTGATACAGCCAAAAAAGGGCTGGAATCAGCCGGCAAAGTCGTCAAATCAGTGAATGACGGCATAGATGCGGCGAATAAATCGATACATAAAGGGATAGACAGCGCAAAAAAAGGAATGGAAAAAGCAAAGAAAACAGCGGATTCGCTTATACACGGCGCAACCCATTTCCTTAAAGGGAAATTTTCATTTGGATAGGAGAATAAACAATGAAGCAGTTTACAATTAGCATAGAAGAACTCTTATTTTGCTTTTACAGCGAAGGGTTTTTCGAACAGGGAATGGCCTTAAAACAAGCCTATTTTCCCGAAATAGAAGATGAACAGCTCGGCGCCTTATTTGAAGCCGCGTGCCGCTCACTCTTAGCCAAAGATGCGGCGGAATATCGGAATCATCAATATCGGCTAAAGGACGAATACTGTCCGTTTATCCATGTGTTAAACGACGCTGACTATACAGTGAAGCTTTCTAAATTTAACGGGCAAGGCGCCGAACAGAATGTGTCCTGCCATGTATCAAAATTCGGCACCTACTCTCACGAACTCCTTTTTGATGAACAAGTCCATCGCATTACAAAAATGGAATCAAGTGAAGGGTTACTTGCTAAGACAGATGAGTTTTTACATATAATAGATACAGAGGATAAAAGAGAATCGATTGTGACATTGACATCAAATGAATTTGAAAAACTCTTGGAGGGCGCTTCAGACAACCCTTCATATCTAAAAGAGTTCCTTGAAAAACATGACCACCAAGAGGACGTTACCCGATTTACAAATGATTTGGCTTTGCGGAAAGGGAAAATGGATACACTTATGCGTCTGGCATATGGCAAAGATAACACTCCTGAAGTGGCTGACATGGCATTTGTCCTGCCGGGGGCCCACCATACTTGGCTTGTCACAGGCATCACCCAGAATGCATTTTCTATCCTCCCTGCTCATAAGGATGTTGTAAATCAAATCATTTCACAATGATAAGAATTGAATTAACAAAAGGAGAAAAGCATTGAAAAACCAAGAAATCATTGAAGTCAAAAGCAAAATGTTCCTGAGAATATGGGCTTTTGTCGGATCTGCCGGTATGGGATTAGCATGTTTGTGGCTCTTTTATATGGGTATTACGTTTCAAACGAAATATTACCTATTAGCCATTCCTGCTGGCTTTCTGTTCACCTTGTTTTGTTTATATTTATTTATCATCTTCTTTCCGGCTTTCACCCCGCGGGGAAATACCATTTTCCGCATCAAGACAGGAAAAAATGGAGAAGTGTTCACTGACAAAGTGTCTGTTACGTTTACTGATATCAAGAAAATTGAGATGAGCCGCCATAAATTTAGTCTAAAAGGAATTTTCCAGGAAGATATATTGATCCAAACCGTTGATCAGAAGACCATTCGCATTCCCACTTGGAACATCATTCCGAATCCGTTGTTTTTCGAAGCGGTTGAACGCTATATCCTTCCCCATCTGAATGAAGAGGCGAAAAGCAATTGGATCGGACAGTTTACAGACATCCAACGCAGTGCGTATTTGAAGGAATTTGAGAATCATCCGAAGCTTTAGGGGCAGCACATGATTGAAGTAAAAAGCATGATGTTTCTAAAGGCTTGGCTGTTCCTCGCTACAGGGGGCGCCTTTATTGTGGGCGCCTTTATTGTGGGCGCCTTTATTGCGGGCGTCTGGCTGGTGTCTGAAGCTCTCACGTTTGAATCTAAATATGCCCTGCTTTATTTGGGCGGCGGTTTACTGGTGATGATTTATGGATTGATCACATTCTTTATGGCTTTTCCTGCGTTCACAAGCCGTGGAAATGTCATTTTCAGCATAAAGATCGGACCTAGTGGCGAGATCTTCTCGAGAAAGCGCAGCGTGCTGTTTTCCGAGGTGAAGCGGCTTTATATGGGACGTCATCAATACAGTTTGAAAGGGATCTTTTTTGAGGATATTATCATCGAAAAAACAGACGGCAAAATCGTTCGCATCCCGACCTGGAACATCATCGCGAATCCGCTGTTTTTCGAAGCGGTTGAACGCTATATCCTTCCCCATCTGAATGAAGAGGCCAAAAGCAATTGGATCGGACAGTTTACAGACATCCAACGCAGTGCGTATTTGAAGGAATTTGAGAATCATCCGAAGCTTTAAAAGCTCTCCTCCTCTATAATGAAAGATAAATGCAAATTGAGGAGTGCTCATGATGCTGATTACCATTCTTTTATTTCTCGCGGCAGGGCTTGCTGAAATTGGCGGCGGATATCTGGTTTGGCTATGGCTGAGAGAGGCAAAGCCAGCCGGCTACGGAATTGCCGGGGCGCTGATCCTCATTGTATACGGCATTCTTCCGACGTTTCAGTCCTTCCCATCTTTCGGCCGTGTATACGCCGCTTATGGCGGGGTATTCATCGTGCTTGCGGTCCTGTGGGGATGGCTTGTTGACCGGAAAACACCTGATCTGTATGATTGGATCGGCGCATTCATTTGTCTCATCGGTGTCTGTGTTATTTTATTTGCGCCGCGCGGATAACAAAATGGCCTGCTTATGAAGCGGGCCATTTTTGTTTAATCCTCTTTTAAGCTGTTCAGCTGCACTTCATGCTCATCTTGCGGTTCGTCAAGCGGATAAATTCTTGCTGTTCCAGTTTCTTCATTTACGTGCTGAATGTAAATAGGAACGCCGTTATATGTTACTTTCTTCATGTCGGGAGATTCTACAATTTCTTTCGCCCTTTGAATATTCATCGTAACACCCTCCTTCAATACATAACGTTTCCATTTCCTGAAGGAAGTATGCTTTATGATTCAGCGGACAAGTTGAATTTTTTCAGGCGTTTGTAGAAAGTGCTTCGGGGGATCCCGCTGATTTTTGCGGCTTGAGAGACGTTTCCTTTTGCAGATTCAAGCGCTTTGATCATCATATCTTTTTGGATTTGCTCACGAAGTTTGAGCACGCCGGCAGCAGCGGGCTGTTTTTCTGCAGTGCTGACCGGCAGTCCAGCGGCTTCCAGTAAAGCGGAAAGCGGCTCATCCCCAAGCCCGCCTTCCGGAAATCTGATGGAAAGACGTTCAAACACATTAAATAGCTCACGGATATTTCCCGGCCACTTCCAATGCTTCAGCACCTCGCAAAAATCAGAAGGAAGTTCGCCTGGCCAATGATTCTTCTGTTTGAAGTACTCGAAGAGGTCCGGAATATCCTCGGGGCGATCGCGCAATGGAGGAAGTTCAATTGGATAGACATGAAGGCGGTAAAACAAGTCCTCTCTGATTTTTCCGCTTTCGGCAAGCTCGCGTAAATCACAATGTGTGGCGGCAATGACTCTGATATCAACCGGAATTTCTTTTGCCCCGCCGATTGGCGTAATCTTGCGTTCCTGAAGCACACGCAAAAGCGCAACCTGCATCGAGTGGGAGATTTCTCCGATCTCATCTAAAAACAATGTGCCTTGATTCGCTTTTTGAAAAGCGCCTTTATAGCCATTTCGCTTCGCTCCCGTAAAAGCGCCCTCTGCATAGCCGAACAGTTCGCTTTCAATCAAATCAGACGGAATCGCTCCGCAATTGACAGCAACAAACGGACCGTGCCGTCTCTCACTGTTCTCATGAAGCGCGCGAGCCGCGACCTCCTTCCCCGTACCCGTTTCACCCGACAAACAGACCGTTGCATCCGTCGCAGCTGCTCGTTCAAGGTGCATCAGCATCGCTTGCGATCGGCCGCTTTGCCCGATCACTCCATTGAATCGAAACGCCTTCTTTTTCTTTTGTTCCGAAAGATAAAAACAAGTGCCGCCATCTCCTATGGTGACAGCATTTTCGATTGAATAGCCCCGTTCCTTCAACTCGTACAGGTGCCGGCCCTGCCAATCCGGCATTGAGGTTCGAATCGGCATGCTCGCACTGATGATGTGCTGCTTGGTATTACAGAGCACCATCGGCACACTGGATGCAGCTCTCTCCCCAAAACGGCTGATCAGCTCCAGCTCTTTCTCACGGCTTTTAGCTGCGAGTTCCCGTTCAGCGGCATAGGCAATCGCCGTGGCAATACCAAGCATATGAGGATGCGCGCCTGCCGCCGGGCATGATATGTCAATTACACCCGCAAGGCTGCCATCCTCATGGTGAATCGGAGCAGCTGAACAGTTCCAAAGATGGGAAGCGATAGAGTAATGCTCTGATCCTTGTATTGCAACCGGCTCGCTGATGTGGAGCGCCGTGCCAATCGCATTTGTTCCGACAGCCGTTTCTGTCCAGCATGCCCCTTCGACGAAATTGATGCGTTTGGCTTCATAGAGCGCGCGGGGATGGCCGTCCAATGCCAGTACAACACCATCTGAATCAATTAACAGCGCCATCATTTCCATTTCTTTTATGGCAGGCAGCAGTTTTTCGAGGTAAGGCTTTGCGGTCGTCAGGAAGAATGAATGCTTTTTTGACTGCTGATCCAGCTCCGTTTGCTGTAAAACCCTCGGGCCTTTTTCTAAATAAGGATTGACCTCAGCTTTTTTGCAGCGATGCCATGACTCGGCGATCCGTTTTCTTATTCGGGCTTCGTCAAGCACACCGTCTTTCACAAAACGTTTCCAGGTTTGCAAATCGTTTGGGACCGAATTCATTTCCTTGATCGCTCCTCCCTTACACGCCGTTTTCATCTATTGTAGGGGAAAAATAAAGCGCTTTCAACAATAAAAAAAGCAGACGCCTTATATCCATGCGCCTGCTTTTCCTCTTATTATGCATGTACTGCAAGCCCGATCGTGCTTAGCAGCGCCTCGTGCAATGTTTCCGATAAAGTCGGATGGGCGGCGATAAAATGCTCCGCCATATCTGCCGTCATCTCACCATTCATGATCGCTGCCGCTTGGCCGATGAGCTCGGTTACATCCGGGCCAATCATCGAGACACCCACGATTTCGCCGAATTCCGGTTCAGCCATGATTTTGACCTTTCCTTCCGCTTGCTGTTTAATGAGCGCCTTGCCGTTTGCGGAAAATGAAAATTCGCCGATCTTCACATCCCCGTATATGCTTCTTGCCTGTCGTTCTGTCATTCCGATACACGCGATTTCCGGGGACGTATAGATGCAGCGCGGCACATGTTTCTCATTGATTTTGACATCCCTTCCGGAAGCATGAGAAGCAGCGATGATGCCCTCATGGAAAGCGGCATGCGCGAGCTGAATGCCCCCTATAGCATCTCCGCACGCGTAAATATGAGGCACGTTCGTCTGCATGTGCCCATTCACCGGAATGCCCTTTGGAGAAAAATCAACTCCGGCCTGTTCCAGCTGCAATCCGTCAAGACGGGGTTTTCTGCCGATCGCCACCAGCACATAATCGGCCTTCGTTTTAAACTCTCGCTGACCGCTTTTCCATATTGCCGTTTTGGCCGTTTGATCCACCCGCCCTAATCTGGATGAAGTATGCACTTCGACACCGTCTTCCTCAAGTTTCTCCTGAAAGAGACGGGCAATATCTTCATCTTCAGCCGGGATCAGCTGGTCCGCTGTTTCAATGATGGTCACCTGCGATCCCAATCTGGCGAACAGCCCTGCATACTCACACCCGATGACACCGCCGCCGACAATGACTAGTGAAGACGGAATCTCGGAAAGAGAAAGCGCGTCTTTGCTGTCGAGGATCCATTCGCCGTCAAATGGGGCAAAAGGCAGCTCGATTGGCTCTGACCCGGAGGCAATCAATACTTGGTCCGCCTCTCTGATTTCTTTTCCGTTTTCTCCTTCGATCAAGAGCTTTCTTTCAGAAAGAAAGGAGGCTGTTCCCTTTACAACCTGTATTTGATTTTTCTTCATTAGGTACTGAACGCCTTGGACAAGCTGACTGACAACCTGTTGTTTTCGGCTTTGCATTTTACTCCAATCGACTGATATCGCACCTGCCGGAAGTTCGATTCCAAAGCTGTCGGCATGCTTGATTTTATCAAGAACGTTTGCGCTTTCTAACAAAGACTTTGTCGGGATGCAGCCTTCATTCAGGCAGGTCCCCCCAAGCTTGCCTTTGTCAATGAGCAGCACGTTTCTGCCCTGCTGTGCCGCGGAAACCGCAGCCGCATAGCCTGCAGGTCCGCCGCCGATAATGGCTAATGTCATGTCGTTTTCACCTGCTTTTCCTATAAAATTAATGCTGCGGGTTCTTCCAAATATGTTTTCATCGCCTTCAGGAATGCAGCGGCAGGGGCGCCGTCACACGCTCTGTGATCAAATGTCAGGCTGAGTGGCAGGATCGTGCTTCTGACGATCTCCTCCCCTTGATACACCGGTGTGTCATAGCTTGCTCCGATGCCGAGAATGCCTGCTTCCGGCGGATTTAGTATCGGTGTGAAATGCTCAACTCCAAACGCGCCAAGGTTTGTAATGGAGAAGGTAGAGCCTTGCAGTTCTTCGCTTCCCGCACGTCCCTCGCGTGCTTTTTTGGCATTTTCTGAGATGGATTGAGCCAGTTCAATCAGCGATAGCTTTTCAGCATGGCGGATGACAGGCACCACTAAGCCATTTTCCAAGGCTACAGCCATACCAAGGTGCACATGGGGATGTGTGATGATGCGCTCATTTTGATAAAAGCTGTTCAGCACAGGGTGAGCTTGCAGAGCGAGAACGGCGGCTCTTGAGACAAAATGAGTGATCGTCAGTTTTGTGCCGTATCTCTCTTCCGCAGTTGGTGAAAGCTGTTTTTGAAGAGTGGCAAGCTTGGTGATATCAGCTTTCATCGTGATCGTCAGCTGCGCGCTGTTTGCCAGGCTTTCCTGCATTCGGGCAGCGATGACCTTTCTCATGCCTGTCACCGGGATTTCCTGCGCTTTCTGCTCCGAAACAGGCTTTGCCTGATCTTTTTTCTGTTCAGCAAGAGCCTTTGTTACGTCATCCTTCACGATTCGTCCGCCTGGTCCAGTTCCTTTCAGTTGTTTTAGGTCTAATCCTGCTTTTTCTGCTATTTTCCTGGCGACTGGAGATATTTTCATTCGATCTTTTTTGGAGGCTGCGGGTTTGTTTTCTTGTTTGACGGGCTGGACGGCTTGCGGCATATTGTCTTCAGCAGCAGGCCTGCTTGCCTCTTCCCGCACCGACTCATTGGCGTCCCCGATGTAGCAGATTGCAGTGCCGGGCGGAACCTCTTCACCCTCTTTCACTTTGATGTCGATCAGCGTTCCTTTTTCAGGCGCTTCGATCTCCATTTCAATTTTCTCCGATTGAATGCTGGCAATGCTTTCTCCCTTTTCAACCGGGTCGCCTACTTTTTTATTCCATATCGATACTTCCCCTTGTTTCATGGCCATTCCCAATTTTGGCATCACTACTTTTACCGCCATTTGTGTCCCCCCTTTAATTCATTGCCGGCTCGCCAAGCAATTCAAGCGTGACGCTGATAATTTTATCTGGTGTCGGCAAATATTGATCTTCAAGCACTGGTGAAAACGGCACTGGTGTATGCGGCGCTGTAATCCGTTTAATCGGCGCATCAAGCAAATCAAAGCCCTTGTCAGCGACAAGCGCAGCAATATCCGTGGCAATGCTGCATCGCGGATTGGCTTCATCAATGATGATCAGCCGGTTTGTTTTTTCTAACGATGTGAAAATCGCATCCTCATCCAGAGGAGACAGACTGCGGGGATCAAGGACCTCGGCTTCGATGCCCCTCTCTGAAAGCTGTGCAGCCGCTTCAAGCGCAGTATTGACCTGCTTGCCGACTGCAAAGAGCGTAACATCATTGCCTTCGCGTTTGATATCCGCTTTTCCGAGGGGAATTGTATAATAATCTTCCGGCACCTCGCCCTTCATGTTGTAGGACGTTTTGTCTTCAAAGAAGAACACCGGATCATTATCTTCTATTGCTGCAAGCAAAAGACCTTTGGCATCATACGGATTGGATGGAACAACTGTCTTCAGTCCAGGGATGCTCGTGAAAAGGCCATACAGCGATTGTGAATGCTGGGCAGCGGCCCGGAACCCTGCTCCGTATGTGGTGCGGACGGTAATCGGCACTTGCGCTTTTCCGCCGAACATATAACGGAATTTCGCCCCTTGGTTGATCACCTGATCAAAGCACGTGCCGATAAAATCGTTAAACATCAGCTCGGCAATCGGTCTCAAACCGGTTGATGCCGCAGCCATAGCCGCTCCCATATAGCCTGCCTCAGAAATCGGAGTGTCCAGCACTCTTGTACGCCCGAATTCCTGTACGAGTCCCTTTGTGACCCCTAATACACCGCCCCATGCTTCATCATCCTGCAAATGATCGACCGCCGCTCCCCCGGCGACATCCTCACCGATCAAAAGCACATTTTCGTCTTTTCTCATCGCAAGCTTCATTGCTTCATTGATCGCGTCTGACATGCTTATGACTCTCGCCATCTCTTACATTCCTCCTTTTTCATATGACACATACACATCTGTCAGCAGCTCCGAATCTTTTGGATATGGGCTGTCTTCGCTGAACGAGACGGCTTTTTCAATCGATTCGCTGACACGCTGTTCAATGTCTGACAGCTTATTAGCATCTGTTTCTTTTAAAAGGTAGTTTTTAAAGCCTTGAATGGCATCTTTTTCTTCAAGGTGCTCAACTCTTTCATCCTTCGTTTTATAGGTTTGGGCATCTCCTTCGAAATGGCCGTAGTTTCTGTAGGTCATACATTCAATCAAAGACGGGCCGCCGCCGTTTCTTGCTCTTTCTATCGCTTCCTCGGCTGCCTGGTAAACTGCTAAAATATCTTTGCCGTCAACTGTAACCCCCGGCATGTTATAAGCAGCCGCCCGATCGGCGATTGATTCACAGGCTGATGCGTACTCAAATGGGGTGGCTTCGCCATAGCCGTTGTTTTCAGCAACAAATACGACAGGAAGGTTCCATACAGCCGCTAAATTCAGCCCTTCGTGGAAGGTGCCTTGGTTATTTGCCCCGTCCCCAAAAAAGCAAACGCTTACATTTTTAGTCTGTTTATATTTAGCCGTGAGCGCTGATCCGCATGCGAGCGTAAAGCCGCCCCCGACGATTCCATTTGCGCCTAACATGCCTTTATCAAGATCCGCAATGTGCATAGAACCGCCCTTGCCTTTGCACAATCCGGTCGCTTTCCCGAAAATTTCCGCCATCATGCCGTCCAGGTCACAGCCTTTGGCGATACAATGTCCATGTCCCCTGTGGGTGCTTGTAATGCTGTCGCCATCATGTAAATGAGCGCACACCCCTACAGCCACGGCTTCCTCACCGGCATATAAATGAACGAATCCGGGAAGCACTCCCTGGGCGAACAGGTCATGCACTTTGTCTTCAAAGCCCCTGATCTCCAGCATCTTTTGGTACATCCACAGCGCTTTTTCCTCAGTTAATGACAAGCCCTCTCGTTTTAACAATTCCATTTTGTGCGCCTCCTTCTATTTAGGGTTCACCATTAAAAATGCAAGAAGTGTGCCAGTCTTTTGAGCCCGTAAAATCAGTCTTCTCGTCTTCACCTTGGAGACAGTTTGAGACGTGTGTCTCGTTTTGTCTCAAACTGATTCATTTGTCTAGTTTTACAGCATGCAAAAAAAAGACCGGATATCACCCGGCCTTTGACAATGATCGACGTATTTATTTCCTTGGAAATCTTTTTAACTTCCTAGTTCCTCTGCATCGTTTGACTGAATAGCTGCTTTTGAAAGAAAATCAATTGAATATTTGACATATCCAATACCGCCGTCCCCGTCCTTCTGCATACAGTCTATCGTGCCGTTTGAGTATGTATATCCCTTTTCATTAAGCGTTTTTCTGACCGTTTCCGCCATCTTTGCGGCATCTGTTTTTGATAACCCGCTGGCGTCTAACTGAATCGTCATGCTCATAGGCGCTTTTTCAGCCAGCTGTTTGTTCCATTTTGTATCTAACGTGAACTGTCCGTTTTCAATACTCAAAGCAGCATCAGCTTTTATAAGTCGAGGAACCGCTTTTTTCAGATCTGCTTCGATTGCCTTCGTTGCTTCTTCATTTACATGTTTTGCTACTGATTCGGTATACGCTTCTTCAATTCCATCGCACGTTACTTTAGGATGCAGAAATCCCTTCGTACACATTGGGTAGCGATGAGATTGGGAGGTTGCTTCGAATACATATTCAGAGGTTTTAGCGTTATATACCCCATTCGTGATCTTGATTTCTTTCTTAGGATAGGTTTGTTTCACATAAGAGACTAGCTTCTGTTCTGCAGCATTTTTCGAAAATGGATCACCGAACCATACATGATAGATATATAGTCCGCATCCGAATAACGCAATGGCAAGCAAGCCAAACACAAGTTTTTTCATGTTCACACTCTTTTCTTCTTATATACGTGCTACAGTTCATGCTTTTCTTCAACAGCTCGGTTCAGCGCTTGGAGCATGTAGCCTATGCCTTTGTATGATGATAGCGGCCAGCTGATATGCTGGTGCTCTCCGATGACGGCGTTTAGAACGCTTCGATATTTTTTTCCGCCAAGCATGACTAGCTCTTCGATATCAGAAAAGCCTTTTTCGTGAAATTGGCGGCTCAGCTCGTCCGCTGTCATGATTTCCGGATGACCGGTGCCAAAAGTGACATCGTAATTTCCCGAAACGAGATCATTAGGGCGGAGGAACCCGTGCTTCGCAGACAAAATCACCCACTCATCGAAAAATGCTTTCGCATACCGCTCGCACACCTGATGAAACGGGCTGAGATAAGCGTCCTCTGCTCTTACCGGCCCGGCATCAGGCTGGACGTCCCAGATTTTTTTCTTGCCGCAGGGGATGATGCATAGCCGTTTCATTTTTCTCTCCCCCTTTATAAGATATCTCCACTAAATATACCATTATTTTCTTACAATAAATTAGAGAAAAGACAGGCTGAGTAAAGCTGCGTACAAAAAAGACCCAGATTTACCGAAAATCCAGGTATTTTAGTCAAGAATTGTGTAAAAATCCCTTTATTTTGTTAGCCTTTTTTGAATCAAGCACTGCAGTTACTCTATCCCATCAAGATACTTTCTCTCAAAGTCGTCGAGCAATGCACGCACTTCATCTGTTGACTTTGTGTTCATGCATTGATTTCTTAATTCACTTGCCCCTCGGAACCCGCGGAGATAAATTTTGAAAAAGCGAGGAAGAGGCTTGTACGGACGGGCTTCTAATGCTGAATATTTATCATGAAGATCCAGATGCAGCCTTAAGAGATCAAGCAATTCCTTGCTGCTATGCTCTTTCGGCTCCTTTTCAAAGGCAAATGGATTTGTAAAAATACCACGCCCAATCATAATTCCATCAACACCGTATTGTTCAGCAAGTTTCAAGCCAGTTTGGCGGTCAGGGATATCCCCGTTTATTGTTAACAATGTATCTGGTGCCACCTCGTCACGAAGTTTCTTAATCTCCGGGATGAGTTCCCAATGCGCATCTACTTTGCTCATTTCTGCTCTTGTGCGCAGATGAATAGAAAGATTGGCAATATCCTGTTTCAGTATGTGTGTCAGCCACTCGCGCCATTCGTCTACATCCGTGAAACCAAGTCTTGTTTTTACGCTTACGGGCAATCCCCCTGCTTTTGCTGCTTGTATTAACTCTGCTGCAACTTCCGGCCGGCGGATAAGACCGCTTCCCTTACCGTTCTGTGTCACATTAGGCACAGGACAGCCCATATTGATATCTAGTCCTTTAAATCCTAACTCTGCCATGCCAATACTCATTTTACGGAAGTTTTCAGGCTTATCTCCCCATATATGGGCCACAATTGGCTGTTCATCCTCTGTAAAAGTCAAACGGCCGCGCACGCTATCCTTCCCATCCGGGTGGCAATAGCTCTCTGAGTTTGTGAACTCTGTAAAAAACACATCCGGTCTGCCTGCTTCACTTACTACATGCCGGAAAACAACATCTGTCACATCTTCCATTGGTGCCAGTACAAAAAATGGCCGTGGCAATTCACGCCAGAAATTTTCTGTCATAACAAAAATCAAATCCTTTCATTAGGGGATACGGCTATACCTTTATCTCAATATTAAAATACTGACCATGCTTCTTTTTACACTTATCGCATGCGAAAGCATTTCTTATCAATCTATAGTAAATTTTGAACATTTCACGTGGGATGATTATCTACCCTATTTTTTATATTGTGGTTAACTCGCGCTGACCTTCGTCTTTCTTAGTGGCCTTACTTTTGAACTTTTGGATAAAAAGGATTCCAACCTAAATAGAATATCATATGAGTTCTCCATATTACCAACGCAAAATAATTGCCCTGTTATTGAAGATAAGATATTTAACACTACACCATATCCGTATCTCTATATCATATTTGCGGAAAAACTAATAGAGATAAAGCAAATTGAGTTGGGGGTGGTATAACTGAGTACTCAAGAGAATAAAAAAAACTCTACTTAAGCTGCTACCACTTGTGAATCACATGGAGTAAAGAGGATGAGAAGAGAAAATAAATCCTTATTTAAAAGAATTCAAGAACTTCAATCTGAATCATTTGGGATTTGCTCATGATTTAGAAAATAACCAACGCAGCAAGTGGCAACCTACTATATATTTGTATAGGGTTATAATTCGGTAATCCTGATCCAGAACCAATAAAATAGACTGCTGACTAAATGTCGCAGTCTTCACTCATAAGATAATTAAGAAAGTGTTCATTTTC
Organism: Bacillus sp. FSL K6-1366; assembly: GCF_037976695.1. NCBI lineage: Bacteria > Bacillati > Bacillota > Bacilli > Caryophanales > Bacillaceae > Bacillus > Bacillus sp. FSL K6-1366. The sequence continues at coordinate 3,047,351 of NZ_CP150268.1, read as the reverse complement.
TTTCATCATTAAATAAGGCATCAGAAGTTATTGCTTTAATTTCGAATATCCTTTGTTATCCCTGTAATTATTTGTATAATAGTGAAAACTCCCAAGAAAACAGTAATAATATTAAACCATGGATTATCATAGAATGAAAGATATGTTTGAAAGAAATCTAGTTCAACTATGTTTGCTGGGAATCCATTCATTTCTCTATACTTAGGACCCCATCCCGTTAATTCTACAAAATTAAAATAAAGCTGAGATACTAAAAATGCCAAAAATGTTTGAAACCAACTTCTTTTATATAACGGTCGTTTTTTATATACTTTATCCATTTAGTTATCCATTTCCTTCTCTGCAATACTTTTTAGCTAGTATAACCATTGTTGGTATTACTGTAATAGTTTTTATCGTCTCGGCACTATTATTTTAGTGCTCATACGTTATTCATTTTAAAATGGGGTTGGCCATCATTTTCACCTCTTTCGTTTATTACAATGTTTCAACTTTTTACATCGAATGACTCTTGAAATGATATACGCCATACCTTTCCTTATATTCCTATAATCAATATTTCACACGTAATAACTGCAAGTCAATATATAATTTTGCAAATTATGAAAAATATATCTATGATTTTACATCATTTTACTCATGTATTTTAATCATACTGGAAGGAAATTTTTCCGGTTAAATAACGCTTTTTTTCACCCGCTTTTCAACACGTTTTTTCAATTCTTTTCGCCAGTTAAAATAAAGATCTCCGAGAAAAGAAGGAAGATAAAATTGGGGAAAGACAGTTAGGACAAGGGCTGTGCACGAAAAAGACCCGGAAATCGGAATTGTTTATTTTACCGAAATCCAGGTCTTATTAGGAAAACTATTTTATGACTGGGAAATGTTCTTTTTAGTTAGACGATTTCAATACAAGTCTCGCCACTGCTTCAACATGCGCCGTCTGCGGAAACATATCGACAGGCTGAATATAGTCCACGCGATAGTCCTTCGACAGCGTCTGCAAATCCTTCGCAAGCGTGGATGGATTGCAGGAAACGTAGACGAAGCGTTTCGGTTTGACTTTTTTGATCGTGTCCAGGAACGTGCTGTCACAGCCCGTTCTTGGCGGGTCTACAATGACGACGTCCGGGCGGAAGCCTTCTTTCGTCCATTTCGGGAGCCAGTGCTCGGCTGTTCCTGTTACGTATGTGGCATTTGCCATGCCGTGTTTTTTGGCGTTTTTCTTGGCATCGTCAATTGATTCCTTGATGACGTCCATGCCGCGGACTTCCTTTGCTCCGTCCGCAACCCACATGCCGATAGTGCCGACGCCGCAATACGCATCAACGACTTTTTCTTTTCCGGTCAGCTGCGCCGCTTTTTTCACTTCATCATACAGCTTGACGGTCTGTTCCGGATTGAGCTGGAAGAAAGCGCGGGCGCTCAATTCAAAAGATACGTCGCCGAGCACTTCTTGAATCACTGTTTTTCCGGCGAGCGGTTTTGTTTTCTCACCAAAAATCACTGAGGTTTTCGCACCATTTACATTCTGAATAATGGATTTGACCTCTGGCAATCGCTTTTGAATCGCTTTGACGATTTCTTCCTTGTGCGGAAGCGTTTCTTTTGCGGTTACAAGCACGACCTGCACTTCGCCTGTTTCAAAGCCGACTCTCGTCACGATCGTGCGAACGTCACCTTTTCGTTTTCTTTCATTATAAACAGACACATTGAAGTCCTCTAAAATGCGGCGGACGATGCCTGTTGTTTTGTTCGTTGCCGGATGCTGAACGATACAGTCTTTAATCGGCACGATGTCATGAGAATCAAGGCCGTATAAGCCGGCGATGATGCTGCCGCTTTGCGAGCGCCCGATCTGGAATTGGCTTTTATTGCGGTAATTCCACGGGTTGTCCATGCCAATCGTTTCTTTGATTTCCATGTTTTCAACTTTAAACTTCGTATGGCGTTCAAGAGACTGAATGACGATATCGCGTTTTTCCCGAAGCTGCTGGCTGTATGCAAGGTGCTGAAGCTGACATCCGCCGCATTGTTCATAAACAGGGCAAGGCGGTGCCACCCGGTGCTCAGATGCCTTGCGGATTTTCTTAATGCGGCCCTCCGAAAACTTCGGCTGGACCTTTGTGGCCTGCACAACAACTTCTTCGCCAGGAAGCGCGCCGGGCACGAAGACGACTTTTTTCTTAAAATAGCCGACACCTTCTCCGTTAATGCCGAGACGCTTAATCGTCAGCGGAAAGGTTTGTCCGACCTTCAGTTCGACGGGCGCCTGTTTCTTTTGTTGGTTCACGTTGTTCTCTCCGTTTCTATATGAAGCTTTCTGCGGATGGCAGAAAGTGAAATGGTTTTTTCACATCTTTCTAGTATAACACGTTTGCAGGATTTCCTTCATTGTCAGACGAATTATTCTATACTCCTCCACAAATACAAAGACGCATAGCTTAAATAAGGCTCCCACTCCTTGCTCATCGCCAGCATGACATCCTTTGCCGGCTTATCGTCCAGCTGAAAGTGGCGTTTGATGGCATTCTGGAGGCCGATATCGGCAAGCGGGAATAAATTGGGACGGCCAAGTCCGAACATGAGGACGTTTTGCACGGTCCACGGGCCGATACCCCTGATTTTGATCAGTTTCTTCATAATGTCTTCATCCGCCATATGCGGCAGCTCTGACAAGCTGAGTGTGCCTTCTGCGATCATCCTTGATGTATCAATGGTGTATTCCGCTTTTCTCATGCTGAATTGCAGATCACGCAGATCCTGATAATCGAGTTCCGCAATCGTTTCCGGCTTTGGATAGCACCACACGCCATCCTTCTGCTCGCCAAACGCATGAACAAACCGTTCTGTTAGCGTGTAAGCGAAGGAAAGATTGAGCTGCTGGTGGATAATGCATTTCATCATGCAGTTGTACACACTGTAGTCCAGAACAAGCGGTGTCCCGGCATGCTCTTCAAAAATGGCGGACAGGCTCGTTTTTGAGAAATGATCCAGAACGTGCTGCAAATGATGTTCCCATTGAAAAATCCGCTTGATTTCCTTCATCATCTCATCCTGATCCGTTTCCCCGCTGACGAGGAACTCAGGCTCGCCCGCATGGCCTAACGCCTGTACCTTTACAATACATACGTCCCCCGCTTGATTTCTGATTGGGACACGGACTTCCCTCGCCTCTCGATCAACAGCATTGAGGGGGTCTAAAGACAGCCTGTCCAGCACGCGGTCAAAATGATACGGAGGCGTGACAGATACTTTTTCCTTCCACATGAGATCCACCCTTTTTCCGTTTTTGTTCAGTATAACATGCCGCTTGAATTAGGCAGAGAGTACCGTATACTTTTCTCATAAAGACCGCATGATATAATGGCAGGTGGAGGGTTGTTTATGATCAACATTACCGCAATCACAACAGAGCATCAGCTGCTGAAAAATATACCAATCGAACGAGTGGAACAGCCTGATATTGCATGGTACTGGGTTGATTTTTACGGCCCGGAGGATACGGAAACGGCGTTATTGAGAGATTTTTTTCATTTTCACCCGCTTGCCATTGAGGATTGCTTCCAGCATATGCAGCGGCCGAAGCTTGACCATTATGACGGCTATCGTTTTTACGTGATTCATGCGCTGAATAAGGAAACACTTGAGACGGAGGAAGTCGATATCTTTCAAGGCGAAAAATTTGTCGTCACCTTTCATTTACACGAAACGCCCGGTATCGCTAAAGTCCGGGAGCGTTTGTATGCTTCACCGGACATATTGAAAAAAGGGCCCGGGCATATTTCTTATATGATCATGGATCAGCTTGTTGATGAATATTTTCCTCTCGTGTATAAAATTGAAGACCGGCTGAATGAAATTGAAGAAAGCCGTCCCCACAAAACGTATGGAACGCTGATGAACGAGGTGTTTGATCTCAGAACAGACCTATTGCATTTGAGACGGACGATTATCCCGATGCGTGATTTGCTCTATCGGATTTTAAGCCTTGACCATGTGAAAGAGCAGCGGGAAACGAAAGCCTACTTCAGCGACATATATGATCATTTGTTAAAGTTGTCTGAAATTGTGGAATCCAACCGTGACATGACGTCCGACTTGCGTGACAGCTACGTGACGCTAAACTCAAACCGGATGAATGCGATTATGATGACACTGACGATCGTATCAACCATTTTCATCCCGCTCACCTTTATTGCCGGTGTATACGGTATGAACTTCGACTTTATGCCGGAACTGCATTGGAAATACGGATATTTCGCTGTACTTGGCCTGATGGCCGCGCTTGTGATTGGAATGCTGATTTGGTTTGTACATAAAGGATGGTTCAATATTTTTAAATGAGGACAGCGAGCAGCTGTTCTTTTTTGTTGTAAGCCGATCGCTATGCATATTCTGTTCATATTGTTTATAATGGAAAAAATATTCAGGGAGTGATCAGATTGAAAATTGCTGTCATCGGACTCGGCAATATGGGACAGCCCATTGCCCGAAATGTTCTTCAAGCAGGCTACGAATTGACTGTCTATAACCGGACGAAACAAAAGACAGAAGACCTTGTCACAGAAGGCGCACAGGCAGCTGATACGCCGCGGCTGGCGGCAAAATCCGCTGATATTGTCATCACAATGCTTGCAGATGATGATTCTGTCAGCACCGTGACATTCGGAGAAGACGGGCTGCTTGAAGGATTAGCAGAGAACGGCATTCACATCTCGATGAGCACAATCAGTGTTGAGTTCTCAGAAAAGCTCGCAGCGGCTCATGCAGAGAAAGGACAATTTTTTCTCGCCGCTCCTGTCCTTGGCAGACCGGATGCCGCAGCCAAAGCCGCGCTCCGTATCATAACAGCCGGACCGGCGGAAGCAAAGCAAGCTGCCAAGCCTCTGCTCGACAGCCTGAGCCAGCAGATATTTGACGTCGGCGAAGAAAGCAAGACGGCAAATGCAGCCAAAATCAGCATTAATTTCTTGCTTGTGTCCATGCTGGAGGCGTTATCTGAATCCTTTTTAATGATGGAGAAATACGGCTTAGAACAAAAACAATTTTTAGAAATCGCCAGCGCGCTCTTTGGTTCTCCAGTCTATCAAAATTACGGAACCATTATGGCCGAGCAGAAATTTGAGCCGGCCGGCTTCAAAATGTCTTTAGGGCTGAAGGATACCAACCTGGCACTCGCCGCCGCAAAACGGGTTTCTGCAAATCTTCCTCTTGCCGAGCTGGCCAAGAGCCATTTTGAAAGCGGGATTGAGAAAGGCTTCGGGGATCTGGACTGGGCCGCACTGATTAAATGTATAAAATAAAGAAAAGCCTCTCCGTTTAAGGAGAGGTCTTTCTCTTTTACAAAGACGGCAGCCTCATTTCTTTCTCAAACATCAGATCATCAATGCTTTTAAAAGTGTAGCCCTGTTTTTTCAGATCTGTAATCGCGTCATCCAGCGCTTCTGCATTGTCCCTCGATACGGTGTGAAGCAGGTAAATGGCTCCCGGGTGCGCCTGCTTGATCATATGATCGTAGGCATATTTCTTTCCCTTTTGGTTGTTGATTTTCCAATCAACAAAAGCGACCGACCAGAAAACGGTTTGATAGCCGAGGCGTTTCGTTTCTTTCAGTACGTACTCACTGAACACGCCGCGCGGCGGACGCAAATACAGGTTGTCCTGCTTTCCCGTAATTTTATAAACCTCTTCGTTGACTGAATCAAGTTCATCCTGAATCTGATCAGCTGTTTTTGTCGTTAAATCCGGATGGTGAAAGGAATGATTGCCGATAATATGGCCCTCATCTGACATTCGTTTGATCAGCTGAGGCTGGTCCTTTACGAAATGCCCGGTGACAAAAAACGTTCCTGTTACGCGATGTTTTTTTAAGACATCAAGCACTTTTGGCGTATAGCCAATTTCATATCCGTTATCAAACGTTAAGTAAATCGTTTTTTCCTTTGTATTCCCTAAATAAAACGCGTCATATTTTTCAATTAAACTGTTCAGCTGCTTCCCGGCATCTGGCGGCTGATGATTGACACTTCGTTTAAAGCCCCAATTAATCGGCTCATTCGGCACCGCTTCCGCCTGTGCTGCACCTCCGGCAAGCAATACGGCGGCGCAGCATATTGAACACATCCACTTCATGGCCAGCGCTCCTTCTGCATTTTTTCTTATTTTACAGATAGGGGCTTTGTTTTATACTGTTGCTTTATGCCAATAAAAAAACCGCGGCGGGCGCGCGGTTTTATTCCCAATCTTTTTTAAAACGTTCGTATTTGGCTTCCAGGTCATCAAGCATGCTGATGAGCCTGTCTATATCTTCAACGTCGGTTGCTTCAGGGTCTAATGAATCGATGACGTTCATAAACATGTCAAGTCTGTTCTTTAAATAATCAATCTGCTGATCTTTATTGTTTACGGCGTTCCCCATTCTGTTCCTCCATTCATTTTTTATTATGGTAGCTCATTTTTTGCCGTTTTTCAATCGCCGCGCTACTTGCGATCTTGGCAAATCAGGTCTAAAATTAACTGTTGGCAGCGTTAGTATGCCCATTTATAAAGGAGTTAGATAGTCATGACACAAAACACGAAGCTGCGTCCGATTACGCCCGAGTTTGACCCTTGGGAAGCCTATATGGATGTTGACCAATACGGAGACATGCAGCTGACAAACGTTGAATTCACAACGACGACACTGTGCAATATGAGATGCGAGCATTGTGCTGTAGGCTATACATTGCAGCCTAAAGACCCGAATGCTCTGCCAATAGATCTTCTGTTAAAACGGCTGGAGGAAATCCCGCGCCTCAGATCCATCAGCATCACAGGCGGAGAGCCGATGCTTTCGCTGAAATCAGTAAAAGAATATGTTGTTCCTTTATTGAAATATGCCCATGAACGGGGTGTGCGGACACAAATTAATTCAAATCTGACCCTCGACATCGAGCGGTACGAATGGATCATTCCATATCTCGATGTGCTACATATTTCTCACAACTGGGGTACAGTTGAAGATTTTGCTGAAATCGGCTTTGCCATGATGGACAGAAAACCGACCTTCGAACAGCGCGCGCGCTATTTTGAAAAAATGATCGAAAACAGCCGCACGCTCGTGGATGCCGGAGTAATGGTATCTGCGGAAACGATGCTGAACAAACGAACACTTCCGCATATTGAGCATATTCACCGCCAAATCACAGAAGATATGAAATGTCAGCGTCACGAGGTCCACCCAATGTATCCAAGCGATTTCGCAAGCGCTCTTGAATCCCTCAGCCTGAAAGAGATGAGACAGGCCATTCACCGCTTGCTGGATATTCGTGATGAAAATACGTGGATGCTGTTCGGAACGCTGCCGTTTTATGCCTGCAGTCCGGACGAAGACGACCAAAAGCTGCTTCGCCGGCTTCGCGCGGCGAAAAACGTCACAGTGCGAAATGACCCTGACGGCCGGTCCCGCCTGAATGTGAACATTTTCGATGGAAACATTATCGTGACCGATTTCGGTGATACCCCGCCGCTTGGCAACATTCAGACGGACAGCCTCCCTTCCGCCTATGAAAAGTGGAGAGAGACCAAGCTTGCGAAGGAACTAAGTTGCCACTGCCCGAATGTCCGGTGCCTCGGACCGAATGTCCTTGTCAAAAACAGTTATTATCAGGATACAGACTTCACAAAACGTCAAGCCAGGAGTTAGATGCGGATGAAAGAAACACTTACGGAGATTTTTCAAAATAAAATCGTCGATATTCTCCTCGTTGCCGTTATCCTTTGGATCGGTGTCTTTATCATCAACCAGCTGGTACAGCTATTTTTTAAACGGACGGATTTTATTGAAGAAAAAAAGGAAAAAACGATTGAAAGCCTTGTCCGTTCTGTCACCCAGTATACGGCGACAATTGGTTTTATCTTTTACGTTATTTCTTTATTTGTGCATGATTTCGGCAAGATATTGGCCGGGGCGGGCGTAGCAGGTATCGTGATCGGTTTTGGCGCCCAATCGCTGATCAAAGATGTGCTGGCTGGTGTGTTCTTAATATATGAACGCCAGCTGCACAAAGGCGATTATGTCACCGTCAACAACTTGTTCAACGGGACAGTGGAGGAAATCGGCCTCCGCTCGCTGCAAATCCGGGAATGGAGCGGGAAGCTGCTCACCATCAGCAACGGCGAGGTCAGACAAATAGAGAACTATAATATTGATTTTATGCGGATTACCGAATCCTTTCTTATCAGCTTTAAAGAAGATCCGGACCGCGTGTACAGCGTGTTGGAAGAGGCATGTGACATGCTGAATGAAGAGCTTCGTGATTCATTGAAGCGGGATGAATTCGGCAATCCGACAGAACCGTTTCAAATCCACGGCATCACCGCATTGAATAAAATCAATCGCGGCGTCGAATTTACGGTTAAAGGCATGGTGAAAGATGATGATTATTTCAGTGCCAGCCTTGCAGTCAGACGGGTTCTCGTTCGCCAGCTCTACCAAAACAATGTGCAAATGCTTGAGGAAGCGGTCCGAATCGAGAGAACCCAATAAACAAAAAAACTGATTCCGAGTTGGAATCAGTTTTTTATTTATCTTGGCAGTGAGGAAAGCTGAAAGCCAAATGTGACATGATCTTGAACCGGAATCCACGCGCCGATGCCCTGTGACGTGACATTTTTCACGACGAGTTTTCGTTTATTTCCTTTCAGCACTAAGTACACTTCTCCGTAAGTCACTTTTCCTTTTTCATTCACAGCCGGTGCATATGCATGTAAATAACCGATTTTTTTAGGAGCGACTTTATAAATCTGATCCCGTTTTGTGCCAGCCCCAATGACCGTCTCAAATGCAAGCGGAAGGTTCGTTTTCTTCATTGCTTTTTGCATCATCATGCTTTTGACATCTTCAGCATTTGGAACTTTAGCTGTCAGGCCGCCCTTCACTCTGTACTGCTGTTCCTGGGCATAATGCATTTCAGCCGTTTCTTTCCCGCCGCGGTTATCCGCACGGTTTGTATTGATTTTTTTATATTCCCAGTTTGCGACTGTTTCATTTGATTCATAGCCGAGCGCCCATTTCCCGAGAAATATTGTCGCCCGGTACCCTACTGCAAGCGGTGTGCCGGATATGTTGGATTCATTCAGCATTTTGATGAGATGCGGATTTTCAATCTTCACCTCAGAATGATCGAGCAATTCCTTTGCCAGCTTGCTCGGCTGAAGCATTGGCTGATCCTGTGAAGCATTCGGATACGTGTTTTCCTTTGAAATGCTTGCGACAGAATTAGGAACCTTAAACTGCTTTTTCGCGTGGATGGGCTGAACGCCGAAAAAACTAAAGAATAACAACACGATAAGTGTGGAATGAAATAGCTTTTTCATCATATCACTCTTTCTATGGCATTTTCCCTTAGTCTTTTCATCCCGCTTTGTTGTTATCCATCATTTTTTCAGGTTAAAGAAGGAAAAAGCCGATCGCCATAATGACATATGCAGCAAGCAGTGTCGCCCCTTCAAACCAGTTGGAATCCCCGTCATTCGAAATCGCGATCATCAAGAGAACCGCTGATACCATCGCGACGAGCTCAGGCAATGTAAATACAAGCGGCATGCTTGTCGGAAAAAAGATAGAACAGATGACGAGAACCGGTGCGACAAACATAGCGATCTGCAGCGTAGAGCCGACTGCAATTTCAACCGCAATGTCCATTTTATTTTTGAAGGCCATAATAATCGCTGACGCGTGCTCCGCCGCATTTCCTACAATCGCCACGATGATGACCCCGATAAACAGCTCGCTCCACCCGAACTGTTCAGCCACCGAGTGAAAGGTATGGACCAGGTTTTCGGATATGTATGCAACCACAATCGTTGCCGCAAACAAGACAATCGTCGCAACCTTCCCTGACCATTCCGGCTCTTCCTCTTCTTCAGTCTGAGCGGCATTATTCGGCTGATAAACGCCCCGATGCGTGACAAGTTTAAAGTACAGCGCCGCCACATATAACAGAATCATAATGATGCTGATGCCGATGCTTAAATTGAGTTTGCTGGCGTTCCCCATACCAACAGAGAATACCTCCGGAATCACAAAGGCGACAATGATGGCAAAAATCAGAAGCCCGGAATTATGGCGGGCATCATGGATATTAAATTCCTGCCGCTTATATTTTAAACCGCCGACAAAAAACGATAGGCCCGCTACCAGCAGCAGGTTCCCCAGCACTGAACCGGTTAAAGAGGCAAGCACGATTCCTGTCAGGCCTTCCTTTAATGCAAAAAGGGAAATAATCAGCTCCACCGCATTCCCGAAGGTGGCATTCAACAAACCGCCGATACGCGGTCCTGCAATGATGGAAAGTGATTCTGTCGCCCTCCCCATATAGCTTGCAAGCGCGATAATCGTCACGCAATAAACGGCAAAAAGAACCGCGGAAGGCCAATGCATCAAACTGCCAATCACAGAAAGCGGAACACCGGCCGCCACTAAAATAAAAAAGATACGATTCATGGTGAAATAGCTCCTTTTTTATGACTTGTTTTATTTTTATTCTTCACAAAAACCTTCATGATTACACGAGGGCAAATGTATAGCGTGATATAGGCTTTTTTCAGGTTGCCTGCTTTTGGAAAACGTTGTACGATCAACATAGATTCCACATAAGGAGAACTGACACGATGTCACGATTTCATTTCTTTATCCTTGTCTTGCTCGTATCCATTTCCGGGTTTTCACAAGGCATACTGCTGCCTGTCATTTCAATCATTTTTGAAACAAATGGAGAATCCACTGCTATCAACGGCCTGCACGCGACCGGGCTGTATATCGGTGTGCTTTTGGCTTCGCCGTTTATGGAAGCGCCGCTCAGAAAGCTCGGGTTCAAGCCGCTGATCGTCATGGGCGGAAGCATTGTCATTTTAAGCTTATTCGGATTTATTTGGCTTCAGTCAGTTTGGGTCTGGTTCCTGCTTCGCCTGTTCATTGGAATCGGCGACCACATGCTTCACTTCTCTACGCAAACGTGGGTGACCTCCATGTCATCAAAACAAAATCGCGGAAGAAACCTGTCTATTTATGGGCTTTCCTTTGGCCTTGGCTTTGCCGCAGGCCCGTTCATGGTGCCGCTTGTCAAGCTGAGTCCGTCGCTTCCTTTTATCGTGTCCGGCTGCATCAGTCTGTTTGCGTGGCTTTTTGTTTTCTTTCTACAAAATGCATACCCGGAAACCAGTCCTCATGAAACCAAATCAGACAATAGTTTCAGGCGATTTTATCAGGCCATGCTGTTTGGGTGGGTTGCCTTTATGCCTACATTTGGCTATGGCTTTCTGGAAACGGCGCTGAACGGAAGCTTTCCGGTGTACGCGCTCCGTTTGGGGATATCAGTAGACGCAGTAGCGATCATACTTCCCGCATTTGCGATTGGAAGCATTATCTTTCAGTTTCCGCTCGGCATCCTCAGCGATAAATACGGCAGGCGGAATGTGCTGCTGGTGATTTTGCTGACTGGGGCTCTTTGCTTTTTCATCGCCGGTGTATTTCCTTCGCCTTACGTGATCGGCGGCTGCTTTTTTATTGCAGGAATGGCAGTCGGATCAACCTTTACACTTGGCATCAGCTATATGACAGATCTTCTTCCGTCTCATCTCCTGCCGGCGGGAAACCTGCTTTGCGGCATTACATTCAGTCTCGGCAGCATCCTCGGCCCGGTTGCCGGCGGCTGGTATATGCAGACATTTGAAAGCGCAAACTTGTTCTACTTCATTACTCTCACGCTTAGCGCTGTGTGGCTGGCCCTTGTGCTGGGCAAACCGAAAAGCTGGTCACCGGCTGAAACCTATTCTTCATCTTCTTAATCAAAAAGCCTCCTGACATCATGTCAGGAGGCTTTTATGCTAATGGTAGCCGTTTTGTCCGTTGGCGCTTCCGCTTGTTTTATGGCTCGATTTGCTTTTCGAGTTTTGTTTGTTATGGCTTCCGCCTTTTTTCGTATGCTTGGTCATCACGATATCCCCCCGACTTCTTTTTGAACCGAAGTTCGTTTATAGGGTGCGCTAATGGTAGGGATTTTCATCAGGAAGCTTTTTACGTTTATGTAAAAGAGCGTTGATTTCTCCGCCTAGGATAATTAAAATGCCGCTCAAGTAAAACCAAATCATCAGAACGATGATTCCCCCGATGCTCCCGTAAGTGGCGCTATAGTTCGCAAACGTGCTGACGTAAAATGAAAACAATGTGCTGACAATGATCCAGCCGATGGTCGCAAAGACCGCACCCGGCATGACAAACCGGAGAGACAGCTTTTTGTTCGGCGCAATCACATACAGCGCGGAAAAAACAATCAAAAGCACAAGCGGGCTGACACCCCAGCGAATGGCGGCCCAGACGGATAAAAACAGATCCGACGCGCCGACAAAGTCAGAAGCGAGCCTTCCAATCTCCCGGCCAAATACCGGCAGAAGCAAAGCCACTAAAATCGTAAATACCATGGCAATCGTCAAAAAAATCGAGGTTAGACGAACAATGATAAAAGAGCGGTTTTCTTCCACATCATACGCGTGGTTTAGCGACCGGACGATCGCGTTCATTCCATTAGACGCAGACCATAATGCGGCGATAATCCCGAATGACAGCAAACCGCCATTTCGATTATTTAAGGTTTGATGGGTAATGGATTCAACGAGAGACATCGCACTGGCGGGAGCATATTGTTCTATGACTCCTAAAACATCATCGGTAGAAAGCGGAAGATACGCGGTGAGCGTCAGCATAAAAATCAAAAACGGAAACAGTGATAATAGAAAAAAATACGCCAGCTCCGCTGATTTACTTTGTCCTTCATGAAGGGTGTATCTGCTGAAAAGCTCTTTCAAAAAACTCATGTCGTCTCACCTCGCATGTTTGATCATTTTTTTGAAAAATGCTCTTTCGTTTCTTGCACGAGTTCCATCACTTGCGGCGTTGTTTTCTTCAGCTCTTTCACCTGCTGGTTCACAAAGTCGACTTCCTTTGAAAGCGTTTGGGCGAGCTTTTTGGCCTCATCCACTTTTGTGATAACAGTGTTTTTTAACAGCTCCGGATTGCTTTTATACAGTGAAAGTTTATGCTTGCATGTCAGCCATCTCATGCCGCACGCCTGTCTTGTCGGCTTATGGAGCAGTGATAACGCCGCACCTGCCGCAGCTCCGAGAAATATCCCTTTCAGCATTAAACGTTCGTTGTTCATGCAAATTCTCCTTTCACTCACAATTGTTTTTCTTTTTGAATAGACACAAGGAGATGCTCACAGCCCGATTTGATTAATTGGCAGACCTCTTCAAAATTCCCTGTGTAGTAAGGATCGGGAACGTCGGCAAGATCTGAATCTTCAACATAGTCCAAAAGCCTTTTGATATGTGAGGTGTTTTTAAATCCCTCCATGCTTCTGAGACTTCCGATATTTTCTGCATCCATTGCAATGATGTAATCAAAATCGGCAAGATCCTGTTCGCTGACTTGACGCGCCAGCATGCCATCAAAGCTGATTCCTTCTCTGCGCAATATCTCCTGCGTTCCCTCATGCGGCGGATTGCCGATGTGCCAGCCGCCGATTCCCGCTGAGTCCGCCTTGATTTTCTCCTCTAATCCTTTTTTGGCTGCAAGGTCCCGAAAAATCGCTTCCGCCATCGGAGACCGGCAAATGTTTCCTAAACAAACAAATAACACGCTTATCATGTTGTCCAACCTCCCTATTCTTTGCCCCTATTTCTCTAAAAAGAAACCTTCATGAATATCTTAGTAGGATGTTCATTTTCTTTTCAACTGATGTCTTCACTTTTTTGGAATGAACAGCCTGCTTTTAGAATAGGGTTTTTTTCTGATGGAATTCTGTTAGAATAAAACATACCTATATTGCGCATAGAAAGGATGGAACCATTTGTCCAGCCCAAATACAGAAACATTAACTCAAATGATTGAAGAGATTTCCCAAAAGCTGAACATGCTGAACGTCGGCGTAATCAAAGCGGAGGATTTCAGTGATGAGAAGATTGAAGACCTCACGTACCTTCACAGCATGGTGATGAAAAAAGAATCATTCAGCCCAAGTGAAATGCAGGCGATTGCTCAAGAATTAGCCTCGCTTCGTAAATAATGGAGACTGGCCGGAAACTCGGCGAGTCTTTTTTATCATTTCCCCAAACCAATTTTCCTTAGAACAGTAAACAGCAAAGTGTTCGAATAAGATTTGAAGGAGTACAAGCATGCAAACGACATCTATCAAAACAGCATCCGGAATGTATATCAACTACTTCTTTCTGGGGATGGTCAACATCATTCTCGCATCCAATATGTCTTCATTAACAAAACAGTGGAATACCGATCCGACCGGCATCAGTTATGTCATTGCCGCTATCGGGTTTGGCAAACTGCTGACATACGGCATTTCCGGCGTTCTATCAGATAAAATCGGCAGAAAGCCGCTTGTTGTCGCTTCTGCGGGAATTATGGCCGTCTTTTTAGTCGGTATTCCTTTATCACCGAGCTATGAGCTGGCGTTTGTGTTCGCCTTATTAGCCGGAGTCGCAAATTCAGCGATGGATGCCGGAACATATCCGGCCCTAACCGAGCTCTTTCCGTCTGCTTCCGGTTCGGCGAATGTCTTGGTCAAAGCCTTTATGTCTGTCGGGGCCGCACTTTTGCCGCTTTTGATCACATTTTTATCAGACCACAGCATGTTTTACGGATTTGCTTTTTATCTGCCGGCAGCGGTCTATCTCCTGAATATTATTTATTTATCAACGCTTTCGTTTCCTAAAAAACATAAGAAACCAACTAATAGCGGCCAACAGGAATCTCCCGTTTTCTTGTCTGAACCCGTTTTTCAGAAGGAAGGCACCGCACTGATTATCATCGGTTTTACATCCACGGCTTTATTTACTGTTTCTCAAATCTGGCTCCCGAGCTACGCGCAAAAGGCAGCCGGTTTAGCTGAATCAGCATCTGTACAATTGCTGAGCTATTATAGTATAGGATCTCTGGCATCTGTTTTATTATTAGCCGTTTTGCTGAATAGATGGGTCAAACCTGTCTTCATAACGCTCTTATATCCTATTATTACTTTATGTACGCTCGCAGTCATGCTGACCGTTCATATCCCAGTTGTGCTGGACATCACTGCCTTTTTCTTAGGCTTTTCAACTGCGGGTGTGTTTCAAATTACCATTACGTTAATGACAGAGCTTTTCTGGAAGCGAAAAGGAACCGTTACCGGAATTGTAGCGACCGCTTCAAGTCTTGCATCGATTCTGCTGCCGATTGCAACAGGGCTTATCGCAAAAGCGGGGGGCATCGCTCATATTTTCATATTCGACTTCGGCATTGCGGTCATCGGAACGGCTGCAGCTGCTTTCTTGTATTACAGGTACAAGAAACTGACAGGTGCTCAAGCCTAAGCAACAAAAAACGGACGCCCAAGAGCGTCCGTTTTTTCTTATTTCTCAAGCAATGCCAATGACTCGCGGTTAAATGCCGGTATATCTTCCGGTGTGCGGCTAGTGACCAATTGATCCTGGCAAACAACCACTTCCTTGTCCACAACGTCGGCACCGGCGTTTTCCATGTCAACACGAATGGACGTATAGCCCGTCGCTTTTCGGCCGTCGAGCGCTTTCGCATTGATTAAAAGCTGCGGGCCGTGGCAAATGGCGAATACCGGTTTTTTGTCAGTCATAAACGCTTTTGTAAATTGGACGAAACGATCGTCAGCGCGAAGCTGGTCTGGTGAAAATCCTCCGGGAATCAAAAGCGCATCAAAGTCTGAAGGGTTTACGTCGTCAATGGACGCGTCAACCGTCACTTCCGCTTTTCCCTGCTTGCCTTTTACTGTTTTTCCTTTTTCATTTTCGATGACAGTCAGTTCATGTCCCGCTTCTTTAAAGGCTTTCGCAGGCTCAGTGTACTCGCTGTCCTCAAAGTAATCTGTCAAAACAACTGCAATTTTTTTCCCCATGGTTCATAACCTCCCGCTTTATATGTCTACATAAAACACTCTACCCCAGCCACACTAAAATAAACATTTTGCGAATATGGACAAACGATAAGCATAAATACCCAGTATTTGTCGCTTGAAGCTGCTACATAGTACTCATTTTTCTCCCTTTTACAATAATCATAAAGAAACACCTACAAATAGTTACAAAATATTCTTACAATAGGAGCTGTAACACAAATTTCGTTGAAAGGTGGAGAACTGGTGAGAATACAGAAAAGACGAACACACGTCGAAAACATTCTCCGTATTCTTTTGCCCCCAATTATGATACTTAGCCTAATCCTCCCAACACCACCCATTCATGCAGAAGAAAGCGCGGCTCCTCAGGTGCATCTGAGTATTTTGGCTACAACTGATATTCATGCCAACATGATGGATTACGATTACTACAGCGACAAAGAAACGGCGGATTTCGGTCTGGCAAGAACAGCGCAATTGATCCAAAAGCACCGCGAGCAAAACCCTAACACTCTGCTTGTGGATAACGGCGACTTGATTCAAGGGAATCCGCTGGGTGAATACGCGGTGAAATATCAAAAAGACGACATTATCTCCGGCACGAAAACCCATCCGATTATCAGCGTCATGAATGCGCTGAAATACGACGCCGGAACGCTTGGCAATCATGAATTCAACTACGGGCTCGACTTTCTCGACGGCACAATCAAAGGAGCCGATTTCCCGATTGTAAATGCCAACGTCAAAACAACTAGCGGCGAAAACCGTTATACGCCGTATGTGATTAATGAAAAAACCCTCATTGATAAAAATGGTAATGAGCAAAAAGTAAAAGTCGGTTACATAGGCTTTGTCCCGCCGCAAATCATGACATGGGACAAAAAGAATCTCGAGGGACAGGTGCAGGTGCAGGATATCGTAGAATCCGCCAATGAAACGATCCCGAAAATGAAGGCGGAAGGCGCAGATGTCATTATTGCCCTCGCCCACACCGGCATTGAAAAGCAGTCACAATCATCAGGCGCAGAAAACGCCGTGTTTGACCTTGCCACTAAAACGAAAGGCATTGACGCGATTATCTCGGGCCATCAGCACGGACTCTTTCCTTCCGCCGAGTATGCGGGTGTTGCTCAGTTCAATGTGGAAAAGGGAACAATTAACGGCATTCCTGTCGTCATGCCAAGCAGCTGGGGCAAATATTTAGGCGTGATTGACCTCAAGCTTGAAAAGGCAGAGGGCTCATGGAAGGTAGCAGATTCCAAAGGAAGTATTGAATCTATTGCTGGCAACGTCACATCAAGAAACGAAACCGTTACAAACATCATTCAGCAAACACACCAAAACACACTGGAGTATGTCCGAAAGCCAGTCGGCAAAACCGAAGCAGATATTAACAGCTTCTTTGCACAGGTCAAAGATGATCCTTCCATTCAGATCGTGACTGACGCGCAAAAGTGGTACGCTGAAAAAGAAATGAAGGATACCGAGTACAAGAACCTGCCGATTTTATCCGCTGGAGCGCCGTTTAAAGCAGGCGGCAGAAACGGAGCCAATTACTATACAAACATTCCAGCCGGAGATCTTGCGATTAAAAATGTCGGTGACTTGTACCTTTACGATAATACTGTTCAAATCGTCAAGCTGACAGGCAGCGAAGTCAAGGACTGGCTGGAGATGTCAGCAGGCCAATTCAATCAAATTGATCCAGCCAAAGGCGGCGATCAGGCCTTGCTGAACGAGAATTTCCGCTCCTATAATTTTGATGTGATTGACGGTGTCACATATCAGGTCGATGTGACAAAACCAGCTAAATACAATGAGAACGGAAAAGTGATCAATGCGGATTCATCCCGTATCATCAATCTTTCCTATGAAGGCAAGCCGATCAGCCCAAGCCAGGAATTTCTCGTGGTCACCAATAACTATCGTGCGTCCGGAGGCGGCGGATTCCCTCATCTGACGAGCGATAAAATTGTCCACGGCTCTGCGGTTGAAAACAGGCAGGTGCTGATGGATTACATTATTGAACAAAAAACAGTCAATCCAAAAGCAGACAACAACTGGTCAATCGCGCCTGTTTCCGGCACGAATCTGACGTTTGAATCCTCGCTTTTGGCCAAGCCATTTGCCGATAAAGCAGACGATGTCGCTTATGTAGGCAAGTCTGCGAATGAAGGCTATGGTGTGTATAAGCTGCAATTCGATGATGATTCAAATCCAGATCCTCCTAAAGACGGACTGTGGGATCTGACCGTCATGCACACCAATGATACGCACGCCCATCTCGATGATGCAGCGAGACGAATGACGAAAATCAACGAAGTGCGCAGCGAAACAAATCACAACATTCTCCTTGATGCGGGAGATGTATTTTCCGGCGATCTATATTTTACTAAATGGAACGGTTTGGCCGATCTGAAAATGATGAACATGATGGGCTATGACGCCATGACCTTCGGAAACCATGAATTTGACAAAGGCCCGACAGTGCTTTCTGATTTTCTAAGCGGAAACAGCGCAACCGTTGATCCGGCGAACCGCTATCACTTTGAAGCGCCGGAATTTCCGATTGTCAGTGCAAACGTAGATGTGTCAAATGAGCCCAAGCTGAAATCATTTGCCAAAAAGCCGCAAACCTTTACGGCAGGTGAAAAGAAAGAGGCCGGCATCCACCCTTACATTCTGTTAGACGTTGACGGGGAGAAAGTCGCCGTATTCGGCCTGACAACGGAAGATACAGCCACCACATCAAGCCCGGGCAAAAGCATCGTATTCAATGATGCCTTTGAAACAGCCCAAAACACCGTCAAAGCGATTCAGGAAGAAGAAAAGGTAAATAAGATTATTGCTTTAACCCACATCGGGCATAACCGTGATCTTGAGCTAGCCAAAAAAGTAAAAGGCATTGACTTGATCATCGGCGGACACACTCACACCCTCGTAGACAAAATGGAGGTCGTGAACAACGAAGAACCGACGATCGTGGCACAGGCAAAAGAATACGGCCAATTCTTGGGGCGCGTTGATGTCGCGTTTGATGAAAATGGCGTTGTGCAAACAGACAAATCAAATCAGAGCGTGCTGCCAATTGATGAGCATACAGAAGAAAACGCAGAAGCAAAACAAGAGCTTGATCAGTTCAAAAGTGAATTAGAAGACGTAAAAAATGAAAAAGTCGGCTATACGGATGTGGCGCTTGACGGCCAGCGTGAGCATGTGCGCACGAAAGAAACGAATCTCGGAAACTTCATCGCGGACGGTATGCTGGCAAAAGCGAAAGAAGCAGCCGGCGCCAGAATAGCGATAACAAATGGCGGCGGCATCAGAGCCGGCATTGACAAAGGTGATATCACACTCGGCGAGGTGCTCAACGTGATGCCGTTCGGCAATACGCTTTACGTGGCCGATTTAACCGGAAAACAAATTAAAGAAGCCCTTGAACAAGGCCTAAGCAATGTGGAAAATGGCGGCGGCGCTTTCCCTCAGGTGGCCGGAATCGAATATACCTTTACATTAAACAACGAACCTGGGCACCGTGTGTTAGAAGTGAAAATTGAATCGCCTAACGGAGACAAAGTTGCTATAAATACGGATGATACCTACCGCGTGGCAACAAATAATTTTGTCGGTGCCGGAGGAGACGGATATTCTGTCTTTACAGAAGCCTCCCATGGTGAAGACCTTGGCTACGTTGATTATGAGATTTTCACCGAACAGCTGAAAAAACTAGGAAACAAGGTCTCTCCTAAAGTTGAAGGACGGATCAAAGAAGTATTCCTGCCGACAAAGCAGAAGGACGGCAGCTGGACACTTGATGAAGACAAATTTGAGATTTACGCTAAAAATGCCAACACGCCGCTTGTCTATTACGGAACACATGAAGGATCACAAGAGAAGCCTATCAATCTCAAAGTAAAAAAAGATCAGGTCAAACTTTTGAAAGAAAGAGAGTCAGATCCTTCATTGACGGTGTTCAACTACTGGTACAGCATGAAGATGCCAATGGCGAACCTTAAAACTGCAAACACTGCAATCGGAATCAAGTCGACGGGAGAATTGAATGTGTCATTGGCAGATGTATATGACTTTACAGTAAAGCAAAAAGGAAAAGAAATAAAATCATTCAAGGAGCCCGTACAGCTTTCGCTTCGCATGTTTGATATTGAAGAAGCTCATAACCCTGCCATTTATCACGTCGACAGGAAAAAGAGAGCTTTCACAAAGACAGATAACGGATCAGTTGACGATGATATGGTGACAGGATATACAAACCACTTCAGCGAATACACGATCTTAAATTCCGGTTCGAACAACAAACCGCCGGCATTCCCGTCCGACCAACCGACAGGCGGTGATGACGGCAGTCATGGCGGAGGCTCCGACAAACCAGGCGGAAAACAGCCGACTGACGGAAACGGAGGAAATGATACGCCTCCCGGCACTCAACCGACTAACGGCTCTGGAGGAAACGGTTCGGGCGGATCAGGAACAGACGGTCCGGCTGGCGGCCTGCTTCCGGACACAGCCACATCCATGTACTCGATCCTGTTGGCCGGATTTCTTATCAGCGCACTCGGAACGGCAATGTACTTACATCAGAGGAGAAAACAGAATAGAACGAATCAGGCATAAAAAAAGAGCTGCTCGCTAAGCGAGCAGCTTTCTTTATTTAAACCCACTTCACAACATCTTCAACAGCAGATCTTGTTTTCGGGCGAGGGTCTCTCACTCGATAGCCGAATGCCACCATCACAGAAATATCAAAGCTTCCGTTTTCCAGAAGGCCTTCTTCTTCAAGAATACGGTGGATGTGATCGTACTGGAAGCCTTCGATTGGGCAGGAATCAACACCGATTTGCGCAGCGGCAGTCATCATGTTGCCAAGCGCGATATAGGTTTGTTTTGATGCCCAGTCAAACAATGTTCTGTCACTTTCAAGCAAATGCAAATCGTTTTTCTGGAATTCTTCTGTTTTGCTTAAATAGCCCTCGTACACGTCTTGAGGCATTTGTTTTACTTCTTTTAAATGACGTTTGATGTAGTCCGCATTATATTTGATATCCTTCGCTGTACGCGCAAGAATCAGGACGAAATGGCTTGCGGTCGGCAGCTGCTTTTGCGCGCCCCATGTGTATTCACGAAGCTTCTCGCGGAATTCCGGATTTTGGACGACGACAAATTTCCAAGGCTCAAGGCCGAGTGAGCTCGGAGACAGTCTTCCTGTTTCTAAAATAAATTCAAAATCGCTGTCTGACACTTTTTTATTCGGGTCAAATTCCTTAGTCGCATGCCTGAAATTGTATGCATCCAGAATTTGTTTCTTTAGTTCTGTCATGTAAAACACCTCTCCTTTAGGTTACTCTCATCTCTATTGTAGCCATTATGATAAAAAGTAAAAGTACGCACATTTTTGTTGGATAGTATCAATTTTGATACCAAACAAAAAAGCGCGCTGCCGCAGGCAGGCGCCTCTCTCATTTCCCCCGCCGCGCAAAATCAACAAATCGGAATTTGTCGAGACGGTGTCTGCTTTCCGTATATTGAAACAAACTGGTATCCTCCAAAAAGACGTAGTTTCTCACCACGACCATATGGTCATAGCCGCGTAAATCGAGCAGCTCTCTGTCCTCGTCGGTACACGGCTCGGCGACAATTTCTTTTTGGGCGTAACTGATCGAAAGACCGAGCTCTCCTTCTATATATTCATATATGGAGTTTTCACAAATTTCTTTCGTCAAGTGAGGGACATGCTTTCTGAAAAAGTAATCCTTGTCCAAAATCACATGTTCCCCGTCAATCTTCCTAGACCTGATGACTTCCCAGATGTCGTCATCCAGATTGGCCCGTAGCTGTTTTTGGATCAGCTCTGACGGAGGCTCCAGCCCGAATTTGTGTACAGTTGTTTTCGTTTCTTTGCCAAGCGTTTGCGCGAGCTCCTTGAAGCTGACAAGGCCCGAAACGGGAAACTGCATTTTTTCACGATTGAGCACGACGGAGCCTTTTCCCCTGATTTTCTGGATATAACCGTTTTGCGCGAGCATATGAAGCGCCTTTCGGACCGTTTCTCTTGATGTACCGTACTGTGCGGTCAACTCATGTTCAGACGGAAGAATCTCCTCCGCTTTCCATCGGCCGCCTTCAATTTGCTGTGCGATGTCTTTATAAATTGTGATGAATTTATTCACCTTCATTATGGACCACCCAGCTTAGTTTAACACGGTTTCGTTAAACGATAAACAATGGACTCATACGGGCGAAGCGTCATGTTCTGAAGCCCTTCCCTTGCTTCATCGTTCGTCAACAGCACCTCTGCCTTCCATTCGTCAGGCGCTAAAGAGTCCGGAAGTGTAAAGGCCGCCTCTGTCCCGTAAAAATTATTGATCACGAGCAGCTTTTCATTGCTGCCATGTCTGAGATACGCAAAAATGTTCGGGTCATCCTTTGCGATTAACTCATACGTTCCCTCTGTCACAATGTCATACATTTTGCGAATCTGAATCAATTTTTGATAATGGTAAAACACCGAATTTTGATCCCTCAGCGCCGCTTCAGCATTGATTTCCCGATAATTGCCGGCGACCGGTATCCATGGGGTGCCCGTTGTAAAACCGCCATTCTCCGTAGCATCCCACTGAACAGGGGTTCTGGAATTGTCACGGGATTTCGCCTGTAAAATGGCTGTGATCTCTTGATCAGCCATTCCTTTGTCCTTAAAGGCGTGATACATGTTCAGCGATTCGACATCCCGATAGGAGCTGATGTCCGAAAACTTCGGATTCGTCATCCCCAGCTCCTCGCCCTGATAAATATAAGGCGTGCCCTGCATCATATGAATGGCCGTAGCAAGCATTTTCGCCGATTTCACCCTATATGCGCCATCATCTCCATATCTTGATACTATGCGCGGCTGATCATGATTGCACCAGAACAGAGCGTTCCATCCCCCTCCTGCGTGCATCCCCGTTTGCCAGTCGGATAGGATCTCCTTCAGCTTCAAAAAATCAAACGGCGCCAAGGCCCATTTTTCGCCGTTAGGATAGTCAACCTTGAGATGATGGAAGCTGAATGTCATATCAAGTTCTTTATTGTCAGGATTCGTATACCGGATACAGTGGTCTACGGTTGTTGAAGACATCTCACCGACCGTCATGCTGTCGTAATGCGAAAACACCTTTTCGTTCATTTCATGCAGAAATTCGTGCACCCGCGGCCCGTCAGTGTAAAAAGAGCGGCCGTCGCCGCCGTCCTCCGCATCCGGAAAGCGCTGATCTTTAGAAATCAGGTTGATGACATCAAGCCTGAAGCCGTCTATTCCCTTTTCAAACCAAAAATGCATCATGTCATAGACATGCTTTCTGACCTCTTCATTTTCCCAATTCAAATCAGCCTGCGTCACATCAAACAGATGCAAATAGTATTGGCCCGACGCTTCGTCAAGCTCCCATGCCGAGCCGCCGAATTTCGATTCCCAGTTCGTCGGAAGAGAACCGTTTTCCTGCGAGTTTTTCCATATATAAAAATCACGATACGGGCTGTCTTTTGACGAAATAGCCTCTTGAAACCATTTGTGCTCTGTTGACGTATGATTGACGACAAGATCCATGACGACTTTCAGGTCTCTTTTATGTGCTTCGGACACTAGCCGCTCAAAATCCTCCATCGTTCCGTATTCAGGATAAATCGAGTAATAATCACGAATATCGTACCCATTATCATGCTGAGGAGAATCATAAATCGGCGTCAGCCATAGCACATCCACTTGAAGTGTTTTTAAGTAATCCAGCTTTTCAATAATGCCGTTCAAATCGCCGACACCGTTTCCCGTCGTATCGTTAAAGCTTTTCGGATAAATTTGATAAACCACAGCTTTTTTCCACCATGGCGTTTGTTCTGTTTTCATCTGTTTCCACCACCATATTTAAATTGAAAACGGGAAAAGGGAACGTTCAACACGTCCCGCTCCCCATTTGTTATTTATGTTTGAATCTCGCATACGCGTATGTTCCGGCAAACGGCACGATCAATACAATAGCCATCCCGATTGCAAACGCGCCCCAGTACTGACTCATGATTGAGAAAATCCCCGGCACGCCGCCGACACCGACGGAGCTTGCCAGCACACCTTGAGAAGAAATATACATTCCGGCCAGGCCAGAGCTGACCATTGCAATGATAAACGGGAATCTGTATCGCAGATTCACCCCAAAGATGGCAGGCTCTGTAATGCCAAGATAAGCAGAAATCCCTGATGTGAGGGAGAGGCCTTTTTGTTTCTCATCCTTCACGATAAACATCATGGCCAGAGCTGCCGAACCTTGTGCGATATTAGAAAGCGCCAGCATCGGCCATAAAAAGGTGCCGCCGAGCTTTGATCCGATGAGCTGCAGGTCGACTGCAAGAAACGTGTGATGCATACCGGTAATCACGAGCGCTGAGTAGAAACCGCCATATAACAGACCGCCCAGTGCGGCAAAAGAACCGAACACCGAGATCAGCCCTGAAGTCAGTACATTACCGATCGCAAATGTAATCGGGCCGATAATGATAAAAGAGGCAAATCCTGTTAAGAGAAGCGTAATTGGTGCGACAACGAGCAGCTGTATGCCCTCAGGTGTGCGTTTTGTTAAAAATACCTCAATCTTCGCCAGCATATAAGAAGCAAGCAAAATTGGGAGCACCTGGCCCTGATAGCCGACTTTCTGCACCTCTAGGCCGAATAGATTCCATACCGGGATCTCTCCGCTTTGTTCTGCCGCGCCATATCCCCACGCATTCAGCAAATCAGGATGCACGAGCATAACCCCGAGCACAATGCCGAGAAGCGGATTGCCGCCGAACCGCTTGACGGCAGACCATCCGATTAACGCAGGCAAAAACGTAAAGGCCGTGCCTGCAATCAGGTTAATCATATTAGCAAGATCCGCCCACTGCGGATAAACCTGCACAATCGATTTTGTGCTGAAGAAAATGCCTTCCGCCGTTAAAATGTTATTGATCCCCATTAAAAGACCCGCCGTGACAATCGCAGGCAATATTGGAATAAAAATATCCGCAAGCGTTTTCACAGCACGCTGCAAAGGATTCATATTTTTTTCTGAGGCCTTCTTCACTTCATCCTTTGTTGACTCGCCAATCCCCGTTTCCTTAACCAGTTCAGCATATACTTTATTGACAGTTCCCTGGCCGATTACGACCTGAAACTGTCCGTTTGTCGAGAATGATCCCTTTACCACATCAATTTGATCAAGCATCTCTTGGTCAACCTTGCTTTCATCTATTAAAGCAAAACGCAAACGTGTAACACAATGAGTTGCCGCTGCAATATTTTCAGCACCGCCGACTGCTTCGACAATCTGACGTGCCGATTTGTTCAGTTCCCCCATGCCAACCCCTCCGTATCCGTTTTTATAACTTGTATATACAACTTATAATCATATTGTATTCCTGTATATACAGGTAGTCAACACTTTTTTATAGCGCTTTCATCCTAGTCTGGAATATATGAAACAGACAAGGTTACCCTAAAAGTCACAAGCACTTATTGAATATGACATTAAAAAGCAGGGTGAGCCTCTATGAATAAACGCGACAAAGCGCTTCAGCTCATCAAAGAGCTTGAAGACAATCAGGACAGACCGATCTCTCCCAATTTGAAGGAAAACCTCGAAAATCTGACCTTATTAACAGAAGGCTGCTCAGACATCGTATTTAGACAATTTGACTTTGGAAACGGGCTGTGCGGATTTATTGTTTATGAAGAAACTTTGAAAAGTTAATAACAGAATCGACCATCAAAGGATCGAGAGAGGGCTTCACTGAAAGCCTCAGGGTATAATGTTCAGGGCGGCGTCTGCCCGCTAGCCGATTTCTTTCCCCGCCAAACAGCTGAGGCTCTCCGTGAAAAGGGAGTGCGCCTGCCGAAAACCGTTGGTCAGACGGTCGGCATCCTCGGCGCTCTTGTTATTGGGACAGTACTGATGCGGAAATTGGGTCTGCCCCATGGTGATGATTGTATCTTGGATCGTACAGGCCTGATCATCACGGCCTTTTGGATTTCCGTCATTATAGTGAAGTATCGTGGTACAGCCTATCGCTCTTACACTCAAAAAACGACCCGAAAGCCATGTATACACCAACCGGCAGCTTTTGGTTCTTCTTACATACAAATCAGCTTCGACTTTAACAGAATCAAACCAATCATTAATGTAGTGATTTCTATTTTGCTGCCTTTACTCATTTATTTGATCATAAAAAGCAAAGCGTTGTTCGGCGCCAAAGCAAAGCACTAGGAATTTTTAGCTTCTTTTGTTTGATAAACAGGATTCTGTTTTGTTTTTCTTATATCTTTCAGGTAGTACTGTTCAGATGTAAAGAATTCGGTGTACAGCGCTTTTACCTTTCTGCTCAATAACAACAGCGCAATCACATTTGGAACGAGAATAAAAGCCAATGCTAAGTCCAAAAAGCCCCAAATGGCTTTTGCTCCGCCTGCGGCACCTATGATAATAGCCGCTAAATATACGAATTTAATCACGTGTCCTGCCAGCCGCCCGAACAGAAATTCAGCTTGCTTTACGCCGTAAAAAATGACAACCATAATGGTTGATACGACAAAGAAGACTAGGGAAACCGAAACGAAGTACCCTCCGCCAGAACCGAAATAATGCTGAAATGCAGCCGTCGTCAGTGCTGCCGGGTCAATTGAGGCGTTCTTCCCTGTCCAGACACCAGATGCAAGAACGACAAAAGCGGTGGTCGTGCAGATGATCAAGGTGTCAATGACAATGCCGATCACAGACCAAAACCCTTGCCGCACAGGATGATCAGTCATTGCTGCCGCATGTGCAATCGGGGCTGTTCCCATTCCGGCTTCATTAGAATACAGCCCGCGGGCAAATCCCCAGCGAACGGTTTCCGCCAACGCAGCACCTGCGAACCCTCCAACTGCTGAAGAAGAGGTAAGCGCATTTGAAAAAACGAGAGAGAAAAACGCCGGCACTGATGATAGATTCATGAGAACAATCAGGAGACCGGCACCTGCGTATGCCCCTGCCATAAGAGGCACGACAAACTCTGTTACTTTTCCGATCCGCTTTACCCCTCCTATCACCACTAACCCAATCAAAAATGCAATTCCGATTCCTGCGTATATTTTATTGAAAGAAAACGTCTCGGCAAGCGAGACTGAAACCGAATTTCCCTGAACCATAATGCTGGGAATCAGCTCCACAATCAGCGCAACAGAGAAGAATACGCCGAGCCATTTCATGCGCAGCCCTTTTGTTATGTAATACATCGGTCCCCCGACGTATTCACCCTGCTCATTTTTTTCTCTGTAATGAACAGCAAGAACACTTTCAGAAAACTTAATCGCCATGGCAAATAAGGCAATAAGCCACATCCAAAAAACCGCTCCTGGCCCTCCAAACATAATAGCGGCGGGCACACCGACAATGTTCGCTGCACCGATCGTTGAACTGAGGGCTGAGGTCAATGCCTGAAGCGGTGTGACTGTGCCTTCTCCCTTCGGCTTTTTTCCTACGCTGCCGATTGTCTGTTTGAAAATGTATAAAGGATAGCGAAATTGAAAACCTTTCAGCAAAATAGTGAAATACAACCCCGTCCCCGTCAGCAGGATGATTAGCGGCGGGCCCCACAGCCAATCAGATATATGCTCTATCCATACTAATAGTCGTTCCATCCCATCACCCTTTTTTCGTTTATGGGTCATTTCCCATAGATGGAAAAACATAAACCTTTTGACATAGAACTTGGAACATAAAAAGGATGGCTTTTATCAATCGCCATCCTGCAGATCAGACAAATCAGCTGGAAGAAGGTCTGTTTCGTCCAAGCCGATCATATACTTTATTCTTATAAAAAGCGGATGCTGGCTTTGAAAACATGCCTTTTTTGTCGACAAGCTTATCAAGCAGCAATTGCTTTTCAGATTTTTTTCTGATTAATTGCTCGCGTTCTTTTTCGTCATAGCACTTTTCGATTAAATGGTCGATGGTCATAAGCTCTTTTTTGAGCGCGCCCTCGTCCTCTGCCATTCCCGCGTTTTTCAAAATACGATAGCCCATGCGCAGCGATTCCGGCAAGTGTGCCGCGTCATCCTTCGGCAGCGGCTTCCCCATTCCCGGGAGGTTTTGAAAGTCCCCGTCTTTGATGGCGCGCTTAATTTTATCTTCAGACACAATATGGGAAAAATCCATCATTTCACCTCTTTTTATCTATACCTTATATTTTATCATACAATTCTCAATGTACCATTTTATTCCTTTATTTCTAGAAAGATACCTTGTTTTACATTTGGTAATATCAAAGCGAAACGTTGATTCGACGGCGTTTTTCGCCACTTTCTCCATCATACGATTTTCACTTTTCTAATCTGCTGATTCGTGTTATATTGGATACGTTCGTTTTTTCTATCGTTTCGCTCGAACTGGATCGGAAAAAAGGAGTGTAACAATGAAAACATTTATAAAAGAAAGAGGACTGGCCTTCTTCTTAATTGCGGTCGTCCTGTTATGGATCAAGACGTATGTCGGTTATGTCCTGAACTTCAACTTAGGAATAGACAACACGATACAAAAAATATTGCTTTTTGTGAATCCTCTTAGCTCAAGCTTGTTCTTTCTTGGCTTTGGACTCTTGTTCAAGAAAAAATTACAGCAGACAGCCATTATAGTGATTCATTTTTTAATGTCTTTTTTACTGTACGCAAACATTGTGTACTACAGATTTTTCAATGATTTTATTACAATTCCGGTCATTATGCAGGCTAAAACAAACGGCGGCCAACTCGGAGACAGCGCATTTTCGCTGATGAGACCGACTGACGCCTTTTACTTTATCGATACGATCATCCTGATCATCTTGGCGATCAAAGTAAACAAGCCTGCCGAAACGTCAAGCAAAAAATCGTTCCGAATTATTTTTGCGTCTTCAATTCTTGTGTTCTTGATCAACCTGGCAGTTGCGGAATCAGACCGTCCTGAATTGCTGACAAGATCATTCGACCGGAACTATCTTGTGAAATACTTGGGAACATACAATTTCACGATTTATGACGCTGTACAGAATATCAAGTCCAACAGCCAGCGCGCGCTTGCCGATTCCAGCGACGTGACGGAAGTGGAAAACTACATGAAAGCCAATTACGATGTGCCGAATAACGTGTATTTCGGCAAAGCGGAAGGAAAAAACGTCATTTACGTTTCACTTGAATCTTTGCAGTCATTTATCATCGACTATAAAATTGACGGCAAAGAAGTGACACCGTTCTTAAATAAACTGGCACATGATAACGAAACGTTCTACTTTGATAACTTTTTCCACCAAACGGGACAAGGCAAAACATCTGATGCTGAATTTATGATGGAAAACTCTCTGTACCCGCTGGCTCAAGGTTCAGTTTTCGTAAACAAAGCGCAAAACACGCTGCAATCCGTTCCGGCGATTCTGAAGTCTAAGAATTACACATCTGCTACTTTCCACGGGAACACGCAGACGTTCTGGAACCGTAACGAAATGTACAAAGCGGAAGGCATTGATAAATTCTTTGATTCTGCTTACTATGACATGAACGAAGAAAACACGAAAAACTACGGCATGAAAGACAAACCGTTCTTCAAAGAATCAATGCCGCTGCTGGAAAGCCTGCCGCAGCCGTTCTATACGAAGTTCATTACCCTGTCTAACCACTTCCCATTCGGAATGGATGAGGGGGATACAGACTTCCCGGCTGGAGACTTTGGTGACTCTGTCGTCGATAACTACTTCCAGTCAGCCCATTACCTTGATCAGTCCATTGAACAATTCTTCAATGATCTGAAAAAAGACGGGTTATATGATAAATCGATTATTGTGATGTACGGAGACCACTACGGCATCTCTGAAAACCACAATAAAGCGATGGCGAAAGTGCTTGGCAAGGATGAAATCACTGATTACGACAACGCCCAGCTTCAACGGGTGCCGCTCTTTATCCACGCTGCCGGCGTGAAGGGCGAGAAAGTTCATAAATATGCCGGAGACGTTGATGTGGCTCCTACCATTCTGCATCTGCTCGGAGTGGATACGAAGGACTATCTGATGTCCGGTTCTGATATTTTATCGAAAGAACACCGTGAAGTGATTCCGTTCCGAAACGGAGACTTTATTTCACCGAAGTACACGAAAATATCCGGTAAGTATTACGACACGAAAACCGGAAAAGAACTCGATGAATCCGAAGTCGACAAGTCAGAAGACTCACTCGTCAAGAAGGAACTTGAAATGTCCGATAAAATCATAAACGGAGACCTGCTGCGGTTCTACGAGCCGAAAGGTTTTAAGAAGGTGAATCCTTCCGATTATGATTACACAAAACATGACGAAGATTCTTCCGAAACGTCAAAGGATAACGAAGATAAATAAGAAAAAGCGGAGAGGTTGCCCTCTCCGCTTTTTTATTTGACAGCAGCCCTCAATTCCTCAGCTGCAAATTCCACATTCGGGC
The DNA here is from genome assembly GCF_037976695.1 of Bacillus sp. FSL K6-1366. Classification (NCBI taxonomy): domain Bacteria; kingdom Bacillati; phylum Bacillota; class Bacilli; order Caryophanales; family Bacillaceae; genus Bacillus; species Bacillus sp. FSL K6-1366. The sequence goes on along the minus strand of NZ_CP150268.1, from coordinate 3,016,880 downwards.
CAATAATGACTTGAACCGATTGCCCGCCCGATTTGACAACCCCTTTTGCGCCTGCTTTCTTTAGCAGCGCTTCATCCACCAAAGCGGTATCCTTCACAGTCAGTCGCAGCCTTGTGGCGCAATGATCAATGGTTTGAAGGTTTTCTTTTCCGCCGAGCCCTTTCAGCATGATGTTTTCATTTACATCCTGAACAGTATTTTCATCCAGCACTTCATCCACATCATCGTCTTCCCGTCCAGGCGTTTTTAAATTCAAAGCCTTAATCAGTACATAAAACACGATAAAGTATACTGCCGCATAGCATATACCTACCAAAAGCAGAAGCAGCGGTTTTTCCGCGATTCCATAGCTGAGCACATAATCGATAGCTCCGGCTGAAAAAGAGAAGCCTGAGCGGATGCCGAGCCAGTTGACGATAAATAAAGATAACCCGGTTAAGACCGCGTGAACAGCGTATAAAAGCGGAGATAAAAACATAAATGCAAACTCAATCGGCTCCGTAATCCCTGTGATAAACGCTGTTAAAGCAAATCCAATCATCATTCCAGCCGTCGCTTTCCGTTTAGACGGCTTCGCAGTCACAATCATAGCCAGACACGCCGCCGGAAGACCGAACATCATGATTGGGAAGAATCCGGTCATGTATGTGCCCGCAGTCGGATCTTTCGCGAAAAAGCGCGCCAGATCCCCTGTCACTCCGTTATATTCTCCGAATTGGAACCAGAAAATATTGTTCAGCACATGGTGAAGGCCAAGCGGAATTAACAGCCTGTTGAATAGGCCGAATATGCCTGCCCCGATGCCGCCGAGCCCGAGCATCCACTCTCCAAACGAGTTTATACACGATTGAATCGGCGGCCAGACCACTCCGAATATGCCCGCTAAAATGATCGTAATAATGGCTGTTAAAATCGGCACAAGCCGTCTGCCACTGAAGAACCCGAGATATTCAGGCAGCTTGGTATCCTTGAAGCGGTTATAGGTGTAACCGGCAATTAAACCGGCAATAATTCCCCCAAACACCGCCATGTTATTTGTTTTATCAATTGTCTTTGTTGCCGCGTCAAGCATCAGATACGATATCGCCCCTGATAAACCCGCGGCCCCATTGCTGTCTTTTGAAATGCCGATGGCAATACCGATCGCAAAAATAAGCGGCAGATGATCAAAAACCGCCGTCCCCGCCTGATAGACAAACGGGATATTAAATACATCCTCTCTGCCAAGCGCAAGGATAATTCCAACCGCAGGCAGAACCGCAATCGGGAGCATAAATGACTTCCCGAGTTTTTGTAAAAATGAAAGCATACCCATCCCCCTCATACCCTTTTTTTTCAAATATACCATATAAGATATCTAGTGATCTATACCAATTTTCCCGGGGGTATTTCTTTTTTCCCAGGTCCGTGTGTTTCCTATTTTTAAGACAGTTGTGGTAAGCTTAATCTAGATTATTTAAAAAGAAAGCGGGAATGACAGATGATTGTAACAAACGATCAAGAATTAGAAGGCCTGAAAAAAATCGGAAGAATCGTCGCGCTTGCGCGTGAAGAAATGAAGCGGAAGGCAGAGCCCGGCATGAGCACAAAAGACCTTGACCTTATCGGAAAAGCTGTGCTTGATGAGCACGGCGCCGTTTCAGCTCCTGAGAAGGAATACGATTTTCCAGGTGTGACATGTATCAGCGTAAATGATGAAGTGGCTCACGGCATACCAAGCACATCCAAAATTTTAAAAGCAGGGGACCTTGTCAACATCGACATCTCCGCTGAATTTGGCGGCTTCTATTCCGACACAGGCATCTCATTTGTGCTCGGTGAAGGAGAAGAACGCCTTCATAAGCTTTGCCAATGCGCGGAAAACGCTTTTCAAAAGGGGCTTCAGCAGGCAAAAGCGGGCAAGCGCCAAAACCAGATCGGAAGAGCCGTTTATCATGAAGCACGCTCTCAAGGCTTTACCGTCATCAAAACCCTGACCGGCCACGGAATCGGCCGAAGCCTGCATGAAGCGCCGAACCACATCATGAACTATTATGATCCGTTTGATAATGCGCTGTTCAAAAATGGCACAGTCATCGCGCTTGAACCGTTTATTTCAACGAAAGCAGAAACGATTGTTGAAGCTGGAGACGGCTGGACGTTCAAGACGCCGGATAAAAGCATGGTTGCCCAAGTTGAACACACGATCGTCATCACAAAAGATGAACCGATTATCCTGACGAAACTGTAAAACACATTCCGGGCTTCCGGCAGGTTTAACCTCCTCCAATAGCAGGTAAAACATCATTATTCTGCACGAGGAGGTCTTGCAATGCACAGAGATCAAGAAAAAATCCAAATTGAAAACGAAATGAACGCGATGCATGGCACAATAAAAGAAGACATTTTAAAAGACTTTGAGGAATTTAAAGGCTACCTGAAAAAACAAGTCAACCGAGGCAAAAAGCTGGGATTGGATGACGGCAAGCTTGTGAAAAGCGCTGCGATCCTGGGAGACTACCTCGCAAAGCATGAAGAGCCGCAAAACGGTGAAGAAATGCTGCTGCAAGAGCTTTGGAGCGTTGCGGACGAAGATGAGAAAGAACATTTGGCACAGCTTCTGGTCAAATTGGTTGATAAACAATAAAACATGAGCCGGGCGATATGCGCCCGGCTTTCTTGATATTGTCACAGCCCGGCTCTTTCAGATATGCTACACTACTATTATGTCTGTGAAAGGAGCCTTTATCTGCATGTGGTTTATTATTTTCGGCATCATTTTTTTCATTGAAGGCATCATTATGACCGTTTACGGCGTTAAGAAAAAAAACGGGATGCTCACATATATCGGCATTGTTTTCGCCATTATGACATTTGGCGTTGTCATGATCAAACTAACCGGCCATTAAATCATATTCGGCTTTTGCTCCGCATATACATTCAGAAGAACATTCGTACATCTAGTGCGAAAGGCTCAGTTTTCCCCGCATCTCTTTTCAGCATCTTTTTATAGATGTTACAATGCCAATCGTTTCGAAATCAGATAGGGAAAGGAGTTTTCTGACATGCATTACGGCAGTAAAGGCTGGTATGTGGCAGAACTAAAAAAGCAGGGGATCACGCACCATGAAGGAAGAAAGCTTCAAAGCTATAAAACCTATTTTCTTGCCAACCTGCTTGAATCAAAGAAAAAACAATCTTAAATATGGCAAAGCCGCGCACGTTGATATGCGCGGCTTTTTTCTATTCAACCGGCAGCAGCCTGTCCTTTTTTTTCATAAAGGACGCTCTCCAGCTTTCCGATAGTGCAGCCTCACTTAAAATCAGTTCAATGGCGGTGAGATTTTTTGCATCATGGTAGTTGATGCGGTTGGCGAACTGGACGGATATGCCCTTCTCTCCTCTGGACAGCAATTCAAGGTTCGCGCCGGGAGACACCCTGCCCTCCTCCAGCACGCGAAAATAGAACCCTGTATAGCCGGTTTGCTGGACCTTCAGCACCATTTCTTTTACACCAAACTTTTTCGCCAGCTTTACACACGGCTGGCGCGGCTGGCTGACCTGAACAACAGCTTCATCAAGCCTGAACACATCCCCGATGCAAACATTCTCCTCAGTCAGGCCCGCGACCGTCAGATTTTCTCCAAATGCGGCATTTGACAGCGGTCTTGAGAGGAACTCTTCCCAAAACGGATAATGCTCCGCCGGGTAGACACAGACAGCCTTATCAGGTCCGCCGTGGTTGACGAGGTCCGCCTGTCCGTCTCCTTCAAAATTCTCCCGATACAGCATGACGGCTGATTCAGCCGGCCGCTTCATGATGCCGGTTTCGATTTTCTTTCCGTCATATTCAAGCGTCTGCGGTTTTCCCAGATTAAGAGAAAGAACTGAATAGCGCTCTGGTTTCATACAAACACATCCCCTTTACAGGTTGTAAAATGATTGATTATCATAAAAAGAAAAGGTGGTTTTTACATGCTTCAATACCGAATCATTGTAAACGGCCGGGTTCAAGGTGTGGGCTTTCGCTATTTTGTTCAAATGGAAGCTGATAAGCGAAAACTGGCCGGCTGGGTCAAAAACCGTGATGACGGGCGTGTCGAGATTTTGGCAGAGGGTCCGGAAAACGCCCTGCAATCGTTTGTTGAGGCTGTAAAGAACGGAAGCCCTTTCTCAAAGGTTACCGACATCTCTGTGACTGAATCCCGCAGCCTTGAAGGCCATCATCGATTTTCTATTGTTTACTCATAAGGCTTATCTTGATAAAAGTAATTCGGCTTAACGATTGAGTTATCATAGGATCGGTGGAAGATATGAGTGGCAGCGGGTGAAATTGGCGGAATCAGCCACGTCCAGTCCCCCGTCAGCTTTCTGCCCGCTTCTTCCTCCTGTTCTTCAAACCGTTTAAACTGGCTTGCCGCTGTATGATGGTCAACGATGCTGACACCCTGCTTTTTATACGAGTGCAGCACTGCTTTATTCAATTCAACTAGCGCTTGATCCTTCCATAAATCCGTATTGTAATCAGCGGCGATGCCGATCACGGACGCTACTTTTTTCAGCTTGTCGTACCGCTTTTCATCTGCGAGGTTTCTCGCTCCGATCTCCGTGCCCATATACCAGCCGTTAAATGGCGCGGCATTATAATGAATGCCCCCGACCTCAAGCTTCATATCAGAAATAATAGGCACGCCGTACCACTTCAGCTCCAAATCAGAAAACGCCTCGATGTCGGGATGTGTGATTGGAACCTCGATCACAAGTGAACGCGGCAGCTCATACCAGACAGGCTGTTCGTCCCCTTTCATGCGAAAAATGAGCGGCAGCAGGTCAAAATCCGTTCGCTCTCCCCGCCAGCCGAGCTCTTCGCAGGCTGCTGTCAGGGAACAGGAAGCCGGATCGCCGATTCTTTCTCCGTCTGACTCATATCCAGCGTACCGGATCAGCTGATGATTCCAGATCTCGACTTGCTTTTCACCCTTCTCTTCCGGAGGGAAAATCGTAATGGTCGGTCTGATTTTCCCGTTATTGGTGGCGGTTTCAATATGGTGAAAGAGGGCGTCACGCACTTCCTCCTTCGTCCGGACGTCTCGTCTGTCGATAACATTCAGCGAATTCCAGAACAATCTGCCGATGCAGCGGTTGCTGTTTCTCCAAGCCATTTTCGCTCCGTGCTCCAGCTCTTCCTTCGTATGTACATAGCTTCCGGTCAGGTCAATTTCACTTTTAATGTCCTCGAGACGGTCTTTCACTTCCTCCTCCTTTCCTAATTCCTGATAGCATGCGGCAATAAACGCTTTCGCTTCGTTCCAGAGTATTTCTTTTTCTTCCAACAAACTCTCCCCTTCACATCACTTCATGCTTTTCATTGTATCGTTTTTAAGCGGCAAGACAAATGATTTTTCTGCAACTTCCTGGAAAACAATAAAAAACACCCGCGTAATGCGGGTGTCAAATAGACGATAATCGACTTGCCAATTCAGTTAAGTCACTTCGAAAGTTTTTGCCGGTCATCGGTATGCCGTGCCCTGTCAATAACGCTTCCGGTTCAAGACCGGCCAGCTTTAGAATGGACTCCGCGGCCGTCTCTGTGTCAGGCGTGAAATAAGCCGGCGGACCGTGAAGCTCCTGTTTTTGTATCAAGACGTCAGCCATTTTCTCCTGTTCCACTGTAATAACAGCATCACCTGCTACAAGCACGCGTCCGTCATCGCGGAATAACGAAATATGGCCCGGCGTGTGTCCTGGTGTCGCGATCCATATCCACTCGTCAAGAAAAGGAACTGAACCGTCTTCCGGCAGTGCCTGGACATGTGAGGAAATATCGATGGAATGCCGCGGAAACAGCGGCGACAGCTTGGCGACCAGCCCGCTCTTGCTGTCAGGACGAGCCGGAGGATAATCCTCTTTACCTGTTACATAGGGCATTTCCCGAGAATGGACATAAACAGGTACATCCCAATGCTCAAGGATCTCTTCGATTGCCCCAATATGGTCAAAGTGCCCGTGTGTGAGGATAATCGCCTTCAGCTGAAACCCTTCACCAAATCTTTGTTTGGCTTCATTGACAATCATGCCGGCTGATTGAGGCATGCCGGCATCAATTAAAACAAATGAGTGAGGTTCAGAAGGCAGCTGAATAAAATAGACATTCGCAATTTGCACAGTCAGGCCGTGCACCCCTTTTGCCGCTTCGAACCCCGTTCCGCTTCTGACTGAAGTCAGCGGCATATAAGGATCACTCATAATGACACCTCCGGAATGTTATATGCCGTTAGTGTGTGTCATTACGCCTGAATTATCATACGGAAATAGAGATCGCACCGATCAATAGAGCGATAGCCGTCATGACGATCACTGCGAGAACCGCCCATTTCAATGCGAATTTTTGATGGTCATCAATAGAAACTCCGACGAGTCCGACAAGCAAATGAGTGGATGGCACAAGCGGACTCAGCATATGAATCGGCTGGCCGATAATAGAGGCTCTGGCAATTTCCACTTTATCCACACCGTATGCGACAGCTGTTTCTGATAAAATCGGCAGCACCCCGTAGAAATACGCGTCATTCGGCATCAAAAATGTGAAAATGCCGCTTGTTAAGGCAACAATCGCCGGGATCAATCCGCCCATTTGTTCCGGTATCATGGACACGAGCGAGATCGCCATTTCATCAACCATTTTCGTGCCTGTCAAAATCCCCGTGAACACCCCCGCAGCAAAAATCATTGAACCGATAGCCAGCACGTTGCTGGAATGCGCCGCGATGCGCTGTCTCTGATGCTCGAGATTGGGATAATTCACAATCAGCGCAATACAAAACGCAATGACAAACAGTACGGTTAAACTGACTTTACCCGATACTAAACATCCTATTAAAGAAAGCGTTAACAATAAATTGAACCACCAAAGCTTCGGCCGCTTCCACTCATCTTCAACCGCAGCAGCCGGTTCATTGGCATTGGCTGGCTGTTTCAGTTCAATCACACCAAGGCGCTTTCGTTCCGCTTTTCCAAGCACATACGCAACTGCCACCATACAAAGCATCCCGCTTGCAATGACAGGAATCATCGGCCCTGTAAGCTCAGCTGGATCAACCCCCAGCGCACTCGCCGCCCTCGGCGTCGCACCTCCCCATGGAATCGTGTTCATGATTCCCATGCCGACTCCCGCGATTCCTGCCAAGATAATTGGCCGGATGCCTAGCAGCAAATAGAGCGGAAGCATGGCGCTTGTCGTAATCATGTACGTTGTCGAGCCATCTCCGTCCAAGGCGACGAGCATTGTAAGGACCGCTGTCCCGACAACAATTTTTAAAGGGTCTCCTTTGACCATGCTTAAAATTTTGCCAACCATTGGATCAAACAGGCCTGTATCAATCATAATTCCAAAATATAAGATCGCAAACATAATCATGACCGCAGTCGGCGCGACTTGCTGAATCCCCGAAATCATCATGTCCCCAACTTCAGTAAATCCAAATCCGGCGATAAGCGCAAACACAATCGGCGTCAAAACTAATGCTGTTAAAACAGAAAGCCGTTTTGTCATGATCAATGTCATAAACACAAGCATCATGAGAAAGCCTAAGATTGCTAACACATCCATTCCCCCTTAAATGAATCCGCTTACATTTTTTTCTCCCTTACTCCCCTTTTTGTCTTGCCTTTTTGCCATCGTATGGGAAAACCAACCGCAAGTAAATAATTTGGTTTTTTTGTATTTTTAATTTTTTAAAACCGTTTTGTTCTTTTTGATCAATTTTCGGCATGAAAAAAATCCCGGGATGCCGGGATCTTAATTTCCTGTCATGATGCTTTGATAAAAAGCAGATTGCTCTTCTAAAAACCGTTTCGTTTCCCTGCTGTTTAAATAAAAGCTTTCCCAGTCCTGTTTGTTTATTTTCCGCTTCCATTCAGGTGAAGAGGTGACCTTCTTTAGCGCTTGATCCCAGTAAGAAATCTCTTCCTCAGACATATTTTTCGGGCCCAAAATCCCTCTCCAATGAGAAAAAACAAACGGGATTCCCTGCTCCTTCCACGTCGGTACATTTGGAAAACCGGGAAGTCTTTTATCAGACGTTACAGCGGCTAACGTGATATCGCCGTTTCGTTCATATGGTTTCGCTTCAGAAAGGGTCATGGAAGCTGCTTCTATCTCATGTCTGATCAGCGCCTGAATGAGCTGTTCACTGCTGTCATACTGTGAGAATTGAATGTCAAACGGGTCAATGCCGTACATATCTGCCGCTCTGACGAACGAGAGCTGATCATCATTGCCAAACCCCGGGGCAAAGCCGATTCTCACCTTGCCGGGATGCATGTTGATCTCATTCAGCACATCCTTGCCATTTGTTAACGCTGATCCTTTTGGCAATGCAACCGTCTGCCATTCCTTGGAGAGAATGGCGAGCGGCGTAAAATCGGACATTTTTAATTTGCTTTGCCCGAGAAGATCATTGCTCAATATTAGGCTGGACGTCATGCTGATGGTTTGTTTGCTGCTTTTGTTGACATATTTCCAGCCTTTCTCTCCCCCGCCGCCGGATTTATAGACGATATGAACATCATCCTTCACGATCTGCTTCTGCCTCAAAACTGATTGGATCGCCTGCGCTGTGACATCCCAGCCGCCAGAAGGTTCGGCAGGGACGACAATTTCTATTGGCCCGTCAGGCAGGCGCGGCGCAGCTGCCTGCCTGATATCACCCTGCATAAAGATCAATAGAATAATCAATAGGATTATAGATTTTTTCATATCTAATCCGCCGCCAAATAATATTTTCTCTCCGGCCTGCCGATAATCCCGTATTCAAGCTCGGCTCTTGCTTCTTCCTTTGACACAAGATACTCGGCATAACGGCGGGCAGTTGTTCGTGACGCCCCCATTTTTTCCCCAAGTTCCTCCGCTGTCAATCCTTCTGACGCAGTCTGAAGCGCTTCCTTAATTTTTCGCAGTGTAATCGAATTAATGCCAGTCGGCAAATCCTCTGCCGGCAAAGCTGTCTTCACACTGTTCCCAAAAATATGGTCGATCATGGATTGGCTGACCTCCGGCTGAGACATGAGCAGCTTCCTTTTTTCTTTATACTGAAGCAGCACCTGCCTGAACTTGTCAGCCGTTACAGGTTTGATCAAATAGTGGGCAATTCCTGCTCTTAGCGCTTCCTGCAAATGCCGGGTTTCTGTTGCCGCTGTGATAATCATAATGTCCACTTCAGGAAATTGGCTTCGTATATCAGGAATCAACGCGGTCCCAAGCTCGTCCGGCATATAAATATCCAGCAGAAGCAAATCAGCCTTGTGTTCCTTCAAAAGCGCCAATGTCTCTTTTGCGTTAGCCGCCTTGCCGATAATCTTGAATCCATCAAGCTGTTTAATCAATCTCTCATGGATTTGCGCAACTCGAAAATCATCCTCCGCAATCGCGATGTGAATCAAATGGATTCCCCCTTTGTTTCTCCTTCGGTATAAACACAGTGAATACCGCCCCGCCAGTTTTTTGATTCGCCAGTTCGATCCAGCCGCCCAGTTCACGCACTGAGTCTTTCACATTGGCCAGACCGTAGCCTCTCTTCATCCCCTTTGAAGAATAGCCTCTCTCAAACACAGCTTCTATTTTCTCTGGCGGCACACCGGGCCCTGTGTCTGATACTTCAATGACAATGTCATGGCCCATATCCGTGATAAAAAACAAAACTTCCTTCACGCTTTGCTCCGCTACAGCTTCGAAAGCGTTATCAATTAAATTGCCAATAATCGTAATAAGATGGGACAAGCCGATATGCGCAGGAAGAGGCGCGAGTGAGCTGTTCTCATCAATCACCAGCTTGACCTTCTTTTCCGATGCCTTGCTTATTTTCCCTAACAAAATGGCCTGCACCTGCTGCGAATGGATGTTATGGAATAAAAGATCATGCTGTTCATTTTGTATCGCATATTCCTCTTTTATCAGATCAATAGCTTCATCATACTCCCCAAGTTCAAGCAGCCCTAAAATCGCATAAAGCTTATTTGAAAATTCATGAGTCTGCGCCCTGAGATCCTCAGAATATTTGCGAACCTCTGTCAATGTGTCGATCAGCTTCTTCAGCTCTGTTTTCTCCCTGAAGCTGACGACAATCCCATATGCCTGCCCGCCTTGATTCATCACTTTCGTATTGATAATAAACACTTGATCGTTGACGCTTACTTCCTGGTTCGGCAGCATTTCTCCTTTTTCAAGCACAGACATCAGCCCTGCTCCCGGCATGACGTCATCTATAGGAAGATGGGTCACAGGCTCGGGCAGCTTCAGCATCTCGGCCGCCGATACGTTCATCATGGTGACGACGCCTTCACGATTGGTGGCAATAATCCCTTCTCGAATCGCGAAAAGCATTGCGTTCCTCTCACGATATAGAGCCGCGATCTCATGCGGTTCAAGCCCAAGCGTATCCTTTCTGATGCTTTTCGCCAGCACGGCGGCGCCAATAAATCCGAGCAGCAGTACAAGCACAGCAATCACACTCAAATTTCTCAAATGCTTTTTGATGCTTTGCTCTGTCTCCGTTTGCAGAAAATCAACAGATACGCTGCCGATCACTTGGCTGTATCCCTTCTGTTCTTTTATAATCGGCGCGCTCCCTCTGATCACTCTTCGTCCATCCGCTTTTGTTTCAGAAACATACGAACCGCCAAACAAAATTTCTCTGCTGCGCTCCAGTTTCTTTAATCCGCTTTTTCCAGAGGCGCTGCGAATGTCTCCTTTTTCGTCCAAAACATAAATGGCAAACGCGCCAGTCTGTTCTTTCATTTGTTCAATGACCTCTTGCGTCTGAGCCGCATGTCCGTCTTTTCTCTCAATGAGCTCTTTAACCGGCGGCATATAGGAAATGGTTCTCGCCGTTTGAACCGCCAGCTGCTCTGCCTGTCTCCGTTCTCCCTGTGTATGCTGAACGGCTAACGTAATGGTCAGCACACCAATGACAAAGACCAGCAGAGCCGCAATCAGCCCCATTATTTTTGTTTGCAGGGAAAAATGGAACCGCTTTTTCACCACAGCACCAGCCGTCCTTTCTACCTAGATCATACCATTTTTCACAGGAAATTTTCTCATTTTTCAAAATCCGTTTTCTTGCGAAGGAGTGAAAATAAAAAAAAGGCAGACCGCGTCTGCCTTTTTCTTTCTACCATATTCCTAGTACTTTCCACCATAATCCGCCGATCACAAGCCATACGATGATATGAACAATCGACAGGATAAATCCGATGGACCACCATTTGCCTTGCGGGATGTAGCCTGCTCCGAAGAAGACCGGAGCCGCTCCAGAACCGTAGTGAGTCGTTGACCCGAACAGGTTACTGATGAACGCGAGGCTCAGCGCTGCTAAAAGCGGCGGTGCGCCCGCTGCCACGACGACAGCCAAAAATGCTGAATACATCGCACTGATGTGGGCTGTCGCACTTGCAAAGAAATAGTGAGAGTAATAATACACAACAATTAAAATGATAAATGCCACAATCCAAGAGAACCCTGATACGGATGATTTCATGGCATTACTGAACCAAGATACCATGCCTAATTCATTCAAGAAGTTGGCGAGCATGACAAGCGCCGCAAACCAAGTGAGCGTATCCCAAGCGCCCTGTTCTTTCTTGATATCATCCCAAGTCAGAACTTGTGATAATAAGAGAACGGCCAAACCGATCAATGCGGTTGTGGTTGCGTCGATGTTGAAGCTGCCGCCAAAAATCCACAGCACGAGCACCAAAAGAAACACGATAACCATGGAAAGCTCTGATTTTTTGAACGGTCCCATTTCTTTCAGTTTTTCTGTTGCGATTTTCGCCGCATCCGGTGTTTCTTTGATTTCCGGCGGATACAGCTTGTAAATCACAAGCGGCGTGATGATTAAGCTTACAAGTCCCGGCACAATCGCGGCAATTGCCCAGCTTGTCCATGTTAAGTCCACCCCTGCGACATCATGGGCCAGCTTGGCAATCAGCGGGTTCGCCGCCATCGCTGTCAGGAACATAGCAGATGTGATCAGATTCCCCTGAAAACCGGTTTTTAATAAGAATGCACCGATTTTCCTCTCTGTTCCATTTGCCGGGCTTGATCCGAATGTTTCGGATAATGATCTGATAATAGGAAATATAATGCCTCCTGCACGCGCCGTATTACTTGGAATAGCAGGTGAAAGTATTAAATCACTGAATAGCAGTGAATAAGAAAGTCCAAGGGTTTTTTTCCCGAATTTCTGAACGAATACATACGAAATTCTCGCACCGAGCCCGGTTTTGATAAATCCCCGGGAAATAAAGAATGCGATAACGATAAGCCAAATGGTCTTATTCCCGAATCCGCTTAATGTATCCTCAATTGATAGTGTTCCAGTTAGTGCAGTAACCGCCAATGCAAAAATTGCAATTGCACCCATTGGCAAGGGCTTGGAGATAAAGCCGATAATTGTTGCGACAAAAATCGCAAACAAATGCCAAGCTTTAGGTTCAAGTCCGGACGGAGCGGGAATAAACCAGATGATTAGTCCCACAGCGACAGTAATAAGCAATGGAACAAGCTTTACTGCTGACTGTTTTCCTGCGTCTTTTTCTGAAGCCATAAATAGGTCTCCTCCTATATACTTGTTTTCCGATCCCCTTTTCCATTCTACTCCTTAACTAAGTTAATAAACATTTTAATTAATTAAAAAACACAAAGGTTAGCACCCTTTGTGTTTTTCACTTTCTTAATTTAATTTACCCGCACCCGCTTGATTTATAACATTTGATTTCACATTAGCAGAAGCATCAATCGATCCATGCAGAGACGGCGTCCAGCCGACAGAAGAGCTCAGCCCGTTTGCAGCCGATGCGTTGATCTGTGTGCCGTTCAGCAACGTGCCGGAGTCATATAAAGCCGTTCCCCCGCTGAATACGCTGATCGTTTTAGCAGCTGACAGTCCCGGTACGTCAATGACATTGTTTTGGGCATAGATTTTAGATGACTTTCCGATTCCCCATGCATAGCTGAAAGGATAACTTGAAGAGCTTGTGCTTCCTTCATAATAGTTGTTGTATACGTGCACTTGCCCGAAGCGGACTCTCGGCGCGCGCTGGACAATATTTTTATAGCGGTTATGATGCAGCGTAATTTTTAATTTGCCGTCATCGGAGGTTTTGCTGTCACTTGATCCGAAAATGGAGCTTTTATCATGATCGTGATAATAGTTGTAGGACATCGTGATATAGTTAGCACCGTTGGAAGCATCCGTTTGGCCGTCATGGTGCTGATATTTTCTTCCATAATATTTCGGTGATGTGCTGTCCGGACGCGAACCGTCATTAAATGTACAGTGATCAATCCAGATGTGTGTGCCGCCGTTTATCGTGATGTTGTCGTATTGTGAGTTCCAGTTCCCTGAGCTTCCGTCAGTCGGATCCCATTGCGGAAAATAGTCATAGGCATCCTGGAATTCAATGTTGCGAATAATGACGTTATCACTCTTGATTTGGAAGTTTCCTCCCACGACTTTAGCGTTAGTCCCTGAACCGACGATCGTCGTGTTTGCAGGGATATCCACCATGACCCGTGCTTTTTGGTTTTTCTGAGAGCGTGCTCTCGCTTCTTCTTGTGTTCCCGACGGCTCTTTTTTGCCCCATGTGCTAGGATCATAGGCTTTCAAATATTTGTCCAAATCATACTCCGGATCTTTATAGTCATTTAGGCCAAGCGGCTTCAGATTGTCATCCACGTTCATGTCAATCGTTCCCTTGATATAAATGATTTTTGGCGTTGTGTTCGTTTCCTTCCCTAATGCCGAGACAAGCTGGTTTCTGTTGCTGACGGTATACACATTTGAGGAGGATGCTTTTGATCCGCCTGTCGTGCCGGTCGAGTACGCGCCCCAGCCATCATTGGATCCCAACGTCTGGTGGCCTAAATCAGCTGCGTTCGCGCCAGCTGGAGTCAATCCTAAAAACAAAGCCGTAGCTAACATCACTTTTTTCATCCACTATGTACCCCCATTTTCTATTTTGTGAGATTTTATTCCAATTTATCACAAAAATATAATAGCAAATTGAGGGACATTCAGAACCGAAAATGTTCCGCTATCCTATTGCGGCATTCTGCAAAATGCCACCGCAAAGACCGCAAAAAAACCAAAAGGCCGTCATAGCCTTTTGGTTTTTTCCCTGCTTTATGCCCAAGCTTTCACTTTTTCGTTATCTGTCACAAAGAGAAGCACTTTTCCTTCATCTAAGCGTTTTTCAAATTGAGCGGCTTCATCTTCAGAAAAACCGATTTCGTGAATTTTATTGCGGAGCTCGTCTCCTTTTTTATTGAAGATATTTCCCACCGCGTGCTTGAAACCTGTTTCTTTGGCTCCGATCGTGTTGGCGTTCGTGTTGTCTGCCAGGCGTTCCGTTCTGTCATCGTCGTGAGCTAAGACGTATACATCCTCTTTCGCAACACCCATTTTCTGCAATTCCTCTACATCCTTCATGAGCTGTTCGTCATTTGTATACTCTTTTACAACTGGTTTCATGTCGATATTCCTCCTTCATGTTTTCTATATTTCTTTCATACCCGATCGTCTGTACCTGAAACAGATTCCAGAACATTAAAGAGAAAAACAGGAGGAATGGTAGTAGCTATTTGTTTTCCGTCCATGGTAAAGTGATAGGAACGGGACCTATTTTCAGAAAAATCAAAATTAAAGAGAAGCCGCTGCACGGAGCACACGACCATGAAACGCTGCCTTTATCCGTACGAGCAGGAGGTATGTCTAATGCAATACTTTTCACCAGAACAGCAATACAATGCTTGGATTGTGAGTGATTTAGTCAAACAGATATTCCATAAGCGTGCCGGATGTTCACCAGGAATTCACGAGCTTGCGGTTTTTGCCGAGGAACATTTTCATATCGATATCGACTTTGTTTTCTCGATTATCATGAATATCGGCGACATTGAATTTGCACTAACAGATGAAATAGAAAAGAAATTGTCCGGTTATCTCAGCACTCTCCTTCCTTATGTCACTGCTGATATGTTTGAAACCTCTAAAGCCAACGCCCATGCGTTTTTGTCTCGAAGACACGGTAACGCTGTATACCACTTATTTGTGTCTGATGATGCTTTCATGAGAAAGCAGTAAAAACGCAGCTTTCTTTACTAAAAAAATATTGACATGATAAGCCATGCTATTATAGTGTTACATGTGATAATGATTCTCAT
Organism: Bacillus sp. FSL K6-1366; assembly: GCF_037976695.1. Taxonomy (NCBI): domain Bacteria; kingdom Bacillati; phylum Bacillota; class Bacilli; order Caryophanales; family Bacillaceae; genus Bacillus; species Bacillus sp. FSL K6-1366. The sequence continues at coordinate 3,001,678 of NZ_CP150268.1, read as the reverse complement.
TACTAAATCTGAAAAAAGGAAGAATGACATGCGCACCTATTCTAACAAGTTGATTGCCATCATGAGTGTTTTATTGCTCGCCTGCCTCATTGTATCCGGCTGTTCATCAAGCCAGAATAACAACGGAAGCGGCAAAAGCGAGTCTAAGGATTCCAGAGTGATCCATGACGAAGAAGGAAAAACGACAGTAAGCGGCACACCTAAGCGGGTGGTTGTGCTTGAGCTTTCATTCTTGGATGCCGTTCACAATCTCGGCATTACGCCGGTGGGCATCGCAGATGACAACAAAAAAGATATGATTAAAAAGCTTGTCGGCAGCTCCATTGATTACACATCTGTAGGCACACGCAGCGAACCCAATCTTGAGGTCATCAGTTCCTTGAAGCCTGATTTAATCATCGCTGACGCTGAGCGCCATAAAAACATTTATAAACAGCTGAAACAAATCGCTCCGACGATTGAATTAAAAAGCCGTGAAGCGACATATGACGAAACGATCGACAGCTTTACGACCATTGCTAAAGCATTAAATAAAGAAGCTGAAGGAAAAGAAAAGCTTGCCGATCACAAAAAAGTCATCAACGATCTAAAAGCCGAACTTCCGAAAGATGAAAACCGCAACATCGTTCTCGGCGTTGCAAGGGCGGATTCCTTCCAGCTTCATACATCATCATCCTATGACGGAGAAATCTTTAAAATGCTAGGCTTTACACACGCTGTGAAGTCAGATAACGCCTATCAAGAGGTCAGCCTCGAGCAATTGAGCAAAATCGATCCTGATATTTTGTTCATCTCAGCCAACGAAGGCAAAACCATTGTAGACGAGTGGAAAACGAACCCGCTCTGGAAAAATCTCAAAGCGGTGAAAAATGGACAAGTCTATGATGCGGACCGTGACACTTGGACAAGATTCAGAGGCATCAAGTCTAGTGAAACAAGCGCCAAAGATGTGCTTAAAAAAGTGTATAATAAATAGGACAAATGAGAAGCGAGGGGAAATCCTTGCTTCTTCGTTTTTGCAACCAGACGCAGTAAGGAAGTGAGACTGTTGTATCATTCAGCCAAACGGCGCTCATCATCAAGACTGATGATGTTCATCATTGCACTGATTATTTTTATATTTGGGCTTGGGCTGAATCTTTCAGTAGGAGCCTCAGACATCGGCATCATAGATTCATTGAAATATCTTTTTGTATGGGACGGTTCAAAGGAACAGCTCATCATCTCTACTCTTCGCCTTCCCCGCACTTTAATCGGCGTTTTTGTCGGCGCCAGCCTAGCTGTAGCAGGGGCGCTGATGCAGGCTATGACCAGAAATCCTCTGGCTTCACCCCAAATTTTCGGTGTGAATGCGGGTGCATCGCTTTTTGTTGTTGCTTCTCTCGTCATTCTGCCGGCATCGCCCTATTCATCTGTTATATTCGCTTTTGCGGGTGCGGCAGCAGGCGGCGCGATTGTATATATGATTGCCTCATCCGGCGGAATGACACCTGTCAAGCTGGCGCTGTCAGGAATGGCCGTGCATTTGTTCCTCTCCTCTATGACACAGGCCATCATTATTTTAAATGAGTCAGGTGAGGATGTTCTGTACTGGATGACAGGCGCAATCGACGGCAGCAACTGGCAGGATGTCATAACCATCGCTCCGTTTTCTGTCATTGGCATCGGGCTTGCCCTCGTATTTTCCGGTTCTGTTTCTGTTCTCGGTCTCGGAGACGAAACAGCAAAAGGGCTTGGACAAAATATGAACGGCATCCGGATTCTGATCAGTTTGATTATTTTAATCCTTTCCGGCGCTTCCGTAGCCGTCGCCGGGCCGATTGGCTTTGTCGGGCTGCTCGTCCCGCATATTGTCCGCAAGCTGATCGGAGAACATTATCAATACGTGCTTCCGTTTTCGGCACTGTTCGGTGCCATTTTGCTGGTGTACGCAGATGTTCTGGCCAGGTGGATTGCATTTCCTTATGAATCACCGGTCGGCATTGTCACCGCGATTATCGGAACGCCGTTTTTCTTATATTTGGCAAGGAAAGGGCGGCATCTGAAATGAAGAAAACAACCAGAAAACAAAAACGCCCCTTGCTGGCGATACTCATATTGGCCGTGATTTTGATCGTTCTGTCCGTCATCAGCATTGGAATCGGTGCATTATACATTTCACCTGATGCGGTAGTGACGAATCTGCTGGGACTGGATCATTCCTTTGAATTTATCATCCAGCAATATCGTCTGCCCCGCATTATATTAGCGATTTTGGCCGGTGCTGGGCTTGCCGCTGCCGGAGCGATTTTACAGGGTGTGATCCGAAATCCGCTCGCTTCCCCGGACGTTGTCGGCATTTCAAAAGGCTCCGGACTTGCGGCGATGGCTGTGATTCTCATCTTTCCTGAGTCGCCGGTATACGTGCTTCCGTTCTCCGCATTTGCCGGAGCCGCCATTATTGCTGTACTATTATTAATGATAGCCCGAAAAAAGAGCATTCAGCCCTCTTCACTGGCTTTATCAGGCATTGCTTTAGGCGCGGTCTGCCACGCCGGAATGCAATATATGATGGTCAAGTTTCCAGGCGACGTGAATGCTGCACTCATTTGGCTGACAGGAAGCCTCTGGGGAAGAAACTGGGAAGAAGTCAAGCTGCTTGCGCCATGGCTTTTGATTCTTTTTCCGATCATCTGCATACTCATACCGAAGCTGGATCTTATGTCACTCGGGGATGAGCTTGCACAGGGTCTTGGAGAAAACGCAAACCGGCTGAGATTCATCCTGATTTTCACCGCGGTGGCGCTGGCGGGAAGCTGTGTAGCCGTCGTCGGCTCAATCGGTTTTATCGGCTTGCTTGCTCCGCATATCGCCAGACGGCTTACCGGAGAAAAAGCTAAATATTTACTGCCTGCATCGGCATTGATTGGTGCTATTATATTATTAATTGCAGATACGTTAGGGCGCGGCATCATGCCTCCGGTTGAAATACCTGCCGGAATACTGACAGCCGTGATCGGCGCGCCTTATTTCTTATATTTATTGAAATTCGAAGCGAGGAAACAGTAGGGAGAGGATACCATGGGAAAACTGGCTGCAGACCAGCTCACTCTTTCATATGACAGTACAGTGATTATTGACGGAGTCGACTTAAAGATAGAAGAAGGAAAAATCACTGCGCTCATCGGCGCTAATGGCTGCGGTAAATCAACAATCCTCAAATCGCTCGCCAGGCTGATGGCCCCAAAAAGCGGTACAGTGCTACTAGAAGGAAAAGACATCCACCGCCAGCCATCAAAAGAAGTCGCAAAAAAACTGGCCATTCTTCCACAATCTCCTCAGGCTCCTGAAGGATTGACGGTAGAGGAATTATGCTATTTTGGCAGACATCCTCACAAAAAGCTGTTATCCAAGCATACCCAAGAGGATCATGACATGGTAGAGTGGGCGCTGGAAGCAACGGGCATGATTGAACTGAAGGATCGGACACTTGATGCCCTCTCAGGCGGCCAAAGACAAAGAGCCTGGATTTCCATGGCACTTGCGCAAGGCACTGATTTGCTTTTGCTTGATGAGCCGACCACGTATTTAGACATCTCACATCAGATTGAAGTGCTTGAACTGCTGAAAAAGCTGAACCGCGACCATGGCCGCACCGTTGTCATGGTGCTCCATGATTTAAACCAAGCCGCTCAATATGCTGACTATCTGATCAGTGTGCTGGACGGAAAAATCTACAATGCCGGAACACCGGAAGATGTGTTCACCCAGCCATTTTTCCGTGAAGTCTTCGGCTTGGAATGCTGCATCATGAGAAGCCCGATCGACCAGAAGCCAATGTGCCTGCCGACGGGACTGTGCCCGAAATTACGGGCGAAATGAAAAGGAGAGGAAATCCCTAGGGCTGTCGAGAAACGTGACAGCCTTCATTTTCCCTTATAATATTTTATTCTCACATAATTGATGATAATCTTAAAAAACTCGTCATTCTTCTTATGTTCTATACGAGATACTCTTTTAACATAAAGTTAAATCTGTTCTTATTGACCAACTTGTTAAAGTTATTTCATCTATTCGAATCTTAACACATAGAAAAGCTGAAAGAATTATAGTAAGTCATCCTCGAAATGCGTGAAAAGACAAAAAAGAAAAGCGACAAAATTAGCTTATGTATCAGAAAAAGAATAATCAAAACAGATGCTTTGCTATTGCAGGCTCAGCTTAAAATCGAAATGCTAACTAACTGAATCTTCTATATTTCTCACAATAATATACAGAAGATCGTAATACCTAGCTAAGATCGAGCTTAATGGCTCTTTTTCTGATTCTCAATCCCTGATAATTTTGAAAAGCATTTAAAATAAAATCTTGTAGAAAAAACATTGTTTTTTCTACAAGCTGAACATTATTACACAATGTTAGTATACTTTTATCAAGTCTCTAACCTAGAATGATTAATAAATTGCTTTATTAGTAATTGGCCCATTAATTGATTCTCTAATTTTATATACTGGAATATTCTTTACGCATCTAATCCCCATTTCATTGTGTCGACAGAAAGGAATATCTTTTGCTCTAAAAGAAGGGAACATTAAGCCTGGATGAGAGAAGAATGATCCTCCTTTAAGAACGGCAAATGAGTTAACACTATTAAATGGTACATTCTCAAAAATAGGGTGGAAAGCTCTCTTTGTTTTAAGCTCACTTCTAGTCCACTCCCATGTTCCGCCGATCATACCGCATACTCCATAGGGACTTTCACCATTTTGTTCAAAAATATCACTTGTTAAATGATTTAATTCTTTATCAGCATGAGCTTTTAATAAATTTTCTCTCCAGGACTTTAAAGAAGTAATGGGTTCATTATAAAGACTTCCAGCATATTGAACCTTTGCAGGATCAAATTTATCTCCCCAAGGCCAGACATTACCCTTTTCGCCTCGAGCAGCTTTTTCCCATTGAAACTCGGTTGGCAATTCTTTCCCCTTATATCTTGCGTAAGCAAATGCATCATAAAAATCTATACCTGTAACGGGATGATTATCTAAATACCTATCATCCCAATATGTATTTCTTCTATGTTGTTTATTCTGCGGTTCATTAGGATGACAGAATATATGCCCATTTTCCTCTATGAACTCGGTAAAGATATCATAATCTTTATTTGTAACAGGATACTTATCGATAAAAAATGGAGGTAACCATACTTTTTGTCTAGGAACAGCATCTTTCCAATTAAATGTTTTGTCAGGAATTTCATTTTCATTTAAACCGAATTCAAAAAAGCCACCCGGAATTAAAATCATCCCATCTTCTTCTGTTTTTTCGAATTCCTCTATTAGACTTTGAGGAATTTTTTCTTCAAAGTCAAAGTTATTAGGAAGTATACCATTTTGATCAAAATAATTTTTTAGCATTACTAGCTCTTCATGTTTTTCAACACCGAATATATCTAATAATGTACTTAATACTTTTTGGGCCCCTAATCCCACAGGTTTTTTAGGGTAGCTTATACTCTCCCGGACATCATCAATGATCGAAGACAAATATGCTACAGATTCTTCAATTTTATGATTTGCACAGACATCCATAGCTTTAAAAGAAACTAAATCATCCGGATCCTGGGTTAGATTGATTATAGTTTCTACAGCAGAGAAATAAGGTACCCATTTTTCAACGAAATCAATTAATCTATACCTTATGTAAGTATTCGGATAAGCAATACACATCCCAAACACATTTTCAGCTGCTACAGGGTGTTGAATTTTATTTAGTAGAGTCATAATTCTATTATCGATTAAACTCTTAAAATCATTTTTTTTATTTTCTGGAACAGAAGTAATAAGTTCTTCAACTTCAATTAATATTTCTATATCTTTATTGTAAATTGATTTATGATCTTGCATTAATAGAGTCAAATTACGATAACCTCCCGATTTGTTTGTTGAAATAAGGAATAGCATTAAATGCTATTCCCTAAGTGTTTACCATTTTTCATTAGTATAAAGAACCGGGCTAACAATCGATTTTCTCCAGTTTTTTCTTAATTTTCTCATGGTTTTCCCCCCTTTAATAAGATATGTGGTTCCCTGAATATTGATAGAATAGTCAGAGAACTTAAATAAACAATAACAATAAATAGAATAAAAGTAAATAGTTTACAAGGAAATTTTTTCTTTACTTTTGTTGTTTTAAGGTGTTTAAATATGTTTAAGCTCTTTACCGAGAAAAATTATTCCAAGGGAGGATACATATGAGTAAAGGTTATTATTCTATTTTATTTAGCCAGACCACTACAAATTTAGGTTTTTCTCTATATACTATGGTAGTGATTTCGTTTTTGTTTAAAATGACCAATTCGACAACCATCGCCTCTATGGTGACATTAATAAGTATTATTTTTCGTATTTTTGGAAGTGCTATATTACCGTTAATAACAATTCGATTAAAACTGCCTCTTACAATAATTATTTCTCAATTGATACAAATGCTGTTATTAATATGTTTGTTCTATGCTTTATTAAGAACTTACTCTAATCAAACTCTCATTTTAGTCTTTATTATTATTAGCTGTATTTCCTTTTTTAATGGATGGTTCTCACCTTTAAAAAGTGCAATTATAGGGGAAATAATCTCTCCTGATAAAAGAGTAAAAGCAAATGGATTATTATCTACAGTGGACCAAACTTTTCAATTTGTAGGCTGGTCTTTAGGTGGTCTCATAATTGCATTTTTAGGTGAGGGATATACCATTATACTTACTATCTTTTTGTTGTTTACATCTCTTCTTTCTCTTTTATTTTGTCTACCACATGGCCACGCTAATTCTGTCATACGTGAAAAAAATTCTCCCAATAAGAGTATAGTAAGTGGTTGGCGGTATTTATTTAGCCAAAAGAAACTTAGAACAATTATTATTATGGATTTAATTGAGTCATGGGCAGGAATGATTTGGATAGGATCTGTCTCTTTGGCTTTCGTTAACGAAGTCTTGCATAAAGGAGAATCATGGTGGGGATTTATTAATGGAGCATATTATTTAGGTTCGATGATAGGGGGATTTATAATATATAAGCTGTCGGAGAGATTTCAAAATAAGTTAATTAATTTTATGTTAATTGGCGCTGTCTCATATGGAAGTTTAACTTTAATATATGGTTTTATAAGTAATTCATACTTAGCTCTAATTTTGGTTCTCTTTATGGGGCCGGCTTATATATTAAGAGATCTTACACAAGAAACACTTATTCAGAACATAACAACCGAGCAAACTCGAATTAATATAATGTCTGCAAGGTCTTCTTTAGTACAGTTCATTTTTATGTTTTCAATTCTGGCTATAGGGGCTATTTCAGATTTCCTTGGAGTTCGTTTAGTTTATGTTTCAGCAGGTATTCTTTTATTAGTGTCCGCAATATATGGATTTTCTCAATTACAATTCAAAAAAAAGGTAAATAAACATATAAGCTTTTAATAAATATATAAAATTTAATTATGTTTTCGTTTGCTTTTTCGCGTGTTTAATTAATAAGTAAACATTACTTTATTGACCAAAAGAAAATGGTTGAGTACCATCAATTATCTGTTTCAGAAAAACTCGGCATAAAAGGAAAAAATTGAACAAATCTTTGCTGATGTAAAAAAATCGCATAGACTTTGCTATTGCAGATTGATGCGAAAGCAAAATGTGAACGACTAAGCTCCCCCTCGCAGATGCTTGCAAGAATATGAAAAAGAATCGACATACACACTAGCCAATCTTAGCTAGGTGTACAGGAGCTCTTTTTCTGTTCTGTTTTCTAATAATGATAAATGACTAAAGAGAACTTTTAAAACAAAAGAGCTTGTAGAAAGCATAAGCTCATCTATAACCTTTTTTGTATGCCAGCTTACCTTTTGTATTTCCTCTCCTGTCCATGTTACAGTGGTGTCAACCAAGTGATAGGAGGATGAAAATGACAGCATCTCAGCAGCAAATTCAATTAGCAAGACGTCCACAAGGTATTCCTGTTCATGAAGACTTTCGCTTTGAAACCATTCCGGTTCCTGAACCCAAGCAAGGGGAAGTGCTTGTCAAAACGCTTTATGTATCGGTTGACCCTTATATGCGCGGCCGTATGCAGGATATGAAGTCATATGTTGAGCCGTTCGCTTTGGATAAAGCGCTTTCTGGCGGGGTTATCGCTGAAGTTGTGTCAGACGGGAATCATCTGAAAAAAGGCGATATCGTCATCGGAAATCTCAGCTGGCAGGAATTTTCCGCTGTGAGCGAGTCTGCCTTGCGAAAAATTGATACAAGCCTTGCTCCCGCTTCGGCCTATCTCGGCATTTTGGGAATGACCGGCTTAACAGCATACTTCGGATTGCTGGACATCGGACGCCCGAAGGAAGGCGAAACCGTGGTTGTCTCCGGAGCTGCTGGAGCCGTCGGTTCAACAGTCGGGCAAATTGCCAAAATCAAAGGCGCGCGAGTCGTCGGCATCGCGGGCTCTGATGAAAAAATCGACTATTTAAAACAGGAGCTTCAGTTTGACGAAGCCATCAATTACAAAACAGCGGATGATATCCAAAAAGCGCTTCAAAACGCTTGTCCTGACGGTGTCGATGTGTATTTTGACAATGTCGGCGGACCGATTTCAGACGCGGTGATGAATCTGCTCAATGAATTTGCCCGCATTCCGGTGTGCGGCGCCATTTCTTCCTATAACGCAAAAAGCGAAGCAGATGACATGGGCCCTCGTGTCCAATCAAAACTCATTAAAACGAAGTCGCTGATGCAAGGCTTTATCGTAAGCGACTACTCCGATCGTTTTTCTGAGGGAGCAAAACAGCTGGCCGAATGGCTGAATGCTGGTAAACTCCATTACGAGGAAACCATCACAGAAGGCTTCGAAAACATTCCTGACGCGTTTCTCGGTTTATTTAAGGGAGAAAATAAAGGGAAACAGCTGATCAAGGTCAGTGATCCGAGCTGAATGAAGATGAAAACGGGAGGGCTTTTTGCCCTCCTTTTGTGTTTCGATGAGATCAGCTGCGAAGAATCAGCGTAAGAAAACCATCTTCATCAGGTTCCGTGTCTTCTAAAGTGAATCCTGCTGCTTGAAAGCAAGCTAAACTGATTCGATTGTCTTCTTCAATGCATGCCACCCATTCTCGCACGCTAGTAAAATCAGGTTCGGTCATCAGCTTTTGCAGTATCCGTTTTCCGTACCCTTGAAGCCGGTACAAAGGATTGACGATCAATCCAATATACATCCGCTCCTCTCCGAACTCAATAACGACCATCCCTGCCGGCAGCTGTCCATCATACGCCATGATGACAGTATCGTGTTTATCTTTATTTACTCGTGCGTACCACTCATCTAATGGCAGCATCCCATCCATTCTCCGTCTGGTATCCTCATTCTCAAACCAGTGTTCAAGTATTTTCAGCTCTGGCTCCTGCATTACTTGAAACCTGTCTATTGAAGCCATTTTCCCACCTCTGCGCAAAATCTTTTCTATTATTTTACAACAAAAAAAGGGCTTTCCGCCCTCCTTTTTATTTCGTCTTCAGTTTTCCGCCTGCATACACAGCTTCACTCAGCTCAACACCAAGCTTCTTCGCCATTTTTTTCAGCTTTGATTCCTCCAATTTTGTCACAAGGCTCAGCACGTTGCCTTCTTTTCCGGCCCGGCCTGTTCGTCCTGATCTGTGGACATAGCCATCTTCATCTGGAATATCAGCATGAATCACGTATGGCAGGTTTTCAATGTCTAAACCGCGTGCGGCAATGTCAGTCGCCAATAAAAGAGGAAACTCTCCGTTTTCGAATGCGGCAATGATTTTCGCTCGCTCCATTTTTTTCGCTTCGCTGTGCAAAACGCCGAGTTCAACGTGGTGATATGCCAGCTTTTCCGCATATACACTCAGGTTGCCAATGTCTCTCACAAATACGAGTGCCTGCATGCCTTCAAGCCTTGACAGCTTTTGCAGCAGCTTTACTTTGTCACGCTGGTCACAAATGAGATATTGATGCTTCACTTTCCCTGCCTCTGCCTTGCTTCGCTGCACCTTCAACACCTCAGGCTCTTGCGCCAATTCGCGGAGCACATCCTCTGTTTCCTTTTTAAGCGTGGCAGAGAAACATAGAAGCTGGCGGTCTCTTAATGTCGTTTTAATAATTTGTTTGATCGTCTCGCGATGCTCCGGCAGGATAAGCTGATCCGCTTCATCAAGTACAATCGTTTTCACTTCATGCATTTTGAGTTTCTTTGCTTTAATCAGTTCAAATACCCTGCCTGGCGTGCCGACAATGATATGCGGATGTTTCTTTAGCTTTTCGACCTGCTTCTTCACATTCGCCCCGCCGATTAAGGAAGCCGCGCGCAGCTCTGAGCCCGCTTTCCAATCCTGAATCACCTGAAAAATCTGCATCACCAGCTCACGGGAAGGCGCTAAAATCACCGCCTGCGGATGCTTTTGCTCTGGTTTGATCCGCTCCAAGACCGGCAGCGCATACGCCAGCGTCTTCCCTGTGCCTGTCGGCGATTCTGCAATGACATCCTTTCCGTCCATGATCAGCTGGGCTGCCTGCTCTTGAACAGGGGTTGGCGTTTGAAAGCCGGAAGCATTCCAATTCTCTTGTATAAATGATTGTGCATTATGTAAAAATGGCCAAGTTTGCGTCATTTTGTTCTCCTCAATTCCTGAAATCTATTCCATAGTATCTCAAAACCTCGCCCGGAACGCAATTTTTCTTTTTCTTTCCTATACCTTTCAACATTCCGAATCCTCCTTTATAATCAAAAGGGTGAATATTACACGCCGATTGTGCGTGTTTGATAACGATAGAGGTGTAAACATGAGTATTTTATCTGTAAAGGATTTAAGCCACGGCTTCGGGGACCGGGCCATTTTTAATAACGTTTCCTTCCGCCTGTTAAAAGGCGAGCACGTCGGCTTGATCGGCGCAAACGGTGAAGGAAAGTCAACCTTCATGAATATTATTACCGGAAAGCTTGAACCTGATGAGGGAAAAGTCGAATGGTCAAAAAATGTCCGTGTCGGCTATCTGGATCAGCATACCGTGCTGGAAAAAGGAAAATCTATTCGCGACGTCCTGAAAGACGCATTCCATTATTTATTTGCGATGGAAGAGGAAATGAACGAGATTTACAACAAAATGGGCGAGGCTGATCCCGACGAGCTCGAGAAGCTGCTTGAAGAAGTCGGCGTCATTCAAGACGCGCTGACAAACAATGATTTTTATGTCATTGATTCCAAGGTGGAAGAAATCGCCCGCGGTCTCGGTTTGAGCGATATCGGTTTAGAGCGAGATGTCACCGATTTGAGCGGCGGACAGCGCACAAAGGTCCTTCTCGCTAAGCTTCTCCTTGAAAAGCCGGAAATTCTGCTTCTCGATGAGCCGACCAACTATCTTGATGAACAGCATATTGAATGGCTGAAACGCTACCTGCAGGAATACGAGAACGCGTTCATCCTGATTTCCCACGATATTCCGTTCTTGAATAGTGTCATCAACCTGATTTATCACGTTGAAAATCAAGAGCTGACACGTTATGTCGGCGACTACCATCAGTTTATGGAAGTCTACGAGGTGAAAAAACAGCAGCTTGAAGCGGCCTACAAAAAGCAGCAGCAGGAAGTCGCGGAGCTGAAGGATTTCGTTGCCCGCAACAAAGCGCGTGTCAGCACGAGAAACATGGCGATGTCCCGCCAAAAGAAACTCGATAAGATGGATATGATCGAGCTTGCGGCAGAAAAGCCAAAGCCGGAATTCCACTTTAAGCCGGCGAGAACGTCAGGCAAGCTGATTTTTGAAACGAAGGATCTCGTGATCGGTTACGATTCCCCGCTGTCCCGTCCGCTCAACCTCCGCATGGAGCGCGGCCAAAAAATTGCCCTTTACGGCGCGAATGGGATCGGAAAAACGACATTGCTGAAAAGTTTGCTTGGTGAAATCCAGCCGCTCGAAGGCTCTGTTGAACGCGGTGAGCACATCTATACCGGCTATTTCGAGCAAGAGGTCAAGGAAACAAACAACAATACGTGCATCGAAGAAGTATGGAGCGAATTCCCTTCTTATACGCAGTATGAAATCCGTGCCGCTCTGGCAAAATGCGGGCTGACGACAAAGCATATCGAAAGCCGCGTCTCCGTATTAAGCGGAGGCGAAAAAGCGAAAGTCAGATTGTGCAAGCTAATCAACTCAGAAACAAACCTGCTGGTGCTCGATGAGCCGACAAACCACTTGGATGTCGATGCCAAGGAAGAGCTCAAGCGTGCCCTGAAAGAATATAAAGGCTCCATTCTGCTCATTTCCCACGAGCCAGATTTTTATGTGGATATCGCGACAGAAACGTGGAACTGCGAGTCTTGGACGACGAAAGTGCTTTAATTTATAAAAAAACCCGCCTGCTAAAGGGCGGGTTTTTACTGCCATTTATTCTGAACGATTCTCAAAAGCTCTCTGTCTTTTAAAATGAGCTGCAATGGAGATGTGAATTCATCAAGTGTCAAGCCCTCTTTTGGCAGACAAGCGGTGACCACTCTACAGAAAAGCTGTTTTTCATGACGCTGTGTATGTATTGATAGAGCGTTTCTAAACATTTCTGATCATATTCGTCAGACTTTGCCTTCATGGCAAACGTCCCCTCTACAGCATGAACCATCACTTGAAATGGCAATCGTAAATGAACGGACACATTCTCAGCTTCTCCAAGATAAATCCCAGCCGCATCAATGCCTGACCGAAGCGGATGCCAACGAAATTAAAAAAATCTCACTGAATGTCCTGGAAACAAACGAAAGGATTTGAAGCAGAAGGAATCTTAAAAAAGGAGAAATTGCTTTCTGACGGAAATTACTATAATACGGTAGTAATGGGGAAATTCCACGATTAAAAAAAGACACTGCATCTGTGCAGTGTCTTTCGTTATTAATGCCCCGCCTTAATTCCAGCAAGATGTTTACGTCCCATGAGAAGGACAAGCATGCCGACAAAAACGACGATTCCGCCTACTGTATATGGTGTGCTTGCAGTAAAGTGTTCTGACAGCATTCCTGCAATCCACGGGGCGAGCGCGCCGCCGATGAAGCGGACTGAGCTGTAGGCTGAAGACGCGATTGAACGTTCAACCGGCGCAGAACCCATCACAGCGGTTGTCATGATCGTATTCACCATACCGAGGACAGCACCAGCGACAACGATACATGTAATAATCAAAGTCTGATGGTCTGTCCAGATCCCCATAATAACGAGAATGGCCGCAAAGGCGATAAAGAGAACGACGAGCGAACGCACTGTGCCCAGCGCTTTGTGAACGAGCGGCGCCGTAAAGACTGACGTAATCGCCAGCAGAAGGCCCCAGCCGAAGAAGACATATCCAAGACCGTGTTCATCTAAATCCAGTACGAACGGAGAATAAGCTAGCAAAATAAAAAATCCAAAGTTGTATAGGAATGCCGATACCGCCATTGTCAGCAGGCCTTTATATTTGAGTGCCTTCATCGCATCAAACACACCGACGCGTTTCGCCGGTTTCGGCAGCTTCGGAAGCATGAAAGAAATCGCGATTAACGCAATAAACATCAGGACAGATACTCCGAAAAACGGCGCGCGCCATGAAATGCTTCCAAGCTCTCCGCCTGCAAGCGGCCCGACAGAAATCCCGAGACCGAGCGCAGCCTCATACAAAATAATCGCTTGGGCGCTGCCACCGACTGATACGCCGACGATGACCGCAAGCGCTGTTGAAATAAACAAAGCATTCCCTAATCCCCAGCCGCCGCGATAGCCGACTAACTGAGCGATTGAGCTTGAGCTGCCGCCAAGCCCCGCAAACACAATAATAAAAATAAGTCCGAGAATTAATGTCCATTTCGCGCCGATGCGGCTGGAAATGGCTCCTGAGAAAAACATCATAAATCCGGTTACAAGCAAATAACTTGTAAACAAGAGTGATACTTCACTAGGTGAAGCATGTAGTTGTGCGGCAATGGCCGGAAGAATTGGATCGACCAGCCCGATTCCCATAAAGGAAATCACACAGGCAAACGCGACAGCCCATACCGCTTTTGGCTGGCTGAGCAAACCCGTTTTCTGATTCACTTGTGTTGTCTTATCCATTTGACCTAACCTCCATCTTTATTCCATTAAAAGAAACGCTACAAAAATAGCGTTTAACAAACTTTTCATTCGATTGATTGAATGGCGCGTTCCGCTTTGCCTTTCATGCCTTGCAGGCGTTCTTTAAAGCTTTGGAATGTGCGGATTTTCTCATCAATCAAACTCAGCTGGTGATTCAGGGTTTCCTGAATTTCCTCCAGTTTTTCTTTCCGTTCCTTAGGATCCAGTGACAACAAATACCCCTCTTTGTTTAACTCTAGCTGGCGGCTGGTTTCCATGAAATGCTGAAGCTCCTGAAGGGAAAAACCGAGCACCTCTTTTGTGCTGATGACTTTCTCAAGCTCCTCCATATCATCCTCTGAATAAAGCCTTACGCCGCCGTCTGTCCGTTTCGGCGCCGGAATCAAGCCGATTTCTTCATAAAACCGGATGGTCCGCTTTGTCAGTCCGCTTCTTTTGGCCACTTGATCAATCTTCATCCATTCCAAGGTAAATCCCCCTTCGCTGTTTCTGTTACCATTATACACCTTTTGAACCTTAACGTAAACGTTAAGTTTTAAAAAACAATAAAAAAGACGAGCAGCATAAAGCACCCGTCTTTCACTTTCCTGTTTAAGCTAAACTTCCCGCCACTGACAGAGACTCTTTTTGAAGGCTTTCAGAAAGCACTCGATACGCGATCACTTTCTTCTTGTACTGTTTCACGACGTCGATATGGTCGTCGTAGCGGTACACGAACAGCTTCACGTCTCTTTTTCCTTTTTTTGTATCTATCACCAGCGGCGTGCCGCCGTTTTCCGGATGTAAATAACGCTCTTCATCACCTGGATAGATATAATATTTTTCCAGGAAGACAGCTTCGTTAAATTGATCAATCACTTTCTGCTTCTCTGCACCCTTGAGGCGTTTTCCATCTAGAGAGAGACTCGCATTTTCGTCACTCAGCTTGGCGTGCACTTCAAATTTGCTGAGCAGCCATTCTATGACGCCTGTAGGAAGACAGGTTAATACGATTTTCACCAGACTCATGAGAATTAACATCACGATCGCCCATGTCATACTTCATCATCTCCGTTAGTTTTCCATGTGCCTCTGACACACAATTTTATCCTAACATAAGCAGGCCGGTTCGTTTTTGTCCATTATGTGAAAAAAAGCGCGGCCTGCTGCGGCCACGCTTTTTAGCTTTCCAGTTCTTCGATCATGAGGGACAATTCTGTCCAGCGGTCCATCGCAGCCTCAAGCTCTTCCGCAGTTTTCGCCTGCTCGGCCATCAGCTCTTGGATTTTGCCAAAATCACTGCCTGCTGCGGCGATGTCAGCTTCAAGCTGTTCATGCTTTTCTTCCAGCTGGGCAATTTTATCTTCGATGCCGTCCCATTCCAGCTGGTCTTTGTAAGAAAGCTTTTTCCGTTTTTTCTTCGGCTCGGCTTCAGCCGTTTTTTCCTCAGCTGTCGGTTTTGGGGCCGCTTTTTTCGCTTTTGACTCCTCCATATAGTCGCTGTAGGAGCCTTGAAAGCGGGAAATGACGCCATTTCCTTCAAATACAATCAAACGGTCGACGACGCGGTCAAGGAAATAGCGGTCATGGGATACGGTGATGACGACGCCAGGGAACTGGTCAATATAATCCTCAAGAACGCTTAATGTTTCAGTATCCAAATCGTTCGTCGGCTCATCGAGAAACAGGACATTCGGCTCCTGCATGAGAACCTGAAGCAAGTATAAACGGCGTTTTTCCCCGCCGGACAGCTTGCGGATATACGTCTGCTGCATCGATCGCGGGAAGAGGAAACGCTCGAGCATTTGTTCAGCTGTAATCATATCACCATCTGCCGTTTTTACGACCTCCGCCGTTTCTTTTATATAGTCAATGACCTTTAACTCACCGTTCATTTCACTATGATCCTGAGTATAGTAGCCGATTCTGACCGTCTGTCCGATCGTAATATCGCCTCCGTCCGGCGTATGACGGCCGGCAAGGGCATTTAACAGCGTTGTTTTCCCGATGCCGTTTGGCCCGATGATCCCGATCCGTTCACCTGGTATGACAAGTTCATTAAAACGGTCGACGAGCATGCGGCCGTCATAAGCGATCATGACGTTCTCCGCTTCAATAACCTGTTTTCCGAGACGGTGCGAGCCAATGGCAAAATCGAGTGAACCTGATGACTGAGGCCCTTTCTGCTCTTTAAGCGACTCTACCCGGTCAATTCTCGCCTTTTGTTTTGTGGAGCGGGCTTTCGCTCCTCGTCTGAGCCAGGCCAGCTCGCGGCGCAGCAGGTTCTGCCGCTTCGTTTCCTTTTGCTCAGCCTGCGCTTCCCGTTCCGCGCGTTTTTCTAAAAACACTTCATAGTTGCCTTTGTACGTGTAGAGGCTGCCTCTTTCAAGCTCATAAATGCGGTTGGTGACACGGTTTAAGAAATATCTATCGTGCGTCACCAGCATGACGGCGCCGGGATATTGGCTTAAATACCCTTCAAGCCACTCAATCGTTTCATTATCCAAATGGTTTGTCGGCTCGTCCAAAATGAGCAGATCAGCGGGCTGAATTAAGTTTTTGGCAATGGCTACCCGTTTTTTCTGGCCGCCTGAGAGCTCATTGACCGGTTTTGTTACGTCTTTGACGCCCAGCTTAGACAATACGGTTTTTGCCAAGGTGTTTGCATCCCATGCATTGTTTGCGTCCATTTTCGCTTGTGCTGCCAGCAGGTGTTTCTGGCGCTGTTCATTTTCGGGATCTTTCCCCAGTTCATACAGCGCTTTTTCATATTCACGCAAGGTTTTCATCACAGCCGATTCACCGGAATAGATATGCTCCAGCACTGTTTGCCCCGCAGGCAGCTCCGGGTCTTGATGAAGAAATTCGACCTGCACGCTTCCGGATTTCGTGATTTCTCCTTCTTCGGTAGATTCCAAGCCGGCAATCACTTTCAGCAGCGTTGATTTTCCTGTTCCGTTCGGCCCGATTAATCCGATTCTCTCATTCTCTTCAATATGAAAGGAGATATGGTCAAATAATGTTTTATCTCCGTATGTTTTATAAAGATTTTCCGCTTTTAATATGCTCATGGTTCCTATCAATCCTCACGTAAGTTCATGTGTACATTTTAAATCAGCCGCTGGAATAAAACTAGTAAAACGTCAGACGAATTTCATGGAAATGCAGGATAGAAAAAGACCGGGGACATTTGTCCCCGGTCTCTTACTCTTCCTCAAGCGCTTTTTCGGCCATTTTTGCAAGATGCTGCGCGCTTCCTGAAATCTCCTGCATCGTGGCGGAAATTTGTTCAACGGCAGCGGCTTGTCCGTCTGTATGCTGATTAATCGACTCAATGGATTCCTCCAGCCCTTTCAGCAGGCTGTGGATTTTTTTCGTAATCTGGTCAATTTGGCCGACATTTTCTTTTGAATGCGTCGCTAGCTTTCTGATCTCATCTGCGACGACAGAGAATCCTTTTCCAGACTCCCCTGCTCTTGCCGCTTCGATCGCGGCGTTCAAGCCGAGCAGATTGCTTTGGTCAGAGATGCCTTTAACAGTTACTGAAATATCGGCGATTTCACCGGCGCTTTCGCTTACTTTTTTCGCCTGAGAGGAAATGCCCGACATTTGAGTTGAAAACCCGTTAATTGATTCAGAAATGTCGGAAATAGCCGCGGCTGTTTGTTCAACGACAGCTGATAAGCTTTCCGCCACATCATGCAGCTTTGACGACTCCTCAAGGCTCGTTCCGAGGCCGACGCCTCCAATGACTCTTCCATTCTCGTCGTGCAGCGGGATGGCACGCGCGATCAATGGGAAGCCGAACAATTCTTTCGGAACCATGCTCGTCTTCTTCTGATTGCTGCGGATGGCATCTGTGATGATATCCCCTTCCTGCAGCGGATCGCCGGCTTTTACGTTCAGCGAAAAGGTTTTGGCCGGTATATTCACGAGCAGTTTTTCCGTATCATAAATGCCGATTGTAATATCATCCTGAACCAGGCTGTTTAAATAAGGGGCTACTTTGATAAATGCGTCCAGAATATCTGCGGTTTCTTTTTCCGTGTTTATGGTCAATTCCATTCACTCCTTTTCATTAATAAGGGAAGCTGCGTTTTTCGTGCTGGACCGAGATCCATTTCAGCGTTGTAAATTCTTCGAGGCTCCACTCACCGTTTAAACGGCCGAGGCCTGATTGCTTTTCACCGCCGAAGGCTACATTCGGTTCATCATTGATGGTCGTGTCATTGACGTGAATCATGCCTGTTTCAATGCGTTTCGCAAAAGCCACGCCGCGCTCAAGATTTGACGTGTGTACGGCACCGCTCAAGCCAAACGGGGTTTCGTTTGCGATATCCACCGCTTCGTCTTCTGAATCAAACTTCATAAAGGAGACGACCGGTCCGAACAGCTCTTCCTTGGCAATGCTCATGAACGGTTTGACGTCTTTTAAGATCGTCGGTTCCACGATCGTCCCGTTAAATCCGCCAAGCTTCACTGGTACAGCGCCTTCTTCAATTGCTTGCTCTACAGTCTTCATCAGCCCGTCCGTCTGTCTGCTGTTGATTAATGGCCCGATAATCGTATCAGGGTCCATTGGGTCGCCGACTTTCAGCGATTCCACTTTTGCCTGGTACAGCTCAAGGAACTTGTCATAAATAGAAGAATGAACAAGCACGCGGTTGGCTGACATGCAAATCTGTCCTTGATGTGTAAATCGGCTGAACACCGCCGCATTGACCGCATATTCTATATCTGCATCCTCAAGTACGATGAAGGCACTGTTCCCGCCAAGCTCAAGAAGCGGCTTTTTAAAATGCTTCATCGCAAGCTGTCCGATGTAGCTGCCGACTTTCGTAGAACCGGTAAATGAGATGATCCGCGGCACTGGATGCTCAACGAAGCTGTCGCCGATTTCAGCAATGTCTGTGACAACAACATTCAGCAGCCCCGCTGGAATTCCCGCGTTCTCAAAAATTTTCGCAATCAGCGTTCCGCCGCAAATCGGCGTTTCCTCATGCGGCTTTAGCACAACGCCATTGCCGGCTCCGAGTGCAGGCGCCACTGATTTCATAGATAAAAAGAATGGGAAGTTAAACGGACTGATGACACCGACAACACCTGCCGGCACGCGATATAATCTGTTTTCCTTGCCATCTATTGTGGACGGAAGAATTTTGCCTTCCATGCGGACAGGGAACGTTGCCGCTTCTTTTATGATGTTTTTGACAAGACCGATTTCAAAAGCTGCTTTGAGCCTTGTTCCGCCAAGCTCTTCCATAATCAAATAAATGATGGCTTCTTCGTTCTCTTCGATATACGTGACGGCTTTTTCTAAAATGGTCCTTTTCTCGAACGGATTGACCGCATCCCATTTTTTCTTCGCCAGCGCCGCTGCCCTGTACGCTTCATCTACATCGTCAGCAGTCGCTTTACGGAATGTTGTGAATGTTTTTTGAGTATAAGGATTTTTGTTTTCCAATACATTTGGGCTGCTGCCCTCCTGCCATTTCCCGCCGATAAACTGTTTATTCAACTCTTCATATTGAAACATGGTCAGCATCTCCTTTATAACCGCAAATCAAAATATGGGCGAATCTATTTTTTCTATCGGTTCATCTTGCATAAAATTGAATATACGATTAGTAAAAATTACTATCCTATGATACGACAACGCTGTTTCGCTTCTATCATTTAAAGCAGAAAAATATTTTATTGACTGCGTCAAATTTCGACAATATAATACAACAAGAACTGCATATAATGATTAGAATATTTTGAATATTTCTAGGAGGAACTTTTGATGAGTTCATTATTTAGAAAAAAACCGCTTGAAACATTGAGTGCGCAGAGCAAGTCAAAAAGCCTTGCCCGTACGTTAAGCGCATTTGATTTAACCTTGCTCGGTATCGGTTGTGTCATCGGTACAGGGATTTTTGTCATTACAGGAACAGTGGCAGCGACCGGTGCAGGTCCCGCCCTCATCATATCGTTTATTTTAGCGGGGCTCGCCTGTGCGCTGGCTGCTTTCTGTTATGCTGAGTTTTCGTCTTCCATTCCGATTTCGGGAAGCGTGTACTCATACTCATACGTGACACTTGGAGAGCTGCTCGCCTTTTTGATCGGATGGGATCTCATGCTTGAATATGTCATTGCACTGTCGGCGGTTGCCACCGGCTGGTCTTCATACTTTCAATCACTGCTTGCCGGCTTCAATCTTCATATTCCGGCTGCACTGACAGGAGCGCCGGGAAGCACGGCGGGCGCCGTATTTAACCTTCCGGCTGCGGTGATCATTCTCCTCATCACTGCGATTGTCAGCAGAGGCGTCAAGGAAAGCACACGCTTTAACAACGTTATTGTACTGATGAAAATCGCGATCATTTTATTGTTCATTATTGTCGGCATCGGCTATGTGAAACCGGACAACTGGTCTCCTTTTATGCCATTCGGGATGAAAGGCGTCATACTTAGCGCTGCCACTGTATTCTTCGCGTACCTTGGGTTTGACGCGGTTTCAAACGCATCAGAGGAAGTGAAAAATCCGCAAAAAAACATGCCCGTCGGCATTATTTCAGCTCTAGCCGTCTGCACGGTTCTGTACATCGCGGTATCGCTTGTGCTGACAGGCATGATGCCTTATGCCAAATTGAATGTCGGAGATCCTGTATCCTTTGCGCTGAAATTCGTCGGACAGGACGCTGTTGCCGGAATTATTTCTGTCGGTGCGATTATCGGGATTACGACGGTGATGCTCGCTTTGCTGTACGCACAGGTCCGCTTGACATTTGCCATGAGCAGAGACGGCCTTCTGCCTGGATTGTTCGCAAAGGTTCATCCGTCATTTAAAACCCCGTTCCGCAACACATGGCTGACAGGGATCGTTGCAGCGGGAATCGCCGGCTTTATTAACCTCGGAACGCTGGCCCATCTGGTGAACATGGGAACACTTGCCGCGTTTACGGTCATTTCCATTGCTGTCATTGTGTTAAGAAAGAAACATCCTGAAATCAAGGCGTCCTTCAGAGTGCCATTCGTTCCGGTTGTGCCGATTATCAGCGCAGGCATCTGCCTTTGGTTCATGTACAGCCTTCCCGGCGTCACATGGCTTTCATTTGTCATCTGGATCGCTGTCGGAACGCTGGTTTACTTCCTATATTCGAGAAAACACAGCTTATTAAACAAATAATCTCTTTTCAGCCGGCGGTGCCTCACCCGCCGGCTTTTTCCTTTTTTTATGTGCTATACTTTGAATACATATGAGAAAGGGAGACACACAGATGAAGCGATACCGCACTTTATTATTTGATGTAGATGATACCATCCTTGATTTTCAAGCGGCAGAAGCTTTAGCCCTGCGTTTGCTGTTTGAAGATCAGAATATTCCTTTAACAAATGACATGAAGGCGCAGTATAAAACCATCAATCAAGGTCTCTGGAGAGTCTTTGAAGAAGGTAAGATGACACGGGATGAAGTCGTAAACACACGTTTCTCCGCTTTGCTCAAGGAGTACGGTTACGAGGCGGACGGCGCCTTGCTTGAGCAAAAATACCGCCGCTTTCTTGAAGAAGGACATCAGCTTATTGACGGTGCATTTGATCTCATCTCAAATCTGCAGCAACAGTTTGATTTGTACATCGTGACAAACGGTGTGTCTAACACACAATATAAGCGTCTCCGTGATTCAGGATTATTTCCATTCTTCAAGGACATTTTCGTTTCTGAAGACACAGGCTTCCAAAAGCCGATGAAGGAATATTTCGATTACGTGTTTGAACGGATTCCTCAATTTTCAGCAGAGCACACATTAATCATCGGGGATTCACTAACTGCTGATATCAAAGGCGGACAGCTCGCCGGGCTTGATACTTGCTGGATGAACCCTGACATGAAGCCGAATGTGCCAGAGATCATACCAACCTATGAGATTCGTAAGCTTGAAGAGCTATATCACATTTTGAATATCGAAAATACCGTCAGCTGCTAATATTTATAAGAGTCTTTTTTCCTCTTGATAAATTCTTCACCTTATGAATAATATGGTGGTATGCTTTGGTTATATATGTAAGGAGGAGACTCAATTGGCTATCGCCGCCCCGTTAAAAGAAAAAACAGTTCAAAAACCAGGCACCACGGTGTATCCGATTTTGATTATTATCGGAATTTGCCATATGCTCAACGATTCGCTTCAGGCTGTGATTCCGGCCATGTTCCCTATTTTGGAACGCTCCATGAGCCTGACGTTTACACAGCTTGGCATCATCGCTTTCACATTAAACATGGTGTCATCCGTCATGCAGCCTGTTGTCGGCTGGTATACCGATAAACGGCCGCGGCCGTATGCGCTGCCAGTCGGTTTGACTGCCAGCATGCTTGGCATTTTGGGCCTTGCATTTGCCCCGTCATTCATAACGATCTTATGCTGTGTGTTTTTCATTGGATTAGGCTCGGCCATTTTCCATCCGGAGGGCTCCCGTGTGGCGTATATGGCCGCCGGCACAAAACGCGGGCTCGCCCAGTCGATTTATCAGGTGGGCGGAAACTCAGGCCAGGCGATGGCGCCGCTGATCACCGCGCTGATCCTTGTGCCGCTCGGGCAATTCGGCGCTGTTTGGTTCACGCTCGTCGCCGCGCTTGCTGTTTTGTTTCTCATGTATATTGCGAAATGGTACGCCTCACGTCTCGGCAGCCTTGCCCAGAAATCAGGCAAGCAAAAGAAAACGGCTGAAAACACGGCCATCACCAAATCTGTTGTATCTGCTCTTATTATTATTATATTTCTCATTTTTGCTCGTTCTTGGTATACGAGTGCGATCGGTAACTTTTACACGTTTTACGCGATGGATACCTATCACGTAAGCATTCAGCAGGCACAAAGCTATATTTTTGTCTTCTTGCTGTTCGGCGCAATCGGCACGTTTCTCGGCGGCCCGCTTGCAGACCGTTTTGGAAAACGCTTCGTTATTCTCGGTTCGCTGTTATGCTCGGCGCCGCTGGCGATTGTGCTGCCATTTGCCGGCCCGGTTCTCGCCTATGGCGTGCTCGCATTGATTGGCTTGGTTCTGATGTCGAGCTTTTCTGTAACGGTCGTCTACGCACAGGAGCTAGTTCCTGGAAAAATCGGCACAATGTCCGGTTTAACCGTCGGGCTTGCCTTCGGGATGGGCGCGATCGGCGCTGTGGCGCTGGGCGCTCTGATTGACGCCGCGGGACTGACCCCGACGATGATCGCCATTGCCTTTCTCCCTGTTCTCGGCATCCTTGCCTTCCTATTGCCAAGTGACCAGAAGCTGAGAGAATGGCATAGCTGAAAAAACCCCTGCCAGGCGGCAGGGGGTTTTTTAATCCAGCTGGATAAAATGAGTGTCAGGCACTGCGTGCTTCGGGATAAAGCCATCCGCAAAGTCCGGAAACGCCGACTGTATTTCATCAATCCATCTTTTCAGATTTAATATATACGGCATATAAATCATCTCAATTGTCGCTTCGTCTTCAATCCGGTAGTACCAGCAAAGATTAAACTCTTTTTCTGTCACCAGTGTAAACCCAGAGAAATGATAGAAAATCAGCGGCGTTTCATCTATATACACGCGGCCGTCCTTTTGCCCGACCTTATAGTTTTCAATATTCCAAAGCGCTGTATTGGCTCCTATTGATTTGACAACATGAACACCTTTAAACTGCTCCGGCCATTTCTCCACATATCTTTGATCACCATATGTCTTTCGTTCCGTATCCATTTCGACCGTGCAAAATTCAATACAGTCCTGTCTCCACTGCCACACCGCTTCATATGCTTCCTTTGTATTACCGGCACCGACAAAGCCTGTATTAAAGCGTCCGGTTCGGTCGTAGTAGGACATGAAGCGCGGCGAATTACGATGATCAGTCAAATACAGAGACGCCGTTGGGTTTTCTGCAAAAATACGTGCCGGATCAGAAAAGAAAAATAGATCCGTATCCATATGGGCAAAGTATTCAGCGTCATCCCACTTGCTCATCACATGAAACAAAAAGGCAGGCTTTAACGTCCAGCAATATTCATGAAACGTTCTGTTGCTTTTCGCTTTCAGCAGCTCCGGGTCTTCCATTTCATGCAGCTGCACAAAGGTTACATGCTCCCATGGAACGTGCTGAAGCAATTCATATGCTTTCTGGTCGACACACAGCACATATAAATGAAAATCATCGCAATGCTCATGGAGAGAATGAATCATAGGCATGAGCTTAAAGATATGTGTCCTTGACACTATCGTTGAAAAATGAAATGTACTCACTTATACCACATCCAATGATCTAAGATCCACGTGCAGCAAATCGTTGACAAGCGCATACAGTGCGTTGGCAAAATCGTTCACGCCTAGCTTTTTCTTCGCCTTAGGCAGAAGCTTGCGGACAGTTTGCAAATCAAAGCTTTTCGCCGTCACCCTTGGGGATTTCTTTCGCCAATCCGGATCAATGTTGCGCTCTTTAACAACATGCAGAAGCTCAAGAAACAGATTCAGCAGCATATCATATTTCTGTGATTCCAGCAGCTTTTGAATATCAGCCATGATTCTGTTCGTCATGTCAGGCGGGAACGGCCCATTAAAAGCGAGATGAACGTCTAAGGAGCGGATGTTATTGTATTTATCGCACATATAGGCAATGTTTGCCCGAATATCGTCTACAGACTTACAATTGCTTGGATGTTCCTGATGAACACTGACAATATCACGGCGAAGCCTGAAGGTCAATCCGGCCTGATGAAGCCTGATCCCGAGGTCATAATCCTCAAACCCGTACCGCACAATGCCTTCGTCAAATAAACCGAGGTCAACCACATGCTTGCGTTTCACAGAGGAATTATTCGTGATAAAAAAGCGCCATGGCATATGATAGCCTTTCAAGTCATCGCCGTACTCATCTAAAATCTTCTTGAGCACGTCTATAAAGTCGGTATCGAGGTCAAAGCTTTTATCAAGAAAGCTTCCGTTTTTGATGTCCGCTTCCTCCAGCAGCTTTTGTTTGTCTTTCTTCGGCATTTCACCTGTGAGCTTTGCGAGCTGTTCCTTATGTTCTTCTTCAAACCGTTCATAGTAAAAACTGTAGATCCGTTTCCAAAACAACCCGCAAACGACGAGATTCTCTTCGTTCTCATGGGCTTTAATATGTTTTGCCACAAGGTCCTTTGCCGCAAGCATATCGCTGTCATGGAAAATCAGGATGTCTCCTCTGGCATTGCGAAGCGCCTGATTTCGTCCGTACGCAATGCCCCTGTTTTCTTTAATCCGTGTAAAGATCAGCGGAAAATCAGCTTGAAATGACTCAAGCATCGAGAGCGTCCCGTCCTCAGAGCCATTGTCCGCTACAATGACTTCGAATTCTTCATCACACTCCTGCTGGCTTAATGACAGAAGGCTGTTGTAAAGACGCTCCTTTGAATTATATGCAGGAATAATAACGCTTGCTTTCACTTCATTTTCACTTCCTGTATTTACTCATTTATTTGTTGTCATCTTTTGAAGCAAAACCGTTAAATTCAGGGTCTAACGTTTTCATGTGCTGAATGATATGCGGCAGTGTCTCTTGATACAGTTCATGCACAAACGGCAGATCTGTGCGGGTTGTTTCATGAATCTGTTTGATTTCATTGATGCTGACGATTCGGTATCCGCTGAAATGATAAAAGATCAGCGGACTGCCATCCTCCAGCACGATCCGGCCATCTTTCCAGGAAAACGTATGCTGTCCATAATTCCAATGGCCGATGTTCACGCCGGGTGTTGTAATGTCACACACATTCGGAAACAGCTCAGACATATAATCCAAATAGCCCTGATCACCGAATTTCCCTTCACCCGGTGCATTTTTGCATTCCTCAAGACAGCGTTCCTTCCACCACTCCAAGCAATCCGTGCCTGCATCATCATGCTTGAAGCTGATAAACCCGGAATTATATCTGCCTAAAAGACGCTGCAGCATGTCAATCTGCTCTTTCTCAAAAGAAGGGATTACAATATCCCCCCGTGAAAGCAGCACCGAGCAGTCCGGCTGGTTTTCAAAAATCGGCGATGGATCTGCATAGAAAAAGAGATCCCCGTCAATATACGTCACGCGCTCCAGCTCAGGATTGCTGTTCAGCACAGCTTGCAGAAAGATCGGCTTCATCGTCCAGCAATACTCACTTTGATCTCTAGTTTCCTTCAGCTTCAGCAGCATTTCATTTTCAAGAGCGGTCACCGGCACAAGGTTCAGCTGCTTCATCTTCAGCTTCTGTAACACGCGGTGCGTATCTTCATCCATGCAAAGTATAAAAATGGGACTGTCTTGATCAACTTGCTCTAACGACTTAAACAAAGCGACTGCCTGATATAATCTTCCTTTTGATAAAACGGTGCAATACGCGCTGGTCACAGTCTTGTTCACCTCGTTTCACATTACTTTTTGAAGAATTCCGTATACCACTCAATCGTTTTTTCAAGTCCCTCATCAATAGTGTAGGCCGGTGTCCAATTCAGCAGCTTTCTTGCTTTTTCCGCGGATAAATATTGATGTTTGATTTCATTGCTTCCCTGATTCAGCACCTTAGGTTTCAGATTACTGTTCATTTTCTTTAATATTTTCTCTACCAGTTCAAGTACGGTCAGCTGGATCTCATTGCTGAAGTTAAAGGCCTCTCCGGCAAGATTGTTTTCTTCCATTTTTTCTGCAAGAAGCAGATAAGCCTGAACGGCGTCTTCAATATAGAAGTAGTCCCGTACAAATGTGCCGTCGCTTCGGATTTCCGGCGCTTCCCCGTTCAGCACAAGCTGAATCGTCTGAGGAATGATGCGGTTGAAGTTCAAATCTCCGCCGCCGTATAAGTTTCCGCAGCGCGTAATGCAGACCGGAAGCCCGTACGTGTGAAAATAGGTGTGGCTGATCAGATCTGCGCAGCTTTTTGAGACGTCGTACGGGTGCTTGCCTTGCAGCGGCATGTTTTCATCGTATGGAAGGTTTTCTTGATCGCCGTAAGCTTTATCACTTGAAGCGACAATGATCCGCTTAATTAACGGATGCTTGCGGCAGGCTTCGAGAATATTCCAGGTGCCGAGGATATTCGCTTCAAAGGTAGAAATCGGGTTGCGGTTTGCCACGCCGACAATCGCTTGTGCAGCAAGATGAAAGACTGTGTCGATCTCATACTCGCCAAGCGCGCGTTCAATCACAGCCAAGTCCTCAAGAGAGCCCCGCACGATGTTCATTTTCTTGATATGTTCTCCCTGATAAAGATTGGATTGAGGCACATGATCCCTGACTAGCCCCGTAACGTTTGCGCCCTGTTCGATCAGCTCTTTCACCAAATAGCTTCCTAAAAGACCTGTGCATCCCGTGACAAATACGTTTTTATTTTTCCAGAAACTCAAATCAATTCACCATACCTTCCATACTTGTTGTCCTTGATTCCACATTTTGTTGACTTCTAAGAGATTTTTATACGTATCGATGGCCGTCCAAAATCCGTAATGGCGGTACACAGCAAGCTCCCCATCTTTGGCAAGGTTCTTCAGCGGTTCATCTTCGAACATCGTGTTCCCGTCCTTCGGCAAATAATCGAAAACCTTTGGACTAAGAACGAAGAATCCGCCGTTGATGATTCCATCACTTGATGTCTTCTCAGAAAATGTTTTCGCCATGCCATCCTCAACCGTCAAGGTGCCAAACTGCGAGACTTTGTCAATGCCGGTGACAGTCGCGGCAGCACCTTTTGTCTGATGATAGCTGATGAGATGGAAAAGATTGATATTGGCCAGCCCGTCTCCATAGGTGAGCAGAAATGTTTCATCACCGATATAGTCTTTCGCCTGCAAGATTCTTCCGGCTGTCAGCGTATCTACCCCAGTCTCCAAAAACGTAATTTTCCACGTTTCAGGCTGCCCCAGCATCTGTACCTCTCCCGTAGAGCTGTCGAGTGTCAGGCTGTTGTGCTTCCATTCATAGTCGAGAAAGTATTCCTTGATTTTTTCTCCTTTATAGCCCAAAAGCAGAATAAACTCGTTTACTCCGTAGTACTGATAAATTTTCATAATATGCCATAGAATCGGTTTGCCGCCTATCATGGCGAGCGGTTTAGGAATGTCATTCGTGACTTCACTCATTCTCGTTCCTTTTCCGCCGCAGAGAATGACCGCTTTCATCTCTACCCCTCATCTCTATGAATATTGAGTTCGAAACCTGGTACATCTTCACAATCTATCAAGGCATTTCCCCGATAATTTGTCCGATTTCAATCCGGTTTCAAAATCTACTGTAATGATATGAGAGAAAGACGGCCTTGGTGACCAAATAGAATCTATTTTTTGAAGTTGGTTATGTAACCAAAAAAAAGAGCCTTCAGCGAAGGCAATGCGCCCGCTCAAGGCTCTTTCTCATCTTTATTTGATTTCTTTTTCCTTGCCGTAATGATAGTCAGACGGATCAACGGCTGTGAAATCACTTAGTTTATGGAACCTCAGCAAGTCTTTGTACAGGACACTGTCTGAAAGACTCAACTGCTGGGTCACTCTTGTTTTCAGATTCTTCGTTTCTTCATTCGCTTTCAGTTTTTCACCTGTCTTCGTATCGTAAATGATATTGTCAACTGATGTGTACTTCGGCGTTACGAAGTCTCCGTTTCTGAATGCCACCGTATCGTCGTGGTCTTTAGAGAATAAATCAGTACCAAAGTTGATATATTTCTGAGAATCAATTCCTTCTAAGTGCAGAAGTGTCGGCATAACGTCAATTTCGCCGCCATACGTATGGTTCACTCCGCCTTTTTTGCCAGGAACGCGGATCATCAGCGGCACACGCTGGTTCTGTGCGTTTTGATAATCTGTGATCTCTTTTCCAAGAATCTCTTTCATCGCTCGGTTATGGTTTTCAGAAATACCGTTATGGTCACCGTAAATCATGATGACTGAGTTGTCATACAGGCCGGCTTCCTTCAGCTCCTTGAAGAATTGCTCAAGCGCTTCGTCAAGGTAACGCGCTGTCTGGAAGTAGCTGTCAACTGTGTTATCGCCTGTTGTCGCTTTTTTAAGAGACGCGTCTTTTTCATCAAGGTTAAACGGATAATGGTTTGTCAATGTAATCAAATGCGCATAAAATGGCTGTTTAAGAGATTCAAGCTTTGGAATCGATTCTGTAAAGAACGGCTTATCCTTAAGCCCCATATTAATCACATTTTCATCTGACATATCATACGTGCTTGCGTCGAAGAACTTGTCATATCCGATATGTTTGTAAATCTGGTCACGGTTCCAGAACGATTTGTAATCACCATGCAGGACGGCGCTTGTATAGCCTTCCTTCTGGTCTAAAATCGCAGGAAGCGACTGGTAGGTGTTTTCGCCTTTCGTCACAAACGCGGAGCCTTCAGGAAGACCGAAGATCGAGTTATCCATTGTCAGCTCGGCATCAGATGTTTTTCCTTGGCCTGTCTGATGGAAGAAGTTATCAAAATACGTCACATCTTCCCCGCCGTGCGCAAGTTTATTTAAGAAAGGCGTCACCTCTTCACCGTTTAGCTTGTAGTCAATCAGGAATGACTGGAAGCTTTCGAGGTGGATTTTAATGATATTTTTGCCTTTGGCAGAGCCGAAGTACTCGGCGTTCGGTTTCGCATAATGAGACGTCGTGTAATTCTCGACGCTTGTTAAATCATCGCTGCTTGCATAGGCCCGTTGCGTTTCTGTTTGAGCCGTCTGCACACCGTCATAAATGGTGTAGTTGTAAAGACCTAAATACTTCACGATATAATTGCGGTCAAACGTTCTTGTTAGCAGCTGCGGACGGTCTTTTTCCGCATAGTGCAGGTTGATGAAAAACAGTGCGATCCCAGAAAGGATCACTAAAGACGCAAAGCGTTTTTTCATTTTGTATTCTTTTAATTCAGGTCTCCAGATCAATACCGCAATCAAAATGATAATATCTAAGAAATAGAAAATATCATGACCGGCCATGATACTGAAAATCCCGTCTCCCATGTTTCCAACGTTTCCGGACTGTTTAATGTTCGGGAACGTCAAGAAATCGTCAAAGAAACGATAGAATAAAATATTTGCATATAACACAAATGTCATCAAGAAATCGATAATCAGCATAATAATGGCTGATTTACGCCCTTTCGCCAGCAAAGCCAGTCCTAAAAAGAAGACGGCGCTTGAGAATGGGTTAAATATCAGGAGGATCTCCTGAGTTGTGCCTTTTACCCCAAGATTAAACTCAGTCTTGTAGGATAAATACGTTTTTGCCCAAAACAGTATAACAGCCAGCACAAAAAAGCTAAGTTTGTAAGAAAAAAGTTTCTTCATGGCAACCTCTACTTTCTTAAACACTTTAAGTTCTTCATTCATATTTACCTGCTCTTTATATCCTGCCTTCCAATTCCTTCTTTCCAAACAAAATCAAGGCATCACACAACAAGAAATACACCGCGGCAAGCCGGAATATTTATGTTTCGCACCATATCATTTTTATTACAACCATTTGGAAACCAATCACTGGACGAAAGAAACCTTCATTTCGTTTCACATTTTTTTCTTGGAAATAAAAAAAGGATTTCTTTTGTCATGTGTGCCTTTGAAAAAAGAAATAGATACCGAGTATAAGAATAACATAAACTAGCAAAAACGAAAAATAGGTTTTGCAGACAGCCCGCCCTTCCGGCGGACTGAAGTTATTGTATGCATCAATGTTTAGCGCGATCACTATTTTTTCTAAAGGGTAAAAAAGACTGGATGTCTCCAGTCTTCTTTATCTATATCCCTGCCCAGACATCCTTAGCGTACATACCGGTATCCTGCAGATGTCTCAGCCAGTTTTGCGCTTCTTGCTCCCCGGTGCCATGGACAGACTGATACGCCTTTTGCAGTGCCGCCTCCACATCCGGGGCCATTTTGCTGCCGTCACCGCATACATAAAGCCTGCCTCCGCGGTCAAGGATCGATATTAACGTTTCTGCATGGTCAGCCATGACATGCTGGACATACGTTTTCGGCATGCCTTCTTTACGGGAAAAGGCTGTGTGGACAGTGACGATTCCGTCTTTTTCAAACTGCTCAAGCTCATCGCGGTATATAAAATCACGATCGTTCCTGCATCCAAAATAGAGATGAGCTTCACCGAGCGTTTTCCCCTCCCGTTTTAAAACTTCGCGGGCTTGAAGGAAGCCGCGGAATGGCGCGACTCCTGTGCCTGGTCCGACCATAATGATTGGCGTTTCAGGGTCTTCCGGAAGCTGAAACCGGGATTCCGGTGTGCGGACAAACATCACGACATCATCACCGGCTTTACGCTCAGCTAAATCATTTGAAGCCACGCCCCTGTATTCGCCACGGCCGCTCCACGAAGGGCCGCGCACGACGCCGACTGTGATCGATGCTAGCCGCGGATTCACTCTTGGAGAGCTTGAAATTGAATAATATCTCGGTTTTAGCGGACGTAAAAGCTCTAAAAATCGTTCAAACGGCATGTCGCATGCTTCGTACTTTTCAAGCAGATCCAGCATGGAAATTCGTTTTTTCAATATTTGCTCCTGATAAACACCCTCTGCTGTCAGTTCTTCTAATTCGCGCTTATGCGGCGGACACACTGTAAAAGCGGCCAGTTCACGTATTTGCGCTCTTGTGGCTGCTTCCTGGACCTCAACGCTGTAGCTGAGAAGATCATGCAGGCTGACAGGACGGCCCAATGGCAGATGCCCTGCACTCCGGCCGCTTGCCGACAATGTCACTTGATCGGTTCCCTTCAGACCGAATCTGTGGAGAATCCGGTTGACATTGGTTTGGCTGTTTTTTGGCAATACGCCAAGATGGTCGCCCTCTTGATATTCAACATCCGGCGGCAATGCAATTTCGATATGGCGAGTGCTTCGATCGCTGTCTGCGGACTGGAGTTCACGATTTTCGGCAATGGATGCGTGAGAGGCTTCGTACGATCTAGCGAGCGGAGACTCGCCCAGCCCTCTGACAAACTGAAGGCTTAGCGTGCTTCGTTCCTTATCGGCGTTTTCATTCAGCTCCAGTCCGAATGCCTTAATGGCGTCCGCCCACATGCTTTTTTTCCACTCGTCAAGCTGCCCTTCAAAATCACCGCTGACATCACCTTCCCCGCGCGCAGAAAACCGAGTCGCGCCTTTCTCCGCAAGCTGCTCATCAATGAATCTCGGCACGTATTGATACGTGCTCGCCCAGTTGTGGTCGCCGCAGCCAAATACCGCGTAATGGACGCCCTCAAGCTCACCCGGTTTGATTTCTTGAAGCCACTGCACGAATTGTCCGGCATTGCTTGGCGGCTTTCCATTATAAGACGAGGTCACAATGACAACCGCTCCCTCTTTCGGCAGCTTTCCAATCCGGTCGTTCAGAGGTGCTGTCTTTGTCCTTACGCCGTGAAGACTGGCAGTATCAGCAAGCTCCCGGGCGACGCCTTCTGCGGTGCCGGTATCTGAGCCGTACAGCACGAGAAGCGGGCGGTTGTTAAGACCGATGACCGATGCACCCTTTGCTTCCGTTTTCTCCTTTTGCTCATCAGGCGCGGCTTTTTCAGCTGCCTGGACGTCTGCATGAATGGCTTCCTGATGACGGCTTTGAACCCTGATGTGAAAATCGCCCGGCTTAAGTGTTAAGGTTTGTTTGATATCAAGCTCATAATTCTCATGATCAATCAATGTGAAATATTTTAGAATCATGCCTAACACAAGTGTGGCTTCATGAAGGGCAAACTGCATGCCGATACAGGCCCGTTGTCCATTTCCGAATGGTTTGTACGCATGATGAGGCACTTGGTCCCGATGCTCAAACCGTTCCGGCCGGAATTCTTCTGCGTCCTTTCCCCAAGCGTCTCGATCACGATGAAGCTGCGGAATCAGCACAGAAATTCTGTCATTCGTCGTGATCGGAAATTTTCCGCCAATGACTGTGTCTTCTTTTGGATAAAGGCTGAAAGCCGGAGCTGTCGGCCATAAGCGCAGTGATTCATTTAAAATCATCCGTATGTATGTAAGCTCCAGCACTTGTTTATAGGTCGGCGCTGCATCCGTCAGCACCCGATCGACCTCTTCATACGCCTTTTTCAGTTTGTCAGGATGCTTCAATAAAAAGTAAGTCGCAAAGGAAAGCAGGCCGCTCGTTGTTTCATGGCCGGCAATCAAAAACGTGATGATCTGAAAGCGGATATTTTCATCGTCGAGCTTTTCACCAGTTTCCGGATCTTCCACATTCAGCATGCGGGCGAGCAAATCTTTTTCATCCTGGTCTCCATTCGCCCTGCGCTCTGCAATAATGCTGTCGACTAACGAAAACATCGTTTGAATATCATGGCGGAATTGCCGCTTTGTTCTGACCATAAGCTTATCTTGAACATCAAGCCGCTGCATTTGATGCATCGCTTCATCAAGCGCCCGCACCATGCTGTTGATAAACGGGTGGGGCGTTTCTCTGTAGTAACTGTTAAAGCGGTAGTTAAACCCGCATAGCCCAATGGTGTCGAGCGTCAGCCGGGTCATATCTCCCGGGACATCGACTGCTTCATTCGGATTGAGCCTTGCCCATTTTTGAATGAGCTGAACAGCGATATCGACCATTTTCTCATGATAGTCCTTCATGGCCCGCTGGCTGAACGTCGGCATCAGAATGTTGTGCGCTTTTCTCCAGTTAGGCTCATGCGTCCAGCTCGTAAACAATCCGTCACCGGAAAACGCGCGGACCTTTTCCAAGGCGCCTTCAATGCTTTTATCAAACCGTTCTTCATCACAAACCTCTTTCACCAATTCGTGGCCGGACACTACAATGGTCGTGCCCGCGGGTGTATGGATTTGAAAAATCGGGCCCTGTTCTTCCGCCAGTTTGATCAGCGAAAGCGTCGGCTTGTCTTTATCGATTAAAGGCAAATTGCCGAGCGGCCCAAACGTCTTCGGTTGAGGAATCGGGCTTGTTTCCTTCATCGAACCATTCCTTTCCGTATGAGATGCCTTCTATTTGACTACATTTCCCTTTCATGGTCATGATTATTCCGTTCTCCCAATTGACGCATGATCGCTGTTTTTTCTATACTTGAGAAGCTGTACAATACGCGAATAAGGTGAGTTTATATATGGATTTTGAAATTCGGTTTTTATCCTTTTATGTCATACAGGTGGAAGGCAAAGATGAGCAGGCGAACAAGCAGTTCAAGCACTTCCAGACCCTTGATACGGGCGAATTTGAAGAAAGCGAGCTAAAGGACTTTCTCGACGGGGAACTGAAAAAAATCGTCAAACGGAAAGCCGACCGCCATCCGCAGTCCGAGCAGGTGCCGACGAAAATCGGCCATTTTATCGTCGAGCCCGGCCACGAGCTCGATTCCAACCCAAACTACAACATGTTCAACCGCGCGCGTCTGGCGGAAACAAAAGAAGACTTCAATGAGCTGAGCGAGCAGTTCGTCCGCACGTACCTTGACACAAGCGCGGTTCGCGGCGGCGTGTTTCTCGTCGCTTCGGCCGTGCCGAGAAAATACTTTGACGAGTCATTTGTCTTTATTATGAAATGTGATTTTGAGCCGAAGGTCGCCCGCATCTCTGACACGTCTTCTCTCATTAAAAAAGTCGAAATGGCGATCACGACAAAAAACATGAAAAGCATCCAATACCCGTACATGCCAGAGGAAGGAATGGTCGAGGAAGGTGAGCTAAAAATCCATCAGGCCTCGCACGCCCGCTATTTTGAGGACTTTCTGAAATTCGTCGAGTACGGCGAATCGATGCCGGAAATCATGAAAAATCAGGTCATGAACATGGTACAGGAGCACGTCTACGAGACATTTGAAGACAACAGCGAAGAGCTCAAGCAGTTCGAGCACGACATTGAGATTTGGGAAGCAAGCGAAAAGCGGGAAATCCAAGAGCGTCTCGACACCCATCAAGTCATCGAAGCCTCCGCCCAAATCATCGAGCACACGCCAGAGGCCCAGCTGAAAATGAAAGTCGGAGAAACAGAGATTAAGGGATTGCTAGCGGATTTTGGCGATTCTATTCATCTCGCAAAAGTAAACGGGCGCTATGTCGCGCTGATTGAAGCCGAGACGATTTCGTTTGAGAAAGGCAGTTCACCGGTGGAGTTTTATAAGCCTGAGGGTTTGATAGAGATCGTAGATATGATTAGCAAAAAATTAAAGTAAAAGACTTCAATATTTTTGAAGTCTTTTATCCTTATCATTTTATCTTTAAATTAAATCGTATATAAAAAGTTATATTATTTTAAATCGTCATTTCAATGATTTACTTGCTAACAATGGAAAACTTCTAAAACTTAACCTTTGAGTGATCTAAAATTGTTTTATTAAGGAGCTTCTTCTTCTCCCTTTTCTCTTTCTTACTTCTAATTCTTTTTGTTTAATAAATTCATCAAAGAAATTCTTATAGTCTTCCTCTGAACTAATTTCCACAAAGTTATCACTTAAAATCTCTTTACCATCTGTTTTTGTTATATGGTTAAATATTTTTTTAATTGACTCTCTAGCTGAAGCATATTCATCTCCGCCAGTAGGTTCATTAAGTATTTGGTAAATAGTTTGTGTTTTTCTTTGATTTGGTACATCTCCTATACCAATTGCATTCTCAAAGTTCGAAATTGAAGAAAAAATTCTTATGCTATCACTAATCCTGAGTTGATATATTTTTTTACAATTTGTCAGTTGGGCTTTTAAAGCTGAGAAATTATATTTTTGGTGAT
This sequence comes from Bacillus sp. FSL K6-1366, assembly GCF_037976695.1. Taxonomy (NCBI): domain Bacteria; kingdom Bacillati; phylum Bacillota; class Bacilli; order Caryophanales; family Bacillaceae; genus Bacillus; species Bacillus sp. FSL K6-1366. The sequence continues at coordinate 2,965,868 of NZ_CP150268.1, read as the reverse complement.
TATCCATATCATGTAAAACATTATAATTAGAATTAAACTGATTTAAGATTTTCATTAGGGTACAAATTGTAGCTTTTCCTCTCGCCCTAATTATGTGAATGTTCTTATTCTCTAACTTAGCAAAATGCTTAAAAGCAATATACTCAGTATCTCCTTCTACAATCAAAATTTTATCCGCAAAGAAAAATTCGTTCACATAAGAGTCTACGTAGTTTAATATTTTCATATTTTTAATATCATCATTGTCAAATTGGTCGTTTATAGACTGATATAATTGAATTGCTTCTTTTTCACAAACTCGAAAAACTTGAATAGAGGTGTGTCTTTCAGATAAATCTATAAGCATTGGTGAATGAGTTGAAATCATTAGCGGCATTCTTTCACCAATTTTATATAGAGAACGACTAAGTGCTCGTACTGCTTCTGGGTGTAAAAAAGCTTCTGGTTCATCAATTAATAGTAATTTGTTATCACTCTTACCCATAAGCTTTTTTTCAATCATATTTTGAATGAGGTATATTAAACTCATTCGTTGCAGACCAGTTCCTTGGTTTATCAATGGCATTCCAGATTGCTTTTTACTATCAATATTAACACTTGAATTTGTAGACTTTAATATATCACTGGCTGAAAACCCATCACTCTCTCCACCCACTACATTTAAAGACAAATATTCGTTAGAAAAAACTGTTTGAAGATCGTTCGAAACATCTTCACTTACTTGTTTAAGAATTTTATCAGTATTTATTTTGAGTTTCTTTAAAAACTCAGGATAAGACTTCTTGATTTGAGAATATTCCTCAGCTAGCTCTTTAAGTTCTTTTTCCTCTTCAGAACCACCCTCTAAATCCTCAATTTTTTGCAAGTCATTTTTTATTATTTCTGAATATATTTCTTGAATTAATTCGTTAATATCATCGGGTAACATTGACGGGGTAATATAAAATGGTTTATTATTTTGAATTTCTTCTAATTTATCTCGGAGTTCATGTGTGCTTTTTATTTCAACACCATTTATATCATAAAATTTTGGCGCAGCTTCCTCTTTATATTTCTTTACGATAGTGATATTCTCTTCACCAAATTCAAACACGGCTTTTAGTACAATTTCGCTGCCAGCTTTAGAAAAGCAATTGTTGGGAATGGTTTTAGCTTTACTCTCTTTTAAGAAAAAACAGTTGATAGCCTCTAATATTGTTGATTTACCTGTATTATTCCTTCCAGTTAAAATTGCAATTGAGTCTTTAGAAAAATTAATACTAAAAGTATCCTTAAAAACCTTATAATTCGTAACACTAAAGTTTATTATTTTCATTTATATCCCCCCCACTTCATTTTACCATATATATCCTAATTTTAGAGTCTTGAAGTCTGAAATTTCATATAATAGTCCCCCATCACTCTAGTGAAAATTATACTGAGGTGGATACAATACAAGCCCTAGCCCTAACTAAAAAAGTCCAGAAATCACTTTCTGGACTTTTCCTATTTAATACCCTTCCCTCAACACCGCATAGCACTCCCCAATCAGTTCTTCCGCTCCCGGCTCTCCTTTCAGCCCGCGGCGGACGATTTCCGATGATAGGTTCTGGACTTTGAGCGCTCGTGGGGCTCTTCTTTTGTAGTACGCCTGTAATGCTGTTTCGTGGTCGGCGTGGTTTTGGAGTTCTTCGGCGAGGACGATGGCATCCTCGATCGCCATTGCCGCTCCTTGCGCCAGGGTCGGCGCGCCGGCGTGGGCAGCGTCTCCTCCGATGACAACGCGGCCTTTATGCCATGGCTCCTGCACGGCGACCTGCTCCAGTTTGTTAAAGATGACAGGATGCTGTTTTGACATGTGCTTTGTGACAAAATCCAGCCCCCGAAAACCAGAAAGAATCTCTTTTACTCTATCAAACCGGGTATCTTCCTCATCCCAGTAATCGCTCGTGCAAGGCTGTAGGACGAAGACATAGCCAGCGTGTTCTGCCAATGGCACCACCCCGATTTGTGTGTCTCCGCTTCTATACATGAATGTTGCGTCCTCGAATGTGTAATCAGGAAGTTCGATATAAAAGCGCCACGCTCCCATGCCGAGATGCTCTTTTTCCGTCTCCTTTTGCAGCATTATATCGCGAACAACGGAGTGAATGCCGTCAAAGCCCGCCAGAATGTCAGCCTGCATCTTTTCCCCATCTTCACATACGGCAGTGACCGATTCAGCTGTTTCTTCATAAGCGACAACCTTTTTCCCCCACTTGATGTCTACACCCACTGCCTCGGCATGCTTCATGAGAATGTCATTTAACGTTTTGCGCAGGATATTATTGCGTCCCGGAAGTGAATGGTCTAAAAAGGATTCACTGACTTGAAACAGCAAATTCCCCTGTTCATCAAACGTTTTAAACCATTCTGTTTGAAAGCCGTGCTTACAGCACTCTTCGAATACGCCCAGTTCTTTCAACACCGCCAGTGCGTTTTGCGGCTGAAGAATCCCCGCACCTGTTTTTCGGTTTTCTGAAGCCGCTTCACATAAGGTGACGGAAAACCCTGCCTTACGGAGAGAAATGGCCGCTGACAAGCCGCCGATGCCGCCTCCTGCAATTAACATATGTTTCATATCAATAACCACCTTTTCAGCTCTATATGTATTAGTTAGGCGCCTAACTATATTACCTTACTATGTCCCAAGAAAATCTGTCAATCATCTCCAAGCCAAGTTGCGTTATGGTTTTCCCTCCTTTATAATCGTGTCACAACGAATGTACGGGAGCTACTTGCGATGGAATTAAAACATTTACCGAAATATAAGCATATAACAGAGCACGCCGAAACGTATGCCAATATTGACGCCGGCTCTCTTGAATTGTTTTTATCTCTTTTTGATATTTCAAAAAAAATGAATCATGTGATGGAGCATTACTTTGCTGGCCGAGGGCTGTCAGAAGGAAAATTCAAAATCCTGATGCTGCTCTTTGATGCCAAGGATCATAGGTTAAGTCCGACAGAGCTTGCCAAACAGTCAAACGTCACGAAAGCGACGATTACAGGCCTGCTGGACGGGCTGGCGAGGGACGGTTTTGTCAGCCGCAGGCATCACACAGAGGATAAACGAAAAATCAGCATTGAACTGACAACGGAAGGCAAAGCACGCCTTGAGGAATTTCTGCCCGGCCATTTCAGCAAAATCTCAGCGGTCATGGAAAACTACAGCGACGAGGAAAAAGGCATGTTCGTAAAGATGCTTGGTGATCTTTTTGAAAGGCTGAGCGTGTTTAAAGACTAAAAAACCCGTCCGATCTGGACAGGCTACAGCGTCTTTCTGCAGCTGGATACGCATTGGCTGCTTTTTCTTTATGGCCGTCACAAATATGCCGCCGATGACACATGCAATGTGCACAAGCTCAAACGGCTCCTTCAATAGCACGCCTGACAACATGACAGACGCACGACTCCACCTGTCTTTTTGTGTATGGCAAAAAGCGCCTATCCAAAGACAGGCGCTTTTTCATTAATCATCACTGCTCAAAATGCCGAAGAAGCGGAGCAGGTTGATGAACAAGTTGATAAAGTCTAGGTACAGCGATAACGCCATAACCGGAATCAAGTCTTCCGTAATGTGGCGGTGTTTGATTTGATTCAAATCATACAAAATGTAAAGGGAAAAGACGATGGTTCCGATCACGGAATACGCCATCATCGCCGCTGAGTTTAACGGGCTGAAAATGTTGAAAATCCCTACCACAACGAGGGCGAGCACCGCTACCAGCAGAAAGGACCACAGGAAGGATAAATCCTTCTTCATTTTTGCTCCGATTGTGCCTAAGACGGCAAAAATGACAAATGTAGAGCCAAAGGCTTCAAGCACGACATAGGCGCCGGCGATGGAAGCGTAATGGCTGACGATCGGAAATAAGGTAATGCCGGAAACGAACGCGAATGTATATACAAACGCATACCCGACCGCTTTTCTTCTGCGCATCCAGAAGGCCAGAATAATCATCGCCACTTCAAGAATAGATAGCGGCAGCATCAAAGCGACAGGAACAAATTGGCCGATAAAAAGGCCGACAATCGCGATCAGCAATGTGAAGACAAAGACTGTCAAAATGCGTTGCATGATCGATTGCTTACTCTCGTGAACCGTAGCTTGCATGTCAAAAATCCTCCTAAAAAATGATCTTAAAGGTCTATTATATAAAAATTGGATGAAATATGTATATGTTTTAAGGAGAATTTAATGAAAACAAACGCCCTTTACATTATCATTTTGATTCTTTCCTTTTCAGCGAAAAACGGTGCTTTTCTATTTTCTCAATTTGGGTAATCTGAGAATCATGAACCGTAATCTGAACTGTGCCGAAATCGAGTGTTTCCAGCGAGCTGATGATTTTTTCAATCACTTCCGGATCAATCGTTGATTTTGAAACCAAAAGACCTTCCCCCCTGTTGAATAGGTTTTAATTCACAGTATTCTTATAAGAATTATAATATTATGTTTTTTTCGATAAATCAATGGTGATTTCTGTTCAAATCAAAAAGGCATATGATCACCCGGTGACGGACAATCATATGCCTGGAAACTTCCTATTTGTTTTCTTCCAATTCCTCAACAATACAGCGGACACCCATGTTTTCTAATGCCTGCTTCAACGTGCCGTACGTTTCATATTCACTAAAATCAAGCCCCAATTGAATCGATGTTTGGGCCACATCAGGGCGAATCCCTGAAAATACGGCTTTGACGCCTAATAAGAAAAGTGTTTTAGACAGGTTGTACAATTGCTGAGCCACCATGGTATCCACAATCGGAACACCCGAAAGATCAACGACGAGGCTTGTGATTTTTCTCTCGACACAGCGGACCGGCACTGTTTCTAAAATGACTTGTGCCCGTTTTGTATCAATTGAGCCGATAAGCGGCAATATCCCGATTCCATCGGCAATGGAAATAACCGGGCAGCCAAGCTCTGAGATCAATTCCTGCTGAGATGTGAGCCTCATCAGCATGAATTTTTGGTACTGCTCGGAGAATTCAATAATCAGCTTATCGAACGACTGATTCACAATGCGGTTCCATCGGTCTGCATCCTCATTTGTCACAATCTCCTGATTCTCTTTTATAAATGTGACGACTGCGTCCCAGAATGAGATTCTTGAATTGGATATGGCTTCTACGACCTCATGAACTTGAACATCCTGCTCTACCCTGTTTTTCGCAACGTTTTGCGCCCATTTTGTCATGTTTTCTTGAAAATCGGTTTGATCCTCCAGAAATGCGCTTGCGATTGTTATATTGGTAAATGTATGCTGCTCGGTTAAAAGTGTTTTCGTTTCTTCACTTAAATGGCTGGCGGAATATAGCTCGCCTTTTAGCTGGCAACGCAAACTGAACCATTTCTCAGTAATATCCGCAGTGTTGTCTATGATATATTGATATAATAATTGATCGATATTCACGGTCTGTCTCCTTTTTCGTAATAGAAGCACTTTCATTATAAAATGATAAATCGGAATTGTGAATAAGACTAGAGAAAAATCAAATGATTCTGCTCTCTGAGAGCATTCCTGCTTCATATCCTTAGGCGAATGCACCAATAAGAGTCCGCCCGCATAAACTGCAATGTACAGTTTACAATGAGAAAGGACGTTATCACATGTATTATGTTGATCCTTATATGTTTGCGGGGCATTTTTATGAGCCTTGGCCTGCTTTTGAATATGAATACCGATATCCATGGCCTGGCATTGGCAGCGGCGCTGTTCCGGGCTTCGGCGGCGGCTCCGGCCCTGGCATTGGCGGTGGCGCTGTTCCAGGCTTTGGCGGCGGCTCCGGCCCTGGTATTGGCAGCGGTGCCAGCCCAGGCTTCGGCGGTGCGCCGCAGGGACCTCCTCCTTCCCAAATACCAGCGAAACCCCCAAAACCGCAGGGTTCTCAAGGAGCCGTTTTATTAGTTGAACCAATCACCATTCGTCCTTGCCTTTTCCGATTTACCTATGTCTGGTTAACCAATGGCCGCTCATTTTGGTTTTACCCGATCATCCTTGGCAGAAGATCCGTCGGCGGCTTTTATTGGGATTCCTCACGGCGCCGCTGGGTTTATTTCGCCTTAGACACAAATCACATCGATGTTGTGAGCTGCTCATTTTAATAATCAGCCGGTTTCCCGGCTGATTTTTTTATGTTACTTCGTCCGTAAACAGGTTATAGTATTATTATCTTTTCAACTTGGAGGTTTCCCTATGATCAAACAAATTGGCACTGTTGCTGTATATGTCGAGGACCAGCAGAAAGCGAAGCAATTTTGGACAGAGAAGGTAGGCTTTGATATTGCAGCGGACCACCCAATGGGACCTGAAGCAAGCTGGCTGGAGGTTGCGCCAAAAGGAGCCGAGACTCGTTTAGTCATTTACCCGAAAGCCATGATGAAAGGCTCAGAGCAAATGAAGGCTTCTATTGTGTTTGAATGCGAAGACATCTTTGGTACATACGAGAAAATGAAGACAAACGGTGTAGAATTTCTCGGTGAGCCCAATCAAATGGAGTGGGGCACCTTCGTTCAATTTAAGGACGAAGACGGAAATGTGTTTTTATTAAAAGAATAAACTGTTGCGCACGGCGGTTCGATTCCGCCCTGCGCTTTCTTTGACAATGAGAATGAATTTCATTTACAATTATTCATATGTGAGAATGATTGGAGTGAGACGAATGTTTGTTCAGTTGAGAAAAATGACGGTAAAAGAAGGCTTTGCAGATAAAGTCATAGAACGTTTCAGCGCTGAAGGAATCATTGAAAAACAAGAAGGTTTAATTGATGTGACAGTGCTTGAGAAAAACGTACGCCGCGGTGATGAGGAAGTTGTTGTCATGATTCGCTGGGAATCAGAGGATCGCTGGAAGCAATGGGAAAAAAGCGATGCGCATATCGCCGGCCACAAAGCAAACAAAGGCAAACCAAAGCCTGACTATCTGATCAGCACTGAAGTGAGCATGTACCATGTACGTGCTGTCAAACAAGGGACATACAATCAATAAAAAGCTTGCGCCTGCAAGCTTTTTTCTAAGAGTCATGTTGATCTGCTTTGTTCGTATGTTACGGTATACAGCGGCTTATTTTTATGCCATTCTGCAAATAACACGTCCTCCGTCTTATCAATGTTCTTCTTTTTCAATTCTTGCTTCAGCCACTGTTCATCCACACCTGCTTCCTTCAGATTATCCCGGACAATCTCTCCATCTATGATTAAAGTGATCGGCAGGGAAACAGACTTCGAAGGAATCTGCAAATCCTTATTGGTCGGTTTGTCAAAGTCGGATTTTGGAAGCACACTGACCATCCCGTTTGTTTCCAAAATCGCATATTCTACTTCTTGAATCGAAAAGCTCCCCGCTTGCCTCAAAAGGCTTTGCAGCTGGTTAATGTCCATCTTATTTTTCTTCAATACTTTATATTGAAGCTCCCCTTTGCGGATGACGATATTCGGCTCGCCCTCCAAGAACTTTCGCGATGATTTCATTTTTTGCGTGATAAATTCAATAATATAAATCAGCACGCCCCACAGCAGCGAAGCAAAAATAATTTCTTTGATTTTGATTTCATGATCGTAGACGGCATTTCCGACCAATTCACCTAAAATTAAAGCAGAAATAAAGTCAAACGGCGTAATTTGAGAAAATTGGGTTTTCCCGAGAAGCTTTAAGATGATAAATAAAATGCCTAAACCGCAGACCAGTTCTACCGCAACACTTAAATAATTTCCCATATTGATAGCACCTACTTCTTGATTATACTATCAGTATGGTCAATGCTTTCCTTTCTAAACCGGAAAGAGCTAATCGGCAAGCTCAGCTTTGCATGATGCATTGGAGCATGTCATTGAAAAGCTGCTCTGCATCACTGCGGTCAATCTGGACAAGCGGGTCATTGAGGAAGGCTTGAAACGCGAGGCCAACATCCTTTGTTAAACCTGCGTCCGCCACTGCCTCCTGATTGGATATATGCCTAGCCGCCAGCATTTCCACACCTTTCGGAAGCGCTCCGGACAAAATCGGCTGGACACGGTTCCTTGTGATGAATGCGTTTGTTTCGACAATGGCTTGTATAGGAAGGTTTAAGACCTGGCCTTGATTCGGCATATTTACATTTGTGACGAGTTCACCCAATCCGAGAAGAGCCGCTATGATGTTCACGCCTTCTTCTCCCGAAGCTTTCTCAGCAACGCCCCGTTGTTGCACGATCAACCGTTCTGTTTCTTGTCGTTTCTCAGCTCTGTCTTGTTTTCTGAGATATAGGTGTGAGATGAAATTTCCATACTTCAGGCTGTTTGAGGTATGGGCCGGGAAGAAACTCTGCCAGATGCCTGTCACCCGCAGCAGGGATGGCGCCATACGTTTCAAATAAATCAAACGCAACACGGTGTGCCGAACAAAAGACGCTGTCCCTCCAGCATTCCCCCTCCAGCTCATATCCTGATTCCCCATAGTGCGCGCTGAATTCACGGAATATAGGCAGCAGGTCAATATGGCGGTAAGAGGCTTTTGTGATCCATGTAAAATGGTTAATGCCGAGCACATTAACGCGGATATCCTCACGCCGCGGCACCTCAATCCCCAGCCTTTCCGTGACCATTTCCGCCAATAACTTTTGCGTCCCGAATACCTCGTGGCAGCAGCCAATCGCTTTGATGCCGGGAAACACTTTATACAGCACTCTTGTACAGACAGACATCGGGTTTGTATAATTAATGACCCATGATTCAGGTGCGTAGTCTCTTATTGCCCGGGCAATTTCCGCAAATATCGGCACAGCACGCAAGCCCCTGATGATCCCTCCAGGCCCGACAGTATCACCTACAGACTGATAAATACCGCAGCGCTCAGGCAAGTGCACATCGACTTCCATATCATCCAGTGATCCCGGCAAAATGGAAATAATGACGATATCCGCAGCTGATAACGCCTTTTTCAAAGTAGAAACAGCCTCATATCTCCATCTGCCGTTCCCGCTGTGATTGCCGATCACTTCATTTTTCTGAGCGGCTTCAAAATCAAGATCATAGAGCGCCACCGTGCCTGACATCCGTTCATCAATCGACAAATCACTCATCAGGCTTCTGGCCCAGCCTTGGGACCCCCCGCCGATATAGGCAATCTTAATCTGATCTAATGTACTGATATGAAACACTCCCTTTCTCAGCCTTTCACCGAACCGATCAGCATTCCTTTTGCAAAGTGTTTTTGTAAAAATGGATAGACCGCCAAAATCGGCAGCGTCGCAATGACAATGACAGCGAGTTTAATTCCCTGCTCCGGCGGAACGGCATTTTGCATCGTATCGCCATTGGTCGCCGTTAAATCCGATAAAATCGTGACTTGGCGAAGCACCATTTGCAGCGGCCATTTTGCACTGTCATTGATATATAAGAGAGCGTGGAAGAAATCATTCCAAATCCCGACCGCATAAAACAGCGCAAAGGTCGCAATAACCGGCTTTGACAGTGGCAGGGCGATCCGCCAGAAGACGCCGATTTCGGAACAGCCGTCTATTTTTGCTGATTCCTCCAGCTCGCGCGGCAACTGCTGAAAGAAGTTTTTGATAATAATAAGGTTGAACGGATTAATCGCCATCGGCAGAATCAATGCCCAATACGTATCCAAAAGGCCAAGTGATTTTACGACAAGGTACGTCGGAATCATGCCGCCTGAAAACAGCATGGAGAAAATCACCAGATTCAACAGCAGATTCCGTCCCTTCACATGCCGCTTCGCCAGCGGATACGCCATCGTGAAGGTGAAAAACAGCTGTACAGCCGTCCCGACCACGGTGATGAGGATGGACACACCCATGCTTCGAAGGAACGTCGGTGTCGAAAACACATACTTGTAAGCATCAAGTGTAAAGGTTTTCGGGAAAATAAAGAAGCTCCGCTGGGCGAGTTCCGCTTCTGTCGCAAAGGAACCAGCGATAATATATAAAAACGGCAAAATGGTAATCGCGCCGACACCACCGAGAAACAGAATGTTGCAGACGTCAAACACCCGTCCGGCTTTGGTGTTGTGCATCGTGTGAATTTCAGCCATACCTCTCCCTCCTCTAAAACAATCCTTCCTGATCAAACTTTTTCGCAATGTAATTGGCGCCAAAAATCAAGATAATCCCGACAACTGATTTAAACAAACCGACCGCCGTGCTGTAGCTATACGCCCCTTGGGTAATCCCCATCATGTACACATACGTGTCGAAGATGTCAGCCACACTGCGGTTGAGTGAGTTCGTCATCAAATACACCTGTTCAAAGCCAAGATTCAAAAAGCTGCCGATTCTTAAAATCAACAAAACGATAATAGTGCTTCTAATCGCCGGCAGCGTAATATGCCACATTCTCCTGAACCGCCCCGCTCCGTCCATGATGGCCGCTTCATACTGCTCTTGATCAACCGTAGCGAGCGCTGCCAAAAATAGAATCGTTCCCCAGCCTGTCTCCTTCCAAATGCTTTGCATCACAATCATCGGCCGGAACCAGTCTGCATCCGACAAGAAAGAAATCTGCTCACCTGTCAGGCTCATGATCATTTTGTTGATCACACCTGTATCGACAGTAAAGAAAACGAAGGTGATGCTGACCACAATTGTCCATGATACGAAATGGGGTACGTAAATGAAGGTTTGGATACATCTTTTATACGCGGCCTTTCTTACCTCATTCAAAAGCAGGGCCAAAATGAGAGGCGCGGGAAAGGCAAACAAAAGATCCAGACTCGCCAGCATGAGGGTGTTGCGCAGCAGCCGGAAAAAATCCGGATTCATAAAAAAGTCTTTGAAATAATCAAAGCCGACCCATTCGCTTTTCCAGAAGCCGAGATATGGCGAATAGTCTTTAAAAGCGATCAGCACACCCCACATCGGCAAGTATTTGAAAATCAAGAAATAAAGCAGACCGGGAATAAGAAGAAGATAAAGCCATTTGTCCCGTTTGAGCGCAGCCATCCAGCTGATGCCTTTTCCAGCGGTGAGAACAGGTGAATTTCCCTTCTTCGGCACTGTTTCCATATCTGTTCTCCTTTCATGTTACCGGGGCGCCCGCCGAACGGCAGGCGCATCGGTTTATTTTGACGATTGGTACAATTTGTTCAAGTCCTTCATCAGGTCATTGCCGCCGCTTTTTTTCCAAAGCTCCACTGCATCAGCGAACCCTTTTTCATCAATTTCTCCAATGATAAATTGTGTTCTCGCGTCGAGGATGATGTTGTCAAGCTGGGCTCCTTTTTGGGTATAGACATCAGATACAAGCGACTCAGCCGGGTTAAAGACGGCTATTTTTTCTCCTTCGGTTATGATGTCCTTGCGATGCTGGAAGAGCTTGGTTTTCTGGTCTTCGATGTAATACTCGCTTTTCGGAATCGACATGCTGAACTGTGCCAAGCCTTCATGCTCATACAGGAGAGATTTATTATTTTTTTCAAGTGAGGTGAATACGCCGTCCTTGAGCTCGTAATTGCGGCCCTTCACTCCGTTGTTCGTGAGAATCTGCGCCTCCTTATCATTCATCTTATCGAGGAAGGACAGCACCTCTTTCAGCTCTTTTTCGGTTTTGACACTTGATTTTGGTATCGCGATCATGCCTGAATAACCAGATGTCGGGAAGGTGCGCTTGCCATTCGGTCCCTCAAGCGAGCCGACGATATCAATGATATCCTTGTTCGACTCATCCGCCTCCTCCATCGCGCTTTGGATTTGAGACGCTCTTGAGCCTGTATCAACGATGACACCCGCTTTTCCTTTTACAACCGGATCATTCCACTTCGCAGAATCCATGACAGCAAAGTCCTTATTGATCAATCCCTCATCATAGAGCTTTTTAAAAAACGTGAGCGCATCCATGTATTCCTTCGTTGTAAAATCCGGAATCAGCTTTCCGTTTTCAACACCGTAGCGGTTCGGAGCGCCGAACCAGATTTGCAGAACATCCCATGGGCTTCCGTTGCCGAGTCCCATCCATTTCGGCACGACCATGCCGTACGTATCATCCTTGCCGTTTCCGTCAGGATCTTTTTCCTTAAAGGCTTTCAGCACTTCATAGAAATCATCAAGCGTTTCCGGCATATCCAGACCGACATTTTTCAGCCAGTCGGTTCTGATGATCATACACGCCCTAATCAGATCCCTCGTTCTGTAGATTCCGTACACCTCGCCGTTCACCGAGCTGTTCTTCAAAATCTTTTCATCTGCCTGGCTTAAATTCTTGTAGTCTTTTAAATAAGGAGACAGCTCCCAAAACGCCCCTGCTTTGACAGACTTGATAAAGCCGGCTGACTTATCTTTAATGACAATCGCGTGAGGCATCTCTCCTGAAGCCATGACGATGTTGAATTTGTCGTTGTAGGATGAATCAGGCACCCATGTGACCTTAATCTCTTTGCCTGTGTATTTTTCGAGCGCTTTTAATGAAGGACTCTTATCACTCGGGCTTTCCGGCGATAAGAGCGGCGCCATAATTTTGATCGTATCTTTCGAATCGCTTGCTGAATTGGATGTTTCCGAATGGCTGCATCCGGCGATCATCATGGCAGCAAGCGGCAAGGCCATCCATTTTTTTCGCATTCTTATTTTCATGATGCGTAAGTCCCCCTTTTTTCAATTTGCATTTCCCCTTTGCCCCTCTCAATATAAAGCGCTTACATAAATTCTTGCAATCTTCATTTTTTGCACCATTTCTCCTATGAAATTCCGGCTGTTATCCTTTTTTGCCCGATGTTTCTTTTTTTGCCGGAAGGGAATCTCCGATCAGTTCCAGTGCCGCTATGACATTTAAACACCATTGAGAGACAGTGTTCGTTGTCACCCATGGAAGCTCCTCTAGCTGCGTCCATGTCTCGATGCGCTCCGGTTTGATCGGAAGCGGCGTATGGCTGAGCTTATCATCGAGCAAAAGATTCCACGCTTTGGCGGCGAGATGAGGATCTTGTTTTTTTCTCGCGGCGTAGGCTGTCATACCGGCGGCGAACATCGGCCAGTGAAAATGCCCGTCATGAAGAGCGCCTCCGCTTTTTTTTCGTTTTTCCTCATCACTTAGTGTGTAAAATTCGCCGAATTCACTCAGCATATCCTCCCATTCCCGGTCATCAAGAAGCTCAGCCAGCTCCATCCACACTTGCGGCGCGCCGAAGGCAATGATCATATGATATCCGCCCGCAATGCCGTCTCCCATGTGATGAAGCATCGAGGTCGCCGGGTCATATTCAAATGTCGGGCCGGATAATAAGCGGAGCGGCAGCAGCTTCAGACAGTTGATTCCCGTTTCGATTTTTTTGAGATATTTCGGATTTTCGGTCCGCTCCCATTCCGCCAGCCAGTTCGAGCAAAACGCCGCCCAGTCCGGTCCCGTTCTGGCGTGAGTCGGGTGCTTGCCTTTCTCGTAAAAAGCGCGCATCGGATCGGTTTTGACGAGGGCATAATCGGCATCCTTCACTTCTGTCAAAAGATCTCCCGTCCGCTCATCACCCGTCAGATAATAATAGAATTTATAAAGCCCGGCCATGCTGATTCTCGCTTCCTTGCAGCCGCATCCCCAGTGCACAACGTTATGCCGTGAACCAAGCCCGGCGTATTCACCGAGGTGAAAGCTGTCCGTTTCGCTCGTATGGCGGGTCATGGCTTCTGCCATGCGAAAGATATCCTCTCTGCCTGAGCGGAAAAACGCCTGCCACAGCCATAGGGTCGGAACGAGCTCATTGTTTTGCCATGCGTATCCACCGAGATCGTACCGCCACATATGCCGGATCGGGTCATACGTATGCATGACATCGCCATAATGCCAAAAACCGTACCATCTACGTTGCTCTACTTCCTTTTTATAAAACAGAAAGGCCGCATCAAGCTGTTCTTCCAGCTCTTTTTTGAGCGGATGGGATGTGTCAATGATGCTCCAAACCCCGAGTGCTTTTGATTCGTAATAAACGTCCGGCTCGCATACAATGAGCGGCGGCGCCTGCCATTTGTCAGCGAGTGCATTAAGGACTTCGTCAGACGGCATGTGCGAAAAGCACGCCAGGCTGATTTCATTTGTGTTCGCAATGCCTGTCGGATCAGAGCGCATTTCATCAAAGCCTTCATACGCGCTGGCCACGTGGGTGTTTCCTGTATAATGCCGCAAATCCATCGCTTCGCCGTCCGGGGGCCAAAGCCAGACGGTCATTTTGGGGCGGCTGCCGGCAAGACCTGTGATTTCCAGTGCTGAAGGGTATTTCTCAAAGAAATACCGCAGGCCGAGAGCCACACCGCCATTTTCTCCGCCCGCATAGCAGAGCCCCTTCGCCCGGCAGCCATGCAGCATGCCGATCCACGCATAATCTTTTCCGGTCCGTTTTGACAGGCTGTAATGATCGCTGGAATCCTGAACAAGCTTCACATCGTCCCAAACCGCATTCTGTGTGCCATGTGCAAACCATTCCTTATGCTCTTCATCTGAAGACAGCATTTCGCCATTGATTTGTTTTTCATAAAGCGGATACCGTTCATTGAATTTACGTGTGCCAAACAGCTGGGCGGGTTCTTTATACATCCCTTTCTCTCCCGCAAAGCGGAAATGGCGGTTGTACGGCTCTCCCTCCAAAAAAAGGGCAAATTCGATGCCGAGCCCCTTAATAAATTCTTGTTTACCGCTCCTGTCAATCAGCTGCGTGTGCACAAGGTCGATCTCAGACAGCCCGGCATAAAACGTCAATCGGATGACAAACGGCAGCCATTCTTCATTCGTTTTATGGAGCACATGCACTCCCTCGATTTTGACTACTGCTTTGACAGGACCACTCTGCTCAATCGTCGCCCGTTTGATAAAGCTGACAGATGCTTCTTGAAATAGAACCGTTTCCACCGCCGACTCTTTTCTCGTTTCTCTTATGGCAACGAGCCTCCCGCCTGCGGCGATCGGCTTTCCATTGATCTGCAATGATTGAATGAAATCAGATCCTGTTTTATGAATGGTACAAACGAGTGCTCCTGTATCCACTTGGATATCATGCTCTGTCTCAAGAATGCTGAGCGATTCAGTTGGCTGCGGCACTTCTCTTTTGCGAACTGTAAAGATTTGGTTCCCCTGACCGCCAAACACCGCCGCGTGCTTCGTCCACTTGATGCTCCCATCCGGCCAATAGGCCGACGGTTCGCTTTGCACATATCGCGTTTCCGCGTTTTCATTCATAAGCGCCAGACGGTCTCCTTTTTTTAATTCTCCTTTTTTCCATGGCACGCCCCACGTCACGCCGCTTATCACCTTTGGCTGTCCTGATAACCATTTGATCTTTTTCATCGGTCTCTCCCTCCATAGAAAAAAGCTGATTCGATGCAAAGAATCAGCTGGGATTGTCAAATTGAATCACACGGTATTCATGCGGTCCGACCGCCAGCCTCCCCGCCTTTTCCAAGCGGTGCGTCAACAGATCTGTTCCCGCTTCCGGCAGTGTCACACTTCCTCCTTTTCCATCCATATTCACGATGATCCACACAAGGCCGTTATCGCCTTTGCGCGGGGCAACGATTGTGCCGGGCGTAACATCCGACCGGCTGGAAATAACAGCTTCCTCCGCGTAATGCCTAACGAGCGCTTCCAGCATCGCATCCCCTTCTTTCCCGGATGGAAGCGAGCCCAGCATGACAATTTTCCCCTCGCCGTAATTCCGTTCCGTCAGAAATGCATGGCCCGCCCCCGGTCCTGATTCAACCGTGCCAAGGGTGTTTCCGCTCTCTGTGTCAAACACCGCGCTCCATAGTCCGAGCGGCGCCGTGATGCCAAACGCTTTTCCTGTATTCACGTTCTCATTCATCGGAAAGGTAAAAAGTGTTTTGATCCCTGACGTTTTCTCAAGTTCGCCAAGTCCGCAATCGGTATGAATGGTATGCTCGCATGTGCGCCCTCCTGTCAGCGGCCCCGTGATCCAGATGCCGCCCGCTTCAGCGAATGCCGAAGCTTTTTTGATAAATTCAGAAGACAAATACGGCACAAATGGCGTAAACAGCAAGCGATAGCCGTCCAGTGGAGCGCCTTCCGGAATAAGGTCACGGTGAATCCCCGTGTTGAGAATACGTTCATAAAAATGCGTCACAAGCGAACGATGCCGGAGTCCCCGGTGAGGCTCAGTTTTAATAAATGCTTTTGCTCTGTCAGAGTAAGTCATCGCCGCCTCGGCTTGAACGGGTTCAGTCGATAGAATAATAGGCTCGATTTCCTTTCTTGCCCGCTCAACCGCCAGCACATTTTGGTAGCCAATGGCGGGTTCGCCCCAGGCACTGAGAACCGAACCGTGGGAAATCTCGCTGCCTGAACGCTGCTGTCGCCATAGCCAGTAGCAAAATCCCTGGCTTCCTAAGGCGTAGGACGATACGGCTTCGGCCTGCAAATACCCGTCTGCGTGCGGGTAAGCGGAGCTTTCAAGCGAGGCGGCATACGACGGACTCGTTTCCAAAATCCAAAACGGGCGCCCTTGTTTCAGATTTCTCCATAAATCACAGTTCAATAAAAAGGCAGAGGCGTTTTCCTGCGAAGCGTACGTGTCATAGGAGGCAAAATCGAGATTCTGAAACATTCGCTCATTGTCCACGCTGAACATGACTGATCCGTTATGCGTGATCGGCGCATCTGAATAGCATCGGATGATTTTGGCCTGTTCATCCGCAAACGAAGCGATCATCTCCATCGAAAACAGCTGATACATAGTGCGTAGAGAGGCATGATGCAGAAACGGGGCCGGTCCCGGCTGCGGGACTTGCTCAAACGTCTGATAGGTCTCGCTCCACACATCGGTTCCCCAAGCTTCATTCAAGCGCTCAATTACCCCGTAGCGATTTTTGAGCCAGTCATGCCATAGGCGCAAGCATGTCTCACACATGCATTCTGCAACATGGCATTTAAACTCATTGTCTAGCTGCCATCCGATCAGCCCCGGGAGCCGGCCAAGCTCCTTGGCGATGGCTGTGGTGATGATGGCGGCTTTTTTTCGGAAATACGGGTTGTTCGTACAGGCATGCTGACGGGAGCCATGCCCCATGATCTCTCTTTTTTCATTGACATGCATGCGTTCCGGCCGGCCATGTGAGAACCAAATCGGCGGGGTAGGCGTCGGCGTGCACATAATCGTTTCGATCCCGCTATCATACAGCCGGGCGATGATTTCTTTGAAAAAACCGACGTCAATTTTTCCTTCTTCAGGTTCCATGATAGACCAGGCAAATTCGCCGATCCGCACAACATTTACGCCAACTTCACGCATGATGTCAATGTCCTGCTGAATCGTCTCTTCATCCCATAATTCCGGATAATAGCAAGCGCCATGATACAGTTTTCTCATCCCATTTTCACCTTTCTTTGATGATCGATTCTGTCAATGGCAGGCCGAGCTCCTTTATGCCTTTTGCCACAAGTTTCGCCATTTCATTTGCGCCTTTTTTTGTAAAATGCGTGTAATCGTTAATCCCTTCTGAAATCATAAAATAGGTGTATACTTTTTCCTCGCCCATCTCAGTAAAGAAAGCAAGGCTTTTCTCCATCAGATCAATGAGCTGGACATTCTCCTCTTCAGCAGTCTGCTTCATAGCAATGCAGTAATCAGGAAAATCGTTCAAAAACACGCCATTTTCGTAATGAAAGCGGGCTACGGGGGTAATGAGAAGCGGATGGGCGCCTTTTTCCCGCGCACCTGCGATATACTGCTTTAAATATTGTTTATAAGTAGTGTAGGGCTCGGTGTAGCGCTCCGGCTTATTTTTCGATGCGTCATTATGGCCCATCTGCACGAACAGCCAATCATCCGGCTCGATCACATCGAGGATTGCCTGAAGCCTGCCCTCTTCCACAAATGTTTTCGAGCTTCTTCCCCCGATCGCTCTGTTGATCACTTGAATATGCTCCGGCAGATGCGAGCCGAGAAACTGCCCCCAGCCCCCTTGATTTGTGCTGTCTCCATACGTTTGAACAGTCGAATCGCCGGCAAGATAAATATGATTTGCCATTTTTTATTCCCCCTCGTTTTTTATACAGCTTCCATCACGGATAGCTCTTCCCTTGAAAAAGACCGGTGCGTACAGCGCTTGAGCATTGGTTCGTCCTGCCCGTTCGTTAATCATCTTGTCGTAGCGTTCAGCCTTTGCGTCTTATCCTTAGTCCTCCTACAGCGGCGCCTCCGCTTTGCTTCCCGCTATGTACAGGGCGGGCTTCGGCGGTTTTTTCATTCCCGTTCCGAGGTAAAAGCTCGTGTGCGGCGGCTGGTTGTAGGCGGTATTCTGCCAGGCGATGCCGAGCCTGTAAACTGGATCATGCATCAGCGTGTAAAAGCAGTGGCGGGTGAGATGTGTCGTTGTATAGATACGGAGCGCGCTGCTGTCTTCCGTTCTCCATATCACTTCTTCCCGCCAGTCTCCGAACAGGTTGGCCTGAAGAACCGGGTTTCCTTTCGTGCCGTTGTTGGACAGCACGCCGGCCGGCTGAAATATCGTCTTCAGACAGCCGTTTTCAGCATCCCATTTTTCAATCTTTGGCCTGCCAATCGTTCCGTCCCAGTCATGATCAAGCAGTTCTCTGACCAAATCACCGTCCCACCAGATGGCGAAATTGGCTGAAGCGGGCGCTTTGTCGCTGATTTTTTCGCCTTTGCTCGTGAAAAGCCCATACGACATGCCATCATTGCCCGGCGGATCAATTCCCCAGACAAGCGACCCTTTGTAGCTTGGGTCAATATGAGCCGCCATGCCCCGGCCAACGTCAGTTCCAGCATGGACGCCCCATAATATCTCACCGGTTCCGGCATCTCGCAGTGACAGTCCGTACGGCTTCGTGGCGTCCTCATGCACCTGGAACACTTCAAGCCCTTTTCGTGACGGGTCCAGATCCCCTACATGCATCGCGTCTCCATGCCCGAGCCCCGTTGTGTACAGGCCGGTTCCGTCATGATCGACCGCCATTGCGCCGTATATGATTTCATCCTTTCCGTCTCCGTCGACGTCAGCCACGCTCAAGCTGTGGTTCCCCTGTCCTGCGTACGCTTCATGTCCCGGATGGTTGGAGTCAAATACCCATCGTTTTTTGAGCCTTCCGTTTCTGAAATCGTATGCTACGAGAACGGCTCTCGTATAATAGCCCCGCGCCATCACGAGGCTCGGCCGCTCCCCATCCAAATAAGCGATCCCGGCGAGAAAACGGTCCATCCGATTTCCATAGCCGTCTCCCCAATCCTCCAGTTTGCCGCGGGGCGGTTCATATTCCACGGTCGTGAGCGCCTCACCGGTTTCTCCTTTAAACACCGTCAAATATTCCGGTCCGGACAGAATCCTTCCCTGTTCATTTCTAAAATCGGCATGCTCATCACCGATGATATGTCCTTTCCCGTCTGTTGTGCCGTCAGCTGTTTTCATGGCGATTTCTGCTTTTCCGTCACCGTCAAGGTCATACACCATAAATTGCGTGTAATGAGCGCCCGCCCTGATGTTTCTGCCAAGGTTGATACGCCACAAAAAGGTGCCGTCCAGTTTATAGGCATCTATGAGCACCTCCCCGGTATACCCGTCATGGGCGTTGTCTTTTGAATTGGACGGGTCCCACTTCAGGATGATTTCATATTCTCCATCCCCGTCCACATCCCCGACGCTGGCATCATTGGCGCTGTAGGTGTACGGCTTTCCGTCCGGCGTGATACCGCCTTCCGGTTTGGCAAGCGGAACCTCCAGGACATTTTCCTGCCAAACACGAGCTTCCTTGGAAAGTTTTTCTTCCCGTCCTTTATTGACAGCCGCCACCTGATAAACAGAGTCAGCCGTTCCATTTTGATCGAGAAAATTAGTGCTTTCAGCGATTGGATCGCGGGTGATCCGCTTTCCATCCCGATAAAGGTGAAAAGCCGTCGTCTCATGATCCGTGCCGAGAAAACGCCAGCTGACAAACACGCCCTGTTCTGTCTGTACCGCAATCAAACCTCTGGTCAAGTATTCCATTTGCCTCTTTTTTTGTTTCATTTGATGGGAACGGGCTGCGCGCAGCCCGTTCCTTCCCCCTTTCAGTTAAGGCGTATACATATTTGGTTTTGGCTGTTCCGCCATGCCGTCTCCTAAAAAGAAGCTTGTGTGCGGCGGCTGGTTATAGGCGACATTTTGCCAGGCGATGCCGAGCCGGTACACCGGATCGTGCATCAGTGTATACAGCCTGTGCTCAGTCGGAATGGTCGTCGTGTAAATGCGCAGAGCACTGCTGTCCTCCGTTCTCCACACCACTTCCTCGCGCCAGTCACCGAGCAGATCAGCCTGAAGCGCCGGTGTTGCTTTTGTGCCGTTGTTAGCCGCTGCGCCTGATGCAGTCAGCACATTTTTTGATACGCCGTTTTGATAATCCCACTTATCAATTCGGTTGCTGTCCAGCTGTTCCCGGAGCAGATCGCCGTCCCACCAGATGCCGAAGTTGGTCGAGGACGGAACCCCGCTTCCGATTTTGACCCCTTTCGCTGAGTAGAGAGAACCGTTTGCCCACACTTCCTGTCCCGGATAACGCGGGTCAATATCAGCAGCCATTCCCCGGCCTACATCCTTGCCGGCATAAACGCCCCAAAGGATTTTTCCGGTTGCAGCATCCCGGAAAGATAAGCCGTATTTTGCATTTTTGTCCTCATGAACTTGAAATACCTCAAGCCCCGGCCGGCCCGGATCAAGATCTCCTGTATGGAGGGCATCCCCATGGCCTAAGCCGGTCGAGTACATGCCTTTCCCGTCATGATCAACAGCCATTGAGCCGAAAATAATCTCATCTTTTCCATCCCCGTCAACGTCCGCGATGCTCAGGTTGTGATTCCCCTGTCCAGCAAACGCTTCATTTCCTGACTTTGAGGAGTCCAGCGTCCAAAGCTTTGACAGCTTTCCATCCCTGAAGTTATAGGCAACTAGCATGGTTTTAGCGTAATACCCTCTGGTCATGATCAGGCTCGGCCGCTGTCCATCAAGGTAGGCAATGCCGGCGAGAAAACGGTCAACACGGTTGCCGTAGCTGTCTCCCCAATCCGACACATTGCCGCGCGCCGGTTCAAAATTTGCGGTGACAAGCTCTTTCCCGGTTGAACCTTGAAACACAGTGAGATATTCAGGGCCTGAAAGCACACGCCCCTGTTCATTTCTGTAATCAGCATTGGCATTTCCAATTACTTTGCCCGTGCCGTCTTTTGTCCCGTCTGCCGTTTTCATTGCCACTTCTGCTTTTCCGTCACCATCAAGGTCATACACCATAAACTGGGTGTAGTGCGCGCCCGCTCTGATGTTTTTGCCGAGATTGATCCGCCATAACTTTGTGCCGTCCAGTTTATACGCGTCAATCAGCACGTCACCCGTATAGCCATCCTGTGAATTGTCTTTTGAGTTAGACGGGTCCCATTTCAGGATCAGCTCGTATTGCCCGTCACCATCCACATCGCCAACACTTGCGTCATTAGCGCTGTACGTGTAAGCTTCACCCTTTGGCGTCGTGCCGCCAGCCGGTTTATCCAGCGGGACGGAATGATACGGCTGCGCCCATACGGAGGCTTTTTCAGAAGCCGGCTGTTCGGTACCGTTTACAACAGCCCGAACCGTATACGTTGAGCCCGCCGATCCGTTTTTATCCACATAGTTCGTGGTTTTGACAGGCGCAGCATTCAGTTTTTGCCCGTCTCTGTACACATTGAACAAAACAGATGCGTTTTCGGTTCCAAGAAACCGCCAGCTGACAAAAATGCCCCCGTCCGTCTTGACCGCTACAAGCCCCCGGTTCAGCGCTTCCATCTGCCGCGCTGCCCCTTCAGCTTTCACAGGACATACAGAGGTTCCCATCACCAACAAGACCAGCAACGTAATAGCGGTAAACATGCGTTTCCTTCGTGTAATCATCAGACAGCTCCTTCTCATTTATCTGTAAGCGCTTACTTAAATTGGATTTTATGCGCTGTGTGAGCTGTCTTCAATTTCACTTTTTTGCATCTGCCTATTTCGGACACTGCACTTTTTTGCGTATTTGTCATTTTTTTGTTACCCGGCTTGATGGTGCTGGGCCTCCGTCTTTTGAAATCCCCTAAGAGCAAAAAACATCAACACAAGCCCAAATAAACATGGGCCGTAAAACGGAATCAAGCCAGGAAGCGTATAGAGCAAATAAAGGACAAATCCGCACCCGATCAGCATACAGCCGGTCGTCAGCGGCCTCATGGCGCCAAAAAGCAGTGCCTGCGGAATATATTTGCGAAGCGGGAGCTGGTAATGCACATAAAGGGGAAACACATACATCAGCGCGATGATATACAAAAGCCCTGCAAGCAGCGTGCAGCTTGTTACGGCAAAGGACAGCCAATTCGTACTGGCAGAAAAATAATGATAGTTGGCAGACAATATGAGCAAAAGAGCCGAAAACGCCAATCCGATCGCATTAACCTTGAGAAACTCTTTTTTATAGGTATCGAGAAATAACGAAAATATCGGGACATCCTTTTGCCCCATCAGCCATTTCCTTATAACGGCACACATCGCAGCTGTGCTCGGCGCCCATCCGAAAAGAACGCCGCCCAAAAGTGTAAACAACAGCCACAGCCCGTTGAGCCATGCTATTTTCACCACCGCTTCGCAGCCTGCATAAAGCGCATCCGTTACAGTCGTCTTCATCTTCTCACCGCTTGATGCACGGCAAAATCCCTGTAAACGGCTTTCATGGGGGCCATCTGCCGGAACCCGATTTTTCCTTTTGTTAACACAGGCCCATAAGTGCTGCCGTCGTCCATCCACTCAAGAATGGGCAGACCATTGATTGAAAAGTGCACATAGCCTTTGTCTTTGATCAGCTTCATACGATACGGAGAATCAGCGTCGTCTGGAGAAGGCAGCGGATCGGCCCCCATTGCGGCGAGGTGGAAACCGCGGCTTTTTCTTAAATTGCAGGTGCGGAACGCTCTTTCCTCCGCGTACTTTCTGCGGAAATACGACAGGTGGAGAGCGTTGATGTCCCCCGAATGATACTCGGGGTATTTTCCCGTTCTTTTCTGGAGACTTGGATCAAACAAATCCTCGCCTCCCATTCCCGCAGCAGAAAAAAACAGCATACACAATCCCGGCTGCTCGATCGGAGAGAAGTCCCATGTCACAATGATGCCGTCTGGAAAGGTTTCCGGACACCAAAAGACAAAGTGCGCTTCGTCCTGGACATGTGACAGGTGCAAGCTGTGATCGTCAAATGAGATCTGTCCGCCTCCCTCCATCCGCCATTCCTTCACATCGCTTTTAGACCGGAGCGGATTACGGTACAGGCACGCGCCTTCCTTATACATGTTCTTTTCCCTCCCGGCTCACAAGGTGGTCCTTAAGCGGAAGTCCGAGCTCTTCAATGCCTTCTGCCACAAGCTTCGCAACCTCCATTGCACCTTTTTCCGAAAAATGCGTATTGTCCTCAATACCGTCCGGGTAATTCGGATGTTCATTCGGCTGAAACCAAACGAACAATCGCTTCGACTCCTCCGGCCCGTATTCTTCATACAGCACCTTTGTTTTCGCAAGCAGATCAATCACAGGTACATCGAGCTCCTTCGCCAGTGCTTTCATCGCATCGGGATACTCACCGAGGGAATGCTCGATTCGTCCGTTTTCATCAAAGCGGCGGCGCTGCACCGATGTGACGAACACAGGATGCGCGCCCTTTTCGCGTGCCGTATCTGCAAACAAGGTAAGAAACTGCTGAAATGTGGAGTACGGCTTCGTCCCCCGCGGTTTTTGGTCATTGTGGCCGAATTGAATCAACAAATAATCGCCTTGTGTGATGCGTTCGGCAATTGCTTGAAGCCTTCCTTCCTCCACAAAAGAATTGGTGCTCGCTCCTCCTTTGGCATGATTGTGCACCACTACCTCTTCAGAAAACAATTGCCCGAATACCTGCCCCCACCCCGCCATCGGCGCTTCATGAGGCGGGCAGTCACTCACAGTGGAATCTCCCGCTAAAAATACTTGAATCGGTTTCTTCATCACATGTTCTCTCCTTTCACGGCGTTTCCTGATACATTTGCCTGAAGACACCCGGCGGCATGCCGACCTGTTTTTTAAAAATCCGATTGAAGTAATTGTGGCGGTAACCGACTTCTTCTGACACGTCATGAATTTTTTTATTCGTATTGACCAGCAGTTCTTTCGCCTTTTCGATTCTGATCTGGGTCACATAATCGATAAAATTAATGCCGGTCACTTGCTTAAATGCCTTGCTTAACGTATATGAATTCATGCCAAGCGCATCGGCACAGCTTTCCAATGAAATGTCCGCCATATACTGTTCGTGAATCATCGCAATCACACGTTCTGCCAGCTGCTTTTGCTGTCTGTTTTTTCTGCCCTCAAGCTTGGAAAGGTAAGGCGTCACCACTACATCCATCAGCCAGGCCGCCGCTTCGTTAGGTTCGCGCAATTCTGAAATATCAAGAAACGGATTCCGGTGCTGAAATAGTTCGCTGGGATTGATCCCTGAATGCAAAATATCCTCCTGAATGCGGGAAAACAGCTGAATCAGGGCGGAATGCACATGCCTGTCTATGGCCGCCTTTTCCGCCAGTTCCCTCATACATCCATCTATCAGTTCCTTGGCTTCCTGTTTTCTTTCCAGCCGGATGGCCTGAACAATTTGTTTTTTCAGCTCAAAAGGGTAATAAGGAGCGAACTGCTCATCCTGAGGGAAGTCGGCCTGCAAATCAATGACCTGATCCCGGTTAGCAAATTTCCTGCGGGATTTGCCGCATTTCACATTCTGAAATAAAGAAGGAATTTCCGTGACACGCTCCGTCTTGCTGCTCAATGTCGAGGTCAGGCATAGTCCGGTTACATCTCCAAATTGGCGTGCCAGCTCCGTTATATACGCCTTCAGATCAGAGCTGTTTGTTTTCATCACAAGAATGGTGACAGAAAGCCGGCCGATATCAAGTATGGAGAGCTGAAAAACGCGTTTAGCCGCCAATTCCTCAGCGATATTAGTCAGTGTAAACACGGCAAGCTGTTCATCACCTTCACGGAAGATGCTTTTTTCACAACGGAGCCCTGTCACCTGTAGATCAAGCACATGAAACGCGTTTCCGCCGATGTTCCAGCCAGCCTCCTCCATCCGCAATCTGAGGCTTTCCTCGTTGTCATAGTAAAAATCGCCCTGTAAGAGATGCTGCAAAAAACTCTTTTTCATATGGGGCGTCTGCCGCAGGAGCTGCTGTTGGAGCTTCCGGCTATCAAGGGATAGATCCTGCCATCTCTTTTCAATCCATTTGAATTCATCCTGCCCGGACGCCTGCCATGTTTTCTTCTCTCCTCCGGTAAACAAGCCAAGCAAATGCTGGATGGGACGATAGATTTTTTTTGATGCATACCATGTCATGCACACCGCCAAACCGATGCAAATGACCAGCATCACGATGATCACTTTTGATAAAAACACCATCGGCGCTGTAATAGCTGAAAGAGGCGCCGCTGACACAAAGGTCCATTGCTGATGCATCCGGTTCATTTCTCCAAAGGAGACAGAATACACCTTGCCTTCCCATTCCATCTGAAAATGGCCGTTCTCAGCAGGCTGTTTTTTTATCTCATGAAGTAAAGTCTTTTCAAAATCTTTTTCCCCCTCATGAAACAGCACCTCTCGATTTTGATCTAAAAGCAGCGCACTGCCATCAGGATAGGGGGACAAGCTTTGCAGGATTGATTCCATTTCTTTCGGATCAACCGCCAGCATGATCGTGCCGAACGGTTTCTCCGCCGCGCCCGGAATGAGCTGGATCAGCATCGCTTGATTTCCCGACCGTTTCCAATAAATGCTGTGGTCTGAGGCAAGCAGCGAGCGATACTTGCGAAGGCCCTCTTGTTCTGTCAAAGCGCTGTATTCAGGGCTCAGCACAAGAGGCCGGGGGCTGTTCAGAAAGATGGAAGCCTGCTCGATCAGCGGCTGCTGGTCCCGCAAAAGAAACAGCTTTTTCGTTAATTGATAGGAGAACGTAAAGTCTTTCTCCAAATCCCTCTCGGCCAATCCATTCATCAGTGAAGAATCGTAGGCCATCTGGGTGAGTGCCAGTTCAAGCACTGCCAGCTTCTCATCCATTCGGCTGACCTCACGCGCCACCTGTGTTTCATGCGATCTCTGCAGCTCATTCTCCACCTTGTCGATCGAAAGAAAGTAGATTGCGCCGCCAGTCAGCAATCCGGGAATACAGGCAATCAGCAAAATGAAGACAAAGTTTCTTTTGAAATACGTTCCCTTCCAGCGAGAAACCCGTTCCTTCTGTTGAGGCTGTTTTTTCATCCCTTTCCTCCCGCCGCTGTCTTTACTGATACACGCGTTTTTTCGTTTTCAAAACATCAGCAAGAAACGTCAGCGCAAGTCCCTGCCCCCATCCTTGTATTCGTTTGTAAGGCACCTGTTTGTATCCTTCGGCATTTTTCATGACGGCTGTCCCGGCAGATACCTTGCTGACCCGTCCGTCCTCTTCCACCGCATCCAAAATGGCGGCAAGCGATTTCTGCACATATTTTGTATACAGCTTTCCGCTCGACATCAGAGCAGAAGCAATACCCGCTGATGCCGAAACCTCCAGATAAGAATCCGGATCATCCAAAATCGTATGCCACAGCCCTGATTCATCCTGAAGCCGGACAAGCGCGCTAAGCTGGTCTCTGAGCGATCCGTCGATGATCATAAAGGAAGGATGTGTCACCTCAATAAGCGGGAGCGCCTTTGCCATCGTGAGTGCCGCCCAGCCGTTCGCCCTGCCCCAATAAATCCCCGACAGATGATTTTGCGCTTTGTTGTCCCAGGCGTGGTAGTACAAATTCGTGACAGGGTCCTGAAGCACATCCTCATGTCCGTGAAACTGGCGCAGGCCGTCTTCAAAATAATCCTCACGCTCCATGATCCGCCCGATTCTCAGCATAAACAGCCCAGCCATCATCAGCGTATCCGCCCATGCCTGTTCAGGGAATACGTATTCTGCCGCATTCACCGTATGCTGAAGGATACCCTCGCCAAAGCGCGGCGCCTTATGCAGCACATATTCCGCCATCTCGGCCGCTGTTTCCAAATACACGTCATCACCTGTCACCTTGTGGAGGAACAAAAGCGTATGCCCAATGGAAACTCCGTTGATCGAAAGCGGCGGCAGCCCATCCTCCAGCTGTTCATCCACCCACGTTTTTAACAGATTGATATATTCCTCGTTTTCCGTCGCTTCATAGGCCTCCGCCACACCGTAAAACGCGACGCCGCCAGGCCAATCCCACGCAAAATCCATCTGAAATGTCCGTTTCACGATCCGGTCAATAACCGACGTCACCTTTTCTTCATCAAAGATAAGCTGTGCCATCTGCAACACTCCTTTTTATTTTAATCCGGTCGTACTGATACCCTGAACGATATATTTCTGAAACAAAAAGAAAACTAGAATCACAGGCAATAACGAGACGGCCGACATGGCAAACATCGCGCCCCAGTTCGAAGCCGACTCTGTATCGAGAAAAAGCTTCAGCGCAAGTGAAACAGGATAAAGCTCCGGCTTATTCAAATACAAAAGCGGTTGAATCAGCTCCTCCCACTTCCAATAGAAGGAGAAAATCGCAGACGTCGCAAGCGCGGGGGCAATCAGCGGGAGAATGATTCGCCAAAAGCAGGCAAAGCGCCCGCATCCGTCGATTCGCGCGGCTTCATCCAGCTCCTCGGGAATCGTCCGGATAAACTGGATCATCAGAAAGATAAAAAACGCATGCCCGAAAAATTGCGGAACGACAATTGGTTTAAAGGAATTCAGCCAGTCTAATTTCGCAAACATAATATACTGCGGAATCATCAACACTTCATGAGGCAGCATTAACGTCCCCATCATGCACGCAAACCAAAATTTTTTTCCCTTAAACGGAATACGCGCAAATCCGTACGCAATGACAGCCGATGACAGGACGGCACCGATTGTTGACAGTCCGACAATGATCGCCGAGTTTTTAATAAACGTCAGAAACGGCTGTCCCGCGATACCCTTCCACCCTTCAGCATAGTTACTGAGAATAAAAGGGTCGGGAATGAGAGAATGTGAGGTTGTAAAAATACTGGCGCTTTCTTTAAACGAGCTGACAAACAGCCAAATGACCGGGTACAGCAGTAACACCGCCAGCGTTGCCGTAAAAACATGGAACAGTATGCGTTTGGGACTGACGCGCTCGGCTTTTTTTCTTTCTAAAACCGGGGCTTTTCTGACAGGCTCGTTGACCGGCTCCATCCGTCATTCCTCCTTTGACTCGTAATGAACCCAATATGACGATGTTTTAAACAATATGAGCGTAATCAGCCCGACAATGACAAGCATGACCCACGCCATCGCCGATGCGTAGCCCATTTGAAAATAGTTAAACGCCCGCTGGAACAAATAGAGCGAATAGAGAAGTGTCCCGTCAAGCGGCCCGCCCTCGCCCTTCGAAATGATATAGGCAGGTGTAAATGTCATAAAAGCAGAAATCGTCTGCATCACTAGGTTAAAGAAAATAATCGGTGTAAGAATCGGAAGCGTGATCTTGAAGAAACGCTGCACCCGATTTGCCCCATCCACACTTGCCGCTTCCAAATAAGAAGACGGAATGTTTTTCAGCCCGGCCAGAAAAATCAGCATTGACGACCCGAACTGCCAGACGGACAGCAGAATCAATGTCCACAGTGCACTTGTCGGATTCTGGTACCAAAGAATTTTTTGATCAATTCCGACAAAAAACAGCAGCGCATTGATGACCCCGTCATTGCCAAAAATATTGCGCCACATAATCGCCACGGCGACGCTCCCGCCGATGATCGAAGGCAGATAAAAGAGCGTTCTGTAAATGGCCGTTCCTTTTGCTGCATTGTTTAAAATGACAGCGATAAAAAGCGCGAAGCCGAGACGGAGCGGAACCCCGGCAAGCACATACGTAAACGTCACCTTCAACGACTGCCAATACTTTTCGTCACCCGTAAACATTTCCTTAAAGTTGTCGAGCCCGATCCATTTCGGCGCCGTAAACAAGTCATAGCTCGTGAAGGACAGAAACAGGGACGCCCCCATCGGAATCACCGTAAAGCATAGGAACCCGATGATAAACGGAGAAATAAAAGCATATCCCGCCAGATTGTCTTTTCTTATACTCCGGCTTTTTTTCATTGCGTCAGCCCCATTTCCCGTCAATTATTCCTCTCTAATATCTCATTGGCCTTTTTCCGGAACGTTTTGGCGGCTTTTTCCGGCGATACCTTCTGATACAGAATCTGATCTGACGTATCCTTCAGCAGCTTGATGACCTCCGCGCTTCCCACAGGCTCTGGCGGATCGGCTTTGCTGATGTTTTTTGACGCGGTTTCTACATACTCCACGATGTTGGCTTCTTCCTCATTCAGCTTCGGTTTAATCGCATCCGCCACCTTGTCGGAGACTGGAACGCCTCGCTCGCCTTTAATCAGCTGGTTCGCTTCCTCATTATTCACGAAGAAATTAATAAATTTTGCGGCCTCTTTTTTATGCTCAGAGCTTTTCGGAATGGAAAACAGCATACTCGGCTTCAGTGTCAGCGCCTTTTCCTTCATTTGCTCCGGCGGCAGATAGAGAGACAGCGGCGAGTCTGTCAGCCGGGCAAAGCCCAAATATTGATTGGAGTAGTTCCATGTAATCGCTGACTTGCCTTTGACGATAAAATCGTCTTCCATCCCTTTAATCTGTGCGCTTTCATCAGGTGTTGGGGACGTTTTCGCTTTCACCAGCCTCAGCTGCCGCTCAAAGTAATCGACAAACAGCTGATCATCTTGATACGCGAGGCCAGTGCCGTCTTCTTTATAAAAGCGCTCACCCTTTGTGCGCAAATAATAAGGGAAGAAAATATCAGGCGGATGCATTCCGTTGGAACCGTAGACACCGGCTTTTTCCTGAAGATCATACGCCAGCTTCTCGTAATCCTCCCACGTCCAGTTTTCCTGATTGATAGACACACCGGCTTTTTTCAGCAAATCTTCATTGGCAATCACAGACAGCACGTTGACACCTAGCGTAAATCCATATAGCTTATTGTCGATTTTTCCGCCCGACAGCATATTCTCGTCGATTGAACTGACGTCAATCGTCCCATCCTTTGTATACGGCGTTAAATCTTCCAGCTGGTTCTTCTTTCCGTATTGGGCTAAGTAAGCGGTATCCATTTGAATGACATCAGGAAGCTGGCCGGCGGCAGACATGGGCGCAAGCTTTTTCCAGTAGTCATCCCAGTTCGCAAATTCCGCTTCAATATGGACGTGAGGATTCTTTTTCTCGTAAAGTTCAATTACCTTTGTTGTATAATCATGCCTTGGCTGCCCGCCCCACCACGCGATTCTGAGTGTAACGTCTTCTTTTTTCCCCGATGCCTCTTCGCCCACAGAACATCCGCTGAAAATAAAGACACAGACAAGCGATAACAGCACGTAACAAATCTTCTTCAAACCAATCCCCCTTTAATGTAAGTGCTTACATTTTATTTTAAAGCGTTCGGATAAGGCGAAACACTCAAAAAACAGTGGCGAAAGTCAAAAAAACAGAGATGGCTATCCTGCGGAAGCGCCTCCCTGTTTTCTTCTGAATTCTGACGGTGTCAGACCGGTATATTTTTTAAAAACAAGACTGAAATACTTCGGATTATCGCCAAACCCGATTTCTTCAGCAATTTCTGATACACTCGCATCCCGCCTCATTTTCATCTGTTTTATCGCATGTTCAAGACGCACTCGTGTAACATATTGTGAAAATTTCTCGCCTGTTTCCTGCTTAAATAACTTCCCGAGATAATCAGGATTCATAAACAGCATATCCTTCGCCGCCCATTTTAAGGACAGATTCGGATTTCCGAGCTCGTCGGCAATAAGCCTGATCATTTTTGAAATCACTGCGCTCCCATGCAGGTCACCAGACGCTTCAGCTGTGTCACGAAACAGCTGCCCCGCGTGCCGGAGTTCTCCCGCCTGACTGATGGCCATCTTGCGGGTTGCAAAAACCTCCGCCACCTTTTCAGCGGCGTTCTCCTCTACGGCGAGTACGGTCCATTCTCCGCTGCTGCAAACCGCTGTCAGTGCCGACCCGAGTGCCTCTCTGGCTGCAGCATCAATAGATTGTTCCCCTTTTAAGATCAAGAGGCGGATCTTTTTTCCGGCAAGTGAAGGCGGTGGAGACAGCTGGGCCACACCGGCGATCAAGCCTTCCAAGTATTGATCGGCTGCAAAGGAACGGATATGGTCGAGCTCGTGTTTTAGATGGGCTGTTTTCTTTTTGTGCACATCTTGCCGCTTCAGCTCAGCAATGATTTCCTCCAGCGAGCTGATAATCTGCTGTTCATTGCAGGGTTTCAGCAAATAATGCTTCACCCCATATTTCATGGCTTCCTTTGCGTACTCAAACTCTCCAAACCCGGACAGGACGATAAATTGCACCGACGGGCTGACGGCTGACACCTTTTTGATCAGCTCAAGCCCGTCCATGCCGGGCATTTTGACGTCTGTGATGACGATATGCGGCTGCTTATGTACAATCTTTTCATATGCTTCATGTCCGTTCTGCGCTTTACCGATCAATGAGGCGCCAAGCGACTCCCACTCAATGATTCCTGCCATCCCATCAAGGATAATCCTCTCATCATCAGCCAGCAGTATTTTATACATCACACCACCTCATTTCGGCACGGTATTGTGATCACAATCCTCGTCCCCTTTTCATGCTCACTATGAATCCGCAATCCGTATGGCTCTCCGAATGTCAGGCTGATGCGCTCGCGAATATTCCAAAGTCCGATTCCTCTTCCGCCCGTTGATTCAAGAATCCGTCCATCCATGCCAGGGCCGTTATCTTCGACCGTAATACAGACACAGCCCTTCGCCTTTTTCGCCTGAATCCGGATGGCGCATGGCCTTGTAAAGGGTTCAAGCGCGTATTGAATCGCATTTTCCGCAAGAGGCTGGAGCGTCAGTTTCGGAATGAGGCAATGCTTCACCTCATCGTCAATATCCAACGTGAAATTCAGGCGCTCTTCAAATCGAAATCGCTGAATGGTCATATAGTGACGTACAATGTCCGCCTCCTCCTGAATGGTCACGATATCCTTCTTCATATGTATGCTGTTTCTCAGAAGAAAACCGAGCGATTCCACCATTTTTGAGATTTGCTTTTGCTGATTCGCCTTGGCCAGCCAATTGATGGACTCGAGCGTGTTATATAAAAAATGCGGATTGATCTGGGCTTGCAGTGCTTTCAATTCGGTTTCTTTAATAATGAGCTGTTTTTCCACATTTTCTTCCATCAGCTCATTAATCCGTTTCATCATGACAGTAAAATGGCGGTTCAGCATGCCGGCCTCATCCTGTGTATGTTCCGGCAGAGAAAGCGACACACCTGCTTCAATGCCGCCGTGCTGTACCGATTTCATCGCGGTCACAAGCTGTTCAATCGGCTCCGTGATGCTGTTGGCGATTTTCCTTCCGAAAAGCAAAACCACACAGAAAAAGAGGAGAAAGCATGTGCCGATCACTGTTTTCATAAAGGAAATTTTTTCGAACATCTGGTCAAAGGGGATGACATTATAGTAGCTCCAATTTTGGTAGGATGATTGAAGATAAGAAATAAAGTAACGTTTGCCATTCTTTTTTATCAAGTCATAACCGGGGTGCTTCAGCGTCTCTTTTGCTGCCTCAGGAACATGCGCTGATGCATGTGCCGTATACACCAAATTCCCGCCTTGGTCAGCAATCATAATGTCTCCGACTGAATCGCCCCAATCCTTCGGCACATCACGAATCATTTGTTTTACATTGACTTGGATCAGCACCATGCCCAAGCCGTTCAGACTCAGCTGGTGATAGGACCTGATCTGCCGTGCTGAAATCAGGACAGGATCTGACCCGCCGAGCGTCATCCAAAGATTTCTTCCATTTTTCGCTTTCGCTCGCTTAAATACCTCTTCCTGCTCCTGCTGCAAAAGATCTGAAGAACTGCTTCCGGCTGAATACTCTGAGCCGCGGGCATCAATCACATGAATGGAATCGATGTACTTTTCATCGCTGGCATATCCCGCAAGCTGATCCCACAGCTCCTGCTTCATTTGATATTGATCATACGTATCATCCCGATTTTGCATACTCAGGATGCGCTGAATCTGTTCGTCTGTAATGATTTCATATGACACATCCTCTATCTTCTTCAGCTCGTCTTCGATCCTTTCAGAAGACATCCGAAGCACCTCCGAGGACTTGCGGTAAATCTGCTCATCATACACATGAAAGGCATACTGGACCCCGCTGTATACAAACAGAAAGGATACGGCCATAATCAACGATAGAAACACAAACAGCTTATCCTTAATCTTCATCCGCCTGTACCAGCCAGCAACTCTTTTCTTCATGCCGCCTTTTCTTTCTCCTGCCGCTGATCCATTGACCGAAACGCTTTAAAGGACAGCTTCGTTAAGATCAGGCTGAGTAAACTCCCGCTGAAAAACAATAGAAACGTGACATGAAACAGAACGAGACAAAGCACACCGACAGCGCCCGCCGCCATCAAAAGCGTCACCGCCGGACGGCTGAAAGCAATCAAAAAGCTGATGCTCAGCACCTCTCTGATTTTTACATCAAAATGAGAAAACACCGGGAACACATACAGCACAACAAACGCGAAAATCAAACTAATGCTCAGGAATACATTGACGAGCACAGGCTGGTCCATCTGAGCCGCTATCCGCATATCCGCAAACAGAAACAGGGCAGCCGTCACAACGATAAGCCCGAGGATCTGTGATGCCCGCCATTCCTTTTTAAACGTCCGAAAAAAGACAGAAAACACCGGGGCATCTGTATTCCCCTTCGCCCATTCTCTCGCCACTGTAAACATCGCGGCAGTAGCGGGCATCAGCCCAAACACAACCAGGCCTGCAAGAGAAAACAAAATCCAAAGCACATTCAAATAGGCCAGTCTCATCACCCACGTACAAAAACGATTCAGCCCATTTGTCACACTGTGTATCATCAACATCACCTTCCTGTTTTGGAAAACGCTTTCATTTTAAAGTAATATGTATTTCTCCTTTCGAAAGAAAATTCCTGCCGTTCTGTGAAAATTTCGACATGATGAGAGACGGCAGCAGCCTTATCTTTTCCTGTAACGCCGGATGGCCTTATCGATCAAATATCCGGCAATGGCTCCGAAAATGACATTGAATCCAAGCATTCCGAGCGCAGCCCCTTCCCAGCCGCGTACATACACGAGGCTGTACCAGATCGCAAACACACCAAGGACGATCAGCCCGGCCAACATCCATTCCGGCCGACTTTTGTCAGGAAATCTCATCCGCATCAAAACGGATACGCCAGCAAACAGACAAGCCGTCACAATCCCTGTCACAAATAAAATTGGCCACAACATCGCCTGCCCTCCCTTTTAGAAAAGACAAAAAAGCCCACTGCAAAGGACGCTTATTCTGCCGTAATCTCTTTCTCAAACAAATGATATCCGGACGCATCAGCACCCATGAATTCATATCCCATACGCCGATAAAAGGAATGCAGGGCGTCGTTATCAGCGACACAGTCAAGCCGGATCCGTGTTTTTCCCGGAAAGTGTATGCCCGTCTCCGCCCATTGAAGGACGCGGGCTCCAAGCCCCTGTCCCGCAAACCGGCGGCTTACTGCGAGGCGATGCAAATAAATGGACTCCTCATGCCCATCGTCTCCCCAAAGCGCCCGGTCCCACTCGCTCGGTTCAGGCAGCAACATCACGACAGCCGCAAGCTCTTCATCTTTTTTAAACACAAACACATGTCCCTTTTCAATTGACCCCGTGATATCATGTATATCTTGCCCTTTTAGAAGTCCGCTCCATTGGTTAGAACCCCGATCCCGGAGCCATTCAGCTGTTCGGACGAGCAACCCGGTAATCGATTCTGCATCCTCATAGACGGCCGGACACGCGTAAAATCCATCTGCAATCGTTTCGTTCTCAATCTTAAAAGCTGACATAAAGGCCTCCCAATCAAAAAGTAAGCTTGCACACACACCTTGATTATAATGCAGACCAAACTGCAAAAACAGACCATTTTCTCTGTATGTAAAAGGGTGTATGAAAGAGAGGCCAATCTGCCTATTAGAAAATCTTCTTTTTATCCCGTTCTTCTTTTAAAATTTCAACCGCTTCTCTGAAGCGCATAGAGTGTACGATTTCACGCTCACGCAAAAAACGCAGGGAATCGTTTAAATCAGGATCATCCGAAATATCAATCAGCCATTGATACGTCGCCCGCGCCTTTTCTTCTGCGGCAATATCTTCGTATAAATCGGCAATCGGATCGCCCTTCGCTTGGATATAGCTCGCGGTAAACGGCACGCCCGCCGCATTATGATAAAAAAGCGCGCTGTCGTGATTGACGTAATGATCGCCAAGCCCAGCTTCACGCAGCTGCTCCGGTGTGGCGTCTTTTGTTAACTTATAGACCATGGTCGCAATCATTTCCAAATGGGCAAACTCCTCCGTGCCGATATCTGTTAAAAGGCCGATGACCTTATCAGGAATCGTATAACGCTGGTTCAAATACCGGAGAGCTGCGGCCAGCTCGCCGTCCGCTCCGCCATACTGCTCAATCAAATACTTCGCCAGCGTCGGGTTGCACGTACTGACCTTGACAGGGTATTGCAGCTTCTTTTCATACACCCACATTCAGGCATTCCTCCTTATACTTGCCACGGCCATGGCCCTTTTCCCCAATCCCAATCCTTGCCCGCGGGGCTGTTGCCGAACTGCAGAAGCGGTCCGTAAGAGGATTCGAACTGTCTTTTTAAGTGCCTTGAATAGCCGGAATATTGATTGAATTGCTTCAACGCATCTTCATCATGAGGATGTGTATTTAAATAAAGACTCAGCTCAACAAGCACAAAATCAGCAGCCTGTATTTGCTCTAGCTGACGATAATATTCGGCGTCAACCTTTTTTGCCATGTGCGTCTCCCCCTCGATAAGGGTTTTCATAAAAATCATAGAGATCCTTCCAAAGGGTGCCTTTCCTCAAAGCCTCCATCGGCGAAAACTGCTCCATGTGCTCAGGCTGAAAGGTCATATAAAGGTTAGGGGGCGTTCTGTAATATTTCTTCCCTATGGGCGGACAGGGATCAAAACGGCTGTGAAAGGGCGTATATGATTTGACAGGCGTAAACGGCTGCATATCCTTCATTCCGGCTCCTCCTTTCTCAAAAACAATGACCTTAATAGGTATGAGGCAGGAGGCATGATTATGACTAAAACACGACTTAGCTTTTTCAATAAGAAGACCTTCGAAAGCGCCGAAGGTCTTCTAGACTATTCAGTCCAAAATGAGGTCAGTGTTTCCAATATGCAGCATGAGCAGCCGCAAACTCTGACAGCGAACGAGGTTCTTTTCCCGTCACACGCTTCACTGTATCCGTTACCCGATGTTCCGCACCATGGCTGATTGCCTCATCAAGCTTCGCCATAAAATGGGCATAATCCGCGGGCAAACCTCCTGCCTCCATTTTATGCTGCAACTCGGTACGAGAAATGCTGACATGCTCCACCCGGCGTCCCGCCGCAGCTCCAATGATCTCCGCCGCTTCGGCATAGCTCAGCGCCTCGGGACCTGTCAGAATATGATGTGTTTGATGAGGAACATCATCAATCAAAGCCCTGACGGCTGTTTCTGCGATGTCATCAGCGTCAATAAACCCAAGTTTTCCTTCACCCGAAGCCGTTGTGATGCGGCCCTCCGTTTGAATAGACATGCGATGCTGGACATTGATGAAATTTTGCATAAAGTATGAGGGCCGCAGCACCGTCCATTCTGGAAACTCGCGCACTGCCTGGTGAAGCGCGCCAAACACGGGACCATTCTCAGGGACAACAGACGCACTTTGCATCACTACACGCTTTGCACCGAGACGCTTTGCCTCCTTTAAAAAGGGGAGCACATAGGGAGCCGGATCAAATACACCGACCGGAGCAACAAGATAGATCTGTTTTACTTGTTCCAGAGCAGGCGTAAAACTGGAGGCGTCCTTCCAATCAAAATACACATACTCAGCATCAGCAAGCGCGCCCTTTTTCCGGCTCGCAATACGCACCCTGTGCCCCAGCTCTATTAAACGGCTGGCGATTCGGCTGCCGACTGTGCCAGTCCCGCCCGTGATTAAAATCGGATTCTGTTTCATCATTTCCCACTCTCCTCTGTTTGCAAAAATGATCCTCCAAAGGCCTCTTTTACAACAAGCGGATTCCAATAATCCCTATAACGCACAATGCGGCCGTCTCTCATTTCGATGACACTGATATAACTTTGGCGATAAGGCAGTCCAGTCTCAATCACATGGCCGTCACATTGAAACTCCGCAATCATCGTATTCGAGTCTGCTGAACGGTACACTGTCGGAGCCGTAAATGAAGAAAGATGGATCTGCTTAGGATAATCCTTAATATAATCGTAAATGGCCGCTTTTCCTTCTATTCTTTTTGGTGATCCCTCCGGCGCATAAGGGAACTCAAATACAGCATTCTCATCCCAAAGCTCCGTCCAGCTCTTCATGTCCTTCTCAAGCATATAAGCCATAAACTTTCTCAATGTTTCACATGCTTTTTCAAATTCATTCATCAACATTCATCATCACCTCATTTTTATTTCTAGACTGTTCAGTCCAAAAAGTACATACATGGGCAAAGAATTCTTTACCACATGTTAATCAAGCACTGATAAACTCACGTCAACATGGTCCTGAAGCCGATCCATATCTGCCGTCACTTTCGCAATAAAGGTCAATGACAGCCTGCTTTGATTCAGGTACCGGGCAAGCGCAGATATATCAGTCTCTTCTCCATTCAATTCTCCTTGATCCTTCGCTCTTAAAAGCGCCTGATAAAAAGCGTTCTCAAGCTGCTTGGATTGTCTTTCAAAATACCGGGCAAGCTCAGGGTCATGAGGAATCTGTTCAATCGCGCTGTTCATAATGTAACACGCCTTCGCCCGTTCCGGGTCCCTCAGGGCATTGACACCTTCTTGAAAAATATCACGAATGGCTTCCTTTACAGATCCTGGCGCTTCAAGCCTTTCCATAACGGCAGCGTTTTTCCCTTCAAGATACGATTTCACCGCGGACAAAAACAAATCACGCTTCGTGCCATACGTATCATACAAGCTCTGGCGCGCAATGCCTAAATGAGAGAGCAGATCCTGAAGAGACGTTCCTTCGTAGCCATACTCTCCGAAGACCTCTATCGCCCTGTGAAGAACAAGCGCCGTATCAAATTCTTTATTCCTCCCCAAAAAATGATCACCTCCTGAAATAAATGTTACCAGTTTCCAGACTGAACAGTCAAGAAAAAAGCTAAAAAAACACTCTTGATCTGCAAGAGTGTCCTCTTTATACCATCATCTTCTTTATTTATAACCGTCTTTTCCCCAGTGGCCCATATGGTGGTGATGGTGGCCATAATGACCATCATGATGGTGGTGGTGATTATCCTTTCCAACATGGTGATGATGGTGATGAAGGTTATCTTTTCCATCATGATGATGGTGATAATAGTGATGATGTCCATCATTTTCATGGTGCATGCTTGGATAGCTTCCAGCTCCCGGAGAGCCTCCATAGCCGCCGCTTGGGTAACCGCCGTACCCACCATATCCCGGATAGCCGCCGACTCCTCCATGTATGCCGTGATCTGGGTAGCCTTGCATGCCATAGCCCGGGTGGCCTCCATACATGCCATAGCCCGGATAGCCTGTGCTTTGCATGCCATAGCCCGGGTGGCCAATACCAAAGCCCTGATAATGACCAAAACCAGGTCCGCCATACATATGTCTTGTATCAGTCATATTCACTCTCTCCTTCACATAGGTTACAGTCCAGAGTATGAGAATATATTACAGATCGTATAGGCGGCCGCCTACATACAGCTAAAACAATTTCCGGGACAAAAAAAGCAGGCCATAACAGCCTGCTCACTCCTTACTCACCTAAATCAACGTTATGATATACCTGCTGAACATCTTCCAAATCTTCTAATGCATCAATCAATTTTTCAAACTGTTCCTTTGCATCATCCGGAAGCGTTACTTCACTTTGCGCAAGCATTGTCAGCTCCGCTACTGTAAATTCCTCGACACCCGCGTTTTTAAACGCCTCTTGCACCGCATGGAATTGATCAGGCTCGGCATACACGATCGCGCTGTCATCCTCTTCTAAAATGTCACGTACATCAACATCCGCTTCCATCAGGATTTCAAGTGCTTCGTCAGCCGTTTTGCCTTCCACACCGATTACAGCCGTCGCGTCAAACATGTAAGCAACAGATCCGCTCACACCCATGTTTCCGCCGTTTTTCCCGAACGCCGCACGCACTTCCGGCGCCGTACGGTTTACATTATTCGTCAGCGCATCAACGATAATCATTGATCCGTTCGGCCCGAAGCCCTCATAACGAAGCTCATCGTAATTCTCTTCCGCTCCGCCCTTCGCCTTCTCGATCGCACGTTCAATGATGTTTTTCGGCACGCTGTAAGTCTTCGCACGCTCAAGCACAACCTTCAGTGCCTGGTTGGATTCCGGATCAGGCTCGCCCTGTTTCGCCGCCACATAAATCTCACGGCCAAACTTCGCATAAATCCGACTCGTATTTGCGTCCTTAGACGCCTTCTTCTCTTTAATATTGTTCCACTTACGGCCCATGATGTTCCACTCTCTTTCATATATATCAATCTAAATACTGTTATTCACTTTATCCATTATACCTCAAATGGTTTGGTTGTTTCGAGTGTCTTGCGTTAGAAATAGAAGGAATGCCGCGATGTGGAAAATGGAACGTCTTCCGTAAAGCAAGAAAAAGCCCTAGCTAAGGGCTTTCTTCTGATCACTGAGTTTGTAAGGGGAATGATCGATATACGTCGTATTTCGATCTGTTGATTCCTTAAATCCGCCGGAGTTTGTCAGGGTTGGAAACGACATGCTTCCCAATAATAGAGTAACAGCCAGGCACATCATCACTTTTTTCTTAATAGGCATATAAACACTCTCCTTTTAGAATATCTTCTTGGGCTTTCAGCACTTTCCGATAAAACGCAGCGGCTTGTTCAAAGTGACAGCTGCTTTCAAAAACAGCGGCAGCACTCCGGGCACATGCTTCAATGTAAGCGTGCAGGTTCTTTTTTTCGAAATAGCTTAAAAGATCATGAATTTTTCGTTCATCAACAGTCTCCTTGTACACGGCCTGCAAGAACAGAAACAATTCTTTATAAAATTTGTGAGAACGTGCTGTGATATGGTCTAATCCTTCCTCTATGAACTGAAACGCCTTCTGTGTTTGGCCCGCTTTACATAATGTCCAGCTTAATCCAAACAAGACTTTCGGAAGCAGATCAGGCACTTTCTCTCTGCTTACTTTCGCAGCTTTTTGGAAATGTTCTACAGCCATCTGATCGTCTCCTGATCTGTCATAGCTGTTTGCAATGTTCAATAGAGAAATGGCGATAAACCTGTCATTTTGAATGTCCATTGCCAATTCCAGCGCCGCCTCTAAATGCGGGAGCGCTTTATCATAATGTTTGAAATCATCATAGTTGCCGGCGATCACAAACAAGCTTTGTATCGTTCTAATGCTGTATAGAGGATGGTTTTGATAAATGTCCAAGGCTTGAAGAATATGATGCATCGACACATGGGTTTGCTTCATGTGATAATACGCTTCTGCCACTTTAAAATGGAATTCGGCTTTCTCAATATCATCTGACACAAACGGCAGTTCTTTCTCCGCCTCGCGATAATATCCGATCGCTTCCACATATTCTTTTTGGTCAAATTCATACATGCCACGGAAAAACAAAGAGTAGTATTTCAAAAGGCCTGTGAGTTTTTTCTGAGGAGTCTCAATCGTTTCAAGAAGCTCTGTCACTGTAGGGCGATTCCCGTATGTTTGTCCCGGCTCCAAATAATCAAGCATCAGCTGGTGCCGAAAACACATCAGAGAATAATAGATCAGCAAATCCTGGTCTTCTTCCATTTGCTGAATGTCCTGCTCCACCTCCGCTTTCAGAATCTCAGCATCCGGAACACTGAACTGGCGAATCATTTTATACCATTCATTAATCTTAACACCTACACGCGAAGACGGTATGGCTTGACTCAACGGCTTCCCTCCTTCTCTATGAGATATGTCATATTCTATCAATCCCAAATTTTGAAAACAATACAGAAGGAAGAAATTGCTTTTTCATCCTGTCAATTTGTTTTTCTCCGCAAAAAAGACCCTTTATG
The DNA here is from genome assembly GCF_037976695.1 of Bacillus sp. FSL K6-1366. Lineage (NCBI taxonomy): Bacteria > Bacillati > Bacillota > Bacilli > Caryophanales > Bacillaceae > Bacillus > Bacillus sp. FSL K6-1366. The sequence continues at coordinate 2,924,571 of NZ_CP150268.1, read as the reverse complement.
CAAGGGTTCCATGTCAATCTTATTTCATATACGTATTCACCAGCTCGTAACAGCGCTCTTTCGTCTGTTTGGCAAGCTCTTCCGTTTGGACGACTCGGGATAATGAACCGCCGCCCTCCTCATCATATCGCTTCTGGGCCGCAGCATCCCTATCCTTTATCCATTGGCGCTGTTTCACTTTTAATGCCGTCATGTCTGGGGCAGAAAGCTGCTTTTGCAGCACGCCGTATATCTCGTTCAGCAATCCGTCCCACATTTGATAATTGTAACCGTAATCCTCAATCATCTGATAATCACTTTGATAGTCATTGTGCTTCTCTTTCTGTTCTGTCGCTGACAATTTGGCAGCATAATCTGCTTTTGTGCTTCCCATTGTCTGCTCACTGCTCTGTGTATCCGCTGTATCGGGCGATGCGGTTTCCGCAGTCTTCTGAGCTGTCTCTTGCTCTGGGGCCTCAGTCTCGTTTTCATTATCACTTACCAGACTGGTATCCTTTGAGCTGATCGCCGCCTGTCTTTCCCCATTTGAACTTTTCACATTGAAAAGATAAGCTGTTCCGCCGGCAGCCTTCGATTCATAGGACTTCACAAATTCCGCCGTTTCACCGTTTCTAGACAGAATCGTTTTCGCTTCTTCTTTTGTCAGCTTGATATCATCCCCTTGAAGCGACTTACTGTCCCATTTGTTGATCTTCCAATCGCCATCTTCCTTCACCAATTCAAACGTCCATAACGTGCCCATATTGTTTAACTCTGTTGCCGGGTCTATTGATGAAGCCTCTATCTTATTCTTGTCCTGTTCATAAGTAAAACGCACATCGAAATCAGTGCCGGGGTGAAAAGGAGCATCACACTCGCAAAAGTACTCTCCGGCCAAATCCTTTAAGGTCTGATCTGCAAACGTTTCTGTTGCATAAGGCAGCACACTAGGCCGTAGCTTGTTGAAATCCGCCTTGTTTGCCGTGCTCCAGCCGTTTTCTTTTCCCGCTTTATCAAATGCATTAAAGATCGAATCAATATCGTTTTTCAAAGCTGATTTTACTTCCTGCTCCGTCAGCTTCGCAACGCTCGCCTTCTTCACGGCTTGCTTTTCTTGATCCTTATCAGAAGATCCGCTATTAGAACACGCCGATAATAGGAATAGTATCAATAAAAGCATCGCACCTAATTTATAACTCATTGTCTCTCTCACCCTTCTGCTCTCTCATGGTAGCTTTCTTATTTCATAGTTTTTGTAGGTTTGCAAATCTAAAATCAGATACCTAGACTATAGAACAATATATTTAAATAAACCTTAGCAGAGAATCAAAATCAAAATGGTAACTAAGGAATCATAATATAACAAAAAAGCTCTCCTTCTTAAAAAGGAGAGCTTTTTCTTCATCTAGTCCATTTACTAGAATATACTGTTTGCATATAGTCTGAATGATCCCAATTATTATAAAGTTTTAGTTTCACTCTAGTCGATGCAGATTTTTTTGCAATATTTGTGAATGTAACATTTAGTTTTTTACCGTATGATGCATTTCCAGAAGCTGTATCAATTGTTTTCCAAGAACCATTTGTATAACGTTGCAAATATAATTTGCAATAAGCAGCACTTTCCCAAGTTCCTGTTCTCCCCATTTCAACTGTAGTATAAACATTCTTATAGTTTTCTGATGTGTGAATATAAGATTTTGATTCTACAGTTGCATGAAAAGTAAAACTCGTAGTTTTACTAACAGCCTTAGCCGATTGACCTGATCCAATGAATACTAGTCCAAATGCCATTACACCTGCAAGAACTAGTGTCATCAAGTGGTTTACTCTTTTCATTATCAAATACCTCCATCAATTAAAATTGTAAAATACAGGACTTACATACATTATAAACCATAAAAACTAGAATTAAAATATATTTTCAAATTATATTCCTAGTAAATGCTTTCAATCTGAAGTTTTAATAAATTCTATTATTAAGCAAAAGGACATTTGATTAATTTACTCACCTCGTTACATATGAGTTGATTCAAGATTACAGCTATGAAGTCTAATCAACCACTACAAAATCCTGAACCTTCACCTGTTCCTCAGGCAAATCAAACTGATAAAGCATCTTCTTAGAATGGATATCAAACACACCCACATAGCCGCCGATGCCCTTTTTATGCTCTTCCTGGGCGACTATATACAATAAATTCCCCTTAAACTTCGCCTCCATATAAGGGAAATTCAAACTATATGTATGAAAAGAAAATCCCTTCCCATACTCCAGCAAGTTCGCCTCACCCTCTTTGTCCTCGTACGCCACGTAAAAACTGCCGCTTTCTTTGTCATAATACACAGTATCTGCATATTCAAGATCTTCAGGATACGGAATATATGTCGTTTTCCATGTCCCTTTTTCAATCACAGTCAATTCATGCTCCGAGCTCGCGACAATAAATTCCTCCGAGTCTGCGAATTGATCAGCGTACGAAGCTAAACTCAGGGTCTCAATCATTTCCTCTGTTTTTCTGTCAATCACGCAAATAGCCATGCTTTGAATGATATAAATATAGTTCTCATCACTGGCCCCCATCGTGACAAGCGAAGGCAAGGTAAGGCTATATTCCTTTTTCTTTTTTCTGTCGTTTATGTGGATCTCATTTCCCGTCGTATCAACATTATAGGCCTTAACAGAGACATCCTTCTCCTCATACCAAAACGCAAATGGATCTGAAAGCGGATGCTCTTTGATCGCATCCTTCTCCAGCGTGTAGTAAAAAGGCTCGTGTTCCGCCAATAATACAAGTTCTGTTGATGCATAAGATTTCGTTTGAATATAAGGCACATCCGCCACCTTAAACGTACGCCTGTTAAACCGTTCGCCTGTAGAGGTTGAAACCAGCACGCTTTCTTTTATGAAAGGATTGGAGTAGATAAAAAAGATGCGGTCTTCTTCGGGGTGGATGGCGGAAGATTGGACAGGAATACTGTCTTTATTGCGTAACTGAACATACAGAACAAACAGGATGACACATACCATTAAAACTAATAAACCAAATGTAATCCGTTTTTTCGTCATCAACATGCTCCTTAAAAAACAATATAGAATACAAACTTCCAAAAAATGTGTAGCAATCAATATCATTTCGACCATGTTTCCGCCAATCCCTCCACGAATAAAGACACATGCCAAATGACTCATTTTTCCACCAAAACACGTTCTCACCCCCACCTTATCCCGACCCGTGGTAAAATTTTGATATTGAGCGAACAAAAGAAGGGAAATGGTCATGAAAGTATTTGAAGCGAAAACACTGCTTTCGGAAGCGACAGACCGTGCAAAAGAGTACAAAGAACTAAGAACGCAAATGGTGAACTTGAGAAAAGCGTTAAAAAGCGTCGCTGATCTCAGTGACAGCGAATTCTCAGGAAAAGGCGCCAGCAACATCAAAGCCTTCTACCACGACCACGTCGGCGTCACCGACCAATGGATCGACTACATTGATATGAAAATCGCATTTTTCAACAGCATCGCCGGAGCCGCCGAGGACAAAGGCCTCTCAGACGCATACATCGAAGAATCCTTCCTGGAGCACGAACTGGCAAATGCCCATAAAAAATCAAAATCCATCATGTCCGAACAGAAAAAAGCGATGAAAGACATCCTGAACGATATCGACTACATCCTCCCGCTCGACCTGTTTTCAACAGAAACCTTCAAAGACGAGTTGGCCGATGCCAACGACAAACGCAAAAAAACACTGGATAAATTGGACGCCTTGGACGAAGACCTGAAAACAGAATACGCCCTGTCAGAACCAAACGAACAATTCATCAAATCCGACTTCCAAAAGCTCCAAGAAGCAACAGGCAAAGGCAAAAACGCCACACCCATCCACTACAACGCCAAGGCGTACCGTGAGAGTGACATACACAAGAAAAAAGGCGACATTGAAAAGCGGACTGAGGCTTACTTGAAGATTAAGAAAGAGGAAGCGAAGGAACGCGAGATTGAAAAATTGAAGAAAAAGCTTGCGGATGGTGTATCTGACCCTGATGAATATTTAGAAATTGCGAAGAAGATTGGGTATGAGAACCTTGAATCTTATCAACAACAGTATGTGATACAATTAGAAACGGCTAAACAGGATGCTAAAATTTTAAAAGGAATTGGTGAGGGATTATACGACTTTGGCAAAGACACTGCTCTTGGTGTGAAGGATATGATTTTAAATGCACCAGAGACAATTAACAGTGTGTACAAATTTTTAAACTCCTCTCCCACCCAACAACTTGCAACAGTTACATTTACGGGAGTTAATATATGGGCAGCGTTATCCGATTCATGGAAGCGTGATATGGTAAACGGAGACGCAGAGTCAAGATCACGTTGGATCACCTATTCCCTGGCCACTGTTGTAACAGCACTTATTGGAACTAAAGGGATAGATAAAGTTGGAAAGCTAGGAACATTTACAGCAAAAAAAACCATTACAAAAGGAAATGAAGCACTTGTTACTACATCTAGAATGATTAGTGACTCATTTCATAACGGATCAGTTCAATTTGCTTTTTCGGGCGATCTAAATCGAATTCAAGATATTCATAATACATTAGATACAAAACCTCTGAAAGATATAACCGAGAAAAATAGTGTACTATATCAGTCCAATAACGGAAAAAATACAAGTGTTAGCACCAATCTAAAAGTCGTTACAAATGCACGCAGAGGTGCTTTTAAAGAAGCTAAAAGAGATGCGGGAATTCCTGTTGTTCAGCAACCATTTGATGTAAAAACAGAACCAATGCGAACTGCAGCCCATGAAGGTGGACATGTGATAAAAGATAAACAAGGTAATGTTATATACACGCGAGAATATTACTTTAAAAACAATAAAGGTGAAACAATTATTATCCAAGATCACAGTGCTGGCCATGAAAAAGGTGGACAAGGACCCCATTTTAACGTAAGACCAAGCGATAACCCCCGAACTGGAAGTATTGATGGTACAAAAGATCATTACGAATTTAATAAATAGATATGAGGTGTTAATATGTGGCATGAAGCTTTAGACAAAAACATAGCGATTTGTAATTTATACAACAAGGTACCTGAATTAAAAAATGTTAGAATTGCAGAGATTAATATTCTTCAAGAAGGCGACAAGGTTAGCATTAAATTTGATATGCCATCACACGCTGATAATCCGCCAAAAAAATGGAGCCTTTTAAATTATAACACCACCGTTATTGAAATTGACTTATTTGAAATAAAGGAAATTAGCATTAAGTCACTAAGCAGAAATTTCAGCGGAAACATAGAGATTGAAAAGATAGACGATGAAATCAAAGTTAACATAACAGGCACAGTTGAGGCTAGAATAAAAGCTGTTGCAGGACTTGTGCAATCTGTGGGAGGATATCATAATAATATTTGATTGAATTTCTATTTATTGTGGTTTATAAAGCAACCTACTAGTAAGCCCTCTTAATCGAGGGCTTATAGTTTTAATAGAAGGCGTTCACTTTGAGGGTTAGATATGATTTAATACAGCTCTATTAACAATTACAGCAATAAAAACAATTAATAAAAAGATCCAACCCCTATAGTGAAAAACATATTCAAAAGATATGAATCTGACAAGAGCATATCTAGCATCAGCAAACGACTACATGAATCCTATCCAAACATAAAAGCTTCTAAAAAGATGGTGAAAAGTTTAAGAACGGACATCTGATAACTCCTCCGCCTTTTTCTAAATGAACAGTTCTCACTATCGTATTACCGAGAGTCAATAATACCCTTAAAACTATTGATTGCAGTAATAGACCTGCTATAATCAATAATTAAAGGATTAATACCTCTAGAAAACAATGTAAATAATTTCACTAACTTTTTATTTGACAACCATAGATCTCTTTAAGATCTGAAAAGGTTATTTCTATACCTATACGTTTCAATTGATCCTTTCGCTGGTCAAACAATTTCTTTAAAAGTGTTTCTTTATCTTCATCTCTACCTAAATGTATAAGACGATGACAAAGTGGACATAAACTTACCATGTTCTCTAGTTGATCTAAGTCATATTGGAATTCATCTTGCTTAGCTATAGGCACAAGATGATGACACTCAACAAAAGGCTTATTGGTAGATTTAGAGATAAATGTTTTATGGGAGTCGTCAATTTCGCAAGTGTAATTTGAAAGCATCATTGCTATTGAGGCTAGGCTTGCATTCCTTGTCCATTGCTTTTGTCCACCTTTATTATAAATTGGTTCTGGACGTACTTTTTTTTGATTTACTTCATATGTCTTTTTTACACTCTCAGATATAATAAAATGCTGAACTGCTAGCTGATATTCTTCTTCATTATTCGTATCTTCCGTATACAATCCGTCTTCCTGTAATAAAATGAAATCATTAAACTGTTCTATCGATCTCTTTCCAATCAACACTTCTATTTCTTTGTATACAATTAACAAATTTTGTAAATCGGTTATCAATGTTTCCTTACTAGGTATATTGTTCACATCATAGTATCGTCCACATATATGTCCAAGTTCATACCCTCTAGCAAGATCACCCTTGCCTTTTAAATCAATATTTAATAGATTCATGTTTTTAGGTATAGTATTTAATTTCCCTCTAATTATAGAAGCTGTTTTTTTTATTTTTTCCTTCCCCAGCTTTGTTCCATATTTATCTTTAAAATATGTCCAACCTTGATTCAAACTAATGTAAAAACCGCTGCCATCTGCATTAAACAAGTATACAATATAGTACCCTCTTGTCGCTGAAATCGTTAAGTTCTTAATAAAGACAGAGATCCATGGAACCTCAGCCCATCTACCTTGTCCTACCGAACCTACTATATGATAAATTTTTCGATCCAATTCAGCGTCTTTAAAAAGAGACTCCTTTATCTTATGACGAACAAGTGTCCCTAAAGGATGGTCTTTAAACATTTCCCTTTTAGCTTTATGATATTCTGTTATTACTTTAATCATTTTTTCTAGTATGGTTAAATTTGAATCATCTAAAACTTTAGCCACTATTTCAAACACCTCTATATATAAATGAGATACCTAAAGACGACGTAATCATATAAAAAGCCTCTCCTGATGTTGGGAGGCTTTAGTTTTTTTAAAAATTTCTTATATATCTTTTCTCTCAAGCACAGCCACACACTCCACATGATTCGTATGCGGAAACATATCCACAGGCTGCACTTCGCGCGTCGCATACCCGCCATCCTCAAGCACCCGCAGGTCTCTCGCAAGCGTGCCAGGATTACAGGACACATACACTACCCGCTTCGGTTTCATCTCCACAATTGTCCGCAGGAGGGCTTCGTCGCAGCCTTTTCTTGGCGGGTCTACGACTAGCGTATCGGCCGTGATGCCTTCTTCATACCACTTTGGAATCACAGTTTCCGCTTCCCCGACCGCGAACTCAGCGTTTGTGATGCCGTTGAGCTCGGCGTTTCGTTTGGCATCCTCAATTGCCTCCGGTACAATTTCTACGCCGTACACTTTTTTCGCTTGCTTTGCCAGAAATAAAGAAATCGTTCCGATGCCGCAGTAGGCGTCGATGACGGTTTCTTCCCCTTGAAGCTCAGCGTACTCAAGCGCTTTGTCGTAGAGCACTTTGGTTTGCTCCGGATTGACCTGATAGAACGATCTGGCGGAGATGGCGAATTTGACGTCTCCAATGAGGTCGTAGATGTATTCTTCGCCCCAGATGACGTTTGTTTCGTTCCCAAAGATGACGTTTGTTTTGTTTGGGTTGATGTTTTGCACGATGGATTTGACGTGCGGGAACGCTGCTGTGATGTCTTCGATAATCTTCGCTTTGTGCGGGAAGTCATTTGTTTTTGTGATGAAGACAATCATCATTTCACCCGTAACGACGCCGTATCTGACCATGATGTGGCGGAGCCAGCCTTTGTGGCGTTCTTCGTTGTAGGCTTTGACACCGTAGTTTGCGCAAATGTCTTTGACAGCTTGAACGGCTTCGTCGTTTTTGGATTGCTGGATCAGGCAGGCGCTCATGTCGATGATGTCATGGCTTCTTTGCTGATAGAATCCCGCGACGAGTCCGCCTTCCCGTTCTCCTACCGGCACCTGTGCTTTGTTTCTGTAGTTCCACGGGTCTTCCATGCCGAGTGTCGGGTGCACGGTGACGTTTGAAAGGTCCAGCTTGCCGATGCGTTCTAAGACGTCTTTGACTTGTTTCTGTTTAAACAAGAGCTGGCCTTCGTAGGTCATGTGCTGAAGCTGACAGCCTCCGCATTGCTTGTAAATCGGGCATGGGGCGTCCGTTCTATGCGGGCTTTCTTCCTTCAGCTCAATCAGACGGCCGAAGGCGAACCCTTTTTTGACACGTGTGACTTTGATTTGGGCTTTTTCCTCCGGCAGGGCGTTCGGCACAAAGATCGGGAATCCTTGGACCTTTGCGACACCCGCTCCTTCGTGGGTCAAATCCTCAAATGTCACGTCATAGTATTCGTTTTTTTCTACTGGGGGTTTCATTTTCATGTATGTTCACCTCTTGTTTTAAGCGAAAGAAAAACTTGGCCTATTCAAGCCAAGTTTCAGCGTGTAGGCAAACCTTCGCATTCGTTGTCAGTCCTGTGCTTCGGTGCTCACGTAAAAAGACCAGCGGCTAAAAACTAGAGCGTCCTGCTCAAACGCCGCTGTCACCGCATCCTGCGGAAGTACGCTCCGATGCTCGCCCTTCCTAGACTTCAAAGGTTTTCAATCACGCTGAAAAGATGACAAAATCCTAAAACGAAAACTGTTTTAGGATTTTGTCAACATTCTGAGCTTGGCTTACAAAGCCAAGTTTTTAGTCATCCAGCTGTTCCGCTTTCTCCTTCGGCATGACGACGTGAATGTGCCGATACAGATTCACGAATTCGCCCGGCAGCATGCCGCCGTACTCGCCGTCCAGGTTCAGCTGCATCTTTTCTGATACATTGACTTTCACGCGGTTCGCTTTTGTATAAATAATGTGCTGGTCGTTGATGTGTTCGCCGCGAAGCGCCATCGTAGCGACCCTGATAAATTCAGCAAGGTTTGCTTTCTTTAGTATCATCAAATCAAACATGCCGTCATTCAGGCTGGAATCCGGCGCGAGTTTTTCGAACCCGCCGACGGAGTTTGTCAGCGTGACCAAAAACAGCATGATTTCACCCTGAAACAGCTTGCCGTCATATTCAATCTCGACTTCTGTCGGACGAAGTGAAGGCAGCATTTCCATTCCTTTTAAATAATAAGCAAGCTGGCCTAGCATTGTTTTGAGTTTGCTTGGCACGTCGTACGTCAGCTCTGTCAGACGGCCTCCTCCGGCGATATTGATAAAATACTGGCCGTTGACCTGTCCGATATCAATCGGGTGGGCGACGCCGTTAATGACCGTATCTGCCGCTTTTAAAATATCCTCTCGCGGAATGCCGAGCGCTCTGGCGAAGTCGTTTGTTGTGCCGACTGGAATGACACCGAGTGTCGGACGGTTGTCTAAAGGCGCAAGCCCGTTGACGACCTCATTAATCGTTCCGTCTCCGCCTGCCGCAATGATCAGGTCAAACTCACGCAATGCCGCTTCCTTGGCAGCGTGTGTAGCGTCTCCTGCGCATGTCGTCGCATGGGTGGAGGTTTCATAGCCGGCTTGTTCAAATTTTTGCAGGACCTGGGCAAGATGCTTTTTAAAGATCTCCCGTCCTGAAGTCGGATTGTATATTATGCGTGCACGTTTCATTATCTCATCATCCTACTTAAGAGTATCCGATCCATTTTTACACTAACAACCTTTAATTATACTATGAGTTAAAAAAATCGCAACAAAATGTACATAATCTTACAGGTGAAAACGCACAAAAGCCTCAGCAGAGCTGAGGCTTTTAGTTTTTTTACTCTTCTTCTGTTCCAGGTTTTTTCTTGCGGAACTTCGCCAATACTTCATATACGATTGGCACGATCAAGAGTGTCAGAAGCGTTGAACTGATTAAACCGCCGATAACCGTGACGCCGAGTCCTTTTGAAATGACCTGGCTTCCGCCTTCGAAGCCGAGGGCTAATGGAATCAAGGCGCCGATTGTCGCAATGGCTGTCATCAGGATCGGACGGAGTCGTGTAGAGCCGGCTTCCAGGAGCGCTTCTCTCGTAGACAGGCCTTCCGCTTCCTTATGAATCACGCGGTCAATTAAGACAATGGCATTCGTGACAACGATACCGATCAGCATGAGCATACCGATCATGGCGTTCAGACTGATCGTTTCACCTGATACGTAAAGTCCGACCAGGGCACCGATGACTGTGAACGGCAATGAGAACAGAATCGCAAATGGCGCTAGTGCTCCGCCGAAGGTAATCACGAGCACAAGGTAAACGATCGCTATTGCTGCCAGCATCGCTAAACCGAGCTTCGTGAAGGAATCAGCGATATCCGCTGATACGCCGCCTGTGTCAATCGATACGTTATCAGGATGGTCAAGCTTATCGATTTTCTTCTGGATAGCAGCTGATACGGCTGTGACGTTGTCAGATGTAACCTCACCTGTGACATCCGCATAGACTTTTCCGTCACGTTTTGACACGGTATCTGATGTTGATCCTTCCTTCACTTTTGCCACATCGCCGATTTTGACTTCCTGGCCAGTCGCGGAAGTGATCTTTTTATTCTCTAAATCTTTCACACTCTTATACTCGTCTTTTTCTGTCTTAATGTTCACATCAAGCTCTTTGCCGTCTTTTTTCACAGTTGTGAGCGGTTCTTGTGATGTTTGTGACATTAAGGCCTGAGAAATTTGAGACGCAGTTAAACCGAGTTTGCTTAGTTTTTCTTGGTCAGCGACAAATGTGTACTCATCATATGTGCTGGAAAGGCCTGAGTTTACGTTTTTCAGATCCTTTTCATCCTTCATGATTTTTTCAATATCTTTGACCGTGTCTTTAATATCGTTTTCAGAATCGCCATACACATAGTATGTTAATTCGTTGTTATTGCCTGAAGAGCTGAAGTCCTGTGACTTCCATTCTCCGCGGTCAGATTGCTTTTGGATTTCCTTCAGAACGTTATCTTTTTCTTTATCAAAGTCAGGTGTGTCGCTTTCATATTTGATATAGAATAACGCGCCGTTAGAATCTCCTCCGGCAAGCGGGCTGCCAGAGCCTAATGAATACTGAACCGTATCGACATGCTTGCGGTCAAGCAGGATTTTTTCCGCTTTTTCAGCTTCATTTTCGGCTTCTTTTTTCGTTTCACCCGGTTCTGGGCTGTATGTGAGCTGCATCGTTTTTTCTTCCTCGGACGGCAGGTAGCTGGCACCGATTAACGGTACGAGGAACAAGCTTCCAAGGAGCATCAGAACAGCGATGATAGACGTGATCCATTTGTGGCTCAGCGCCCAGTTCAATACTTTTTTATAGATGTTTGCAAGTCTGCCTGGTTTGTGTTCTTTCGCTTTAATCGGCGCACCGGTTAATGATTTTTTGAACAGGCTGTGTGCGAGCATTGGCACAAGCGTGATTGAAATCACCAGGGATGCGGCAAGCGCAAAAACAATCGTTAAGGCAAATGGAATAAACAATTCACCGATTTGTCCGCCTACAAGTGCGAGCGGCAGGAATACCGCGATTGTCACGATCGTCGATGACATGATCGGTTTAAACATTTCCTTCGTCGCTTCACGAACCAAGGCTTTTCCGCGGAGCGGCTCGTCTTTGAGTCTCATGCGGCGATAAATGTTCTCGATGACAACGATGGAGTCATCGACGACACGTCCGATGGCAACGGTCATTGCGCCGAGCGTCATAATATTCAATGTGATATCAAGCTGCTGCAGCACAAGGAGTGCGATCAGCAATGATAATGGAATTGAAACGACCGAAATTAATGTTGATTTGATATCTCTTAAGAATAAGAGAATAATCACAATCGCAAAAATAGCACCGAAGATGGCTTTGCTTAACATCGTGTCAACTGACTGTGTGATCGGCTCCGCCATGTCGAGAGTTGCGCTGTAATTGAAGCCTTTATGGTCTTCTTTGAACTTCTTCAGCTCAGCTTTGACATTGTCGGCAACCTCTACCGTATTCGCATCGTTTGCTTTGACGATATTGATGCCGATGCTGTCTTTGCCATTTGTGCGTGAAACAGATTCAGCTTTTTTCACATCTTTAATTGTGGCAATGTCAGAAAGCTTGACCGTCGGCACTGCTGTGCTTGCGCTTTGCTGCGCCTGTGCTGCCGCTTGTGCGCTTTGGGCTGCTTGAGCACTCTGCGCACCCGCTTGAGATGCTGCGCTGCTGCCTGCACTTGAAGCAGATGCCGTCGGGATTCTCATATTCTTCAAATCTTTAATTGTTTCAATATCGCCGCTGACGACGACAGATTTTTCTTCATTTCCGAATGTGTACAATCCAAGCGGAGTTGTCACATCTGAACCTTGAATCACTTGCTTGACTGTATCTTCATCAAGGCCGTATTCCTTCAGTTTGTCTTCTTTGAAAGAGAATTCAACCTCTTCCACCTGCTGGCCTGATACTTGGACGGACGCAACGCCTTCTATGCCTTCAAGCTTAGAAACGAGGCTGTCCTCCACTTGTTTCGTCAGCTCTTGTAGATTATCTTTATCACTGGACACGCTCAGCGTCAGAATCGGGAATGAATTCAAGCTGTAGCGTGAAATCTCCGGATCCTTCGCGTCATCAGGCAGGTTGACGTTTTCTAACGCTTCAGCTGCTTCTGTTTTCGCTTTGTCCATATCTTTCTCATAATCATATTCAATCATGACCGACGATGCGTTTTCATAGGACGTCGACGTCACAACACTGACACCGTCCAAGTTCTGCACGGCTTGTTCAACCGGTTTGGTCACTTCATCAGCCACTTGGCTTGGTGTCGCACCCGGATATGTCGTGCTGATCGTCAAGTAAGGCATGTTCACGTCAGGAATAGACTCTTGCTTCATATTCATACCCGCATACAAGCCGGCTGCCGTTACAATAATCGTCATCAGCCATACGGCGAATTTGTTTTTCAGAACGAAATTAATAACGTGATTCATCATATCCTCCATTACATTTTTTATTGACTGACTGGTCATTCTATATAATACTAAACGTTATAACGCAACAACGTCAACTCATATACCAGAAAATTTTACTAAATTTTTCAAGGATTAAGGGGAAGCACGTCATGAATGAAAAAAAAGAGAGAATCATAAAAACCAGCATTCGTTTATTTGCGAAAAAAGGATTCGCAGCTACGACGATCCAAGAAATCGCCAGTGAATGCGGCATTTCGAAGGGCGCTTTTTATTTGCACTTCAAATCGAAAGAAGCGCTGCTGTTATCTGCCTGTGAATATTATATCGGTATGTCTATGAACAAAATGAAAAATATAGAAGAAGATCTTGCCGGAAAGCCGCCTAAAGAAGTTTTGAAAAAACAAATTGGCGCTCAATTTGAGGATTTTCGTGATCATAAAGATTTTATCGTACTTTTGCTTACCGAAAATATCATTCCGGAAAATCAAGAAATCAAGCAATACTTTTACAAAGTAACCATGGAGACGGATAAGCTGTACCGGAACGCCTTGCTGGTATCCTATGGCGAAGGAATCAAGCGGTATGTCGCAGATCTGTCCATCATGGCAAGAGGCATTGTGCATTCTTATATGAACGTGATGGTATTTAACGGTGAGCTTAATATCGATGCAGAAGAAATCTCAGCCTTTATTATTGAGAGACTGGATGATCTTGTACAGGGGCTGAGCCGTTCTGCACTCAATCCGATTGTGTCAGAAGACATTTTCAACCCGATGCCTGCGGGGAAAGACCAGCTGCTTGAGGACATTCAGAAAGTGAAAGAAAACAGCACGCTGCCCGAGGATATCACCGTGTCACTTGATGTTATCGAGGAAGAATTGACTCAGGATAAACCGCGCAAACCGATTATTAAAGGCATGCTGTCCAATTTGACCGGAACCAACGACAAAGAAGTTGAAAGGCTTCGGGCCCTCATCTCTGTCTTTATCTCAATTTGACCATAAAAAAAGCAGCCTCTAAGGGCTGCTTTTTTATTAGCGTTTTTTAATTTCTTCAAGCAGAATTTTGTTGACCATCGGCGGGTTGGCTTGTCCTTTGGACGCTTTCATAATCTGTCCGACTAGGAAGCCGATCGCGCGGTCTTTTCCGTTTTTAAAGTCTTCGATCGATTGAGGATTGTTGTCAAGCGCCTCAGTGACAAGCTTCAGAAGCACGCCTTCGTCAGAAATCTGAACAAGGCCTTTCTCTTTCACAATCTTCTCAGCGTCGCCGCCTTTTTCAATCAATTCTTTAAACACTTTCTTTGCGATCTTAGAAGAAATGGTTCCTTTTTCAATCAATTTGATCATACCGGCAAGGCCTTCAGGTGTCAGGGCAACGTCGGCAAGCTCTTTTTGTTCTGCGTTTAGGTAAGCTGATACTTCACCCATCAGCCAGTTAGACGCTTGTTTAGCTTCAGCGCCTTTTTGAACGGTTTCTTCGAAGAAATCAGCCATTTCTTTTGTCAGCGTCAGAACCATCGCGTCATATGCAGGCAAGCCAAGCTCTTCGATATAACGCTTGCGGCGCTCATCCGGAAGCTCAGGAATGCTTGCTTTTACGCGTTCCTTCCATTCATCATCAATGTAGAGCTCGACTAGATCCGGCTCTGGGAAGTAACGGTAGTCGTCAGATCCCTCTTTGACACGCATAAGAATGGTTTTCTTCGTTGCTTCATCATAACGGCGAGTTTCCTGCTGGATGACGCCGCCGGAAAGAAGAACCTGCTCCTGGCGTTTTTCTTCATGCTCAAGGCCTTTTTGAACAAACGCAAAGGAGTTCAAGTTTTTCAATTCTGTTTTTGTGCCGAATTCCTCTTGGCCGATCGGACGAAGAGAGATATTGGCGTCACAGCGAAGTGAGCCTTCTTCCATTTTACAGTCAGAAACGCCTGTATACTGGATGATGGATTTCAGCTTTTCAAGATACGCGTACGCTTCTTCCGGCGTGCGGATGTCCGGCTCTGATACGATCTCAACAAGCGGCGTTCCTTGACGGTTGAAGTCAACAAGAGAATAGCCGTCGCCCGTATGCGTCAGTTTTCCGGCATCCTCTTCAAGATGAAGGCGCGTGATGCCGATGCGTTTTGTTTTGCCGCCGACTTCAATTTCGATCCAGCCGTTTTCGCCGATTGGCTTATCAAATTGAGAAATCTGATACGCTTTCGGGTTGTCAGGATAGAAATAGTTTTTGCGGTCAAACTTCGTATCCGTTGCGATCTCACAGTTGAGCGCCATAGCGGCTTTCATTGCGAATTCAACGGCTTCTCTGTTCAGAACAGGCAGGACGCCCGGATATCCGAGGTCAATAACGCTTGTCTGCGTATTCGCCTCCGCGCCGAATGGCGTAGGAGAGCTTGAGAAAATTTTTGATTTTGTTTTTAACTCAACGTGGACTTCAAGTCCGATTACCGTTTCAAAGTTCAATTCTTTTCACCCCTTACAGTTCAGGTTTTGCTTTATGATGGTCTGTCGCTTGTTCAAATGCATGAGCAACGCGGTATACAGTGCTTTCGTCAAAGTGCTTTCCGATGATTTGCAGGCCGAGCGGAAGACCGTCTGCTAATCCGCATGGCACGCTGATTCCCGGTACGCCGGCAAGGTTGACCGGAATCGTTAAGATATCGTTTGCGTACATTGTGAGCGGATCCTTCGTGTTTTCACCGATTTTAAACGCAGGTGTCGGTGTAGTCGGTCCAACAATAACATCATATTTTTCAAATACGTCCTCGAAATCCTTCTTAATCAACGTACGCACTTTTTGCGCTTTTTTGTAGTACGCATCGTAGTAGCCTGAGCTTAAAGCAAACGTTCCGAGCATGATGCGGCGTTTGACTTCATTTCCGAAACCTTCAGCGCGCGTTTGCTTGTAAAGGTCGATCAGGTTATCAGCATTGTCTGTGCGGTAGCCGTAGCGGATGCCGTCAAAGCGTGCAAGGTTCGCTGACGCTTCAGAAGATGACAGCAGGTAATATGTCGCAAGCGCGTATTTACTGTGCGGAAGAGACACTTCTTCCCATGTAGCGCCGAGGCCTTCAAGGACTTTCAGCGCTGCCAAGACAGATTCTCTCGCTTCTTTGCCGACACCTTCACCAAGGTATTCTTTCGGAACGGCGATTTTCAGTCCTTTGATGTCGCCAGTTAATGAAGAAAGAAAATCAGGCACGTCCACATTTGCACTCGTGGAGTCCATTTTGTCTACGCCGGAAATCGCTTGAAGTAAAAACGCGTTATCCTCAACCGTACGTGTAATCGGCCCGATTTGGTCTAATGAAGACGCAAATGCGACCAGACCGTAACGAGATACACGTCCGTATGTAGGTTTTAATCCGACAACGCCGCAGAAAGATGCCGGCTGACGGATGGAGCCGCCTGTGTCAGATCCAAGAGAAAACGGAACTTCTCCCGCAGCAACCGCAGCTGCAGATCCGCCGCTTGAACCGCCGGGAACTGTATCCAGGTTCCAAGGGTTTTTCGTCAGCTTGTAAGCTGAGTTTTCTGTAGATGATCCCATGGCGAATTCGTCCATGTTCAGTTTTCCGATTGTGACCGCTTCAGCGTCTTGAAGGCGCTGAACGACAGTAGCATCATAGATCGGATCAAAGTTTTCGAGAATTTTGCTGGAGCATGTTGTGCGCAGCCCTTTTGTTACGATATTATCTTTTACGCCGATCGGCATACCGAAAAGAAGACCGTGCTCAGAACGGCCGTCAACCGCCTCATCAAGCTCCTTCGCGTATGCGCGCGCTCTTTCTTCATCTAATGCCAAAAAGGCTTGTACCTTATCATCAACCGCTTGGATGCGTTTATAAGATTCATCAACCAGATCAGAAATCTTAATTTCTTTTTTATGTATGAGCTGTTTTAATTCTGTGATTTTATGATCAAATAATGACATTCTTGTGTCCCTCCTTTAGTCCAGAATTGATGGCACACGAATATAGCCGTCTTTATGGTCAGGCGCATTTTTCATGACATCCTCAACCGGAAGACCTTTACCCGCTTCATCTTCTCTCATGACATTTTTCATTTTCAGCACGTGAGTTGTAGGCTCCACATTGTCTGTGTTAACCTCATTAAGCTCCTCGGCAAATGAAATGATACTGTCGAGCTGTTCAGTGAACATTTTTGCTTCTTCTTCAGTAATTGCAAGTCTTGCAAGGTGCGCAACGTGCTTTACTTCTTCTATTGAAATTCGTGACATATGATCCACCTCCACATATTTCTCCGTTAAGTCATATAATACTGATCATATCAAAAACAAGCCCTTTAAAGCAACAAAACGCCTTGAGACAGGCCTGTGTTTTCGAAACAATACCCTTTATATTTTATACTAAAATGAGGCGAAGGAGAAACGAAATATTTTTCTGAATATTTTTACTTTAATTATTTTTTGAAAGCGTTTTATTCTTTATTCCCTTCTAGGTTTGCAACGGTATTTCCAGCTTATGATCAATGTTTCATCGCTTGAATGGCCGGGAATACTTTGTTAGGTTAAGTTACCAAGTGCACCCGCAAAAGAATTTCTTTTGTTTTGCACTTACGCCAGGCTGCTTAACTGGCACCATCAATTTGAGAGGTGATGCAACATTATTAGAAATGAAGAGAGGGTAAAACGTGAGTATTGAAATTATTATATCTTTAGGAATTTACTTTATTGCCATGCTGTTAATCGGCTGGTATGCATTCAAGAAAACCACTGACATCAATGATTACATGCTTGGAGGAAGAGGCCTCGGACCATTCGTTACTGCTTTGTCTGCCGGCGCGGCCGATATGAGCGGATGGATGCTGATGGGTGTTCCCGGCGCGATGTTTGCGACAGGGCTGTCCACCTTATGGCTTGCTTTAGGTCTTACAATCGGGGCGTACTCAAATTACTTGCTGCTGGCTCCAAGGCTGCGTGCTTATACAGAAGCGGCGGATGATGCGATTACGATTCCTGATTTCTTTGATAAACGATTCCAGCATTCTTCATCACTGCTGAAAATCGTATCTGCATTGATCATCATGATCTTTTTCACATTATATACCTCTTCCGGTATGGTTTCCGGCGGACGGCTGTTTGAATCTGCTTTTGGTGCGGATTACAAATTAGGCTTGTTTCTGACCACCGCAGTTGTAGTATTATACACACTGTTTGGCGGTTTCCTTGCTGTCAGTCTGACTGACTTCGTGCAGGGTGCGATCATGTTTGCAGCACTAGTGCTTGTGCCGATCGTTGCTTTTACCCATGTGGGCGGCGTTGCTCCGACTCTCCATGAAATCGGCGCTGTTAACCCACACTTATTGGATATTTTTAAAGGCGCGAGCGTCATTAGCATTATTTCCTATTTAGCCTGGGGCTTGGGCTACTACGGCCAGCCTCATATCATCGTCCGATTTATGGCGATTAAAAACATTAAAGATTTGAAGCCTGCACGCCGAATCGGCATGAGCTGGATGATCATTACAGTTCTAGGTTCCGTGCTGACGGGTTTAATCGGTGTTGCATACGCCCATAAATTCGGAGTTGCTGTAAAAGATCCGGAGATGATTTTCATTATCTTCTCTAAAATCTTGTTCCACCCATTAATTACAGGGTTCTTATTGTCAGCTATTTTGGCTGCCATCATGAGTTCGATTTCCTCACAGCTCTTGGTCACAGCAAGTGCTGTAACAGAGGATTTATACCGGTCATTTTTCAGACGAAAAGCTTCTGATAAAGAATTGGTCATGATCGGGCGTTTGTCCGTCTTAGTCATTGCCGTTATCGCGGTACTCTTATCATTGAATCCGAACAGCACCATTCTTGATTTGGTCGGATACGCTTGGGCCGGCTTCGGTTCAGCTTTCGGGCCTGCGATTCTGCTCAGTCTGTATTGGAAGCGGATGAACGAATGGGGCGCGCTTGCTGCCATGATTGTCGGGGCTGCGACCGTGTTGATCTGGATTACAACCGGCCTGGCAAAATCAACCGGTGTGTACGAAATCATCCCTGGGTTTATTTTCAGTATGATTGCCGGCATCATTGTCAGCATGATCACAAAACGTCCTGCAAAAGCCTCTTACCGATTATTCGGTGTCATGGAAAAGCTGTTAAAACGCAAAAAGTAAGCAATAAGCCATCAAGCGCAGCTTGGTGGCTTTTGTGCTCTTGTTTTGCTATAAATACTGTGAGAAAATCATATTTATTTAAAAACACCATAGAGAAGGGGGAAGTTGCTGTTGAGCTGGTATATTGATCCTGATATTTTATTGAAATTGGGCATTGCCACATTGATTGGCATGGTCATCGGGCTTGAACGCGAATTAAAAAATAAGCCGCTCGGATTAAAAACCTGTATTGTCATCGCAGTCAGCTCATGCATGCTGACGATCGTCAGTATTAATGCGGCATATCATTTCCCTAAATACTACCGCATCATGATGGATCCGCTTC
The DNA here is from genome assembly GCF_037976695.1 of Bacillus sp. FSL K6-1366. Taxonomy (NCBI): domain Bacteria; kingdom Bacillati; phylum Bacillota; class Bacilli; order Caryophanales; family Bacillaceae; genus Bacillus; species Bacillus sp. FSL K6-1366. The sequence continues at coordinate 2,905,090 of NZ_CP150268.1, read as the reverse complement.
GTCTGCCGGCACAAATCATCTCCGGCGTCGGGTTTATCGGCGCCGGTGTCATCCTGCGAAAAAGCAATGATGTCATTTCCGGCCTGACGACATCGGCCATGATCTGGGGGGCAGCGGGGCTCGGGCTGGCTACGGGAGCCGGTTTTTATAAAGAAGCGTTTGCCAGTCTTCTGTTCATCCTGATCAGCGTGGAATTTCTCCCATGGGTGGTCAGAAAAATCGGCCCCGACCGCCTGCAGGAAAAAGACATCCGCATCAGAATGTCGCTTTCTGATAAAGACAAAATGACAGAGATTTTAAAAGAAATGAAAAGAAGAGATATCAAAGCACACTCCGTTCGGATCGACGACCTAGGCGAAAAGGATTTTCCAATTATGGAAGTGAAGGTCCGCGTCCATAAAAACAGATACACGACCGACGTCTACTATGACATTAAAGCCATTGAAGGCGTAGTTGGCGTGAAGTGTGATACATTATAAAAGCCAATGGGACTGGAATCCCATTGGCTTTTTCTCTACACCAATGCTGAAAAATCAAATGCTGTAATCGGCGTGCCATTCTCTATATCGTTTCTGAAACCGGCCAGCATTTCTTTTTCCTCTTCTCCTATTGTGTTAAGGTCAAACATCTGGTGCAGCAATCCGTAAATCAGCATATGGCGAAGGCGGAGGAAATCAGGTATTATCATCAGCCATGCAGGGTCAAGCTCATTTTCCTCCCAGTACCCTTTCATAAAATGCGTCATAAATTCTTCTGTAAACGCAGCTTTATCATCATATGGCACAACAGGATACCACAGGACATTGTAGAGAAGAATGCTAATATCGTTAACAAACCAGTTGTAGCCGATATCATCAAAATCAAATGCCGTGATTTTGCCATGATCCCAGTTAAAATTGCCATGGTGCAGATCCGCATGCACCAAGCCGTAGCTGTCCTGGCTTTTCGGGAGCCTCCGCAGTTCATTCATCAAATAATCGGCTTGCTGAAACACCTTTATCTGATCTTCAGGCACATATTTTCTCAGCTTTAATTGCTCTTCTTCATCCCATTCCTGTCTTTTGAAAGCGGGATTGCTCAATTTGTAGCTTTTTGTCAGGCTGTGCATGCTGCCTGTGTATCTGCCAAGCTCATAAAATAGCGTTTCATTCCAGTCCGATTCATCCACTTTTTGTCCCGGCGCTTTCTCATACACTCTCAATAAAAATGACCCGCCGTTTCCGTCCGGCACTGCTTCTACGTCTTTTCCGTTCAGTGACGGGAGCGGTTTGGCTACTGAAATTCCCCCTATTGCAAGGTGACGGAGCCATTCCATCTCTCCCATTATATACTCAGAAGATCTGCGGATCGTATGGGTAATCTTTAAAATATAAGGTTGATTGTCTTTCATACATTCATATACATAGTTTTCCGCATCAGCCAGAAAACGCACCTGATCTTTTGAGAAACCGTATCTCGCTGCAGCTTCTGCCAAAACCTGCTCTTCATGAAATATTTTTTTGATATCTTTATGCACGTCTAACATCCTTTCATTGCTATAGATTTGATAATGATTGTTTTCACACGATTTCCAGCATCAACATACCTCCCCTTGATTTGTGTTTCGGCAGAAGCGAAAATATTTTCCCTTTTCCTGTTAATTGTAACATAAAAACCCTTGTGCCAATATGGCACAAGGGTCTTCTATCAGTCATAAATGTGAACAGTCGGCTCTTTATCTCCGGCATTGCGGATAATAACCGCTTCCTGTCCGTCTGAGGACGTGATATTGACTTCGACATCAACTGAGCCTTTAGAGTAGTAGTCCATCACTTCACCCGTTAAAAACTGGGTAAACGCGACAACTTCACTTTTTCCGTAGAATTGCATTGGTATGTCAATCTTCATTTTCTTCATTTCATCATTATCATACAGCGCTGTACCGACAACGCCTGTATAGTTCGGGAAATATTCTTCAATTGAATTTTTGAACCGCTTAAAGACCTCGGTGTCATCCGGGTACTTTTCTGCTGTGGTTGTATCCGCCGGATAGAATACATATTTTTCATTAATATCATCCCAATTTGAGATATCAGTAGAGCCTGCTTTGACCTCTGTTTTGGCGATGAAGTTCCCCGGCACAATCGATGTTTTTGACGCCTGCTTGTAGAGTGCGACAGTAATCGGCACATTCTTCAAGTTATCTTTTTTACGGAGGCGGTTAATAACCTCCTGTGCAATTTTTTCTCCCTGCTGGCGGAGCGTGCTGTCCTTAATCTCCACTTCTTTTTGCGGGTCGCCAGTTTTTTCACGATAGTAATACACGGAGTTTAACGCCAGTCCGATCATGACGCCGCCAAGCTGGATAGAATTCTTGTCTTTTCTGACTAAATAATCGTGCTCAAGCATGGATGCTAAATAAATCGGGCTGCTTTCGTTCTTTTCTTCTGTTGAACCAGAACTCGGGAGCGCCGGGTTCAAGCCTTCATTTTTGAAGTTCTTATCTTCTTTTTCGGCTTTTTTCAAATCAGAGCCCGTTTTTTTCCGTGCCAGCCAGCTTAATACTGTATCCTCATCTAAATATTGTCCTTCTTGGAACAGATAATCGTCAGTTGAGAAAGAATCTTGGGCAAGGCGCATCAGCCCTGTTTCAAATTCGTCAATGTCCAGCCTTGTATTCAGCTGTTCCGTTGTTAAGCCGCGCGCTTTGCCTGCCTTAAACGGCAGCACCATTTTGTAATAGGAGTCAGAGATATTATATTTCGGGACAATCGCTTTTTCTGACGATTTCGCCGTCTTTTGCGTAATCTCTTCCTCCTTCTCCCCCCCGAAACCTGACGAGCAGGCAGACAGCATTAATACTGCCGCCGTTGCCGCCAATGCCAACGTCTTTTTCAATAGAAAACACTCCTCTTATTTCTTTAGCTCTCCCATTAACTGTTCTTCATTCCACACTTCAATGTTCAGCTCTTGTGCTTTTGTCAGCTTGCTTCCCGCCGCTTCTCCGGCGATGACTAAGTCTGTGTTTTTGCTGACGCTTCCAGTCAGCTTTCCGCCCAGCGCTTCGATTTGCGCTTTGGCTTCGTTTCTTGACAGCTCTTCCAGCTTTCCTGTCAGAACAATTGTTTTACCAGCAAAGTAAGAGTCGCTGTCCTCTGCTTTTACTTTTTTCGGACCTTTGTAGAGCGTGTTTACGCCCAGCTCCTGAAGTTCATTCAAGAGTTCAAGCATTTCTTCTTTATGAAAATAGGTGATCACAGCATCAGCCATTTTTTCACCGATTTCATCTACCGCGAGAAGTTCCTCTTTAGAGGCTTTTTTCAGGTTCTCCAAGCTTTCAAAATGCATGGCAAGCGTCTTTGCGGCCTTTGATCCGATAAAACGGATGCCAAGCCCAAACAGCAGGCGCTCTAACGAATTTTCTTTTGATTTTTGGATGGAGCTGATCAGGTTTTCAGTGGACTTTTCGCCCATGCGCTCGAGCTGGATGACTCGTTCCTTCGTCAGCTTATATAAATCTGCCACATTGCGGACAAGGTTTTCCTCAAACAGCTGTGTGATCACTCGTTCGCCGAGCCCATCAATGTTCATGGCATTGCGGGAAACGAAATGGATAAGCCCTTCCCGGATTTGCGCCGGACATTCAGGGTTAATGCAGCGAAGCGCCACTTCTCCTTCGATCCGGACGAGTTCACTGCCGCATTCAGGACATTCCGTCGGCATGCTGAATTCCTTTTCTTCTCCTGTGCGCTGGTCAACGAGGACATTCACAACTTCCGGGATGATATCGCCCGCTTTTTTGACGACAACCTTATCCAAAATCCGAATGTCCTTCTCTTTAATTAAATCTTCGTTATGAAGGGATGCTCTTGAGACCGTTGTGCCGGCAACTTTTACCGGCTCAAGAATCGCAGTCGGCGTGATCACACCCGTTCTGCCGACATTTAATTCGATATCGAGAAGCTTCGTCACGACCTCTTCAGCAGGAAACTTATACGCGATGGCCCAGCGCGGGCTTTTCGCCGTAAAACCGAGCTCCTCCTGTTGATCGAGAGAATCGACTTTAATGACAATGCCGTCTATTTCATACGGCAGGTCAGCGCGCTTCGCCTGAAGCTCATCGATCAGCGTAATGACTTCTTCTATGTCGCCGCATTTTTTTCGTTCCTGATTCGTTTTAAATCCGAGTTCGTCGAGAAAATCAAGCCCTTGGCTTTGCGTCTCCACACCCATCTCGTCAAGCTCCGCTATACTGTAGACGAAGATATCGAGGTTTCGTTTCGCTGCAATTTTCGGATCGAGCTGCCTAAGTGATCCCGCCGCGGCATTTCGCGGATTGGCGAACGGTTCTTCCTCATTTTTAATCCGTTCCTCATTGAGTGCTTCAAACGAACGCTTCGGCATATACGCCTCGCCGCGCACTTCGATTGACAGCTCACGGTTCATTTTAAGGGGGATATTGCGAATCGTCTTCAGATTCTCCGTGATATCCTCTCCCGTCGTCCCGTCACCTCTTGTGGCCCCTCTGACAAAATAGCCGTCTTCATAACGGAGAGAAACAGCAAGACCGTCTATTTTCAGCTCCACATTATACTCCACATCGTCGCCGACGGCTTGGCGCACACGGCGGTCGAAATCACGAAGATCATCAGCATTAAAGGCATTGCCCAGACTGAGCATCGGTGTGCCGTGGGTGACTTTCTGAAACGCTTCAAGCACGGCTCCGCCGACGCGCTGCGTAGGAGAGTCAGGCGTTCTGAGGTCTGGGTGCTCATCCTCGATCGCAATCAGCTCCTGCATCAATCTGTCGTATTCGGCATCTGGGACGCTCGGTTCATCTAAGGTGTAATATTCATAGCTATACTTGTTGATGGTGCGGCGCAGTTCTTCTGCCCGCTGCTTCGCTGTTTCTTTGTCCATCTGCTTCTTCCTTTCCTCTTCAATTACTGCTTTTCAATAGGAGCAAATGCTGCTAACAGGCGTTTCACGCCGACAGGGCTCGGGAAGGCAATATCGAGCTCCGTCCCTTCTCCTTCGCCTTTTACGCTGACGACAGTTCCTGTTCCCCATTTTTTATGGCCCGCCTTATCTCCGACTGCCCAGTTCAAGGTGTCGCCTCCTGTTTTGCTGGCGTAGGATACCGGGCGTGAAACAGGGCCGCGTCTCGGCTGCATTTTTCTCGCAGACGTCGCTCTTGTTTCTTTTTTCTCATTTAGGTTTTCCAATAAATCATCCGGTATTTCAGCAATGAAGCGAGATTCCGGGTTCATATTTGTCCGGCCAAACAAGGTGCGCATTTTAGCATTGGTCAGATAAAGCTCCTGTTCCGCCCTTGTAATCCCAACGTACGCAAGGCGGCGTTCTTCTTCCATTTCCGCTTCCTCCATGAGTGAACGGCTATGCGGGAAGACGCCTTCTTCAAGCCCCATCAAGAAAACAACCGGGAACTCCAGTCCTTTCGCGGCGTGCAGTGTCATCAGGGTGATCGCATCCTTGCCGCCTGACTCTTCCTCCTTCTGATCGAGCTGATCAATATCTGCGATCAATGCCAAGTCTGTCAGGAACGCAACGAGTGTCTTGTCTTCACTTTTCTGTTCAAAGTTTTTCGTAACAGACAGGAACTCGTCGATATTTTCTAAACGGCTTTGGGCTTCGATCGATTTCTCAGCCTTCAGCATTTCTCTGTATTCCGTCTTATCAAGAATTTCTTCTGTCAGCTCTGTAATGGATAAGTAATCCTGCATATTGGTCAGGTTTTCAATCATCTGTCTAAAGCTGTCAAGCGCGTTTGCCGCTTTGGCACTGACGCCGATAAAATCAACCTGCTGAATCGCTTGGAAAAATGACAAGCCGTTTATGGCCGCATACGAAGCGATTTTTTCAAGTGATGTCGCGCCGACTCCGCGCTTCGGCACATTGACAATGCGCGTGAAACTGATATCGTCATCCGGATTGGATACAAGGCGCAGGTACGCAAGAATGTCTTTAATTTCTTTTCTGTCATAGAACTTTGTGCCGCCGACAATGTTATAGTTCAAGCCCGCTTTGAGAAGCGTTTCCTCAATCACACGGGACTGCGCGTTTGTCCGGTATAATATGGCGATATCAGACAGCTTCCGCTTGCCTGAGCTGTGAAGCTGATGAATTTTACCGGCCACAAACTGCCCTTCACCGAATTCATTATCACCGCGATAATAGGAAATTTTGATGCCTTCATCGTTTTCCGTCCACAAATTTTTCGGTTTACGGTTAGAGTTGTTTTTAATGACCTCGTTTGCCGCGCGCAAAATCCGTTTCGTTGAACGATAGTTTTGTTCTAGCAAAATCACGCTTGCATTCGGATAATCTTTTTCAAATGAAAGGATGTTGGTGATATCCGCGCCGCGCCATCTGTAGATTGACTGATCAGAATCCCCGACAACGCAAAGGTTCTGGAAACGCTCGGCAAGCTGCTTAACGAGCATGTATTGCGCCCTGTTCGTATCCTGATACTCATCAACATGGATGTACTGGAATTTGCGCTGATAAAATTCAAGCACTTCAGGCACTCGGTCAAACAGTTTAATCGTCGTCATAATCAAATCGTCAAAATCGAGCGACTGGTTTTTCAATAGCTTCTTCTGATAATCAGCATATACATCGCTGACCACCTGATCGTAGTAGCCGCCAGCAACTTTAGAGAATTCCTCCGGTTCGGTCAATTCGTTTTTCGCACTGCTGATCGTACCGAGGATGCTTCTCGGGTCAAACTTCTTCGGATCAAGATTGCGCTCCTTCAAAATCCCCTTGATCACTGAAAGCTGGTCAGCCGTATCAAGGATGGAGAAATTTCGGTTGATCCCAATCCGGTCGATATCTCTGCGCAAGATCCGCACGCACATGCTGTGGAATGTGGAAATCCAGATATCGTCCGCGCCGGGTCCGAGGATGCTTTCTACACGTTCTTTCATTTCGCGTGCCGCTTTATTTGTAAATGTGATCGCCAGAATGTTCCACGGCGCCACATGCTTTTCTGCCATTAAATAAGCAATTCTGTGTGTCAGGACACGCGTCTTTCCGCTTCCCGCTCCCGCCATCAGCAAAAGAGGCCCGTCCGTTGTTTTGACTGCTTCCTGCTGAACGGGGTTTAAACCGCTTAGTAATTGATTGCTAATATAATTCAAAATTTGTTCACCCGCCTATACAAAACATATGTTCTATCATAAACCAAATCCGTACAATTTACTACTCGCCTTTCACAGCCGCTACTGTTTTCAAAGCCCTGTCAAAATCTTCATACACAGCATTGCCTACAACGATCACGTCCGCATGCTCTCCGTACTGCTTGGCCGTTTCCGCATCCTTGATGCCGCCGCCGTAAAACAAGGTGGACGTTTCCAATACAGCCTTCGTTTTCTTGACAGCTTCTATGTCTCCAAGCACGCCGCTGTATTCTAAATAAAAAATCGGCAGTTGCAGCAGCTCCGACACACGCGCATAGGCGACAATATCATCCATATTCAGATCGGCGTCCGCTTCAGTCAGTGCCGCGGCTTTGCAATCTGGATTTGCGATGCAGTAGCCCTCCGCCACGATTTCTTCCATAGACATCAGTTCTCCGTATTCCTTCATGGCTTTCTGGTGCATTCCGACAATCCAATCCGCGTTTTTGCTGTTTAATACACTCGGAATAAAATATAAGTCAAAGCCGGGAACGATCGCTTCAATCGCTGACACCTCTAGGACACACGGCACCAAAAACCGTCTTACCTTAGACATCATCCGCAGGACATTATCCTCTGTCACACCATCACTGCCTCCGATAATGACCGCATCCGTTCCTGATTCGCAAAGAATCTCCAGCTGTTCGTCAGGCAAATCTTTATTTGGATCGAGTTTAAAGACATGCTTCCACTCTGTTACATCGTACACGTCATACGTTCCTCCATTCGTTTGTTACCATTTAAACATTATAACAAATTCACATAGCGCGGAAAAACGGAAAAAGCCGTTAATCTCGTTATTCACTGAAAAAGGTGTTTTGATTCTATTTTCATAAAAAAAGAGCTTATGGCAGTACCTGCATGGTGAGTCCTGTATCGGCAGGAGCACACATTTTTCACCAGATTCCTTCTGCTATTGTTTGGAAAGTGTTCAACTGTGGAAATGGTTACATAAAAAGGGAGGCTGAGAGATGGAAACCATCATAATAGCACTCATCGCATTTATCATAGGGATCATCGCTATCCCGATCGTCTTGTTTGCCTGGATCTACATAAAGGATGAAAAACAGCAGGAGCACTCAATTCTTCGCAACTATCCCGTCATCGGAAGGTTTCGGTATATCCTTGAAAAAATCGGGCCGGAGCTCAGACAGTATTTATACAGCAATGACAATGAGGAGCAGCCTTTTTCACGAAAGGAATATGAGCAAACCGTCATCTCCGGCAAATACAAAAGCAGAATGATGGGCTTTGGATCTGTAAGAGATTTTGATAAACCTGGCTATTATATCCGTAACGCTATGTTTCCAAAACAAAGGGAAGAAATGCACGTCAATCAAACGCCAAAAATTGAAACCCAAATCTATAAAATGGATGCTGACAATCTATTCAAACGCAAGGAGCATGCCGAACATATCAAGGCAGACCCGTATTTTCTCCATCCTGATGATGTACAGGTGATTGGCGAGCATACATGCGAGAAGCCATTTTATATGAAGGGCTTAGTCGGCCAGTCTGCCATGAGCTACGGCTCTCTTGGAGAACGGGCTGTTACGGCGCTCTCAAAAGGGCTCCACCAGGCAGGCGGAACCTGGATGAATACAGGTGAAGGAGGATTGTCTGAGTATCACTTAAAGGGCGGCGCCGATATCATTTGCCAAATCGGACCGGGCCTATTCGGCGTGCGCAAAAGAAACGGGGAATTTTCGTGGGAGGAATTTAAAAGAAAAAGCAGGATTGACCAGATTAAAGCGTTTGAGCTAAAGCTGGCACAAGGAGCGAAAACCCGGGGCGGCCATGTGGACGGCGCCAAAGTATCAGAGGAAGTGGCAGACATTCGGAATGTCGAACCTGGAAAGTCGATTGACAGCCCGAACCGCTTTTATGAATTCTCAAACCCTCCTGAAATGCTCGACTTTATTGAAAAACTTAGAGATGTCGGACAAAAGCCAGTCGGCATCAAACTGGTCGCTGGGCATCCTGAAGAATTACATGAGCTTTTCTCTTATATGCAGAAAAGCGGAAAGCATCCGGATTTTATCACGATCGACGGAAGTGAAGGCGGTACCGGAGCTTCCTTTTACGAGCTCGCGGATACAGTCGGCCTTCCGATTATGACAGCGCTGCCTATTGTTGACACGCTTCTTAAACAGTACGGCTTGCGCAGCCAGCTGAAAATCTTTGCTTCCGGAAAGCTCCTGACTCCTGATAAAATCGCGGTCGCCTTAGCCCTCGGCGCTGACTTTGTCAACATCGCACGCGGCATGATGTTTTCCGTTGGCTGCATCCGCGCTCTCGTCTGCCACACCAACACCTGTCCGGCAGGTGTGGCGACGACAGATCCGAAGCTGCAAAAAGCGCTGAGCGTTGAGGAAAAACAGCACCGTGTCTGCAACTACGTCATTTCCCTGCGGGAGGGGCTGTTTAACCTTGCAGCCGCAGCAGGGATCAATTCGCCGATTCACTTTTCCAAGGAGCATGTTGTCTATCGCAAAGAGGATGGCAGTCTCATCGATATCGACAACCTGATCCATCAATTTGTTTCATAAAGAAACCGCCCTTGCCGAACGGCAGGGCGGTTCTATGTTATTTTGAAGAAGACTCAGTTTCCGTCTCTTTCACACGGTCAAGCGCCATTTCATAAGCGTCATTTCCGTAATTTAAGCAGCGTTTCACACGGGAAATCGTAGCCGTGGAAGCGCCTGTTTCTGTTTCAATCTTATGATACGTGTTTCCTTCGCGAAGCATGCGCGCCACTTCAAGGCGCTGAGCCAGCGATTGAATTTCGTTAATTGTGCATAGATCATCGAAGAATCGGTAACATTCCTCCAGGTCTTTCAGCGATAAGATCGAGTTAAATAACTGGTCCAGCTCTTTGCCGCGTAATTTATCGATTTGCATCGTTACACACCTTCTCCTTTACTAATGGAAGCCGCATCAAGATCAGGTACGATATTGATCCAAGTCTTTCCTGGCACAAACGGAAGCCACTTGCCGTCTTTTACCGGCACAATTCTGCCATTCACTTGTTTCCAGTCTGTTTCAATGACGTTTCCGTGCTGAAACAACAGACCTTTTCCTCCTGATTCCAAGTCGATGTCCCGCCTTCCATCTTGATCAATAATATGATGGCTGGCTTCAACAATGAAAATATTTTGCATTGCAACCGGCTTTCCGGTTTCCCGGTCTGTCGTTATGACACCATCAGAGCTTCTTGTATAAAATTCAGCTTTTTTATCATAGTTGTATTCGACAAGATTTGTAACGTTATTTGTTCCATAATCTACCCGAACATTGTAAGATTCATTTGCAGGTTTTGCATCTGATGTTTGAAACAGCAGCGGATTTGTTTCCTGCTTCAGCTTATAACCCTTTTGTTCCGCCGCCTTTTTTATGTAATCATAAGACGTATAGGAATTGTGGGGCGGTTTGCTGAAATCAGCTCTCCAAAATAAGCTTCCGTCAAAATCCAATCCGTTCATATAATCGGCAGCTCCGGATTCCAGCTGCTCTTTGGCGCCGGGACTCCAGCCGTGATGGACAAATATGCTGTCAAAGCCATTGCTGAGAGTGACGAAATATTCCCGCGCGCTCCGCACAGGTCCGACAGTTTCAGGCATCTGGCTTTGGAAAATGGCCAGAAATCTTGTGATTTGCCCTTCGGCTAGCGCTTCTATGACAATGTCTGCTTTAGACAGACCCGACTGCGGCCTCGCCTTCGGGTGATTGTTCACCACAACAGCAACAGGCCGGCGTTCAGTCACCTTCTGTTCACTCTTTAGCCCCGTTAAAGGAGCTTTCAGCTTCTTTGCAGTATCCGGGACAGCATCCTTCTGCTGGCAGGATACCAGCAGAAAAAACACGAAACACAGCGCGCAAACTGTCATCCATTTTTTCATATGTCGGCTCCCTGCTCTTTTATATTTTAACGCATTATCGATGGAAAGAGTACAGTTTTTTTCATGACGTCGAAGATTCCTCTTGGCGTAATGCGTATATACGGAAGGTGCGTACTTTGTAAAAAGAGCAGCGTATAGATAGGATCGCAAAACTCATAGCCTCTTTCAGTCAAAAGATCTCTCAGCTTTTGTTCCTTCTCAAGCACGTCTTCATACGCTTCCGAAGAGGCGCAGCCGCACAGCGCAAGCGGGATTTCATGCAGAATGTTTCCGTTCTCCGCTAAAACAATTCCTCCTCCGATTTCTTTCATGCGGGCAAAAGCGAGCAGCATATCCGCTTTATTTTTTCCAATCGCGACAATGTCGCCCGTCGTCGTAAAGGAGCTTACAAATCCCTGCACGCTTGAGGCAAACCCTTTTATCATCGTATTGACGCGCCATTTCCCGTGTCTGTCGAGCATCGTCAAATAACTTTCATCATGGTCAAACGAGAGCTGTTCCATCGAATTGTCGATCTCAATCATATACGGCTCCATAATGACCGCATTCCGCATTTTCACGCCCATCGGCATAGAAAACTGCAAGTCATCCATCGTCATATCATATGAAAGCTCAAGCGGGACAAGACCGCCTTTGTGCCAGTCCGTCTTTGTAAACGCCTTCAAATCACAGCCGTCTTCACGCAGAATGGTCCCTTTTGACAGAACAGTCACGGGATTCGGATTTAACGGATCTTCCAATATGTTCAGCGATGCCAGTCTGCCCGGTCCGACAACTCCTAAATAATCATCCATTTGGTAATACTTTGCGATATTAAATGATGCCATATTGTAGGCATCGATTGCAGGTACGCCTTCTTCTAACGCGATGCGAATCAGCTCGTTTGTCATGCCGCCTTTATAGAAATTCGGGGTTGCGCCATCTGTCGTGAAAAAGAAGTGGTCATAATAGCGGAAGCCCTTCTCATGCAGCTCCTGCAAGATTTTTCTTACATCAGGGCGAATGGAAGAGTTCCGAAGGGAAACATAATAGCCCAGTTCCAGCCTTCTCATCACTTCATCACCTGTCATCGCTTCATGATCACAATCCGCTCCGAACAGCTTCATTTTTGTAAGCGTTTTATCAGAAGCGCCGGGAAAATGCCCTTCAATGCGTTTTCTCTGTTTCTTTGTAGCTTGCATACAGTGGAGCATTAAATCATCACCATCTACCAGGCGAGGCCATCCGGTCATTTCTCCGCCTTGAATCACATCCGGATGTTCAATCCACTGTTTTCTGACGTCAAATGGAAGGACGTGGTCCTCGTTCAGAACCTCGGTCTGGAGGTCATAGCGTGACCACCAAAAATACTGGACAGGCTGCTTTTTGAGTTCATTCAAAATCGTAAGCGCTTTCTTTTTTCCGCTTTGCAAAAGCAAAAATAAGTTATCATTCACGAATGTCGTTGTTCCGTATTGAGACACATATTCCGCCAGTGTTTGGGGATTATATATTTGAAAAGGATGTGCGTGCGGTTCAATATAACCTGGCACAATGTATTTTCCTTCACAATCAATCGTATGAATTTCTTCGGCTCTATTCGGAAGTTCATGACCCACATAAACAATGCGGTCCTGATAAATCCAAATGTTTTTTTTCAGCCATTGTTTTACATATGGATTTAAGACGAGAGCATTCCGTAAAAGGAGCGTTGGAAGCAGCTTTGAGTCTACAACATCAACCTGTGCCCTGATGTCTTTGTTTTTCCAGTTAAAGGTGCGTTCGGACATTCACATACTCTCCTTTACATGTATTAGACTCATGGTATCACATCCTTCCTCATCACGCACGATAAAAACGTTACAAATTTTTGAAGGTTCGATTAAAAAACTTTTTTAAGTAAAAGGAGCGGATTTCCTTGAAGCCAAACATCAGTCTCATCAATGCCGTGTTCAGAATCGCCTGCGGATTGACGATTATGTCAGCCGCCAGTGCAAAGTTTACGAAAAAACCTTGGTGCAGAATGCATCTCTTTTACATCTTTATGGGGGCCATGAAAGCGGGTTCGGGAATCTTGCGCTTCTGCCCTATGACCTACATGTTTCAACACAGCGATTCTGGAAATAACGGCCAGCATAACGGATAAATGAAAAAGCTTGATCACGAAACGTGATCAAGCTTTTTTTTATGCCCTCCCTTTGTTTTCATATAGAAATATCCTGCAGCTGCCAGCACTGCTGGATAAAGCAGTGCCCAGCCGCTGAATGAATAAATCACCGCGCACGCCACAAATGCCCCGAGCGCCATCCACCAGCCTATATCTCTCCTGCCCAGCAGTTTCAGTGCTGCCGCCATTGTACATATGTAAGATGCGATAAAAGCCGCGCTCGGCCCTTTCAACAGAGTCGTCAAATCGATTTGAAACAGGCCATGCGCCGCAAGCACTAAGCCAAACACTGCGGCCATCGCTGTCAAAACGCGAATAGGCGTACGTTTTGTCGCACTGAGTTTTCCAAAATATACAGGAATGTGCCCCTCTCTCGCCAATGCGTACACCATTCTTGAAAAACCAGCAATATTGGCATGGATGGTGGCGAATGTAATAAACAGCGCTAAACATACCGTAACATATACACCGCTTTCCCCTGCTCCTTTTGAGATGAGCATGGCAAGCGATGCAATTTCTCCATTCTCTCCATATGAATGAGTCCCCACCGTCACAAATGACAGCATGATATACAGCCCTGCCACACAAGACGCTGCCAAAAACAAGCTGAGCGGGACATCTTTTTCAGGGCGATGAAATTCCTCAGCCAACGGGGTAATCATTTCCCAGCCTACAAAAGAGAAAAAAATCATGACAGAAACAGATCCCGCGGCAGACCAGCCATGCGGAAGAAACGGTTTGAATTCTGCTATCGTGACGTGTGGCAATGACACAGCAATAGAAGTGACAAGCAGAAATACGATGACACAAATAACGAGTGTACTGATGTTTGCGGATAGTTGAATGCCTCTCATATGAAGCAAAATAGATATAGCCAGCATGCAACCAGCAATCGATGTAACCTGCCAATCCGCCGCCTCTGTGACGTAACTGACGTAATGCGCGCCAGTCAAAGCGATGATGGGAACGCCGATCGGAACGGACCCTAACATGATCCAGCCCAAAATAGCCCCGGCTTTTTTCTGAAAGGCCAGCTGCACATAAGCCGTGATTCCTCCCGCGCTGGGCGCGATTTTCACAAGCCGGGCCAGCGTGCCGACAAGAAGAAAAGATAAAAAAGACATGAATACCCAGACAAATAAAGAAGCCGGACCGGCCGTGTCCGCGGTGACAGACGGCAGAATTAATATCCCGCAGCCTAAAACCGCCCCAATCGTTAACGCCGTCCCTTGTATCCAAGTGATCGAACGCTGCAATTCTGGCAACATGATGCCTCCTCTCCCATTGATGGCTTTATTATAGAAAAAATAAGACGGCATCCATATGCTACAATGAAGGTAAATCAACAGCATTACCTTACGATCAAAGGAATTTTCATTCATTCGCCTAAATATGTAAAGGAGCCAGACAAATGGACGATACAGACCTTCAGATTCTCTCGCATTTGCAGCGAAATGGCAGATTAACGATGGTTGAGCTGGGAAAGCTTGTCGGACTCAGTTCGCCAAGCGCGGCGGAGCGTGTCAGGAAGCTTGAAGACAAAGGAGTGATTACCGGGTACAGCGCGAATATCTGTTATGAAAAACTAAACAAGCATGTCACCGCTTTTATTCTCATGGAGCCAAAAAGCTGTAAGCACTACGCCGCCTTTGCAACATCGCATCCTGATGTAGCAGAAAACCACCGCATCACGGGTATGTACAGCTATGTGACAAAGGTCGTGACTGAATCGGTACATACGCTTGAGGATTTTATTGACGCCTCGATGGCCCATGGAAAACCAACCACGCTCGTTGTCCTTTCTTCTTCCAGCTGCCATCCCGCTTTTTGATAACAAAAAACCCGCAGCTATTCTGCGGGTTTTCCTCACTTATTTTTGGGCAGCCTTTAAAGCGCGTGCCCCAATGTCTTTTCTGAAAAAGAGTCCCGGTTTGAAAATTTCATCAACCGCTTTGTACACTCGGTCTCTAGCCGCTTCAAACGTTTCATCAAAAGCCGTCACATTGGCGACGCGCCCCCCGTTTGTAACGAACTCTCCACCTTCTGCTTTCGTTCCGGCATGGAAGACCACGACCTGCTCAGTTTCTGCTGCAAGGCTGCCGATCGGCGTGCCTTTTGCATAGCTTTCCGGATACCCTTCTGATGCAAGCACAACACTCACTGCCGCGGTATCCTTCCATCTTAAGTCAACTTCCTTATCATCTAAAAGATCAAGAAGCACCTGTACCAGATCAGATTCCATGCGCGGAAGCACGACCTGTGTTTCCGGATCGCCGAAACGGGCATTAAATTCAATGACCTTCGAGCCGTTTTCAGTAAGCATCAATCCAGCGTACAAAACGCCAGTGAAGGAACGGCCTTCTTGTACCATTGCTTTTGCGGCCGGCTTAACGATCGTTTCTACAGCATGGCGGACCGTTTCTTCCGAAATTTGCGGAACTGGAGAGTAAGCGCCCATTCCGCCCGTATTCGGGCCTTTGTCTCCGTCAAACGCACGCTTGTGATCCTGGGCAATCACCATTGGATACACCTTTTCCCCTTTGACAAAGGCCATCAGAGAAAATTCTTCACCAGAAAGATATTCTTCAATGACAACGGACGCGCTCGCATCACCGAACTTTTCATCTTCAAGAAAGTCATGCAGACACGCAATTGCTTCTTCCTCTGTCATAGCCACAGTAACGCCTTTTCCAGCTGCAAGTCCATCTGCTTTTATCACAATCGGAGCACCTTTTTCCTGCACATATGCCTTCGCCTCTTCAAAGGATGTAAACGTGTCGTATTCTGCGGTCGGAATGTCGTATTTCTTCATTAAATCCTTAGCGAACTGTTTGCTTCCTTCGATGATCGCCGCGGCTTTTGACGGGCCGAACACGCGCAGACCCGCTTTTTCGAATTCATCCACCAGGCCTTCAATTAAAGGAACCTCAGGGCCGACAATGGTTAGGCCGACCTGGTTTTCTTTTGCAAACGAGACAAGCCCTGCGTGGTCGCTTTCCTCAATGTTTACAAGCTGTGCGGAAGCTTTCATGCCGTCATTTCCAGGAGCTGCAAATACATTCTCGACGAGGCTGCTTTGCGCTGCCTTCCACGCCAGCGTATGCTCTCTTCCGCCTTTACCGATAATTAATACATTCACGTCGTTTTCATCCCCTTAATGTTTGAAGTGTCTGATGCCGGTGAATACCATGGCAATGCCGTATTCATCCGCTTTTTTGATGGAATCCTCGTCACGCACAGATCCCCCCGGCTGAATGATAGCCGTAACGCCCGCTTTTGCTGCTTCTTCAACAGTATCCGGCATTGGGAAAAATGCATCAGATCCGAGCGCGCTGCCTTTCGCTTTTTCCCCTGCTTGCTCGATTGCGATTTTTGCCGATCCGACGCGGTTCATTTGGCCTGCTCCCACGCCGACTGTCATGTTGTCCTTCGCGAGAACAATCGCATTTGATTTCACATGCTTCACGACTTTCCAAGCAAGCTTCAAGTCTTCCCACTCTTGCTCGTTCGGCTCTCTTTTTGTCGGAATGCTAATCTCAGCATCATCAAAGCCGTGCATATCTAAATCTTGAATCAATAGCCCGCCTTGAACGGATGTCAGCTGTTTTTCCTTTTGAACAGCAGCAGATACGTCAAGCGTCAGCAGGCGGAGATTTTTCTTCGCAGTCAGGACGTCGAGCGCTTCTTGGCTGAATGAAGGCGCAATGATGATTTCTAAGAAAATGTTATGAAGCGCTTCGGCAGTTGTCTTGTCCACTTCACGGTTCAACGCGATAATGCCGCCAAAGATAGATGTTTTATCCGCTTCAAACGCTCTGTCAAACGCTTCGGCGATCGTTTTTCCTGTTCCCACGCCGCACGGGTTCATATGCTTCACGGCAACCGCAGCCGGTTCAGTGAATTCACGAACGATTTGAACTGCCGCATCCGCGTCTTTAATGTTGTTGTAAGAAAGCTCTTTTCCGTGAAGCTGTTCTGCTTGCGCAATGGAGCCTTTGACAGGAAGAGCTGTTTGATAGAAAGTTGCTTCCTGATGCGGGTTTTCTCCATAGCGAAGCGATTGTTTTTTCTCAAATGTCACAGTGAATTGCTCTGGTTCTTTTTCACCGACAACATTTGTCAGATAGTCAGCGATCAGTGCATCATATGCCGCAGTATGACGGAATACCTTTGCCGCGAGCTCGCGTTTTTTCTGAAGAGATACGCTGCCTTCTTCTTTGATTTGATTCAGCACTGGGCTGTAATCGGCCGGATCGACGATAACCGTGACATCCTGATGGTTCTTTGATGCCGCACGCAGCATGCCAGGTCCGCCGATGTCGATATTTTCGATCGCTTCTTCATATGTGACGTCTTCCTTAGAAATCGTTTCTTTAAATGGATAGAGGTTGACGACAACGAGGTCAATCGGCTGAATCCCGTGTTCATTGATCTGCGCCATATGCTCTTCATTGCCGCGAACCGCCAGAAGGCCGCCGTGAATATTCGGGTGAAGGGTTTTTAACCGGCCGTCCATAATTTCAGGGAAGCCTGTCACTTCCGAAATTCCGATCACATCCACACCGTTTTCTTGAAGAAGCTTTTTCGTTCCGCCTGTGGAGATGACTTCAACGCCAAGCTCTGTCAGTTCTTTTACGAAAGGAACGAGATTTGTTTTATCTGAAACACTGATTAACGCACGTTTAATGGTCATGCCTTTTCACCTCTGTTATTTAATCCTAATAGCTGTTTAATCACACTCGGATACCATTTATGCTCAAGCTTGTGAATCCGCTGTTCGATTGTTTCCAATGTATCATGTTCATCAATTTCGATTGCCTTTTGAGCGATGATCGGACCTGTATCCATTCCTTCATCGACATAATGCACGGTGATTCCGGCCACCTTCACACCCGCCCGGAACGCCTGTCCGACTGCGTCGATTCCAGGAAACGCCGGAAGAAGCGACGGGTGAATGTTAATGATTTTTCCTCCATATGCTTGAAGGAGCGTATCACCGATCAGCCTCATATAGCCGGCAAGAACAATCAATTCAACCTCGTGAAGACGAAGCTGTTCAATGATGGCTTGTTCAAATGCAGCCTTGTTTTCATAAGACTTCGGCTCAAATGCAAAGGAAGGAATATGGAATGCTTCCGCCCGTTCGATGACTTTCGCCTGCGGTTTGTCGCAAACGAGGAGCGCTGCTGACGCATCCCAGTTCTCCTCCTTCAAACGCGTGACGATGGCTTCGAAGTTTGAACCGTTTCCTGATGCAAATACCGCAAACTTTTTCATGAAAGTGCCGCACCGCCGAATGTGACGCCTTCACCTTTTTTCACACGCCCGATTAAATAGGCTTTTTCGCCATGGCTTTCAAGCGTTCCGATCACATCTGTCAGATGCTCTTCTTTGACAGCCAAAACAAAACCAATACCCATATTAAAGACGTTGAACATGTCTTCTTCCTTTAGCTGGCCGTACTCTTGCAAGAAAGAGAAAATCGGCGGGATCGGCCATGAGCCATGATCAATTTCCGCACTTAAGCCTTCCGGAAGCATACGCGGAATATTTTCAATAAATCCTCCGCCTGTCACGTGCGCCATGCCGTCGATTTTTCCGCTTTTGACCGCGGCAAGCACAGGCTTCACGTAAATCCTTGTCGGTTCAAGCAATTCCTCGCCAAGCGGGCGTTCAAACGGCTCATATGTTGTATCAAGGTCCAGCTCCGCATCATCCAGAAGCACTTTTCTGACAAGGGAAAAGCCATTGCTGTGAAGGCCGCTGGAGCTGAGGCCGATCAACAGATGGCCCTCTTCGATGTTTTCTCCAGTCACGATTTCGTCCTTTTCTGCCACTCCGACTGAGAAACCGGCAATATCGTATTCATCAGCTGTATAGAGTCCTGGCATTTCAGCCGTTTCACCGCCGACTAAGGCTGAACCTGACTGCTCACAGCCTTCCGCAACACCTTGTACAATCTGTTCAATTTTCACTGGGTCCGCTTTGCCGACCGCTAAATAATCGAGGAAAAACAGCGGCTCTGCACCTTGTGCCAGCACGTCATTGACACACATTGCAACAGCATCCACGCCAATCGTGTCATGCTTATCCATGGAAAAAGCGAGCTTTAATTTTGTGCCGACACCGTCCGTTCCCGAAATGAGAACTGGTTTTTGATAAGAAAGCTCAGACAGGTCAAACATGCCGCCAAAACCGCCAAGGCTGCCCATAACGCCAAGTCGTTTCGTGCGCTCCACGTGTTTTTTCATTCGTTTTACAGCTTCATATCCGGCTTCGATGTCAACTCCTGCGTTTTTATATGCTTCAGACATCCTATTCACTCCTTTAAGGCGCTTTTCAAAATATCTCCCCGAACGAGGGCAGAAAGAGAAAGGCAGCCGAACTGCGCTGCCTTTATGTCATTTTTCAAGTTTTATTTGGTTAATACTGCTTCTTTTACGTGAGGAAGCACTGTATCCTGGTAAATTTCAGTCGGATATTTTCCTGTAAAGCAAGCGAGACACTGTCCGCAATTCGAGTCATCGTATTTTCTGCCGATGCCTTTCAGCAGCCCTTCCACACTCAAAAATGAGAGGGTATCGGCTCCGATTTCCTGACGGATTTCTTCAACAGAATGCGAAGACGCGATTAATTCTTCATGTGTGGAAGTATCAATGCCGTAAAAGCACGGATGAGCGATCGGCGGTGAACTGATTTTCACATGCACCTCTGTCGCACCCGCTTCTCTAAGCATCGTGACAATCCGGCGGCTAGTTGTTCCGCGTACGATAGAGTCATCCACCATCACGACGCGTTTGCCTTCTACAACCCCGCGCACCGCAGACAGCTTCATTCTGACGCCTTGCTCACGCAGAGCCTGGGACGGCTGAATAAACGTTCTGCCGACATAGCGGTTTTTGATTAAACCGAGCTCATACGGAATGCCTGTTGCCTCTGCATAGCCGATCGCCGCTGAAATACTGGAATCCGGAACCCCGGTTACGACGTCAGCTTCAACTGCGGATTCCTGAGCCAGCATTTTTCCAAGGTTTTTACGGGCACTGTGTACGTTAATACCGTCAATATTGCTGTCTGGTCTGGAGAAATAAATGTACTCCATGCTGCAAATGGAACGGTTGATATTCATGGAAAAACGCTCTGATTTCATGCCTTCATCATTAATGATCAGCATTTCTCCCGGCTCTACCTCGCGAAGGTACGTTGCGCCGACGACGTCAAATGCGCATGTTTCTGATGCGACCACATAAGCGTCGCCCATCATGCCGATGGATAGCGGTCTCAGCCCGTTTGGATCAAGTGCGACAATCATTTCTGTTTCGGTCATGATCAGGAACGCGTAGGCGCCTTTCAGCATAGAAAGCGAGTTTTTAATTTGATCCTTCAGCGTGAAGTGTCCGCTTCTTTTGATCAGGTGAGCCAAAACCTCTGTATCCGAAGAGGTTTGAAAGATGCTCCCTTGATTTTCAAGCTGCTGCTTCAGCTGAGTGGCATTGACAAGATTTCCGTTATGAGCAAGCGCCAGGCTGCCGTTGTTTTGGGAACGGAAGAGGAGCGGCTGAACATTTTCGTATCCGCCGCCTCCAGCCGTTGCGTACCGAACGTGCCCGATAGCGCCTTTTCCCTTTACTTTGCTGAGCTCGCCATTTTGAAATACTTCAGTGATCAGCCCTTGGCCTTTGTGAGCCGTCAGCTTTTCACCGTCAGTCGCTACGATGCCCGCACCCTCCTGTCCTCGGTGCTGAAGGCTGTGGAGACCGTAATACGTGATCTGCGGGGCTTCTTCATGTCCCCAAATCCCAAAAACGCCGCATTCTTCATTTAAGCCTTTGATTTCAGCAAGCATGGGATAGCTCCTTTCCATACGCGTTCAAGCTCTTTCGTTTGCGCATGAATCATTTGTTGTCCATCTTGGCTTTGAATCACCAGAATTCCGTCAGCTGTTACCTCACCAATATGAACCGCATCTTTGACAGTTGCTTCAAACGCTTCTTGGTGTTCTTTTTTCACTGAAACGACGAAGCGGGATTGAGATTCAGAGAATAATAATGCCGCTCCCCCTTCTACAGTCACATTAGCGCCAAGGTTTTCCGTCGTCATGACACTTTCCGCAATCGCTACGCCTAAGCCGCCTTCAGACACATCATGCGCAGATTGAACGAAGCTTTTTTTAATCGCGTCAAGCAGTGCTTTTTGACGAGACAGCTCTACATCAAGATCGATTTGCGGCGCTTTGCCGTAAATACGGCCTTCTGTCATTTTTTGCAGCTCGCTTCCCGCAAACTCTGGTTTTGTTTCGCCGATCACGTATACGAGATCTCCTGCTTGTTTGAAATGCTGTGTTGTAATGTGCGCTGTATCTTCAATTAGGCCGACCATGCCGATAACTGGTGTCGGATAGATCGCCGTGCCGTTTGATTCGTTATAAAGCGATACGTTACCGCCGATAACCGGAGTGCTGAGAACATTGCACGCTTCGCTTATGCCGTCTGCCGCTTTTTCGATCTGCCAGAAGATTTCCGGCTTCTCCGGGTTTCCGAAGTTAAGGTTATCTGTGACCGCAAGCGGTTCTGCGCCTGAGCAAATGATGTTGCGCGCTGCTTCAGCGACAGCAATTTTCCCTCCGACTTCAGGATCAAGATAGAGATAACGCGCGTTACAGTCTGTCGTCATCGCCAGCGCCTTTTTCGTTCCGCGGATTCTGAGAACACCAGCATCAGACCCAGGAGCGACAACTGTATTCGTGCGCACCATGTAGTCATACTGATCATACACCCACTCTTTACTCGCAATCGTCGGCTGCTGAAGAAGGGCCTTCAGCGTTTCATTCGCATCTTCAATTTGCGGAGCCTGAACGTCCGTTTCCAAAAACTCGCGATAGTAAGCAGGCTCTTGAGAAGGCTTATGGTAAACCGGTGCTTCTTCTGCCAAGGCATCAACAGGCAGCTCGCACACAACCTCTCCTTTGTGTGTCAGGCGAAGCATTTTATCATCTGTCACATGTCCGACAGAAACCGCTTCAAGATCGTACTTGTCAAAAATATCGATGATTTCCTGCTCACGTCCGCGCTCAATAACCAAAAGCATCCGTTCTTGTGATTCAGAAAGCATCATTTCATACGCGGTCATGCCTGTTTCGCGCTGAGGAATCAGGTCAAGGTTCATTTCAATGCCAGAACCGGCTTTACTTGCCATTTCTGCACTTGAGCTTGTTAAACCGGCAGCTCCCATATCCTGAATGCCGACTAAGGCGTCGCATTGGATGACTTCCAGACATGCTTCAAGCAAAAGCTTCTCCATAAACGGATCGCCGACTTGGACAGCAGAACGCTTTTCTTCAGACGAGTCTGACATTTCTTCAGAAGCAAACGTAGCGCCGTGGATGCCGTCACGCCCAGTTTTCGCTCCTACGTACATTACTGTGTTGCCGACACCTTTTGCCTGGCCTTTTTTGATGTCTTCATGATTGATTAAACCGACGCACATTGCGTTGACGAGCGGATTTCCTTCATAGCTGCTGTCAAACTGCACTTCTCCGCCGACTGTCGGGATGCCGATACAGTTGCCGTATCCGGCGATACCCGCTACTACTTCTTCAAACAAGTACTTCACGCGTGGTGAAGTCAGTTCACCAAATCGAAGAGAGTTCAATACAGCGATTGGGCGTGCACCCATTGAAAATACGTCACGGATAATTCCGCCTACGCCAGTCGCAGCGCCTTGGTAAGGCTCGAGAGCTGATGGGTGGTTATGTGATTCAATTTTGAACACAACCGCTTGGTTATCACCGATATCCACGATTCCGGCGCCTTCCCCCGGCCCCTGCAGCACACGCTCGCCGCTTGTCGGGAATTTACGCAGAATCGGCTTTGAGTTTTTATAGCTGCAATGCTCAGACCACATGACAGAAAAAATTCCGATTTCTGTGTAGTTCGGCAATCTTCCAAGAATGGATTCTATCAATGCAAACTCATCATCACTGACACCCATTTGCTGATACAGTTTCTCTTCTTTTATTTGTTCTTTACTTGGTTCAAGCAGTAGTGACATGAGTTTCCCTCCAATTTTTCACGATAGACTGGAACAATTTAAGACCGTCGGCGCTTCCAAGCAGTTCATCGACCGCGCGCTCAGGGTGAGGCATCATGCCTAATACATTGCCTTTCTCATTCACGACACCGGCAATGTCGCTGACACTTCCATTAATATTAGAGCCGTAT
This sequence comes from Bacillus sp. FSL K6-1366, assembly GCF_037976695.1. Taxonomy (NCBI): domain Bacteria; kingdom Bacillati; phylum Bacillota; class Bacilli; order Caryophanales; family Bacillaceae; genus Bacillus; species Bacillus sp. FSL K6-1366. Next base: position 2,881,644 of record NZ_CP150268.1, on the reverse strand, counting down.
GTGAAAGCAATTTGATTGTTTTCCTTTAATGAAGCAAGCGTCTCGTCATCACAGTAGAAATTCCCTTCACCGTGGGCAACCGGGATTGTAATCGGTTGTCCCTTTTCGTAGGAAGCTGTGAATAAGGTTTCGTCGTTCTGAACAATTAATTCAACCGGACGGCAAATGAACTTCAAATCTTTGTTGCGTCTCATTGCACCTGGCAGAAGGCCAAGCTCCTGTAAAATCTGGAATCCGTTGCAGACGCCAAGAACAGGTTTTCCTTCAGCCGCTGCTTGTTTGACAGCTGGCATAATATTCGCAAATCGGGCGATGGCGCCGCATCTTAAGTAATCGCCGTAAGAAAACCCTCCCGGAATTAACACGCCGTCGAAGCCGTCAAGACTTGTTTCCTCATGCCAGACGTATTCCACTTCATGGCCGAGCTCATCCTTTACAGCATGATACATATCGATATCACAGTTGGAGCCGGGTAACACAATCACCGCAAATTTCACTGTGCGACTACCTCCTCAACCTCGTATCTGTAATCTTCAATCACTGTGTTTGCAAGAAGTTTTTCGCACATTTCTTTCACTAGCACGTCAAGATCACGGTCAGATTTTTCAATGGTAAGCTCCATGTATTTCCCGATGCGCACATCTTGAACTTCGTTGTAAGTCATACTGTGCAAGGCATGCTGGACAGCGCTCCCTTGTGGATCTAGTACACTTTCTTTTAAGCTGACATAAACTTTTACTTTATACATGATGAATGCCTCCCAGTCTTTTGAAAATCTCTTCGTATGCGTCGGTTAAGCTTCCCAGATTGCGTCTGAATAAATCTTTGTCCAGCTTTTCGTTCGTTTCTTTATCCCACAAGCGGCATGTGTCAGGAGAAATTTCATCCGCCAAAAGCACTTGCCCTTCTGCATCTAGACCGAATTCAAGCTTGAAATCTATTAATCTGACATGACAATCGTCGAAAATGCTTTGAAGCTCCTCATTTACTGTTTTTGTAATGGACTTAATGGTTTCTACCTGCTCAGGAGTCGCCGCTTTTAAGAGCCAAATATGATCTTCTGTGATGAGCGGATCACCCAGCGCGTCATCCTTGTAGTAAAACTCGATAATCGGCTGCTCAAGCTCCGTGCCTTCTGGAATGCCGAGACGTTTGGACATGCTTCCTGCCACAACATTTCTGACCACGACTTCAAGCGGCACAATCGTTACCTTTTTAATGAGCTGTTCCGTTTCCGAAATGCGCTCGATAAAATGATTGTTAATGCCCTTTGCATGAAGGTGTTTGAAAATTAAGCTTGAAATCTCGTTATTTAAGCGCCCTTTCCCGCTGATTTCTGCTTTTTTCTCGCCGTTAAAGGCAGTGGCGGAGTCTTTATACACGACATACAGCGTGTTTTCGTCATCGGTTTTGTAGATCTTTTTTGCTTTTCCTTCGTATAAAAGTTCATTCTTCACAATATTCACGGAAGGCCTCCTAACCCGAATGTTGGGAATTTTCAAACTGCGGCGGCTTAGAAGAAGCCGCTAAAAGCTTCTTCTATGCTAAACCTAAACGTTCAAAGATCAGATCAACATTTTTCAGATGGTAATTGTAATCAAAGCAGTCAGCAATTTTTTCCGGAGAAAGGCGTGACGTGATTTTCTCTTCCGCTTCCACAAGCTCGCGGAACGGCACTTGTTTTTCCCACGCTTCCATTGCTTTCGGCTGAACTGTATCATAGGCTTCTTCACGTGTAAGGCCTGTGTCAATCAAAGCAAGCAGCACACGCTGAGAATAGATAAGGCCGAGAGTGCGGTCCATGTTGCGCTTCATGTTTTCCGGGAAGACCGTTAAATTCTTCACGATGTTGGAGAAGCGGTTCAGCATGTAGTTCAGCGCAATTGTCGCATCCGGAAGAATAATCCGTTCTGCTGAAGAATGAGAAATATCGCGCTCATGCCATAATGGAACATTTTCGTAAGCTGTCATCATGTAGCCGCGGATCACGCGCGCCATGCCTGTCATGTTTTCAGAGCCAATCGGATTTCGTTTATGCGGCATTGCAGATGAACCCTTTTGCCCTTTCGCGAAAAATTCCTCAACTTCACGTGTTTCACTCTTTTGCAAACCGCGGATTTCCACAGCGAATTTCTCAATGCTTGTCGCGATCAAAGCAAGTGTTGCCATATAGTCAGCATGGCGGTCACGCTGAAGGGTTTGAGTGGAAATTGGTGCTGCTTTCAATCCGAGCTTCTCACAGACATATTGCTCAACAAATGGATCAATGTTCGCATATGTGCCGACAGCGCCGGAAATCTTTCCAACCTCAATGCCTGCTTTCGCTTGTTTAAAGCGCTCAAGATTACGTTTCATTTCTTCATGCCAAAGCGCAAGTTTTAAGCCGAAAGTTGTAGGCTCAGCGTGTACGCCGTGCGTGCGCCCCATCATGACTGTGTATTTATGTTCTTTCGCTTTTTCTTTTATAATGTCAACAAATCTCTCAAGATCCTTGAGCAAAATATCGTTTGCCTGTTTTAATAAGTAGGAAAGAGCCGTATCAACAACGTCAGTTGACGTTAATCCGTAGTGCACCCACTTTCTTTCTTCGCCCAGTGATTCGGAAACGGCGCGTGTAAAAGCGACAACGTCATGGCGCGTGTCCTTTTCAATTTCTAAAATGCGGTTGATGTCAAATGACGCGTTCTCACGCATAACCTTTACATCTTCTTTCGGAATGACGCCAAGCTCCGCCCACGCTTCACAGGCAAGAATCTCTACCTCCAGCCATGCTTGAAATCTGTTTTCATCCGTCCAAATCGCGGACATTTCAGGTCTTGAATAACGTTCGATCATTCTGCTTGTCCTCCGTCTCTATTCATCCATTTATTTGTGATCTCCTGAATCCATTCGTCTTCAGGCTGCTTCATAAATGTAATATGCCCCATTTTGCGGCCTTTTTTGATTTTATGTTTTCCGTATATATATAGCTTTGCCTCTTTTAAAAGCTCCGGGTCTTCCTCAACAAGCTTCACTTCATCGCCGAGAAGATTCACCATCATGCCCGGCTTCAGCAAATCTGTCTTCCCAAGCGGAAGCCCGCATACCGCTCTGATATGCTGCTCAAACTGGCTCGTCTCACAAAGGTCCAGCGTATAATGCCCAGAATTGTGCGGTCTTGGCGCCAGTTCATTGACCAAAAGCTCTCCGTCCTCTGTCAGGAACATCTCAACAGCAAGCGGTCCGACAAGGTTAAGCTCATCTGCAAGCTTAACTGCGAGATCAGCAGCCTTCTGCTGAATCCCTTTCTCTACCCGTGCGGGCACGATGCTTTGGAAAAGAATATTGTTGTGGTGAATGTTTTCAGCTGTCGGAAATGTTGAAATTTCACCGTTTACCGATCTGACGACGATCACCGACAGTTCCATTTTAAAAGAAACCCAGCTTTCAAGAATGCAAGTTCCGTGTTCTAACAGAGCGGCTGCCTGCTCCATTTGCGCCTCTTCTTTTATCACAAATTGACCTTTGCCGTCGTACCCGCCGCGACATGTCTTCAGAACTGCCGGAAGCCTGAGCTCCTGTACCGCCTGTTTCAGTTCATTCTTTGTTTTGACGATGCTGTACGGTGCGACTTCACAGCCCGCGGATTGAATTGCTTTTTTCTCTGTTTCACGGTTTTGGGTAATGAGCAGCAGCTCACTTCCTTGCGGGAGATACGCATGATCTTTTAGCCAATGCAGCGCATCATAGTCGATGTTTTCAAACTCATATGTGATGATATCGCTGATTTCAGCCAATTTTCGAATCGCTTCACGGTCATTATAATGAGCGGTAATTTCGACATCCGCAACCTGCCCGCACGGCGAATCTTTCACCGGATCAACGACCGCGACTTTATACCCCATTTGTTTGGCGGACACAGCCATCATTTTCCCAAGCTGGCCGCCGCCGATAATGCCGATTACAGCTCCCGGATAGATGATTTGTTTAGACAAGCTGATCACTGCTTTCTAACACTGTCTGTTTTGTATTTTCTCTTCTCTCATCCAGCTTACGGGCAAGGTCTTCGTCAAATGCTGACAAAATTTGCGCCGCTAACAGGCCTGCGTTCACAGCACCCGCTTTGCCGATGGATGTTGTCGCAACAGGCACGCCTCCAGGCATTTGGACGATGGAAAGAAGTGAATCCATTCCGTTCAGCGCCTTGGACTGAACCGGAACTCCAATGACTGGCAGTGTTGTTTTCGCAGCCGTCATCCCTGGCAGATGCGCTGCTCCTCCGGCACCGGCAATAATCACCTTGATGCCTCTTTCTCTAGCAGTTTCAGCATATTCAAACATGAAATCAGGCGTCCGGTGAGCGGAAACGACCTTTTTTTCGTACGGAACATTGAGTTCGTCAAGTATGTCGCATGCGTGTTTCATTGTCTCCCAATCGGAAGTGCTTCCCATGATGATTCCTACTAGCGGCTGCATTCTGTTCCCCACCTTCTAATGCTTTTGTTTTCAGAAAATAAAAAATACCCGCTCTGCATTGCACTTATGAGGAAGCAATACAAACCGGGCATGGTACATGTATCGTCAGTCGTTCGCTTCTGCGATATATCCATGTCAGTTTTATCGATCACTTTCCTGCATAGTCCGGCAATTTACGGTTGCCGGGTAGAAACTTATGGGCCATATTCCCAAGATTATATGAGGTCGTGTTTTGATTTCATGTTTATCTTAACAACGGACATGGATAATGTCAACGATATTATCGAACGATACAAAAATTCATTCTACTAATGTTCGTGTTTTAGATCAATTTCCCTTCAAATACGATTTTTTTCCCGCACGGAACGATCTGAATTGACCCATTTTCCTTTTTTTCCATAAAAATAGGCTCTTCCATTCGCCTTACAGGCAGATATCCTTCTTCTTTCATTTGCTGAAGCACCGCATCAATCGTTTGCTGCTCTGTCACTTCAAACTTTTTCTTCTTCGGCTTTGCCATTATTCTTTAATTCTCCTCTTCTTCACCGCTTTGACCCAGAAGCCGCCGTGGATTGTTTTTGGTTCGTACGCAATAATAAAGGCTTTTGAATCAAGTGTTTTAATCGTATCATATAGCTGGAGTTCATATTTTCTCGGCGTCAGGATCTGAAGGGCTGTGCGGTCGCCTTCAAGCCCGCCTGCCACCCAGTTTGTCACGCCGTAGCCTTTTTCACGGAGCTGCTTCGGAAGATCAAGATCGAGCTCCTTCGTAATCACATTGACCATAATATAGCCAAGCGCCAATTTTTCTTCTATTTTCATGCCGACAATTACGCCAAGACCGTAACCGAGCGCGTACGCGATCACATTTTGAATCTGGTCTAAGTTATCGAGCACCAGACTCAGTCCTGTCACATAAACCAGTATTTCAATCGTACTGATGCCGGCCGCTAAATAACGCTGTCCTTTCAGCGTTAAAATCATTCTTATCGTAAAAAATGACACATAGACAATATTAATAATGAGAATTATGAGAACCATGGCTATCCCATTTGATAAGATGGTTTGCATCATTTTATTCATCCCCCTACTCTTCAGCTTGCACAAAGCATTCATATTCTACTAGAGAAATGAGCCGTTTACAATCAGCTTCGCCCGTAAGCTTAAGCAAAATATTTCGACATGCTTTTATGAGTTGAACAGTAGTAGTTTACCCTCTTTCTCGCCTTTTCAAAATCAAAACAAAAAAGCCCGCTTTTCAGCAGACTCACCTCTTTATATCTATTGTCAGATCTCTTTTTTCATTTTCTGAAGGGACTTGTATTCTTTCTCAAGCTCACTCAGCGTGTAGTCCGCAAGCTGTTCCCCTCTTCCTTGATAAAATTCCGAGAGCAGTAATTTGGTTTTTAAAAATTGCTTCTTTTGGTTAATTGCTCGGCGAAGCACATCAGCCATGTCCATCATCCTCCTTAAACATAAAGGTTTTTGCGCTGGACGTTTTCAGCATTTTCCCCATCATACACGGGTTAATCCTACAAATCAACTATGTTTTTTAGATATATTTGTAAAAAGTGTGACATAAAAAAACCGGCTGCTTTGAGCCGGTTTTTTCATTAAAGCGGAATCAGCGATGCCGTGAAATATTCAGAAATAAATGGCCAAGTCACTGCCGTAAACAGCAGCGCTATCGCAACCACAGCCAATACACAATAGATATAATCAATCGGTGCATCTTCTGCCGCCTGGTACACACGCTGTACATACAGCGCGATGATAAAAAAGATGGAAAACAAGATCAGCACCGTAAACAGTACTGTCAGCATTGGGATATTTACAATCGCAAAGATCAGCCAAAGGATTGAAACAGCAATTACGGGTACAAGCAATGAACCCAATACGGCAGCCGCTTCTCTGAACGTCACCTTCTGCTTCATCATATAGCGGGAGACAGCCCATATAGCAAAGACCATTACCGCGAAAAAGATCAGCAAATACACAAGAACAACTAAAAACCCGTCATAGAAAGCATGATGGCGTTCTCCGAAACCGAGCGGCCGATTCCAGCTTGCCTTTAACTGAAACCAATTCCCAATTGAAAAAATGATACTGAATATAAGCATTGAAATCAGACCGTACTTATAATGAGAAAAACCATCCGTTACGACAGTTTTCGCCGGAGATTTTAAAATCGAGAACGCAAAACCGCAATATCTGTTGATGGCTGCCCAAACAGACGCAAGCTTGTCTTTAACAGTTGATTCACCGCGTTCCTGGCGCGGTTTCTGCTTTTGTTTTTGCTTCTGCTTGCTTTGCCGGCTCGCCTTTCTGGACATTCTCGATAGCGGTTCTTCATCTGCATCTATTCTTTCACTCTGGTTAATTTCTTCTTCAAACGTTTCTTTTCTTTCTTCCGTCATGTCAGCAACTCCTATCAAAAAAATACGGCGGAATACCATTCAGCAAGAAAATAAAACACTTATATAAGGTACCGAAGCCTTCCTGAACAGTCAAGTCATTTCCATTTAAGTAAAGCAAGGCGGCACATCTACATGACGGTATATCGTATGAAATGGTTTTATCTTTTGCAACAAAAAAACCAGCTGCCGGTGCAGCTGGTTTTTCATTCCTTATTTTAAGAAGATAAAGTACAGGATAAATACGACAAACAGCCCGTACATGATTGGATGAACCTCTTTTGCTTTTCCTTTGCACACCATCGTAATCGGATAGAAAATAAATCCGATGGCAATACCAGTCGCGATGCTGTACGTTAACGGCATCATGATCATGGTAAGGAAAGCAGGAACGGCCACTTCGAACTTATCCCAAGCGATTTTGCCAAGCGGCGCCACCATCAATGCACCAACGATAATAAGCGCCGGCGCTGTTACATTTGACGTAACGACTGATAGGAGCGGAGAGAAAAACGTAGCCAGTAAAAAGAGAATCCCTGTTACAATTGCGGCAAATCCTGAACGGGCACCCGCAGCGACACCTGAGCTTGATTCCACGTAAGAAGTTGTTGTAGACGTACCAAGCACGGCACCGATCACAATAGAAGATGAATCAGCTAAAAGCGCACGGCCTGCACGCGGCAATTTGTTTTCCTTCATTAAACCAGCTTGTGTCGCCACAGCAACAAGTGTACCAGCTGTATCAAAAAATCCGACAAATAAGAATGTTAAAATAACGATCAGCATTTGTACGGAGAAAATATCCGGGAGGTGAATCCACGCTTGTCCGAAAGTCGGCGCAAGGCTCGGCACACTGCCGACAATTTGAGTCGGAACCGGAACCAAACCGAAAATCATGCCGGCAACCGCTGTTAACAGCATCCCGATAAACACGCCTGCGTTCACGCGAAGCACCATTAAAATAACCGTGACAATCACACCGAAAATCGTTAACAGCACAGGGCCGCTGTGAATGTTTCCGATCGTGACGAGCGTAGAAGGATTTGCAGTAATGATTCCTGAGCCTTGCAAACCAACGAATGTAATAAACAGGCCGATCCCCGCACCGACTGCCAATTTCAGCTCAGGCGGAATGGCGTTGATGATTTTTTCACGAAAACCTGTTAAAGAAAGAGCAACGAAAATAAGACCTGAAATAAAAACACCAGACAAAGCTGCCTGCCATGAAATACCCATACCAAGGACAACAGAAAACGCAAAAAACGCGTTCAGCCCCATACCCGGCGCGATGGCAATCGGATATCTCGCTATTAATCCCATTAAGATACAGCCTGCTGCAGACGCCAGCGCTGTCGCCGTAAAGACCGCACCCTGGTCAATTCTCAGCGCCTCCGGAAAATCTTTCACGCTCTCCAAAGCAAGCGTAATCGGATTGACGAACAGAATATATGCCATAGATAAAAAAGTCGTTAATCCGCCAATGATTTCATTGCGATAGCTGGTGCCCAGCTCATCAAACTGAAAAAACGTTTTCAAGCTATTTGACTCCCTTCACTCTTTGCTATTTATTCTGTCCTGAAAACGCCAAATAAAAAACGTCCCAATACATTTTGGGACGCTTGACTACAGACGGATTTCAGTTTGAATAAATAAACGTGTTTTATTTATATCAAACGAAAGAAATGTTTACGTAGTCAAGCCATTTACGGTAGCTTGGTAGAGACTTGCGAGCCATATTCCCGCGATTATACGAATTCATCTTATTTGATTTCTGTGTCTATTGTACCAAGTTCATTTTGAAAAAACAATACAAAAAGCGAACAATAGTCGCACAAAATCGGATTTTGTTCGTAATAAACAAATAAAACCATCTTCCCGGCAAAATTGCCAAAAAGATGGTTTCCATTAATTGATTCTTATTCCCACTCAATCGTCGCAGGCGGCTTACTTGTAATATCGTACACCACGCGGTTAATGTGCTTCACTTCGTTTACGATACGTGTCGAAATGACTTCAAGCACATCCCACGGGATACGTGCCCAGTCTGATGTCATGCCGTCTATTGATGTAACGGCACGGATTCCGATTGTGTAATCATATGTTCTTGCGTCACCCATAACACCAACGCTGCGGATGTCAGGAAGAACAGTGAAGTATTGCCAGATATCACGCTCTAAGCCGTGATTTGCAATTTCTTCACGCAAGATTGCATCTGATTCACGAACGATTTCAAGTTTTTCTTCTGTTACTTCGCCAAGAACACGGATTCCGAGTCCCGGTCCTGGGAATGGCTGACGCCATACGATTTCATCCGGAATGCCGAGCTCTGTGCCAAGCGCGCGCACTTCGTCTTTGAAGAGCGTATTTAACGGCTCGATCAGCTCAAACTGCATGTCTTCAGGAAGTCCGCCGACATTGTGGTGAGATTTGATCGTTTGCGCCGTTGCTGTACCGCTCTCGATGATATCTGTGTAAAGCGTACCTTGTGCAAGGTAGTCGATGCCTTTGAGCTTGTCCGCTTCATCATCAAACACGTAAATGAATTCATTACCGATGATTTTGCGTTTTTGCTCAGGATCAGAAACGCCTTTTAGTTTGTTTAAGAATCGATCTTTTGCGTCTACTTTAATCACATTCATGTTAAAGCCTTCGCTGAATGTTTTCATAACACCCTCAGCTTCGCCTTTACGGAGAAGACCATGGTCTACAAAGATACAAGTCAGCTGGTCGCCGATCGCTTTATGAATCAAAACAGCAACAACAGAGGAATCAACGCCGCCGCTTAGCGCGCAAAGAACCTGTTTGTCTCCGACCGTTTCACGGATTTTTTGCATTTCGATTTCGATAAAGTTCTCCATTGACCATTCGCCTTCGCATTCGCAAACACCGAATACAAAGTTTTTCAGAAGATCATTGCCGTATTCAGAGTGGCGCACTTCCGGGTGGAACTGAACGCCATACCATTTTTTGTCCGCTTTGCTCATTGCTGAGTTCGGGCAGTGATGGCTTGTCGCGTCAACAGTGAAGCCTTCAGGAACTTCTACAACCAAATCGCCGTGGCTCATCCAAACCACTTGTTCATTCGGAAGATCTCTGAACAAATCAGGTGTGCCTTCGATGCGGATGTTTGCTTTTCCGTATTCACGCTGGCTTGCCGCTTCAACTTTACCGCCAAGGTAATGAGTCATCAGCTGCATGCCGTAGCAAATTCCCAAAACAGGAATATCAAGCTCGAAGATTTTCTCGTCACAGCGGAAAGAGTTTTCATCATACACACTGTTTGGACCGCCGGATAAAATAATTCCTTTTGGATTCATTTTTTTAATTTCTTCAGCCGTCAATGTATGTGGATGCAGCTCGCTGTATACACCGAATTCACGGATACGGCGTGTAATCAGCTGGTTATACTGACTGCCGAAATCAAGGACAAGAATCATTTCATTCACTAACTTTGTCATGGTTGTCACCTAATCTCCTCTAAGTTTTTTGACACAGAAAAAAACGAGGACAGATATGAAGCTCGCTCCGCCCTCTTTGGCAAGGCCGTTTGCCGGAGTCAGGCCAACTCGCTCCCAGACTCCGATAATATTCACTAATTCTAACAACACGTCGATAAGTGGTCAAGACCATCTTCTTTTAATTAAATTTTCCCATAACTCTCTCGAATCATTCCATAGCGCCGAAGAATCTTCATTTCTGTAAAGCGCCCTTTCATAGCTTAATGTCAGCTTTGACATGTCTTCTATGTCGTATTTTTCATCGATTCGTTTTGCATAATCACGCAGTGTTTCACTGTCTCGTTTCGGCAGCCCTTTTCTCTTCAGTTGTTTCAGCAGCGCGCCATATGCCTCAAAAAACGCGTGCTGATCGCTGCGCCGCTTCAATTTCCTCACGGCGAAAACAGGAATCCATAACGAGCGGAAAACATACAGCAATACAGCTGCCACCAGGAGGACTGCAAGAACCGCAAGCGCTGCATACAAGCCCGCACCGGCATTGGTATGCGAAGCGGACGGCTTTTTAGAAACAGCTGGCTCCCGCTTTTCCTTTTGTTTTTCCTCTTTTTGCGGCTGTTTTTTCTCTTCTTTCTGTTTTGCTTTCTTCGGCGAGCTGCTGTTATCGCTGCCGGAGTCCTTTGTGTCAGAAGAAGTAAATTCAGCCGGATTTGTAAACCCTTTAGTCGGCTCAAATGTAACCCAGCCCTGTTCCGGGAAATACACCTCTACCCAGGAATGGGCATTGTTATTTGTCACTTCGTAAATGCTGCCATTTTTGTTCCCTGCTTCTTTGTATTCGCCGGACGTATAACCCTTTACCCAGCGGGCCGGAATGCCGGCCGAGCGCAAGAGCACCACCATGGCGGAAGAAAAGTTATCACAATAACCCATTTTCGTTTCAAAGAGAAATTGATCGACATAATCCTCATCATTCTTCGGAATGGTCACGTTTTCTGTTTCATAGGTAAACGCATTTGACCCTAAATAGTCCTCAACCGCTTTCACCTTATCAAACATATTGTCGTGATCCTGAGTCAGTTTGATCGCAAGGGTTCTCACCCGCTCTGGCAGTGAATCTGGAAGCTGCATGTAGCGATCGCTGAATGTGTACTCCTCACTGTTTTTTCTCACTTTTACCTTTCTCAGTTCATCCAGCTTATAGACCGGGGAATTGTACGTTACAGTATAATTCCCCATATTTCTGATTTCACCGGCTTGTTCACTGATCGGAGAAATTTGCTCCGTGTTGCCGTTCATTTCAAGTGAGACAGCCTGCTTTGGCTGAATGGTTTCCGCACCAATCGGATACATCAAATGGTTATACCCGTAGTGCTTATCGACTTTTACACGGACGGTGCGGCGCTCTGTCGCAACCTTATGGTCAAACCACAGATTTTCAACTTTTCCATTGCTAAGCTGATACGACATGCCTGTGTCTGTTTCAATCCAGCCTTTTCCGGTATACGTGTCCTTCGTTTCCACACGGAAATACGTACGCTCTTTTCCCTGCCATGTAAAAACAGGTGTAGCATCCTGCTGGAACGGGCCGCCGAGTGATTCATCATGATTCCCGTATCCGATTTTGCTTTCCCCTGCAGACACGCGGTCTTGATGAGTGATTTTTTTAAGAAAAGGCACCGGATCAGGCCAAGCCGGCTCTGATTTTGGAGCGGCGAGTCCGAATCCCGTTGCAGCCAAAACCAATACAGATAAAGGAAGAAACCATTTCAGGACAGATGTTTTTGGCAGTGTGATTCTTTCCATCAGCTTAATGCGCTCCAAGTATAAAAGGCCCAGCATAAAGAAGCCGATCAGCACGATACGGATGACGGCAAAAGTGGCATCATATGGCGTAAAGGTATCAAGAATCGTAATATACGCTACTGTCATCAAAAAGAAAAACAAAATTCTTCTCTGGTAAATCACCCAATAATGCAGGAGATAGACCAGCAGCCACAGCAGCACAAAAAACAGCAGGGTCCGAAAAGAAGGAATCATGTCATTCCATTGCCCAGATTGAATCAGCGTGATATTCAGATAGACATCCTGCAAAAAAGAGCTGACCCAGCTCAAGTCGAATATAGATCCTTGATAAAACAGGATGTGTATCGAGATCAATGTAAATAAGACACAAAAAGGAACGGTGACAAACCACCTCATCCTGAAAAAAGTCAGCAGAAACGTCAAGCCGATAAAGACACTAAAAAAGCCTGTATGTTTCGTTTCAGTAAAACTGTCAAGCGGCCTGAGCCACTCCCACAGCAATAAAAAAGCCAGAAAATAAAATAACAGCAAGCTCAAACGGCTCCCCTTGTGATCATCGTGCGGCATGTGAACCAGTCACCTCTCTTTCTAAACAACACGCGAAACTCGCCCGCCCCTCATGACCCGAACTCTGATTTGGCGTTTCATCATGCGTTCAATCATGACATTTTCAGCTTGAGAGAGCTCAGCATCTTTCTCTTTTGCCAGTATCACCGTAACCCGGCCGCCTCCTATTTCTGCGAGGTGCAGCATATCTTCCGTTAACTGTCCCGTGACAACAACTTGATCAGCCTGGCGAACAGATGGCTTTCCCAGCTCTTCCCGTGCATATCGGCTTATCGGGTCTGCCGCATCACAATGAGCGATGGCTAAATGCCGAAGCATGTGCTTAAAATGCTGATCCCCTTCCTGAATAGGGAAAATGTTTTTTTCCTTCCCGATGGAAGCCAGACCAGCACCCGCGCCGTTTTTTAAAACAGAATGAAGAATCGAAGCTGTCACTGAAACGACCTCTTCGAATGCGTCTGAGGAAAAACGGTCCATCAGCAGAAACAGATTTTTGCTGCGAGAAGGCTCAAATTCCTTCGTCATCAGCTGGCTCCGCCGTGCAGAGGTCTTCCAATCTAACGCAGCAAACCGGTCTCCCGGCTGATAATTCCGCACACTTGCTGCGACTGAGGAATGGTGCTGATGAATAGGAGAAGAACCGCTTACACCGTCTTCCTGATGCCTCTCATTCACCTGATAGGAAAAACGCTGATAGAATGGATAAACAAACAAGGTATCATCCAGCTCAAAAAATGCTGTTTTTTCAATCAAGCCAAGAACATCCCCGGTTCGCACCCTGACAGAATGAAAGTGATGCTCTCCGCGCGGTACCCGAGCTAATTCATACGACATCGTCATGCTCCGTTTAAACCAAGGAAAAACGAGCCGTTTGGCCGCGGCTCCGTCTCGATTTAATGACTCGATACCTTCTGGCAGGCAATCTTCAATCACCATATACATCAGGGGAAATGGCAGCTTTCTTCTCAGCGTAACCGTTACGCCCAGCCTGTCCCCCGCATGTAATTGTGTTCTATCCATTTGCCTTGAAGCCTGAAAAGAACGGAGCGGATACAAGGCCAGCAGCCCGGCATACAAGACAAAAGGGAGAAACGCGTAAAACAAAAACCAGCTGACAAAGCCGCCCTGAAACATCGCATAAGAAAAAACAGCAGCCGTCAATAAAATTAATATAATCAGCTTCCAACCATATACGAGCCATTGCCATTTCTTATTCATCAGCGGACCGACGACCTTTGAACCGGCACCTTCACAGCTGACATGATCTCCCTTACGATCGCTTCTGCCTGACTCCCTTCAAATTTTGCCTCAGAATGAAGCATCATCCGGTGCGGCAGCGTGAAAGGAGCTAAATATTGAATATCATCCGGTATGACATAGTCGCGATGATGCAGCAGCGCGTATGCCTGTGCCGCTTTCATGAGGGCGATTGAGCCGCGCGGACTGACGCCTAATTGAACAGAAGGATGCTGTCTCGTTTTCTGCACAATTTCAACGATATATTCCTTAATGCTGTCATCAGCACGGACATTTTGCACTTCCCTCTGTAAACAGATGAAGTCTTCTTTTGCAATAACCGGCTCAAGCGTCTCAATCGGATGGCTTTTTTCCTGAAGAGATAAGACGTCAAGCTCTTCATTAAAGGACGGATAACCCATCCGAAGTTTGAATAAAAAACGGTCAAGCTGAGCTTCCGGCAAAGGATAGGTCCCTTCATATTCGACCGGGTTTTGCGTTGCCATCACAAAAAAAGGAGCGGCAAGCTGCATCGTATGGCCATCTACCGTGACGCTCCCCTCTTCCATCGCTTCGAGCAAAGCCGACTGTGTCTTCGGAGAGGTACGGTTGATTTCATCGGCCAGCACGATATTTCCCATAATCGGGCCAGGACGATATTCAAATTCCATCGTTTTCGCATTATAGATAGATACCCCTGTTACATCAGATGGCAGCAAATCCGGAGTGAATTGGATTCTTTTGAAATCGGCGCCGATTGACTTTGCCAGCGCGCGGACCATCATCGTTTTTCCGACTCCGGGTACATCCTCAAGCAGCACATGCCCTTTGGCAAGAAGGGCTGCTAAGCTGAGTATGGCGATGTCTCGTTTTCCAACCATTACTCTATTAATATGTTCAACTGCTTTCCCCAGCAAAGGATGCAGGTCTTCTTGATATGCCATTCTTTTCCTCCTAGTCATCTACAAAATTCATCATAATGTAACCTAACTTTACCACAAAAAGCAATCTGTATAAAAAAACGATTCAAGCAAATTGTTTCCAATAAAGCTGGCCAAAACACAAAAAAAAGCTTCCTGTGGCAGGAAGCTCAATTATTTGTGTTCTAAAGGCTCCATATGAACATGCGAATAATCAATCGCATGCTCCTCCTTCATTCTCCGCTCAATTTCATTGGCTATATCGTGGCTTTCCGTAATATTTAAATCTGCCGATACCTCAACCACCACATCAACATGAACCGTACTGCCCAAGTATCTTGCTTTTATGTCTTTTAAACGGCTCACACCGGAGATTTTTTCGATTGTCTGTTTATAAGCGGAAATGTCCTTTATGTCGAATCCATCTGTCAAAGAGTGAGATGACTCTTTAAAAATATCCCATGCGGTCTTGCAAATAAGCAGACCGATCACAAACGCAGTGACCGTATCAATCCAAGCAAGATGGAATTGAGCAGCCACAATGCCGATAAATGTGCCGATACTGACGAATGCGTCTGTTTTATTATCAGCAGCCGCAGCAAGGAGCGCCTGGCTCTTCACCTTTTTGGCCAGCCTTTTATTGTACCGGTAAACGATCAGCATCAGGACTGCCCCGCCCGCTGCCGTCCAAGCCGCAATCATATCCGGCGTCTCTTGTTTAGCAGAAAAAATAGATTCTCCGGCGCTGAACAGCACTTGCAGGCCGACAACCATCATAATAAACGATGCGATAAGCGATGCAATCGTTTCCGCTCGAAAGTGGCCGTATGGATGATCTTCGTCAGGAGGCTTTTGAGAGATGCGCAGGCCAATCAGCACAGCAACAGAAGCAATAATGTCAGTTGTGTTATTTAACCCGTCTGCCGTAAGTGCTTCCGAGTGAAAAAGATAACCGATGATCAGTTTAATTGCGGAAAGAACAAGATACGCGGCAATGCTGACCAGCGCCCCGGATTCTCCCTTTTTCAGTTCATCATATCTCTCCATACAAAACCTCCTCCCCGCTCACATTTTCCTATTATTATCTTACAAAGCTGAACCGCAGTGGGTCTACAGAAACATGATTCACCCGCCACAGAAAAATAGTGATGATGGAACACTTTTTCTCTCATCCAATTTATTTGCTCCGCCAAAAAGCCCATCAGATCCAATGACACCAGCGCTTCTCGCATTCTATCGAATTGTAAATAGTACACAAAATCACACAGCGAATAAAAAACGAAACATTTTTTCCACACATTCGCTGAAAGCGCAAACAAAACACTACAAATTTGAAATAAGCTGGTATATTTTCTTACACGAATTTTCGACAAACTGTATATTTATGATAGAGTTTCAATTATCATAATATTCAGTAATGATTGCATTTTAAAAGGAGGTAACTTATGAACCAGTCTCAATCAGGATTAAAAAAGGAATTAAAGACCCGCCATATGACAATGATTTCGATTGCCGGTGTAATCGGAGCCGGCCTATTTGTAGGCAGCGGTTCAGTGATTCACTCGACCGGTCCGGGTGCCGTTGTTTCTTACGCGTTAGCCGGATTATTGGTGATTTTTATTATGAGAATGCTCGGTGAGATGTCTGCCGTAAACCCGACGAGCGGATCGTTTTCTCAATACGCTCACGACGCCATCGGCCCGTGGGCAGGATTTGCAATCGGCTGGCTGTACTGGTTTTTCTGGGTGATCGTCATCGCGATCGAAGCCATTGCCGGTGCTGGCATTATTCAATACTGGTTCCATGATATTCCGCTGTGGCTGACAAGTTTGATCTTGACCATTGTGCTCACCCTGACAAACGTCTACTCCGTTAAGTCTTTCGGTGAGTTTGAATATTGGTTCTCCCTCATTAAAGTTGTGACTATCATTGCTTTTCTAATCGTTGGTTTTGCCTTTATTTTTGGCTTTGCACCGGGCAGTGAGCCAGTCGGTTTTTCGAATCTTACAGGCAAAGGCGGATTTTTCCCTGAGGGCATCAGCTCCGTATTGCTCGGCATTGTCGTTGTCATCTTCTCTTTTATGGGAACTGAAATCGTTGCCATTGCAGCAGGGGAAACATCCAATCCGATCGAATCTGTGACAAAAGCCACCAGATCCGTTGTATGGCGCATCATCGTCTTTTACGTGGGCTCAATTGCCATTGTCGTGGCGCTGTTGCCATGGAATTCAGCAAATATTTTAGAAAGCCCTTTCGTCGCTGTACTTGAGCATATAGGAGTGCCGGCAGCCGCACAGATTATGAACTTTATCGTCCTCACAGCCGTACTCTCTTGCCTGAATTCAGGTTTGTACACCACATCCAGAATGCTGTATTCACTTGCAGAAAGAAATGAAGCGCCGCGCCGTTTTATGAAATTGAGCAAAAAAGGCGTTCCCGTACAAGCCATTGTGGCCGGGACATTTTTCTCTTATATCGCGGTCGTAATGAACTATTTTTCACCGGATACCGTCTTTTTATTCTTAGTCAACTCATCAGGCGCAATCGCTTTACTCGTCTATCTTGTCATCGCCGTTTCCCAGCTGAAAATGCGGAAAAAACTCGAAAAAACAAACCCAGAAGCATTGAAGATCAAAATGTGGCTCTTCCCTTTCCTAACCTACTTGACCATCATCGCCATTTGCGGAATTTTAGTGTCCATGGCGTTTATTGATTCCATGAGAGACGAGCTGCTGCTGACAGGCGTCATCACGGGAATCGTTCTGATTTCTTACCTTGTGTTCAGAAAACGCAAGGTGAGCGAGAAAGCGGCTGCCAACCCAGTCACACAGCAGCAACCCGATATCCTGCCTTAATGCTGATCAAATCCTAAACGGCCTGCCGTTTAGGATTTTGTTATTTTCTTCTTCGGGCGGGCTGCAGCACGAAGATTTTTTGTAACCATCACGTCCTTATTGTCATTAACTATAATACCAATTTGGAAAATTTAGATAAGGACAGATGAAAATGACACTTGAAAAATTTGTGGATGCTCTCCCAATCCCAGATACACTAAAGCCAGTACAGCAATCAAAAGAAAAAACATACTACGAAGTCACCATGGAGGAATGCACTCATCAGCTCCATCGCGATCTCCCTCCAACCCGCCTGTGGGGCTACAACGGCTTATTTCCGGGGCCGACCATTGAGGTTAAAAGAAATGAAAACGTATATGTAAAATGGATGAATAATCTTCCTTCCACGCATTTCCTTCCGATTGATCACACCATTCATCACAGTGACAGCCAGCATGAAGAGCCCGAGGTAAAGACTGTTGTTCATTTACACGGCGGCGTCACGCCAGATGATAGTGACGGGTATCCGGAGGCTTGGTTTTCCAAAGACTTTGAACAAACAGGACCTTATTTCAAAAGAGAGGTTTATCATTATCCAAACCAGCAGCGCGGGGCTATATTGTGGTATCACGATCACGCCATGGCGCTCACCAGGCTAAATGTCTATGCCGGACTTGTCGGTGCTTATATCATTCATGACCCAAAGGAAAAACGCTTAAAACTGCCTTCAGACGAATACGATGTGCCGCTTCTTATCACAGACCGCACGATCAATGAGGATGGTTCTTTGTTTTATCCGAGCGCACCGGAAAACCCTTCTCCGTCACTGCCTAATCCTTCAATCGTTCCGGCTTTTTGCGGAGAAACCATACTCGTCAACGGGAAGGTATGGCCATACTTGGAAGTCGAGCCAAGGAAATACCGATTCCGTGTCATCAACGCCTCCAATACAAGAACCTATAACCTGTCACTCGATAATGGCGGAGAGTTTATTCAGATTGGTTCAGATGGAGGGCTCCTGCCGCGATCTGTTAAACTGAATTCTTTCAGCCTTGCGCCTGCTGAACGTTATGATATCATCATTGACTTCACAGCATATGAAGGAGAATCGATCATTTTGGCAAACAGCGCGGGCTGCGGCGGTGACGTCAATCCTGAAACAGATGCGAATATCATGCAATTCAGAGTCACAAAACCATTGGCACAAAAAGACGAAAGCAGAAAGCCGAAGTACCTCGCCTCATACCCTTCGGTACAGCATGAAAGAATACAAAACATCAGAACGTTAAAACTGGCAGGCACCCAGGACGAATACGGCAGACCCGTCCTTCTGCTTAATAACAAACGCTGGCATGATCCCGTCACAGAAGCACCAAAAGTCGGCACAACTGAAATATGGTCCATTATCAACCCGACACGCGGAACACATCCGATCCACCTGCATCTAGTCTCCTTCCGTGTATTAGACCGGCGGCCGTTTGATATCGCCCGTTATCAAGAAAGCGGGGAATTGTCCTATACCGGTCCGGCTGTCCCGCCGCCGCCAAGTGAAAAGGGCTGGAAAGACACCATTCAGGCGCATGCAGGTGAAGTCCTGAGAATCGCGGCGACATTCGGTCCGTACAGCGGACGATACGTATGGCATTGCCATATTCTAGAGCATGAAGACTATGACATGATGAGACCGATGGATATAACAGATCCCCATAAATAACCCGACAAACTTGCCTCTAGCAGGCAAGTTTTTTCCTTATGAAACCTTTGGCCCTATTTATCGTATTACGTAAAAACAGCAAAAAGGAGCTGCTTTTTATGCTGACACACGACCTACATGAAAAAATAAAGCAATACATTTCCATTTATGCTGAATTAAAATCAAAATTAAAATGGAAAGTTTCACACGATCAGATATTAATGCTCATTTCTTCTGCATATATTGTGAATAAAAGAGAGTTTGATTTTCAGCGCTTTTATGATTTGAGCAGCTATATCAAATCAAACATCGGCAGCTTCTCAACACTCAATTCACACCACCGCTTTACTGTTGCATCTATTCTGGACATTCATTTTCAGCATGAGGCAAAACAAACATTTCATACTTTTATCGATGTATACAATGAAATGGTGAAGCTAGGATATAAGCGGGATATGTTCACATACCTTTCCACTCTGATCTTGCTCACCGGCAAATCTGAAACGACAAACCAAAAAGAACAGATGAACATGGGGCTAGCAGTTTATCAGCAGATGAAGAAAAATCATTATTTCCTCACTTCAACTCAGAATGTTCCGCTCGCCATACTGCTTGGAGAAAACGGAAAAGGTTTGCAGGCGCTACAGAAGGCGGAAACATGCTATCAACTGCTGGCAGCCAACGGCTTTAAAAAAGGACAGTACTTACATCAGGTCAGCCATATTCTGGCCTTGCAAAGTGAAAAAGAGCCCGAAATGCTTGTTTCCGCCTGCAAACAGATATATCAATCGATCACTGATGTCAAAAAACCAAAGGATTATCATTATCCAGACCTTGCTCTCCTCACATTTCTGGAAGAGCCAGATATCAAAACCGTTTTGTGCATCACTGACGAATTAAACCAGGAAAAAGCTTTTAAATGGCAAAAGGAAATGAACTTTAAAATTGCTGTCAGCCTCTATCTCAGTGAGCATATGGAGAAAAATCTGCTGATGGAATCAGGACTATACACCGCTATCGAAACAGTCATTCAAGCACAGCAGGCAGCCGCGACAGCTGCCATCATCAGCTCAACAGCAGCCAGCCATACTCATGATGGAAACTAAAGGAGGAGAAACATGCCATACATCACATTAGAAGATCAGACACGCCTTTACTATGTAACACACGGGAACGGGACGCCGATCCTGTTTATACATGGGGTGCTGATGAGCGGACAATTTTTCCACAAACAATTTTCGGCGCTTTCTGCCAATTATCAATGTATTCGTCTTGATCTTAGAGGACACGGCGAATCTGACAAAGTGCTTCACGGCCACACCATTTCCCAATATGCCCGTGACATAAGGGAATTTCTAAATGCAATGGAGCTTGACCATGTCGTTCTTGCCGGCTGGTCAATGGGCGCTTTTGTCGTATGGGATTATCTCAATCAATTTGGGAATGATAACATTCAAGCCGCTGTGATCATCGATCAATCCGCTTCCGACTATCAATGGGAGGGCTGGGAACACGGTCCATTTGATTTTGACGGCTTAAAAACAGCGATGCACGCCATTCAAACTGACCCGCTGCCTTTCTACGAAAGCTTCATCCAGAATATGTTCGCAGAACCGCCTGCCGAGACCGAAACAGAATGGATGCTGGCAGAAATCCTCAAACAGCCGGCTGCCATTTCTAGCACGATTTTATTTAACCAAACGGCCGCTGATTACCGGGGCACCCTCCAAAACATCAATGTGCCGACATTGCTGTGCTTCGGGGAAGACAAGAAATTTTTCTCTACAGCAGCTGGGGAACACTTGCGCAGCAATATTCCAAACGCGACACTCGTTACCTTTTCTAAAAGCAGCCATTGCCCGTTTTTAGAAGAGCCAGATGCTTTTAACAGCACACTCCTCTCCTTTTTAGATGGGGTTATTGGAAAGTCATAAAGAAAAAGGAATTAGGAGATTAGGGAAAAGTATGAGACAATAAGAAATGTGCAGTAAAATACATGAGGGAAGAAGTGACTTTATGTCTTACTATAACAAACGAAATCAAGAACCGCTGCCAAAAGAAGATGTGAGTACTTGGGAATGCACAAAAGAAGACTGTAATGGCTGGACCCGAAAAAACTTCGCCAGCAGTGATACGCCATTGTGCCCTTTGTGCGGAAGTAAAATGGTCGACGGCATCCGTTCATTAGTGAATCTCCAAAACAACAGCCAAACGAAAACAAGCTAGTTCTTCCCTATAACAAATGCAGTCTCCCGCAAGCAAACAAACCCCGAACGGAGACAAAATTCTATATTTCAGAATAAAAGCCTCTCATTGCAAGAGGCCAAATACGAAGAAAGAAGCCCAAAACTGTAAACGTTTAGGGCTTTTTTGTCTGTTTCAATGGTATAATATGGATATAAGAGGAGTGATAACGTGATCTCAAACCAGCAGCAAAAAGACTTGAAAAAAAGAGCTGCGTTCAAAAAGCTGAATGTTGCAATGAACTCATATGTTGAACTTCTGTTTTTGTCAGTACCTCTGATTCATATCTTTAAATGGCTCGGATCATTAGCCCTGCACCTCATCCATTAAAAAAGCCACTCAGCTTATGCCGAGTGGTTTTTATTAGTTTATCACAGAAAAGCTGTTGATGATGCCGTTTGGATTTTCCCATACTTTTTTGAAGGTCTTATTTTCAAGGCTATAGGAATAAATCGTCCGCACCTTAGCTTCACGCCCTGTTTCATCCTTCAGCTTTTTAGCCCCCTTGGCTTCGGCAAGAAAATAAATGTTCTTTCCATCCTTAGAGAACTGAGGCTGTGCGTCAATTAACAGCTTAAATGATTTTTGATTTGAGATGATGCTTTCATACTTTTTCGTATCCGCATTGAGCATCTGAATAGAAGCGGTTTGCTCCGTTCCTTTCTGCGTATATGATGTGAATAAAATACGTTTATCATCATCAGAAACAGCAATATCGCTGATAAATTGGTTCAGGCTTTTCAGCTCATTAAATTTATGTTGGCGGCCTTCCGCAAAATGAATCGTTGTCGGTTCTGGGTCGATGCCCTTTTCGTTTGCTTCATCTGTTTTCTTGTAGTCTTCTTCTACAGAATAATGAAGCAATGCAAATGAATCGTTTTTTTGGTTATAAAAGAAGCTGCTGACGGTGTTATCCTGATCATTAGCGGCAGGATAAAGATTTTTGTACTTTTTCGTTTTCAGATCAAAAGCGGCGATCCGAAAATTGCTTTCGTCCGCTTTTCCTAAGCGGAAATAGATGGTTGAACGGTCCTTTGATAAAAACAAACTGTCCGCACTCTCCGCGCCTTTATAAAGCACCGTCTTTTTATTAGACTTTAGATCCAGTTTAAAAAGCCTCATTTCATTCTGTTCATTATTGCCCGTATAATAGAGCACCTGCTGTTTTTGATCCAAGGCAAATGCCGGATAGCTGGTCAGCTTCTCCTCATGGATCACCTTGTCATTTTCATAATACTTTGTCAGCAGATCCGTATCTGTAATTGAAACCAGCAGCTCATCACCGCTTTCAGTATTGACTGAAACATCAGCAGCCTTCTCATGGCCTTTATCCTTTGCAACATAAAACGCAACCCCCGCGGCAGCTGCCGCTATTATCACTGCTAATAATAATATGATTCTTTTTTTCATCTTTTATCTCCACCAATAGAAAAAGCAAGAATGTGACTTCTTGCTTTCCAGATTATATATGTACATTAATAGCTGTAATGCCCCGCTACTTTCCCTTTGCTTAATGGGTATCCAAGCGCTTTAAACGCTTTAGGGCTAACATCCAGCACTGCATTAGGCATTCTGCCAACATCATTTTTATAAACCGTAATCACCTTTTTAGGCTTCGCTTTTGCATAAGCTCTGATTTTTGTCCCGTTTCTAGGAACATCAAATCCGATTTTGGTCGCACAATCCCAATGTCCAAGTTTCTTACCTGAAGAGCCTTTTTTCCCGACTCCGTTATACCAAGTAATATTTCCGTTCACATGTTTCGCACTGGCATCTGATGAAAAACTAAAAGCTCCCAAAGTACTTCCTACTAAGATAAAAGCGGCTAAAATGACTTTCTTCAACATTTCGTCCCCCTGTTTGTTAACATCTAGGAAGATTATACACGATCAACCAGCTATTTTTTATTTCAATATCCTTACAGTAATGTTACAAAGTCAAAAAGTTACCTCTGCTAAATTAAACCATGGAAGATTATCCTATTATAATAGCGGTATTAGCGTTATAATTATTGATAGAGTAGTTGTCGCATTCAATATGAACGAACCATTACCGTATTGTTCAAACCAAATTCATAGCTATGTAAACGATTGATACTCTCATATAAAGAAAAAAGAGTGTGCGAGACCCTTTTTTCTTTAAAGTTTCTTTTTTCAAAAAAACGTAGATTATATTATATAAAAATTTCATTTCTTTTTTGGTTTTAAAAATGGCGATTTTGTGAACAGTTCATATTGACCGGTGCGGAATTACTCACATCAAAAGTTATAGGAGTGGTAATCCATGAAGGCAGCAAGATGGCATAACCAAAAGGATATCCGTATTGAACATATCGAAGAGCCAAAAACGGAGCCGGGAAAAGTAAAGATCAAAGTCAAATGGTGCGGCATCTGCGGAAGTGATTTACACGAATATCTGGGCGGCCCGATCTTTATTCCGGTTGACAAACCGCACCCATTAACAAATGAAACGGCCCCTGTCACAATGGGGCATGAATTCTCCGGTGAAGTTGTCGAAGTCGGAGAAGGCGTTGAAAATTATAAAGTTGGAGACCGCGTTGTAGTCGAGCCGATTTTTGCTACACACGGCCACCAAGGCGCCTACAACCTTGATGAACAAATGGGATTCCTCGGCTTAGCCGGCGGAGGCGGCGGTTTCTCTGAATACGTCTCTGTGGATGAAGAGCTTTTGTTCAAACTTCCTGATGAATTATCATATGAACAAGGCGCGCTCGTTGAACCTTCTGCAGTTGCTCTATACGCTGTCCGCTCAAGCAAACTCAAAGCAGGCGACAAAGCGGCTGTATTCGGCTGCGGCCCGATCGGACTTCTTGTCATTGAAGCGCTGAAGGCTGCCGGTGCAACTGATATTTACGCTGTTGAGCTTTCTCCTGAACGCCAGCAAAAAGCTGAGGAGCTTGGCGCGATCATCGTTGATCCGTCTAAAACAGACGATGTAGTCGCTGAGATTGCAGAACGTACAGGAGGCGGTGTTGACGTAGCATTCGAAGTCACTGGTGTCCCAGTGGTGTTACGACAAGCCATCCAGTCCACTACAATTGCCGGTGAAACCGTCATCGTCAGCATTTGGGAAAAAGGTGCTGAAATCCATCCGAACGATATCGTAATCAAAGAACGTACAGTAAAAGGAATTATCGGATACCGCGACATCTTCCCGGCTGTATTGTCATTAATGAAAGAAGGCTATTTCTCAGCCGACAAACTCGTAACGAAAAAAATCGTACTAGATGATTTGATCGAGGAAGGCTTCGGGGCTCTTATTAAAGAGAAAAGCCAAGTCAAAATCCTTGTCAGACCTAACTAATTTGAAACCAAAAAGAATCCGCACTCGGGTGCGGATTCTTTTTTTAATTATCCAATCACTTCAGCCCCAGAATCCTTCTTTGCCCCGCCGTGATCATAAGCGCGGAAGTTTTCCTCCAGCTGCTCAAGCGAAAGACCTTTCGTTTCCGGTAAAAACTTCTTCACAAACAGGACAGAGCAAATTCCTAATCCAACGAAGATAAAGAACGTTGTGGACAGCCCGATGGCTGCCAGCAATATCGGAAACGTGAAACTGACTGCAAAATTCACCATCCACAGACAGAATACCGTAACACCCATTCCCAGTCCGCGCAGGCGAAGCGGGAAGATTTCAGAAAGCATCAGCCAAGTCACTGGTGAAATGGCGCCCTGCTGAAAAGCAAGAAATGTGACCGTTAATGACAGGATTACATACGGAAGTGCCGGTGATCCTTCAAGTACAAGTGAGAATATCCCGATCAGCAATAACGCTGTTGTCGTACCGATCAAGCCTGTCATCAGCATCGGCCGGCGCCCCACTCTTCCCAGCAGCCAGATTCCGACGAATGTTGCCAATACCGAAATCACGCCATTCGCAATATTTCCGATTAAAGCGGCTTCCGTTTGGAAACCGGAATTTCTTAGAATTTCAGTCCCATAATACATAATCGAATTCACACCTGTAATTTGCTGTACAATCGCAATCCCTAATCCAATAAACACAATACGGCGCACCCATGGGACTGAAAGATCTTTAAACGTCGCTTTTTCAAGCTGATCTTCTTTTTTGAAAGCGAATTCAATTTCTTGCAGCTCAGCTGCTGCCCGTTTTTCATCCCTGATTTTTTTCAATACACGCAAAGCATCTTCTTTTCTTCCTTTAGAAACAAGCCAGCGGGGACTCTCGGGCATTCTGATCATGCCGAAAAACAGGAACACGGCTGGAAGTGACGCAATGACCAGCATAAACCTCCACACATGGGAGTTGTCTCCCATTGTTGTTCCAAGGATCGCATTAAAAACAAAGGCCAAAAGCTGTCCTGATACAATCATCAATTCGTTCTGCGTCACCATTCGTCCCCTGCTTTCCACAGGAGACATCTCTGCTAAATAGGCAGGCACCGTTACGGATGCACCCCCAACCGCAATACCGAGCACAAAACGGGAAATAATCATGACCGTAACATTTGGAGCAAACGTACACCCGATCGTTGAAATAAAAAATATAACAGCGAGGAACAAAATATTTTTGCGGCGGCCGTTAAAATCAGACATCCTGCCGCCAAACACAGCACCCAGTGCCGCTCCAAAAAGAAGTGAACTGGTGACAAGGCCCTCTGTGAAGGCATTGAGATTAAGCTGATCCGGCTCTCCCATATACGGCAAAGCTCCATTGAGCACACCGGTATCATAGCCAAAAAGAAGCCCGCCGAAAGTGGAGACTAAAATAATTGTACGTAAAAATGACATTTGATTGCCTTGTTTATTCATACTGTTTCCCCCAGTCTTTTTCAAAATGCGTATGTCAAAAACTCATTCCAGGGCTGCTGCCTTCCTCACATTTCGTAAGCAGGCTTCAGAAAATAGTTGTTCATGTTTTTATCCAATAACCTCATAACCTTCCCTTCTTCTTAGCATGTCAGTTCCAATGGAAGCGATTTCATTTCTCGCTAAAAGAGCAATGGTCATTTCTTTGTGCATAACCTTGTAAATTTGGCATTTAATAGTCACTTGATAGTTCAATTGTAGTGATATGATAGTGACATTTTTGTTATATCTGATATTATCATAATTATAAAAACGTTTTCAGTCAATATAAATTTCTGAAAATTTTTTACTCTATAAAAGGAAAATCACCAATTCAAGGGGAAAATGAACGTTTTTCTTCATGAAAGTGTGTGAATCAAGTCAAAAATCCTGTGATTTTCTATTCATATCGATAAATGAGTAAGTGTTGGGTAACTTCACCTACTTTTCTCTGTAAAATCAAACATTCGTTCAATTGTTTCAGACTCAGGATAAAAGGAAATAGAGAAGAAAATAAAAGAAGGCTGGCTTAAGGGAGGCAACCAAAATGAATGAGGGTTATATCATTGCAGGCCTTTTATTATTGACAGCGGGGATGATTGATTTTTTATGGACCACGTTATGGTTAGAGAGCGGTGCAGGCCCGATCACAAGATGCCTGTCTGCCTGGCTGTGGAAGGGCTGCCGCAAAATCAGCGGTGACCACGCAAAGGTTCTAAGTATGGCTGGTCCTCTGCTGTTATGCCTGACGTTAGTGATATGGATTAGTCTATTTTGGGGCGGGTGGGTTTTGATTTACTCAAGTGACCCTCAATCACTTATGGAAACTCAATCAAAAGAACCGGCTTCCTGGTCAGACCGAATTTATTTTTCCGGCTATGTCATGTTTACATTAGGAAATGGCGACCTCGCTCCGAACGGAGGCCTATGGAAGCTTGTCACGATTATTGAAACAGCTCAAGGACTGCTTACCATCACGTTTTCTGTCACGTATTTGATTTCCGTCTTGAGTGCGGTTAATCAAAAACGCTCCTTTGCCCAAAGTGTATTAAGTCTAGGGCATGACGGAACAGAAATCGTCCATAATGCATGGAATGGCAAAGATTTTCACGACATTGATTTTCTTCTTATCGCTGCCTCATCAGAACTGGGAAAGCTGACCGCTCAGCATAACGCCTTCCCCATCCTTCATTTTTACCACAGCACGCAGCATCAGGAATCATCCATTATAGCTGTTGCTGTATTGGATGAGGCTCTAACCATTTTCAAATACGGAATTCCTGAACAATATCAGCCGAATCAGCTTCATATCAAAGAAGCGCGCTCAAGTATCAAAAACTATCTAGATACCGTTCATACTGCCTATATCCATCCTGCAGAACAAGCGCCGCCGGAACCAGACATCTCAAAGCTTCAACAATCAGGCATACCGGCTTTATCAAAGCAAACATTTCAAATTGCTGTCAATTCAATAAAGGAACGTCGTCAATTGCTGCTGGGAATTATCCAAGCGGGTGCTCGAAAATGGCCTGTTCAGGAGCAAGCAATAGGTAACGCTTATTCTCCTAAATAAAAAAGTCCCGAGTGCTGATCACTCCGGACTTTTCACTGTATGAGTCTTACACAAGCTTCTGGCCGCAATTCGGACAAAAATTGGCTTCGCCCGTTTTTGTTCCGCAGTTTGGACAGAAATTCGGTTTGCTTCCGCTGCCAGTTGACTGTGGGCCTGATGACTGTGCCTGCTGATTTTGATTCATTTGGTTCATCATCTGATTGGCCATATTCATTCCCATCATCATTCCAGCCATATCCGAAGCCGCTCCGCCTCCGCTCATCTTTCCGGATGCCATTCCATCCGTCATTGATATTTGCTGGTATCTGTTCACATCCCCAACCATACCGTAGGAAGCGTTCTTTGTAATCATATCTTGAACCTCTTGAGGATAATTAAAGCTCATGATTTGAAAACCAGTGACCGTCATCCCGTCGCTTATTAATTGCATATCTAAGTCCTCTTGAATTCCCTTGGCAATATCAAAAGCGTTTGCTTGAAGATTAAACATATCTTTCCCTTCTCTTGTGATCCACTTCATGAGAAGCTGATCCAGAATAGAAATGATACGGGTTTTAATATCCTCTACAAAATATTGATCTTTCACGCCAGCGATTTTATCAATCAGGCTGATATAGTCCTGCACCTTGAAATTAAATGTGCCGTTTGCGCGAATGGGCATCCCGCCTGGCATTCCCGCTGCCGGAATATTTATCGCCTGTTTTGTTCCCCATCTTACGGTAAATTCCTTCGTATTGACAAACAGCACCTCAGCTCGCATGCCGCTGTTAAAGCCAAACTTAAAGCCCTTTAACGTTGAAAGGAATGGAATAATTTCTGATTCAATATCATAATCGCCATCATCTTGAAAGACTCCTTCAACCCGCCCATTGTTCAAAAAGACAGCATCCTGTCCGGGACGAATGATTAAACGGCTCCCTTTTTTGATTTCACGATTGTTCCATTTATAAAAAATCATATCATCTCTAAATTCTTCCCACTCTACTACATTCGCTAATTGATTTCTGAAAAACGACATTACGCCTCTCCCTTTCTCTATTTCTTACATTTAAAAACTGCCCCGGCTCCCACTGTATGACGTGCCGCCTTTCGTAACACCGCCATCGCTGCCGCTGTCTTTATCTGATGGTTTTCTTTCTCTTGTTACAGTCGTTCTAATATAAGTGTCGTATTGATCAATCACATCAGACGTACGCTGATCCATATATGTATTTCCATTAACCGTTACTTTGCCGCCTGCATGATAAAGCATGATTGAAACCGCAATTCCCCCGACTGCGATGGCAGCAATCAGCTGAAACCACCATGTAAAGAATATGTTGTCAGGGTTTACTCCCGGTTTTATGCCCATATCTTTATAGGAAAGCTGAATATATGTCTCAAAAGCTTCAAAATAATTTTCATTGGATAAATCAGATGAAATCGTATTTCTGATGCTATTGAGCCTGCTGTTGTCCAAATACTGTTCGGCTTTTTTGAAGCCTGCGATAAACACTTCTCTGTTTGTCATATCAATCGTCAGAATGGCTGTACTGCCTTTTCCGTAACGATCATAAAAATCGCCGGTATAGTCTGCAATATCTTCACCGTTTGTGCTTTTGGTCGTAATAATGATGAAATCAGTGTCCCTCTTTGCACCCAGCTCTGCCGAGAGAGATTCAAGTTTTCCGATCTCCGCTTTTGACAATAGATGAGCACGATCGTACACATGCTGCTGTGATTCAGAGGCTCTTGCCGCTTCGATCCCCAGTAAAGGCATCATGATGAAAGCCAGCACAACAAAGATCGCTTTTCCAAAAAATCCACGCATCAAAATCCGCCTCCCATCATCAATGAGACGAGCTTCAACGCAAGAAATGTCCCGCCTGCTATTCCGCTAAACCATGCCGCCACTTTTCCTCGACTGATCGGCGGCTTTCCGACAACCTTTCCTGTTTGCCCGTTCATCGCAAAGATATGCTCCGCTCTTTCATAATCGTAACTGACCATCCAAACAGGAAGCAAAACGTAAAAGCTGTTCACGTTTTTCGTGTGAATATGTTTGTCCCTCACATTGACTGACGTATATCCGGAAAAAGTAGAATGGATGTATGAATCTATATAACTGCTGATTTTCTCTTTTGCCCTCGGAAAAAGCTCCTCATCGGTATAATTGTACTTTTCCGCAATATAACCGGCCAAATATGCCGTTTGAAAGTCCTTCAGCTCTTCGTATGAATAAGGCTCCAATTTGTCCATTAATTCGTCTTTCATTTTTTCAGAGGCATCGACAGGGATTTTCAAATAATCGAGATTGATATCACGAAACGCTTCAAAGTGCTCTGTTTCCGTGCAAATATAATCCCCTTCTTCATACCGGTGGACCCTGGTACAGTTTGCTCTCACCTGTACTTCACTATTTAAATCAAACATCCAAAACGGAATATACATGCCGGTGATGCTTTTAATGCGATCGGCAGACATGAAACCTCTTGGTGTCAGAAGGCCTTTTTTGCACCACTTTCGAAATGCCTGCTCCGCTTCTTGCTTGCTGATTGTAAATGGAATGACCTTCGCCGGCGCCAAATGTCCTGATAAACGATCGGCAAGTATTGCAGCACCTCCGCAGAAGCTGCACGTCGTTGCTGTCGTTTCAGCTTCCGTGATCAAAACGGCACCGCAGTTTTCACATTGATATTCTTTTGCTTCATCATCAGAAAACCGTGCCGCAATGTTTTCTTTCGGAAGGCTTTCAATATTGTCCTGTCTTCCGCAGCTGCTGCAGGATAACGAGCCGGTTTCACTGTCAAATGCCATATCACTGCCGCAGTTCGGACACTTATAAGATATTATCATTACCGTTCCCTCTCACATCTTATGATAAAATGACGCCGCAGCCGAGAGCTGCGGCCTCCTATGTATTACTTATCGAGCATCATTTTCGCTTTTAACGCCGCAAGTTCATCATCAACCTGGCTTGAACCGCCAGTGTCATACTTTGCAGTCAGATCAGCCATATCATCCTGCGGAGCGCTGTTCAGTTCAGCCATTGCATTGGCCTGATCAAGTGCCTTATTTACTTTGTCCTCCATTCGGCCGAATGCAGACATTGATTGGCTTGTACTTGAAACAGAAGCGCCCAGTTTGTTCATTCTTTCTTGCGTTTTCGCTACTGCCCACTTCGCCTTGATCATATTTTTGCGTGCTTCCAGCTCTCCAATGTCAGATACCAATTTGTCATGCATCTTTCGCATCTGTGCGGCATTGGTTGCAGCAATTTGATTCGCCGCCTGCAGCTCAGAAAGCTTTGATTCCAAAGATGTTTTTCTTTCAAGGAACTTTCTCGCATCGCCCTCATTCCCGGCTTGCAGCGCCTTCATTGCATAGCTTTCCATCTTTTCCATATCCGCCTGGCATTCGTGATATTCTCTTTTTGCTCTCTGCTCCTCGGCCATAACAGCTGCTGTTTCTGCCTTAACCTTAGCCAAATCGCTATTCATATTTCTTAAATATTTATCTGCCATTTTCTCCGGATTTTCAGCCTTGTCCAATAAAGCATTGATATTCGCAGACATAATATCTTTAAATCTTCCAATTATACTCATTATATCGTTCCTCCTAAAGCTAATTCGGTAACCCTTGTTACATATACTATTTATTATCGTTAAAAGTTTCACTTTTTTAATAAAAAATGACATTTCAAACAAAAAATATATAACTTTTTACCTGAACAAAAATGTAAGCAATAAAAAAAGATGCCCCCAAAAGTCCAAAGACTTTCAAGAAACATCTTCAATGATTTACAAAGAAACTTCGATCTCATCCAAGCTCGGCAGTGCATCAATCGCTCCAATTTTAGTGCACACAAGAGCTCCGACCTTATTGGCAAACGACACAATCTCACGCAGTTTCACAAAATCAGCATCTACAGATTGAATCTGATTCGTATTTGCCAATTGATATAAAGCCGCACCGACAAAAGCATCTCCCGCCCCTGTTGAATCGATTGATGTCACCGGAATGCTTGGAATGATTTCACGGTCTTTTCCATTGGAAAGAAGCGTTCCGCTTTTCCCAAGTGTCACAGCGACAATGTTGGCTCCGATCTCATGAAGGATCGCAACACCCTTTTCATGATCCTTCACACCGCTGATAATCTCAAGCTCCTCGTCACTGACTTTCACAAAATCACTTACAGCGATCGCTTTTTTCGCAACACTTACAAACTCTGAGACTCTTCCCCTCCATAAATCTTCACGGTAGTTAGGGTCAAACGAAATAAACTGTCCATTGTCTTTCGCAATCGACATCAGCCGTAAATAGGCTGAGCAAAACGGATCCGATAACAGTGCCGTCGCAGAGCCGAAATGAAGGATTTTCGCTCCGTTTAGTTTTTCCTGGTCAATATCCTCCAGCGTAAACAAAGCGTCCGCGCCTCTATTAAAAACAAAGTCACGCTCTCCATTTTGTTTTAATGAAACAAAAGCAAGCGTTGTAGGCGCTTTCTCATCCATCACCAGCATAGAGGTATCGACATGTACAGCGTCCAATGTTCGCTTCAGAAAATACCCAAACGGATCCTTTCCTACTTTTCCGCTGAAAGCGGCGTCTCCGCCCAGCTTGGCAATCGCTGCCGACACATTCGCCGGTGCACCTCCGGCACTTTTCAGGAATTGGCGCCCTTCCATTAAATCAACGTCAACATCGGTACAAAAGAAATCAATTAACAATTCCCCAATACAAACTACAGAATGACTACGCATATTATCACACTCATTTATAAAGTCTAGATTACAGTCTCAGTATATTACTTTTTGCCATAAATACAACATTGAATATTAAAAATTTTACATCTATTTATCTCGCAGACCTTTGCTCCAGCTCAGAGATGATGTGCTTATATCTTTTTTCAGTTAAAGGATAGAAGGCGATGAGAATAATAGAAAGCAAAATGAAGAATCCCGGAATCAAAGCATTCATGTTTTTAATCGCATTCAAGGACGTGACAGTCTGGTCTGCATTCGCCACATATCCTGCGATTCCTAAATAGATGGCCGAAAATGACCCGGCCAACGCCACACCCAGCTTATTGATAAAGCTCATGCTCGAAATCACCACACCATCCGCGCGAATTCCGGTTTTCCATTCCGCATAATCGACACAATCCGCAACCATTCCCCAAGCAAGCGTATTTAAAGGCGTTGTGAAAAATCCCGAAGCGAAAAGCCAAATGAAAATGAGTGGAATTGAAGAATACGACGTAAAATGCAGGCCGGCATAAGAAATAAGCGATAGAGCTGCCGTGATGATCATGACTTGTTTTCTGCCCCACTTCTCAGAAAAGAAAGGAATAAACAAATTGCTGATCAGCGCTGCTCCGAAAAATAAAACGGTGCCCATAAATACGAACTCTTTATGGTTGACGTTATACGTAAAATAATACACCATCGTGCTGAGCTTAATATTAAACCCGATCGCAAAAGCCAAAAATGATGAAATTAACATAAGCAAGGGTTTGTTTCGGAATAAAACGGATAACGTCTTTTTGATCCCTTGTTTTTTTCTCTTTTTAGGCTGAATTCGCTCCCGTACAGTAAAGAAACTAAATAGATTCAAAACGATGCTGACAGCCGCGTAGATGAGCGCCGTCATTTGAAATCCAAACGCCTGATCTTCCCCTCCGATAGCAGTTGCAAGCGGTGTCGCACAGGAAATGGATAAAAGAATGCCGATATACACCAAAATCATCCGGGTTGTGGTCAGAACCGTTCGTTCCTCCACAGAATTCGTCATCCGCCCCGTTAAGCTGTTCACCGGGATCGTTTGCATACTAAAGGACATCCCAAGCAGAATATAAGTGACATACGCATATACCATATTTCCGGTCTCACCGAAATGAGGCGTCGTGAAACATAAGAATGTGAATAGCGCAAAAGGAAATGCCACCCACAGCAAATATGGCCTTGCTTTTCCCCACCTTGTATTCGTTTTATCTAAAATCAATCCCATGATCGGGTCAAAAATAGCATCCAGCACACGCACAACAAGAAACAAAGTTGCGATCACCGCAGGCTGAATGCCGCCGACGTCTGTATAATAAAATAATAAGTATGCGTTTACAAACTGAAAGATAATATTATACGACATATCGCCGAATCCATAGCCGATTCGTTCAAACCAGGACAGTCCGCGATATTTCGTCTTTACTGCCGCTGCTTTTTCTGTTTCAATCATCATTTCCCACCCCAAGAATCCGTTTTCATTTTTGATAAGCAAGAGGGAGAATGCAAAGATCCTCCCCGTTCACTCAGCGATTTGGATACACCATCACTTTTAAGCATTCATTTTTGTATTGAAAGGCCCGTTCCATCGCCTCTTGCGTCTGCTCCAGCGGATATTGGTCCGTTATAAGGTGCTTCGTGTCCACTATGCCGGAAGCGAGAAATTCAATTCCCTTCGGATACGTATTCGCATAACGGAAGATTCCGTATATATCAATCTCGTTATCTGCAATAAATGGCACATTGAGCGGAATCTCGTTCTGAGAAGGCAAACCGACAATCGCCAGTTTTCCGCCCCGGCGCACGGAAGCCAGTGCGGATTGCAATGCCGCCGGATTCCCTGCTGTTTCCCAAGCAACATCAACGCCTCTATCATTCGTGATCGTTTTAATCTCTTCAAGTGCATCCTGTTCACGTATATTAATAATATGAGTCGCTCCCATTTTTTTCGCAGCTTCTAACCGCAGCGGCTCTAAGTCGGTGACAATGATTGTGCCTGCCCCAAATGCTTTAGCTGCGGCAACAGCCATTAACCCAACAGGGCCCATCCCCATAATCGCAATCGTTGATCCGGGCTGTAGCTTCGTTCTGGCCGCCGCATGGATGCCGACAGAAAACGGCTCGATCAAAGCAGCATCTTCATAAGAAAGTGAATCTGGGATTAAAAAAACAAAGTCCTGACGCATTTTAATATATTGGACAAACGCACCGTCTACCGGCGGTGTAGCCAAAAACTGTACATCCGGGCAAAGATTATAGCGTCCTTCTTTGCACGCTTCACATCGTCCGCACGTAACACCCGGCTCTACAGCGACGCGGTCTCCCACCTTGAATTGATCGACAGATGATCCGACAGCGGCGATTTCACCCGCGCATTCATGGCCAAGGATAAATGGTTTTTCCACTACATAGTTGCCGATTCGTCCATTTGTATAGTAATGCAGATCTGATCCGCAAATTCCGACAGCCTTCACCTTAATCAACACTTCATCATGATTGATGTCAGGCACAGGCAATGTTTCGATTTTGATTTCTCTTGTGTTGTGCATAACAGCCGCTTTCATGTTCTGAGGTACTGTGTGAGTCATTTGGCAAATTCCTTTCTTTAGAAAATAAAATGTAAGTGCATACATTTTTGTTTTCTCTGTTACTGCCCCCATTTTATCTGCTTTTCAATACGTTCAACAGCCTTTCCTGCTGTATAAAAGGACAGCGGCACTGTACTTTTATTTTTTCATATACAAAAAACGCTGGATTGATAAAATAGTACTAATAGGAGGTGCAGGCTTATGGCTGAACTTGAAAACCGAAAACAATTTGCACAACTGCTGGCACCTGGCGTCAAAACGCTAAAACTTCATCCTGATTATAAAGTCAGAAGGAAAAAGAACGAAAAAACAGGGCAGTCTTACATAGATAAAATCGCGCTCCAGCTGGGGGTTTCCTCTAACACGATCAAAAGCTGGATTGGACAGATGGGGGCAAACTATATTCCCGGGAGAATCGACGACGGAAAACTGTTCGGAATGATCTGGATCATTCTCGAAAAGACCGACTTGGATATCGAGTGGTTGACCGACTTGCTGGAAGCCACCACTATCCCAGTCATCAAACCCGCATTGCCTGTATGGGCAACATCCTGTTTGAAAAAAGCGAAAACGCTGCGAAAAGACGGATCATTCGGGGCTCCGAGTGAAGACGAAATTGAAAATGTAGTAAAACGGCTGTTTCATGACAGACCCGGCCATGAAACGAATGCGCTTACAGAACAGCCTATCACGCATAATTTACCCTCACGCTGGTCCGGACGCTTTATCGGACGCAGCTTTGATATGGAAGCGATACGGCAATGGATGCTTTCTCCTTCACCAGTCTGTTTAATCACCGGCTGGGCTGGTATGGGTAAAACCACAGTCGCTCTTGAAGCCGCTTATTCCTGTGTCGACGATACTTCAGATTGGCTGGCGTTCAACAGTATCATTTGGGTCAGCGCTGATTGGAAAGGATTGAGCTTTAGCGATTTTTTAAATACGATCGCCTATCAGCTCGGACGCACAGAACAAATCGATAAATCAATCAATGAAAAACGATTCGTCGTCCGCAATGCGTTAGCCAATTACACAAGAGAAAAACCGATCCTGCTGATTGTTGACAGCATTGATACTGCAGAACGTGACATTCATGAATTTATCACCAGCCTTCCGCAAGGCGTGAAAGTTCTCCTCACAGCGCGGGAAAACGTAAAGCAAACCTATCGGGAAAGCTTCGGAGAAATGACAGCTATTCAGCTGAGCGGCCTTGAGCAAACAGATGCCTTGGATTTTTTTCAGCAAGAAGTGCACCGATGCTTACAAACATGCAACATTCAAAATAAACGGGAAAAGCTGGAGCAGCTGTTACATCTATCATCTGACCTGAAAAACGAATTCATTTCAGCGACTGCCGGAAACCCGAAAGCCATGGCACTCAGCATTGCCTATATGTCAGACGATGACATCCCCGCTCAGCAGCTGATTCATGAGCTTGGAAAAGCAGGCTACTCACTGCTGGAATTGTTTGAATTCCTCTTTGGCCGCACCTGGGATAGATGCAATGAAGATACGCGAAAGCTCTGGCAGACGCTTTGCTTTTTCAGCAAGCCGCCTGATGAAAAAAGCTTGGCGGCAGCAGCCGGATTAGACGCCCGCCGTTTTCATTACGCTATGGAGCAAATGCGGTCATATGCGCTGATTCAGCCGGAACGAAGCCAAGGCAGGACACAATACTTAGCGCACCAAACCGTTGTCGCTTACGGAGAACAGCACTTGTCCGAACAGCACGAATATGAAAAAGAAGCCCGCAATCGCTGGGCTCACTATTATATTGATTATGCCGAAACCCATTTAAAGCGGGAACAGCCCAACTCTATCTATTGGAGCTACCTGCTGGGACGGAACTTAGATCAAATGAAACAAGAATGGCCAAACATCTTAAAGGTCATCCAATGGGCAAGTGAAACCGATCAAAAAGAAATCCTAATCGAACTCATCACCCGCATCAGCCATTTTCTAAGCAGAATCAACCTGCCCCTGCGAATCGAATACGGGCGCAAAGCCGCCGACGCCGCCCATCAATTAGGCCAACACATACGAGAAGCGTACTTCCGAATCGACACAGCAGGCTGGGCTCTGATGGAAGTCAATGATTTAGACAGGGCCTTACAGCAAATTGAAGCCGGGCTGAGGATTCTGGAACAATCAGACGTTCACGATGCCTATGATCTAAAGGTTTGGGGACACGCACTCAAAGCAAGGCTTTTTTTAAAAGACGGGCAACAGGAAAAAGCAGAGACCATTTTAAACGAAATCGAAAATCAACCGATTTCCCCTACGATTCAACACAGGGTTCTATTGGTTCGCGGAGACCTAAGCTTTGCGAGAGACCTTGATGAAGAAGCCATTCAACTATACGAAGCGGCAAATGAGATCAGCTCCACGTACGGCGGCGAAAAAACGATAGAAGCCTATTTCAATTTGGGTGTTGCTTATGTGAAGTGTGACCAGTTTGAGAAAGCGGAAGAAGCCTTTGAGCAAATGCTCTATGACAAACATAACGCCAATCAGGTTGAGTTGATCTATTATTTTTACGGGATGGCGCAGCTGTTGAACCGTAAAGGAGAGAAAACGAAAGCGATGGAATCTAATCAGAGAGCGATTCGTTTGATTGATTCGTGGGAGCCTGCGATTGGGATTCGGGGAGAGGTGGAACGATTGGATATTGTCTTTTAAAAGATAAATAAATTGTAGCTAGTTGTATGAGCTTTAAAAAATACCCATGTCCTGGTTGTTATTAAAGATAAAAAAGGTATCTTATCAGTACAGCAACTGATTAAGCTACCTTTTTTGAATAAATAAACATTTCACAGAACACAAATTCAAAAGTGAACTTTTTAACAACAAATGGTTAATACTTATTACATCAGCATTAATGCTGTACTGTAATATAATGTTTTAGTTCACCTGACCAATATCTTCCTCCCCAATCTTGTGCAACATGCACATCATACTTTCCTGCTGGAAGATTTTTCGTTGAAAAACTCACACGAAAATTGCGTGAACCAATACTATGCCAGAATTGCTTTCTGGTTATTTCTTTTCCTTTATTGTTTGATAAAATTACTGCAAAACCATTATCTAAATCCCTAGCCAGAGTACCAGTAACCACAATAGAAGTAGCTCTTTTCGTATATGTATTAGCATCTGTTTTAAATTTGATTGTACCTTTCGAATCCATAGCTAAGGCTTCTGACCCACCTGCAAAAATGACAACCCCTAAAAGAGCTGCTGTAAACAGGATCATTACTAACTTTTTCATCTTTAGAATTCCTCTTCTCTTTTACTATTTTAAATCCACACTTACAATAACATATTTTTCTAAAAAAACGAAGGTTTTTCCACATCTTTCTTCTAGGATATAATTAAGTTTGGTAGAAATATATCGATATTAATGCAAACTTAAGATTCTTTTTGAACAAAATCTGCTTTTAATCTATTTGAAATGAAGCTTAAAATTTGAAGTATCATCTATAAAGCTTTGACGAGGTGTCCAATAAATCCATATACACGAATAAAAGAAAGTGCTAGACAAATACACTTTTATAAATTTCGAAAATTTACCCACTACTTCCTCATGCTCTCTATTGAAAAAATTAAATTTATAGGTTTCTTATATTTCATGAACCTTAATATAGAGTATTTCTGAGTTGTAATAATATCTTTAAACAAAAATGGATTTTAACAGATTTATACCTGCTTTCAAAGTTAAATTGCAAATACATGCTAAAAAAATAATACAGAAGAATTCCTAAAACATATAAGTATCTAAATTCATGAATAAATGTTATCTTAGCATTCGGATGAAATCAACAGCCATACTTCGGTATATCTAGAGTCATTCAATTAAACGGAACTTAGTACAATAAAACCCAAATTGGTAAACTCAGCTTGTATAGAAACAATTTCTCCACAAGCCTTTTTGTTTTATAAAGATTTCTTTAATTGAAACAGAAAAAAGCTCCCATATACTAAGATCTGCTTGGTTAGGGAGATGTGAGTAATCACGTTAGGCGGATGTGAGTAATCACGTTAGGCGGATGTGAGGAAGAAATTGTTCGCACACATTTCATTAGCCTGCTCGTAATAAAGAACAAGTGATTGTTTTCACCTGCAAAATGCGCGCTATTTTTTCATAGAATTTTTTCCTGAGACTTTAAATTGGTTTTTTCCAACCTCTTCTTTTCTTATGGTCTTCTCATACATGCTGGGTGATGACTTTTCGACAGTTCTTTGACTTTGTGCGGTTCTAAAGCAGCGGGTATTGAACATATTTTAGAATTGATCTATATCATCGATAGCCTTTTCGGTCAGTTATTGTGTATGTGATTTTTGTGTATCTTTTCGATTGTTTACCTTGTGCATTTACTCTTGTTGGACATTGGCTTTAAGATAAGTGAAGACATGTCCGCCCATTATATTATGATTGATGGCCTAAAGTAAAATTTTATCAAAAACATCTTGTAAGTTGGTTGTATTTTTATAAAGCTAGTGTATTTCTTCCAGTTTATAGTAAGCGGTGCAGAATATTATATCGTCGTTGATATTCAAATTCAAGAAATCATCTGTTACGCCCTATTATCGTTACTTCCCCACTAAACCCGCCATCAAAAGGCCTGCTACAATCAATAATAAGAGTAAAAGAATACAAAGTGCTAGGATAAAAATAGAAAGATACTTAGCAATCCCTTTAGGTGCTTTGAATGCTAGAATACTCCCCACAACTATTCCAAGAATTCCAAGCGCCCAATGGATGTGGGGTAGAAAACACAATGTGAATAACAGGATGATAAATGACACTATCCCTAAATATTTCCTCATGTCTCCCCCTTTCTCTTTCCTTCCATTAAATCAAAAAGAAATTTTAACTTATAATTTGTTGTATATTCTTAAGATCTTAAAATATAGAGTACCATATTTTTTGAGATGTATGGTACTCTACTCTAAGTTTTCTATTCACTTGCTACAAGGTCTAGTATTTTATCAGCAAAAGCATTTGCAATAATTTCTCCCTCTTCTTTCGTATAATAAGGGACTTCCATTTGCATTGAACCCCTTAGGGCTACCCTTGCCGCTGTAATATCAGGATTATCTCCAATCATGATATTACTCGCATTCAGTCTCAAATTATTTTCATTACTATTAAATTTATTTTTATAAAATAGCTTATATCTTGAGAAAACAAGACTATTATAATACTCTTGAACTGCATTTAAAATTGGCTTAGTGTCATTATTAAATAAAATTTGTGAGATGTTAATAGCATCAATATCTCCAAGGAAATCCGAATTATCAAAGTTACCAGCCGATGTTTTTGTACCAATCAAGTCGTAAGCAGCTTTATATGTTCTTGTTTCATTGTCGCCGCTATACTTATCTCTATTTTTATATACATCTGCAGCAACAGTAAATAAATCACCACCCCACCCTGCTAAATCTTGCTGTGTAGTTCCAACTAACGGAAGATTCGCATACAATAAAGCAGATAATGTAGCCATAAGATGAGGAAAATCAATAACTTCAGATTTTGAAACGGGATCAGTTGCATAGACAAAACTATTTTCTCCTACAGCATTAATAACATACTCCTCAAAGTCTTTATCAAATTGTCCAGAAGTTAATGTCCATATTAATGATTCATATCTTTTGCGGCGATAATAGTTGGTTGTAAGCTTATTCGCTTGATTAATGTCATTGTTTGTAAATTGAAGTCCTAAAAGTTGAATTTCATATAATTGCTTGTATAGCTCTTGATTGAGATCAGTTGAGAAATCAAGACTTGAAGCCCCATTATCCAGTCCCGACTTAATATTATTGTCTATTTCAATTTTACTGTCTTCTGAACCAACACTAATAGTTGAAATTTGATCAAATGCCCAATTTTTTGGCAATGGATAGCCTAAATTTGCACTAAATCCCGTGGACATATCACTTACAAAACTGGTTGTTGCCCAACCTTTCTCCGATACTTGACTGCAAACATTCCGGGCTCCATATATTCCAACTTTGTAACGGTTCCCCAGATATTTCATTTGTTCATTAATACCCTTAAAGTGTGGAAGAATTTTGTTAGTTATATCATCTCCTAAAGCGTCAAAATCCACGGCAAAATATATTGTTGTTCCATTTTTAAATCCATAATTTTTGGCAGCTGTAAAAGCATCTTGAGCATCTCTTTTCCCTTGAGCTTCACTGAAATGTCTTGAATTATTCCCATAAGCTTGATATATCGGAAAAACAGTTAAACCAGCATTAAAAATAGTTTTTAATTCGCCAGGTTTTATTTTTTTCTCCAATCCTCCTGGAATGTCTACAAGATAACGACCAATAGTTTCATAGCCTGCATTTTTTAAAGCTTTAGCTCTAGCAGGCGTAACTTCTGTTATACAATCACAAGCTGTTCCCTTGCGATTAGGATCTCCTTTACTCTGCAACAAAGAAAGCCAAGTTTGTTTTCCTGTAACTCCATCGGCTGGCAACTTAACAAACTGTTGGAATTCACTTACTACATTTTTTAATAGTGTGCTGTACTGTCCATTGAAATCTCCTGGATTGAAATCATTTACATATAATGCATATTGAAGGAGCTTAACGAAGTTTGCATTAGTATTCCCTATGCTCAGAGTTGGTAAAAGGTTGGTCGTAGAAGGCCCTATTGATCCCGTTTGTAGAGAGGGAGCAATTCCCTCTTCTGTTTGAATACCGTATATTAAAGCTTTATTAGTCCCTCTTTGGTAGTAACCATCACATGGTTGGACTCCAGATGTTTTGTAATATTTTGAATTAAGATCTCTTTGCATTTCTCTAATTCTAGAAT
Source organism: Bacillus sp. FSL K6-1366 (assembly GCF_037976695.1). Taxonomy (NCBI): domain Bacteria; kingdom Bacillati; phylum Bacillota; class Bacilli; order Caryophanales; family Bacillaceae; genus Bacillus; species Bacillus sp. FSL K6-1366. The sequence continues at coordinate 2,839,450 of NZ_CP150268.1, read as the reverse complement.
TACCACCAGATGTGAGCACATAAGCATCCATAGTTAAAAATGCTTTAAATATATAGGAATAAACTTTCCCGTCACGAATAGGCAGTCCCGCATCAGTTTGTAATTTAATTACTGCAGCTTTAGTCCCTTCTCCAAAAGTTCCTGTAAATCCAGTTGGATTGTAACCTTTACAATACATTGCTCCTTGAAGAATTAGTACAATTCTTTTTCCTTTGTCATCAGTAGGCACACGCCCAATTTCCATTTCTCCCCATGATTTGTACGCCACTTCAGTTCCTGGTCCAAAATTATCAGCAGGTGTAGAGATTCCAAGTTCAATCTGCAAAGCCCTAGTTAAAGCATACATCGTGGACCAACCAGTTTTCCCACTTTCAGGAGCTGGAACGAAGCCAGGCTTTCCTGAATAAGCAGCATTTACCCATAGTTGTACTTTCTGAATCATTTCATCCATTATGGTCACCTCTTTCATAGTATTCATATCTAGGTGGCAAGCGTATGACAAGAAAACCCTTCTCAGTTGAGAAGGGTTTCATCATAATATGGCAAACTTCATCAATAAGCTTTTTTGCAAGACATTTTAAATTAATACCTGCAATTATTGAAAAAGTAAGCGGAGTCAACAATAAAATATATACCTACTTTTCACCTTATAAATAAAAAAGATGCTTCCTCTAAAGTCCAGTAGACTTTTGGAAGCATCCTCAATGAATGTTATCTTTTTGTTATTTGTGCACGGGTGATGAAAAACGCTCAAACCCTTGGTATATCAAGGGTTTTCGCCGTTTGATTACATCATACCACCCATACCGCCCATGCCGCCCATATCAGGCATTCCGCCGCCAGCGTTTTCTTCTGGCTTGTCAGCGACAACGGCTTCTGTTGTTAAGAACATTGCAGCTACAGACGCAGCGTTTTGAAGAGCTGAGCGTGTAACTTTCGTTGGGTCAACGATACCTTTTTCGATCATGTTTACCCATTCACCAGTTGCAGCGTTGAAGCCTACGCCGATTTCTTCGTTTTTGAGGCGTTCAACGATGACAGATCCTTCAAGACCAGCATTGTGTGCGATTTGACGGATTGGCTCTTCAAGCGCGCGAAGCACGATGTTGATACCTGTTTGAGCATCGCCTTCAGCTTCAACTGCAGCGACTTTGTTATATACGTTTACAAGCGCTGTACCACCACCGGATACGATGCCTTCTTCAACAGCTGCGCGAGTTGAGTTCAGGGCGTCTTCGATGCGAAGTTTACGCTCTTTCAGTTCAGTTTCAGTCGCAGCGCCGACTTTGATGACAGCTACGCCGCCAGCAAGTTTAGCAAGACGCTCTTGTAATTTTTCTCTGTCGAATTCAGAAGTTGTTTCTTCCACTTGAGCGCGGATTTGAGTCACGCGGGCAGAAATTTTGTCTGTTTCGCCAGCGCCTTCAACGATTGTTGTGTTTTCTTTAGTAACGACAACTTTAGAAGCGCGTCCCAATTGAGCGATTTGAGTAGATTTCAGGTCAAGGCCAAGATCTTCTGTGATGACTTCTCCGCCAGTAAGGACAGCGATGTCTTCAAGCATTGCTTTACGGCGGTCACCGAAGCCAGGAGCTTTAACAGCAACTGCGTTGAATGTGCCGCGAAGTTTGTTCACAACAAGTGTTGCAAGTGCTTCGCCTTCAACGTCTTCTGCGATCAGAAGCAATGGTTTGCCTTGCTGAACAACCTGCTCAAGCACAGGAAGGATTTCTTGAATGTTTGTGATTTTTTTGTCTGTGATTAAGATGTAAGGATTGTCAAGAACCGCTTCCATCTTATCAGAGTCAGTTACCATGTAAGGAGACGCATATCCGCGGTCGAATTGCATACCTTCAACAACTTCAAGCTCAGTTGTGAAGCCTTTAGACTCTTCGATTGTGATAACGCCGTCGTTTCCTACGCGCTCCATTGCTTCAGCGATAAGGCTTCCGACTTCCTCATCAGCAGCAGAGATCGCAGCAACCTGAGCGATAGACTCTTTGCCTTCGATTGGCTTAGAAATTTCTTTTAAGTTTTCGATCGCAACCGCTACAGCTTGTTCCATACCTTTACGCACGCCTACAGGGTTAGCGCCTGCTGTTACGTTTTTAAGGCCTTCACGGATCATTGCTTGCGCAAGAACTGTCGCAGTTGTTGTACCGTCACCGGCAACGTCGTTTGTTTTGCTGGCTACTTCAGCAACAAGCTTAGCACCCATGTTTTCAAACGCGTCTTCTAGCTCGATCTCTTTAGCAATTGTTACACCGTCATTTGTGATTAACGGAGAACCGAATTTTTTCTCTAGAACCACGTTGCGTCCTTTTGGTCCTAAAGTTACTTTAACAGCATCAGCAAGTGCATCGACACCGCGAAGCATTGCGCGGCGAGCTTCTTCACTAAACTTAATTTCTTTTGCCATGTTTACAAGACCTCCTCAAATGTTTTAAGTATTGTTTATTTAAGAATTAGCCAATAACAGCTAAAATGTCGCTTTCACGTAAGATTAAGTATTCAGTACCTTCGTATTTCACTTCAGTACCTGCGTATTTTGAGAAGATAATGCGGTCGCCCTCTTTTACTTCTAAAGCAACGCGCTCTCCGCTTTCTAACACGCGACCTGAACCAGCTGCCACGATTTTGCCTTCTTGCGGTTTTTCTTTTGCAGAATCCGGCAACACAATTCCGCTGGCAGTTTTTTCTTCAGATTCTACGAGTTCAATGACAACGCGATCACCTAATGGCTTTAACAATGTAATAACCTCCTCAATAGTATGAATATGTAATTTTAGCACTCAGCACTAAAGAGTGCTAACACAATTCTTATAATAAAGAATCTCCCTTCCAATTTCAAGTGATAAGATAAAAAATTTTTCACGCTTACATCATTCTTTTCCGCTCCCTTTTCCGTTAGCTTTTTCACCCCCGTACCGATTATGTTACAATAGCTGTAGATGAACGAAACCCACTTAACAAAGGAGTACATACCATTTGAGAAAACAGTATTGGTTTATTATTTTGACATATATCATCATGCAGTTTTCCGCATTAATCGCGATTCCCTTGTTATTTAAATTCGGTTATGCCGGAGGACAGCCTACAGATGAAAATATGCTGCATGCACAAGGATTATGGTCCGTTATCAGCTTTATCGCCTGTCTCGTTGTTGTTCTGCTCATTCTGAGAACCGTTCCGAAAGAAACGCTGCGAAACGGACAGAAGGACTCAATCGGACTCTCTATCCTTTGGGCGATAGCCGGTTTTTTCATTGCCCTTTTCTCTCAAGGAATAGCAGGCTCTATTGAATATTATGTTTTTGGCATCGGAAGAGAATCAGAAAATACACAAGCGATTCTGGATGTCATTCAGGCAGTCCCGATCATGATTATCGTTTCTTCCGTCATCGGGCCTATATTAGAAGAAATCATCTTCAGAAAAATCATTTTCGGCGCGCTCTACGAAAAAACGAATTTCTTTTTCGCAGGACTGATCAGCTCGGTTATCTTCGGTATTGTTCACGCTGATTTGAAGCATCTCCTTCTATATACAGCAATGGGTTTTACCTTTGCCTTTTTATATGCGAGAACAAAACGGATATGGGTGCCGATTTTCGCCCATTTAATGATGAATACATTCGTCGTCATCATGCAGCTTGAGCCTGTTCGGAATTACCTTGAACAGCAGAGCACACAAATGCAATTGATTATTGGAGGATTATTTTTATGAGAAACCCGGTAGTTTGGGGAATGATCTACTTTGCCGTAGGGTGCATCTTTACTTATCTTGCCGCAAGCTCGCCAGGCAGCATGTGGTCATTTTACTCCATCCTGCTGATGGTGTTCGCCGCTTACAACATCAGCATTTCTTTTAAGATGTTCGCCTTTTCATTTAAAATCAAAAAGAACCAAAAATAAAGAAAATCCATTTCTAAATGAGAAATGGATTCAAATTAAATCCTAAAACGGCTTTCGTTTTAGGATTTTGTCATTTTCAGCGTGGTTGAAAACCCTTGAAGTCTAGGAAAGGCGAGCATCGGAGCGGAGCGAATGTTTTCATTCGTGAGCACCAACGCACAGGCTTGACAACGAATGCGGGGGGTTTGTCAACACGCTGAATCCATTTCTCTCATGAGAAATGGATTTTTTATTATTGCCCCGAAGACACGTCCTGATCGGCAGCACTGCTTTTCTGCGCTTTCCGATAGGCGGCCTTCGATATAAGGATACTGATTTCATATAAAATCAAAAGCGGGACTGTGACCATCATATGGGACAGAAGCTCAGGCGGTGTAATCAGGGCTGCGATCACCAGCAGCGTAAAATACGCATACTTTCTGATTTTCGCCAAGAACATCGGTGTCACAATTCCGAGCCTGGTCAAAAACATGAGGATGACCGGCATTTGGAACAGCAGTCCAAACGGAATCGTCAGCTGCAGAAGAAAATGAAAATATTCATTAATTCCGATCACCTGATTGACATTCAAGTCCTGAGAAATCCGCTTCATAAAATCAACAACAAAAGGAAATAAAATATAATATGAAAAAGATAAGCCCGCTAAAAACAGCAAAATAGAGATCGGAATGTAGCTGAGCGTTACTTTGCGCTCTTTCTCATAGAGACCCGGACTCACAAAAGCCCAAAGCTGATAAAGAATAACCGGCGAGGTCAGGACTATGCCGATGATAAACGCAAATTGCATAAACACATAAAGCGGGTCTGTCAGGTTAAACGCGTTAAGCGTAAGCTGCTTCGCTTCATCTGTTTCTTGCAGATACACAATAATCGGCTTCGCTAAAAAAAATCCAGCAATAAAGAAAACGACAAACGCCAGCGCTACAATCAGCAACCGTTTTCGAAGCTCAGCAATATGCTCCAGCAGCGACATTTGATTCACTTTCATTCGTGTCATCCTAACTTACTGATCTTCTTTCTTTTTTTCCTCTTCATCACTCGTTAATCCTTTTGTAGCGTTTTTGAATTCACGAAGTGTGTCTCCCGCTGCTTTACCCAATTCAGGCAGCTTTTTGGGACCGAAGATAATCAGAGCAACGATTGCGATAACAGCAAGGCTTCCAGGACCGATCGGCATATTTGGGCTCCTCCTTTCCCTCTATTCGATTTCCTCTAAAACTGAATAATGCTTCAAAAAATAAACCAGTGACTGAAGCTCAACTGCTAAATCTATATGATGAATTCGAATGTGTTCCGGCACATTCAAACGGGCCGGCGTAAAATTAAGGATTCCCTTGATTCCTAATGCGACCAATCTGTCTGTAATGGATTGAGCGGCAACTGCTGGCACTGTAAGAATGGCAACTGATTCATCTTTTACGTGTTGTTCAAGGTCATCAAGGTTATAGACGGGCACGCCGCCTACCTCAGTTCCTATTTTACTCTCATTTATATCAAAAGCCATAGAAATTTTTGTGTTATTATTTTTTGTGAAATTATAGTGAAGAAATGCCGTTCCCAAGTTCCCGACACCAATCAAGATGACGTCTGTCATCTCATCCTGATCAAGCGTTTTCCGGAAAAAAGACAGCAAATAATCCACATTATATCCGTATCCTTTTTTGCCAAGAGCTCCAAAATAGGAAAAATCCCTCCGAATCGTGGCAGAATCAACCTTTACGGCATCACTGAGTTCAGCGGATGATACACGCTGTTTTCCTGACGCATGAAGATTCTTTAAAAAGCGATAGTAAAGCGGCAGCCGTTTCGCCGTCGCCTGCGGAATTTTTGATTGATCCTTATTCATTTTTGGTCCTCCAAATTATACTCGGATAGTTCTCTTTTAAAGTCACCGTTTTTCCCGCCTGTCTTCTCCAGCAAGAAAGTAGGGCCGATGACCATCCCCTTATCAAGGGCCTTGCACATATCGTAAACGGTAAGAGCGCACACCGATGCAGAAGTGAGCGCTTCCATTTCCACACCTGTACTCCCTTTCGTTTTGACCTGTGCTTTTATATGAAGTATAACTTCTGCTTCTTTTATTTTCCAGTCAAACGATATATCTATCCCGCTCAATGAAAGCGGATGGCACATCGGAATGATATTCGACGTTTGCTTTGCGGCCATAATGCCTGCCACCTGTGCGACAGCCAGTACATCTCCTTTGCCGATATCGTGACTCTGTATTTTCTCGTACACTTCATTCTTCATGTGTACGCTTGAAACAGCCGCCGCAGTACGGACAGTCGAAGATTTTTCGCTAATATCCACCATCTGGGCTCTGCCCTGTTCATTAAAATGAGAAAATCCATTCATATTAAAACGCTCCTTAAACAGATCATACACTATTTTCTTCTCTATGTCTTATATGGCCAATGTATTGTTTGCTGACTTCTGGTTCATAAGCTACACTTAACTTATTATAGCAGAGGTGAAATAATATGATGATCTTACAAGTTAATCAGCTGTCCAAATCGTTTGGTGCTGATACTATTTTAAACAATATAAAGCTGGAAGTCAGAAATCGTGATCGCATCGCCATTGTAGGAAGAAATGGCGCCGGAAAATCCACGCTCCTTAAAATTATCGCAGGCCAGCTTTCGTATGAAAAGGGCGAAATTATTAAACCGAAAGATATTACAATGGGATATCTCGCCCAGCATACTGGCTTGGATTCTAAGCTTACCATAAAAGAAGAGCTGCTGACTGTTTTTGACCACTTAAAAGCAATGGAAAAGGAAATGCGGGCTATGGAAGAAAAAATGGCGGCAGCTGACCCGGGTGAATTAGAAAGCATCATGAAAACCTACGACCGCCTTCAGCAGGAATTCAAAGATAAAGGCGGCTATCAATATGAAGCGGATGTAAGATCTGTGCTGCATGGTCTCGGCTTCAGCCATTTTGACGATTCTACACAGGTTCAAAGCCTCAGCGGAGGCCAGAAAACAAGACTGGCTTTAGGTAAGCTTCTGTTAACACAGCCTGATTTGCTCATTCTCGATGAGCCGACAAACCATCTGGATATTGATACGCTTACCTGGCTTGAGCATTATTTGCAAGGCTATTCAGGCGCCATCCTCATCGTTTCGCATGACCGCTACTTTTTGGACAAAGTAGTAAACCAGGTATACGAGGTATCAAGAGCAGAAAGCAAAAAGTATCACGGCAACTACAGCGCTTATCTCGACCAAAAAGCCGCGCAGTATGAAAAAGATCTGAAAATGTATGAAAAGCAGCAGGACGAGATTGCAAAGCTGCAGGACTTCGTAGACCGAAATCTGGCGAGAGCCTCTACCACCAAAAGGGCACAAAGCCGCAGAAAGCAGCTTGAGCGAATGGAAGTCATGTCAAAACCGCTTGGCGATGAAAAATCCGCAAACTTTCATTTTGATATTACAAAACAGAGCGGAAATGAAGTCCTTCGTGTTCAGGATCTCACAATCAGCTATGAAAACCAGCCGCCGCTTTTAACAGAAGTGTCATTCATGCTCACAAGAGGAGAAAGCGCAGCGCTTGTCGGCCCTAACGGAATTGGTAAATCGACATTGCTGAAAACATTGATAGACACCCTAAAACCAGATCAAGGAACGATCTCATACGGCTCAAATGTCAGTGTCGGCTATTATGATCAGGAACAGGCTGAGCTGACTTCCTCTAAACGTGTCCTTGATGAGCTGTGGGACGAGTACCCCGGGCTCCCAGAAAAAGAAATCAGAACGTGTCTCGGAAATTTCTTATTCTCCGGAGATGACGTGCTGAAACCCGTCCATTCACTGAGCGGGGGCGAAAAAGCAAGATTGGCTCTAGCTAAGCTGATGCTTCAAAAAGCCAACTTTCTCATCCTTGATGAACCGACAAACCATCTGGACTTAGACAGCAAAGAAGTTCTCGAAAACGCGCTGATTGATTATCCAGGTACACTGTTATTTGTCTCACATGACAGATATTTTATTAACAGAATCGCCACAAGAGTATTGGAGCTTTCTTCAAGCCATATAGAGGAGTATCTGGGAGATTACGATTATTATACTGAGAAAAAAACAGAGCAGCTTGAATTGGAGAAAATAAATCAGCAAGAAGAAACTGAAAAAACGCCAGCTACTGTGAAGTCTGACTCCAAACGTTCCTACGAGGAAGAAAAAGAATGGAAAAAGAAAGAGCGCCAACGACTCCGTCGGATTGAAGAAATTGAAACCACTGTTCAAACCATTGAAGAAAACATCAGCCGCAATGATGAATTGCTATGTGACCCTGAAGTCTATCAGGATCATGAAAAAGTACAAGCTATCCATGCAGACAATGAGAAGCTCAATCAGGAGCTGGAATCTCTTTTGTCCGAATGGGAAGAACTATCCACAGAAGAAGATTAAAAAAGTCAAGCACCTCTTTTTAGAGGTGCTTTTTATCCACAGAACATACCCTAATAAGCAAAACAAAGTAAGCGCTTTATACACAATATCCACAAAATATTCTGAATTTATCCACTTTATTAACAGCGACTTCAGCCCTTTATCCATCTATATCTCTATAATTACTCACAGACATGTGGATAAATTGTGAATTATCTGTTAATAACAAACATATAAAAAGTCTCACGCTATTATCTCGTGAGACTTTGATAAGAAGTCAATTCAAGGCCGGGCTGGCCATTCATATCATATGCACCGCGAATTCCTTTTTCAAAAGCAATTGTACCAGCAGCAGCAATCATCGCAGCATTATCCGTGCATAAAGCTAATGGAGGAATGACAAGCGTAATCCCTTCATGCTGGGCAAATTCCTTTTCTAATGCAGCTCTGAGGCCTCTGTTTGCAGCTACTCCTCCGGCTAAAAGGACCTGTTTGACATCATATTCCTTTGCCGCGCGCGCCGTTTTGGTTACCAAGACATCGATCACACTATTTTGGAAGCTGGCAGACAAATCTTCCGGAGCAATCTCTTGCCCTTTTTGGGATGCATTATGAAGCGTATTGATCACCGCAGACTTCAATCCGCTAAAGCTGAAGTTGTAAGAGCCTTCTTCAAGCCATGCGCGAGGAAGCGGAATATTGTCATTCCCTTTTTCAGCTAGCTTGTCAATTTGCGGTCCACCCGGATATGGCAATCCCATCGTCCGCGCCACTTTGTCGTAGGCTTCTCCTGCCGCATCATCAAGGGTTTCCCCAATGACTTCAAATGATCCATGTTCCTTCATATAAACCAGTTCTGTATGGCCTCCTGAAACGACCAATGCCAGTGCCGGGAACACGATGTCTTCTACAAGACGGTTCGCGTATATATGACCGGCTATATGATGAACGCCTACTAACGGAATGTTATGTGCAAAGCTCAATGCTTTAGCGGCATTTACTCCAATAAGAAGCGCCCCCACCAGTCCCGGACCTTCTGTTACTGCAATCGCATCAATATCACTATACGTCATGCCAGCTTTGCGAAACGCCTCTTCTATAACCAAAGTGATTTGTTCAACATGATGTCTTGAAGCAATTTCCGGAACAACGCCTCCGAAGCGCTTATGGCTTTCAATTTGAGAGGCTACTACGTTTGAAATGATCTCTTTCCCGTTTTTTACAATAGCTGCAGCAGTCTCATCACAGCTTGTTTCAATTCCTAATACGTACATGTCTTTTTGCTCACTCATTTATCGTCACCCACATAATTAACGCATCTTCCCCGTTATCAGTATAATAGTTCTTTCTTATTCCGCCGGGCTGCATCCCGAATTTCTTATATAAGCCTTGAGCAGGATGATTCGAAACCCTCACTTCAAGCGAAAGCCGCCTTGCGTCTTTTTCTTTGCACAGTTCAACAGCTGAGCGAAAAAGCGTTTCTCCTAAAGACTGGCCGCGATACTCTGGTTTTATTGCTATATTTGTAATCTGGGCATCATCCATCACAATCCAAATCCCACAATACCCAACAACATGGCCGTCCTTTTCAATCACGAGATAATGAGCATACGGATTTTCCAGCAGCTCATGATAAAACGAATCCTTCGTCCAAGGAGACGTAAAGGAGGATGCTTCGATTTCGTATACGTGATCTATATCTTCAAGCCGCATATTTCTGACCGCTGCTTTTGTTTTCATCCTATCACCCTACTTTTGACTTTCAATCCATTTCGCTTCAGCTTCTGCCAGCCGCAAGTAATCCGGGACAAGCCCATGAACATCAGCTGCTTCCTTTTCCTTCCCGAGAAAAGCCAATTCTGAAGGACGCGGGTTATGCTGGACGGCAGTTCCAATGAATCCTTTTGTTCTAAGAACATCCTCTATCATCTGCTTGTGAATAGAAGTGTCGTGACCTAAAAACAAAACAGGACGATCCTCTTCTTTTAACATCTCCAGCCAATCTGCCAGCATCACATTTTGATCTGGAACAACTTGCTCTAAAAGTCCATTTTTATATTGATACAGACCTGTGTACACCTGTCCCCGTCTAGCATCAAAGATTGGGCTGATCAGACCGTCAAAATGCCGGCCATTTGCCGCAAGCGTCTCAAGACTTGATACAGCACTTATTGGAATGTCTAAAGACCAGGCAAGTGTTTTGGCCAATGTCACACCTATTCTTACTCCTGTGTATGAACCAGGGCCTTTTGCAACGACAATTTTAGAAAGGTCCTGCGGTGCCATATCACAATCATTCAGCAATGAATGAACAGCAGGCATCGCTCTTACAGAGTGGTTCTTTTTCAAATATGTAATGTATTCTGCTATAACAGTGTCTTCTCGAAGCAGCGCAATGCCCAATGTATAATTTGATGTATCAATTGCTAATATTGTCATGTCTACTTAACTCCTCACAAAGCATTTCATACCGATTCCCGACAGCAGTAAAGGTAATTTCCCGCTCATCATCACCAGCTCTTTTGATGACAATTTGCAGTCGCTCCTGCGGCAGCTGTTCTTCAATTAAATGAGCCCATTCAACGAGACAGACACCTTGTCCGTGAAAATATTCATCAAGTCCCAAATCTTCACTTTCATCTTCCATTCTATACACATCCATGTGATAAAGAGGAAGTACGCCATCGTTATATTCTTTTATAATTGTAAAAGTCGGACTGTTTACAACACGTGTAATTCCCAGCCCTTCTGCAAAACCTTTCGTAAAAGTCGTTTTTCCAGCACCTAAATCGCCCTCTAATGTCAGGACGTCTCCCGGTTTAGCAAACGATGCCGCAAGCTTGGCAATTGCTTTTGTTTCTTCTGGATTTACAGTTCTCCATTTTAATTGCTTCACACGAGTCACCCGTCTTATTTAAAATGATTATATCCCTTTTTCTCTAAGATCATTGATGTTTGATCTGTTTTTAGGATCACTTTAGATTTTGTTTTTTCCCTGACATGGCCAATCTTTGTAATGGGAAGTTGACGTGCTGCGCACTGCTGCTTCAACACTTCCCACTCCTCTTTTGAAACCGTCCCTGTCAGCTCAAAATCCTCACCGCCAAACAAAGCCCATTCTTTCCAGTTAGGATGAAGCTTAGGCAAATCAGAATGAATTGGAAGCATGCTTTCATCAATTTCAATTGAAACACAGCTGGCTTCTGCAATCTCGTTCAGTTCACTAGCCAATCCGTCACTAACATCATTTAAAGCTGCCCGTTTAAAACTCGAGCATAATCTGCCGACGCTTACTCTTGGCTCAGGCCGTTTATGCCTATGGATAAAGTAATCCGTTTCCACAGATGAGTTTTGAGGATTAGTCTCTTCCAGCAATAAAGAAAGCCCTGCTGCAGAAGAACCGATTTCACCGGTTACAAACACAATATCATCCGGTTTTGCCAAGCTCCGCAAACAGGCCTGCCCCTTTTCAATTTCACCGATCACAGTGACTGTAACGACTAATTTGTCAGCGGTAGAAACTGTATCGCCGCCAATCAGATCCATCTGATATAGTTTCGCCAGTTCATTCATTCCTTCATACATCGCCTTGATTTCAGATTCAGTCCATTTTGAAGGTACCGCAAGTGATACCAGATAAAACTTAGGAATGCCTCCCATCGCGGCAATATCACTTACATTAACGGCTAACGCCTTGTACCCGATATCTTCAGGTGAGGAATAGTGTAATTTGAAGTGCACGTCTTCTACCATAGTATCAACACAAACAATTTCCTGAACGCCGTGTTTCGCAGTGTAGAGCGCTGCATCATCACCTATTCCTACATCAACGGAAGAATGGTGAATGGTCCGCGGAGTAATGCTATGTATCAAATCAAATTCATCCATGAACCAAAATCTCCTTTCAACCCTGCTTATGCCTATATGTGCTCTTCCTAGTTTATCGAATTTTGCTTAAATATCCAAGATGTTCCCGATATAAAGAAAGCTTGGCTATGACACCAAGCAGAAGATATAGTAAAAGAAAACACAAAAAAAACGAAAACATGATCGTTTCGTTTACATTAATGGCGGTCCGGACGGGACTCGAACCCGCGACCTCCTGCGTGACAGGCAGGCATTCTAACCAACTGAACTACCGGACCATATTTGTATAAGATTATTTTAGTTGTACCCTTAGGGCACTCCTTATTTAATCATATATTTGGTTGCGGGGGCAGGATTTGAACCTGCGACCTTCGGGTTATGAGCCCGACGAGCTACCGAACTGCTCCACCCCGCGATGATAAAAGTAATGCTTGGCGGCGTCCTACTCTCACAGGGGGAAACCCCCGACTACCATCGGCGCTGAAGAGCTTAACTTCCGTGTTCGGTATGGGAACGGGTGTGACCTCTTCGCTATCGCCACCAAACAAATTGAGAGTGTTCTCTCAAAACTAGATAACAGGTGTGACATCATTCAAAAATATGGTTAAGTCCTCGATCGATTAGTATCTGTCAGCTCCATGTGTCGCCACACTTCCACCTCAGACCTATCAACCTGATCATCTTTCAGGGATCTTACTTCCTTGCGGAATGGGAAATCTCATCTTGAGGGGGGCTTCATGCTTAGATGCTTTCAGCACTTATCCCGTCCGCACATAGCTACCCAGCGATGCCCTTGGCAGAACAACTGGTACACCAGCGGTGCGTCCATCCCGGTCCTCTCGTACTAAGGACAGCTCCTCTCAAATTTCCTGCGCCCGCGACGGATAGGGACCGAACTGTCTCACGACGTTCTGAACCCAGCTCGCGTACCGCTTTAATGGGCGAACAGCCCAACCCTTGGGACCGACTACAGCCCCAGGATGCGATGAGCCGACATCGAGGTGCCAAACCTCCCCGTCGATGTGGACTCTTGGGGGAGATAAGCCTGTTATCCCCGGGGTAGCTTTTATCCGTTGAGCGATGGCCCTTCCATGCGGAACCACCGGATCACTAAGCCCGACTTTCGTCCCTGCTCGACTTGTAGGTCTCGCAGTCAAGCTCCCTTGTGCCTTTACACTCTGCGAATGATTTCCAACCATTCTGAGGGAACCTTTGGGCGCCTCCGTTACCTTTTAGGAGGCGACCGCCCCAGTCAAACTGCCCACCTGACACTGTCTCCCCGCCCGATAAGGGCGGCGGGTTAGAAGGTCAATACAGCCAGGGTAGTATCCCACCGATGCCTCCACCGAAGCTGGCGCTCCGGTTTCCAAGGCTCCTACCTATCCTGTACAAGCTGTACCAACATTCAATATCAGGCTGCAGTAAAGCTCCACGGGGTCTTTCCGTCCTGTCGCGGGTAACCTGCATCTTCACAGGTACTATAATTTCACCGAGTCTCTCGTTGAGACAGTGCCCAGATCGTTGCGCCTTTCGTGCGGGTCGGAACTTACCCGACAAGGAATTTCGCTACCTTAGGACCGTTATAGTTACGGCCGCCGTTTACTGGGGCTTCAATTCGCACCTTCGCTTACGCTAAGCGCTCCTCTTAACCTTCCAGCACCGGGCAGGCGTCAGCCCCTATACTTCGCCTTACGGCTTCGCAGAGACCTGTGTTTTTGCTAAACAGTCGCCTGGGCCTATTCACTGCGGCTCTCTCGGGCTTGCACCCTAACAGAGCACCCCTTCTCCCGAAGTTACGGGGTCATTTTGCCGAGTTCCTTAACGAGAGTTCTCTCGATCACCTTAGGATTCTCTCCTCGCCTACCTGTGTCGGTTTGCGGTACGGGCACCTCTCACCTCGCTAGAGGCTTTTCTTGGCAGTGTGGAATCAGGAACTTCGCTACTATATTTCGCTCGCCATCACAGCTCAGCCTTATGGGAAACGGATTTGCCTATTTCCCAGCCTAACTGCTTGGACGCGGATATCCAATACCGCGCTTACCCTATCCTCCTGCGTCCCCCCATTGCTCAAATGGTGAGGAGGTGGTACAGGAATATCAACCTGTTGTCCATCGCCTACGCCTTTCGGCCTCGGCTTAGGTCCCGACTAACCCTGAGCGGACGAGCCTTCCTCAGGAAACCTTAGGCATTCGGTGGAGGGGATTCTCACCCCTCTTTCGCTACTCATACCGGCATTCTCACTTCTAAGCGCTCCACCAGTCCTTCCGGTCTGGCTTCACAGCCCTTAGAACGCTCTCCTACCACTGTTCGAAGAACAGTCCGCAGCTTCGGTGATACGTTTAGCCCCGGTACATTTTCGGCGCAGAGTCACTCGACCAGTGAGCTATTACGCACTCTTTAAATGGTGGCTGCTTCTAAGCCAACATCCTGGTTGTCTAAGCAACTCCACATCCTTTTCCACTTAACGTATACTTTGGGACCTTAGCTGGCGGTCTGGGCTGTTTCCCTTTCGACTACGGATCTTATCACTCGCAGTCTGACTCCCAAGGATAAGTCATTGGCATTCGGAGTTTGACTGAATTCGGTAACCCGGTAGGGGCCCCTAGTCCAATCAGTGCTCTACCTCCAAGACTCTTACCTTGAGGCTAGCCCTAAAGCTATTTCGGAGAGAACCAGCTATCTCCAGGTTCGATTGGCATTTCACCCCTACCCACACCTCATCCCCGCACTTTTCAACGTGCGTGGGTTCGGGCCTCCATTCAGTGTTACCTGAACTTCACCCTGGACATGGGTAGATCACCTGGTTTCGGGTCTACGACCACGTACTCATGCGCCCTATTCAGACTCGCTTTCGCTGCGGCTCCGCATCTTCTGCTTAACCTTGCACGGGATCGTAACTCGCCGGTTCATTCTACAAAAGGCACGCCATCACCCGTTAACGGGCTCTGACTACTTGTAGGCACACGGTTTCAGGATCTCTTTCACTCCCCTTCCGGGGTGCTTTTCACCTTTCCCTCACGGTACTGGTTCACTATCGGTCACTAGGGAGTATTTAGCCTTGGGAGATGGTCCTCCCGGATTCCGACGGAATTTCACGTGTTCCGCCGTACTCAGGATCCACTCAGGAGAGAACGAAGTTTTGACTACAGGGCTGTTACCTCCTATGGCGGGCCTTTCCAGACCTCTTCATCTACCTCGTTCCTTTGTAACTCCGTACAGAGTGTCCTACAACCCCAAGAGGCAAGCCTCTTGGTTTGGGCTAATCCCGTTTCGCTCGCCGCTACTCAGGGAATCGCATTTGCTTTCTCTTCCTCCGGGTACTTAGATGTTTCAGTTCCCCGGGTCTGCCTTCTCATATCCTATGAATTCAGATATGGATACCACTCCATTACGAGTGGTGGGTTTCCCCATTCGGAAATCTCCGGATCAAAGCTTGCTTACAGCTCCCCGAAGCATATCGGTGTTCGTCCCGTCCTTCATCGGCTCCTAGTGCCAAGGCATCCACCGTGCGCCCTTTCTAACTTAACCGTTAAAAAGAATCACTATGTGATATCTTGTATTACTAATTGAATGTGATGTCTACTGTTATCTAGTTTTCAAAGAACACGTTTCGAAGGAATGATCCTTCAAAACTAAACAAGACAGGGAACGTTCTGTTTATAAGACCCAAGGTCTTATATTCCGTATAATATCCTTAGAAAGGAGGTGATCCAGCCGCACCTTCCGATACGGCTACCTTGTTACGACTTCACCCCAATCATCTGTCCCACCTTCGGCGGCTGGCTCCTAAAAGGTTACCTCACCGACTTCGGGTGTTACAAACTCTCGTGGTGTGACGGGCGGTGTGTACAAGGCCCGGGAACGTATTCACCGCGGCATGCTGATCCGCGATTACTAGCGATTCCAGCTTCACGCAGTCGAGTTGCAGACTGCGATCCGAACTGAGAACAGATTTGTGGGATTGGCTTAACCTCGCGGTTTCGCTGCCCTTTGTTCTGTCCATTGTAGCACGTGTGTAGCCCAGGTCATAAGGGGCATGATGATTTGACGTCATCCCCACCTTCCTCCGGTTTGTCACCGGCAGTCACCTTAGAGTGCCCAACTGAATGCTGGCAACTAAGATCAAGGGTTGCGCTCGTTGCGGGACTTAACCCAACATCTCACGACACGAGCTGACGACAACCATGCACCACCTGTCACTCTGCCCCCGAAGGGGACGTCCTATCTCTAGGATTGTCAGAGGATGTCAAGACCTGGTAAGGTTCTTCGCGTTGCTTCGAATTAAACCACATGCTCCACCGCTTGTGCGGGCCCCCGTCAATTCCTTTGAGTTTCAGTCTTGCGACCGTACTCCCCAGGCGGAGTGCTTAATGCGTTAGCTGCAGCACTAAGGGGCGGAAACCCCCTAACACTTAGCACTCATCGTTTACGGCGTGGACTACCAGGGTATCTAATCCTGTTCGCTCCCCACGCTTTCGCTCCTCAGCGTCAGTTACAGACCAGAGAGTCGCCTTCGCCACTGGTGTTCCTCCACATCTCTACGCATTTCACCGCTACACGTGGAATTCCACTCTCCTCTTCTGCACTCAAGTTCCCCAGTTTCCAATGACCCTCCCCGGTTGAGCCGGGGGCTTTCACATCAGACTTAAGAAACCGCCTGCGAGCCCTTTACGCCCAATAATTCCGGACAACGCTTGCCACCTACGTATTACCGCGGCTGCTGGCACGTAGTTAGCCGTGGCTTTCTGGTTAGGTACCGTCAAGGTACCGCCCTATTCGAACGGTACTTGTTCTTCCCTAACAACAGAGCTTTACGATCCGAAAACCTTCATCACTCACGCGGCGTTGCTCCGTCAGACTTTCGTCCATTGCGGAAGATTCCCTACTGCTGCCTCCCGTAGGAGTCTGGGCCGTGTCTCAGTCCCAGTGTGGCCGATCACCCTCTCAGGTCGGCTACGCATCGTTGCCTTGGTGAGCCGTTACCTCACCAACTAGCTAATGCGCCGCGGGTCCATCTGTAAGTGGTAGCCGAAGCCACCTTTTATGTTTGAACCATGCGGTTCAAACAACCATCCGGTATTAGCCCCGGTTTCCCGGAGTTATCCCAGTCTTACAGGCAGGTTACCCACGTGTTACTCACCCGTCCGCCGCTAACATCAGGGAGCAAGCTCCCATCTGTCCGCTCGACTTGCATGTATTAGGCACGCCGCCAGCGTTCGTCCTGAGCCAGGATCAAACTCTCCGATAAATGGATCACAGGTTAAGTTCACCGCATCCTGCGGCGACACCTGTGTGACCTGCGTCGTGCAGGCCCTAGTTTGACTGACTACGCACATCGCTGTGCGATTTATAAAAATGAATTAACAGGTACGTTTTGTCTTGTTTAGTTTTCAAAGATCATTCAATAATGGAGCGGGTGATGAGAATCGAACTCACGACATCAGCTTGGAAGGCTGAGGTTTTACCACTAAACTACACCCGCGTGGTATCTTAAATGGCGCGCCCGAGAGGAGTCGAACCCCTAACCTTTTGATCCGTAGTCAAACGCTCTATCCAATTGAGCTACGGGCGCTTATCAAGCGACTTAACTATCATACTATCATTTGATGGTGAAGTCAAGAAGTTTTTTAAAATGTTTTTTCGAATCTTTTTCAATTCGACTTTTCTTATTATACACATTTTTAAAATCTTGTAAACACCTTAGAAAAACTTTTTTTGTTTTTCGTTTTGTTTCACGCTGTTCATCAGCGACGTTTAATAATATACCATGCCTGTTTTATTTGGTCAACACTTTTTCTGTATTTTTTTATTCTCTTCTTTCACCCCTTCTCATGTATATATTTTATCTCATCTTACAAATAATATAAGAAAATCTCTTAAGAAGAAATGAGGCGTGTTATGTATTACTACAAAGAGGAACTGATTAATATCATTAAACCGGACAAACCAGACCCGGCAGCTGCTAAGGTCCTGCAGGAGATATTAGGCGGTCATTACGGAGAAATGCGTACAATGATGCAGTTTTTTTTCCAAAGCTCTAATTTCAGAGGAAAGCAGAAACAGTACCGCGATCTGCTTCGCGGCATTTTTTTAGAGGAGATTGCCCACGTTGAACTGGTTCAAAACACAATCAATGCTTTATTAGATGAATCAGGCGGTGAAGGTGTCGGCAGTCAAGGTGCAGATCAAGCACCACTTAATGAAGCCGTTAAACATGCTAATCCTCATCATTATATTATTGGTGCGCAAAGTTCCCTTCCCGTTGATGCAGGGGGCAATCCGTGGAACGGGTCGTGGGTGTATAACCACGGAAACTTAATTACTGACCTGCTGGATAACCTGCTTCTTGAGTCGACAGGTGTGCTGCAAAAAACAAGAATTTATGAAATGAGCTCTAATCAGACGTTCCGCGAAACACTTGCTTTTCTGATTGTACGCGACAATGCTCACCAGAATGCATTCGCGAAAGCGCTCGAGACATTGGGCGTTGAGTGGGCGAAGCTCCTCCCTGTACCGAATTATGACATTAATAAATATCCTGAGTGCAGAAAGTATGTCGAATTAGGCTACCATAATGCACAGTTTAACTTTAGGTTGGATGAAACGAGAATCGGTGAAATCTATCAAGGGAAATCTCCAAGCCGAAATGGCGGAGAGTTACAAGTAATAGATCCTCCGGCAGGGTTTCCCGTACCAGTGCTTCCTGAAATACCGAATGAACACAGTCCTGGGTTAGGCGATATGAATGCTTAATCCAGTGGGAAGGTGCTCAAGAAACTTCTTGAGCACCTTCTTATTGTACATTACTGATTCATTCAACGATTGGCGTTAAAGAATCACCATTCCATATTTCTCCCTTGTTGAGTGTCCAGCTGTCATGATATAAAGCTGAAGCACCCTTGTTTACTGCTGGGCTCCATTCATCATTCCATGCGAGGAAGTAAATGGTTTTAGGATATTTTTGTTTTATTGCATTGATGAACAGGCTGTAATCGAAGCTGCCGTTTGCTGTTTGCGGGCCAACTTCTGTAAAAGCAAATGGTTTATTAAGCGCTGTTAGCTGATCGTATCCATTGATCGAGTAGGCATCTTGAAAATACGCATCTAATCCGACAATATCCACGTAAGACGCGCCCGGGTAAAAATCAGTTTTAAAATCTCGGTTGGCGTCGGGAGAGTAAACCCAGATCAAATGATCAAGTCCTCTTGTGTCGGTCATATAATGATAGATTTTCTTGTAGAGCTGTTTATATAGAGAGATTCTTTCATTATCCTTTTGATTATATGATGTAAGTCCCCACCAAAACCATTCACCGTTCATTTCATGCAGCGGCCTGAACAGAACAGACACACCTTGGTTCTCCAGCTCTTGAAGTCCGTCAGCAATTTTGCTGAGCATGGCATTTAGCCGCTTTCCTTCTGCTGTTGAAGAATCTAGTATTTTTTTATACTGATCATTTGTAATCGGTGTTTTAAAATGCCCTGACTGAAAAGCAGGGTTCGCCAGGTGCAAGCTGATTTGAGGGATTCCACCATTTTTCCAATACGACATTAAATCGCTGTTGCAGCTTACATCTATTGAATCTTCAATATTTGCTGTTTCAAGCCATCCTCTGGCATAATCGCAGCCATAAATAGCAGGCGATTGCCCGGTGGCGCTTCGGATTCTATCAGCCTCAGCCATAGAAAATGTGTCATGACTGTAACCTCCGAACGCTCCGGAAAGGACTCTGTTTTCCGTTCGGTTCGGCAGGTGCGCAAGCCAGTTCATCACTGTTTTTGTTGTCTGCTGGGCATTAGGATTCACAGGCGACACAGTATGCGCTTCAATTGGTTTTGCTAAAACAGCAGACGCAAGTAAAAATATAATGAGCAAAGAGATCGTATGTTTCTTAAACAAATGCAACTCCCCCATTCATTAAGGATGAGATATCATGAATTCACATGTTCCTTCTATTGAAAACTCGCCAAAATGCGCAGGCAAGACAAAGTGTGAGCCTGCATTGCATTCATACTGAATACCATTATTTATGATTCGTCCTGATCCGCTCAGAACACTCCCCAGCAAATAGGTTTGATGTGAAGGAAAAGCAGCTCGGCCGCTAATCTTCCATTTGTACACTGAGAAATAATCTGATTGCACATAAACAATGATCTCAGCGTTACCAACTTCTTTTACTTCCGGTGTATGCACTTTATCGATATGCGGTATCGTTATGACTTCCATGGCTTTTTCTATATGAAGAGTTCTTTTTTGGCCCTGGTCATTACAGCGGTCATAATCGTATACGCGATACGTTGTATCAGAGTTTTGCTGGATTTCAAGGACAAGGGTTCCCTCACATAATGCATGGAGTGTACCGCTTGGCACATAAAAGAAATCTCCGGGCTTGATTTTGATTCGCCTCAGCAGCCCGTTCCAATCACCGCTTTCTATTCGTTGTTTGAATTCCTCCTTTGTGCTTGCGTGATGTCCCAAAATCAGTTCGGCGTCATCTTTGCAATCAATGATATACCAGCACTCCGTTTTACCAAGGTCGCCATTTTCATGCAGTTTTGCATAATCATCATCAGGATGGACTTGCACGGAGAGATCCGTATTGGCGTCCAGCAGCTTTACCAGCAGCGGAAACACCTTACCATCCGGAAACCCGAATATCTCTGGGTGATCTTGCCATACTTGATCTAGTGTCTTTCCTGCCAGCGGGCCGTTCTTTACAGCCGACGGGCCATGGGCATGTGCAGAAACGGCCCAGCACTCACCTGTTTTTTGTGAGGGTATTGCGTAGCCAAAAGCGTCACGAAGCTTCGTCCCTCCCCATAGTCTTTCTTTAAAGACAGGCTCTAAAAATAATGGATGCGTCATAATCGCACCTCCCCGGATGCTGCCTCTGCTTGTAAGGCCTGATGCGCTAAAACTAGCGTGCCGATGATTCCGGCGTTACTGCCTAAACGTGGAGGTACAATATAATCACTTATATCATCTGACAATTCAGAAAAATCTAAGTAGTTGTTCATGATTTTCGGTACATATTGATAGATATAAGGAAACACTTGTTTCTGTTGCATGACGCCGCCGCCAAGAATGATTTTTTTAGGTGCAAGGATCAAAACATACTGAGCCAGCGCTTGGGCAATATAGTACCCTTCCAGTTCCCAGACTTGGGCTATATCTGATAAATCCGCGGCTTTTTTCCCCCAGCGGGCTTCGATAGCTGGGCCTGAAGCTAAGCCTTCAAAGCAATCTCCATGATAAGGGCACTTCCCTTGGTATACGTCATCCGGGTGCCTCCGGATATAAATATGGCCCATCTCTGGGTGTGACAGCCCCTGAAGGAGCCTACCCTCTACAATTGCGCCCGCACCGATGCCAGTGCCGATCGTTATATACAGGCAGCTGTCGAGACCCTTCGCTTCACCGAAAAGGAATTCACCCAGCGCCGCAGCGTTGACATCTGTACTAAATCCGACTGGGATTTTCATTTCGTTCTTAACGGTTTGCAAAAAGGGGTAGTGTCTCCAGCCCGCTTTCGGCGTGGCCATAATAGTACCGTATGTTTGACTGGTTTTATCGTTATCAACAGGACCAAAGGAGCCGATGCCGATTGCCTGTAATGAAAATTGGCGAAAGTATTGAATTACTTTCTCTATCGTTTCATCCGGCATCTTTGTAGGGAATTCTATTCGGTCAATGATTGTTCCATCTTCTTTACCGACAGCACAAACAATCTTTGTGCCGCCTGCTTCAATACCGCCAAGCATGCAGATGGCCTCCTTGTTGTCTCCGCAATCAGCGCCGTATGTTTACAGAAGTCACAACAAACTTGTCATGCCGATGACGTGAAAAGGAATATTCAAATGGAATCCCGGTATCTAAGAAGCCCACATGTTCAACTTCAAGAATTGGATCATCCTGTTTGCAGCCCAGATGCTGCTGGTCAATATGATCAGATTTGCAGGCTCTGATTTTCCGATGCGTTCCGGCGATTTTGAGCTGCAGCACATTTGTAATATGATTGTAGATCGAATCATGAAGGACATCGTCATTAATGCCTGGGATTAAATGCGTCGGCATATATGTTTTTTCCAATACATAGGGTTCACCTTCTACAATCCGCAGCCGAACGACATAATAAACCGGTGTTTTCTGATCAATAGACAAATGGGCGGCCACTTCCTCAGTGGGAAATTGCACTTCAAACTGAATGACCTTGCTTTGGATTTTTTTATCTTTCAGCAAGTTGGTCAATCCGAGAATCTCATTGCTGACTACATGGACATGGTCATCCTGTATTGCAGATTGAATAATAAACGTGCCATGGCCTCGTTTTCTAAACAGCAGACCCTCGGCAACTAAATTATCCAAGGCTCTCTTCATCGTCATGCGGCTTGAGTTAAATTCTTTTGCAAGAGATACTTCATCAGGAATGGGCTGATCGATCGGATATACGTTATTTTTAATTCTATTTCTCATTTCATTTGCAATGATTTCGTATTTATTCATTGGTATCCTCCGGCAGCTGTTAGAGTTTGATATCACATAAGCTTTTACGGATATCATAAGTTCTTTTCCCTATTTCATCAATGTTGCGGATTTTCGTCATCTCTATTCGTTATGATGATTGCCGGAAGATCTTGACCTTTAGGAAAATCTAGAAACCGTGTTGCTCAGCAACCTTTTTGAACCATTTTCCGCTCTTTTTGATGGTTCTTTCTCCGTTTTTCTCAAGATTGACTGATACAAACCCGTATCGGTTTTTATAGGCATTTGTCCAAGACCAGTTGTCCATGAACGTCCATAAGTGATAGCCTTTTACGTTTGATCCTTCCTGTATGGCGCGGTGAATCCATTTGAGGTGCTCTTTTATAAATTCGATCCGGTAATCATCTTGAATGATGCCTTGTTCATCCCTGAAGCGCTCTTCACCTTCAACCCCCATGCCGTTTTCAGAGATAAAACACTCGATGTTGCCGTAGTTTTCTTTTAAATTGATCAAAATATCATAAACGCCTTTTTCATAAATCTCCCAGCCGCGATGCGGATTCATTTTGCGGCCCGGCATGACGTAGGGATCAAAATATCTGTCCGGCAAAAAAGGAGCGTCGGGATTCGGAAGATGTTCTTTTGCTTTCACACGTCTCGGCTGGTAATAATTCACGCCCAACAGGTCAACCGTGTTCTTTTTGATGATGTCAAGATCTTCAGGAGTGTAATCAGGCATAAAGCCTTCATTCTTCAAAATGTCAACCAGCTCTTTTGGAAATTCGCCTTTGACAGATGGGTCTAAAAAGGATCTGTTAAAAAACGCGTCTGCGATTTCCCCGGCTTTTACATCCGCCGGATGGCTGCTTCTCGGGTATGATGGGGTCAAATTTAAAATGATTCCGATTTTTCCGTCCTGCTCCATCTCCCTGTAAGCCTGAATGGCGCGGGCACTTGACAGCATCGTATGAAATCCAACCTGGACGGCCTCTTTAAAGTCTACCTTGTTTGGATAATGAAAATCATATAGGTATCCGCCTTCTACGGGAACGATTGGTTCATTATGCGTGAACCATTTTTTCACCCGGCCGCCAAACAAACGGAAGCAAGTTCTTGCATAGTTTTCATACGCGTCAACCGTCTCTCTGTTGACCCAGCCGCCGATTTTTTGAAGCGCCATCGGCATATCGAAATGAAACAAATTGACAAAAGGTTCAATTCCGTTAGCGATTAACTCATCAATGACATTGTTATAGAAATTTGCGGCTTTATCGTTGATCTCGCCCGTTCCGTTTGGTATTAAACGTGACCAGGAAATCGACATCCGGAACGAGTTGTGGCCAAGCTCCTTCATCAGCCTGATATCTTCTTTATAGTTGTCGTAAAATTGGGATGTGTCTGCGGGGCCGACATGATCAAAAAAACGATGCGGTTCTTTTTCAAACCAATAATCCCATATATTCTGGCCTTTTCCGTCTCTGTCGGCGGCACCCTCCGTTTGTGTTGCTGAAGCCGATGATCCCCACCAAAAATCCTTTGGAAAACGATATTGTTCTGTTTGTGCCAAGTCTCTCTCCCCTTATGTCACATTTTTATGCTGTTATCATTTTGCTGAGCAGCTGTCTCCTGCACAGCCTGTTCTTTTTCTTTTGCCAGATTTAATTTATCCATTGCTTTTAGGAACGGAAACCAGATCACGAAGACAATCAGCAGATTGATAAGCTGCATCACGCCCCCCATGATTGAGTTCGTCGCCATGATGCCATTAATGAACAATGGAACCGTCCACGGCACTGTCACACCAGTCGGAGGCGGAACGAGCCCGGCTGACATAGCCAGATAGGTGACGAGCGTAACAACCATCGGTGCCAGCACCCAAGGCACAATAATGATCGGATTCATGACAATCGGAAGCCCGAAGATAATCGGTTCGTTTACGTTAAAAATACCGGGAGCGAGGCCAAGTTTTGATACTTGCTTCATCTGCCTGCTTTTCATGAATATGAGAATGGTAAACACAATCGCAAGCGTCATCCCGGTTCCGCCCATCCCTACTGTATAAATCTCCATAAACGGTTTTGAAATAATATGAGGGATTTCTTTTCCCGCCGTGTAAGCAGAAAGGTTTTCTACCTGCAGTGTATTCCAAATCGGGTCCATCACGGAGTTGATAATGATCTGTCCATGCAGTCCGAAAAACCAAAGAATTTGTATGAAAAACACGGCAATCAGCGTTGGAATGATACCGCTTCCAAGTCCGACAAGCGGAGCCTGAATCGCGTGATAAATAACGTCGTGCATATTTGTTTTAAAAAACAGAGTCACCATTACGTTAATCAACAAAAATACGGTCAATGTGATAAAAGCCGGAATAAGTGCGGCAAATGATTTTGCTACAGCAGGCGGAACGCCGGCTGGCATTTTGATTGTCAGGTTTTTTTGAACGATTCTTCTGTAAATTTCACCAGAAAGAAATGCCGTAATCATCCCAAGAAACATCCCTTTTGCACCGAGACGATCGACCGGGATAACCCCTGTAATGGCATCTCCTGTTTCTGGCTGAATGATAAATGGCGTTAAGAGCAAAAAGGAAACCAAAGCGATCGCTCCGCCAAATACAGCTTCGACCTGATAGCTTTTTGACAGGTAATAGCCTATCCCGAACACAACAAAGACAGACATAATGCCCATTGTCGCCGTGGAGGCAATGCCGAAATGAGACTGAAACGACGTAAGCATTGAGGCGTTCATGATTTTGTTTAGAAACGGCAAATTCGTTAACACAACAAAAATGGACCCGAATATCGTCAGCGGGAAAGCCAGCATAAATGCATCACGCAACACTTGCAAATAGCGGTTATTGTTTAACCTCCCTGCAATTGGAACAAGGAATTGGCTGATTTTCTCGAACACCCTATCCACCCCGATTATTTATAGATTCTTGGTTTTAAAGAGATCAAGCATCTCTTTCACTAATTCTTTCATGGATAATGTTGACATCAGATGATCCTCTGCATGCATAAGCAGCAATGAAAAAGCTGTTGCTTCTCCGCCGGATTCCTTCTGTATCATTTGAAAGTGAATGTCATGGGCCGCGGATAAATCCTGCTCAGCCTTGGCAATGAGGGCATCAGCCTCGTCCTTGTTCCCTTCTTTGTAGGCGCGCAGTGATTGTATGATGCAGCTGCGGGCATTTCCGCTGTGCAGGATTAGCTGAAAACTGATTTGCTCGTCTGTTAAATTCGTGATTTTCATCTGTTCCATTATTGATTCACCATTAAGGACAATGCCTGCTCATACGCTTTTTTCCCATCTGCCATTCCGTAGGCCATCATGTCAATGACTTCAACTTGAATGTTGTATTGATCCGCTTCTTTTTGGAGTTCGCTTTTCAGAAAGCTCATTTGCGGACCGATCAAAACGGCATCCGCTTTTCTCATGTCTTCTTTTGCTTTATCCTGGCCAACAGCCCAAATCTCTGCTTCCTCACCGATAGACTGTGCGTATTCCTTCATTTTTGTCACCAATAAACTGGTAGACATTCCTGAACTGCACGCGAGTAATATTTTTTTCAACTGCTATCCCCCCTTGTGATTAAAACGCTTACATGGATTATTATAGTCATTTATTTTTAAATGTCTATACTTTTGTAAAATAAATATAATCATATGCTTGTCCGGTTCATCATTTTGTAAATTTTTCTATGGAAGATTCATTCATAATGTGGTACACTCATCAACGGAAACGAATCAATTAAATAGCTATTATCACTTGTATAACCTCAATAATATGGTTTGAGGGTGTCTACCAGGAACCGTAAAATCCTGATTACAAAATTTGTTTATGACATTTTTTGTAATCAGGATTTTTTTTATTTATCAAAACATTTAAGTAAAGGAGTTTGTTATGAATTTCAAAGTTTTCCTGCTTGCAGCTTCTACGATTGCAGTCGGATTGGTTGAGTTAATTGCGGGGGGAATTCTTCCTCAGATCGCAAATGATTTAGACATTTCCATTGTTTCAGCCGGACAGCTGATCAGTGTGTTTGCGCTGGGATATGCAGTATCTGGGCCGCTGCTTTTGGCATTGACTGCGAAGATTGAGCGGAAGCGCTTATATCTAATTGCTTTATTTGTTTTCTTCCTTAGCAATCTTGTCGCCTATTTCAGCCCTAATTTCGCAACACTGATGGTATCTAGGGTATTGGCAGCAATGAGTACAGGGCTGATTGTTGTGCTTTCTTTAACAATTGCCCCGAAAATTGTAGCGCCTGAATACAGAGCCCGCGCAATCGGAATTATTTTTATGGGATTCAGCTCTGCTATCGCATTAGGCGTGCCGCTCGGAATCTTAATCAGCGATTCCTTCGGGTGGCGGATTTTGTTCCTTGGCATCGGCCTGTTGGCACTGATCTCCATGCTGATTATTTCAATCTTCTTTGAAAGAATACCGGCGGAGAAAATGATTCCTTTCCGGGAACAACTCAAGACGATCGGTAATCTGAAAATCGCGAGTTCACACCTCGTCACGATGTTTACATTAGCTGGCCACTACACGCTTTACGCTTACTTTGCGCCGTTTTTAGAAGAGACTCTTCACCTGAGCTCTTTCTGGGTCAGCATTTGTTATTTCCTTTTCGGGATATCTGCTGTATGCGGAGGCCCTTTCGGAGGAGCGCTATCTGACCGGCTTGGTTCCTTTAAGAGCATTTTGCTGGTGACCGGTTCCTTTGCCATCATTATGTTCTTACTGCCGCTGTCTACATCGTCTATGATTTTCTTTTTGCCTGTCATGGTGATTTGGGGTCTTCTGAGCTGGAGCCTCGCCCCGGCTCAGCAAAGCTATTTAATTGAAATTGCACCTGATTCGTCTGACATTCAGCAAAGCTTTAACACATCGGCCCTCCAAGTCGGAATTGCCCTTGGCTCAGCCATTGGCGGTGTTGTTTTGGATCAGACGGGTACTGTGGTGTCAACGGCATGGTGCGGCGGATCGATTGTGATCATCGCTGTCCTGTTTGCTTTCATTTCTTTAACAAGACCTGTTCAAACAGCAAAAAAATCCTCCTTGTAAAAGGAGGATTTTTTATTATTTAGCTGAAAGCTCATCTTCGGTGACCCATTTGTGGTTTTTCACTTTTTCTCCGCTCGTTGTCGATGTATAGTCAACCATGTATACAGTTGTTTTTTCCGCGGAGTCGATCTCGGCTGTTGCTCCTTTCATGCCTTTCATATGAGAAGCCTCTAAAATCACCTGATCTCCGGGTTGTAACGTTTTATCTCCGGCATCTTTGATTTCTTCTTGGATCACCCATTTATGATGATCCACACGCTGTCCCCCATTAGTCGGAGTATAAGAAACCACATACGCCGTTGTATCATAGGCGCCTGTTACCGTAGCTTCGGCACCTTTCATGCCTTTCATATGAGAAGTATTGATGATTACTTGGCTGCCTACTTTGTATTTCGGATTTTTAGATTCCTGTAATCCCTCTGGAACGTCAGCTGATCCGGAATGGTCCATCTCTTCATGTGTTGAGGAGTCTGAATGATTGTCATGTGTGCTTTCTTTCGTACTGTTGTTATTGCCGCATGCTGATAAAACAAAAACAAGAGATAACATCAGAATTCCCAGTGCATTTTTAGAGATTTTCATGTTCATTCTCCTTTGCTTCATTTTTTTCCTGTAACTTTTGCCCGCAGACAATGAAAACATGCCCTCTCGATAATACTATACCCCCGAACGGTATGTAAATACGCTGATATTCTCATAAAGCGTTCCCGCAGTTTGTCCTATTCCCCTTTGTTTGCAAAGCCAAACATAAAAAAAGCCGCTGTCAGGCGGCAATTACTGATTTAAGATTTTTATATACACACCTTTTTTTGCTTTTTGATAAGCGGCCTCACCCATTTTCCTCACCTTTTCAGAAACACCTGAGGATTTGATCCATTTGTCATCAAGAAAAATGGATGGATCGATTAGGCGCATTTTCTTCTTTTGATGGAAATCGTACTGGATGTCATCCTCTATTACTTGTATGCCGGGATGAATGGATGTAAGCAAGCTCAGGACTTCTTCATTTTTTGATGCACGCAGGATGTTCAGTACCTCTTGGTCCGTTTTCAGCAGATCCTCTGCAGATATGACATCATGCCGCAGCGCTGCCTTCAATGCTCGCGCTAAATATTCATATCCATATACATTCACAGGATTCAAAAAGAAATCAATTACTTCCTTGTAGTACACACTGACAAACCATTCGGCGGCTTCAATACTATCAGGAAACATCCTTCCGTTTCTCACAATAAGATGATCCAAAAAGGTTTGCGCTTCGTGCAGGTTAATGTGTCCATATCGGTACATATCACGCAGCGTATAGTCTGTCCGATCAGCACACAGCTCCGGTGCGGGCTGTTCGAGCAATGTCCACCTTGAATCGTCAGATAAAAGTTCTTCAGTATGATAGCCGTGTTTTTGTAAAATGTCCGGGATTTCAGAGTGAACAATGACTTGTTGAAAGATGTTTTCATGATAGTCTTCTGCTTGATTTTCAAAGACAACGTCGACCACATGAGAAAAAGCTGTGTGTGATACGTCGTGGAGCAGACCCGCAATCTGTTCTTCTATCGTTCCTCCGAGCTTTTTGATGAGGAGCATCACGCCGATGGAGTGCTCATACCTGGTCACATTCCACTTTCGATTGACTAAAAAGCTTGCTCCGCCTTGATAGATTCCTTTTAATCTTTGCACAGGAGCGCTTTTGATAAGCTCTTCCAGCACTCCGTCTATATGGTGCTGCCCGTAAATGATATCGCTGATTTCCATGCCGTCACCTCAACATCTATTTTTTTTGTTATATATTGTTTATATTGATAGTACATATGCAATCTTTCAATAGAGGAGTGTTATGATGATCATCATCCCAAACAATGAGATAGCGAAACATATGTTGACCGATTTTTTTGCCAAGCATTGGGGTACACCCGAGATGGCGATTTCCAGCGGCATTTTTCGGTGTGATGAATTAGATGGATTTGCCGCAGTAAATGAAAGCGGCGAAATCATTGGCTGTATTACATACACAATAGATGGGAAAGATTGTGAAATTATTTCATTAGATAGTATGATTGAAAATAAAGGAATCGGCACAGCTTTACTTCAGCAGGTTGAAGAGAAGGCTAAACATGCACATTGTCAACGAATAAAGCTTATCACAACGAATGATAATGTACATGCGATAGCGTTTTATCAAAAGAGAGGCTATCAATTCGCCGCAGTGTTTCCGAACGCAGTTGAAAAAGCGCGCCGACTCAAGCCGGAGATTCCCGAGGTGGCTGAAAACGGCATTTTGATTCGGGATGAAATTCTATTTTCGAAGGTAATTGATTAAACGAATAGGAGTCTTTTATGTCCAGTCATTATAAATACCCTCTCATTTTCACGGCATTCCTATTAATCGCTTTCTGCTTGATCTTTTTTTCCTATCACCTGATTCATCATGTTCGTTTGGAGTATCCGAATTGGCAGGGAGAAAGCAAAGATCAGAATTGGGAAGCTGTTTTTATAAAAAATGAAGATGCACCGAATGAATACAGCGGCAAACTTTATTGGATCGGTGATACAATTGAAATAGACAACACTTATTTGGAATCACTGATTGTAAAAAAGGATGATGAAGTTCTGCTGAGTTCTAACACAGAAATTCCAATGCGTGACTATTCCGGAGGCACTTTTTCTGATGGAAGCGCAAAGGAAAAGTCTGTTTCTTTTTTAGAGCGGTTAGATGAACATGAGCTTGAAGGCCATGATATAACCATTGAAGTGAAATGGAAACAAGGTAATCATTATTCTGCGAGTCAGCTTACGCTCAATGAAAAGACCTTGTTTGATGAAAAGCAGCAATAGATGATCAAAACGAAAAATAGACAAATGAAAAGGAATAGCATATTTTATACAGCTCATATGTTATGCCTTTTCTACTTTTTTCATTTCCGCCAAAAAGTGGAGCATTCCGCCTTGTCCAGAATATTAAACTCAATCATTTTCTCAAGTAGCGTGTAATCAACTGGACCGTTCCAAGGGATACGTATTAGCTGCTCGGTGTAATCATATCCGGCCTTCACAATATCATCCTCTACGTGCGCTATCGTTACTTTTTCAGGAGCGACAGCTAAATGCTTTTTAGAAACACTAAAGCCAATAATAAATGTACCGTGATCCGTAAACATCGGTTGGTTCCATTTTATTTCTGTATGTAAATTTGGATATTTATTTTTTATCCAAGTTAACACCACTTCCGTTCTTTCTCGGTGGAACGGGTCATCAATCCCCGCTAAATACTCAGAAAAAATGTCCATGTTGTTCCCTCCTAAAATAAAATGATGCCACTCCATATGAACTGCTCAGACATGTGCTTACACAATACCTCTTTCCAACATAATACTTAAAATTGTTCAAGATGTAAGCGGGTTGCTTCTATGCGACTATAGCAGATTTCAGTCCGCCTATCCACGGCCAGTATCTATTCCTCCAATTTATTTCTATAGTACTATCACTCTTTCCTTTCTCTTGATAGCAGTTCATTATTCTTGTAAATCCAATCTTTAAAATCCATTAATACTAGCTTAACAGTTTAAAAATATAATTGGGTTGTCATTGAGATTTATCTATTTTAGGAGGTTATCCAGTTGAAAAAATTCCCGAAGAAATTACTGCCTATCGCGGTTTTATCATCAATTGCGTTCAGCAGCTTAGCCAGCGGCAGTGTGCCTGAAGCCAGCGCCCAGGAAAAGAAAAAGGGAAACCAAGACGAAATTAAAAATGTTATTGTTCTGATTGGTGATGGTATGGGTGTGTCTTATACGTCCGCTTATCGATACTTAAAGGATAATAAAAAGACAAAAGTTGTGGAGCCTACGGCTTTTGATCAGTATCTTGTCGGCCAGCAAACAACTTACCCCGATGATCCTGAACAAAATGTAACGGATTCAGCAGCGGCGGCAACGGCTATGTCTGCGGGAATTAAAACATACAATAATGCCATAGCCGTTGATAACGACGGGTCAGAAGCCAAAACGGTGCTTGAAGCTGCGAAAGAAAAAGGAAAAGCAACAGGACTTGTGGCCACTTCAGAAATTACACACGCCACTCCGGCCTCTTTTGGTTCACACGACCACAGCCGAAAAAATATGAACTCAATTGCGGATGATTATTTTGATGAGATGGTCAACGGCAAGCACAAAATTGATGTCCTTCTAGGCGGAGGAAAGAGCAATTTTGACCGTAAGGACCGTAATTTGATCAAGGAATTCAAAAAAGCGGGATACAGCTATGTGGATAACCGCAAGGACATGCTGAAAAACAAAGACAGCCAAGTTCTCGGCCTATTCGCTGACGGCGGCCTGCCTAAAAAGATTGACCGGACGAAGGATATTCCATCACTTAAAGATATGACAAACACAGCCATTAAAAAATTAAACAAGAATAAAGACGGCTTCTTCCTCATGGTGGAAGGCAGCCAGATTGACTGGGCGGGCCATGACAATGATATCGTCGGCGCCATGAGCGAGATGGAAGACTTCGAACAAGCTTATAAGGCGGCTATTGATTTCGCTAAAAAAGACAAGCACACATTGGTTGTCGCAACGGCTGACCACTCAACCGGCGGATATTCCATCGGTGCGGACGGCATCTACAATTGGTTCAGTGAACCCATTAAAGCCGCAAAGCGCACACCTGACTTTATGGCAGAAAAGATCGCTGACGGCGCGGATGTTGAAAAAACGTTGAAAACATATATCGATCAAAAGAAATTGGCTTTAACAAAAGCCGAAATTCAATCTGTTGAAGAAGCGGCAAAATCGAAGGAAGTACTGGATATCGATAACGCAATCGAGAACATCTTTAATAAACGCTCTCACACTGGATGGACAACAGGCGGACATACCGGTGAAGATGTTCCCGTCTATGCATACGGTCCGTCTAGTGAGACATTTGCCGGCCAAATCGACAATACAGAAATCGCCAAAAATGTTTTCAAGGCTTTACAATACAACATTAAGATTAACGATAAGTAAAAGAATACAAGGTGTCCCGTTGCTTGTATGAAGTAACGGGATCTCTTTTTAATGGAGGAATCATCATGAGAAGAATTCTTTCAATTTTCGTTTTTGCTATCATGCTTGCGGGCTGCTCATCAAACGCCAGTACTGAAAAACAGCATGCAGGCGGGGAGAAAACAGTAAAAGCTGAGCCGCAAAGCACTTCATCCCAGAAGGACAGCACAGATAATTATCAGCCTA
This sequence comes from Bacillus sp. FSL K6-1366, assembly GCF_037976695.1. Taxonomy (NCBI): domain Bacteria; kingdom Bacillati; phylum Bacillota; class Bacilli; order Caryophanales; family Bacillaceae; genus Bacillus; species Bacillus sp. FSL K6-1366. Next base: position 2,806,500 of record NZ_CP150268.1, on the reverse strand, counting down.
ATTCCCAGGTAACTGATGACCGGTCACTGCTTAAGGTCGGCCAAACGTTTTCAGATGATAAAGGAAAAGCTGTCTTAAAAGATATCAAACAAGTGAACAAAACCTATAAGATTGGCGACGTGGAGTTAACAGTAAAAGAAATGAAGCTGATCCACTTGCGCCCGGACTACAGCATGATTGATTACTTTCATGAGTTAACACATGATGAAGAGTTTGATTTCGTTAAGGTTTTCGTTGATATCAAGAACACCTCTACAAAAAAAGTAAATGTTGCGCCGATTGCATTGATGAAAACAAATACGGGTGAAACCTTTGATTGGAACAAAGATATTTATCTTGAAGAGTTAAACGGCGAATTGGAAGGCGGCGCCGAAAAGTCCGGAAATCTCGGCTTTATTGTGAACGCATCAAGCGGCCATGCTCATGATAAGGCCGCGGATGCTGAGAAGAAAACAAAAGAGATCAAGTGGATCGAAATCACGACAAGTGACGTCTTTGACCATAACCATAAGAAAATCAGTGATGCTCAAAAAATCAAAATCAAGTTTTAAATCAAGAACTCCCGTACAAGGTACGGGAGTTCTTTTTCTTATTTGTTTTTTTGGCGAATCAACTCATCAATCCGCTCCATCACTTCTTCCATGTCCATACATTCCTTGAAGCTTTGATTGATTTTTTTAATGCCTGCCGTATACTGATCGTTGCGCAAAACCTCATCTACGGCCTGTTTTAATATTTGGGCATTGACTTCATCTTTAGAGATGACATAGCCTGCATGGAGTTCAGAGAGACGCTGCGCCACCATCGGCTGATCCTTGTCATGAGGCATGACAACCAGTGGCACGCTGAAATGAATGCCTTCGTTTACGCTGTTCATTCCGCCGTGTGTAATGAAAACATCCGATTGCTCCAGCACTTCCAGCTGAGGGACATACGGAGCAATGATAAAGTTTTCCGGCGCCTGCTTTAATTTGGTCAGGTCCGCTTTTTCTCCGGCAGCGATGACGACTTTTCCGTTAAAGCCTGAAAATGCATCAATACAAAGGTTGAAGAAATCCTCTGTATGATCCAGTACAGTCCCCATTGAAATATAAATGACACTCTCATCTTTTAGCTGTTCAATCGGGAAATCCGTTTTTTCCGCTCTCTTTGGAAAGCTTGGCCCGATAAACAGACATTCATCCCCGAAACGATCACTTTCTGGCTGAAAATAACGGCTTGTATACACTACGTTCAATTCCCCTTTATTGTTCATGAATTGAACCAGGTTTTTCGGGGCAACACCGTACGTTTCTTTCATTTTTGCCAAAAGATCTTCGCACTCTTGATCCAATTCAAGCGGCGCTCCAGACTCCGGATGCAGCGGCAGGATTTTCAGGTGCTCCTCGCCAAACAAGAAAGACGCCGATGAAGAGACCCCTGGAATATCTAAGTAATCCCTTACCAATTCCCCCGCGCCGAATTTATCATAATAAACAAAATCAAATTGAATGCTCTTAGATAAGTCTTTGACAATCTGTAAAATGTCCAATGACGTTTTGATATGGATTTTCACGAAATCAAGAATGCCATTGGGCGAACCGACATGAATAGGTGTTGTTCGCAGCAGATCCCGGTGAAGATGGACCGTTGCTCCCGCTGCTTCTAATCGTTTTTTATATTTTTCAGTGGATATATAATGGACATCATATCCCTTATCGGAAAACGCTTTTGTAATGCCTAAGGTAGGATTCACATGGCCTTCCGCAGGAAAATTCAAAATCAATACTGTCTTCATGTAGACAACTCCCTCTCAAATCGTATTCTGACTCTTTGTTTGATCAGACTACTACTAATCGTAAAATGGGAACACAACCCATGCAAGGTACAAATGAATGAACTATTCTGCTGCTCTGGACTTAATCAAAAAAAAGACACCCAAGCTCTGGTGTCTTTTTTTACACTTTTCTGATCGTAAAAAATTTCCGCAGTAGCCATGGGCCCGGTGTAAAGCCCAGCGTTAACTGCCAAGCGCCAATAGCCTGCAATCTGTATTCGCGGACGATCTGCATCTTCCGGCTCATGCTCCTGACATCCTCAAACCATACCTCATGCGTCCGCCCCTGCTGATCACTGTACCGGAAAAACGGTGATTGATATTCGGCTGAATATTGTATCGGGGCTTGGTACCTCATCGCTCTTTCGATTGCGTTTTGATTTGAAATCGCTGAAGCAACTGTGCCCGGCTGGTACGGGATGATCCAGTCGTACCCGTAGAGCGGGACTCCGATAATGATTTTTCTGCTCGGCACCTGCGCAATCGTAAACTCAATGGTTCTCCTTATTTCAGTAATCGGCGCTACAGGACCCGGCTCACTTCCGGCATGATGCCAATCATAAGCCATGATAAACATATAATTGACAACCGCTCCTATCCCCCCGTAATCGTAGCCCCTCAGCCATGGAATATTATCACTTGTTTTTGCAGGAACAGCTATCGTCAGCACATACCCTCCCGCCTGAAGTCGATCTCTCAGCTGGCGTAAAAACCCAGTGAAAAGATCGCGATCCGCGGCGCTCACCTGCTCAAAATCGATTGTGACACCGCCATATCCCCTTGTGGAAACTAAGTCATAAATGTTGTTGACCAGATTGGTTCTCGCTGTCGGATTGTTTAGCACTTGGTGAACAATCTCCGTACTGAAGCCTCCTGATGTAAGGTTCGTTATTGTTGCCAGCGGCGTGACTCGCCTTTGCCAAGTTGTCTCAATAGCGGCCGCATCATTCAATTGGTTTGCAATGTCGCCGTTCGGTGCAATATGGTATTCGAAAATCGAAATCGAAGACGAGTATGGCGCATAATCATTGATTAATTCCCGATCGAGGTCTGGGTTACGGAGCACATAAAAACTCAATGTTCCCGCAATGTAATTTGAGATCGAAGGAATCGTTATTTTTGCTCCCGCTTGTAAAGCATTTGGGCTGATGCCCGGATTGGCCGCTCGCAGTCGCTCTAATGGCACAAACGCTTTAGCTGCAATGGCGGTAAGCGTATCTCCCGGCTGGACTGTATATACATAAAGAGGGATAAGCAGAGCCTGCCCCGGCACGATATTCGTTTCATCTAAACCATTCACACCCCGTATTTGATCAACAGAAGCACCGTATCTTCTGCCTATCGAAAACAAAGAATCACCAGGCCCGACGATATGGATAAACATGTTTAACCCCCATTATTCGTTAGTCAAACCATCATAAAATCTTATTAACGGGGCCTCTTAGATATGTGGTGAATACATAAAAAAACCAAGGGTTCTGCTCCCCCTTGGTACCGGATCATAGAAATCAATTCTCTTTACCTTCTTCAAGCACATGCTTCAAATGCTCACAGTCATGATTGAAATGAGCCAGCACATGCTGTTTGGCTGCTTCTTTGTTTTTCTTTTTCACTTCTTCAAATATCCTGCGGTGCTCACGCAGTATCGTTTCTGCGCGGTGATCGCCGGTATAATTAAGGATTCTGCAAAAATGAATCAGGTCATTTACATGCTCAAGCAAATTTTTCAAATGTCTGTTATGGCTGAAATCAACCAGCAGCTCATGAAATTTTTGGTTTAAACGAATGATTTCTGTATCTTCCGTGCCGTTGTGAATCGCTTTCTCTGTTTCTTCAAGCTGTTTTTCGAGTATGGTCAGCTCTTCTTCGTCCGCTTCGTCTATGACTAATTCGACTGCCAGCTGCTCCAGCGGAATTCTGATTTTATAAATCTCATCTACATCTTTTGCCGTTAACGACGTGATCGAAAATCCATTTCGGTCATCCGCTTTTAACAAACCATCTTTCTCAAGCAATCGCATGGCTTCCCTTATCGGAGAGCGGCTGACGCCAAAGCTTTTCGCCAGCTGTGTTTCGTTTATCCGTTCCCCAGGCTTAAAAGTCCCGTTGAAGATCATTTTTTTTAGCTGGTTATAAAATTGCAGGTAGTAGGGAGTCGGCTTATCTAATTTAAAATCGTCCATATATAATACCTCTTTTGAATATATTCAAGGGCTTTTCTTCATCAAAATCATATAACAGATGGTAATGGGAAGCAACAAACTGCCTTGTCAGATCCCTGAATTTGAGGTACGATATGTTTGCTGAACGACGGTCGACGGACTACTGGCAACTGAAAAAACGGCGTGTTTTTCTTCGTCAATAGGACACCATACCTCCGCCAGAATAGCGCACGATTACATTTTTACATCTTTTCAATGGAGGAAAAAATATGCTCATTATTCTTGTTATGTTTCTTCTAGGAATTATTTTAGGCTTTATTGGCGCCGGTGGAGCCGGCTTTGTCATTGCCCTTTTAACGCTTCTTTTCCATATCCCGATTCATACGGCTTTAGGCACTTCGCTTGCCGGCATGGCTTTTACAAGCTTATCAGGGGCATACAGCCACTATCGCGAGGGTAACATTCAAATGAAAATCGGCTTAATAGTCGGAGGCTTTGCTGCGGTTGGCTCATTTTTCGGCGCCAAGCTGACTTCTTTTATTCCGGCTGATTTGCTTCATTATTTGACGGCTGGAATGTTATTTTTATCAGCAATTCTCATTTTAATCAGATTATTTATTTTAAAAGAGAAGGCTCAAGTGAATCAAAGCACTCTTTCAACGTATACGAGAGCGGTCATCTTAGGAATTGCAGCCGGCGTTCTTTCCGGCACATTCGGCATCGGGTCGGCACCTTTTATTCAAATCGGTTTAATGATTATGCTGAATCTGTCCATTCGCCATTCTGTCGGAACGACGATGCTTGTGATCATCCCTCTGGCTGTAGGTGGAGGCATCGGATATATTACAGAAGGTTTTGTTGATTACGTTTTACTTGTCAAAGTTCTGGTCGGGACAATGTGCGGGGCCTATGTAGGCGCGAAATTCACCAACCTCATGCCAAAGGTGGTTTTGAAATCAGCCATCTTTTTGACTCCGGCGATTGCAGGCCTGCTGTTGTTATTCTAAATAAAACAAAAAACCTGACGTCATGTCAGGTTTTTTTATGAATTCTGCCCTACTCGTTCTTTCGTTAATCCAAAAAACGCCAGTGAGCCGATGACAGCTGTCACAAACATGATGGCTCCCATCGGAACGGCTGTTGTCTCATTAATGCCTACAAGCGGTGACACGATTGAACCGAGGAGCAGCGGAAGCATTCCAAGCAGCGCACTTGCACTTCCGGCGCGGTGCCCCTGCTTTTCCATGGCTAGGGTAAACGTGCTGGTCAGAACCATGCCGATCGTAATCATGTAAATGAAAATGGATATGACTAATGTAGCAAGAGGACCGTGAATCATGGTCATGGTTAATAGCACAGCCGTCGCAATCATAGCCGTAATGACCGCTATACGAAGCAGGCTTTTTTCATGAATGATTCCGCCAAAGCGTCCGATGATAAAGCTGCCCGATATAATCGCCAGCCCGTTAATGCCAAAAAGAATACTAAATACCTGCGGAGACACCCCGTAGATATCCTGGTATACAAAAGGCGTACCAGACACATATGCAAAGCTTCCCCCGTGAATAAATCCGACAGTTAACGCGTACCCCATAAAGGATCGATCCTTCAGCAGGCTGCCCATCGTTTTGACGGATGTTCCGATTGAGCTTGGAATCCGTTTTTCCGGCGGAAGCGTTTCTTTTAACCTCAATGCAATCAGAAGAACTAGTAAAAATCCGATGATCATTAGGACGTGAAAAATTGTATGCCACGTTGCGAACGGCAAAAGCAAAATGGCACCGCCTGTCATAGGCGCAACCATTGGCGCCACCGCGGTAATGACCATTAACAGCGAGAAAAATTTAGAAAGCTCTCTTCCGGTAAACACATCGCGGACGATTGCGCGAGACAGCACAAGCCCTGCAGAAGCAGTGAAGCCTTGTAAAAAACGCGCAGCCACTAAAGTTGTTATATTGGGCGACAGTGCACAAAACAGAGAAGATAACGCAAATAAAAAAATACAGATTAATAGCGGTTTTCGTCTTCCCTGCGCATCGCTGACCGGCCCGACAATCAGCTGGCCGATCGTAAGCCCGACCAGACAGGCTGTTAAACTTAACTGAACAAGTGAAGCACTTGCTGATAAATCTTTCGCGATTTCAGGAAAACTTGGCAAATACATATCTATATTAAGCGGGCCCAATATAGCAAGCATACCGAGCAGAAACGCTAGTGCCAAGCGTTCTTTTCCAGTTGGATTGTGCAGCATGTTATCAAACCTTCCCTTCAACCTAGTCCCTTATATAATGGATGTCAGCTCCAACAATGGATTGAAGCTGTGAAACATTTGTATATTGTATCATAACTTTCAGCCTGTGAAAGCCGCTTGAGCACGGGCTCGGCAAAGTGAAATTCCGAACACCTATAAATGGGAATGTTGCAGGGAATCATCGTGACCAGCATCATCTGAAGAATCGGCCAGCTTTTTTTTGCTAAGTTCTAGCCTAGCGAATTTTATACGCTGGGAGGTTTTTCTAGAGTGCAAATGGCTTGCAAGATGAAATCAATCGTTGTATATTAATTGACGTGTCAATCATTGATATATCAATTAATAGTTTTGACAGGAAAGAAGGGATGGGTTTTGGCGTCATTTTGTTCAGAGGAAGCCGAGATTTTATATCAGCTGCAAGGCGTGAACAAGGTGATTGGCGTGAAGTTCGAGGCATGCACGGGCATCAGCCAATCTCGTTTGGAATTGCTGACATTGCTTTATCATGCAGATGAGATCAGTCAAAGCGACCTTCAAAAGAAAGTAAATATCGATAGCGCAGCCGTTACCAGACACCTGAAACAGCTGGAAGCCAAAGGCATGGTATCAAGGCGGCGCAAGCCTGAGGACAACCGCATCACCCTTGTTCGGTTAACAGACCAAGGAAGAGAGCGAATTGAGTCTTCTAAGAAGGAAAAGGAGCGTTTCATGAAGGAAATGCTCGCAAATGTAAGCGCAGAAGAACGCCGCCTGCTCATTGATGTGCTGGCGCGCATGCGAAACAATATAGATAATATCGAAGCTTAAGAGGAGTGTATCAACATGATCAAAACAAACGATTTTATGGAAATTATGAAAGGCCGCCGTTCTATTCGCAACTATGATCCGGCAGTAAAAATCAGCAAAGAAGAAATGACAGAGATCTTAGAGGAAGCAACAACTGCGCCATCTTCTGTTAACGCGCAGCCATGGCGTTTTCTTGTCATTGACAGCCCGGAAGGAAAAGAAAAGCTCGCACCGCTTGCAAGCTTTAACCAAACACAGGTCACAACATCATCTGCTGTCATCGCTGTATTTGCAGACATGAACAATGCAGACTACTTAGAAGAAATCTATTCAAAAGCTGTGGAACTTGGTTACATGCCGCAGGAGGTCAAAGACAGACAAATCACCGCGCTGACCGCACATTTTGAAAAGCTTCCGGCACAGGTCAACCGTGAAACGATCCTGATTGACGGAGGTCTCGTTTCCATGCAGCTGATGCTGACTGCACGCGCGCATGGCTACGATACAAACCCGATCGGCGGATACGATAAAGAAAACATCGCGGAAACCTTCGGATTAGATAAAGAACGTTATGTACCGGTTATGCTACTTTCTATCGGAAAAGCAGCAGACGAAGGCTATGCTTCCTACCGTCTGCCGATTGATACAATTGCAGAATGGAAATAAAACAAAGAGCCCGGGAATGTTTTCCGGGCTCTTTGTTTTTAAGTACAGCCGCCGTTTAATCGTCTGATCTTTTTGGGTAACACGTCTGAAGTTAGTCGTTTAGTCATGAAAAAAGAGTGATGACCATTCATCACTCTTCTCTCGATTACTCTTTTCCTTTCTTCCTGCCGAACGGCCACCAGTTTCCTTCTCCAAAGGTCGCAATGATTGCCGGGATGAAGAGCGGAAGTATGACAAGGCCGTAAAGCAAGAGCCCGATGATGATAACACTTGCCACCTGCATCAGTGTATTAACACCTGAAGGCATCATCGCCGCGAACGTACCGGCCAATATAATGGCAGCTGTAATAATGACAGATCCCATTTTGCTCATTGACCTGACGACACCTTGCTCAATGCCAAGGTGCACCTCTTCCTTAAATCGATCCAGCAAGAAGATCGAATAATCTACCCCTAACGCGATCAAGATGACAAAGCTGAAGAATGGCACTGCCCAGCTGACACCCGCGTTTCCTAAGCCGTTTACAAAAATTAATTCTGTTATGGATATCGACGTATAGTACGTCAGCAGCAATGACGCGATCATATAAATCGGCATGATCATTGAGCGGAACAAAATGGTTAACACGATAAACAGGCCTATAATCATAATCACCATTGTTCTGGAGAAGTCCGTTGTGGACAGCTCTTTTAAGTCCGCATTCATACTCGTGACCCCGCCGTATACGATCTGTGCATCCTCCAAAGGAGTGCCGTCAACTTCGTTTGCGACAGCTTTTTTGATTTGGTTTATTGTCGCAATAGCTTGTTCTGAGTACGGATTTGAATCCAGAACGACACTTAATTGAACACCTTTGCCGTCTGCAAAGGAATACTGGTCAATTGACTTCTTAAAGTCTTTGTCCTTCATTACTTGATCAGGAATGAATATGCCTGTATCTCTTACAGTTGGACTTTTGCTCATGTCTTCTAACATATCACTGGAAGCTGTAATACCGTCAGAGACTTTCGTCAGGCCCTCATTTGCGCTTTTTACGCCTTCGGACAGCTTCTTCAGGCTTTCTGTCAGGGTTCCAGCTTGTGCCTGCTGGCCTGAGAGCTGTTGGTTCGCTTGTTCAAGGCCGGTTTGAATCTGGCCAAGCTGTCCGCTTATTGCCGTAAGCTGCTGCACGGTCTGTGCGGTATTGCCGGTTTGGGAAATCTGTTTGCTCACGAGCTGCAGCTGCTGATTGATTTTGCCCAAGCCATCTGCCGCATCGCCCAGTGAACCGCCAGACCCTCCATTTGAGGCCGAGCCGGTTTGCCCTGCCATTTGATTCAGTCCGTTTTCTATATCCGTTAATCCGCTTTGGACATCGGCAATCCCTTTCACCGTCTTATCCAGCCCGTCTGAAACCGATCCTAGCTGGTTATCAATATATAAATCTTTGATTTTTTTACCAGTCGGCTGCGTAATGGTCATAACAGAGTCAACATGATCAACTTTCTCGATCGCTTTGCTGATATTTCCTAGATAGGGGATTGTATCAGCTGTTGTAAGATCTTTGTCTCCTTTTACGACAACATTGATCGGGAACGCTTTTCCTTCCCCGAATCCATCCTTAATGGCCTCGAGAGCTTTTATAGATTTATAATCGCTGCAAATTTCCGCAGTTGAGTCGAATGAAATCTGGTCATTATAGGTCAAGATGAACGGAAGCGTAATCACCACCGTGATGACAATGAACAGAAACGGACGCGCAACGGAGTGTCTGCCGAGAAACGCCCATAGTTTGTTATCACTGTGTGACAGCACTTTCTTAGAAGGCCAGAATAATTTTTCTCCCAGCGTCACCATAAATAATGGCAGCAGTGTGTAGAGGATGATCATTAAAATTCCCACACCGACTGCTACCCCTACTGCGGATTGGAAAATCGCAAACTTCGCAAATCCTAAGGCGGAAAATCCGATCAATACCGCAAATCCGCTGATAAATAAGGTTTTTCCCCCTGTGCGGTAAGCGATAAGCGCCGCTTCTTTTTTATCATGCCCGTTTGCCAATTCTTCACGGAATCGTGTAAGAAGCAGTATGCAGTAATCTGTTCCAATGCCGAACAGGATCGCGACTAAGAAGGTTTGCGTAAACGTCGAGATAGGAAAATCAACATTGTATACAAGGATGCCCAGTATGGATTGACTGATCAGATAAGAAAAACCGACAACCACAATCGGGATAAAAGGCGTCACAACAGATCGGAACACGATCAACAGTAAACCGATGATCAGGCAGACTGTGATCACTTCCGTTTTCTTAAGCCCTTCCTCTGAGCTGTGAGCGAAATCCTGGTTGATAAGGGAAGCTCCCGTAATATATGCCGTCAAGTCATCAGGAACGATTTGATAAATCTCGTCCGCAATTTTTTCCGCCTTTTTATCAGAACCTGTAATCGTGATAGGCATGAGAACGGTTTTCTTGTCTTTCGACATCAACTGGTCTTTGACTTCTTTTTCCGCTGACAGAGGAGATGTTACCTCTTCTACACCGTCGATCTTTTTGATTTTATCGATCATTATCCGAAGCTGATTCTCTGTTTCTTTCTTTAGAGCATGGTCTAATGTAAAGACGACACTGATCGAATTATTGTCTTCTCCCGCTTGTTTTAAAATGGCGTTTGCCCTTTCTGAAACAGCATCAGCGGGAAGCTGGGCCTGCCCCTTTTGATTGGCCAGCTCCGTTAAGTTCGGAGAAAACAAACTCAAAACGACGGTAAGTGCTAATACTATGGCTGCAATTGCCCACTTGAATTTGATGATTGCTCTCATTCGGCAGAATCTCCTCCTTTAAATTTGCTTTTTAAAATGGTGAATATCTCGATGATGGAATGTAAGTGTTCCTCATCTATATCATCAATCAGCGGTTTGAGCGCGTTAAAGATGGCAGAATCTAATTCTTCTAGTATGTGTTCACCACTGGGTGTAATGTTAATAAGCTTAGAGCGCCTATCACTTTTTGCCGGACAGTCGTCCCATTGAACCAATCCCTTTTCGAGCAGCTTTTTCAGTCTGTTAGAGATCGCGCTCTTATGTACATTTTGGTACATGGCCAGGCTGCCGGGAGAGGTTGGGCCCTTGACTTTTAAAATTTTCAACAGGTCTGCCTGTTCCCTTGAGATATGCTTGAAGACATCCTGATTGATTTCACGATGCACAAATTCTGTCCCTTCAAGCAGGACTTCCACAAACAGGTTTATCGCCTGACATAGCTTTTGTTCATTCAATATCTTCCCCTCCTCATTATAGTTTACCCCGCTAAACTTTATGTTCAATGTCATTTAGTTTATTCCTCTAAACTATATATGTCAACAAATTTTATTTTCAAGCACTCTACATAAGAACTCATGTCCGCGTATAATGGAAGCTACACACACGAAAGGGGGAATTTTAACATGTCAGATTTTGCATTCAAATTGTATGAATATAACGTCTGGGCCAATCAACAAATATTCAACCGATTAAAGGAGCTTCCAAAAGAGGTATACCATCAAGAAATTCAAAGCGTGTTTCCGTCAATATCCCATGTATTGTCTCATGTTTATCTTTCTGATCTCGGCTGGATTGAAGTGTTTTCCGGCAAAACCTTGAGCGATGCGTTGGCTTTAGCTGAACAGCTTAAAGAACAGACAGAGGCAAAAGAAATAGAGGAAATGGAAGACCTTTTTCTGAGGTTATCCGAGCGCTATATACTATTTTTACAGCAAAAAGAACAGCTCAATAAGCCACTCCAGATTCAAAATCCCTCAAGCGGAATCATGGAAACAACTGTTTCCGAACTGCTTCCCCACGTTGTCAACCACGGGACATACCACCGCGGCAATATCACAGCAATGCTGCGGCAGGCAGGCTACGCATCCGCACCGACAGATTACGGGCTCTACCTGTTTATGAAAAAAACTGAAAAAGCATAAAAAAGCGGCTCCCTAAATGGAGCCGCTTTTTTCGGGAAATAGTCCAAATCACATTAAAATTCTTTTCATCAATCCTTTTTTAGTAAAAAAGATAGAAATTTTAGTGTTATAATAATCATTAAAAATAGATTGCTGACTCAATAAACAATTTTCAATGGAGGAACACATAAAGTGACAGACGACATGACGAAAGACAATATAAATCAGCAAACGTTGCAGAGAGGCTTGAAAAACAGGCATATCCAGCTCATCGCCATCGGCGGAGCCATTGGGACAGGCTTATTTCTCGGCTCGGGCAAATCGATTCATTTTGCCGGACCTTCGATTTTATTTGCTTATATGATCACAGGGATCATTTGCTTTTTAATTATGAGATCGCTGGGTGAACTGCTGTTATCAAACTTGAACTATCACTCTTTTGTGGATTTTGTACAAGACTACCTAGGCGATATGGCAGCATTTATCACCGGCTGGACATATTGGTTCTGCTGGATTTCCATTGCGATGGCTGATCTGACAGCAGTCGGGCTCTACACTCAATATTGGCTCCCGGGTGTGCCGCAATGGGTGCCTGGCTTAATCGCTCTAATTATTTTACTGATTATGAACCTGGCGACAGTCAAGCTGTTTGGAGAATTAGAATTTTGGTTTGCTTTGATTAAAGTCATTGCCATTTTGGCGTTAATCGTCATTGGCCTTGTGATGATTTTCAAAGGCTTTTCCACAAGCTCAGGAGTGTCCAGCTTCACAAATCTCTGGAGCCACGGAGGCCTGTTCCCGAATGGCATGCACGGGTTTATCCTCTCGTTCCAGATGGTTGTGTTTGCTTTTGTCGGCATTGAGCTTGTCGGGCTTACGGCCGGTGAAACAGAAAACCCTGAAAAAGTAATCCCTAAGGCGATCAACAATATTCCTGTCCGTGTGCTGCTTTTTTATATCGGGGCTCTTCTCGTGATTATGAGCATCTATCCTTGGGATGTCATCAATCCCAGCGAAAGCCCATTCGTACAAGTATTTGTCGCTGTTGGCATCGTCGGGGCTGCAAGTATTATCAACTTTGTTGTGTTGACATCCGCTGCTTCAGCGTGCAACAGCGCTGTATTCAGTACAAGCCGTATGGTCTATTCCCTGGCGAAAGATCACAATGCGCCTGAGTCAATGGCGAAACTGACTCAGCGTAAAGTGCCTAGAAATGCTTTATTCTTTTCAGCTATCGTGATTTTAATCGGTGTTACGTTAAACTACATCATGCCAGAAGGCGTATTCACCCTGATCACAAGTATTTCAACCGTATGCTTTATCTACATTTGGGGAATTACGGTCATCTGCCATATGAAATACCGCAAAACAAGACCTGAATTAGCGAAAACAAACAAGTTTAAGCTTCCGCTTTATCCGTTTACAAATTACCTGATTCTTGCGTTCCTGGCGTTTGTTCTGGTTGTGCTGGCACTGGCACAGGATACTCGAGTTTCCTTATTTGTCACACCGGTTTGGTTTATTTTGCTGATTGTGATTTATAAAGTGAGAAAAGCGAAGCATCAATAACACTCGAAACTCCTGCCTCAAAAATGAGAGCAGGAGTTTTTTTGATGAAAATGACCTTTGCTTTTGAATTTAAAGGTATGCTATAGTGTTTGTAATCAAAACAAGAAGGGATGATGGGTGGACAATGATTAACTAATCTTATTTTTACCGTTTGAAATCAATATTTCAAATCAAAAAAATAGGATTAGTCTGCCCATTTTCTATATAAACGACACTGCTATTTATAAAAAATAGCTTATTTGATCATGCACAGGCACGGCTAATCCTTCCAACACATTTGGGAGGATTTTTTTATTCTCCCTTTAAAGCGAGGGATATGGATGAAAGAGATCGTAACATTAACAAACGTTAGCTATGAAGTGAAGGATCTGACTGTTTTTAAACATGTAAATGCCAGTGTTCAGCAAGGAGATATCATTGGAATTATCGGCAAAAACGGCGCTGGGAAATCTACGCTGCTGCACCTCATTCACAATGACTTAGCCCCTTCCCAGGGTCAAATCCTTCGAAAGGATATAAAACTGGCTTTGGTTGAACAGGAAACAGCGGCATATTCCTTTGCGGATCAGACACCTGCCGAAAAGAAGTTACTGGAGAAATGGCATGTGCCTCTTCGTGATTTTCATCAGTTAAGCGGCGGTGAAAAACTGAAAGCGCGGCTGGCGAAAGGACTATCAGAGGATGCAGATCTGCTGCTGTTAGATGAACCGACAAACCACCTTGATGAAAAAAGCTTGCAATTTCTCATCCAACATCTGAAACATTATAACGGCACTGTGATTCTCGTTTCTCACGATCGATATTTTTTAGACGAAGCCGCAACAAAAATATGGTCGCTTGAGGATCAGACGCTGATTGAATTCAAAGGGAATTACTCCGGGTATATGAAGTTCCGGGAGAAGAAAAGACTCACCCAGCAGCGTGAATATGAAAAGCAGCAAAAAATGGTTGAACGGATTGAAGCACAAATGAATGAGCTCGCTTCTTGGTCGGAAAAAGCCCATGCTCAATCGACGAAAAAGGAAGGGTTTAAAGAATATCACCGGGTAAAAGCGAAGCGTACGGATGCCCAGATAAAATCCAAGCAGAAGCGGCTTGAAAAAGAGCTGGAAAAAGCAAAGGCGGAACCCGTCACCCCAGAATATACAGTCCGCTTTTCAATCGATACAACCCACAAAACAGGAAAACGTTTTTTAGAAGTTCAGAATGTAACGAAAACGTTTGGAGAAAGGATACTCTTTAAAAACGCAAACTTTACGATTCAGCACGGCGAAAAGGTTGCGATCATAGGCCCCAATGGCAGCGGAAAAACGACATTACTGAACATCATTCTGGGACAGGAAACAGCAGAAGGAAGTGTATGGGTGTCGCCGTCCGCAAACATCGGCTATTTAACGCAGGAGGTGTTTGATTTGCCTTTAGAACAAACACCGGAAGAGTTATTTGAGAATGAAACATTCAAAGCAAGGGGGCACGTTCAAAATCTGATGAGGCACTTAGGTTTTACAGCCGCCCAATGGACTGAACCGATCAAGCATATGAGTATGGGTGAGCGTGTAAAGATCAAGCTTATGGCATATATTCTGGAGGAAAAAGACGTGCTGATTTTAGATGAGCCGACAAACCATCTCGACCTGCCGTCACGCGAACAGCTGGAAGAAACACTGTCACAATACAGCGGCACATTGCTGGCGGTTTCACATGACCGATACTTTCTCGAAAAAACAACAAACAGTAAACTCGTCATCTCAAACAACGGCATCGAAAAGCAGTTAAACGACGCTCCTTCAGAAAGAAATGAGCGGGAGGAGCTTCGGTTAAAGCTTGAGACAGAAAGACAAGAAATGCTGGGAAAGCTCAGTTTTATGACGCCAAATGATAAAGGGTATAAGGAGCTTGATCAGGCTTTCAATGAGCTTACGAAACGAATAAAAGAGCTGGATTGAAGCCGTGAGAACAACTATGGATATAAAGACGCATGGCAATAAAAAGGACAACAGCTGTTGTCCTTTTTTCTTTATATGTTCAAGCCTTCCCATGACCTTAATGTCTCTAATGATGACTTATAGTACCCTGCCACTGCTTCCAAATAGTCATTTCCTTTGATCGGGGTGAACGGGTCTGGTCCAGCTGCCACCATCTCCATAATAATCGGGCCTTTATAACCGATAGAATGAAGCGCTTCGATTTGCCTTTCCAGATTCGCATGGCCGTTTCCGATGGCCTGGCGATTTGAATCAGCCACGTGATAAACGCCGAGTTTCTGCCCTGTCAATTCAATGGCTTTCACAGGGTCAGCTTCTTCTATGTTCATATGATACGCATCGAGAAGAACATAGAGATTGGGGCTGCCGACATCACTTATTAATTGCAATGCTTCTTCCCCAGTGACCACTTGATGATTTTCGTATCGGTTCAATACTTCAAATACAACCTGAATCTGTAATTCCTCCGCTCTGGCCAGGATCTTTTTAGCGCTTTCGACCAATAAACTCCAATCCCTCGCCTCATCCCCGCTCCCTCTCACTTTGCCGACATCACCGTGAAGACAGATACGAGGAGCTCCTAAAGCCACAGCCCAGTCTAATAAATCGAAGTAATACTGTACAGCCTTTAACTGAACCTCTTCATTTGCGCTTGAAATATCCCAATTCCTTGGTGTTATTGATAAAACCTTTACATGATGAGCAGCAAGTGTCTCGGCAAGGTCTCTCGGATTCAGCGAAATATCTCCTTCAACCTCCACTCCGTCTACTCCAATTTCTGCAGCCAGCCGGCATTTTTGTTCAAATGGAATGCTGCCGAAAGTCCATAAGCATATACCATATTCTCTTTCCATATTGAAATCCCCCTTTTATAAAGGTGAAACTGTATTCTTTGCCATGATTTCTCCCTCAATTTGCTCCAATGATTTGCCTTTTGTCTCCGGCACAAATTGATAAACAAAGAGAAAGGCAAGAATGCCAATGGCGCCGTACATGAGAAATAAAGAACCTGTACCGATCAGATCTAAAAGCAGCGGGAAGGACAGCGACACTGCAATATTCGCCAGCCACAGACAGGTACTTGCGATCCCCAGCGCCGTCCCCCTGATCTGTAACGGGAAAATTTCAGCCAGCACAACCCAAACGACCATTCCCCAGCTTGCTGAATACGCTACCATAAACAAGCATAAGCAGGATAACAGCAGCCACCCGGGTGCATGAAAGAATAGCGTACTGACACCCAAAATACCAAGTGCCAAGGACATTCCGACATTGCCGATCAGCATGAGATTTCTTCGCCCTATCATATCAATCAGCAGCAAGCCAAGGATCGTAAATAAGACATTGATGACGCCGATGCCGATGGTTCCCGCGATGGCACTAGAAGCGCCGAACCCCGCATTTTCTAAGATGGTCGGTGTATAATAAATAATCGTATTTGTGCCTATTACTTGCTGAAAGATGGCGACCCCAATACCGATAAATAAGATCGGCCTGATTGCCGGAGATAATAAAGTTGATATGGAAACACGCTCTTTCGTCTTAATCTCTTTCATACTGCGGATCTCAGCATCGATTGTTTTCGGATCTCTCGTCAGAAGCAAAATATGGCGTGCTTCCTCCTCACTTTTTTTCTGCAACAACCATCGCGGACTTTCTGGCATAAAAAACATACCGGCCATGAGAATGAAGGATGGAATCACTGCTAATAGGAGCATCAGATCCCACCTGCCGGAAGATGAAAAAACGAAGTTTACAATATAAGCCATGAGAATCCCGAAGGAATTCATCAATGTATTCAATGAAGCAATTCTGCCTCTGATCGCAGCAGGCGCCATTTCTGACAGATATAAAGGAACGATTGCAGAAGCTCCTCCAACTGCTATGCCCAGTTCTATTCTGAATAGTAACAATATTCCGATATCACGAGCTAAACCTGTACCAATGGCTCCAATTGTAAAAAGCACCCCCAGCCAGATGATTGTTTTTTTCCTGCCATAGCGGTCGGAAAATCTTCCGCAAAAGGCTGCTCCGGCTAAAGCACCGATCAGCACTCCGCTGACAACTAATCCTTCTAGTAATGGCGACAGCTCCATGTCTTCTCTTATAAACAGCAGCGCGCCGGATATTACACCCGTATCGTACCCGAACAGCAAACCTCCTAATGCCCCGAAAAAGTAAATAAGACTGATATAAGCCTTTTTGGACGTCATCAAGAAACCTCCGACTCATTGTATTTAAACGTTTAAGCAAGGGAGATCTCTCAAAGATCCCCCAAATCGTCATAACTGTGATGCGGTTGAATCCCGTACAATTAATGAAGGAGACAGCATCACGCGCTGTATCACTTTCTTTTGTTTTGAATCGGCCATGCCGTCCATCAGCAGTTCAATTGCTTTTTCCCCCATTTCTTCAGTCGGCTGTGCGATAGTTGTTAATTGGGGATCACTGATCTTTGCAAGGATGCTGTTATCAAACCCAATCAGAGAAAGAGATGAAGGAATAGGAATATGAAGCTGCCTTGCAGCCTGCAAAACGCCTAAAGCAAGCAGCTCAGTCGTCACAAAGACAGCCGTCGGCCTTTGTTTTTGATTAAGCAGCTTTAAACTGATGTCTTTACTGGCTGACAAATCATATGGACAGTCTAGAATGGCTGATTCATCGATTTGGATTCCTGAAACCTGCAGTCCTTCTTGAAAGCCGAGGACACGATTTTTGATTGATGTATTGTTAATCTTTTCTGCTATGACAGCTATATTAGTATGCCCTAATTGGGCTAAATGGACGGCTGCCTCATATCCCCCTTTAAAATCATCCGCAACTACAGTGTCTACAGGCAGGTGCGGTATATCTCTCGATAGCATGACAACCGGCATGTCGCTTTCAATCAGTTCCCGTATCGCCTGACTGTTTTTGAGGCCCGTCGCCACAATAA
Organism: Bacillus sp. FSL K6-1366; assembly: GCF_037976695.1. NCBI lineage: Bacteria > Bacillati > Bacillota > Bacilli > Caryophanales > Bacillaceae > Bacillus > Bacillus sp. FSL K6-1366. Next base: position 2,788,406 of record NZ_CP150268.1, on the reverse strand, counting down.
TGCCGTCTACATGCTTTTGCTTCAGCATGGCGATATATTCTTCTTCTCTCAGCGAATCGTTGTCCGTACTGCATATGATGACGCTGAAGTCCTTTTTACGGCCGCTGTCCTCCACAGCTCGGGCAAGTTCGGCCATAAAAGGATTGGCGATGTCAGGAATGAGCAGCCCGATGGTCTTCATCATTTTTCTCGCTGACGTTACAACACTTGGCTGATATTGAAGCTCCTCAATCACTTTCAAAATTCTATTTTTGGTTTTCTCACTTATATTGCCTGTGTTATTCAGAACCTTTGAAACCGTAGAGATTGAAACGTTTGCTTCCTTAGCAACATCATAAATGGTTGTTTTCATTAAGAAGGCCACCTTTATATAATAGATCCTCTTTAGTATAAACGAATGCTTACCAGAATTTCTTTTTAAAAAGGCGCTTCTTCTATCAAATACTCAAACCGTTTGCGGCACTCCATTTTTTAACGTGACAGGCTGCTTCGTTTTGCAAGACTCTATACAAGCTGCGGCAATGGCAAGTGCTGCACGCGCATCTTCACCTGTTACTGAGGTTGGTGAATTATTTCGAACAGCGTCAACAAACGATTGTAACTCATCAACATAAGCATCAAATAATAAATCTTGGTCGTAGCGAATCGTGTTGTAGCTGACTCCGTCTTTGTTATACCTTGTCATGTTTGTATGGCGGAGATCTCCGATGGTCAGCATGCCTTCAGACCCAAACACCTCTCCGCGGACATCATATCCATAAACCGCTTGAAAGTTTGCCTCCGCCGTTGCAATCGCTCCGTTATCAAATTTGATCGTGACTACTGCCGTATCCAAAAATCCTTTGTCTTTAAAATCAGGCCTGACAAGCGCATCAGCCGAGGCATAGACTTCAATCGGCTTCGCATTTGGATTGAGGTAAAGTAACGTATCAAAGTCATGAATCAGCGTCTCTAAGAAGATCGTCCATTGAGGAATTGGTGTTGGATCGCCGAGTGCCGGGTCTCTTGTAATGGAACGCATTAACTGAGGTGTTCCGATTTTTCCTGCACGGATTTCCTCATATGCACTGCGAAAGCCTTTAGCAAAACGTCTGTTAAAACCGATCTGAAGCGGAACAGACTCTTCATTTACTACCCTTATGACTTCATCCGCTTCTTCCAGTGTGACAGCCATCGGTTTCTCACAAAATACAGCTTTCCCCTTCTTTGCCGCTGCCATAATGTTTGCTGCATGCGTCCTTGCCGGCGAAGCAATGATGACCGCATCAATATCAGGATGCTCCAGCATTTCTAACGGATTTGTAAACGCTTTAATATTTGAGCCGATTGTTTTTGCAAATGCTTCTGCATTCCCCGGAACCGGATCTGCAACTGCATACAAATCTGCTCCTTTCACACGAAACGCAATACTCTCTCCATGGAAAGCTCCCATCCGTCCCGCACCTAATAGCCCAACCTGTACATTTCCCATCAGCACCACTCCCATTCTGCAAATATAAGGAAAGTCTTTCCTTGATTATCTCATCTAAAAAAACAAATCATGAAATTGTTATAATATTAGTTTGTTAATAAGGGAAAGTCTTTCCTAATTGTTTTCAATTGTAACCCCTTACATTTTACAGGTCAATCTTTTTTTCTGTTTTCAAAGCCAACCTCTCCTATAGCCGCCGTTCAAGCCTGCGATGGGTTAGGAATTTAGGGAGCAAAAAAATACCGAGGGTGTGCGGCACCTCAGGTGGAAATTTCCCGCAATAGAAGGAAGGTGATGAAGAAAAGCAGAATATGAAATGAAACAAACAAAGTGAGGATGATATGACTGAAGACTTTTACTGAGATGAAGTATTTAGCGGCAAAACGAAAGTAAAGAAGGTGCTAGAGACAGATTACGTATTGGCTTATTACCATACAAAGCCTTTTTATCCAGTCCATATTGTGGCTGTCCCTAAGAAACATATTTCCTCATTGATCACTCTAGAAGAGAACGACCATGACTTGCTTCTTGAATTAATGGGTATCATTCAAAAGATCGCTTCCATGATGACGGAAGAAAAAAGCGGTGTGATCACCAACTCAGGAGCTTACCAGGACTCTAAACATCTACATTGGCATATTGTGTTTGGGAAGCCGCTTAAGTAAGCAGCTTTTATCAGCATAGCTGTTTCCGCATACGTATATTGGTCATGGCATAGCCCATCTTCTGATAAAGATAGACGGCTGTCTCGTTGTGTGCAAATACATGTAGAGCCAGCCTTTCCGCACCGAGCTCTCTTGCTCTTTCATCAAGCGTTTGAAGCGCCAATTGAGCAAGTCCTTTTCCGCGAAAGGCTTCATACAATCCAAAGGAATAGATAAACGCTTCCTTTTGCGGATGAAACGGATCAGCATACAGCCAGAGCCAGCCCATTCTTTCCCCTTGGTCATTTGTGATGTTCCAAAAATAATGATTGCTGCTGTCTCGCCCATTCGGAATCATGTTCTCATATGCCTGCTCCGATTTCTCAAATACCTCTTTTTCCGTCCAAGTTCCTGACGTTATGTTTTGTTTCGCATAATTTTGCACGGACATCACTCGAAAGGCTTCGAACTCTTCCTCAGTCATGTCTTCCAAAGTTAATGCCATCCTGTATTCCTCCTTTATAAAAAAAGCCCAGCTGATGCCGGACGAATAACGCAGAAATGGAGCTCTATTTTACTGCTTCAGTTAATTCCTGGACTTTCTATTATTCGATAAGAACAGGAGATTTCCTGCAAATGGGCTTGTTCTTAAACATTAGTGAAAAGCTTACGTGTAACTCCCCATGATGATCATGATAGAAACAATCAAACAAATCATCGCTGGTATCGCCATGATGGCCGATTGTCTTGCTCGAAACATATGCGCATGAATGGCTCCCGCCATGAGAACGACAAACAGAACACCTGCTCCAATTGCTGCATACCGATTCCAAATTCCCGCTGTCATAGCAAGTGCCCCGGCTATTTCAAGAATGCCAGTAACAGTCAGAAACCATAATGGATATTGATAATGCCGCCAATGCTCAACTTGAAAGGGAACGCGGCTTACCTTTATGATGCCTCCCGCAAGCATAAAAACTGCCAAACTGACTTTCGTAATAATAGATATCATCTTACGTCATTCCCTTTCGGAAGCATCCCGTATATTAAAAGATTCACAACCTCTGCTGCGAGGCTTGCCGGATCTTTGATTCCGGTTAACAAAAATGAATCGGTTAAATGTTCAATCATGCCGACCAAACACTCAGCGACAGTTTCCATATCCAGTTCAGAGTGAAAATAGCCAAGCCGCTGTTCTGCTTCTAAGTTCTCTTTCAAAACCATCGCCAAGTCTTTTTTCATTTGTTTTGCTTCCGGGTTGAGAAAAAAGCCGATCTTGGTTAAATCCTTGTCCTCAGCCAGACATTGAAAAACAGATTCCACAGCAGACAGCACCCGTTTTGTCACATCCTCCGTGTTTAATCCGTTTTCCAGAAGAAGTGACTCTGTCAGCTTTCTTACTCGGAAGTGAAAATCGGTGATTAACTCCTCAAAGATGGCTTCTTTGCTTTGAAAGTACAGGTAAAATGAAGGCTGTGTGAACCCAGCTTTTTTTACAATCTCACTTATCTTCGTGTCATGGAATCCCCGAATCGAAAATTCATTAGCGGCAGCTTTAAGTAATCGTTTTCGGCTTTCTACTCCTTTACGTCCTTTACTTTTCAACTAGGACCACCCCAAAAATAATACTCACGAGTAATGTTACTTACGAGTATTATTTCATGGCATTAGCTTCATTGTCAATGATTTCAAACTCATCCTGTTGCCAGCTTCCTTTATTAAAAGGTCTCATGCATTTCGAATAACTGAATCAATTCATTGATTCCTATATCAATGGCTTTTCATTCACTGATAATTGAGCATCACTCCGGGGCCAGATAGAGTTTTGCCCGTAAATGCAAGGAACAATTGGGTGCAGCGGCGCATAATGTACTGTACAGAAAGATGGAAGGGTGTGATGGGATGCCGTCTACAGTAATCAACCTATATTATTTGAAGATCAACAGTATTTCGGGCAATGGTTCAATTACAATAGGCGAAGCTGCTTATAACAGCCCTACCAACAATCAAAAATCTCAAGGGACCAACTCTTCTTTCGGTGATACATCACCTACAGAATCCGTAATGGAAAACTTCTTAAACGATCCTGATGTAAATGACCAGACATCTATCGGCAACTCTGATACATCCAACGTTAATGCTCCTCCGATTGCACCACCGCCAATTTTAGATTAAAGGGGTTTCGTCTATGCCATATCAAATTAATATCGCAAATATTAAGATCAACGGCGTCACGCAAAACGGAAATATAGATGTCGGTCCGACTGTGCACAACAGCCATACTGCGAACAGCAAATATTTTGGAGCAAACTTTTCCTTAGGGGATCTTTCGCCTACGTCTTCACTTTTAAACACTGGAAATATTGATTCAGACGTTAGTGACCAAGACCAAATCGGAAACCCTTCTGCGCCGATTTCAAATCAAATTTAAGGAGAATCTCATATGGATTTCGAAAAAATTCGAAAGTGGCTTGAGATTACGAATGAATATAAACAAAGTGACTTTTGGACAAATGTGCTCAAATATAAAGCCCCGGAACATTTTTTTGATTCCGAAGCTTCTACGTTTGTTTACGACTTTTATCAAGATGAGGAATATAATTTTATCATTGTGGAAATGCCCGGTGTGTATGAGGAAGAATTAACGATCCGTTTACTGTCTAAAACCCAGCTGCTGATCAAAGGAACGATCACGCCTGTTTTTCCAGCCGAAATGGAAGTGCTGCGTGAACGGTATTACGGAGAAATTGAGCGAATCATTCAGCTTCCCGAAGCCGCTGAAACTCATTTGTTACAGATTCAGCTGTTAAACGGGCTTCTGCATATTTCGTACCCAAGACAAGTTGAAACCGTTGCGTTCAATAAGGGGCTTTAAGATTGATTGTTCCTTCATTCCTTATCCATAGGGACTGATATATGGTCTTTATATTGATCCACATAAATATCCCCATTACCCAGCAGCACTGCGTACACGGTCTCTTTCACCTTTATGTCTCTTTTTCGCAATTCTTCCAAAAGCCAGGATTCCGTCAAACGATTCTGCTTTAAATTATTCTCAATGATTTCTCCGTCCATAATAAGCTCTATCGGAAGCCTTTGTTCTTGGTTTACCGCAATCATTAAATCCTGTTTGGTCACATGCCGGAATTGCGGTTTTCTTAACACAGTCAGCTGACCATTCGTTTCAAGAATGGCAAAAAGAACTTCTTCGATATTAAATATTTCTTTTTCCCGTAATTGCTGATTTAAATAATCAAGTGTGTAACGCATTTTCCTCATATTTGATTCAAGTATCTTCCCGTTTTGAATCAGCACTGTTGGATCTCCGGCAAAAAATTTCCTCAGCTTCCTGTTCTTTATCGACAGAAACGAAATTAGAAAAATGGTTAGCACAAAAATACTAAACGAAATGGCCATATTGTGCGGTTTTATTGAAGTATTGTAAGCTAATCCGGCAGCAATCGCCCCTAGTGTGATCGCCGCAATAAAATCAAAAATCGTCATTTGAGAGATTGTCTGTTTGCCTAAAATTCGTTCTGCGATTAACAGCAAGCCAAAGCTGGCAACCGTTCTAATGACAACTTCAAGTTCAATCATGTTATGGCGCTCCCCGCTTCCCAGATTGTTTCGGCCAAAAAACTCCTGTTGCTATCATTGTTTGGCTTAATATATCCATCTATACCAAAAATATTGTTCGGTTCAGGACAGAATGAACCGACTGCCTTTCGGATATATTAAATTGCGATTGGCCGGAAGAAAAGCCAATCCCATGACAAATCTAATTCATCATTGGTCAGGTGGTAGCATGAATTTCACTTGGGAATCTCTTGTTCTCATTGTAGCCGGGGTCATTTTGCTGAGAATTTCAGGAAGGAAATCAATCGCACAAATGACGTCGACTCAAACGGTTGTCATGATTTCGATCGGAACTATTATCGTTCAGCCAATCATCGAGTACAGCCTCTTCAAAACATTAATTGCAGCGGCAATTTTCACAAGCACACTCATCGTTATGGAATGGATCCAAATGAAATCGAACACCATTGAAAAGATGTTAACCGGAAAAGCAAAAATCGTCATTGAAAACGGACAGCTTCATATCGAAAACTTAAAGAAGATGAGACTTACAGCTGACCAGCTTGAAATGCAGCTAAGGCTTCACGGCGTTACGGCTATACAAGATGTCAAAATTGCGACATTAGAGGCAAACGGGCAATTAGGAATAGAATTAACTGATGACGCCAAGCCTTTAACAGTCAGGGATCTGAAAAAACTCATTCACCCCGATTTCATAAATAAGGACGGACAAGCCCAGTCTGGCAATCAGAATATTTTTGATGAAGTTGGCAAAAAAAATAAAAAAAACGTCCCTAAAAAGCTGCATTAACAAAAGGCGCTTGTGGCATTTTGCAGGTTTTTGTCTCTTACTGAAAGTTTTTGCCGTTTTGTTTAAGCAACTGCTGCTCACACACCATATTGTATAAACAGTCATAACAGAGAGGAGAGATGAATGATGAAATTCCCAGTTTATATTCATTCGATATCCGGGAACAGCGTTTTTAATAACGGATTTGCAGTTTCCATCAGCCCGTTCTCTGTGTCTAAAACAACAGAGGGTTCCGGTGGGAGTAATACAGGTTTGGTTTTTGAATCCAATGCTTTAAGCCAAACAAGCTCCGCCAATCAAGCCCAAAATGTAACATATGCGATCCAAGAGCTGCTTTCCAAGCTTTTAGCGTAAAAATTAAGAAATAAACACTTCATGAGGTGCCGTATGGCTTTTCCAATTATTCACACGAACTTTTGGGATGCTGTGATAGCTGTTCCAATCATCATATTGATAACCCAAATCCTCAAAATATTATTGAAAATCCCCAAAACTTTTGTACCGTCAGTTGCCTTAATAACAGGCCTTGTCATTTCTGTTTTCATAAGCCATCGACACAGCCTCTTTTCTGGCGTATTTATGGGCTGGTTTTATGGCTACGCTGCTATAGGCTCCTACTCATCATTAAAAACGACTATCTTATCCTTCAGGCAAACGAAAAACGATACATCAAATTCATAGATGACATATAACGATCTGCCGCCTCTTTATCAGGCGGCTTTATTTCTGCTGATAGGTTGATCATCTTCAAAAGATGATCATTCACTCGCTATTATTTTTACCATTATGTTGATGCAATGATATAAAAACGCAATATCATAGAAGTAAATAGACTGCCAGCGTCCTTTATGACAGCTACTTCTGAGTGAAAGGAGTTTTTGAAGCATGCGATCTCAAATCAACATCTCAAATCTCACGATAAATGGAATGACACAAAACGCCAATACAGATATCGGACAAAACTTGCAAAACAGCCATACTGCGAACAGCAAAAATTACGGAGTGAATTTCACATTAGGAGATTACTCTCCTTCTCATTCAATTATTATTTCAGCAAGTTGTGATAATGATACAAGTGATCAAGGGCAGGTTGATAACCCTTCTTCGCCTAGTGAAGAATAAAAAAAAGAACTCATTTGAGTTCTTTTTTTACCTTATTTCTTTAGTTTGTCTCGTTTGATATGATGATTCTTTTCTGAAAAGCCCAATGATGTTCCACAGGATGAGTGCTGAGGATATGATAAAGTGAGGAGTACTAATATGCTGATGGGTAAATAATTTATACCCCATGACTGATCCTAGTGCTATGATGCAGAAAAGATTAATCCATTTGCTCCAGCCCATTTTCAAAAAGCTCCTTTTATTGATATGTTCACTGCCAAACATCTCTTTTTGGCACAACTTCATTATGACCAATAAAGAAGCGAAAAGATATAAATCCTTTCCAATTCATTCCTTAAATCTTTCTTAATTTAACAAGCTCTTTGTCCAAACTTCGATTGTTTTTTAATATGTTCTTTCATTGGAGAGGACTTGAGCCTTGTCCCCTTTAAAATGACAAAAAGCCCTTATATGGGGCTGGCTATGTGAAACGTATAAACCCTTTATTCACCTTCATATAATCGATAAACCCTTTTCAGCTTTTGTTCAAGCTGTTCAAAATGAACAAAACGGGCTTCTCTTAGAAACTCAGTCCCATCAATGAACAAAAGAAGCACAGGAACGGTGAAAACTGAAAATCTGCCAGCGACCTCTGCTACATCGTCAGCATTGATATGCCCCAATTTGATGTTTGGAAACTGATCCAATACTATTCTGAGCTGGGGCAGAACTGCGTGACATACTGTACAGCCAGGCCTTGATATATAAATAAAACTGAATTTGTGCTGTTTGATAAAGTTTTCTATAGAAACTAATGAATGTAATCCTGTCATCTCTTTCATCCATTTACTCCTTCAAATAGGTCTGTTTTTCATGACCAAGCTCATCAATACGTATCATTCACTATACAGATTTATATTTATGATATCCGCTTTTTTGCTTTGCAGAGTACCTGCAAGCTTGCCGAAAATGTGAAAATAAAAGAACAGTTACTGACAAGCAGCAACTGTTCTTACATACTTTCGTATTAAAAATGCAAAGCGTAAGCTCCTGAACCGATGAGTGCAACCCCTATGGAAACTGCAATGAGCACCAGGTTATATTCAAAACCTCCGGCGCCATTCGCAAAACCTTTCGCTCCATGGACTTTTACGATAGCACCTAACATGATGATCGTTATGATAGCAGCTCCAAGCGGGAGGAATACGCCTAAAATAAATAGAATTCCGCTTACTAACTCCCCAAGACCTGATAGAGCGGCCGCAACGTTTCCTGGTTTCACCCCAATTGATTCGAACCATTGTCCGGTTCCTTTAATCCCGTATCCGCCAAACCAGCCGAATAATTTTTGTGTGCCATAAAACAAAAACACTACACCAATCATTATACGAATAAGCAACAGTCCTGCATCTTCCATTTGTATCTCTCCTCATCTTTGATTTTATCTGATTCTTTGCTGACAGTATCCAGCAATCATCAATTGAATATATGTTTCTTTATTTTTTATGTGTCAAATCAATCTAACTCTCTTACTTCAAACGGCAGCAGCCCTTGTTCAATTTGTGTGCGATGCGGTTCATATTGTACAGGCAGCATCAGTTTTTCGCCCATTGTATCCTGTGTTTCATCATGTGCAAAGCCCGGGGGATCAGTTGCGATTTCAAACAGGATTTCCCCATGTTCCCTGAAGTAAATGGCATTAAAGTAGTTTCTATCCCGAACAGGAGTTACACCATATCCATGGGAAGCAATATATCTTTGCCAATCTAACTGATCTTCATCATCGTTAGCCCGCCAAGCGATGTGATGCACCGTTCCGGCCCCCATTTGCCCGCGGCCAATAGGCGTTAACTTAAGGTCAATCACATTTCCGATATCACCGGCGGAACGATAACGAACGAAGTCTCCTTCTTTGCCGACTCGCTCCAGCCCCATGATGTTTTCTAAAAGCTCAGCGGTTTTGTCAGGCTGCGCTGATAATAGGGTTGCACCCCCAAAACCTTTAATGGCAACATCGGGCGTTACATCTCCGAAAGTCCACGTGTTAGCCTCTCCTTCTTCTCTTTCCACGATTTCTAAGTGCAGTCCATGAGGATCATCAAATTCTACATATTGTTCCCCAAAGCGCTCGATTTTGGTGTAGGGAACGTTGAACTTTTCTAGTCTCTTTTCCCAAAATGCCATAGCCCCTTTCGGCACGACATACGAAGTCACGCCAACTTGACCGTCTCCAATGACGCCTTGGCGGGCTCCGGCCCACGGAAAGAAGGTAATGATTGTTCCCGGCTTCCCGCCTTCATTCCCAAAATAAAGATGATACGTACCTGGGTCATCAAAATTGACAGTTTGCTTGACCAAACGAAGCCCAAGCACTCCTGCGTAAAAATCTGTGTTCTCTTGAGGGTGACCGACAATCGCTGTAATATGATGAATTCCCATCGTTTTTTTAGCCATTTTTATCCGCTCCTTTTACATATACTCAACAAACTCATTCACAGGCTTCCGGTAGCCGCGCGGTCTTCTGCTCTCTGTTTTTTCTTTTCCAATCGTAATCATCATGACAACCTCAAATTGGTCGTCTATGTTCAAAATCCGTTTTACGGCTTCCGCATCAAAGCCGATCATCGGGCAGGTATCCCAGCCTTTTTCCTTAGCACTCAGCATAAACATCATCGCAGAAAGTGAAGCATTCCTTATCGCCTCATCTCTCTTAAATTGTTCTCCCCTGTTTTCATAAAACGAAACGGTGTCGTGCACCATGTGGTCATACTCTTGCTTATTTAATATCCCCAATACCTTTAAACCTTCATAGATATCAGCCGCTTGTTGATATGCCTGCTTATCCCCTAATACCAAGAGAACCGCAGAAGAGCTAACCACTTTATATTGTCCATTTGCGGCCTGCTTCAGCTTTTCCTTTACGTCCTGGTCAAGAACCGCCACATATTTTGTATGCTGCAAATTAAAAGCCGATGGCGCCAATGCAACCAATTCAAACATCTCATTGAGATCTTCTTTTGTGATTGGATGACCTGAAAGAAAATTGCTTGCAGATCGTCTTTCATTGACTAAATGAGTAAATTCAGCCATTACGCTACACTCCCTTTTATCTCGAATTCGAGATATTATGTTATAAAAAATCATATTGAATATTGTGTAAAAGAACTGACAACGATTGAACACTTAGAGTTGCGCTTGATCGCTGATCTTTTCAATCAAATATCTCGAATTAAAATATCTTGAATATGAGATAATAATAAAATACAGATCTTCTCATGTCAATAGGTTTTTAACAATCAGGTGGAAATTTTTCACTGACGGCAGCATTTTAATGGCGAATCATCACTGTTGTTACATAAGAACTCATTTGTTTGCTGTATGACCTTTTAGCACAGCTCCAACTTTTTTTCTGTCACCTTATTTATTAGTAAACAGGAAACAACGTTGCTGTAGACCCACTCGAAATTGAATTGGTATGATAAGCAAAGTGATTACACAGGAAAGGATACGGAGAGCGTATATAGAGCACTCCTATTTTTTTGTGCAGTTTTATAGGAGGAAAAAATGGCAAGTGAAAGAGAACAAATAAGCAGAAAAGTTGCTTTGATTGCATTGATCGCCAATCTGATCTTAATGGCAGGAAAGGTCTTTTTTGGGCTGGTAGGCGATAGTGAAGCCGTGTTTGCAGACGGAATACATTCCGCGGCAGATGTCGTTGCTTCGATTGCAGTCTTGGCAGTGATCGGAATTTCCAATAAACCGCCCGATCAAGACCATCCTTTTGGTCACGGAAAAGCTGAAGTCATTAGTGAGGCGATTGTAGGAATTATCTTAGTGATCGTATCCGTTTATATCCTCATAGAAGCGATTCTGTCCTTTGTTAAAGGGCCAAGCGTTCCCCAATACAGCGCATTGTTTGCGGCTCTGATTTCGTACGTGGCTAAGGAAATCTTATATCGTTATTCTATAAAGCAAGGGGAAAAATGGAACAGCAAAGCGATTATAGCGATTGCGTACGATCATAAAGGCGATATCGTTGCCTCTCTTGCCGCTTTTATCGGCGTCCTGTTGGCTATCATCGGAAACACCCGCGGATGGTCCTATCTGTTGTACGCCGATGCCATTGCCAGTGCAATCGTTGCTTACCTCATTTTTAAGATTTCAATGGAATTAATCAGGCCGTCTGTTGATGTGCTCATGGAAAAGAGTGTTGATCCCGAGCTGATAGAGGAATATAAAGCTGTTATTTTTCAATGTGATCAAGTAAAACGAATTGATAGAATCCGCGCGCGAGAACATGGCCACTATAAATTGCTTGATGTCCGTTTATCTTTGGATCATGATTTGACAATTAAGCAGGGACACGATATTGCCCGCGAAATTCGAAATGAAATCAAAAGACAGTTTTCAGATGTAGAAGAAGTGCTCATCCATGTAAATCCTTATTTCGAAGAGTGAAAAGCTCCTTTTTAGAAGGAGCTTTTTCTTTATGATGCAAACTTTACCTTTAGAACTCGCCGTACTATATAATGTGTGTATATCAATCATAGGCACAGAAAGGTTGTTAGAATGAAGGAATTTTTTTCGATTGGAGAAGTGTCAAAGTTATTCAATGTGAAAATCTCTGCTCTTCGGTATTATGATGAAATCGGCCTTTTGAAACCGGAATATAAAGATGAGCAAACGAACTATAGATATTATTCTACCCAACAGTTTGAGCGGCTTGATACCATCAAGTATTTGAGGGCCCTAGGCCTGCCAATCAATAAGCTTCTTGATTTTTATAACTCTCAAAATACAAACACTCTTCTTCATTTACTAAAAAGCCAGCAGGCTGAAATTGATCGCAAAAAGAAAGAATTGGAACGCATCGAACGAAAGATCTCCCGACGCATCACACATATAGAAGATGCCGTTAACATGCCGTTACATCAAATTTCAAAAATCAAACTTCCCGCAATGCGTGTGGCTTACTTGCAGCATGAATATGTTCTCGGTCATGATATCGAACATTCGTTAGCTGAATTGAGAACCCACCTGAATGTAAACGAAGATATATTCATAGGCAAGATCGGTTTATCCATTTCTGCAGCAAATGTGAAAGCAAAACAGTTTGACAAATATTCCAGTATATTTATGATTCTTGAAGATGAAAATGAAAAAACTTCTTCAGAAATCATCTTTCCTTCAAGAGAATATCTGCAAATTAGGTTTAAAGGGTCACATCCAGAAGCCGAACCATACTACAAAAAATTACTGGCATATATGAAAGAACATCATTATGAAGTAGCAGGGGACTCAATCGAAATCACACTCATTGATTATGGCATTACGAATAACCTAGATAATTACGTGACTGAAATCCTGCTGCCCATCAAATAATCTCATGAATATGTTTTGATCTCCCTTGACTCTCTACTAACTAGAGGGTTTATTTTTTATGCAGGAATGATTTTTGGAGGAGAAAGCTTATGTTTGGAACGATTTTTAACACAGTGATGATCATTGCAGGAAGCATAATCGGAGGGATATTCAAAAAAGGCATTAAAGATGAATACCAGGATATTTTGATGCAGGCAATGGGATTCGCTGCAGTCGCGCTGGGGATCAACGCCATTACACAGCATTTGCCTGATAGTAAATATCCCATTCTATTCATCGTGAGTTTAGCCATTGGAGGTTTGCTAGGCCAGATCATCAATTTAGAATTACGATTCAACAAGCTGGTGAACAAATTTTCTAAAAGTAATTTAGCAGAGGGCTTATCTACTGCGGTCTTATTATTTTGTATAGGTTCGCTGTCAATATTGGGCCCTGTTGAAGCCGCTTTGCATGGAGATTATACATACCTCCTGACAAACGGGATGTTAGATGGGATCACCTCCATTGTGCTCGCTTCAACTTTTGGTTTTGGAATAGCGGCTGCAGCCATTGTATTATTTGCCTGGCAGGGCTCCATCTATTTATTTGCTAAAGTAATGGAGAGCGCAATCAATACAGACCTTATTAATGAAATCACAATTGTGGGAGGCATACTCATCCTCAGTTCAGGTCTAAGCATTCTTGGAATCAAGAAGTTCAAAACATTGAATTTGCTGCCTTCCCTCTTGATCCCTCCTGTTGTGATTTTTGTGATTCATGCATTTGGATTGCGGTTTTAATGAAGCGGCTCCACAAAGGAGGTTAATATTCTGTTATATTGATTTTCAATAATCTGTTCCAATCGTTTTATTTCCTTTTTATCTTGGATTTGACGTCTAACAACAACTGTATTATATTGTAAATAAAGTCTGTTATATCAAAATCAGATTCCCCATCACGAAACGGCACATTCATTTAAACAATGTTGGGAGGGGCATTTGTATGTCAAACCATTCATCTAGTATTCCCGAATTAAGTGACAACGGTATCCGCTATTATCAAACTTATAATGAAAGCCTTAGTCTTTGGCCGGTCCGTTGCAAATCATTCTATATATCTACTCGTTTTGGTCAAACACATGTGATTGCAAGCGGCCCAGAGGATGCCCCGCCGCTTGTATTACTCCACGGAGCATTATTCAGCTCGACGATGTGGTATCCCAACATCGCCGATTGGAGCAGCAAATACAGAACTTATGCAGTTGATATCATAGGTGATAAAAACAAGAGTATTCCTGAGAATGTAAGCGGTACAAGAACGGATTACGCCAATTGGCTTCTTGATGTGTTTGACAATCTGGGGATCGAAAAGTCCCACATGATCGGACTTTCGCTTGGCGGTCTCCATACGATGAATTTCCTTTTACGTATGCCTGAGAGAGTAAAAAGCGCAGCTATACTGAGTCCGGCAGAAACGTTTTTGCCATTTCATCACGATTTCTACAAATACGCTCTTGGCCTTACAGCGTCAAATGGAGTTGAAACATTCTTAAATTGGATGATGAATGATCAGAATGTGCTGCACCCGATTTTTGTGAAGCAGTTTCAGGCAGGGGTAATGTGGCAGGATGGATCAAGAAATCCAAATCCTAAAGCAGACGGATTTCCGTATGTTTTTACCGATGAGGAATTACGTTCAGCAAGAGTTCCTATCCTATTATTACTTGGTGAACATGAAGTCATCTATGATCCCCACTCAGCCCTGCACCGAGCCTCTTCATTCGTTCCTGATATTGAGGCGGAAGTCATTAAAAATGCCGGACATGTTTTATCGATGGAACAACCCGCTTACGTAAATGAACGTGTAATGCGTTTTTTCAATGCAGAAACAGGCATTTCACGGTAAGGGCTTATAAGATAGTGTTTTGCATTCATAAAGACCTGCAATATACTTCTAGCCGGGCATTTCAAAAAATAGAGTCTCTCTCATGGACTCTATTTTTCTTGGACAAAACCCGCAGCTGGTTTTGTGTGCTTGTTTCTTTAGGTTTCTTATATGATCAGTTGTAAAATCCTTTATTTTCAAGAAGGATTCTCAAGATCCTTGGCATCAAGTAGTGAATGCAAAGTCAAAAAATCATGTCACTTCTCCTGGGATGCCTGCTAGTATGATCAGCTTCTGCCAATATGAAACAAAGTTCCATCCATATCGAAAATGAGTGATGGCGCCATAAGTGTCTCCTTTTAACTGCCGACTTCATCTTCTAAATACTACCATAAGCAAAAAAGCAGATCATAAAAGATCTGCTTTTTCTATTACACACTGATTTGTTTCTTTTGTTCATGATCTATTTCCGGCTGTATTTCCTTTGTCAGTTGATGCCCTTCTATATCCACGTTCGGAATAATCTTGTCTAACCATTTCGGCAAATACCAGGCTGCATTCCCCATCAGCTTCATGACACTTGGAATCAGTGTCATTCTTACAATAAAGGCATCAAAGAGCACACCAAAGGAAAGTGCTAATCCGTTGGCTTTAATAGAAGCTTCGCCTGCAAAGATAAATCCTGCAAAAACGAAGATCATGATCAAGCCGGCTGCTGTAACAACAGGACCACTGTGTTTTAATCCAGCCTGAATGGCTTGTACTGGATTCTTTGTTTTTACATATTCTTCACGCATTCTGCTGACGAGGAATACTTGATAATCCATGGCTAACCCGAACAGAATCCCAATAGATAAAATCGGCAGGAACGCGAGTATCGGCCCTCTTTCAGGTATTTTGAAAAAGTCGATGAGATTCCCGTCTTGCAAGACAAATACACAAATCCCAAGAGTGGCTGTCATCGTCAACATGAAACCTGCAACAGCAACAAGCGGCACAAGCAGCGAACGGAAAACGATGGTCAGCAATACAAACGCAAATCCAACAATAAGTACAGCAAACACCGGTATCGCATCATTCAGGCGATCTGAAATGTCAATATTCACTGCAGTCGATCCAGTTACAAGCAAATCTACTCCGTTTTTATCTGACAAACTGCGTACATCGTGTACCAAATCTTTCGTTGTGACATCATTTGGACCTGTTTCCGGAACGACCGTAATGATGGCAAAGTTCCCTTCTTTATTAGGCATTGCAGGGGTGACACTTGCTACATGGTCTAAACCCTTTATTTCTTTCACTGCATCTGCGAAAGCCTCCGCCTTATTTTCTGTAGCATTTGCGGCATCCGCTACGATTGTTAATTGGCCATTAAATCCTTCTCCAAAGCCTTCGGCAAGCAAGTCATATGCCCGGCGATCCGGATTATCCTTAGCTTTCATCCCAGCATCAGGCAAGCCCAGTTCCAAATGCATAGATGGTATACTAATGACGATCAAAATCAGAATGCTGCATACACTTAGAATGATAGGATTTTTGGTGACAAAGCGTCCCCAGACATTTGTTTCAGTGCTTTGTTTTTCTATTTTCTTGTTTGATTTCGGAATCATCCGCTTCCCTGCAATCGATAAGACCGCAGGCACAAGTGTGATTGAAGCCAAAACAGCCATCAGTACACTAAGCCCTGCTGTCAGCCCCATCGCAGACATAAAAGGAATGTTAACGACAGTCAATCCGCAAAGTGCAACGATAACAGTAAGTCCGGCAAAAACGACTGCGCTTCCCGCTGTTCCCACGGCTCTCGCAATTGATTCATTCTTTTGTATGCCTTCGCCTAAAAACTGGCGGTGTTTCGTAAAAATAAATAAAGCATAATCAATACCAACAGCAAGGCCAATCATTCCGGCTAATGAAAGACTGACGGAAGCAATATCAAATACTTGTGTCCCAATCAAAACCAGTCCAATACTTACACCTAAACCAATCATTGCAGTTAAAATCGGCAAACCTGCTATTAATAAAGAACCGAATGTAATGGCTAAAACGACAAAAGCCAAGATAATGCCGACAATTTCAGAGACACCGCCTATCTCCATCTCGGCTCCCGGTACATCTCCGCTTAGCTCAGTTTGCAATCCTTCATCATCAGCCAGCTTCAAACTGTCTTTTAAGTGTTTGATAGAGTAATCCTTTATATCATCTGCTGATGATTTATACTTGATATCAGCATAGGCAACTGTGCCATCTTTCGCGATTGTCCCTGTCACAAAAGGACTTGCAATCGAGTCAACAGAATCATCTTTACTGATTTCTTTGAACGTATCTTCTATTGCTTTTTTTGCTGGCTTCCCAGTAAGTTTCTCCCCATCACCAGCACCGAAAATAACCCGTATGCTCCCTTTATCAGGACCGTGAGGAAATTCTTTTTGAATCACATCCATCGCTTTTTCCGAAGGTGTGTCAGGTATGGACATATCCTCAGAAAAACTTGGTTTCAAGGTGACTGCAAGGCCTATCGCAGCAACTAACACAACGATCCACGCACATATTGCTTTTATGCGATTGCGAGCAACCCATCCTCCTAATGTATATAACATTTTTGACATGATAATCTCCTTTCAACACATTGCTTGATCACATTCTTTCTCATTGTAGTTGACAATGAAATGAAAAAAACGTACATTCGGGCATGTACGTTTGGGCAATTTTCAAATATGCAGTTTAGTTGTCTATTGTCAGAATACCTTTTTGCATGGCAATCGTTACTGCCTCAGTTCTTGAATTCGCGCCTAATTTATTGTAAATGGACGTTAATCTGGACTTTACTGTTCGCTCAGAGACGCCCAAATCAAAGGCAATCGCTTTGCTTTTAAGACCTTTAGCAATTGCTTTTAGAACAATGACTTCCTTTTCTGTCAGCTGCGTCTCATTGCGCTGCTTTTTCATCCGCTCAAATTGGATTTCTTGCAGACGTTTGAGGATATCAGGCTGCAACAGCACATTTCCTCTGATCGCTGCATCCATTGTGTGAAAAAGGGTTTCTGAACTCGTATCCTTTAACAGATATCCTTTCGCTCCTAATTCAATCCCTTCGATCATTAAGTGATCTTCATTATATGTAGTCAAAATAATGATGGGGGTATCGTGTTTTTCTTTTATTTGTTTAATGGCCTCTAACCCGCTCATCTCCGGCATATACAAATCCATCAGAATGATATCCGGTTCTAATTCATCTGCAAGACGGACTGCGACTTTTCCATTTTCCGCCTCTCCTATAATGGTGTATTGATCATTCGTTTCAATTAAAAGCTTCAGACCTTCCCTCACGACAAGATGGTCATCAACGATTAAAACCTTATTCATCTTGCATCTCTCCCTGAATTGGTACAGTGATCTCAATTTGTGTTCCTTTCAATTTTGTACTCTTGATATTGAATTGGCCATTTATTGCCCTGACGCGTTCTTGTATGCCAAGAAGCCCATAATGTCCTCTCTTTTTCTTTCCTTTTTCAACATCAAATCCCTTGCCGTTATCCTTAACTGTTAAATGGAGCCTTCCCTTTTCATCATCCCAAATGGATATCCAGATTGTTTTCGCCTCAGCATGCTTTGCCGCATTCGTCATGCATTCTCCAATGATGTAATAACAGTTTTCAGCTGTACGCACATCCAGCACCTGATGCAATCTGTAATCTAATAAACAAGCCATGCCTGTCGACTCTATAAAATGATCCATTAGCGAGGTAATTCTTTCTTTTAAAACACCGATTTCTTCTGATTTGCTGCGGAGATCGTCAATAGCTGAACGTGCATCAGCTAATGTGCTTTTCACTCTTTTCATCGATTGTTGTATGATTTCCTTCGCTCTCTCTGTGTTGCCTTTGGCGAGATGAACATGAATCGCATCCAGCTGCATATTTAAACTGACAAGACCTTGAGCAAGCGTATCGTGTAAGTCTCGGGCCATCCGCTGTCTTTCGTTCTGCAGCGTCAGCTGTTCTACCTGCTGATGAGCCAGCTCCAGCCTTTCAAGAGTCAATTGAGCTTTTATTTTTTCATCGACTTGGGCAAAAAATGTTGCGGCATAAGTGATGATGACAATCATGATCGGCGCAGCAATAACAATAAAATGCAAAACTTCACCTTTATGAAGGTGATACGCCGAATTTATGACCAGCAGCAGCAATAGATAAAGAATGGGAATCGTCCTTCTTCTGTCTGCCATTCCTAAAATCTGTCCAATCAAAAATGCATAAAGGCCAATGATGACCAGCATAAGGTAGCCAGTCATGAGATTAGCAAGTGTAAAGGTGATCAAACCTTGTATCACAAAATACAGAACCACCCTTTTCTTAACCCAGCGATATGAGTGCCAATGAAGCAAAGCAAAAATGGCGATTAATATGGTAAACGCATAAAGCAATAAAATGGACCAGCCCCCAGAAACAAATTGCAGCACGATAGAGGCTATATAGATCATGAGAATAAAAGCCAGGCCCGGCACTCTGAGTGCAAGCATGTTTAATGCCCGCCTATCATGTGAGTAATATTTATCTTTAAAAGGATTCCTTATAAGCAAACCTTATCCACTTCCTTTACCTGTTTCACCGAATAGAGATTCATGAAAATCGAACCCATATTTCAACGTGCAAACATACATGTATCCAATCATTTTATAGGAAGAGAAGGAACACAACAATATCAGGTGCAGGGAAACATTAGAGTTTCCAACAAGTGATCATTGCCCAAACGTACATGAACGTTCTGCCTCTATGTACGTTTTATCTTTTCAAAATCATAAGGAACTTACTATTCATTGAAGGAATGATCATCATTGAAATCGATTGATCTCACAATTTTATCATTAAAGAGAAAAGGAATCCGGACCGAAAAGGTATTAAAAAATCAGAACCCTGATCGATTAAGCCATATGACAGACAAAAATGCGCAACCAAAAAGCAAGGAAAAAGAGGATTGAACATGTATTGGTTTCTAGGTGCTTTATTATATTTTCTGATCGGTACTTATATATTCATTAGAGTCACTAGAGACAGCCAATCAGGCTCATGGATACTGCTTGCATTAGCAGCTCCACTCATCATTGCTGGCTACCCTTATTTTTATTCAAAGAAGCTTCTTTCCAAAAGACGCTGAAACAGCTGTCATTCAAACCGCACATTGGTAAAATGATCAATACCGGGATACAATCTAGGTATTCTATGGAAAGGAGTCTTGCCTTATGAGTCAAAGAGTGTCCTACTATGAGATTGCACCTGAAGGTATGAAAATCATGATGGATATGGAGAAATACACGAAACAATCCTCAATTAACCGAACGACGAGAGAACTAATCAAAATCAGAGTCTCTCAAATGAACGGCTGTGCCTACTGCATAGATATGCATACGTCCGATGCCCGCAAAATGGGGGAAACTGAACAGCGAATTTACTGTTTACATGCTTGGAATGAATGTGATTTTTACTCACCTGAAGAGAAAGCGGCTCTCGAACTATCTGAACACATCACGCTCATTCCATCTAAAAGGGTTCCTGATGAGCTATATCATCGGGTGCGGGAACATTATGATGAAAAACAATATGTTGACCTTGTTCTCATCATTAATCAAATAAACAGTTGGAACCGCATCTCTATTGCAATGGGGAATCGAGCTGCTTCAAAATAAGAAGAAGGAGTAAGATTAGAACAAATCTTACTCCTCCTAGATATCGTGCCTCATCATCTGGTGTTTCCGCTTCAAAGTCCTAAATCTTCACGTTTAGGTGCTTTTCAAACGCGATTTTCCCGCTTTGTGTAATCCTAATCGCTCTCGTTTTAGGCATACGAACGATCCATTCTTCTTCTAACATGCGCACCAATAGGGCGTTTCCTAATGCTCCTGCAATATGATGCTGCCGTTCACTCCAATCCAAACAGCAGCGGGCAAAAGCTCTCCTCTTATTCCGTTGTTGCTCTTCATTGATGCCTAACTTTGAAAAGAATAAAGCACCCTCTGAAGTCACCTCAAAGTTTAAATCAACTTTTTTTAACATCCCCTGCTCAACTAGTGAATGTGCCATTTGCACGCCCACATAACCTGCCAAATGATCATAACAGGTACGGGCGAAATGCAAGTCCTTTTTCTCTTTTGACTCTTTTAAAGATTTGACTTTTGCTTTAGGCGCAATATGAAGCAATTGTTCGATCACATTTGCAGCATCTGAGTCAGACAATCTGTAATACCGATGTCTCCCATGCTTCTCTACGCTAATCAGCTTTGCTTCAAGCAATTTATTCAGGTGAAAACTGGCGGTTTGAGGTTTAATGTTAGCGAGATATGCAAGCTCTCCCGCAGGGTGTATCCTTCCATCCATCAGGCTGAGAAGAATGGAAGAACGCGAGGGATCTGATAGCAACGAAGAGATTTTTGCAATATTAGGATTCATGATTTTCCTCCTTACATTCATATTTCGATGATAGTTGAAATGTTAATCCTTTACAATATAAATGTAAGCGTGAAAGGAGGAAAAAACGTTGGACATCAAAAAACAAGACACTCGTCGATTTAAGGAAATCAAACCCAAGATCATGTATTATGGTACCTCGACATTTCTTCTAACCACATTGAATGAGGATGGAACCACTAATATTAGTCCTATGTCTTCTTCTTGGGCTCTTGGACATTATATAATCCTTGGAGTAGGACTGGGAGGAAAAGCCATCGACAATTTGGAAAGACACAAAGAGTGTGTCATAAACTTGCCTGGCCCGGAATTATGGGAAAACATTGAAAGAATTTCATCTTATAGCGGAAAAAAAAGCATACCGCCTTTAAAGAAGCAGCTCGGATTTACATATAAAAAAGAAAAATACGAGGCAGCAGGGTTAACGCCTTTACAATCAAAAACAGTATCACCAACACGAATCAAAGAATGCCCTATCCAAATAGAAGCCGAAGTGAAACACATTCGGCTTCCAGAATATGAATCGTCATTCGCAATTGTAGAGACGCAGGCACTACATTTTCATGCCGAGGAAAGTATTATACTAGACGAAAACCATATCAACCCTTCCAAATGGAGCCCGCTTATCTATAATTTCAGACATTACTTTGGTTTAGGAAGAGAAGTCGGAAAGACTTTTCGCTCAGAGACATGATCATTTTAAGACCGAACCATGATTTGATCTATTCTAGTAACCCTTGTTATTATCAGATCAAGCGATCATTAGGCTTGATCTCTTTTTTAGTGAAACATCCATTTAAGGATATAAAAGTTACCTGCTTGCCAATTCTTTTATCATTAAACCCAACTCATAAATCCCCTTTTGAAGGTCTTCAAGAGATGCATAAGCATATGATAAGCGAATATAATTCCCTTTTTCCTGAGCATAGATACTGCCGAGATTGAGCAGAATCCCTTTTGATAAGGCTTTAGTATAAAGTAATTTCATTGATATGGAAGGCAATATTTTTATCCAGACAAAAAATCCTCCTTTTGGGATATTCCATGTCGCCACATCTTTCAAATGAGTTTCTAAAGCACTCAAGGCCAATTCTCTTCTCACCTTTAATTGCTGCCTAACCTTTTCTACATGCTGCTGGTATTGGCCGGAAGTAAACCACTCTGCCGCTACTCTCTGGGATAGCGAACTGGATCCATAATCTGTTTGCATTTTAATGTCAGATAAACGTTCAATCACCGGTTCCGGTCCGACGATCCATCCAATCCTCAAACCTGGGCTTAATGTTTTCGATAAACTTCCTATGTACAGTACGTGTCCATTTTTATCAATTGTTTTAATAGGATATGGCGGAATTTCATCGATCCATAACTCACGATAAATGTCATCTTCAATAATAGGAAGCTGTGTATTCTCACTTACTGCTAGGATTTCTTCCCGTCGCTTTTTAGACATAAGAATACCAGTCGGATTGTGAAAACATGGATTTGTATATAAGATAGCCCTTCCCCGCTCTCCTCTTGTTAAATGAACATTTTCAGGCAAAAGTCCTTCATTATCCATAGGAAGTCCAGTCAGCTTCATACCAGCTGATTGAAATACGTGTAATGAATAAAGGTAGGAGGGCTGATCAAGATAAACGGTTGATCCTCTTTGTAACAGCCCCATTGATATCAGCTGCAAGGCTTGCAACGCTCCTGAGACAATCAGAATGGAAGAAGATGAGACGTTGATTCCAATGGTTTTTAAATAGTTGCTTAATGCCTCCCTCAAAGGTAAGTAACCTTTTGGTTCTTCATATCCGAATGCCTCCATGTGTTGAGATACCTTCCCCATCATCTCTTTCATAACAGCCAAAGGAAAAATCTCAGCTGAAAGTTCACCTTTACTGAGCTGTATAAGGTCTGTATTTGATTCTGATTGATTTATCTCTTGAACGATTTTTCGGCTTGGCATCTGAATGCCAGAGGTGACATATTGATCCCAATCGGGAGCAGAATTCTTAGCCATCAGTGTCCATGTGTTGTTGATAACAACTGTGCCTTTCCCCATTGTGCCTTCTATTAGCCCATCGGCCATCAATTCCTCTAACGCTGTAATCACTGTGCTCCGATTTACCTGAAAATCTTTTGCAAGCGTGCGCTGGCTTGGAATCTTGCTTCCAATCGGCCACTCTCCATTTCCTATTTTCTCTTTAATAAAATGAACGATTTGTCTGTACTTAGGGAGCTTTTTCATCTTTTTTTCTTCTGGAAAGCTCATAGAATCGGTCTCCTTAAAATAAATTGGTTGGGTCAAAATCCGTTTAACTGGTTGAAGCCATATCACCAAATCTTTATTAATATAAAACCACATTAAATAACTGGTTGGTTTTTGTAAAGAGGAGTGAGAGGAATGCGAAAGAAAACAGTTCAAATAATGATATCTCATAGTCTCATGATTGGTTTATGGGCATCTGCTTTTCCGGGAATTCGCGCAGGACTAGAAGGGTACACACCAGAACACCTTGCTTTATTTCGTTTGTTAATCGGCTCTATGGCATTATTGCTTTTTGCTGTTTTGACTCAGATGCACCTACCCGACTTGAAAGACATTCCTGCCATTTTTCTTTTAGGGTTTTTAGGATTTGCACTCTATCACATTTTGCTGAACATCGGTGAAAAAACAGTTAGTGCCGGAGTTGCAAGCTTACTCGTTACTACGGCACCGATCTTCTCAGCCATGCTATCCCGCCTGTTTTATAAAGAGCATTTTGGATTTACGAAATGGCTTGGCTCTATGATCAGTTTATTGGGTGTATTATTGATTGCATTTGGGGCGGGAGACTTTACATATTCAATGAGCGGTATCTTGGTCATCCTGCTGGCAGCATTTTCGGAGAGTATTTATTTCGTTTTTCAAGCCCGCTATATAAAAAAATATGGTTTTATTCCATTCGTTACATTCACCATTTGGGGCGGAACAATACCTATGCTTGTGTTTCTGCCAGGCTTAGGCGAAGAGATGATGAACGCTTCAATAAGCGCAACTTTGTCTATCGTTTACTTAGGATTATTGCCGACGGTTATTCCTTACTTCGCACTAGCATATGTCACTTCACTCGTCGGTGCTTCAGAAGCAACCCTTTCACTTTATGTTACACCGGCTTTAGCCTTGATCATATCTTGGATCTGGATCGGCGAAATACCCACACTGCTCTCTCTGCTAGGCGGAGTGGTTACAGTTGGCGGGGTATGTTTTACCTACCTAAAAGTAAATAAAATGAATAAGATTTTCATCACCCATTTTTCTGCTAAAAGGGTAAAAAAACTCTAAAACAAAAAAGATACCAACATCGGTTGGTATCTCCTTTTAAGGTTCTTTCATTAAGGTTAGCCAGTGTAGTAAATAGTGTATTCCGTAAACCCTAGTTTAGCTGCTAATGCAATGGACGAATTGTTGCAGATATCACAATCCCAGCTAGGAACAATCCCATTTTCAATACAAAACGCTATAAACCTATTTGCTACGCAATAAGCTAACCCCAGTCCTCTATATTCCTCAAGTGTATAGATATCCACTTCCGCTCGATTATGCCCTAAAAATATAGAAGTACACTCACTTACTACATGATTGCCATGTAATACGGCAAACCCAAAACCTTTTGAAGCAAACTGTGAGACAGAATCCCAATACTCCTCATAATACGCGCTGTTAAACGCTGTGCTGTGTGAAATGATGTCTTCGTCTATTCTTTTCAATACAAGACCCTTTGGCAGTTGCAAAGTCTTTTTGAAAGATTTTGGTTGATAAGAAAATGCAGCTCTTCTCATTTGGTTCAAGTCATCTTTCAGTATGGGTTTCAGTACGCTATCCCATGTATCACTGGAAGAAAACAAGGTAAATCGTTTTGATGATTTCACTTGTTCTTCATAATATCCTGCAATGAAATCATGAAAATCCCGATTCCCTTGGTCTCCCGCAATAAAATAAATGCCTGATTCAGTTCCTATAAAAAACGATTTAGGAAAGGTTTGATCATCTGCATAAACAGCTCCCGGAATGGTTTGGTCTAATATTGAATAGACAAATGTGGACAATATTTGTCATCAAACATTGTTTTTAAGCTACTGTATTTTTCTTTTGTTAATTCCTGCAAAACAGACAACTCCTTTAAAACACCGTCTCCTTCATGATTCTGTTCACAAATCAATTTTCCTCTGTCACCAGCTAAATAACTTCCCTGTTACGAATCTCAGACAAATAAAAACAAAAACAGGTGTCTGCACTCAGCTCGCAGACACCTGTTGAACAACACATTGCATTATATAACCCAAGGAAACGCTGAATATATCGATTCTTTATTCCCCAGTTACAGCAAACTGTTTTAAACGGTCACCAATTTCATCACGGACCCTTTGGAAACACTTCTTCTGTTCCGTGTGCTTTTGCCGGATCATCAAATTTATCCGATGTTTGATTTGAAATATCAATCCCTGCTTCTTTCATAGCTTTGACAGCTTTCAGATGTCATCCATGACATTCGATTTCAGCGCTATACTCATTCCACTTGTCCCCAAGGTATTTTCTCCCCCACCCTTCAGCCATTTGGCTGCGGCAAGAGTTACCAGTGCATTGTTTTCCTTGATATAGTGACCTTGTCCTTTTAGAAACAAGAATGGATTATCAGCAGCCAAATATACAGGCCGACAAGTGTGATCAATAAAGTGGGTATCGTGAGGATAATTCCTGTTTTAAAATACGTGCCCCAGGAAATCTTCATACCTTTGTGCGAAAGAACATGAAGCCATAATAATGTCGCCAAGGAACCAATCGGTGTTATTTTAGGCCCTAAATCTGAACCGATCACATTTGCATAAATAAGCGCTTCTCTCATCATCCCATGTGTATCTGTACCGGCAATCGCCAATGCGTCAATCATAACAGTCGGCAAGTTATTCATAATGGAAGAAAGAATCGCCGCAATAAAGCCCATTCCAATTGTCCCAGCAAACAATCCTTGATCAGCTGCGGCTTGAATCACATCTGAAAGGACATCCGTTAATCCGGCATTTCGGACACCATACACAACAACGTACATGCCAATTGAAAAGAATACGATAGCCCATGGCGCCTCTTTCACCACTTTCTTTGTATGGACGGCCGGACTCTTTTGCGCAGCGATTAAGAAAATGATTGCAATGCTGCCCGCTACCACTGATACAGGGATAGAAAAAAATTCACTTGCAAAATATCCAATTAACAGCAGCCCTAAGATATACCATGACAGTCTGAACATGTTTTGATCTTTAATTGCTTCAACAGGTTTTTTAACCTCAGTCAGATCATAGCGTTTTGGTATGCTTTTTCTAAAGAAAAGGTAAAGTACAATGATGCTCGCCAGCAGCGAAAACAGGTACGGGACAACCATTCTGGATGCATAATCAATAAACGTAATATGAAAATAGTCCGCTGAAACAATGTTGACCAAATTGCTCACTACTAAAGGAAGCGAAGTGGTATCCGCAATAAATCCGCTGGCAATGATAAAAGGAAAAACTAATTTTTCATTAAAATGTAATGCTCTGACCATCGCTAATACGATTGGTGTCAATATAAGAGCTGCACCGTCATTTGCAAATAACGCGGCGACAATAGCTCCTAATAGAGATACATAAACGAACATCCGCACACCGTATCCTTTTGCAGCCTTAGCCATATGAAGCGCTGCCCATTCAAAGAAACCGATATTATCAAGAATTAACGATATCAGTATGATGGCCACAAAAGCCAATGTCGCATTCCAAACAATCCCTGTCACAGTTAACACATCATGAAAATTGACAACACCTGCTATTAGAGCTAAAACTGCGCCTCCACAGGCTGACCACCCTATAGATAAATTTTTCGGCTGCCATATGACCAATACTAGAGTTAATAAAAAGATGAATACTGCCAAAATCATTGATGTCAATCTAATGCCTCCTTACTGGCAACACGCTTGAGTTTTCTTTTGTTTGATATGGTTTAACAATTCATCCTCCTGATCAATTTGATGTAAGATCAATTGCAATGTATCAAACTCAGGACAGGAACCATTTATTGAATAATAACGCCATTGGCCTCTTCTGTCCTCATTCACAAAACCTGCGTTTTTTAATTTCCGCAAATGCTGGCTTATGGCGGGCTGGCTCATTTCGAACATATCAACCAATTGACAGACACAATATTCTTTTTCAAGAAATAATCTCATCATTATAAGCCTAGTTTGATCACTAAGTGTTTTCAAACAACGAGTCATCGCCGCAACATCAATCGTCATATGAGCTCCTCCTTCCCAAATCAATATATAAGCAAATCGTTATATACACGCCAAATGATTATACATTCCCCTTTACGTTTCCATATGTAGCGCTCCGTATATCTTAAGGATCAAAACTTCGAAAACGAAAACCTGAGTCGCTCCCCGCGTTTCCTTAGCGCCCACGTCATTATATAAACTTTTATTTATATAAACAATCCCTTATATTTGGAACATCAAATATTCCGGTATAAATATTAGACTATTTCAGTTATGGGAGTAGTCATAGAGCCCAAGCTGAAACTAGACAATCATCTGGATATTAAAAAACAGGTCTCTTTAGAGGCCTGTTTACATTGCAAGTATTTTTTCCATTGCCATGACACCTACATAATGGCCATCGATTTTCCCCTGTTGTTTAAATACTCCAACTTTGCGATATTCCATTGAAGTATAGAACCCTTGTTCCAATCGATGAAAAGGAATGTAATAATATGATGTTATGTATTCACGATTGAATGACTTCTTTTTCGACATCCGATAAGAGAACTTTTCCCTCGATTCCGCTCAGCAACAAAAATCTTATCTTTCACTGTGCGATTAGAGAGAACCAATTTGTCATATAATCCGCAGCTTTTGCAGTTCTTATCAGCTACATACTCTCTGTAGCAGAGGTAGCTTGAACTCCCTTAAACGCGTTCATCACCAAATCATGCACATAGGAATCATTCACCTCATCCCCTGTTATAAGCAGACGATAGAAAATTGGTCCGTAAATGAGATCTATGCTTACTTCAATATCAAGATTCTCTCTCAATTCACCTTTCTGAATTCCCTTTTCTAGAAGGCCTTTCGCTTGGAGGCGGCGAGGCTGGAAAAATCGCATGCGATATTCTTCTGCCAATTTTTCATCCAACTGCCCTGCACCTATCAATTCCTTAATAACGGTTCCTTCCCGGCTTGTCAAAAACCTAGCTAAATTCGTGGCGTGGGTTACTATATCTTGTACTGACGACCCTGTATCAGGCACAGGCAGCCTGTCCGTCGCTGTCGAAAGAAAGCTGTCCATGATAACGGCAGCTTTGTTAGACCACCATTTATAAATCGTTGCTTTACTCACTTTCGCACGCTCGGCAATTTTATCGACTGTCACCGCATCGAAGCCTTTTTCCAGCAATAGACCATAGGCTGCAGAGAGAATCGCCTTATGTGTTCCTTCATCACGCGGCCGCCCTCGTTTACTCTGCACATGAATCATTCCTTTCCGAAATATAAACTATACGTTCAGTATACTTAACCTGAATAAAAAAGAAAACAGAAACCCATTTACAAAACTGAACGTTTAGTATATTATTTTCATTAATCGGCAAAACTGAACGTTCAGTTTATAAAATCACTTGTGTTGAGAAGTCATGATTACACTCAAAAAACAACTTAAAAAGGAGTTCATTCTTATGGCTAATGGAAACAAACAAGCAGGTCAGAGGATTTCACCCAGTTTAACCCTTCTTCTCGCAACAGCATGCGGTATCATTGTTGCTAATCTTTACTATGCACAACCCTTGGTCGGATTAATTAGTAAGGCAATTGGACTTTCTCCAGGCAGTGCTGGATTGATCGTCACACTCACCCAAATCGGATACGTTGCCGGCTTACTATTTCTTGTCCCTTTAGGAGATATTATCGAAAACAAAAAACTTATTGTTGTATCGCTCCTTCTAAGCGCAGCGGCTTTGACACTAACAGCATTTGTGAAGCATGGAACACTGTTTTTAGCAGCTGCGTTTTTCGTCGGATTGGGATCAATCGCAGCCCAAGTGCTTGTTCCATTTGCATCATACCTTGCATCAGACGCTGCACGCGGCCGGGTTGTTGGCAATGTCATGAGCGGCTTATTACTCGGTATTATGCTTTCCCGTCCGATATCTAGTCTAGTCGCTGATATCTGGGGTTGGAATGCAATATTCGCTTTGTCCGCCGTGGTAAGTGTTGTCCTGGCCATCGTATTATCAAAAGTGCTTCCTGCCAGAAAACCATCAGCAAATACAAACTATACTGCCTTACTCGGTTCAATGTGGAAGCTGCTGCGCACGACTCCAGTCTTACGCCGCCGTGCCATCTATCATGCGTTTGTATTTGGAGCTTTCAGCTTGTTCTGGACTACCGTTCCTTTATTATTGTCGGGTCCTGATTTTCATTTTTCTCAGAAGGCAATAGCACTCTACGCATTGGTGGGCATTGCGGGTGCAGTCGCTGCACCAATAGGCGGCCGGCTGGCTGATCGAGGCTTAACCAGGCTTGCCACTGGAATCGCTCTCGTTGTTGTCGTTGTCTCTTTATTAATGCCGCTCATGATTCAGAGCAGCTCCCCCGTCGGTATAACAGTTCTAGTGGCCGCAGCTATTCTGTTAGATATGGGTGTATCTGCAAACCTTGTGCTCAGTCAACGTGCTATTTTTTCGTTGGCGCCTGAAATTCGCAGTCGATTAAACGGATTATTCATGGCGATCTTCTTTCTAGGCGGTGCGATAGGGTCATCAATTGGAGGATGGGCATATGCCTCAGGCGGATGGAGTACAGCATTATGGATTGGAATCGCTTTTCCGGTCATCGCTTTGCTTTATTTCGCCACAGAGAAATAATCTTTCACCAAAAATAAGCAGTCAGGACCAAGCAAATAGCTTATTTTTGGTGGCTTCTTCTTTTTTCGCTATATGTTAAAATCCCTCTGCTGAACAAGAAAAAATCCTGCTTGGTGAGTACAGGATTTTCCAAAATCAATCTTTATGTTAAATCGACACCCTCCAGCTGTTTCAAATATCTTTGCAGGCGAACCTTCGGGTTTAATTCTATATTTGTAATATGCTTTACATACCGATTCGCACTTTCGGCAATTTCTTGGTCACTGATTGTATTGGCGCGATATTCGGCAAAGGAAGGCAGATAGGTCATGCCTACTAAATGGGCAGATGCTTGGAACGGTTTTGTCAGCTCGCTTATCGAAAACAAGTTATATCCGCCGGCTTGATAAGAGTGTTCAGGTGAACCGATGGACATGGCAGTTACCCACTCTTTCCCCTTCAATTTATTTCCGCCGGGACCATGAGCCCAGCCAAACGTAAACACTTCATCAAACCACTGTTTTAAAAGCGGTGGGCTGCTGTACCAGTATAATGGAAACTGAAAAACGATACGGTCATGGGCCAGGAGCTGCTGTTGTTCAAATTCCACATCAATTGGTTGATCGCGATATTTTTCATAAAGATCATGGACAGTTACATTTGGTTCACTTAAAACGGCTTCTTTCCACTTTTTATTGATACGAGAGGATTCTATATTCGGATGTACAACGAGTACGAGTGTTTTCATATGATCCATTCCTTTCATTCCTTAGATGTGACATCATTATATGATGTATATTAATATATAAAAAGTACGCACATTGAATGTATATAGTATCAAAAAGTATACTATTAGGAGTGAACAGCTTGAGAAATCGTAAACTCGGCATTGATTATTCTTCTGATGACTTTGAAGGATGTCCGGTGGAGACAACATTAGATATCATCGGAGGTAAGTGGAAAGGCATTCTTCTTTATCATCTCATTGACGGTAAAAAAAGGTTTAATGAGTTTCGAAAACTATACCCCAAAATTACCCAGCGTATGCTCACGCTGCAATTAAGAGAATTGGAACGGGATGGCGTGATTCACCGCGAGGTTTATAAACAGGTCCCTCCAAAAGTCGAATACTCTTTAACTGAGTTTGGAAGAACATTAGAACCTGTTATCCTGCACATGAAGGACTGGGGAGAAAAATATAAAGACAGGATTGATAAGCTCGAAGCAGCACGTAAAGCTGAAGATAAAATCTAATAACCAGAAAAAATACCAAGGGTTTTGATTCCCTTGGTATTTTTATGATTCAGACCTTCACTGGTGACACCCACAAGCCCTCAAAAAAGTGTTTTTGATTAAATTACCCGCGGCATGTCAGTTACGGTTAAAAAGGTCATTCTATTTTTTAGTGATGATTAAGATTTCTAAAATTGCTGCCCTTCACTTCAGCTACGTCATATACGGTGACAAAGGCGGATTTATCAATATCATTAATAATTTCCTTTAGTTTGGTTTCTTCTAAACGGTTGATGACACATGTGATTTCTTTAAATTTCTCGTGGGAAAAACCCCCGTAAGCTTCTTTATATGTGGCGCTTCGGCCTAATTGATCACGTATTGTCTCTACCATTAATTCAGGTTGGGTTGTAATAATTTGAAAGGTTTTAGAGCCGCTTAAGCCTTCCTCCACAACATGAATCACTTTGGATGCAATGTAGTAAGCAATGACTGAAAGCAATGCCCCTTGTAAGCCAAATACTGTGGAAACAAAAATAAACACAAATAGGTTTAAGAATAGAATGAGATCGCTCGTTCCGAATGGCAGTTTTCGGGATAGCAGCACAGCAAGCATGTCAATTCCATCTAATGCGCCGCCATTACGCAGCGCCAGCCCCATTCCGAATCCAAGGATAATCCCGCCGACAACGGTAATTAACAGGGTATCTCCTTCTATGATAGCGGGTGTGTGGTGGAAAAAGCTTGTCCCCGCGGCAAGCGATACGATTCCGATAATTGATAATAATGCAAAGCTTTTCCCTATTTGCTTATATCCTAACCAGACAAATGGAATGTTGATCACTGCAATCAAAATCCCCAGCGGCAAGTTGAATAGCTGTGAACCAACGATGCTAAGACCCGTCACCCCTCCATCAGATACACTGTTTGGAATGAGCACTGTTTCTAGTCCATACGCCGCTATGATTCCTCCAATGATAACCATGATGATTTGGAAAATCATTTTCGCTTTAAATTTCTTATGTTTTTTGGGTGTATTCATACCATTCCTCATTTCTCAAATATTTCGTTATATTTAAATATACCATAATAGATATTTTCAGCTAAAAACATGCGTTTTTTTAAATAAAGTAATTAACAGTAAGGTAACCCTCTTTGACTTAGAACATTCATGTACCGTGCCGCCTGTTGAGCAAGCGTTCCTTTCAGTTCAGATCGCGAATCGCCCTCAAACTTCAACACCGAAAATCCTGAATTATTCTGATATGATACCTTAAAAAGGAGGTTCGATTACATGGATAGCCTGTGCCGCAGTAAACAAGCCCCATTTGAATACACCTTGTCTCTTATAGGGGGCAAATGGAAAATGAGAATACTCTATGAGTTAGGGTGTGAAAAAATGATGAGATACGGCGAGCTGAAAAGGGCTATGCCCTTCATCACCCATAAAATGTTAAGCGCACAGCTTAAGGAATTGCAAACTGACGGCCTTATTCATCGGTCTGAGGTTTCTCAAACCCCACTGAAAGTAGAGTATTCGTTATCTGACAGAGGGCGATCTTTGTATCCCCTCATAGGTGAGATGTGTAAGTGGGGAATGGCACAAGGAGTGCCTCATATGTAAAGCTACTTACAAAAAAGTGCGTACTTGTTTCCCAATGAGAGGAATTTTATACTGAATGAAAATATTTCTTAGGAGGAAATAATGACAAAACAAGTCTATATCATTCATGGCTACAGAGCCTCCTCAACAAATCATTGGTTCCCTTGGTTGAAAAAACGTCTGCTCGCAGATGGGGTCCAAGCAGACATTTTAAACATGCCTAATCCGCTCCAGCCAAGACTTGAGGATTGGCTGGAGACACTCTCTTTATATCAGCACACTTTACACGAAAATACGTATTTGGTTGCGCACAGCTTAGGGTGCCCTGCCATTTTGAGATTTTTGGAACATATTCAATTACGAAAACAGCTTGGCGGAATCATACTTGTTTCCGGCTTTGCCAAATCGTTGCCCACTTTACAGATGTTAGATGAATTTACACAGGGATCGTTTGATCATCAAAAAATCATCGAGTCCGCGAAGCACCGTGCTGTCATTGCTTCTAAGGACGACCAAATTGTGCCTTTTTCATTCAGCAAGGATCTGGCACAACAAATTGACGCTGCGTTATATGAAATTCAGCACGGAGGTCATTTTCTAGAAGATGATGGATTTACTTCTTTGCCTATTGTTTATGATGTTTTAACCTCTTATTTTTCAAAGGAAACTCGCTAACATCTTTCACCCATCTGCTTCAATCGAGCCCGCGAAAAGCGGGCTTTCTGAGTTATCGTTTGATCAATACAGATAACTCACCTTCAAACACTTTTACTTCTTTTTGATTATAAGTAGATAGCAATACTGTGAGTATTCCCAATTCATTTCTCTTTGGCTGCTTATCAAGAACCTCAACAATTGTAAACAATTCATCATCCGGATATACAGGTTTTATGAATGTCATATGATTCATCTCTGTTCCGGCTATAATATCGTCTCCATAGAAACCTTCTTCAATCCAAAGTTTAAAAGATATGGCCAGTGTTTGTATGCCGGAAGCGATAATTCCATTAAATCTGCCTTTACTCGCTTTTTCTTCATCTACATGCATATACTGAGGGTCAAATTCACCCGCAAACCGCATAATATCATCTTTTGATACTTTTAATGATTTCGTTTTGAAGACCTGGCCAATTGTAAACTCATCTAACTTCATTCTTACACCTCTATTTTTCAATTGTCTATTTTGTTTATTTTAGCACTGTGATGAGCAAATAAAAAATTCTGTTTTTCGCTAAACAGACATATCGTGGGCTGGACTGCTGGCACTCATCATATACTTAAAAAATATTGAACAGCTCTCAACACTTAGTTCCGTCACTTGGCCGTTTTGCTAAACTGAAAGCTCCCTCATATCTTCCAGGCAGCCTTCAGTTTTTTTATGCCTTCTCTTATGTCGGATTCAGAAACCCCTGCAAACCCGAGCGAGACCGTTTTTGCAGGAGGATGATGTTGATAAGAAAGAGAAACAGGATAAATTTTTACTCCATGTTTTTTCGCCTTCTCAATTAACTCTTTTTCACCAAATGGCAAATAAACGTCAAGTAAGATACGAAGCCCAGAGTTTTCTCCGCGGATTCTGACATGCTCTCCTAATTCCCTTTGCACTGCCTCTAATACAATGGCTCTTTTTTTGCGGTAAAGCTTTCTCATTCTGTTGATGTGTTTTTGCCACTCTCCATTTTTTATAAATTCAGCTAGGGTTAGCTGACTGTGGCAGGACACTGTCTGCTTATATAAGGACGTGATTTCATGCCCCTTTTTTAAAAGAGGCGAAGGAAGAATCATATAGCTGATACGCAGCGAGGGCAAAAGAGACTTAGAAAAAGTGCCCATATAAATGACACGGTTATGCTGATCAAGCCCTTGCAGAGAAGGAACCGGCTGTCCTGTGTACCTAAATTCCCCGTCATAATCATCCTCTATGATAAAGGATTGATTTTCGGCCGCCCATTTGAGCAGCTGAATTCTTCTGTTGATCGTCATGATTGTTCCCAGCGTAAATTGATGGGAAGGTGTGACATATACAAGGTTTGGCTGCTGTTCTTTGATCTTCTGTATACAGATTCCTTCAGCATCGACTGGTATAGGAACAATATTCATGCGGTTGGCTTCAAAAATCTTGCGTGCTCTTGGATAACCAGGATCCTCATACCCTATAGAAATATTCGGCTCAAAAACTTGGCACAAGATTTGCAGCAGAATAGGGTTCCCGGCACCTATAATCACTTGTTCAGGGCCGCAATGAACACCCCGAGATTGATACAGGTACTCTGCAATGAGTGTTCTCAGCTCAAACTCTCCTAAAACATGTCCCGGCCGATAAAGCTCGTGTCCATATTGGTCTAAGCTATTGACCATGCTTTTTCGCCATGCGGAAAAAGGGAAGTAAGAAGAATCTACATTTCCATAATGAAAATCAATCCATTGTTTATTTGCTTCTGCTTCTTGTTGAATGGGTGTTGTGCTCGGCATTCTATCATAAGCAAAATCAGAATCATGATAATCAGCAAACCACCCGCTTCTTGGCTTGCTCACAATATAACCTTCAGCAGCGAGCTGTTCATAGGCACGTTCTACAGTCGTTTGGCTGATGGAAAGCTGATTCGCCAAAAGTCTTTTTGAAGGAAGCTTCATTCCTTTTTGAATACGGCCCCGATGCATATTTTCTTTAAAATACCGATAAAGCTGCTGATAAAGCGGAATATCCAGAGTTCTATTCAAAAAAGGCGTGATATCCATTTGCACGTTGTTCTCCTAACTGGTATGCATTTTTTTATGAAAACTGGCTGTTTATAAAAGGCCAATTCCAGTTTATAGTCATTGTAATCCTAAGCTATTGGTTTTGTTAAGAAAATACAGACAATGAACAAGAAAGATATGTGGAGTGATTGTAATGAACAAACGAACAAATGGCTGGATAAATGGTTTTATAGGCGTACTCATTTTCAGCGGCTCGCTGCCTGCGACCCGTTTGGCTGTGTCGGACTTCGATCCGCTGTTCCTCACCGTATGCCGCGCTGCGATAGCTGGTGTACTGGCGGGAAGTCTCCTTCTCATCTTCCGGCAGCAGCATCCTGCCAAAAGAGACCTCATTTCATTATTAGTGGTAGCGTTTGGCGTAGTGATTGGTTTCCCGTTGCTGACAGCTTTAGCGCTTCAGCATGTTACATCCGCACACGCCATTGTCTTCATTGGACTTCTTCCGCTTGCAACGGCGGTCTTCGGCGTACTGCGCGGGGGTGAACGCCCTCGCCCCGTCTTCTGGATTTTCTCAACCGTTGGCAGCTTGTTAGTAGCAGGTTTCGCCCTCATTCAGGGGGGAGGTTCATCCCCCGCTTGGCGACGCGTACATGCTGGCTTCTATTGTCGTATGCGGTCTTGGTTATGCAGAAGGGGCCAAACTTTCACGGCGTCTGGGGAATTGGCAGGTGATCTCATGGGCACTCGTTCTGTCGCTTCCTCTTATGCTGCCATTGTCGTTCTTTTTTACGCCGGACTCATGGTCGGCGATCGACGTTCCCGCGCTGCTCAGTCTTGCATATGTATCCTTATTCAGCATGCTGATTGGCTTCGTGTTCTGGTATCGAGGTCTTGCCCAAGGGGGAATTGCGGCGGTTGGGCAGCTCCAGCTTCTCCAGCCTTTTTTTGGACTGCTGCTTGCCTCAGTGATTCTGCACGAGAAAGTGGGCTGGGCACTCGTAGCAGTAAATATCGCCGTTATCATGTGCGTTGCAGCAGCTCGGCGATTTGCAAAGTAAGGCAGACCTTTAAGCATAAACTTCAAAAATGCATGAAGGTATAAAAATACCAAGGGTTGCTGGCCCTTGGTATTTTGTATGCGATCGAAGTGCCTAGACAAATAAGTCAACACCCATTTCCTGCCTCCATT
This sequence comes from Bacillus sp. FSL K6-1366, assembly GCF_037976695.1. Classification (NCBI taxonomy): domain Bacteria; kingdom Bacillati; phylum Bacillota; class Bacilli; order Caryophanales; family Bacillaceae; genus Bacillus; species Bacillus sp. FSL K6-1366. The sequence goes on along the minus strand of NZ_CP150268.1, from coordinate 2,751,473 downwards.
ATAAAATCCTCTCTAATAAATCCCCCACTTTTTCTGCCATGACACGAGGCGGATAAGGCATTTCGTTTTTTAACCACCATTCCACTACCCCTACGTAAGCATTTGCTATAAATTCAACAATGACATCTTCACTTTGGCCGTAATTCTTGCCTTTCGTTACATCTACATCTTTCCTGAACTCTTCGATATTAAACTTAAGGAACTGACTGCGAAAATATCGAGCGCCTTCACTGGCTAACATCGTCGAAAAGAATAAATAATTACTCTCAAGGTATTCCATGCAGTGTACAGTCGATTCAATCCAGTCCATTTCAGCTGCCGACTCACAAAAATCCCCCATATTGTTTATATGCTCTTCCATAATTTTTTCTAATAGATCAAATTTATCTAAGTAATGAAGATAGATTGTTCCCCGGTTTACATTTGCCCTTTCAGAAATTTCCTTAATCGTAATATGATCAAAACTTTTTTCAGTCATCAGCTCAATCAGAGCTATTTTAATAGCCTCTTGGCTTTTGGTTATTCTTCTATCCACTTTGGACATAGCTTTTCACCAAACTTTCTTAAGATAATCAACAATTTAGAGTGGAATGTTGAATAATCAACAAATCGCCTGAATGTAACCATTGTACACACCATGTTTTTATTTACAATAATAAACAAAAGCTGATAGTGAATCATGCTTTTTTCCCGAATGAAGTCATTGTCCATTTTAGTTAGTTGAGAATTATTTTGTAAACACAAAGAAAGGGTGTTATTTCAAAATGCAGAGAAAATGATGAAATTAGATCACTTATCCTAAAGGTACTCTAAATTCAAATTTGATCTGCAGCCCAACTATAAATCCGTCAAGAGGCTGAATGTAATGAGGTGAAGAATGATTAAAAGACAATTTACGATCATTAAGGAAACAGGGTTTGCGCGACCAGCTACCCTGTTAGTCAGTATAGCTCATCGGTTTACATCAGATATTTTTCTTGAATACCAAGGGAAAACTGTTAACCTCAAACAAGCGCCAAAAGCCATCATGGACATTATGGATTTAGGAATTAAACCAGGAACCGAAATACATATATACGCTCATGGAGCCGACGAAGCGAAGGCAATTCAAAAAATGAAAGAGCATTTACTAAAAAACGATTATATACAGTAATCAAAATCTATCGTAGTAGCGAGATTGTTATCGTTGATTTATTTATTTTGCGACGAAACAGCTTTTCAGATCATGCGTTCATTTTTCTTCTGGTGATCATTCAACCTAAAATACAAAAATTAAAAAGGATCTACAAACGAAAATGGAGGGTTTATATATGTGCAGCAGAACATAATACCAAGGGCAGTTATACCCTTGGTATTATTGGATACCGAAAGAACTTAAATCTCTACAGGTGCTTATAAGCTATAAATGGTTAGTCTCGTGGCATTTCTATGTGCTCCGTTTATGCTTAAGGGTGTTCCACATTTTAATGGATACAATAGAAACCAAAACAAATGATGCGACAACCAATACAGTTCCCATTAATGACTCACTAAAATTGATCACAATGAAACTCGAAAATATCAATAAAGGGATATTCGTAACGATAACCGTTAAAATGTAAGTGGTATACTTGATTCCTACAGCTGCCGATAAAAAACAAACGACATCTGTTGGAGCTATTGGACAAATCATCCCCAGCGCCAAAAACTTATAATTATAAGTCTCCAATAATTTTTTCAACTCTGGATATTTACGTTCTAAATCCTTCATCATGTTCCCGCTTGAAAACACAGAAAAAGGGGCAAAACTTCTTAAGAATTCTTAAGTTTTCGCGATGCTATTCAAGATCGTTTCCTCTTCTTAAACAGTTTTCAACATCATCCTATCTATTCCATGGTAATATTTAGATACATAAACTTATATATGAAGCTGACCTGAGTTAATGGAGAGGAATGAAAAAATGAAGAAACACAGAAAGATATATTATTGCAATACTGCCCTGCTGCTCATGACTTTGCTTGCTGGATGTACGGGCAGTAAGGATGAAGAAGCACAACAACCTTCAAATCAAGCGTCTGCTGTGCAAACTGATGAAAAACACGCTGAGCCTGAAGACAGCACCAAAATACGCAAGGATGAAGCGGAGCCAATAACAGAATCAGAAGAATCCGCAACAAAAGCTGCAAATGAGACCTCTTCAGCAGAAGAGAAAAGCAAAGAAGACAATGTATTGGCAGCATACTCTTCGGAAAAAATTGAATATGCCAGAGTTTGGCTTCAACTTGGATCTAATCAAGAGATAGATGAATTAAATGTTCGACATATTTCGGCTGGCGAGCCAATTAATCCTAATGATGATACAAGTGCCAGCTATCCAGAAGATGTAACCCAGTTAGCAGGTTCTCGTTTAGTGGATGGATCAGTCACTTATCATGGCAATGGGGATGGCACGATTCATGTATATAATGTGCCTTTACGCTGGGATTCCGCTGATGATGTAGAAAAAGGCGTCATGCGGGAAGTGACTGAGAGTATCATAAAAAACAGAAAAACAGTGTACGTTGATACAGGCGACGATGAAAAAATCAAGCGGCTCATTGATATCATGATGATTCATTAATCAGTATTCGTTTGTCTGTACCTGACTAAATACAATGGTTAATAAGGAAATAAGATATATTAATATAAAAACAAAGTTTGAAGTGCAGTAACTTGCTGAAAAATCTTCCGGTTCTATTAGTTCTCCTAGGCATTCTAAATGTGATGAGCCGTACCATTGAGCTATTTCTAGGTGTTGCATTAATATTTTATAACGCTGTCTAGTGGCATACAATGTTAATCAAAAGAAGCATTTCAGCAGTAAGTGAATGTTGTCCTAAGAAAAAACAAGCATCTTACTATGCTTGTTTTTCTTCTATAGAAATGATCTTATTACGCTATGATGCTATTCCTTTAGCCTGAACCTTGGCGTGCCTAATCCTTTAATCCCTTTCCATCGAGAATTTTTTGCACATATTTTTCGACTCTCGATTCTCGGGTTTTGGATTGTTTGGCTTGAGAAAAATAAAGAGTGTATGCTCTTTGCCGTCCCGGGGTCAATGCTTCAAAAGCAGTTTTCAAGGCAGGGATTTCATCGAATTTATTTTGAAGTTCTTCAGGAATGTTCAATTCAATATTTTTGTTAACATCCACTTTCAAACCGGCTTTTTCAACTTCAATGGCTTCGTGAATATAGGCTTTCAAAATGTTTTCTAGCTCATTTATTTCCTGAACATTTGTAAACCGAATCTGGCGCGCCGCCTGTACATTCTCCGTTTGTTGAATGAGAATTCCATCGGTATCCTGTAATAAGGCGCCTTTGTGAAACAGAAGCGCACAATATTCTTTAAACCCATGTATTAAAACGACATTTTTATTATTGTATGTGTAACAAGGATGCATCCACTTAAAATCTTCAGTCAGCTCACAGTCAAGAATGATGGTTCTCAACTTCTCAAATTCTTCCTTCCACTTTTTCGCTTTACTTAAAAATTCATCAACCTTCGGATTCGTTCTGCTATTTGTCATGAAAGAATTCCCCTCTTTCCAAGCTTTTTACATTTACGTGAATTGATAATAATGAAGTCCAGTTTTATTTTTGACATCTCGTTATTTATTTTATTCTTCTATAGGTTCCTTCTCTTATTATTCAATAGATTAAGCTTAAAGTGGGGATGATGCAACAACAAAAAAAGAAGGCCCACAAAGCCTTCTCATCTTGTTTTATTATTTCACTGACAATCTGAAAAAATAACAATTCAATTATTATATATCTTTTTCATTCTTGCCAATGCATAAGGTTACGGCAACACTAGCTATACTGACTAAAGTTCCTGCAATAGAAACTAGAATTGTCAAAAAGCCATTGGGAATAAGAAATCCAATTGGAATGAGCCCCAGAAAAGTGAAAACGATAAAACATTGGTATACACCAGATATTATTCTTACAACCAAATTGCCAAAAAAGGACATGACTAATGGAGGGATAAATAAAAATACAACGATCCCAATTGAGATCATCAAGATAAGAGGTTCATCAAATGAGATGACATAATCTCCAGGCGACTCTTTAGCAGCCGCTAAAACAACAACGATAGACATCATTAGTGTAACAAAAACAAGAGAAAACCTTTTTAACAACGTGATGACTCCTTTACCTAAAGCGAGTAATCCTGCCTTTTTCAAATCCGATAACCATTTTATGTGATTCAATTAAAGAATATGCAGTGAGTGACACAGCTATAAGGAATCCTAGTCAAATCTTTATAATAGATTTAATTGAGCAACTATAGTTAGTTAGAATATTAGACGACGCAATAGACTTTATCTAACAATATAACAAATTAATGTAAATTAAACAATCCTATCCTTTAGCGGCCCCTAAACCATACCACCACTGGAATGAGTAATAAGGACAACATCCCTCCAGTAAATGATAATGCTAGGTAACTTGACCCTGCCACAATCATTCCAGATAATGCTCCGCCAGCAGCTCCTGACAACGCAATCAGAACATCCACTGTCCCCTGCGTTTTAGCTCGTGTGGCACTATCAGTTGAATCTACAATAAGGGCAGTCCCGCTTATCAAACCAAAATTCCACCCTAATCCGAGTAAAGAAAGAGCAATGACGAGAAAAACCATAGAATCTCCCGGAGCAAATGCTGCTATTACACCTGCCAAAAGCAACGTTGTTCCAGAGGAAATAGCCATTGCGGTACGTCCCAACCTATCTACAAGAACACCTGTAACCAGTGAAGGGAGATACATAGCACCTATATGAAAACCAATAACAAGCCCTACTGCCCCCAAGTCATGCCCATGATGTCTCATATGAACCGGTGTCATTGTCATAATAGCTACCATTACTATTTGGGTAAGAACCATAACTGTTGCCCCAACGATTATCCCTTTTTTGTTTTCTGTATGCTCAGTTGCCGCCAAATGTCCTTTATCACCAGGCTCTTCATTTGCCGCTTCTATTGTTCTTGCTATAACTAATGGATCTGGACGAAGCATAATGAAAAGGACCACACCTGCTAACATATATGCTGCTGCGGCTAAAATGAAAGGGCCAGCAAGTGATGGAACACCAATAGAAAGAGCGAAATCCCCCATCACATTCACTAAGCTTGGACCTGCCACTGCGCCAAATGTAGTAAAAACCATCGTAATACTAACAGCAGTCGCTCGCTGCTTATGATTTGCTAAGTCTGTACCAGCATAACGGGCCTGTAAATTAGTGGCTGTACCTGCACCGTAAATAAGCAACGAAATAAATAACAAGAAAATACTATTTATGATTGCTGCCATAATAACGCCTATTGCTCCAAGTCCGCCAATCATAAAGCCAGCCGAAAGACCTGTTCGACGGCCATAACGTTGAGAAAGTCTTCCAACAATTAATGCAGATCCTGCTGACCCTAAAGTAAATAACGCAGAAGGCAGACCAGCAAACGCATCAGTGCCAAGCATTTGCTGTGCAATAAGCGCACCGACAGTCACTCCTGCCGCCAGCCCCGCACCGCCAAAAATTTGTGAGATACTCACAACGAATAGTGTACGCTTGTATAACGATTTTTGTTTTTCTGGTGAACCGATGTAGCTTTGTAATGAAGCAGTTTGAACATCTATTGCTTTTACGCTGTCCTTGTCTAACATCATCTGACCTTCCTTTCTAAAAGCCAATTTTGTATAAACCTCCCTCTAGATGTGGATCATCATAACACGCACAAAAAAGCCATACAATGTCATAATTGTATGGCAAACAATATTAGGTAAGATCGTCTAGCAAACGTCTCAGGATCATTAATCCTTGTTCAAGCTCTTCAAGTGTTTTTGGTGCACAGACAGAAACCCTTACAGCTCTTTCAGGACAACTATTTCCCACTACAAAGCGTTCAGCCGCATACACTTGCACGCCATGTCGAGCAGCCAATTCTTCAAATTCGGCACCAGACATTTTACCCGGTAACAACAACCAACGAAAAATGCCTGTTTCAACACCTAAACATGTATATCCCGCAACATATCGGTTTACGAGTTGATTTCTGCGAATGGTTTGTTCACGATGACTCTCAATTAAGACTTCAAATTGATTTGATACAATCGTGCGAGCAGTAAGTTCAGCTAATAGCGGGGAAACGGTTATATTTAAATTATAAAGCGCCTTCGATATTGGCTCCTTATATTGTCTCGGCACTGCTACATAAGCCAAACGCAGGCCTGGCGCTAACGATTTTGATAAACTTGCAATATGAATAACCTGTTGCGGTGCGAATGAGGCGAGTGCCGGAAGCGGCTTTTTGCTAAGAAGATGGTACGATGCATCCTCAATAACAAACAGATTATATTTCTTTGCAATGTCTGCAACCATTCTTCGATTCTCAACAGACATAAAGGAAGTCGTCGGATTATGATAATCCGGGATTAAATACAAACCTTTAATATTTTCATTTTTACACGCATATTCAAGTGACTCCGGACTCATTTCATCGTTCTCTGATTTTATCGGTACGATTTGCACACTAAGCAATGATGCAACAGTTTTTAAACCAGGGTACGTATGATGGTCAACTCCGATGCGGTCTCCAGGCTTACAAAGACTCGCCAATGTCGCTGCAATCGCATTTTGCCCTCCATTTGCAAATAAAATGTGATCAACGGATGTTTCAAATCCGCCTCTTTGGATGAGCTTTACAGCTGCATCTTTTTGCCAAAGGCTTTCGCCTGCCCGGCCGTAGCTAAACCATTTTTCATAATCCTCCTCCTGAATCATGTTTTTCAGTTGGTGTAACAAGGGCTCATATGAAGCGTGATCTGGAAGTATTGCTCCCATTTCAATTAAATGTGTCGGCTTTGTATCCTCAAGTAAATACGCATTCGACAACGCATCATACGATACAAATGTGCCGCTCCCTACAGTCGCACTCAGCAGCCCCTTTAACTCACACACTTTAAATGCTTTGGAAATCGTACTCACATTTAAATCTAAATAATCAGCCAATTCTCGCTGCGGAGGAAGTTTTGTTCCAGGTAATAAAACTCCGTTTAAAATATCCTGTTCCAATTGCCCTGCAAGTGCTTTATAAATAGGCTTTTCAGCTTTATCAATCGATGGCTTCCAGCTCATCGGATAATTTTCAAAAGAATTGATAGGCATGATACGCATCCTTTTTCACTCAATTATATGAATGTGCCGTTTATAAGACAATTATAACTTTCTTTTATTGATGCCTTTTTATGAACAGCATGCTTCAATAAAACCTGTACAAATACAAGTGAATCACTTACTTTATTTCATATAAGTCATCCTGCAAAACTGTGCACAGAATGTCGGATAAATACATTTCACTCCTGTTATTCTTTGGTTAAAGGAGGCCAAATAAATGGATTTGCTTAAAAGTATGAATAGGGCGTTAAAGTATATTGAAGAAAACCTCACTAATGATATTGATTTTCAAGAGGCAGCAAAGCTTGCTTTCTGCTCTGAATATCATTTTAAAAGGATGTTTTCCTTCCTTGCAGGTATTTCATTATCGGAATATATTCGTCGCAGACGTCTTACTCTTGCAGCTTTTGAACTGAAAGACAGCAATGTAAAAGTGATTGATATTGCAATAAAGTACGGTTATAACTCACCAGATTCTTTTGCACGGGCATTCCAAAATTTACATGGCATAAACCCATCAAAAGCCAGACTTAATGGCCATTCCCTTAAAGCTTATCCACGAATGACCTTCCAGCTAACAATTAAAGGAGGAAATGAAATGAACTACCGTATTGAAGAAAAAGAGGCATTTCGCATCGTTGGCATTAAAAAAAGAGTTCCTATTATTTTCAAAGGAATTAATCCGGAAATTGCATCTATGTGGGAAAGTTTAGATGAAAAAGCAATAAATAAACTAAAAGAGCTTTCTAATGTAGCACCATCAGGCCTCATTAGTGCATCCACGAATTTTTCTGAAGGTCGGACAGAGGAAAAAGGAGAGCTCGATCACTATATTGGCGCAGCCACAACGAAACAGTGTCCAGATAATTTCTCACGGCTTGAAGTTCCTGCCTCAACATGGGCTGTATTCGAATCAATCGGGCCATTTCCGGATACACTGCAAGAAGTATGGGGACGCATTTATTCCGAATGGTTTCCATCGTCAAATTACGAACAAATAGAAGGTCCAGAAATATTGTGGAACGAGCATAAGGATGTAACATCACCATCTTTTAAAAGTGAAATTTGGATACCAATTACAAAAAAGAAAAATTGAAGGTTCTTGAAGAAAAAATACCAAGGGCGTCAAAACCCTTGGTCTTTTTGATATTGCCGAGAGGGCTCAAACTCCACCAGTGTTTTTCATTGTCGGACCGGTCATGTAAGCAAAAAAAGCCCCTATATATCCCGATTTGCATGATTCCTAATCTTTAATATCGATTTTTCACTCTCCATAGAAGGCTCTTTATGTAAAGCCAATATTAAAGTTATCCCTATAATACAAATAGCACCAATCCATTGAAAAGAACCAAATGGCGCTTTTAACCAAACGACAGTTGTTACAACAGCTGATAGAGGCTCTAGACTGCCTAGTAGGCTTGTTTCTTTTGGAGAGAGGCTTTCCAAGCTTTTTATGAAGAACCAGAACGCAATCATTGTTCCAAATAATATCACAAATAAAATATATGCATAAGCCTCAGCAGTTAATCGTTGAAAATCCAGTTGCCATGGCGGATGGATAAAACCCAATGCAAAACCGCCAATAATCATAGCCCAACCTACAACGACAAGAGAATCAAATTTATTTAATAAACCAACGGCATACAAAGTATAAAAAGCTGCCGCGAATCCTGATAAAACTCCCCATACTACTGCAGCTGCCGGCACTGAAAGTTGAGACATTGAACCATTTGTTAACAAAAAAAAGCAACCCACTAAAGCAAGCACAACAGTAATGATATCTTGTTTGGTAAGAACCGTTTGTTTTCGCAAAAGCGTGTAGATAATGACGATTACTGGGGATAAATATTGCAATAATGTAGCAACGGCAGCATTCCCATGTTGAATGGATGCCATATATGTGTACTGCACAGCTAGCATTCCCAATAGGCCAAAAATAAGAAGCTGGCCAGCCGACGCTTTGTTTCTCCAAACCTCAATAACCTGAGACCGATCCTTTCTGAACAGTTGCAGCATTAAAAGTAACATTCCAGCCGTAAGCAAGCGTGTCGTTACAAGCCAATTGACATCAATTTGATATTCTTGAAAAAGTTTTTTGGCTACTGTGCCTCCAATCCCCCAACATGTCGCCCCTGTGATAACATAGAACAATCCCATTCTTCTATTGGAAGTATTCATACATGACTCCTCACTAATAAATATAATAATAGTGTTATAATAAATGCAAAACATGATAAAAAATACTCAAATTGAATGAAAAAATATAAATATATTGAGGTGTGAAGTCAGAATGAAGAATTTTGTGATCGATCAAAATTTAAAAGAATTAACAGAGCACCGAACGGTAGAATTGCCAGTTGCCTGTTACGAGACAAGGATCAATCAAAATATAAATGGCTATATTCCGCTTCATTGGCATGATGAAATCCAATTTGTTTTGATACTAAAAGGGATAGCTCTTTTTCAAATAAATGAAGAAAAAATAGAGGTTCACGAAGGGGATGGATTATTTATCAATAGCGGCTGCCTGCACATGGCCGAAGAAAAGGAAGGCTCGGATTGTACGTATATTTGCTTGAATGTGTCACCCTATTTCGTTTTATCTCAGGAACTGTATTCAAGCTATGTTCAGCCCTATATGTTTTCAACCAATTTGCCCTATTTATTTTTGGATGGAAATCAACAGTGGGCAAAAAATATTCTAAATGCTGTTAAAAAAATAAATCAATTGATTCAACAAAAGACATCGCTCTATGAGATTGACATTACGATGCAATTAACGTTAATGTGGAAAAACCTGGTCGTTAATGGTTTTCAATTAGAGTACGATCAATCTGAAATGATAAAAAGTCATCGAATGAAACAAATGTTAAACTGGATCCATCTCCATTATGCTGAAAAAATCACATTAGAGGACATTGCAAAAGCTGGCCAACTGAGCCGTTCTGAATGCTGCCGTTATTTTAAACGAATGCTGAATAAGACGCCATTACGTTATGTAATGGATTATAGAATTCAAAAAAGCTTATTATTACTGCAACACCCTGAATCCAATGTGACAGAAGTGTCTTATCAAGTTGGATTTAACAGTACCAGTTATTTCATAAGTAAATTTCAACAAGCGATGAATATGACGCCATTATCATACAAAAAAATGAATTCATAAAGTTTATTCTATTAATAAACGGAGTCCTCTTAAGATGTTTACGGCTTTAAAACCAACATTGTATAATGATAGTCATTCTTGAAAATCGAGGTGATCATAACATGTTTTTAGCTCCACTATTTGAAAATGATGTTCCAGTAGCACTTCTCCGCCCTTAATGGAGTAAAGTGACTACTTCTCTCCGTTAGGGCATTTATTGACCTAATTTTAAATACGGAGGGAACAAAAAAATGAAAAATACCCTGTTAGGTTCTATATATTTAGCTTTAGCCGCTAGTATCTGGGGTGGCATGTATGTTGTGGTTAAGGTTGTTGTCGCAGTAATTCCGCCTTTTGAATTGGTTTGGATCAGGTACGTCATCGCCATCCTTGCGCTTCTTATTGTTGGTTTGATAAGGAAACAATCTTGGAAAATTCATAAGCGCGACCTTTTATTAATTGTTGCCATTGGAATTGTTGGCAACACCATTTCAATTGTTACACAAGAATATGGAACGATGTTGTCTTCAGCACAAATGGGAGCAATTATTACGTCCTCCACACCAGCGTTCATGGTTATTTTTGCTCGTCTATTACTTAAAGAACCATTGAATATAAAAAAAGGAACTTCAATAATTTTAGCGACCACAGGCGTATTATTTATTGTTGGAAACGGACATATTGATACCTCTAATCAGCTTGGCGGTATTTCTCTGCTTGTTGCAGCCCTTACATGGGCACTGATGTCAGTGCTTATCAAACGCGTGCCAAACAGCTATTCGCCTATACTTGTTACCACGTATTCAACTTTTGTGGCCATTGTGGCACTAACTCCTTTTGTAAAACCTAGCACGATTTTTACGCCACTACTGCTTGACCCTAAAATTCTAGGTGGCCTTTTGTATTTGGGAATTGTTTCAACAGCTTGTGCATTTTTATTGTGGAACCACGGCTTACAATTATTAAATGCCTCAAGTGGAGGCCTCTTTTTCTTTTTTCAGCCTCTGGTTGGAACCTTACTCGGATGGATTCTGCTTGGAGAACAAATAGGCGGGACATTTTGGATAGGTTCGTTTTTAATTCTGAGCGGTGTTTTATTAGTCATTAAAGAGAAAGAAAAAGAAGTGAAGTCATAACAAAAAAAAGCAAACTATTTTATATAGTTTGCTTTTCAATTAACCTTGTTCTTTCCCCTTCACTTCTTTATGTTCTGGTCTTCATTTATAATCTCTCCTTTCTTTATTTTTCTTCTCACCTCAATACCCATTTGAAGGTTGTCAATTTCCCTGATAATAATATTTGATGGCTAAATGTTTATCAACAAACCTTTTTCTGTTCGCAAGATAAGTGATAATGCATCATTAAGTAAGTGGGCCGTTATCCATATCAAATCGGTAAAGAAATTAGAACTTAATCATGTGCTTTAAATATTTTTAGCTGACATTTCACGAATATCGTTCTTTCTTATCTACTCAAATCATTTCTGTAATGTCATTGAGCCAATGAAAAACTGCTCACACGGATCAATTGACCTTTTCCTGATTGGAAATCCGACACGTTCCCTATTGTTTTTGCTTGATCTGTTTTTTCAAAAAAGTTATTGACATCAAAAATTCGATCATGTTATTATTAAAATTTTGATATTACACCTCCATATATGGTAATCTTAAGAAGGATACCATATAAGGAGGTGGATGATATGTTTCAAATTGGCGATAACATTGTTTATCCAATGCACGGAGCAGGTATAATTGAAGCCATAGAAGAAAAAGAATTCTTAGAGGAAAAACAACAGTATTATGTCATAAGAATGTCAATCAGTAATATGACAGTTATGATTCCAACGAGTAAAATATTGAGTTCGAATATACGACCAGTTACCGATATACTTGCATTAAAACACATTATGCACATTTTTCAGCATGGAGAATCAGATAGGTTACTGCCATGGAAGCAAAGGTACAAAATAAACACGGACAAAATAAAAACAGGTGAAATACAAGAAGGCGCTGAAGTTGTACGTGATTTAATGCGTATGAAGAAAGAAAAAGCACTTAATGCAAGCGAAAAAAAAATGCTGGATAATGCATATGAATTTTTGATTAGTGAACTGGAAGTAATTAAAGGAATCACTGAAAAACAAATAAAAAGTTTTGGTTAGATACATCCCAAAAGATATTTCGGTATATTATGATGAAAAGCAAATCTTCTCCAACTTATGTTTAGAACATTAACGACCTCTTTTGTTATTCCTACATTCTAATCCATTTTTATTATTTACATTTCTTCTGCGAAGATTGAAGTTTTACCCAAAAATTCAATAAAATAGTCACTTTTTTTAGTATCCTGATTCACACTGGCACGGACAAGGAGCCGTAAGGATGGAAGAGAGGTAGGGCTTTCATTGTTTTAGGTATCTCTAAGTGATTATTTCCAGGAGAAAAAAACAATCGATCTCCTCATTATTTTTAAGAATTTCTTATATCCACTGCCACATTGAATAATAATTGTTTATCTTCTTCTCATAAAAGAGATATGCGAGTTGATAACATTTAGATGAAACCATTTTTATAATTCATCTAATCTTACTTAAATGAACGAACAGGTTAGTGAAAAAAAGAGTCAGTTATCTATATTTGAACAAAAAATTAAATATTTTATATACATTCCGCATATTGTCAATCCAGTATGTTATACTGTAAACAAACCTTTGAAGTTTTAAATCTTTTTCTATTACCTTGTAGCATCTCCCTACTCGAACGTTGAGTAGGGTTTTTTATTGAGTATGATATAGACATAAAAAAACAGGCCCTATATAAAGAGCCTGTTTGTATAAACGATTGAAGATTAAGCTTTTTGAACGTTAGCAGCTTGAGCTCCACGAGCACCTTGCTCAACGTCAAACGATACTTTTTGACCTTCGTCTAAAGATTTGAATCCGTCACTTTGGATTGCAGAAAAGTGTACGAATACATCGTCTCCATTTTCGCGTTCGATAAAGCCAAAACCTTTTTCTGCATTAAACCATTTAACTGTACCTTGTTCCATTTTTGTTGCCTCCTAGTGTGTAACCACACAGTATATACTATCCTTGCCCAAAGTATCATCAAGACGAAAAGTCAATCTTCATACTATCCTTTACACCGAACAAAAATAATTCTTCTTTATTATATCAGGAATCGGAAATAACTGCAAATTATATTTACGATTTATTCATGGCATTATTTGTTAAACATGTGTATACCAGCGCAAAATAAGAGGCCTATTAAAAACTATGGTTTGAAAACACCGTGAAAAATGAATCACGAGTTGTCTTCAAACCTTTTTCTTTGCTTAATAGTACTTAGCTCAGCTGTTTCTTGTTCAAGAGCAAGATAATCTTTTAAAAGCAGGGCTGTTCACTTGTAAAACTTTGTTTCTGCAGATGTTTCCAAACAGTCACTCATGGATATACCCATTCTTTTTTCCTCAAACAATCAATGTTCACGGTCAAATAAATCGATCCCCATGGGGGAGCATTGAGAGAGTTTGACCCGATAATGTGCTGGGTATAATCTTCATACGCCTTTTGTATCCCGGCTGACTCTGCTAATAATAAACTGGAAATCAGTTTATTATTTCCAATAATTTTACAGATGAATGGGAAGAATACTTATCATATATGAGGTGTATAACGTTGGGCCTTCTAAGGCTATAAAACGTTTTCTACACTTAGAAGATCACCAGGGAAGGGGAAACTTTTTAATATGAAAGAACAAAACCTAAGGACTTTGAGAAAACTGGTTACACCTTATGAAAAGTCCGATTTACACAAAAGCATTTGTCAAATCATTAACACATTGGTGCCATTTTTCCTATTATGGTGTTTGGCATATAAGAGCTTGTCGATTTCTTATTTCCTTACATTAGCGATTTCTGTTGTTGCGGCAGGTTTTTTAGTGAGAACCTTCATCATCTTTCATGATTGCTGCCACTATTCCTTTTTTAAGAACAGAAAGGCGAATCGAATCCTTGGTACATTAACAGGAATTCTAACTCTGCATCCTTTTGATCATTGGGCACACGACCATTCTGTCCATCATGCGACAAGCAGCAACCTGGATAAACGCGGTACAGGCGATATTTGGGTACTGATAGTTGAGGAATATAAGAAAGCCTCAACTAAGACAAAAATAATGTACCGATTGTACAGAAATCCGTTTGTTATGTTTATTATTGGGCCGATTTACGTTTTTGGGATTGCCAATCGTTTTAATCGAAAAGGGGCAAAACGCAAAGAACGGATGAATACGTATGTAACGAACCTGGGGATCGTCACTTTGGCAGCACTTTTATGTTGGGCTGTTGGCTGGCAAAACTTCCTGCTAGTTCAGGTGCCGATTTTTATGATATCGGGCTCTCTCGGAATTTGGATGTTTTATATTCAGCATACGTTTGAGGATTCTTATTTTGAAGAAGATGAGCATTGGGAATATGTAAAAGCAGCAGTTGAAGGAAGCTCTTTTTATAAACTTCCAAAAGTCATGCAGTGGCTAACAGGCAATATCGGTTTTCATCATGTTCATCATTTAAGCCCGAGAGTCCCAAACTATAAGCTTGAAAAAGTGCATAACAACACTGAACCATTGCAAAACGTTCCGACCATTACACTGGTAACAAGCCTTAAGTCGTTAAAGTTCCGCCTATGGGATGAAGAAGGCAAAAAATTTGTTAGTTTTAGCCACTTAAAAAAAGCTTCTAAAAGCCAAGTATCGGCGCGGCTAACAACGGATTAAAATAAACTCCCCATAATCGCAGAATAAAAGTGCAGACTCGCGCAACGATGTTGTGCAGAGGTCAGCACTTTTTTAGTGGACTCCACAATGCGGTACAGCCGTATTTTCCGCAAAAAAATAACACCAAAGATGGTTAAACCCTTGGTATTATTGGGGTGCGGCCGAGAGAACTTGAACCTTTACGGGTTATTCACCCCACTGAGCCCTCAACATGGTAAATTCATATCACTGATTATGAAAGCTTATTTTCATTACATTTTACATCATCTCTAACGGTTTGTATGAATTGTGGTTAATAATTGGCGGCAAAAAACCCCCATACTTTCCCACATCTCCAAATCTCATTATAAAATGATTTCATATTCGTTCCCTCTCCTAAAACAATTAAAACTACAGAGACACTATCTTTCTCGGTAATTGAATTCACAAAAAATCTTTTTTATATCGAACTGCTAGATAGATTGCTGAAGCGAAGAATGCAATAGAATACTTAAATAAGAAGAAAACTTGCCACATATATTCTTTTGGGAAAAGCAAGTCGCAAAAAATTAGTGCACATAACGTACAGAGACTACCTTTTAAAGCGATTTGGTTTGTTCTTTCGTCAGTCTTACCCATTTTTTTAGTAAATACGAATGTCAGAATCAATCCGACTACAAGCAATACAAACCCACTGCCAATAAGAATATTCCAATTTCCCGGAGAATGTTCAGCCCAGGACTTTAAAGGGGAAAAAATTGCGTTGGTGATCGTATCTGTGATCGAATTCATTTTCATTTTTGATCATTTCCTTTCTCATAAGTAAAAATCTCGTTTACATCCACATTAAAAAATTCGGCAATTCGAAAAGCTAACAGCAGAGTCGGAACATAATTTCCTTTCTCCATTACAAAGATGGTTTGTTTGGAAACCCCGACTTTCTTTGCTAATTCTTGCTGAGACAATCTGGCAAGTACACGATATTCATAAACCTTATTTGAGATCGAATCACCAAAATCTTTCTTCATGACCATCACCTCTTGAACCAAATTATAAACTCACCTTATATAAAAGTAAAGTAAACTTATATAAAAATATAAAATACTTTTATGTTTATTAAGATTACTTTGATTTAATCATGAACCAGAATGCAGAAAGAACCTGACGAAATTCATGATTCCGTCAGGTTCGATCTAGTGTAATTTATATTTTTAAAAGAACACGGTTTTGATGGCGCATACAGAACAATGATTCTTGGTTATGACTCTGAGGCGCTGAAGTTGTAGAGCAAACAAAAGAATACAGAATCACTGATTATGTAAGAATATTTTCATTACACTTTCTAACTTCTCTTTACGTTAATAATTGGTGAGCAAAAAAACACCCTTACTTCATATTTCTCCAACTCTCATTATGTTCAAATGATCTAAGATTCGTTCCCTACCCCTTAAACTTCATATCTATTCCATGGTAATATTTAGATATAAACTTACTGAAAGGATTGGACAATGAAGGTATTTGAAGCTAAGTCTTTGTTATCTGAAGCTGAAAACCGAGCAAAAGATTATAAAGAATTGAAAAATCAAATGATTAAGCTAAGAAAAGCATTTAAGGCTGTTGCCGATCTTGATGACAGTGAGTTCTCTGGCAAGGGAGCAAACAATATTAAAGCTTTTTATCACGATCATGTGGGTGTCATTGATCAATGGATTGATTTAATTGAAATGAAGATCGCTTTCCTTACTAGTATCTCCGGTGTTTTAGAAGATGCCAGCTTATCTGACGCATATATCGAGGAATCCTTCTTAGAACATGAACTAACAAACGCATATAAAAAATCAAAATCAATTATGTCTGAGCAGAAGAAAGCAATGAAAGATATTCTGAATGATATCGATGACATTCTTACACTTGATTTATTTTCAACAGAGACTTTTAAAGATGAACTCTCTTCTGCCGAAAACACACGGAAAAAGACTGTTGATAAAATAGGCGATGTGGATGAAAACTTAAAAACTGAATATGCGATAACTGAACCTAACGAACAATTCATTAAAGCAGACTTTCAAAAGTTACAGGAATCAACAGGTAAGGGCAAGAATGCTACACCCCTTCACTATAATGCCAAGGCATATCGTGAGCGATATACATAAGAAAAAAGGCGATATCGAAAAGCAATCTGAAGCATATTTAAAGATCAAAAAAGAGGAAGCTAACAAACGTGAGATAAAAGATTTGAAAAAGCAGCTTGTAAAGGTAACAGATCCAGACGAGTATTTAAAAATTGCGAAGAAAATAGGATACGAGAATTTGGAACCTGAGCAGCAAGTTTATTTCCGCCAACTCGAAGAACTCCAACAAAAAGCTGAAATTGGAAAAGGTATTGCAGTGGGAATGTATGAAGCAGGTAAAGATACAGTGATGGGTCTCTATCAACTTGCAAGACACCCGATTGAATCGCTTTCTGGAACTGTGAACGCAGCCTTACATCCAATCGATACTTATAAGATCATAGCAAAAGACATAGAAGACACATTTCAACGTGAAATGATTAATGGAGATAGCCACAGCAGAGCAAAATGGGTTTCCTATGTCGGCAGTACTGTTGTTCTTGCAATAGTTGGTCCGAAAGGCATTGATAAAGTGTCTAAAGTTGCAAAAGCCGGTTCAAAAGTTGCTGCACTTAAGACACTTGAAGTTTCAAAAACAGGAATAAAAAAAGGTATAGAATACGTTAAAATACCAAGTGTTTTTGAACAACAGTACGCAATGGCTGGTGGTTCAGGGACTTTTCCTTTTAACGTGCTTGATGGAGAGAATTATAAAAACTCTGCACTTGAAATATTTAAGAACTCGTCTACTGTACAAGGATTAAAGAAAGCTAAACCGTATGAAGTTGTAAACGAATTAAAAACTTTTCAAAGCAGAAAATACATTTTCGGAGGACAATCATTCCTCATAGACAAACGAGGAATGAAGCATATTTTAGAGCGCCATCATCCTAATTTATGGGATGGTTCAATTAAGTCTCAACAATCTTTTCTTAATAAAGAGATGACTGTTAACGATGTTGCAGATGCGATAGAATCAATTATGAAACAAAACCGTGAAGAGTTAACAAAAAAAGGAACTAAATTTAGTTATCAAATTCGAGGAACATATGAGGGTCAAAAATATGTTGTTGGCTTTCAAAAAGGAAGAGTAGGACAATTCTATCCGGAAAAATAGGAGAGGTAAAATGTTTTATATTGAATCATTAATTCTTAGGCCAAATAAGAAGATAAACGATCTTTCAATCTCAAAAAATAATATTGACGATTACTTTGTTCCACTTAGCAATATAGAGGGACTAAAGAACATAAAACCACAGTTAGACTCTTACTATTTATCTGGGGCGATTATTTTAAAATATGGTGAACAAGATTTGCTTGATGTCACTATGTGGGACTTGGTTGACCAATTGTGGGCTTATTTTTTAAATCTAATTGAAGAAGCTATTGAAACAGGAAAAAGCGAAACTTATTTTCCAGATCAACCCCTTCTATTGAAAATGAAATCAATATCGAATGATATGTTGTTATTTGAAATTGACCAAAAACAAAAAGTATTACTACCGAAACTTGATTTTTTTGAATCACTCTTAAAGAATGCGAAAAGTTTCTTTGAAACTATGAATTTTGTTTTAGAAGGTAACTGTGATTATGAGTATGAACTTAATAAGATCGATGAATTGCAAACCAAAATTAAATGTATGTGAGGCTAAATGTGAATTACTCTAGAGTGAAAAAATTCTTTGATGAGAATAAAAAATATTCAATTCTTACTGGAGGCGTCACTGACAAACATATTAAAGAGATAGAAAAAGATCTCAAAGTAACCCTTCCAGACAGTTATAAGTGGTTTTTAACTGAGTATGGTTCAGGAGGCGCGTTCGGGACTATGATACTCGGTTATGACTCTCATGGAGCTGAAGTTGTTTTAAGCCTTGATACCAACAAAACAAATAATGGCGAATGCTGTTATTCTTTAAGATATCCAAGATGGCTAATGTAAACAGTAGGTAATAAATAAATTTCTTGGTTTTTATTAGAGGAACTTGAGATGTTTAAAGATGACTGGGTAAAAAAGA
This sequence comes from Bacillus sp. FSL K6-1366, assembly GCF_037976695.1. Taxonomy (NCBI): domain Bacteria; kingdom Bacillati; phylum Bacillota; class Bacilli; order Caryophanales; family Bacillaceae; genus Bacillus; species Bacillus sp. FSL K6-1366. The sequence continues at coordinate 2,732,256 of NZ_CP150268.1, read as the reverse complement.
ACTTCTAGAAGAATAACAAGAAAAAATTCTGAGTGCTTGTAGCCCTTATTCATGATTTAACAAGTTATTATTCCTTATGATTAATGAACAATTATCGTCATATGATTTTTTTCGATAAAAGCCATCTTCAAGGAACAAGAGAATTAAAAATACCAAGGGATTCAAAACCCTTGGTATCATTTATTATGCAACCAACAGAAAATTAATTAAGAAAAATAAACAAAATATCTCATAAGTACATGCGTTATTGTTGTTCACTCAAATAATTCATTCAATCATGTCTAATTCTTTAAGTCTTTTTATAAGAGCTTCTTCATCAATGCTACCCTTTGTACTCCCTTTAAATAAACTTAGATCGACTTCTCCCATATAGTTCAAATAACCGTTTTCTTTTAGTGCTTTACTTATGTAGTTTCTCGCATTAACATATACCCTATGTGCTTCAAGAGCTATTTCACCTGTTATATCTATTTTTCCACTATGAACAATTTCATTCCTAACTGAATATAGTCCGTCATACCAACCTTTAATAATTGGATTACTTTTAAAACCTAGGTCAGTTTTTAAAAACTTTTTTCCTAAATGATCCTCTAAGACATTCCGAAAGGCAATTGATGATGCTTTAGAGAGTTCCTGCTCTTCTTTTCCATTCTTTAATAATATAAGTTTGTGAGAATTTCTAATAAAAATCTCAAATGAGGTTTGCAAATCAATAATTACATCAATAAATTGTTCCTTATAAAAGTGAGATTTCGCAGAATGAAAAAATTTTTCAACTAGATATAAATCATGGTGATCATCATAAATCTTAATTTTATTTTGTAACTTTTTTAAACCCTCTTCTCCTAACACAAATTCTTTGTACGCATAATCCTGTGGATTTGTTACATAAATATAATCTTTATCTCCATATTTAATTATTATTATTGGTGGTAAATCAGCGATAGTAATGTTATGTACGTATTCTAAATTAAAACTTGCTCTGATGGCATCAAAGAACTTATTTAAATAACTAATAGTATTGAGAATCACAGTTCTCAGTATCTCATCAACTTCTTTTATATTATGCAAGTTATCTTTTGGAATTATATAATCAACAGTTATTCTTGTACATTCTTGACTGCTTTGAAAAAGACTATCATCAACAACTATACTTCTAGTATAAGTATTAAAATTTAATATGTACTCAACAATACCATAATTACTATAAAACTTCTGATTAGATTCTAATGGTAATTTAAACGGTAAATTAAAGTCAAAATTAAATTTCAAATGTTATCACTCCATTTTTAAGAGGATTATTTTATAAGGAAGGTTTAAAGAAAAAGGATATTTGAAGTAAGTTACTTTGAACAACACGTCATAAATCTAAGGGATTCAATGTGTCATTAATTCATCATACTCGTAAAAAATACTTTAGACCCAAATGGAGACATCCAAAAATGAAAAATACCAAGGGCGTCAAAACCCTTGGTATCATTGATGCGGCCGAGAGGACTTGAACCTCCACGGGTTATTCACCCACTAGGCCCTCAACCTAGCGCGTCTGCCATTCCGCCACGACCGCGTGATCATTAAATTGTGTTTGTGCTGGTTTAGTAGGCTCTTAACCTAGTAAAACCGATTTGCGTGCACTTTGTAAATAAAGTGCGGGTGAAGGGACTCGAACCCCCACGTCGTAAGACACTAGATCCTAAGTCTAGCGCGTCTGCCAATTCCGCCACACCCGCAAAAAGACAAATGGTGAGCCATGAAGGACTCGAACCTTCGACCCTCTGATTAAAAGTCAGATGCTCTACCAACTGAGCTAATGGCTCTTACTATTAGATTTCAAAAAATAAAAATGGCTGGGCTAGCTGGATTCGAACCAACGCATGACGGAGTCAAAGTCCGTTGCCTTACCGCTTGGCTATAGCCCAACGAAATGGAATGACCCGTACGGGATTCGAACCCGTGTTACCGCCGTGAAAGGGCGGTGTCTTAACCGCTTGACCAACGGGCCGATGGTTGAGAACTTATATCGAAATCTTATGGCGGAGAAGGAGGGATTTGAACCCTCGCGCCGCTTACGCGACCTACACCCTTAGCAGGGGCGCCTCTTCAGCCACTTGAGTACTTCTCCAATATGGCTCCACAGGCAGGATTCGAACCTGCGACCGATCGGTTAACAGCCGATAGCTCTACCACTGAGCTACTGTGGAATAATGAGACAAGACTTATTATATCAGCCTTGATTTACAGTGTCAAGAGGTAAATATTTTTATTTATCTCTCGTAACGACTTTTATAATGTAACATAGGCTTGCCATATTCGTCAACCTTTTTCACGAAAAAATTCTTTTTATTTTCCCGCGGCATTTTCCGCACCTGTATCTGTCAGGGTTCATGGCGCGCTTCTTTATATACTGTTGGCCGCAGGCCGTACAGATATACATATAAGTTTTTTTGTTTTCCGCTTTTTTCTTAAGGGGTGTACAGAACCTCGGCGCGTTGACCTGCTGCAAAAGCATTCTAAAATCTCTGTCTCTGTGCTTGTACCCTTTTCCTTCAAGGTGGAGGTGATAATGGCAGAGCTCGTGCTTGATAATGCCGATCAGCTCCTCCCTGCCGTGTTCAATCAGATATTTTCTGTTCAATTCAATGTTATGGGAGGTTAACAGGTACCTGCCGCCAGTGGTTTTAAGCCTGTCATTAAAAAGCGCCTGATGGCGGAACGGCTTTTTAAAATACGTTTTAGAAATATCCTCTGTCAGCTTTTGAAGCTCTATATTATCCATAGTGCACCTCACTTAAAAAACATTGAACGGGACAATTCACCGTTCGCATACAATATGGTAATCACCGTCCCTCTTATGATAAAAGCTGAGGAGGAATGAGCCTATGCCAAATTGGCTTAAAAAGCAGATGCAAAAAGCGTTCCTTGAAAAAGATAATTACCAAATTAAACTGCTGAATCAATGCTGGTATTTCTATAGGAAAAAACACTGCTCGTAAGCAGTGCTTTTATTTTACCATAGACAGCGATACTCTGCCTTTTTGTACATCTACGCCGTCAACCCAAACTGTCACAATATCGCCGACAGATACGACATCAAGAGGATGCTTGACGAATTGATTGCTCAATTTTGAGATATGCACAAGCCCGTCTTGTTTGACTCCGATATCAACAAACGCTCCGAAGTCCACTACATTGCGCACGGTGCCCTGCAGTTCCATTCCCTCTTTCAAATCTTCCAGCTGAAGGACGTCTGTTTTCAGCAAAGGCTTAGGCACCTCATCGCGTGGATCGCGTTCCGGCCTTGTCAGCTGTTCACAAATGTCTTTCAGAGTGATTTCGCCGATTCCCAGCTCTTTTGCCGTTTCAGAGAGCGCCAGCTGATTGATTTTGTCCTTCAATTCCGCCGTGCCGATATGTTCTGTTGAAAGTCCGAGTTTTTTCAAAAGTGCTTTTGTTTCTTTATAGCTTTCCGGGTGGATGCCTGTTCTATCCAAAGGCTCTGTCCCTTCCTGCACTCTTAAGAAACCGATACATTGTTCATAGGTTTTCGCACCGAGCCTTGGGATGTCCTTCAGTTCTTTTCGATTTGAAAACTTTCCGATTTCCTCGCGTTTTTTGACAACGTTGCCTGCTACAGATTTCGATAATCCAGCTACATATTGAAGCAGCGCGGCGGAGGCTGTGTTGACGTTTACTCCAACCTGGTTTACGACAGTTTCGACGACAAACCGCAGAGATTCATTTAAGCGTTTTTGGCTGACGTCATGCTGATACTGTCCGACACCAACAGACTTCGGATCGATCTTAACGAGCTCCGCGAGCGGGTCTTGAAGTCTCCGAGCAATAGATACGGCACTGCGCTCTTCAACCTTAAGGTCAGGGAATTCTTCTCTGGCAAGCTCTGAAGCCGAATAGACGCTTGCTCCCGCTTCATTGACGATCACATAATAAATTTTGCGCGGCATGTCTCTGAGTACATTGACGATGAATTGCTCTGTTTCTCTGGATGCTGTGCCGTTTCCGATCGCCACCATCTCGACTTGATACTGCTCAAGAATCTTTTTCACTTTTTCATGGGCTTCTTTTGTTTTGTTGACTGGCGCATGCGGATAGATCACATCAATTTTCAAGACTTTTCCAGTCTCATCTGACACAGCGAGCTTACAGCCGGTTCGAAAGGCTGGGTCAACACCGAGAACGGTTTTGCCTTTCATCGGCGGCTGCAAAAGAAGTTTTCTCAAGTTCTCTGAGAAAATATGAATCGCCTGTTCATCAGCTTTTTCTGAGAGCTCTTTCCTGATTTCACGCTCGATTGCCGGCTGGATCAGCCTTTTATAGCTGTCTTCAATTGTCTCCTGCAAAATCTCTTTTACGGATGTTGAGCGATTTTTGATGATTTGTTTTTCTAAATACGCCTTAATGTGATCCGCAGGCGGTTCGATCGACACCTTTAAAATGTCTTCTTTTTCGCCGCGGTTCATTGCCAGCACCCTATGCGGAACGACTTTTGCAATTGGCTCTTCATACTCGTAATACATTTCATACACATTTTTCTCATCGGTGTCTGCCGACTTTCCGGCTGCAGACTTAATGGTTCCTCTTTTGAAGGTTTCCTGGCGAATCCACTTTCTGAAGGTCGGCTCGTCTGAGATTTGTTCCGCAATAATGTGCTTGGCGCCTTCAATCGCTTCTTCTCGTGTGAACACTTCTTTTTCTTCGCTGATGTATTGGTCTGCAGTTGCTGCCAGATGATCATCTTGGGGAAGTGTCAGGATATAGTCGGCAAGCGGCTCAAGGCCTTTGCTTTTGGCGACTGTCGCCTTTGTTTTACGTTTTTGTTTATAAGGGCGGTAAAGGTCTTCCACTTCCTGAAGCTTCACCGATTGCTCGATTTTACGTTTTAGATTATCTGTCAGTTTATCCTGCTCTGCAATCAGCCTGATGACTTCTTCTTTTCGCTGATTCAGGTTTTGTATGTATTGCCAGCGTTCAGAAATCGTCTGAATCTGAACCTCATCCATTGAACCCGTCTGCTCTTTTCGATACCGGGCAATAAACGGGACTGTATTGCCGTCCTCAAGCAGGCGGATGACACTTTCAACATGTTTTTGTGATAAACCTATTTCTTTCGCAATTTGCTGTTTTAAAAGGGCTGACGTTTCCATGTAACCAAAGCCTCCAATTTTGTCGTTCTTTCTCTAGTGTATCAAAAACCGAAAAAAACACATAAAAAAAGACAGCTGGCGCTGCCCGTATCTTTACTCATGTTTCAATAGTTCCTGTAAGCCGCTCAGAAAATTCTCTTTTTTCATCGCAGCTGCAAAGAAGGCTTGATCAATCTTCTCAACAATTGGCAAAGCCGCTGTTACTTTTTCTCCTCCTATTTCTGTAAGAGACAGGAGGACCTCTCTTTTATCCTGGGGATTTTTGCTTCTTTCGATAAATCCTTTTTTCTCAAGCGTCCGCACAACCTCCGAAACCATCATGATATTGGTCTGGCTGAAGCTTGCAAGTTTTTTTTGCGTGACGGTTTCTCCGTGAGCAATCATATACTTGCACGAGGTCAGCAGAACAAATTGAACGTGGGTCAGGTCAAACTCAGCCAATGCTTTTCCTACTTTCCGCTGCCAGCTTTGCGTGGCCTGCCATAATAAAAAGCCCGGGCTTTTGTTCGGACCGCTAAATTTAGAGTGCCATTCCACTTATGTTAACTCCCATCGCTTGTGCTATTGTCAAAAAATCTTTTTTGCTTATTTCAAAGTGTCCTCTGCGAAATAAAAAGCCAAGATGCTTGGTTTCCTGAACAAATTCAAGCTTTGATTTAATGTCGTAAAAACCGATTTTATGGCATGGATAATAGTCTATATCTAATCGGTATGGAATAAAATTCGGAGCCATTTGATACGGATAGATGTTTCCGCTTTTTACTTTGCCGATCGCAGTAAAGCTTCGCAGCAGTTTGCCGTCTGGATATGCGTCTCTCGGAGAATAATAAATCAGCCAATCTCCCTCTTTCATTTTGGCGAGCGGGGCTTTTTTTCCATGGCACAGCTGTGCAAAACCGCCGGCAGCGCCTTTTAATACATGCTGCTCTGACACAACGCCGATCCAGTAATTTGTGTTCATTTTATCACTCCTCCGTAAAGATGGACAAGCCTGCTGACAGCCGTCGGCATGTCTTTAGACAGTTCAGTCCCAATGATTTCTCCCCACTTTTTTGCTTCAGCGCCTTCTAATACAATTCCATATGTGATACACAAATCTTCTTTTTGCTTTTGAAGCACGTGAAAAAACTCCATTATTACATTGCTATGCGGGCATGTTGACCATGACAGAAAACGCCCGATGTTTCTCCACATGCTCAAGCCATAAGAGAATTGTTTTTCCTTGCAGAAGCAATGTTCCTTCCGTTCCATTTTGAAATTGTCCTTTCAAAGAATCTGATGCAATACCCGTCTCCCATTGATCCATTGTTTCTGTTTCCTGATAACAGTTCCAGGTTTTCCCACATCCACATCAGCTATCGCTGTGTATTCATAATTCCACATCCCATAAGCTCCCAGAATGATAAGTTCACTTATTAATTATAATAAGCGCACTTATTAATAGTCAACCGCAAAAAAAAGAAGCCGGCATTCCGGCTTCTTCTTGTTCTTATTCTCTAGGACAGCTGTCCGAGAATATAGGTCAGGTCATCTTTTCTCGATGTCGTATACATTTTCAGCGAATTCGATATTTCTTCTACCGATTGGCCTTTTTTCAAATGGGAGCGGATATCAGGTACGTTGAGTCCATCTGTATGTATAATGAACTTTGAACCCTTTTCATAGGTGGCGGTGTGCGTTTTGTATTTTTGCGGCTTGCCTGATAAATAGCCCGAAATCGGCAGAGGATAAAAGCTTTCACCAGACGGGGAATGCAGAATAAACCGTACATTTCCGACAGAGCAGTACGTAAACTGCCTTTGCTCAAAATTGATTTTCAGGATAGATGCTGTAGCGCCTCTTTTGTTTTTCATCGCCTGATTACAGCGTTCGATAATGCTTTCTACGTCTTCACTCGCATAGTTTTCCACTAAGTCTTTGATGGCTGCAGAGGATTCATTAGCAAGTGATCCACTTCCCAGTCCGTCAGCAACCGCGCAAATTAACTCCTTATCATCAGCTTTCATAAAAAAACTGTCACCGCAAATCGATTTCCCTTCTTTATTCAGTTGATATACTAGAGTTTGAATATGCTCGTTTTCTTCAACCTGGATCATTACATTAACTCCATCGAGGGATCTTCAATCAAGGCCTCTCTGAGCTTCTTCACAGCTTTGCGTTGCAAGCGCGAGACGTGCATTTGAGATATACCGAGAATGTCCCCAGTTTCTTTTTGGCTTTTGTTTTGAATATACGTAAGGTCTATGATTTGTTTCTCACGGTCTGAAAGGACATGAAGCACGCTTTGCAGCATCAATTGCTGGTTGACCCGCTCATATCCGTCCTCCTGTGATCCGACGATATCAAGAATCGTGACGGTGCTTCCGTCCGAATCCGCTTCAATGCTGTGGTCAACGGATAAGGCTTGATAGCTTTTGCCCATTTCCATCGTTTCAAGAACCTCTTCTTCAGAAACATCGAGGAATTCGGCAATCTCTTCGACTTTCGGCGATCTTTGTGTTTCAGTGGTCAGCTGATCAACCGCCATTTTGATTCTTGGACCCAGTTCTTTAATTCGTCTCGGCACATGAACGCTCCATGTTTTATCTCTGAGGAAACGTTTAATTTCACCGATGATTGTCGGGATTGCAAAAGCTTCAAACGATTTGCCGACAACAGGATCGTATCGCTTAATCGCGCCTAGCAGCCCGATCATGCCGACCTGGCGGAGATCCTCGTGGAAGCTTTTGCCTTTTGAGTATTTTTTCGCAAGCATGTCAACCAGATTTGTATACACCCGCACAAGCGTTTCCTGCGCTTGTTCATCTTGCTTTGTTTGGTAATCGCTTATGAGCCGATCGACTTCATCTTTAGTTAGTTTCGTAGTTTTTGATGGTTGTGTCATGATCAACTCGCTCCCCATTTAAATACTTTGTCATCGCTACGGTGACGCCGGAGTGGTTTTGCACTCTGACTTCATCCATGAGCGTTTCCATTAAATATAGACCGAGCCCTCCTTCTGATAATTGATCAACTGTGTGCGAAGGTGTGTACGGCCCTAGATCCTGCTGCTTTTGATCAAAGTCAAAGCTGTCTCCTTCATCCGCCACAATAACCTCTAAACGGTCTTCAAACACACCGAATCGTATTGACACTTCCCCATTTTTATCTTCTTTGTAAGCGTGCTGAACCGCATTTGTGCACGCCTCACTGACTGCGATTTTCAAGTCTTCAATTTCATCGTACGTATAGCCCATTCTGCTTGCGACCCCTGACAGCGTCAGTCTTATAATTCCCACATATTCAGGTTGGGCCGGCACTTTCATTTCGATGTAATCAGCATTATTCTTCATTGCACTCCACCTTCTGACTTTGCAGAAATATCAATGATGTCCTTCAAGCCTGTAATGTCAAACAGTCGGATCAGCCGTTCAGATAGATTTTCAAGTTTCAGCGAACCGCCTTGTTTTTTCACCATTTTAAAGGTCCCTACAAAAACGCCCAATCCGGTACTGTCCATGTAGCTGACATCTTTCAGGCAAATTCTTAAGTCAGCTCCTTGTTCTGCCAGAGGAACGAGCTTCTCTCTAAGCACCGGGGCTGAGTATACATCAATTTCTCCTGCAATGTTTACTTGTATATCATTCACGTTTTGCTTCACATCAACATTTATATTCATTCGTATCACCTCAAATTTTCCTTCAAATCACTAGTTGCTTTATACCCTCGTCTGACAGACGTTAAACCTTTCTCCGCAAAACAATTAACGTAAAATCATCGTGAAGCTGAAAATCCTGCAATTTGAGGAGGCTGTCATAAATGTTTTTGACCATTTCCTGCGCGGAGGAACACATATGTTCCTCAATGAGCTTCTGCAGATCAGGACGCTCCAAGAAACCGTTTTCCGTTCTGCATTCTGTGACGCCGTCAGAAAATAAAACAATCATATCGCCCTTTTCCAGATGCTGATCGAATTGTTTGTAGTCATAGTCCTGCGAGATGCCGAGAACGAGTCCTTTGGCCTCTAAATCGTAAAACGTGTTGTCTTTTTGAGAATAATAGAATCCCGGTTCATGTCCCGCTGAAGCATATGTAAATTGATGCTTGTCCATATTGTAATTCGCATAAAACATCGTAATAAACATACTGGCATCAACGTTTTGTTCAACAACACGATTCAAATTTTTCAGCACTTGAGAAGGGTGTATGCCCGTTTCCGGCAAAGAGTCCATTGCGTATTTAATCATGGACATGCATAAAGCCGCTGGAATGCCTTTTCCGATCACGTCCGCGATTGCGATATTGATGGATTCCTTGTCTTTGACAAAGTGGTAGTAATCACCGCTCATCTGTTTAGCGGGAACACTGATGGCGCCGATATCCAGCGCTTCCTCCTGAGGAACTTTAGTTCCGAGAAGCGTCTGCTGGACATTTGCCGCGATTTCAATTTCTGATTTGATTTCCTGCTGTATCCCTCTAAGGGTTTGATGCTCCTGATAAGCCATTCCATAGCCAATCATGACTTCTATTAAAAAATCCAGCGAATGAAACACATCTTCCGGGAGACTTGGATACAGCTCCTTCAGCACTTTTCTGTGAACGCTGATGATTTCTTCCGGAGGAATTTGGTGCTCGATTGTTTTTCGGCTGAATTTTTGGGCTTGATATAAAGATGTTTCTGTTAATTCGGCTATATATCGACTAAGCAGCTGATGATACCGCTGCTCAATAACCTCCCTAAAATCCACGTTCTTACCTCCTACCGAAGCCATTTGATGGCTTGTATCTCTGTTCCTTCCCCCGCTACGGAATTTAAGCTGAATTCATCCATCAGCCTTTTGACCCCGGGAAGTCCCGCACCAAGTCCTCCAGACGTTGAAAACCCGTCTTCCATGACTTTTCGGATATCAGGAATTCCCGGCCCTTGGTCTTCCGCTATAATTTTCAGGCCTTTTTTTCCTCTGTCTGCGACCTGTTCAATTCCAATCTGCCCTTTGCCGGCATATAAATAAATATTCCTGGCTAATTCTGAAATAGCCGTTGTAATTCTAGCCTGGTCTACCGTGCCGAAACCCAGTTCTTTCGCAACGTTTCGTCCCAGCTGTCTGGCGGCCACAATATCCCATTCTGTCATGATTCTTACACAGGATTGGTCGTTCATTCGCTATTCCCCCAATTCCCGCTTCAATGTCTCAAGCCCCTGCTCTAAGTCGAGCGCAGTTTCGATTTCCTCAAGTGCGATTCCAAGTTCAATCAGCGTCACTGCCACAGCAGGCTGAATGCCGGTCAAGACGACTTTAGCCCCCATTAACTTAGACATTGTAATGACGTCGCCCAGCACTTTCGCGATAAATGAATCAATCATATCCACAGATGTCAGGTCAATGACGACTCCGTTAGCACCTGTTTCGTATATTTTATTTAATAAGTCTTCTTGAAAGGTTAATGCTGTTTGGTCATCAAGTTCCCACTGAATGGACACTAATAAGCAATTATACAGTTTCAAGATCGGGATTTTCGGATGTCTCAAAATGTTATTCCCCCAATGAAACGATTTTTCGATCCGTCATTTCCAATGCTGTTTGAATTCCTTTTTGCAGGGTATTCTTAGTTATAACTTGGGATAAATCAATCCCCAAATTGACGATGGTTTGAGCAATTTCCGGGCGGATTCCGGCCAGCAGGCATTTTGCTCCGACAAGCCTTACAGCTTCTGATGCCTGAATAATATGATGGGCAACCATCGTATCGACGACAGGGACACCTGTAATGTCAATCAGCACGACTTGGGAACGGTGTTTGACGACGCCATTAAGAAGGTTTTCCATAATTCGTTTCGCGCGTTCGGTATCAATTGTTCCGACAAGAGGCATCACAGTGATATTTTCAAACACCGGGATAAGCGGCGCAGACAGCTCTTGCAGCGCGATTTTTTGCAGAGATACTGTTTTTTCCCATGAGATTGAGTATTGATTAAAAATTTCTGTGTTAATCGGGCTGAAAAAGCGGTCAATCTGCCAGATTAATTCCGTGCTCTCTTGATCTGGCAATCTCTTATCATTCATTTTCGTGTAGAGACGCTTCCAGAATTCAGCAAACGCAGTAGCCAAAAACTTCATAGACAGTCCGATTTGGACCGCTCGAAGCGCCAGTTCGCTGATTTGGCTTTCAGCAGCATTTTCGTCCTTAACAGACAGCAGCAGAATGTCGATATATTCTTTAGATATATTTTCATACACTTGGTCAGTCAGCTGATAGGATTCTTGCTCGCTTAATTCTTTTAGTGTGTCAGTCCACAGTTGGAGCAGTTCATTTTGATTTTCGGCAATGAACTGGTATACAGTCTGGTTCGACATCAAATTCGCTTACCTCCCAATAAAAAACAACATATTTTTTCGTTATTTCACTATTATATCGTTTATGTTTTTTGAAAACAAAAAAAGTTGCTCTATTTGAGCAACCTGCAAATATGTCTAAAAATCAATGAGTGCCAAACTGATTTGTAAGGCTTCATCAACCTTATCCATCATTTCATCATCCAGATGAGTAATCTTATCCGTTAACCTTTGCTTGTCAATCGTCCGAATTTGCTCCAGCAAAATAACGGAATCTCTTTCAAAACCGTAGCGTTTTGCATCGATTTCGACGTGGGTTGGTAATTTCGCTTTCTGTATTTGTGCTGTTATGGCTGCAACAATAGCAGTTGGGCTGAAGCGATTTCCGATGTCATTTTGGATCACTAAAACCGGGCGCACCCCGCCTTGCTCTGAGCCAACAACAGGAGATAAATCAGCAAAATAAACATCGCCGCGTTTCACAATCAAATGATTATCCTCCGCTGACTAAGCGCTCAACTGTCGTTTCAGCCTCGCACTCCGCAAAGTGAGCCTCAGAAGAAATATTCAGGTTGATTTTCGCCATTTCCATATAGCCGCGTCTCATCAAATCACGGTTGTGACGAGTTGTTCGTTCGCTGACATACGCTCTCACTGCTTGTGATATCAGTTCGTTTCTGCTTCGTTTCTCCCGCATCGCTACACCATCCAATTCAGCTACTAGGTTTTCGGGCAAGCTGATTTTCATTTCGGTTCTTGCGCTGGATTCAGACAAAAAACATACACCTCCACCAAACTTACGGATACGACTCTTTTATCCATCCAGTGATAATGATACCATTATTCACTCTTCAAGCAAAGCTGTTTTATGAATTCTCCATTTAGGTAAGTTAATTGCTTGTATTTACCTGCAATAAAGGATTTCTTACTTCCATTATACTCCCATTTTCCAAAAACATACGGGGAACACGGGAACTTATTGTACAGGCCACCTCATAGTTAATGGTTTCGAGCCTTCCTGCAATCTCATCCATGGAAATATATTCATCCCCCTGCCGGCCTATTAATGTGACTTTTGTGCCCGGCGGATATTCCTGATCCAGCTCCACCATAAATTGGTCCATGCAAATTCGGCCGGCAATTTTCAGGCGTTTTCCCTTCACAAGGATGTCGGTCCCTTTCAATTTTCGGAGCCAGCCGTCCGCATAGCCTACAGGCACCGTCCCGATCCATGTATCTTTTTTTGCTGTGTACTCGGCTCCGTAGCTGACGCTCTCGCCTTTTCTGATCAGTTTGACATGTGACAGCGTCGAATGCAGGGTAAATGCCGGACGCAGCTGAAACGGTATCTCGTCCGAAATGTCAGCAGACGGGCGAAGGCCATACATGCCGATGCCGAATCTGACTGCATTAAAAAAGCCTTTTTTCAGCCGGAGCCCGGCGGCGCTGTTCGCGCAGTGGACCATCAGATTCTTTAACGGCAGCGGAGCAATCAGCTCTTTAAAGCGCTCAAACTGCATTAAGAAATAGCCTCTTTCTTTTTCATCCGCTGTCGCAAAATGGGTAAATACCCCTTTGCACTTTAAACGAGGGTTGCGGTCAAGAATGGCCATCACGTTCTGAACTTCTTCCTCTGTTTTTACACCAAGCCTGTTCATCCCCGTATCGACCTTCAGATGAAAATGAAGAGAACCTTTTTTCGTGTGGCGGGCTGCCTCCTGAAGCCATTCAACAGAATAACCTGTTAAGGTCACGTCATACTCAGCAGCGATTGCCACATACTCTGGGGGAACCGCGCCAAGCACCAATATAGGCGCCTTCAATCCCTTTTGGCGCAGTGAAATCGCTTCATCCAAAATGGCCACAGCCAAGCATGAGGCACCTGCGTCAAGAGCAGCCTTTGCTGTTTCTGCATCACCATGCCCGTAGGCGTTTGCTTTCACAACTGCCATCAGGTGGACATGTTCACCGATATGTTTTTTCATATTGCTGACATTTTCCTTTATCGCGGACAAGTCAATTTCCGCCCACGTATCTCTGTAAAAAGGTTTTGTGCTCATTACGACACTTCCTAGCTTTTATTCAATATCATTTACATATCATACTAAAATTAAAGGCTAAAGGGAAACGATGTCTAACGAAAAAAAGGCCAAATCATGTTTGGCCTTTGGCGGTTATTTCGATGATTGTCCCTGCATGCTTTTCGCTACTGTTACCATTTCTTCTTTAGAAAGATCTTTAGAAGAGAGAAGGTAATCTACGCCGTCATATGTCCATGACAATGATGCATCCGACAGGGCGCCGATGGTGTAGCCGAGATTTACCGGTTCGCCGTTCAGCGTAACGGAGGAGGAAGCCTTGGCAATCTGGGCTTTTTCCTGAATTAACGTAAATGATTTTTCTCCTCCGTACGTCATGATGATGCGCTTCCCGTCTTCAGTAGATATATCTTTTTCTTCAAGCAGCTTGACGCCAAGCGGCAGTTCCAGCGGCGTTTTGACCGCAAATGTATCGGAAGGCTTCGCGCTTGTGGCGACATCCATTTGAGAAAGGGTCATATTTTTCTTTTCATCAAATGATTCTTTATCAAATTGTTTATTAAATTCAAAGCTGCTGAATTCTACTTTGACCATCACTTTCCGGTCGGTATCCATCACTTTGACAGATGACGGGCTCATATCTTTTTTGTTAAATGTGATTTCTTGCGTCGGCAGCATTTTGTTATGCTGATAGTTTGTTTTTGTTTCGAATACGTATTTCTTTTCTTTCGCTGTGAAAACTGCATCCGAATCGTTTTGAACATCCTTTACGAGCGATTCAAACAGATAAACCTGGCTGCTGTTGTTTGGCCAATCGCTTTGAAATCTGAAGCTCTTATTTAAAGACGGCGTGAGAACGAATACTCCGTTTTCATTTCGTAAAATGACTTGGTTTTGGTCCTTTTTCGGATTCTCTAAATAAACCCTGTACAGAGACGGCTTTTTGTGCCAGATTTCCACATTGTATACTTGAGGCTCACTCCCTGTCTCGATGGTCATTTTCGCTTTTGCTTTGTACGAGGTGTATTCTTTCGCCTTTTCATCTAACCCGGCCACAATATCTTGCTGTGTTTTTTGCCCGCAGGCAGAAAGAATAAGAACAGCAAGCAGTCCCGTTAAAAGCAAAACAAAGCTTTTTCTCACCTTTTTCAACCCCTTTTTCTCAATTGATGTAAAAGGAAGAAATCGCTTGTTTGACTTTAACGGTACGCTCGGTACACGTTTAGGCAGAACAGATGCGTACCATAAAAGCCTCAAACAACTTGTCTCCCTTAATGCACTATCAAATATATGAGTGGGGTTTCCCTAATATGCAGACTAGCTTGACAACCTTTCAATCACAACCTGCGCGGCAGCGTATTCTTTTGTATGAGTGATCGATACGTGAACGGCGGCTTGGATCAGTTTCGTGCAAATGATATAGGGCTTGCCATTTTGGTCTTTCCTAATTTCAATGTCCTGAAAGCTGAGCTGCCTCCCAATGCCGGTGCCAAATGCTTTCGAGAAAGCTTCTTTTGCCGCGAATCTGCCCGCGAGAAATTCGATTTTTCTTTTCTCTGAAAGCTCATGGTATTGGTCAAGCTCGCTTCGCGTCAAAATCCGCTCGGCAAACCTTTTCTGGCGCCCAGCCATAGAGGCGATGCGTTTAAGCTCGGTAATGTCCAGCCCAATGCCGTAAATCATGTATGATAACCTCCTTTGCCTACGTACTATTTAAATGGTTTGTCTCATAAACGTGTTACTATAGATATACCAAAATGAAGAAAAGGGGCTCGGAATGTTTATACGGACTGAAAATTTTCAAACGTTTATCAGGCTTTACCCCGTTGTCACCTTTATATTGGCTTTGCAAGCTGTTCTCTGGCTGTTTTTTTCACTTCCTGCCCATTCAGTCGTGTTATGGAGGGATACCGTCACAGGCTATAATCTAGGTGTCGCAAACGGTGAATGGTGGCGGCTGATCACACCGATTTTGCTGCACGCCGGTTTCACACATCTGCTGTTTAATTCCATGTCCATCTTTTTATTTGCCCCGGCTTTGGAACGCATGCTGGGAAAAGCGCGTTTTCTTCTTGTATACGCCGGCTCCGGCATCATCGGCAATATCGGCACTTATGTTACAGAGCCGCTTGATTACGTGCATGTCGGTGCTTCAGGCGCAATTTTCGGGCTATTCGGCGTGTACCTGTTTATGGTTCTTTTTCGCAATGAGCTAATAGGGCAGGAGCATTCCAAAATGATCATCACACTGCTCGCATTTGCCGTTCTCATGTCGTTTATCAACTCCAATATTAACATGATGGCCCATCTGTTTGGACTATGCGGCGGGTTTCTTCTTTCGTTTTTATGCGTGCAAAAAAAAGAGCGGCGGTATTAACCGCCGCTTCAGATTGTTGACAAAATCCTAAAATGGTTTTCATTTTAGGATTTTGTCATCTTTTCAGCGTGATTGAAAACCCTTGAAGTCTAGGAAGGACGAGCATAGGAGCGGAGCGAATGTTCTCATTCGTGAGCACCGAAGCGCAGTCCTGACAACGAATGCGAGGGTTTGCCGACACGCTGGAGCGGCGGTATTAACCGTCCGCTTTTTCATATGAGTACCACTTTAAAATGAAGGCTGCATCCTCTTCACCTACATCCCTCACCGTTAATTCTTCCATATGGCTCGATGATTTCACCGAAGTAGAAATGGTATACAAGCGGCCTTTCTTTTGGAAATAGGATTGGCTGAACTTGCAGACCTGCATTCGTTTTTTCAGTACAATGGCGGTTGTTCTGCCTATAAATCTAGACGTCAGCTGAAGACGGTCCCCGTTGATCGTCCATGCAGCCTCTTTATACGCGAGATAGCCGAAGAACAATTCTATCGGCAGCAGGATCACTGACAGATAGCCCCATGGCTGAAAGAAGATACATAACGGGATGATCAAAAAGAGTGAAAAAATGACAGAACGGAACAAATAACGTTTCAACGCGCGCCGCGGCAGGCGGCGGCAGTTTTCTTCCAGCGTATATTCCGGTGTAAATGTTCGGAGCATGTGCGGAAGCTTTTTTTTATGAATCATTGGAAAGAGAATGGTCAAAGCGCCTTCTTCTTTTTCCCGGTCGCCGCCTCCTGCGCTGACGATGGACACCGTTACAAAGCCGAAAAGCTGGCGAATGATATTTTCTTTGATTTTAATGGCTTGTATTTTTCGCAATGGAATCGTGACTTGATGTTTTTCAATAATTCCCCTTGAAATCACCAGTTCCTGCTCTTTTTTTATGATTTGAAAGTTCGCGTATCTAAACATCATGCCCGCGATGCTGAAAATCCAGGCGATAAATAAACCGATAAAAATCAGTACCGCGTAAATACCGATGCTGGCGTGCTGAAGGAAGGAAAACTTATCGAATAACCAATCCATTGGCAGCACTTCATCAAGCTGGGAAATAAGTGCAAATACAGCGGAGATAATGACTCCGATTCCGCCGGAGGTAGAAGCGGCCATGAGCAATTCTTTCGCGTTCATGCGATAGTGCTCTTGCACCTCAACGGCCGGAACCAACTCCTCTTCAGCTTCAAGCCGTTCTTCATCAAGTTCATTTTCTCGTCTTTGCGCTTTTTTCTTAAAGACAGCTTCTTTGATGCGTTCCGCTTCTTCAACAGAAATAGCAGAAAGGACGGCTTCTGCCTCCTTGCCTCCGCCTGCTGTTTCAATTTGCAGCTTCACAAGCTTAAAGATTTGCTGGACAAGGCCTGCGCTCGTATTCATCGTTTGAATCCGATCAATCGATATGTATCGCTTTTTCGTAACAAATAAGCCTTCTTCGATTCTAAATTCATCATCTTCAATTCGATAGGTAAACCTTCTCCATTTGATAATGCTTGCCGCTACAAGCCAGATGAATAGCACACCGAGCGCAATGGCTCCGTAAAAACGGACAGTATGGTTTGAATTGACAATATACACAAAAAAGAATGGCAGAATGATATTTTTTACCGTTTGAATAATGGTATGGCATAAATTCAAAATGACTGCTGCCGGGTGCAGGCGTTTCGGTTCAGACATCATCGTCAGTCACCCTCGCCAGACGGGAAATGGAGTCTCTCAGCCGATCCGCTTCCTCCATCTCTAAAGCGGGGATCGAATGAACGGTCGCGGCCGTGGAAATTTTCACGGTTGCCAGGTTGTATTTTTTTAATAATGGCCCTTGTGACGTATCGACGTGCTGAACTCTGACCATCGGAACAATCACACGTGTCACCACAAAAATACCTGACTGAATATCTATTTCATGTTCATGGACTTCATATCGCCACACCTTATGACGGACCTTCGGAATGATAAAGACCGTCACAATCGATCCCAGCAGCCAAACTGCGCCGAGCACGCCGCTGATCCAGTACGGCCAATGAAAATAATAGCTTAACACTGCAACTGCAATGACAATAAGCAAGCAAACAGCGGATATGATGATCTCTTGAAGTCGCCAAACCTTTAATCCGTCTGGACTGATTTGGTTTTTTGGCTGCTCTCTCAAAAATACCTACCTCCCTTTTTTTCGTCGTTACTTATACGTCTCTTTTACAGAAAGGTTTCATTCTTAAGCATACAGAGAAAAATGGCTTCCGTCAGCTGAAAGTTTGCTGAATAACAAATCGCGAACATAAAAAAACCCAAAACATCATGTTTTGGGCTCTGAATCGATCAAATTAGTAAGATTTTTTCTGGCGTCTGTCACCTGAAGAACGGCGATCGTTTGAACGCTTTTTATCGTAGGAAGAACGGTTGTTGCTTTTCCCTTTTCCGCCGCGGTAGCCGCCGCCTTGACCGTCTCTGCGTTTAGAAGAGCGCTGGTTCTTGTAGCGTTTGCTGACCATCGGCGCTTCGTCTGTTAAGCGAACCGGTGTGTCGTCTGGCTCTTTTGTAGCCATTTTGATAGCCGCCGCAACCACTGTTACTGCATCATGATCTTCAAGCAGCTCAGCTGCCGCTGTCATGTAGAAGTTCAGGTTGTTTTCACTGATTGTTGTGCGAAGACGTTCAACAGTAACCTGCTGCTGGCCTTCTAACGCTTCATCAAGTGTAGGCTCCTTCATGCGGTCCATTTTGCGTTTTGTTGTTTGTTCAATTGCGCGAAGCATGCTTTTCTCACGCGGTGTAATGAACGTCATTGCCATACCTGTTTTTCCTGCACGGCCCGTTCTTCCGATACGGTGAACGTAGCTTTCAGGATCTTGAGGCACGTCGAAGTTGTATACGTGTGTAACACCTGAGATATCAAGTCCGCGAGCGGCAACATCAGTTGCGACTAGAACTTCGATTGCGCCTTCTTTAAATTTACGAAGCGCAACCATACGTTTCGCCTGCGTTAAGTCACCGTGAATACCTTCAGCTGCATATCCGCGAAGGTTCAGGGCTTCAGCCAGTTCATCGACACGGCGTTTTGTACGTCCGAATACGATCGCAAGCTCAGGAGACTGAATGTCAAGAAGACGAGTCAGTGTATCGAATTTTTTGCGTTCTTGCACTTCCAAATAGAACTGCTGAATGTTAGAAACCGTCATTTCTTTCGCTTTTACTTTTACGTGTTCCGGCTCAGTCATGAAGCGCTCTGCAATGCGTTTGATCGGTGCAGGCATTGTGGCAGAGAACAGAAGTGTCTGATGCTCGCTTGGCACGTTTGAAAGGATAGATTCAATATCGTCAATGAATCCCATGTTCAGCATTTCATCCGCTTCATCCATTACAACGGTATTTACGTTGTTTAAACGAATTGTGCGGCGATTGATGTGGTCAAGAAGACGTCCAGGTGTTCCGACAATGATATTCGGATTCTTCTTTAACGCCCGGATTTGCCGTCCAATATCCTGTCCGCCGTAAATAGGAAGAACCTTCGCACGTTTATCTTGTCCGATTTTATACAATTCTTCAGATACTTGAATGGCTAATTCACGGGTTGGCGCGATTACGATTGCTTGAATATTAGGAGACTCGGGGTTAATTTTTTCAACAAGGGGTATACCAAACGCAGCTGTTTTACCTGTACCTGTTTGCGCTTGTCCAATGACGTCTTTATTTGAAAGTCCGAGCGGTATCGTTTGTGCCTGAATCGGTGTTGCTTCTTCAAATCCCATACGATTAATTGCTTTCATGAGATCAGAACTTAAATTAAAATCTTGAAACGTTATAGTCAAATTATTCAAACTCCTTCTAATTGCTGTTTCAGTAATGTCGTGATTTACCACTTATAAAACTGCCCTTTAGACAAGAAGGACAGGATCCATCCGTATACAAAGCCCGAATTACTTTAAGTTTTATCTTACCATTACACTATTTGTTTTTCAATAAGATGAGAAGCAGATCGGCATCTCGAATATGCCGGCTGCTGCTCCATCCGCTCCCAAGAATCCGGCGGAGAACTTCGGGTCACGATGATAAGTCCGGACGAATATGTTCGTATCGCGAAATAACCTATATATATTGTATCATAGCCGCAGCCAGCCAGATATACATAATTTTCGGCCGGCATACATTAGTGTTTGCATATCATGTTATTTTATGATGCAATATGCGTTTTTTCGCAAAATATTTTCTTATGAAAGCGGGCTCTCTATTAAATCTTTAACGATTTCTTCAAGCTTCATACCTCTGGACGCTTTGAATAAAATCAAATCGCCTTTTGATGCGTTTTCCTTCACAGCTTGGAGGAGATCTTTTTTCTCAGTGTAATGGCTGACGCGGTCTTTCTCAAAGTGTTTCAGGGCGCCTTCCGCGATAAAAGCTCCCAGTTTTCCGTACGTAAAGACGCGGTCAATTTTATCAGGGCTGATCACAGCGCCGCACTCTTTATGGAACGTTTCTTCAAGATCGCCGAGTTCAAGCATATCACCGAGCACGAGCATTTTTTTGCCGTAGCCTTCGAGGCTTTCTGTCAATTGAATTGCAGCTTTCATGGAAGTCGGGCTCGCATTATAAGCGTCATTGATTATCGAAAGGCCGCTGTCTGTTTTGATGAGTTCAAGTCTCATCCCGGTTACCTTTAGGCCGCTCAGTCCTTTTGCCGCACCCTCAGGCGTGATGCCAAAATAAGCTCCTGCAGCAATCGCTGCCATGGCGTTCATCACATTGTGCTTGCCGAGTATCGGAATAAAAAACGTGTTTTTTATCCCTTTGATTGTAAAATGGGTTCCTTCCTCACTCTGGCTGACATCCTGAAGCTGATAATCATTATGCGCTCCCGTACCGTACGTTTTCGTCTGGCAGCTGTATGCATTTTGAAGAAGCGGTTCGTCCCCGATATAAATCAGCACTCCGTCTTCTTTAAGCCCGTTAATGATTTCAAGCTTCGCCTCCGCGATGCCCTCTCTAGAGCCAAGGTCTTGCATATGCGATTCGCCGATATTCGTAATCACTGCCGCATCCGGGTTTGCCAGTCGGCTCAAGAGGTCAATTTCTCCTTTGGCGCTCATTCCCATCTCCAATACGGCGATCTCCGTATTTTCAGGCATCGCTAAAACCGTCAGCGGCAAACCGATATGATTATTGAAGTTTCCTCCAGTTTTGTGGACACGGTACTGGGTCCCCAGTACGGCGTGAATCATATCTTTTGTTGTCGTTTTGCCATTGCTTCCGGTTACTCCGATGACACGCGTGCCAAGCTCCTGCAAATAGGCTTTTGCAAGCTGCTGAAGTGCAGTAAGGGTATCGTCCACTAAAATGACGGCGTGATTCTCGGGCGGATTTGGTTCTGACCGATCCCAAAGAACAGCCGCTACACCAGCTTCAAAAGCCTGCTCCACAAAAGTGTGGCCGTCAAAACGTTCCCCTTTCAGCGGAATGAAGAGCTGATGTTGTTCCAGTTTTCTTGTATCGGTTGCCACTCCATGAATGACTGTTTGTTCATATTGCGGATTTGTTAGTGTGCCATTAACCATTTTGGCAATGTTTTTTACTGTTCGCTTAATCAAGTAAGGTCCCTCTCTTTCTTTTGTATATACGGGAAAAAACACTGCCCTTTTACCGGCAGTGTCCTTCTTCATTAGAATGTATGCTTAATCAATTGTTTTTCAGCGTGGCGTTCTTTTGCAAGCTCCACAAGCTGTTCAATCAGGTCAGCATATTCCACTCCGGCTTCTTTCCAGAGCAGCGGGAACATGCTGAAAGGTGTAAAGCCAGGCATTGTGTTGACTTCATTGATCAGAACTTCGCCGTCAGCTGTCAGGAAAAAGTCCGCTCTGACGAGTCCTGAACCGTCGATCGCTTTAAATGCTTTGATCGCCATATCACTGATTGTTGCGTATTCCTCATCAGTCACAATCGCCGGAATCATCAGATCAGTATCTCCATCCTCATATTTCGCTTTGTAATCGTAGAAATCCGTCTTCGGTGCGATTTCCCCCACAACAGAGCATTTAGGATCGTCATTTCCAAGAACGCCGATTTCGATCTCGCGGCCGTTAATGCCTTCTTCGACGACGACTTTGCGGTCATATTGGAAAGCAAGCTCAAACGCTTTTTGCAGTTCTTCACGGTTTCGGCATTTGCTGATTCCGACACTTGAGCCGAGGTTCGCCGGTTTTACGAAGCAAGGGTAGCCTAATTCCTGTTCAACCTGCTCACAGCTTTCTTTCGGAGAACGAGTCCAGTCTTTCTTAAGGAAAGCTGCGTATTTAGCCTGAGCAAGGCCGGCCTGAGCAAATAAATGTTTCATGACAACTTTATCCATGCCGGCTGAGGAAGCAAGCACTCCGTTGCCGACATAAGGAATGTTCAACAGCTCGAGCATTCCCTGGATCGTACCGTCTTCTCCGTTCGGTCCGTGGAGGAGCGGGAATACGACGTCGATGGCTTCATTTTGCTGTGACGCTTCCTGCGGAAACATCTCCTGGTTCAGGGCAGCTGGAGAAAAAGCACTGCCTCCTTGCTCAAATTGAAGCATTTTCACATTTGAAACAGGCTCAGTTAAACGAGCGCCTCTTACCCATTCGCCTTTTTCTGTTATATAAATCGGATGTATATCAAACTTCTCAGTATTTAGCGCTTTGATTACAGCCAGAGCCGTCTGCAGGGAAACATTATGTTCTGCCGACTTTCCTCCGTACACTAATCCTAGACTTGTTTTCAATGGATACTCCCCCCACTACAATTCATCTTTACTATCTTATCATTTTCACCGGAAAATGATCTAATTATTTTTGGGCATGCTGATGTTGAATGCATTTGTATGTAATTCCTTTTTATTTTATATTAAAATGGCATTGAAAAGGAGATGTGACATATGAAAAAAATCACAACAAACGAACAATTTAATGAACTGATTCAATCCGATAAAGAAATCATTGTAAAGTTTTATGCTGATTGGTGCCCAGACTGCACACGCATGAATATGTTCATCGGCGATATTTTGGAAGAATACAATCAAAACGATTGGTATGAGCTGAATAAGGACGAGCTTCCTGACCTGGCTGAAAAATACCAAGTAATGGGCATTCCCAGCCTGCTTATTTTCAAGAACGGTGAAAAAACAGCTCACCTTCACAGCGCCAATGCCAAAACGCCTGAAGAAGTGACTGAATTTTTATCTGAACATATAAGCTAATTCGTTAAACAGCCTTATTTTATGTCGTCAGGCTCTACATGAACATGAACATGAGTGACATCGTGTTCATGTTTTATTTTGTCTTCTACTTCATCCGCCACTCCATGGCCTTCTTCTACTGTAAGCTTCGGATCAACCGTAATGACCATCTCGATATGAACTGTACTGCCTAAATACCTCGCTTTCACATCCTTTAGGCGATGCACATTTTCGATCCTGCCGACGGTCTGTTTGTAAGGCTCAAGATCTTTTAAATGGAAGCCGTCTGTTAAGGAATGTGAAGCGTCTTTAAAGATATCCCACGCTGTTTTGCAAATGATGATGCCGATGATAAAAGCCGTTACCGGATCAATCCACGGCAGCTTCAGCTGGGACGAAAAAACACCGATAAACGCGCCTGCGCTTACAAAAGCGTCTGACCTGCTGTCCTTTGCCGCTGCCATCAGGGCAGAGCTTTTAATGGATGCTGCCAGCCTTTTGTTATATAAATAGATGACATACATAAACACAGCACTGCCTAACGCCGTCCATGCCGCGATAAGATTTGGCGTTTCCGTTGTGCCGCCCGCAATCGCTTTTCCTCCGCCGATTAACACTTCAATGCCGACTGCCATCATAATAAAAGACGCAACAAGAGACGAAATTGTTTCAGCCCGATAATGGCCGTATGGATGATCGCTGTCAGCCGGTCTTTGAGAAATCCGCAATCCTATCAGCACTGCTACTGACGCAACAATATCTGTTCCATTATTTAACCCGTCTGCTCTCAGCGCTTCAGAATGATATAGAATCCCGATGACTAGCTTTACAACAGCAAGAATGACATATGCAAAAATATTGAGGAGCGCCCCTTTTTCTCCCTTTTTCAGATTTTCTGTCCGCTCCATTGAATACCAGCCTCCATTCTATTACATAGTATGGTTCAAAACATGAAAAATAGCAGGGTGCGTTCAATGAAGCGGAATATTTCGACAGCAAATTATTGCCCGGGAAACTTTTTGTCGATTTGTTGAATGTTTGTAAATTGGCGAAAGAATAGGACTGTTTTCACCTTTACAGGCGATTGCGGACATTGTATACTGAAGTTAATTGATAATGATTATCAATATCGTTTGATTGGAGGTTGGTGACACAATGACACCTCAGTCTGCAGAAATCAGAAAAAAACAGCTCATTCATCTGTTAATACAGAATGGTATATACAAAAAGTCAAAGCGACATCTGTATGAATTGTCGCTGACGGAGTTAGAAAGTGAATACAAACATGTCAGGAGGGCGCCGGAGCATGCCGAAGCGTAAAGTGAAAACTTACCAACAGCTGATCCAGGAAAACAAAGAGGCGATTATGGGCAATCCAAAGCTGATGAACGTTATTTATGACAGAATTGACCGCAAGCATCAAAAAAATCTGCAGGAGCAAAACAATACATAAAAAGAGCCGGCTAGGCTCTTTTTTTATGACTCAAACGCTTCAGCTGCCAGCTTGTGTATCACGGCGTCATCCATCGGCGGGTTGTGAAGACCGGCGCGCACATCACGGTAATAGCGCTGAAGCGGGTTGGTTCGTTCCAGGCTTTTGGCCCCGACAATTCTCATCGCTTTATCAACAACAGACAGCGCAGCGTTTGTGACGATATGTTTCGCCGCACCGAGCTCGCTGGTCAAGTGTGGACGCCGCACCGGATCGTCATACAATTGAGCGATATGGAAAAGAAAGTGTCTGGCATTGAGCAGTTCAAGCTCCATTTCGCCTGTTCTTTGCTGTACGGCCGGGACATTCTTGATCGGTCCATTCAAGCTGTTTGGAGAATACTCAGATGCAAATTGCACTGCATAGTCACGAGCAGCTTGAGCCACACCAAGATAAATCGCAGGAATGTGAAGCAGCCAGCCATTCGGCTTAGCTCCACGAGGCCCTTGAAGCAGTTCCACCAGCTTATTCTCATCAAGCATGACTTCGTTCAGTACAAGGTCATGGCTCCCAGTCGCCCGCATCGCCATCATATCCCACGTTTCTTCAATCGACAAGCCGGGATCATCTTTATGAATGAGAAACACGCCTGTTGTTTGTTTGTCCTCAATCCATGCGGTTACTAAAAAATAATCCAGAGCTTGTGACATCGTCGTAAAGGTTTTTCTCCCGTTCACTGCCCATTTGCCATCCTTTTTGACGGCGTGTGTACCGGGACGCCCTCCTCTTGTCGGGCTTCCGGTTTTCGCTTCAGTCGCCGCCCTGTTAATGACAGCTCCGTTTTGGACTTCCTTGGCAACAAATGCAAATACGTCTTCATCCCAGCTGTTGCCTTCTCCAAGCTCCCCGATCACGCTCAAATGCCAGCCGATGCTAAGAGCCGTCGGAGCATCTCCCCGTGCAAGCCGTTCTTGAAACAGGAGCATATCGTAAACAGAAATGCCCCCTCCGCCATGAGATGCCGGCAATGTTAATGCTGTATACCCAGCATCACGCAGTTTTTGTATTTTCTCTGCAGGAAAACGTCCCTGTTCGTCATCTTCAGCAGCTGTTTGCTGAAATTCATCCGCAATCCGTCCGATTTTCTCCATCCATTGCCGCTGTTGATCGTTTTGTATAAATAATGACATCCGGCAGCCCCCCAAGTTTTAATTCCGATAAATTTAATATGTATTATAGATTTCCTGCCATTTTTCCGCAACTGTTAATCTTTTTGTCCAGTATAAAAAAACACGCCGTTCCCCAAGGGAACAGCGCGATTACACAGGATTTGCATCCCGGTCTTGTTTCATGCCGAGATAAATCAGCATATATGTCAGGTAACCCATCGTCATCACCAGGCCGCCAAAGAAAAAGCTTGAGAAAATCGGCTCTTCAAAAGCGGTCACTGCGGCCAACACAATCCAGCTGGCATACAGATAGATGATAAAATAGCGGATGCCCTTCTTCATTTTATATATCATGTACAGTCCCACGAGAGAAAACAACCCAAGCGCGAGCCTGAAATAAACAAGATGTTCAAACTGAAACATGAATGACACAAATGAGAATCCAAGCAGCAATACGATCGGTAAAGCGGTAATAAAGTTCCTCAATCGAGACACCTCCGTCAGTACCTTTAGTATAAACCAAAATATCAAATGATATTGATTTACGTGAGCTTTTTCACAAAAATGTCATTCCTTGCCTTTAGACCCGAACATCCCGTTTACAGAAGCACCACCAGCCAACAACGATGAAGAATATGGCATGTATGATGAGAATTCCAATTGAAAACAATGGCGTCATGCCTGAAAACAACGCTGTCTCTCCGCTTCTGTATTGCGTAAAGTCAGTGTTCGCAAAAAGCAAAAAGCTGCCCCACTTGTTTTCAAACAACTTCATGAGCTGAACAAGTGTACTCGCTCCGTATAAAACGACAAAAGAAACAACAACTGCTACCGCGCTGTTGCGGAACAGCGAAGAACAAAGCAGCCCGAATAATCCCATCATTACAGCTTCAAGCCAGTTTGACCCGATCAGCGCCAAGGTGTTGACCAGCAATGTCTTTGATTCCGCAGTCACCGATGTGCCAAAAAACACGAGACCGAATAATAATGCCAGAATGTAGTATGCCAGATACAAATAGAAGCTTACCATCACGACTGTGATTAATTTTGACCAAAAGACCTTTTGGCGTTTAACCGGACGAATGAGCAAAAATTTGATCGTCTTTTTATCAAATTCCATCGAAACAATTGTTGCTGCAATTACGATCGTTAAAGCCTGCAGCAAAATGTTCAGGCTCGGTGTATACGATAAATAGCCGATGAAGTTTTCATCTGTTCCGGCACTGATGACAATCCGTTTAATGATCAATGCCATGAAGAATTGAAAGACAGCCATCAGGATAAGAGAAACCAAAGTGACCTTCCGATTAAAAAGTTTCATATGTTCATTCCAAATTAATTTAGACAAGCTCTTCTCCCTCCTCTTGATGAGCTGTTGTCGCTTTTATAAATTCGTCTTCCAGTGACTGCGTGTAAGGCGTAATGGAAAATACATTCAGATCTTGTCCGACAAGTGATCGGTTCAGCTCCGGTATGTTTTCTTTTGCCACCTCAACTACAATCGTCCCGTCTTGGCTCTCAGCTTGATATTGATTGCCTGTAAGCCAATTGAGCGCTTTTTCTTGCGGCTGCACTTCTATAATTGCTTTTTCTGTGGTTTGATCAGTTCCTTGTAAGCTGACTTCCGCTTTGATCTCACCTTTTTGAATGATGATGACACGGTCGCACAAGTCTTCAACCTCGCGCAATAAATGAGTGGCGAACAGGACAGCTGTTCCTTCCATTTCTGCGAGTTCCTTAACATGATTGCGAAAATCCTTCATCCCCGCAGGATCGAGTCCGTTTGTCGGTTCATCTAGAATGAGAAGCTTCGGCCGGTGAAGAATTGCCTGGGCGATTCCCAGACGCTGGCGCATCCCAAGGGAATAGGTTTTCACCTTATCATGAATCGCTGACGTCAGCCCGACACGTTCTACCACTTCATCAAGCCGTTCATCCGCTATTTTTTTGTGCATATTCGCAAAGTGCTTGAGGTTTTCCCAGCCTGTCAGGTACGGATAGAACTCAGGGTTCTCAACAATTGCTCCAACCGCTTCCATCGCTTTTTCAAACTCTGTATCATGCTGGAATCCGCTGATTGTCACGCTTCCGCTGTTTTGTTTCAGCAGCCCGACGATGATACGGATGAGTGTTGTTTTCCCGGAACCATTTGGACCGAGAAGGCCGATGATTTCACCCTCCATGACGTCCATGCTGATCTGTTTTAAAATCTGTTTAGACCCAATCTTTTTATCGAGGCCTTCAATATGTAAAATCGGCTCAGCCATAAAGCCTTCCTCCTTTTTCGACAAAAAATAAACAGTGCCTAACATTAGGCACTGTTTGTATTATAGCATTTGTTGCTTCCAAATGTTTGGTTAAACCGATGATGAGCGTTTGCTCCGACTGTTTGTTCTTTTCAGTTTCTGTACTGATGACAGGCATTGTCACCTGTTGTGTTCACCACTGTGCGAAGCAATATCAAGCGCCGATTCCGAATCTTAATCTCATGCCCTGAACAGGCAGGCCGGCAGATCGAGGCACACTCATTATTCGATTTTAAACTACTTTTTATCGCTATTCTCTCGGGGTCCTTTAGACCTATCTTCCTTGTTGGTGACATCCAGAATATCAAGGAGAAACACAAAGATCGGAATCCCGATAATTAAACCCCAAATGCCGAAGAAGTGTTCAGAGAAAATGAGTACTGTGAAGGTGAAAAAGATTGGCAGCTCTGTTTTCGCCGACATCAGCTTCGGATTTAAGAAATAGGTTTCGATCGCATGAATGGCGAATATGACAAGGACAATGTAGAGCACATACATTCCGCCGCCAGTGCTGTAGGCGATAATGCTGAGCGGAATCAGGGAAATGACGACGCCTGCTACAGGGATCAACCCAAGGAAGAACACCATAATCGAAAGCCCAAACAGCTGCGGAAAATGCATAATCCAAAGCGCGATAAACGTCAGAATACAGTTGACGAGCGCAATGATAAATTGAGCCTCGAGCACCTTGCCGAACGTTCTTGCAAATTTGCTTCCAAAAAAAGCAATCTCCTCATAAAAGACCCTCAGTTTGCTCGTTTTAAATTTCGCCATGAATTCAGAAAGCCGTTTTTTCTCAAATAAGAAAAACATGCTGAGAATGAGCGCCATCACGACCTGCAAGCCGAATGTGCTGATATCGGCCAGATACGTATACACTACATTGAAGCCCTCTTTGACATATGAACTGATGTTAATATCTCCGAAGACACTGGTGATCTCATCAAAGAAAGGGATGCTGTCAGGATGATACGCAATATGTTTAATCTGCTTTACCAGCTGCTGGATCTGTGCCGCGACGACCGGATAAAACACAAAGCCCCCGACTGTAAGCAGCACAGCCAGCAACATGTAAAGAAACGTAATGACAACCCGCTGGCTCACGCGGAAGAACTGGCTTACAAACTGCCGCACGACAAGCTCCAAACGATCCATTAGAAATGTGAAAATGAAGGTAAGCAATATTAAGTTGATCATGCTCTTAAATAGATATAACACACCAGTTAACACGACAAAGATGGAGAAACGCCTTACTCCCGGGTGCTGAAAAAATTTAACTAAAGCGGCCATTTATACACTCCTGTTAGGACAAACGTCCTTCATTCAATATAGTATCCATTTGTAAATTATATAACAAAAAAATGCTGAGGTCTCTGTCCTTACCTTAATAATTCTTAAACAATTAAAAAAACGGCCCATGGATGGACCGTTTTTTTTTCAGACTGCTGTTTTCATTTTTTTCATGCCTTCAACAGCCTCTACGCTTTTTGCTTCATCAAATTCATTTTCGCTTTTGGCAACAATGATCGTGGCGATTCCGTTTCCGATCAGGTTCACAATGGCTCTTCCTTCACTCATGAAACGGTCGACCCCGAGCAGGAGTGCAAGCCCCTCCAGCGGAATGACCTGTAGCGCTGACAGCGTTGAGGCAAGGACGATAAATCCGCTTCCCGTCACACCTGCCGCTCCCTTCGATGTCAGCATCAGAACGAGGATAATCGTAATTTGCTGGCCGATGCTGAGGTCTACTCCAAACACCTGTGCCAAAAAGACAGTCGCCATAGATAAATAAATGGATGTGCCGTCGAGGTTAAACGAATAGCCCGTCGGAATAACAAGCCCAACAACTGATTTGGAACAGCCGTAGCGCTCCATTTTATCCATCATACGCGGAAGCACCGATTCGGAAGAGCTTGTGCCAAGCACGATCAGAAGCTCATCCTTAATGAAGCGAAGGTAATTCCACAGGCTGAATCCGTAAAGCTTGCAGATGATATTTAAAGCAACAAATACGAACAGGAACATCGTAATATAAACAGACATCATTAAGCTTGCCAGCGGTTTGATGGAATCGAGCCCGAAGTGTCCGATTGTATACGCCATCGCCCCGAATGCCCCGATTGGCGCGGCACGCATAATGTAGCCGATAATTTTGAAAAAAACGTGAGAAACCTTGTCGAAGAAATCAATGACGCTTTTCCCTTTTTCGCCTAATGCCGCAAGACCCACTCCGAAAAGAATAGAAAAGAATAAGACCTGCAAAATGTCCCCTTTTGCGAAGGCATCAACCATGTTGGATGGAACAATGTGTGTAACAAATTCAATCCAGTCGATTCCCTGACCGCCATTTTGCGTGTATTGTGATACATCTCCCTTTTCAAGCTTGCTGTAATCAAGACCCGCACCCGGCTTCATAATATTGACGACAAATAAACCGATAATGAGTGCGAGGGTGGTGACAACCTCGAAATAGATAAACGCTTTTCCCCCTACTTTTCCAACCTTCTTCATATCGCCCATTTTTGCAATCCCGAGAACGATTGTGAAGAAAATGATTGGTGCGATCACCATTTTAACAGCGTTGATAAATGTATCGCCAAGCGGTTTCATTTCTTTGCCGACATCCGGCCAGACCAGCCCGACAATGACCCCAATGATGACCGCGGTTATGACCTGAACTGTTAAATTTTTAAACAGTTTCATCTCCTTCATCCCCCTGTCCTATTCGCCTTTTGTGTCTTTCTTACTAGAATGATAGCGTTTTCATAACGTCTGGGGAAGTTTATGATCATAACGGACATTTTGGTCTTTTTGGTCTCAGGTTTATCCTTTTAACACGTAGCGGTTGACCGGCCGGCCGACTCCGCCGTATTGAACGTCCAATTTGATGATCCCGGTTTTTTCTAAGTAATCAAGATATCGTCTGGCTGTCACTCTGGCGATGCCGAGCGCCTTGGCGACCTCTTCAGCAGAAAGGGATGCGGTTTGCTGTTTCAAAAAAGCAGTGACTTCATTCATCGTGAAGTGATTCAACCCTTTCGGCAGATCCTGTACGGCCTGCTGCGGAATATTCAGGATCGCATCGAGCTGTTCCTGGGACAGCGTATCATTCGCTTCGATTTTTTGTTTATATTGCTTGTACTTTTCGAGCGCCTGTCTCATTCGCTCAAGCTTAAACGGCTTTAAGATATAGTCAATCGCCCCGTTTTGCAGCATGAGTGAGATCGTTTCCTTGTCTTTTGCAGCGGAGACGACAATGACATCCACTTCAAGCTTTTGCTTTCTGATCTCCTGCAAGGTCTTGATGCCGTCTTTTTTCGGCATGTACACATCGAGAATGACGAGATCCGGCTGTTCTTCTTTAATCAGCTTCATGCCTTCCTCTCCGTTTCCTGCCGTTGCACAGACAGTAACGCCTTTAACAGTTGTAATGAAATCCTTATTGACCTCTTGAACCATCGGATCGTCTTCAATGAGCAGAACCTTCCATTCTTTACGAGCCATGCTGTGCTTCCTCCCCCTTCATTGGAAAAACGATAGAAAAAGATGTCCCCTGCCCCGCATGTGAATCAACTTCTATCGTGCCCGATCCTTTGTCTATGATTTGTTTCACTAGATACAGGCCATAGCCTGTGCCGCCAGTTTTATTGACCGTAAAACCTTTGTCGTAAAGGCGAGGCATATGTGCCGGATCAATTCCGCAGCCGTTATCTTCTATTAAAATAGCAAGGATATCATCTGTTTGTTCGATACTAATGTCAATTCGTTTGTCTTCAGATTGAACGGTTTCAAATGAGCCGAAGGCATTTTCAATCAGATTCCCCAAAAGCACGACAATATCATGCTGATCAACATGCTCGGGAAATTGCTGAAGACTGCTGTTTTCATCTATATGAACAGCAATGCCGAGCTCTCTTCCCCTTCTGATTTTACTTAATAGAAGGCCTGCCGCAGCGTCATTTTGAATCGAGCGGTGCAGAAATTCAGTCACATTTTCCTGCTCAGTTGACGCCTGGAATGCAAGCTGCAAGGCTTTTTCAGATTTCCCCAGCTGGATGAGACCGGCGATCGTGTGCAGCTTATTCATATGCTCATGGTTTTGGACACGGAGCGCCTCCACAAAGTTTCTGACACCAGTCAATTCCTCTGCCATCTTGGCCGCTTCCGTTCTGTCCTGAAAAATCGCAACGGCGCCGATCACTTTTTTCTTCATGACGATCGGAATTCTGCTGCTCATGATGACTTTTCCGCTGACACGAATTTCTTCATTATAAACCGCTTTGTTCCGCTCCACGATTTCGGGCAGGCGCGAATCCTTGAGAACCTCCCAAATCACCTTGCCGATCAGATCCCCCTGCACTTCAAAGATCTGTTTCGCTTTTTCATTGAAGATCGTAATGACGAGCCGATTGTCAATAGCGATCACCCCTTCATTCATCGAGTGAAACGTCGCTGTCCGTTCTTCATACATTCGGACAATCTCATGGGGTTCAAGCTGAAACATTTGTTTTTTGATATGGCGGGCCAGCAAAAAGGAACCAGCAAGGCCGAAGCCGAGTGTCAGCACAACGATGAAGGCGATATCACGCTTTAAATGAAGCAGGATGTCAGCGATCCCCGGCAGCGTTTTTCCGACAAGCACCACGCCTATTTGGTTCAGGTCTTGATCCTTAACCGGATAAAAAGCGCGAACCGCCGTGCCGAGCTCGCCCTTTGCTTCAGAGAAATAAATGTGCTCCGCAAAAGCTGCCTCCTCGTCTGCACCTTCTGATTTCTTGCCAATGCTTGTGCTGACAGGATGCGTATATCGGATGTGATTCATATCCATGACGACAATATAGTCTGCTTCATTAATCATCCTGATTTCTTCAACCGCATGGCGAACAGCTTCTGTTTGTTTTTTTCGCGCCAAGGCTTCTTTCACTTCTGTCATCTCTGACACAGTCCGGGCCGTATTCATCAGCCGCTTTTTCAGCTCCCGCTCCTCTGTATGCTGAATGTTGCCGATGAGCACAATGCCGCCGATCAAAAAGGAGAAAATGACGAGTATATAGGATAAGATCGTGATTTTCCAACGGATTGAGAGCTTCTTTTTGTTCATCAGCTTCTCCTTTCAGGTCTTTACGAATGTCATTGCCCCCATTATCCTTAACATAGGGGAGGGCTTTTCATGAAGAGTTTGCTTGCATGTCTCGCACTGATGATCGCTGGAATTGCAACCGCTTTATTTATCGGATTCCATGATCATACCGGCAATAAAAAGATTGTTTATGATGACGACCAGGAAGGCCTGCAGGATCAAATCGTGTTTAAATTCAGCCACGTGGTTGCTGAAAATACGCCAAAAGGGCTGGCCGCCAATAAATTCGCTGATCTGGTGAACGAAAAATCAGGCGGGAAAATAAAAATAGAAGTATTTCCGAATGGAAGCCTGTACTCGGACATTGAAGAAATTGAAGCATTGCAAAACGGCGATGTTCAATTTATCGCCCCCTCCACATCGAAGCTCGGCATGCTCTCGCCTGAATGGGGAGTGCTGGATCTGCCGTATGCTTTTACAGATTACAACGCCGTCAAAAAAGGGCTGAACGGAAGCATCGGCACACAGCTGTTTGATTCTCTAAAGAAAAACCAATTAAAAGGACTGGCCTATTGGACGAACGGCTTTAAGCAAATCACAACAAATCAAGGGCCGGTCAAAACACCGGATGATTTAAAAGGGCAGGATCTGCGCATTATGCAAAGCGATGTGATTGAGGATCAGTTCAAGCTGCTTGGCGCAACACCTCATCAGGAATCCTTCAATTCTACCTTTCAGCTGTTAGAAAACAATGTAGTCGATGGCGAAGAAAATACAATTTCAAACATCTATTCTAAAAAATTTTATAATGTTCAGGACTATTTGACAATAAGCAGCCACGGTTACCTCGGCTACGCTGTCATGACTGATGAACACTTCTGGAAGGCGCAAACACCAGAAACAAGACGCATTTTGACTGAAGCGATGAAGGAGACGACGGAGTGGAATGAAACGTATGCCGAACAAATGAACAAGGAGCAGCTGGAAGAAATCAAAAAGAATTCTGCTATACATATTTATGAGCTGTCAGATAAAGAGAAAAAAGAATGGATGAAGCGTCTTGACCCTGTTTACCGGCAGTATGAGCCCATCTTTGGCCGGGAGCTGATCCGGGAACTGTTGGAGCTGCGAATAGATTCATAGTTCCTATCTCGATACGCTGTTTTTCGTTTATCTTTCTATCGATCGGAAATATAAAAAGAGATAAACGAAAAGGAGATGGGTACATGTTTAAGCACACAAAAATGCTGCAGCATCCTGCTAAACCAGATCGTCCAGATCCATTATTCGCTAAAAAAATGCAAGAAATTTTAGGCGGGCAATTCGGAGAAATTTCAGTTGCCATGCAGTACTTATTTCAAGGCTGGAACACAAGAGGAAATGAAAAATACAAGGACTTGCTGATGGATACGGCAACTGAGGAGCTCGGGCATGTTGAAATGATCGCAACGATGATTGCCAGACTTCTTGAGGATGCCCCTCTTGATCAGCAGGAAAAAGCTGCTGAAGATCCGGTCATCGGCTCCATCCTGGGCGGCATGAACCCTCACCATGCGATTGTATCAGGACTTGGCGCCATGCCGGAAAGCAGTACAGGCGTACCTTGGAGCGGCGGTTATATCGTAGCAAGCGGAAACCTGCTGGCAGACTTCCGCGCCAACCTGAATGCGGAATCTCAGGGCCGTCTGCAGGTCGCACGCCTGTTTGAAATGACGGATGACAAAGGCGTCAAAGATATGCTCAGCTTCCTGCTGGCGCGTGACACAATGCACCAGAACCAATGGCTTGCCGCCATTAAAGAATTAGAAGCACAGGAAGGTCCGGTTGTGCCGGGTACCTTCCCGAAAGCGCTCGAAAAACAAGAGTTCTCACATCAGCTTATCAATTTCTCTGAAGGCGAAGAAAGCGCCAAGCAAAACTGGCTGAATGAAAAAGCGCCGGACGGAGAAGCCTTTGAATATGTGAAAGAGGCAAAAACGTTTGGAGAAAAACCGGAGTTAAAACCAGCACCGCCTTATGTTCATAATACACTTCCGGGACGCGAGTAAAGAGACAAGCCCAAAACATGATGTTTTGGGCTTTGATTATGCCTTCAGAACCGTCCAGTTTGGTTCGTACCGGATATCAGGGTTATGTAACAGATCGTGAACGAACGGTTTATCCTCTTCGTACACCGTCACCTCTATCGAAAGAATTACAGCCTTCTGATCGTTTTCCTCGTATATGCTGTCATGTTCGTTCTCCATAAAATGATCATAGGCTGCTCTGTTTTCCCATACACTGATGATTTCTGCGGTGAGCGGCTCGTCTATCGTTTTTCGCCAGCCGCCGGCCTGTTTGATAAAGCCGCTTATATGCGATAATGCTCCCCACTGTGACTGCGCTTTTGCAAATGCTTCAGCGTTTGCAGCGTCTACTTCACATATCATCTTTTTGATTAGCATGGCTACTCCTCTATGATGACGGTTTTGGCTTGTTTATGCTCTACACAGAGATTTACCGTTCTGACGTAAGAGCGTGTGCGGTGAACCGTGCCTTTCGGGATCAGCAGGCTGTCATTTGCTTTGAGCACCGCGGTTTCTTTGTCCTTAAAATCGATCAGCAGCTCCCCTTCAAGAACGATAAACAATTCGTCTGAGTCAGGGTGATGGTGCCAGTCATATTCTCCCGTAAACACCGCAAGGCGCACGCAGTGGTCGTTGACCTCTGAGATTGAAAAATTGGCGTGCTTTTCTTTGACTTCATTTGCGATGGCGAGCAAGTTTTGCATCTTGGACATTAGCGAAAACCCCTTTTTCACTTATTGTATCGCACTAGTGGCATAAATTGAGAAGATTCCAAAAAAAAGCGATCCAGCTGATGTGCCGGATCGCTTTTTTATTTACAGGTTGTCTGCCTTTATGCTTTTGATTAGTCGTTGTTGCGGGCGTTTCCGCCTTTTGAGCCAATTTCTTGGTAGAATTCTTTATCATGATTTTTGCTTGTTGCCTCTCCGCCTTTTCGGCCGATTTCTTGATAGAATTCTTTGTCATGATTTTCGCTAGTGGCTTCTCCGCCTTTTTCACCGATTTCTTGATAGAACTCTTTGTCATGGTTCTTGCTAGTGGCTTCTCCGCCTTTTTCGCCGATTTCCTGATAGAATTCTTTGTCATGGTTTTTGCTGGTGGCTTCTCCGCCTTTTTGACCAATCTCTTGATAGAATTCTTTGTCATGGTTCTTGCTTGTTGTTTCTCCGCCTTTTCTACCTGCTTCTTCTCTGCTCATTTTGTTATTGTCTGCCATTTTGAATTCCTCCTTTAATTGGTGTTGGTTGTTGTATTCCCGCTCACAATTCTTTTAAACAAACAAAACACATTGGGTATGTTTCCACTAAAAAAAGCAGGCGGATCGCGGTGTCCGTCTGCTTTCTGCTATTCCATCTCTCGTTCTGTTTCTTTCAGTCGTTCAAGAATGCGCCTCTTTTTGTACAGCATCATGCCTGTCTCGGTAATGTCGTTTAATGTTGAGCGATTGGCAGCGGCGCCAAAAACCATTCCGGCAACCGGCACCATCTGGAAAAGTTTTTTCCAGCCAAACGTGTCTCGATAGCCCAAAACGACTTCTCGCCAGCCTTGGATTTGAGAAGCGACATTCTTATATGTACGGTCTTGATCGTAGTGTTTTAATTCCTGCAAAATCGATCTTTTGCCGACAACATCAGCCGACGTAAGCTGCAGGCATTTCACAATGAAGACTCGTTCTTTTTTCTCCTTTGGGTCATAGCCGTATGCGACTGCGATATCCTGTAATGTTTTTAGTGATAAGCCAAGCACTGCCGGAATGTCTGCCGCCAGCGTAAACACGCCGCCCACACCGGTTGTCGCGCCTTGAACGGTTGCTGCGTTTGTTCTGTTTTTGCCCATTCCTTCAGCAATTTCATCCATGACAGAAAGAGGCGCTTTCCGGATGTCCTCCAGCGATTCAAAGATCTCCTCCGGCAGTTTCTTTTGAAATATCCTGATAATCTGTTTTTCAGATGTCAGGTACTGTCCGCCTGTTTGAACAAAGCTGCCGACCTCATCCAAGAGCTTGCCGATCTTTTTCTGGATGAATTCCGGTGTCAGCTTGTCCAGCAGCTGAAACGGGAGACGGCTGAGCTTTTCCCAAAACCAGACTTTTTGCTGATCTTTTTCCCATTTCTCTATCTCTTTTAATTGCTGATGTAAGTCTTCTTTTCGTTCTGTTAGCACCCAATCCGCACTTCCCTTCCGTTTTTTCTACTATATAGTATACCTTCATTTTTTCGGATGCGTTTTTATTTTTCACCTGCGGGTACCATTTTTATAAAAGGAAAAGGAGTGATGGACATGCCTTGGTCGATGAAGGATTATCCTGCTTCATTAAAAAATCTTGAGAAGCCGGTGAGAAAAAAGGCGATAGACATTGCGAATGCGATGATTGATGAAGGCTATGAGGAAGGGCGCGCGATTCCAATTGCGACAAGCAAAGCGAAGGAATGGGCGGAAAACGCCTCTACAGATGAAATTGATGATTTCCTGACGCATGATGATGAGACAGAACGCGATGCTGATCCAAGCAGCGGCAGCGGCCCCGAGCTCATGAATAAAGCAGAGCATGTTATTAAGCATAAAAAAGGCTGGGCAGTCAAAGCCGAGGGCGCCAAACGTGTGTCTGAAATCAAGGATACAAAGAAAGAAGCGATTGAACGGGCAAAGGAAATCGCGGCGCATAAAGGCACTGAGGTCATTGTTCATTTAGCTGACGGCAGTGTGCAGAGAAAGATTAAAACAGGATCATAAAGGAATATGCTTTTAAGTGTTTCGAAATGATCAGGAGCGGTTATTGATTGGTAAATCATTTATGAGAGGTGATCATGATGCTTAGCTTTTTGGTTTCATTAGTTGTTGCTATTGTTATCGGATTAATTGGGAGCGCCATTGTAGGAAACCGGCTGCCGGGAGGAATTTTCGGCTCTATGATTGCCGGGTTGATCGGCGCTTGGATTGGGCACGGACTTCTTGGCACATGGGGACCGAGCCTCGCCGGCTTTGCTATTTTCCCGGCCATCATCGGGGCAGCCATCTTCGTATTCTTGCTGGGCCTTATATTCCGCGGGCTGCGGAAGGAAGCCTAGACTCATTAGATACAGAAGGCATCGTTTCGAACTGAAACGGTGTCTTTTTATATGGGACCTTATCCCGAATCCCTACATATCATGTTACATAACAGGGAAAAATTCAGAAGTGTATTTTGAACATTTTCGGTTGACAAGAAACCGGGATGGTCATATGATGTAGATAAAATAATTTGCCTTAAGGAAACTCTTTGTTGTACGGCAAAAACAAACAGAATTCAGGTGAGACATGATGAACAAGGACATCACAGCACAATCTCCCCGTTCCAAAGCCGTCCAAGATGCGCTTGACGGGAAAATCAGAGGATTCAGAGGGCTGCTCCCTTTTCTCGGCCCTGCATTTATAGCAGCCATTGCCTATATTGATCCCGGCAACTTCGCAACGAATATTTCGGCGGGTTCTAAATACGGATATATGCTCTTATGGGTGATCTTATTTTCTAATATCATGGCCCTTTTAATTCAATCCCTATCCGCCAAACTCGGTATTGCGACAGGCAAAAATCTGCCTGAGGTTGCCCGTGAAGAATTCCCGAAGCCTGTCTCGATCGGATTATGGATTCAGGGCGAGCTTGTCATTATCGCAACTGACCTGGCGGAATTTATCGGAGCGGCTCTGGGACTGTATTTGCTGTTCGGCATTCCGATGCTTGAAGCGTCTATTATTGCGGCGATCGGTTCTTTCGCGATATTGGAGCTTCAGCGCCGCGGTTATCGCTCACTTGAAGCCGGTATTGCCGGTATGCTGTTTGTGGTCGTGATCGCCTTTGCGTTGCAGACCTTTTTCGCAAAGCCTGATGCCGTGTCAGTGATGAAGGGCCTTTTTGTCCCGGCGTTTCATGGCACCGACAGTGTGCTTCTTGCAGCGGGTATTCTTGGCGCAACTGTTATGCCGCACGCCATTTATTTACACTCTGCCCTTACACAGCGGCGGGTGGTTGGCAAAACTGATGCAGAACGGAAAAAAATCTTTAGGTTTGAATTTATTGATATTTTAATAGCGATGCTGATTGCAGGGGCTATTAATGCAAGTATGCTGATCGTGGCTGCCGCATTATTCTTCAAAAACGGCCTGTTTGTTGAGGATCTCGACGTCGCATTTCAGCAATTCGGACATCTTGTCAGCCCTATGTCTGCGGCTTTATTCGGGATCGGGCTGCTCGTTGCCGGTCTATCCAGTTCGTCTGTCGGCACACTTTCAGGCGACGTGATTATGCAAGGATTTATCAACTACCGCATTCCGCTGTATGTACGGCGTTTTATCACGATCATTCCGCCGATCTTGATCATCGCGTCAGGTGTTAATCCGACGACCGCTCTCGTACTGAGCCAGGTCGTGCTGTCCTTCGGGATCGCCTTTGCCCTCATTCCGCTTATTATGTTTACAAGCAATAAACGGATCATGGGATCTCTGATCAACGCCAAATGGATCACAGTGGTGTCTTGGCTGATTGCTGTATTGATCGTTGCTTTGAATGTGTTTTTAATTGTAGATACGTTTCGATAAAAAAACCGGCTTCTAAAGCCGGTTTTTATTTTTTCGCAAAGCTCATTGATACCCTTTTTGACAGAAATTTGTTATGATAGAAGAAAAATCGGAGTTTTGATGATGTCAGTATTTATTCTGTTTTATTTGTGGATTGTTCCTATTGTTATCGGCATTTTATGTTCTGTTGCTGCCCATAGATCCAAGGGAAAAATGAGAGTCGCGCCCGGCATTGCCATGATCGTGCTCAGTATCATTTCCTTAATCACGGCGTTTACGGCCGGACACACAAATTTCCACGTGTTTATCGGCGGCATGTTTTTATTCGGCACCTTCTTGGTCGGTTCTGCTTTTCCTTTCTTCTTCGGGCTGAAGAAAAAAGAGAAATAAGCTTATAATGAGAAGAGTTCTGTAAGATTTGATAAGAATAAGCATGCAAGGACAAATGCATCTTGCTTTGAAACAAGATGCATTTGTCCTTTTGTCTGTTTCGAGTATGGCGAAATCAGTTCCTAATACATATACCGATCATTTTATGAATTCAAACATGCTGAAAATACATTTGTTTCCAACAAAAAACAAGGGCTCTTAGGGCCCCTGTTTTTTAAAATAACCGTTTCAAACTTTTCTTCAGTGACGGCATTTCAAATTTTTGGTTTTCGAAGAAGTTTTTCAGCATGTATTTGCTAAAGCCTTTCGCCTGCCCGTATGTGATTTTGCCAGGAAGCGGCGGTTCGTTTCCAATCATGACATCCACAACGACCGGTTGGTCAGAGTGCAGCGCCTCATGGAATGCCGGCGCAAGCTCTTCCGCTTTAGTCACTTTGATGCCCTTTGCTCCGCAGCTTTCTGCAAATGCGGCATAGTCGACATTTTGAAGTTTTGTGACATAGTCGATATTGCCTTTGACCTGCTGCTCGTACTCAATCATGCCAAGATTTTCGTTGTTTAAAATGACGACTGTGATCGGGAGCTTATATTTGACAGCGGTCGGAAGATCCTGCATGACCATGGAAAATCCCCCGTCACCACAGACGGCGATCGCCTGGCGTTCCGGTTCGGACAAGCTCGCTGCAATCGCTCCCGGCAGGCCGCAGCCCATTGTCGCAAGCCAGCTGGAAACGATGAAATCCTGATTCGCGTTCATTTTGAAATGACGCGCCATCCAGACTGTCACAGTGCCGACATCTACAGAGAGCACCGCATCATCGGCTGCCGCTTCCTGAAGACGGGCCACGACCTGCTGAGGTTTAAGCGGTGTTGTTGCCTCTGTCTCATCTTTTTCAATTTCGTTCCACCAATGCTGCATATGTTCTGTGCAGGCATTCAGGAATCTTCTGTCTTCCTTGCGTTCAATATACTCTGTCAATTCGCGCAAACCGAGAGCCGAATCACAGACAAGGCCCGCTGTCACCGGATACCGTTTTCCGATTTTTGCCGGGTCTGAATCGAGCTGTATCGCCGGCGTGTCATCAGGCAAATAATCACGGTACGGGAATGACGTTCCGAGCATGATTAATAAATCACATTCCTCCATTGCCTCGTAAGCCGGCTTTGTTCCGATCTGACCGAGGTTGCCGAGAAAATGCGGGTGCTTATCGGGAACAACACCCTTTGCCGGGAGTGTAACAACGATCGGAGCGGCGGCTTTGTCCGCAAATTCTAAGAGCTCCCGTTTCGCCTTTTTCATTCCCTGCCCTGCCAGGATAATCGGTTTCTTAGCGTTATTAATATATTGGGCGCAGGTGACGAGCTGTTCTTTTTTCGGTTCAAGGTTCCCTTCAATATACACCGGTGAAGTATACACAGGCTCCCGTTTGATTTTCTCCGCAAACAAATCATCTGACACGCTCAATACCGCAACGCCTTTTTTGCTGTAGGCGGTCCTGATCGCCTGATTTAAGAGATCTGGAAGTGATTCTGCGCTATGTACCTCTCTGTTGAACACAGCCACGTCCTCAAACATTTGCTCCAGCTTAATCTCCTGGAAATAGTCCCGTCCGACTTCGCCAGAAGAAACCTGTCCTGCAATCGCCAGCACAGGGGCGCCGTCCGCTTTTGCATCATATAAACCATTTAATAAGTGCACCGCTCCCGGCCCTGCGATTGACAGACAGACTCCGATCTTGCCGGTGAGTTTTGCTTCAGCTGCGGCTGCCAGTGCCGCTACCTCTTCGTGGCGGGTTTGAATGAACTTCAGTTGATTTCTTTCGTGTCTTAATTCTTCAATAAACTCATTTATACTGTCTCCGGGGATGCCGTATACATGATCAACTCCCCATTGCTCAAGCAGCTCTGTCATTACTTGTCCTGCAGTTTTATGTGCCATAACGTATCCTCCTTTTTCCTTTTTTCAATACCACAGGAGAAAGGCTTTAAAACCCGGAGACCTGAATCACTTGCCCAGTCTTCTTTTCAACAGGTCGATCGCCGCGAGCAACCCTCTATCCTTGACGGTGACATTTACATCTTGAGCGCCCTTCTTGAAATCATTGATCTGCCTTTTTCGGTTCGGCACCATAAAAAGCGGCAAACGCTCCGGGGAAACCCACTTTAATCCCGCTGTCTCTGTGCCGTCAGCCACTGCTTGTCCGCCTGTTATGCTTCCGAAAAACACATGCTGTTCATCTTGAAACTTTGGCCTTTGGTAAACACCTATTTTCGCAGAAAGCGCTGCATTGTATCCCGTTTCTTCCAATACCTCCCGCACTGCCGATTCCTCAGCCGATTCCCCGGGATCAACCCTGCCGCCCGGCAAATCCCATAGAGGGACATCTTTTCGTTTCACCAGCAGAATTTGCTGACTTTCGTTCAATACGATCACAAAAGCACCTTGTGTATACACCGCCATACCTCCTTTTCCCGCAAAAAAGGACCAAGGTGATTCCCTTGGTCCTAGAGCTTTACTTTTTAAAATGATACGGCAGTGTGGCAACCATTATGTCCTTTTTCCAGAACAGCCGGACTCTGAGGAGGAAGGCCGATTGGTTGTGAAGGATGGTGTGCCAGCGTTTTTTCGTTATAAATTGCGGAAACAGCACCATAACGGAAAACTGCTCCTTCTTCGCTTTTGCCTCAACTGTTTCCAAAAACTTATCAAACGGATGGACAAGGCTTCTGTACGAGGAGTGAAGCGTAACGAGACGCACTCCGTTATTAAGCTCTTCCCAGCGTTTTTCGAATTTCTTTTCCTGTTCTCTGTCAAATGACACGTGAACGGCGATCACTTGATCGGACAGTGATTTCGCATAGTGAATCGATTTTTGCACGACGGTGGTGACACCGGCCACAGGCACAATCACAACGGTGCCTTTGATTTCTTCCGGCTCTTTGTCTACGATGCGAAGCTGTTCACCAACCGCAGTATAGTGATTTTTAATCGCAAAAAACAGCAAAACAACGATAGGCATAAAGATTAACACAGGCCATACGACATTAAACTTCGTCACAAACAGAATGGATAGAACCATAAACGAAATCAGAGCGCCGCAGGAGTTGATCAGCATTTTTCCGATCCAGCCTTTTGGTTTTTGCTTGATCCATTTCATGCACATGCCGGTTTGTGAAAGCGTAAATGGAATAAATACGCCCACGGCATATAACGGGATTAAGTGCTCCGTCTGTCCTCCGAATAAGATAATGAGAACAATGGAGGCAAAGCCTAAAAAGATAATCCCATTTGAGAAGCCTAAGCGGTCGCCCCTGACTGTAAACATTCGGGGCATATACTGGTCTCTCGCCAGGTTGAAGGCAAGCTGCGGGAAGGCTGAAAATCCTGTATTTGCCGCAAGGACCAAAATAAGCGATGTGACACCTTGGATGACATAGTAGAACACATTCCGCCCAAAGGTTTCGGACGCAATTTGTGAAACCACTGTTTCATCAGGTTTCGGCGCCGTACCATACCCGTACGCGAGAACCGTGATGCCGGAAAACAGAATCGCCAGCAAAATCCCCATCATCGCAAGCGTTCTCGCCGCGTTTCGCGCAGGCGGGTTTTTGAATGCAGGAATCGCATTAGAAATGGCCTCAACCCCGGTCAACGCTGAGCATCCGGAGGAAAAAGCCTTAAGCAGCAAAAACAGCGTAATGCCGGCTACAGGTGTGCCCAGCGGTGTATGATGGGCTGGCTGGTCTATTTGTCCTGTCATGAGTTTAAACAACCCGACTGCAATGAGAACCAAAAGCGCCACCACAAACAGATAAACCGGGTAGGCAAGAATGGATGCCGATTCCGAAAGACCGCGCAGGTTCAAAATCATAATCACTAACACGAGAAAAATAGCGATCGGCACATGATAATCATGCAATGCAGGAAAGGCTGACGTGATGGCGTCCGTGCCTGCGGAAATACTTACCGCTACTGTTAAAATATAATCAACAAGCAATGAACCGCCCGC
This sequence comes from Bacillus sp. FSL K6-1366, assembly GCF_037976695.1. Taxonomy (NCBI): domain Bacteria; kingdom Bacillati; phylum Bacillota; class Bacilli; order Caryophanales; family Bacillaceae; genus Bacillus; species Bacillus sp. FSL K6-1366. The sequence continues at coordinate 2,688,170 of NZ_CP150268.1, read as the reverse complement.
AATCAATCCCGGTTTTTCACCGAGATTTTCTTTAGAAACGACATACGCCCCGCCGCCCTGCGGATAAGCGTAAATAATTTGCCTGTATGAAAGAATCAGTGCGAGCAGTAATATGAGAACGCCCACCGCAATCGGAATGGAGTACCAAAATGCGGCAGCACTGATTGTTGCCAAAATGATTAGAATTTGTTCTGTCCCATATGCGACAGATGACAGCGCATCTGAGGAAAGCATAGCCAAGGCTTTTAATTTCGTCAGTTTTTGCTCTCCAGCTGCTTGGGATTTTAGTGGTTTCCCAATCAAAAAACGTTTGATTGAATGATACATCGATGTCTTCCCCTTTTAATTTCTCATTTTTCAATTAAAACAATAAAACATCAGTGTCTTGCTCTCACATGTTGATGATAGTCCTTTCTGCTATGATGTCTCTGTATGCGATTTGCATTCAAAAATGAACAACAAAAAACACAGAGGCAAACGGATGCCCCTGTGCCATAACATCGAACACAGGTTTCATTCATCTCCTCTCACGAACGCTTACGAGGTTAGCTGACGGATTCGGGCATATGAGAGTTAGCCCTACCTAAAAAGGATTCACCCCAACGGCAAAAAGCCGTTCTATTGGGTCCCCCGCTCTGATTTCAGATTAAGCGATTTGTTTTCTAAAAGAGATCATACTCCCGTTCCCGCACGTTGTAAAGAGGCTTATTGGCTGAGAGAAAAAAATAAAATGACAGGTTCCACAAATGGAATTTACTTACCAAAAATAAATAAAACAGAGGCTAAAATCGCCTCTGTTTTATTCTGTATCTGTCTTTCTTTTTCTGCGTCTTACGGCAATCCAAATGAACACTGCCGCAATCACCATAATGAGTGCCAGCACACCAATATACATCCATTTTTGGCTATGATCCTGTGTTGGTTGTTCAGCATCGGAACTGTTTGTTTCCGATTTGAGCTGCTGGTGGTTTGTAAACACCTGCTGGCTATTTGTTTCATTAAGGACGGTTGCCGACTCATCGTTGCTGTTCAGATAACTGATGATCTCTTTTGTGACAGCCGTGCCATCTCCTTTTGACGGTGCAAAGACAGCCATTGTATAGCGTGAATCCCAAACCGATGCTTGGGTAAATACCACTTGTTTTGTCGTCTCATTCAGCATCTCGAAACTAGATACATCAAACGAGCCGTTCTTTTCCTGCGGCACAAGCAGATCTGATGATTTCTCCTTCAGAAGAGAAAATTGATTGATCCCCCCTATGAAAATGAGGTTTCGTCCTTTCGCATCCTTTGCTGTAACGTCAGATGATTTCTTTACCGTATATGAATGCTGTGCTTCGCTGCCAAAGGATTCCGTTACGAGAGAAAGCTCCTCTAGCTTCGATTGGCTTACGGTGTCAGGAAGCACGATTAACGTTGTTTGATCCTGGTTTCCGGCGTAAGGCAGCGGCCACTCTTGAAAATCCGCTGAAGGAGACATGCCTTTGATGGCGTATGATAATGTACTGTTTTTATCGATAAAAACCCACTTTTCCTCATCAGTGGTGTTGCAAGGGTTGTTTTCCTTTAAACCGGTCGTGACGAACTGAATATCAATGTAGCGGTTTTTTTGCAGCAGCTTAGGGTCCACTTTCACTGTGACATGATAGAATCCGTTTTTATCTTCTTTTCCTAATTCATCAAGCCGGACCGAGTGCGGCTGGCCGTTGATCATCACTTTCAGTTCTGCAGCCTGAGAGGCTGACTCATTTTCAGCCGCTGAGGCTTGAATCGTTTCAGACTTTTTCAGTTTAAGCGACAGCTTCGCCGATTGGTTTTCATCTAAAACAGCCGAAGCCGGATAAAAATAATGTGCTGAAGATGTTTTGTCAGCTCCAATTGTGATATCACCCGCTCCAAAATTCTCAAGGGTCAGCTTATTGCTTTCTTTTTTTTCAGTCTGCTGAAGCTTGCTGATTGAAAGTGTATCGCCGCTGAGCTGGCCTGTATATGTCTGATCTGTCATCACGCTGATTTTTTTAGTGAGCGCGTCCTCGGACGCAGCTTGCGCAAACAGAACCGGCTGCTGCTTGCCCTCTGCTTTCAGCACCCGCTCCGCAAGCAGAAGGTTTTCTCCTTTTGCCTGTAGCCCAGCTTGTTTCAACAGTTTTTTCACTTTGCCGTTCCAATGCTTGTCCACGCCGATAACAATCGTCGGCTTATCGATTTTTTTCAGTTCAGATTCCGTGACATACGCAATACTGACACTGCTGTCCACCGTTTTCAAAAAGCCTTCTGTTTTAACAGCAGCTTCTATTTCTGCTGAACTTGGATGATCCGGAATGATGATAGCTGTTTCTTCCGCTGTATTTCCAGATTGGGCGAAAGGATACGGATAATGGTCCAGCGACGTTCCCTTCGCTTCACTGCTGTCAGCAAGTGTCAGCCGGCTGTCCGGATAAATTTTGATCCAGTTGCCTGATGTATCCTGTCTGACGCACACGCCCTCTTTCATTACGCCGTAGAATTTCAACGATACGTTGTGATAGCCTTGCGCAGACTGGCTTTTATTCAGATTCAGCTTCACTGTTTTCCGTTTGGAATCACGATCAAGCTTTAGCGTCTTGACCGGTTCATCATCAATGACAGCCGTTAACGATGATGGAGAAATTAAAAGATTTGATGCCTCGTATTCGATTACCAATTGCTGATTGCCCGAAGAAGCGCCTGCCGGGATCTGATACGTCAGCTCTGCGCTGTCTTTTGATCCATACAGTGTAATCAGCTCGCTTGTCAGCACCTGCTGTTTGGCTTGTTCTTGGCTGCTTTTCCCGAGGAGCGAACCGCTGACCTGTACGTCTTTGGCAAGAGCCGTTTGTCCAGTCATCACCAGCAGCATGAAGCTTGTGAGAAAAATCATTATTTGTTTCAAAAAGGTCACCCGCTTTTATGTTGATTGTATCGTTCTGTCTTGTACCATTTGACCTCTTGCTTGAATAAACGGTGCTTGATTTCTACGAATAAAGAGTAGATAACAAGCACAATCCATGCCTGCGAGTATGTGAAGTACATGAGAAATACGATAAAAAAGTTTTGCTTGTTCATTTCTGTTTTTTCAATGCTCAACGTAATCATGACCTCTGTCATAAATAAGAAAAACGCCAAAATCCAGAGAATCATTGCCAAAAATCCAACAGACAAATGCAAATCATAAAACAAATTCACTACAAAAATCGCATTTGACATGATCACGCCAAAGAAAAACAGAAAGTACGTAAAGAAAAAATAAAACAAATCAAAGATAATCCGTTTTCGTTTCAGCTTAAAAAACTGCGCCAAAAATTTGAGCACGACATATTGATTGCCGCGCGCCCATCGGGTGCGCTGGCGCCACCATACCTTCCATGTTTCCGGTTCCTGCTCCCACGTGATGGCGGCAGGGAAAAAGCGGATGTGATAGCCGAGATTATACACCCGGATGGTCAGCTCAGTGTCCTCAGCGAGCGCTTTGTCATCCCAGCCTCCGAGCTTTTCGATAATGCTTCTGCGGATCGCGAAGTTGGTGCCTGGGATCGTGGCGATTTTGAACCACTTCCATCTGCCTCCCTGGGCCATCCACTGAAAACAGATCGTTTCGATATTAATAAACCTCGTCAGCAGCGTCTTCGCTGCATTGATGACGCGGAATTTCCCTACCACGGCGCCTGCCTTTTCGTCATTCATCAGGCCGAGCACGAGGTAATACACGGCCATTTTCTCAGGCGTGTTGTCGGCGTCATACACACAGATCACATCGCCGTTCGATTCGGCAAAACCCGAGTTAAGTGCAGAGGATTTTCCTTTTCCAGAATTTGGCGGCTTCGTAATCACCATTTTGATGAAATCGTATTTCTCGGAAAATTCATTGACGATATCACCCGTCCGGTCTGATGAATTATCATTAACGACGATAATCTCCAGCCGGTCCTTCGGATAATAAAGGTTGACCATCGCCTTCAGCGTCTGCCGAATCACAACCTCTTCGTTATGCGCCGGGATGAGGACGCTGACCTTCGGCAGTTCCTTCATGTTTTCTCTCCACTTCGGGATATTCCGTTCGAAGGTCATATAGTGGCGAAACCCGCCCTGCATGAGGAACATGTGGTAGAGAAGCATAACCCATATTAAACTTAGCGAGATAAAGAACAGCGTATTACCCAAGGCTTCTTCTCTCCTTAAAAATTCGTTTTTTCAATGTGGCTCTCAAGTAAAACGTATAACTGACAAACATGATGACAAATAAGAGCACAACAGCGGAGAGAATCCATAACGCCTTTTCAAGAGGGGTTTGCCGGTGATGATCGAAAAACTCGTCAATGGCGCTTACGCCGTTTTTCACCTGAATCGTTCCGTCACCGCTTGTATGAATTTCCACTTTATCTGTTTTGACGGTTTGTTTCGTTTTCTTTAAATCAAGCCATTCACTGTCTGGAATGCGTTCCATCTGATCAACCAGCTCCGGCAGATATTTCATCCCAAGGTACGGGTGATAAAATCCTCCGGCTACTCCGCCTTCAAAATCAATCATCTGGGAGATGTGCTCCTCCATCTCACCGATCGGGTTTTGCTTTGATGTGTCGACAAAGCCGATCGTTTCCGGATAAAGCGTCATTCCGTGCAGCATCGAAGGAGCAGTCACAAACGGAGGTGCACCGGATGTTTTCCATGTTGTGCTGCTGAGCTGGACCTGGCCGAAAATGCTTGTAAAATACTGCGAGGCGATTTGATAGCCATATTCGGACATCGTGTAATGCGGCGCTTCAAACGCCAGCGGGTAAAGACCCGATGATGTCAAATCCTCAATGGCACGCGTCAGTTTTTGTTTTGTATACGTTTCTTCCTTTTCCCGAAATGGTTCGAGATAGCTGTGATAGGCTTGTTCGTTCGGGAAGTCCTGTTCTTTCTCCAAAATGGACGGGGGGTCTTCGGCATTTCCGGATGTAATCGGCTGATCCGCCTTTGCATCCCAAAATTCAAAGCCCTCTCCTGTTTCACTGTAGCGATAAGCGTGAGTATAGCCGTGAACAATGATACTGCCGCCCATGCTTTGCAGCTTCTTCAGCACCTTGACCATCTTCGGTTGATCAGACAAATACACTTTGTCGCCTGTTTCCGGATTCAAGTAAACCGGAATGACCGCCAGGATAAAAGGAATATGCCGCTTATGCAGGTATGTACCGGCTTGAAGCAGCAATTTTTCATCAGACATCGGGCTGATATCCTCGAGACGCAAATACAATAACGTCGTCCCCGCCTTCTCTCCGAAAGCTTCTCTGAGCTGTTTCGCCACGATCAAATTGTCATTTAACAAATTTGTTAATCCAATGTACACATTCCCTTTTTTTGTTTTCCATATAAAAGAATGTATTGTGCCGTCATCGGCTTTGAAGGTGTAAAGCGCCGTTCCTTTCAGGCCTGATACACTCAGCACGTTAAGCCCGCTTTCCAGAGACACATCGGCCTTTTCCGACCTGCTGTGAACCTGAAACACATTTTCTTTGCGGGCTAATGAAAGCCCGGAAAATTGGTTGATCTGGCCTGCGTTATAGCCAATGGCGACAACCGGTTTTTTTACGCCGCTGATAAGAGACAGCAATTTTTTGCTGAGCTTTCTTTTCGTTTGGCCGAAATAAATCACATGGTCTTTCCCTTTGAAATCCGATGCTTCAACGTCTGAATCTTTTTTGACTGTCACATGGGATGTAAAGTGGCCCGCAAGCAAATCGAGCATTTTGACTTGTGACGACTCTTTGCCGTCCAAGGTTGAGTAGATGATGAGAATGCCGGCATCTTGATCTTTCGCTTGCGCAGAAACGGGAAAAGACGCAATAGCTAAAAATAGAAGCATCATGACGCATAGCAATGTGATTCCTTTATAGTTCATTCATCATCATCTCGTTTTCCAGTTCTTCTAAAAATTGATCAGCTGTTTTGATATCGTTGCGGTAGGGCAAATAGCAAACGTGGAACGTAAGCGACACATACTTTCCATTTTCCAGCTGATATGTATCCAATTGTTTCTTCAGCTTAGTCAGAACTGCCGGCATATGTTCAGCAGGCGTGTGCGTCAGCACGATCCCGATACGCTCATCAGAGGGACGGAATTTCTTATCCGTTTCCCGAACGCTTGTCCTGATTTGCTGACTGACATATTGGAAGAGGCGGTCCGTTTCTTTTTCACCGTACAAAGACTTAAACTCTTTGAAATAATGCATATGCAGCAGCAAAAAAACAAAAGAATTGCCATAGCGCTCCGCCCGCTTGATTTCTTCTGAAAGCTCCAGCCTCATCCTTTGCTTGTTATCAAAACCGGTCACTCTGTCAACAGCAACATAGCTTTTAATTTCGGATTGAAGCCGTGTTATTGAGCGCCGAAGCTCTGCTGTAATATCGTGGATTCTTCCAGAAATAAAAGAAAACAGCAAAAGCGCGATTCCCCACACAACAAGCATTCGCAGCCCTTCCTCAGCCGGAAAGAGCGATGTCTGTCCAGTCTGGAAAAACATCATTAAGGTGCCGAGAACAAAGAGTACGATTAAGGTCACTGCCAGCGCGTAAATCGGGCCGAACCAGATGCCTGCGGCGATGACGCCAAATGTGATGCAAAGGATCAGAGCACCTTCTGATTGCTGGGCTGACACATAATAAATAAACAAAGACAGGGCCGCGATGAGCCCTGAAAAATAAGCAAATAATTTTTGTGATTCACTGAATGATATTTTCATTAAAAAGCTTCCTTTCGGCTAACAGCGGCAGCAGATTGTCAAATGAATGCGTCTGAGTGCCGCTCATATAGCCTCCATAATACGATTTCACCGGATCATGAATTTCAAAGTCATTCATTCTGTCATATATGGCTTTGATGACAGAACTGTTTTCATGCTGTTTTGTCAAAAACAATACGGCTAAGGCATATACGGATGGAGACTCATATTGGACGGCAGGCTCCTTCGTATCTGCCGAATACCGCCCGTACAGCTTTCCGTTTTTCTGAAATTCCTGCTTGATCCAGTCCGCTAAAACAGATGCTTTTTCATCCCCTTCCGGCAAATGCCAAGCAGCGTAAAGCTGATCAATCAGGTTGATTTCACTATCATATGTGTATTCCTTCGTCTCCGAGCTGTATGTCTTCGGCAGAAAGCCATTTTTTAAAGGAGCTGAATAGAGAACATTGGCATTCCGCTGTTCTGTGTCTTCGTCTATGATTCCATTCTTCTTTAAGACAGCTAAGGCGTCAGGCATGACGTATGAAAGCGTCACATCCTTTGAAGCGGCCTGTGAGTCGTAATAGTCTGTAAATAACCCATTGTTCATATTGTATGTCTTCAAAGACGTGCCGATATCCCTAGCCATTTGCGCGTAGTCGCTGCGGCCCCATTTTGCGGCGGCTTGGTCAAGAGACAGCATAATTCTCATATCATCTATCAGCGCATTCGTCCCGCTCGCTTGGCCATTTTGAATCTTCCACGTCACCAAGTGATTGCTCATCAGAAATGAATCAGTCAGATGCTGATATTGATCCTGGAAATGCGGTGCGTCATTTTTGCTGAGCAGAAACTCCATCCACAGGCCGAGAGATTCCGACAAGTAAGAAGGCTGGTCTGAAAAATCGGTTTTAATCAGCCCTTGGTCATTCATTAAATTGTGATAGATGAAATATTCCGCCGGCTGGAGCGGGCTGGCATTCACTTCTGTCGCCGACTGATTTTGGGTCTTGTTTCCAGCTTCAGCACACCCTGCGGAAAGTCCGATAGATAAGAAGAATAAGATGACAGCAATTAGTACATGCCTCACAGGCAAATCCCCCTTTGTCGCCTGAAGCAAATCAGACGCTCACAAATAGTTATAGACGAAAATATGACTGCCATGTTACAAAGTACATTTACTATAAAAGAAAAAAATGCAGATTGCTAGCTTTTTTTCCCCTTTTTGAACATTAAGAAAACAGGACCTAAGTCCACTAAAAAACCTGTGCGATAGGCACAGGTTTTTTTATTATTTATCCAAACCGAGTTTTTTCAGCTGTTCTGCCAGCGCGTTGTTAATCGGCTCATCTTTATTTTGTTTTTTCATATAAGAGGATACGTCCCGTTTGGTAGCACGCGCTTTGTCTTTGTTTTTTCGTTTTTCAAATACAGAGAGCTTTTCACGGTGACCGCACACACACGCAAAGGTTTGGCCCTCGCCTTGGCCGCGAAGCTCCATTCTTTTATGGCAATTTGGGCAGCGGGCGTTTGTTTTTCGGGCAATCGTTTTTCTGCTTCCGCATTCACGATCTTGGCACACGAGCATCGTCCCGCGTTTGCCGTTTACTTTCAGCATCATTTTGCCGCATTCCGGACATGCCGTTCCCGTAATGTTGTCATGTCGGAAGGTTTGGCTGCTGTTTTTGATTTCTTTTACCGTTTGGTGAGCGTAAGCCTTCATATCTTTAATAAAAACAGCCGATTTCAATTTGCCGGCCGCGATCGCAGACAGCTTTTGCTCCCATTCTGCTGTTAAGGCCGGTGATTTCAGATCCTCCGGAACAAGCTGCAGGAGCTGTTTTCCTTTAGATGTGATAAAAATATCTTGGCCTTTTTTCTCGATTAAAAAGCTGTTGAACAGTTTTTCAATAATGTCGGCACGCGTTGCCACCGTGCCGAGGCCGCCTGTTTCTCCAAGCGTTTTGACGAGGCCTTTTTCTTCTCCCTGCATAAACGCGCTTGGGTTTTCCATCGCTGACAGCAAGGTTCCTTCATTAAAGCGGGCAGGCGGCTTCGTTTGGCCGCTTGTTTCCGTTAACGTGCGGACGGCAAGTGTGTCGCCTTTTTGAAGCGCAGGAAGTGTCTGATCTCTGTCATCCTCCTGCTCATCATCCTCATCCGCCATATCATAAACGGCTTTCCACCCTTGCGACTGCACGGTTTTGCCTTTCGCCGTAAAGGTTTCTCCGCCGATTTCTGCGATGACCTTTGTTTCCTCATATTCGAATGCAGGCATTAATACAGCCAGGAAACGTTTCGCAATCAGGTCATACAGCTTTCGTTCTTTATCACTCAGACTGCTGAGAACGAGCGGCTCTTCGGTCGGGATAATCGCGTGGTGGTCTGACACCTTCGCGTCATTGACATATCCTTTATGAGATTTAATGCCGCGTTTTTTAATTTGGCTGACATATTGGGCATACGGTTTTACTTCCATGCCTTCCAGACGGTCTTTTAACGTCGGGACGATGTCACTGGATAAAAATCTAGAGTCCGTCCGCGGATATGTGACGAGCTTATGCTGCTCATATAGCTTCTGCAGGACAGAAAGCGTTTCTTTGGCAGAAAAACCGAAGCGCTTGTGGGCGTCACGCTGGAGCTCCGTTAAATCATAAAGCGCAGGCGCAAAGCTTTTTTTCGCTGTTTTTTTCAGCTCAGCTACGACCGCTTGCTTTCCTTCGAGGTTTTTTAGCAAACGGCTTGTTACATCTTGATTGAACGTTCTCGTCTGCTTTGATTTCTTATCCTGCCACGTCAGCGTCATGCCGTCGACTGCAGCACGGATGCCGTAATACGGAACGGGCGTAAACGCCTGAATGTCTGCCTCGCGCTTTGCAATCATGGCAAGCGTCGGAGTCTGCACACGCCCGCATGAGAGCTGGGCATTGAATTTTGTGGTAAGTGCACGGGTGGCGTTGATCCCCACAATCCAATCCGCTTCCGCTCTGGCGACGGCAGAATGGTACAGGTTTTCATATTCTTTGCCGCTGCGCAGCTTTTGAAAACCTTCCTTGATCGCTTTATCCGTCACAGATGAAATCCACAGCCGCTTGATTGGTTTTCGGACATTCGCTTTCTCAATGATCCAGCGCGCAACAAGCTCACCTTCCCGGCCTGCGTCAGTCGCGATGACAATCTGATTGACGTCTTTACGGGTAAGCTGGGATTTGACTGCATTGAACTGCTTTCCGGTTTTTTTTATCACCACAAGCTTCAAGGGTTCTGGGATAATCGGCAGATCCTCTAGGCGCCATGATTGAAATTCTTTTCCGTAGCCTTCCGGATCAGCAAGCGTCACCAAATGGCCTAAAGCCCAGGTCACAATATATTGATCGCCTTCGAGATAACCGTTTCCTTTTTTATGGCACTTCAGCACCCGGGCTAAATCCCGGCCGACTGAAGGTTTTTCAGCTAATACAACTGTTTTTGACATGCTTGATCACTTCTCTTTCTTTCGCGCTCATCCTGTTATTATAACAGACTTCACGCGGCACTCTCTAACCGCGCCCGTTTTTCGTGTCAATTTCTGAGAAAATGACGTGAGTGACGGTTTGCGCGTAGGGCGATGTTTTGTTAATGAAATCTTCTACCGCTTCGAGGCTTTCGGCATTGATTTTCAGCATATAGCAGGCTGCACCTGCAATCCGGTAGCAAAATTCAATATTCGGCAATGTTTGAATATAGCTTTTGAACCGCTCGTAATCCGCGTTTTTAACGGTTGCTTCCACAATACAGGAAACGGGAAGCCCAAGTTTTTTCTGGTCGACCTCCAGCGTGTATTGCTTGATGATGCCAAACGATTCAAGCTGCCTTACCCGTTCTGTCACAGATGGAGGCGACAGCTTAATTTTTCTGCCTAATTCCCTCATCGACAAACGGCTGTCCTTCTTCAGCTCCTCAATGATATTCAGATCAATCTGGTCAAGTTTCATTTCAACATCCTTCTTTTTTGATTTTGTACACATTATCTCGGGTATTTTTGTAAATGACAAGTACAGTTCCCTAGAAAAGGCATGTAAAAATGAATGTTTTCCGAACATTTTTTGAAAGCTGTCATATGCCCCTCCGGATTGTTTATAGTATAAAATGAAAACGTGTCCACAAGGAGGGCGATTTATGCTGCACACGCCGATCGGAAGACTTCGCACGATGGGTTTTATTGAAGGAATGTCACTCTTAATCCTGTTGTTCATCGCTATGCCGCTTAAATATTGGGCAGGCCTTCCGCTTGCGGTGACAATTGTCGGTTCGGTTCACGGCGGGTTGTTCATTTTGTATTTGCTTGTCTTGGCTTATGCAACCTTCTCTGTCAAATGGCCGCTGAAATGGTCAGCTGCCGGCTTCGTCGCTGCTTTCGTCCCATTCGGAAATTTTTTGTACGACCGCGGATTAAGGAAATATAAATAAGGGAATGCAAAAAAGGCTGGATCTTTATGATCCAGCCTTTCTTATTAAAACCACTTTGTCAGCCACGCGATATAGTAGGCCCCCGGAATAAACATGAGCTGGGCGAGGAGTGTGCCCGCCACCCTTGATGTGACCATTGTGATAGAGGTCCATTTTAAATAGAGATAGCTTCGTTTTCCTTTTGCCACATCATCAGCTAGAACGGATACTTTAGGATCAACAAAAATGGCCAGCAGCATCGTCGCAATTCCGTTGATCAAACCCGAAGCCATGACGGCTGTCGTGCTGCGCTCCGGCGCCAGAAGGCCTGCGTATAAAGCCGAAAGCACGCCAATCGTATAAATCGATGTGATCAGCATGTTGATGACAAACAAACGCTTCGGAATCAAGCGCATATGAAATCCTTTTACATATGAAATGGACGGCAGACGCAAATAGGAAAGGGCATTTTTGAATCCTTGTTTCGAGAATCCCTTTCGGAATACTTGAAAAACGGAGCCGCCGCCGCCCGCCAAGTGAATAATCGCCCGTGAAAAAAGAGCGACAAAAGACGGGAGCAGGATAATGCCCAAAATGGTGCCGACTGTCGATCCGAAAATTAAAAAGCGGAACTGCTCCCCTACAATCGCCAGTGCGTTTTTTCCAGCAGCATCAATTAAATGCCCAGTAAAGGGCTGCTGCACCATGTTCGACATTCTGGATACGATGACCATGACATTAAACAGAGAAAGCGCGGACGCAATAAATCCAACGCGGGCCCCAGAAAGCCTTGTAGCATAGGCTAAGGTTTCTATCGAGTGAATCAGCAATAAAAAACAAAAAATAAAAAGTACTTGTGTTGTAATGACATGCACGTTATTCTTCCTCCAATTTCATCCTAGAGATAAGACTGGAAAGAAGACAAGGAGGTTTCAGTACGATGTGTTTTTTGCAATAAAAAAACCGTCCGGCGTACGCCGGGCGGTTTGTCTTATTCTTTTCTATACGCAAATAAAGATTATATCATCCACCAAGTCAGGCGGGTTAGATTCATAAAGCATTGTTCCGAAGAATCATTCTGGAAAGTAAACACCATGGAAATTTCTTGAACACAAGACAACGAAAGCCCTACCTCTCAATCGTCACTGCGGCTCCGAAGCCGCGCCGGTGTGAATTGTAAAACAAAAAAGTCTTTTTTCCATCTCATCGTTAGGGGCGATTTGTTATGAAGGAAAAGAATAAGGGCAACTGGTTATGCTGCTTGGGAAGCGGTAAGCTTCTCTCTCAAAACAGAAAAAAGAAGTTTACTTTCTTTTTTATTTGCTTATTTTTCTTACTAGCTATTCATAATAACATATCGCCCCTGAAAACACAAATTTTTTATAGTTCGAGTGAGACCGGTGTTTTCTCCCCGGCATTCATTAATCTGATATCCTCCGGTTCAATTTCAAGAATCACCAGATTCGGATCATCCTTGCCGTCAAACCAGCGCTCTAATTTGGAACTCCATATTTTGTCCTTGAGTTCTGCCGAATTGTTGATTTTGGCTTTTCCGGCAACTTCGACATATGCGTCGCCAAAACCTTCACAATCATAGCCTAATAAAATGTGGACATTGGGGTTGTTCTCAATTTCTTCTGCTTTATGAGTTTCCTTGCTTGTCGGTGTGTAAATCGTCAGCCCGTCATGGAAAAAAGTCATGTAGCGGGAATGCGGTTTGCCCTTTTGAACTGTTGCGAGCGAACCTACTTTATGGTGATCTAGAACATCAAGCACTTTTTGTTTAATGTCTTGCTGATTCATCTCGAATCACTCCTTTTTAACGTCTCCGCTGTTACTTTTCCACATCCGGGGAAGATTTAAACAAGAAAGTGTGCTCTTTATTTTTCGCCTTCCCATTCACGCTTTAACAGACTGTAGTAGACGAGGTCGTGATGCATGCCGTTTACGTATAAGCCATCCCGTGCCCTTCCTTCCTCTAGAAACCCGATCCGCTCCGGAACCGCTCTGCTTTTTTCGTTTCCGACAGCCGCACAGATCGCCACACGATTCAGCTCAAGCTCTTCAAAAGCATACGTAATGAGTTTTCGGCAGGCAGCTGTAATAATGCCTTTCCCTTCAAATTCTTTGGCAATCCAATATCCGATTTCCGCCTTACGATTCACTTGATCAAGGTTATGCAGGCTGATCATGCCGCATAGGCTGCCGTCATAAAGGAGACCCGCCTCAATGCCGTTCAGGTCGGCATACTGGCGCCGCCAATCTGGAATGATTGTTTCTCGGTACGTGTCAGCGCTGCTTGGATTTTCCGCAAAAAACAGCCACTTGCCAAGCCGCTGCTGATTTTGGATAATGAGTTCGGCCAGCCGCTCCGCATCCTTCGGCTCCAATAATCGGATGGTGATGTGCTCATTTACCTTGCAAGTGAACATTGCCTCGCCCTCTTTCCTTTTTTAACCATTATAGCGATGATTCTGTTTTTTTCAATACAAAAAGGATGGGCTGTTAAGCCCATCCTTATATTCTTGGATCGGTAAAGATATCATGTTTATCCGTACTCGTCGATGACATTTCCGTCACGACGGCACCTTCTTCCCCGGCCTGGAACCAATGCTTTGTGTTTGGTGGAATCGTGTATTGCCCGCCCGGTTCTAGCTCAATTTCGTGCCAGACCGTATAGTGTTCTCTGTCTTCCTGAGGAGGGAGAACTTTTGGAAGCGGCGTTTTTTCTCCTTCTACGTAAAGATACACTTTTCCGTAGCGGCAGCGGAAGGTCTCCTGCTTACCTTCCTGGCCGTCGACCGGCGGATGGCGGTGTTCCGGGCAAGTCTGTCCCGGAAACAGCACCAATTCCTTTGAACAATAACGGTCTGTATTGACGTAGACGAAGAGCTGGAGCCCGACTTTTCTTTCTTTTCCTAAGCCGTAATCCATCAGCTGGATTTGGTCTACTTCCTCGTCCGTTAATACAATCCCTGCTTTTTGATAGTAGCTGTTCACTTCTTCTTTCGTGATGCCCATATGTCTCACTCCCTCTTATGTCGTCACAAAGTTTCCGCCGTTGACATGCAGGGTCTGTCCTGTCATGTAAGAGGACTCATCTGATGCCAGGAGCACATAACAGCCGACGTGCTCAACAGGCTGTCCAGGACGGCCCATCGGCGTATCTTGCCCAAATTGAGCAACTGTTTCTTCAGGGAACGTAGCTGGGATTAGTGGCGTCCAGATTGGACCCGGCGCGACTGCATTTACACGGATGCCATCTTTAACAAGCGCCTGCGCCATTGTTCTTGTAAAGGCGTTGATCGCCCCTTTTGTCGCTGTATAATCAATCAGTGTCGGGTTCCCTACGTACGGGTTGATGGATGTCGTATTGATGATGGCGCTGCCCGGTTTCAGGTAATCAATTGCTTTTTTAGTCAAATAAAATTGAGAATAAAAATTTGTTTTGAATGTGCGGTGAAGCTGTTCGCTCGTAATATCTTTGATGCTTTCCTTCGGATGCTGTTCACCTGCATTGTTGACAAGGATGTCAAGGCCGCCTAGTTCCTTGACCGTTTTTTCAACCGCTTCATTGCAGAATTCCTCTTCACCTACGTCACCAGCAATCAGCAGGCATTTTACGCCTTCTTGTTCAACACGTTTCTTCGTCTCCTCAGCGTCTTCATGCTCATCCTTATACACAATGGCGATGTCTGCGCCTTCCTTTGCGTAAGCGACGGAAACCGCGCGTCCGATCCCGCTGTCGCCGCCTGTAATAAGAGCTACTTTTCCTTTTAATTTGTCTGCTCCTTTATAATCCTCGTACTCATACACCGGACTTGGATTCATTTCGCTTTCAATTCCCGGCTGGCGACTTTGAGTTTGTGCCGGCAGTTCTTTTGGATAATTTGCCATGATGATTCTCCTCCTTTGTTTTCATGTCTATTTGTTGTGTACCTCACACACTCTTTGGATAAACATGGCTTGGCACCTTCGCATTGCTTTATCAGAAAAATGTTTCACATGGAACGCTTGGAGGAAATAACTCAAAAAGGGGGTTGGTTGCTGAATGATTAACATGCTTTCTAGAAGATTCAGCAGGCCAAAGGGCGTCATCGGCATGATTGCCGGGTACATCATGGCTGCTGAAAATCAAACACTGAATCAGTGGACAATCAATCAGCTGGGTATCACGCGCGGGGACAGCATTTTAGAAGTCGGGTTTGGCCCGGGATACTGCATGCAGCAGATGCTGAAACGCGAGAAGGATGTTCATCTTCATGGGATTGATGTGTCAGAGGCCATGCTGAAGCTGGCCGCCCGCAGAGTGAAACCAAAGGGCGTACGCCTGATACAAGGAAGCATCGAGACATTTCCTCTCCCCGCCTCGTTTTATGATAAAGTGATTTCCGTTAACAACTACACCATTTGGAATGACCAAACAAAAGGCATGAAACAGATTTATCGGGCATTAAAGCCAGGCGGCAAAGCAGCCATTACGATGCAGCCGCGGGAAGCGGATGCCAGTCCTGAGAAAACCAAATCATTTGGAAGACAGATGATTGCTGACTTTAAAGCAGCCGGCTTCGAAGACATTGATATAAAATTTAAGAACATTAAGCCTGAGCTTTCCGTCTGTGCAACTGCAAAGAAGCCCGCCACATAAAGTGGGCGGGCTTCTTTTTTATGAATGTACAGCCTGATTGCGCAGGACGTCTTTTTTCACCTTGCCAAGGTTGTTTTTCGGCAGTTCGTTAACAAATTCAACTTCAGGTATTTTGTAAGCGGACAGGCGTTCTTTACAAAATGCAATGACATCCTCTGCCGTGATGCGCTGGCCGCCATTTTTCACGATAAAAGCTTTCGGTTTTTCACCGTAAAGCGGGTCTGGAATACCGACCACAGCCGTTTCAAGGATTCCCGGGATCTGCTGGATAACTTCTTCAACCTGATCAGGATAGACGTTATCGCCTCCGTAAATAATGACATCCTTGTAGCGTCCCGTGATGAAAATAAAGCCATCTTCATCTACATATCCTGAATCTCCGGTTCTAAACCATCCATTTTGCAGCACTTTCGCTGTTGCTTCAGGATTGTCTTCATAGCCTTTAAATAAGAATGGAGTATGAACAACGATTTCGCCGATTTCTCCTTGAGGAAGTTCTTCTCCGGTCAGAGGATCTTCCACTTTGACTTTAACACCTGCCACAGGTTTTCCTGCAGATGCCGCTTTATCCATTCCCATATCAGGCGTCCATGTGCTGATGCCCCAAGCCTCAGTACTTCCATAGCCATGCGCGAGCGGAATGCCAATATCAAGATAGCGGCGGATTAGGCTGCTCGGCACTTTTGTTCCGCCTGTCATTAAAATAACAAGTGAAGATAAGTCAGTTTGGTGCTTTTCCCACGCCTCAAGCAAATACGTGTAAAACACAGGAAGAGCCATCACGGTCTGAATTTTCTCTTCTTCAATGACCTTCAGCATGTGAACAGGATCTTGATCCTCTGTAAACACAAAGGTTGTTTCTGCAAATGTTCCAAGCATGATGCAAATGAGCGCACTCGTATGATAAATCGGATGGCATGCAAGAAAACGAAGGCCCTTCATACGTGCTATTGAGCTGTTGGATTTTTTAACGTATCTGTATATGCCGCCATGTGTAATCATGCATCTTTTCGGGTTTCCCGTTGTTCCAGATGTAAACATCAGAAGTGCTGTATCATCAGGTGAAACCATTTCCGTCTCTGGCAAATGATCAGGACCTGCAAACAGCGCTTCAAATTCAGCAGATGTTTCGTAAGCTGTTCCTGTTTCCATTGTTACACACAGTGAGGACAATTCAGGAAGAACTTCATCTAGTGTCTCTTTAAACTCCGCTCCGTAAAACATTGCTTTCGGTTCACTTGCTTTTAAAATGCCTGTCATTTCATATGGTTTCAGCTGCCAGCTGACAGGTACGACAACAGCACCTATTTCAAGTGCGGCGAACATAACAGTTGATGCGGGATGGCCGTTTTTACAAAGCAATGCAACACGGTCGCCCTTTTGAATTCCTTTTTGAAGCATGGCATTCGCCAGCTGATTAATCCGTTTACGGTAACCTTTATATGTCAGTGTATGGTCTCCGCTTTTTACAGCCTCTATTTCTTCGCTATTCGGCATGTCATGCAGAATCAGATGCTGTAATGTTTCCATATCGTCATCTCCTATATTCTCTTGAATCTTCAATAATTTGTTAGATTTTCTTCCTTACCTCACCCATTTTAACCCAAAAAAGATAACTTGTAAAACTATTTCATTTTGGAATTATTCCAATACTGAATGATAAAATAGTCCCACATTTTCTTATTTTGTTCCCCATCCACAGAAAAACACACGCCAAATTTTTGACGTGTGCCATGCAGGTTTACAGTATGTTTTTTTCTTTCATCCATGTGAAAAATATGCGGTTTAACCGCTGATACAATTCTTGTTCTCCTTCTTCCTGAAACCCCGCCATGCTTTCTCCGCTCTCGATAATTGCCGAGCTGATCGCGCTTAAAATCTCCGAGCCTTCAGCAGATAATGAGCTAGGCGCCATCATGACGAGAATGCGTGTCATCCTGAGGGTATTTCCGTCCATGCCATCCACTTCATAGGAGGTGCTGAGATCAAACATTTTGAAAAAAGGCAGGACGATTTCATCATTTTTGAGATGATAAAGCGCCATGTTTGTTCCGGGGATTCCCAATCCCCCTTGTTTCTCCCGCTCAGCCAGGCAAACCGCGGCTTTTTCCGGATCACGGATCAGGCCATCCTTCTTCAGCTGTTGAAAAAGCTCTAGCAGAAGCATGCTATGGTCCGGGTTTGTTTTGAGTTGAGCTAGCGTAAAATGGCGCAGAACATCTTGGATAACTTCCATATACCGCCCTATGCTTTCCGCCGCCTCTAGCATGTCAGGTACATCAGCTTGCTGCGCCTCTTCCTTCGGGCTTCTTTTTTTGTTAAGAATAAGGGGAATCTTCCGCTTGATATACTGCTTGACCTGGTTTGCGTCTTCCTCATTTAATAGCGGGCTGACCATGATGTAATCAATGTTTTCATAAGGAATCGGTACAGTGGACACAATCATATCATAGGCTTGAACATCCTTCCCCTTTAGCTCGATCAGGGATGACATATCAAACGATTCAATTTCCGGCAGCTCTTTTTTCAGTCTGGAGGCAAGCATTTTCGAGGAGCCGATCCCGCTTGAGCAGACGACAAGCGCTTTCACTTTTGCTTCTTCTTTTTTGATTTCAAGAGCCGAGCCAAAGTGAAGAACGATAAAAGCGATTTCATCATCAGAAAAGGACATGCCCGGAAAATACTTTTCGACGCCTTCTTCGATCGCCATATAAAGCAGAAAATAATCGCGCTTGATCTGTTCCTTCATCGGATTGTATATCTCAATATTTTCTTTTATGCGGCTGACGGCCGGCTCCAAATGGGCAATCAAGCCTTCATATAAAGAGTAGTTTTTCGTCAGATCCATTCTGATTTTGTCTGAAATAAAAGCAATGAGCCGCTTTGTTTGCAGGGCTGTTTCCAGCTCAATTTCCTGCACTTTGTATTCTGTTTTGTATTTTCGATTGGCGCTTCGAAGGTGGATTGTAATATAGCCGACCTCCGCCTCTGGAATCGTCACGCCGAAGGCACGTTCAAGCTCGCCCGCGATTTCAAGAGCGGAGCTGTATTCCTTCGCATTCTTCAGTTCCTCAAGCTCATTTTGCTCCATGGTGATAGTTTCCCCAAGCTTAATTCGTTCGATAGCATACGTCAGATGGACGACGAGCGCTATATAGGAGCTGTCGGACAATGAAAAAGCGATTTTTTCTTTGAGCTGAAATAAGATGCGCTCCATTTTTAACAGCTCACCTTTGCTGACAACCCCGAACATTTTCTCTGAAGAATCGGTTTTTCCTTTGATGTTTAATTCAACCGCTTCCAAAAACATTTGGATGTCGAGACGGTTCACAATCAAGTTGCCGACAATTTTCCGTTTCGCATTCTCCGGCCCTATAAGCTGGATGCCAAAACCTCTTTTGCGGATCAGTGTCAGTCCGAAGGGAGAAATCCACTTCTCGAGCTCATCTAAGTCATAGCTGACCGTGGCATTCGTCACCTGGAGATCATGAGCAAGCGTGTACAGTTTGACGGGCTCCTGAGACTCTAATAACGAACAAAGAATGAGCAGTTTCCGTTCGTCGGCGCTGTATTCATGCTGTTCATATGATAAATCAGTAAGCAGCTTTTGTTTATCTTCGGGACTTCCCACTGCTTTCAAACCTTTACCGGGCTGTTTATCTAACGTAAGCCCCACGGTTTCCATCAGCGGTTTAATTGATTTGAGTTCCCTGTGAATGGTTCTCGTGCTGACTTGCATCAGCTCAGCAAGCTCAGTTACGGTTATATATCTGTTTTGTAATAATAAGTGCTTTAACAGCTTTTGTTCTCTGGCAGTCATATACATAAAAAAGACCTCCTAGCCAATCTTGATGTGCGGATGAAGTCGCAAGGAGATGCAGTAGAGGATATAGAGAGGTTTCCTTTTAATATAAAACGCTTTCAAGAAAGAATCAATCACTTATAAATGGTAATTTGGCACTAAGCGGTGTGACAATATTGAAAAAGCATCAGCTGGTAAGCTGATGCTTTTTATGGAATATCGTAACCCTGTACGGCTGTAAAAATGCGGAACCATTGATCCTGGTCAAGCTTGTATGACAACGCATTTATCGCGGCGGAAATCCGCTCGCGCTTTCCGCTTCCGACAATCGGCATGATGCCGGCCGGATGCGTATACAGCCATGCATACATGACCTCGTCCAATGAAGCGGCGCCGATTTCCCCTTGGACGGATTCAAGCGCCGTGCGGACACGCCGGTCTTTTTCCGTGTCACCAGTGAAAACTTTGCCGCATGCCAGAGGCGACCAAGCCATCGGCGGAATCCGTTTTTCCTGGCACAGGTTCAAAGTGCCGTCGAGCATATTTTCTAATTCGTATGCGGAAAGCTCAATCTGGTTGGTTACGAGCTTCTCAGGCAAATATGATTCCAGCATCCGATACTGGTGATCTTTAAAATTTGAAACGCCAAAGTACCTGACCTTGCCAGAGCATTTCAAGGCCTGAAACGCCTCTGCTACCCCCTCCGGATCCATGAGCGGGTCCGGTCTGTGAATCAAAAGCATATCGATATAATCCGTCCTAAGGTTCATAAGCGATTGCTCAACGGATGCCAAAATATGCGATTTGCTTGTGTTATAATGATGCGATCTGTGAGCGGGCCGTTCAGGCGATTCAAGAACGATACCGCATTTTGTGACCAACTCTATGTTTTCTCTTAATCCAGGTGAAAGGGCAAGGGCGTTTCCAAACAACTTTTCGCACGTATAGCCTCCATAAATATCCGCATGATCAAAGGTCGTGATGCCGTGATCGATACACCATTCAATGAGGCTTAGAAGTTCAGCATCTGAATAGTTCCATTCATTCAGCCGCCAAAGCCCGTGTATGACTCTTGAAAATTGAAGATCCTCCGCCAATTGAATACGCTGCATGCAAAATCCCTCTTTTCTTTGTATAAACCGGGTTTTGCCCCTTACTAGTTCATTCGGCCTCAGATCCTCTTTTTCCTTTCGCTCCTTTTAAAAAGACATTTTAATTCGATTGAAATTGCTTTTTCGCTTTCTCAACGACATAGTGGCTGCCGCCGCGGTCCTGCACATTTTGGATCATCATGGCGACAAGCAGGTCTTTGTTTTTGTAATCATAGCCGACAAACCAGCCATTTTCCGTGCCGTCTTTATCATCTTTTGATGTTTTCAGCTCGGCTGTTCCTGTTTTCCCGGCCACTGTGATTCCTTTCACGACAGGCTGATACGCTGACCCGCGCTCATCTTCCACAACGCCTTTCAGACCTTTTGTAATGTCTGCCGCTCCTTCCTTGGTGACCACTTGCTTGTGCCAAACATCAGCTGTTTGTGAATCTTTTTTGATCAGCGTCGGTTTGACAAGGTCTCCATTGTCAACAAATGGCGTGTAAGCAGTTGCCAAGTGAAGCGGAGACATTTGCATTTGCCCTTGTCCGTAGCCTGTATCCGCAAGCAAAATGTCTGAATCAAGCTTGTCATTTGCAATAGACGATTTCTGGATCGGGAATTCGTACGGAACGTCCTCTGAAAAACCGAATGTCTTCAAGCCTTTTGTGAAGGTGTCCGCTCCCATATCAAGCGCATTCTGGGCAAAATAAATATTGTCTGACGTAATAAGGGCGTTTTCCAAATCGACTTGTTGAAGTCTCTCAGACACACGTGTCACTGAATAGCCGCCCCAGCTCGAATCTTTTTGCCACTCCTTGCCTTTGATTGTTTTCTTCTCATCGGCTTTAAGGGTGCCGTTTTTGATTCCAATAGCAGCCGCAATCGGTTTAATGGTAGAACCTGGCGCGTATGTCTTATTGAATTTCGCTGAAAACGGGTTGTTTTTATCTTTGTTTAGCTTTTTCCATTCCTTATCGCTCCAGCCGAAAATAAATCCGTTTGGATCGTAGGAAGGCGCGCTGACAAGGGCGAGTGTTTCGCCTGTCTTCGGCTGCAGCGCAACTGCCGCCCCGCTGTCATCCTTCAGTTCATCATACAGCTTCGTTTGCGTTTTGATATCAATTGTGAGGTGAAGATCCTCGCCGTCCTTTGCTTTCTTTTCAGCGATGACTTCCCCGGTTTGCGGCACGTAGATTTTCCAGCCAGTTGTGCCTCTTAGCTTGCCTTCATACACATTTTCAAGTCCGGCGATACCGATGTTAGACGTATCGCTGTACGTTCCTTCTTTCTTTTTCTTCAGTTCTTCCGCTGTAATGGCGCGGACATAGCCTGTCAAATGGGCTGTCTTTTCGCCATACGGATAGTAGCGGGAGCTGACATTCGTTCTTGTTACGCCTTGTAATGACGTCGCTTCTGAAACTAACTTCTCCTGGTCAGGCTTGACCTTTTTGAGCGGCACAAACGAATCGTCTTTTACCCAGCCTTGATCCAGCTTTTTCTTGATGTCGTCTTCAGTCAAATCAAATTTTTTGGCGAGTTCTTTTATAACTTTCTCTTTTTTATCGCCAAGCTCTCCGGGAACAATTCCAATTTCCGGAACATCTGTATTGACAGCTAAACCTTTTCCATTTTTATCGTAAATTTGGCCTCGTTTCGGTTCAATGCTCATAATTTGCACGGTTTTGTCGTCAGCCAGCTGCTTGAAAATAAACGATGGGTCCCAATCTATATTCCATGACTCCTCGTCATCTGTTTTTTCTAATTTCAGCACAGCAGTATTCTTGAAGCTGACTTTGCCGGCATTTGTGTTCATGCTGACTTTATACGGGATATGTTTCATCGTCTTGTTGTCTTGATCGTCCTTATCTACTTCTCCCGCAGTGACTTTCAATTTTTTTACGCCGGCCTGCTCATAGATGGCTTTATACCTGTTGACGAAATCTTTTTTGGAGATTTCTTTTTTGACATCTTTAGTCAGGCTTTGATACATGTCATCGAATTGCTGATCGTTCCACTGTTTCACGAATGCTTCCATGCGATCCTCTGGTGAATCTGTTTTGGAGCATCCGATTAACCCAATCAATCCGACGCATAGAAATACTAGTAGAATACACTTTTTTAACATGACTTTCCCCTGCCTTCCACTTGTTATTTTCTCTTAATTGAATTGGTGCGTGCAAGATTTTTTTGAAAATGAAGGAAAAGTTCACCGATTTTGCAGAAATCTCCTATCGTTTGCTGTAGACTATTTGAAAAGACAGAAAGAAGGGATAGCATGGTCAGGGAGGCAGCAATGCTTCACATTAAAGAAGGCCTTGAACAAGAGTTTGAGGATGCATTCCGGCAAGCGGCGCCGATTATTTCCGGCATGAAGGGCTATATCACGCACTCGTTATCAAAATGCATGGAGGAAACGCATAAATATCTGCTTCTTGTGGAGTGGGAAACACTTGAGGACCATACGGAAGGCTTTCGCGGTTCTTCAGAGTATCAAGAGTGGAAAGCCTTGCTTCATCGGTTCTATACCCCGTTCCCGACGGTCGAGCATTTTCAGGATGTGTAATAGATTTATATAATATGAAGTGTAAAACCGATAAGGGAGACAGACCATACAAAAACGGCGGTATAAATATTAAAAGCGCCTGAGCCGTCATTTTCTTTTTTGCGTTCTTCAAGCCCCTGCATAAACATGACCGCACCAAGAAAGACGAGCATGACCGATTGGATAACAGAGGTGTGTTCCGTATAGTTAAAAGCAATAAGCGCCAGTATAATAATGATAACCGCAAAAGACATTTTAAAAATCCGAAACAAAAGGACCATCCTTCCTTATATACGAAATATTGAACGTTATGGCTATATTTGCCTACGCCCTCCATTATTCTAGCGCACTTTGTTTGTCTGTAGAACAGAAGACAGAGAATTTTAAGTTTCTTTTAATATTTCGATCACACATAAAAAACGCGCCTGTCATGAGGCGCGTTTTCTATGAAACTGATAATTCTTTATAGCCTAGCTTGTGAACGGCTTCAGCCATCGCTTGATAGCCTTTGCTGTTCGGATGGACACCGTCAAAGGACAGATATTCCTGTTCTTTGCCTTTGAAGATGCTATAGGCATCCGCGATTTTGACATGGGGTGCTGATGCAAGTGTTTCTAAATGTGAATTAAACGAAGTGATCCATTTGCCGGCGATATCAATTTCGGGAAACGGATTGTATAAGTTGAACACACGAATGGCGTACGGGGAAGGATTTTCTCCTTTAATCTCGGCGACTTTGGCAATCATCTTTTCAAAATTCTCATGGCAATGGGCGGATACACGGCTGAAAATCGTTTCATCCTTAGAGGTTTGGTAGGCTAAGACCGAATCGATGAGATCGTTTCCGCACCCTGTGATCGTTATCATATCAGCATCTCGAATACATTTTTGCACATAGGGATATGACAGGAGTCCCAAAATCTCTTCTGTATTCAGACCTGATCTGGCAAATATGTTTATTGCCGTTCTTGTTTTCAAGTCAGCTTCCATCATGTCCCCAAAACGCTGGACGAAGCCGGGTGAAAACAGCCCGGAGCCTCTCCCTGTCGTCAAGGAATCGCCCAGAGCTGTATATCGAAGCACCATGTTCTTTCCTCCACTCTTGAACGTCGATACGTTAATGTACGCAGCAGAGAAAAGATTGGCTACTTATGTATATCCTATTTTTCTTGAAATCTGTAAAGCGGCGTCCTTCACCTTTTCTGTTAAATAGGGCAGCCTGTCTTCTGTAAATCTTGCTTCAAAGCCTGCAATGCTAATGCCGGCTGCCACCTGGCGCTCATGGTTAAAGATCGGGGCGCCGATCGCCGCCGTATAGTTTTCGAGCTCTGAATAGCTGACAGTATAGCCATTTTGCACAGAGGCATCAATCTCCTGAAGCAGTTTTTCGGGATCGGTAATCGTTCCGGAGCCAATCGAAATGAGCTCGGTTTGTTTGATGTATGCTTCGATTTCTTCACGGGGAAGAAAGGACAGAATGCTTCTGGCGCACGCTCCCGCGTATAGGGGGGAACGCCTGCCGATCGCCGTATACAGCCGCACAGTCTGTGTCCCTTCTATTTTCTCAACGTATATCGCTTCATTGCCGTCCCTCATGATCAACTGCACGGCCTCATCCACTTCCCGGCACAGCTCTTCCATCACCGGTTTCGCTATTTTTCTGATATCCAGCCTGTCAGCGACAAGCTGTCCGAATTCCAAAAACACCAATCCCAGCGAATAAGCGCCGGACGCATCCCGACTGAGGAACCCCATTTCCTCCAAGGAGCTGACCATCCGGTGAACAGAGGTCTTCGGCATTCCCGTCAGCGACACCAGTTCACTTAAGGTTAGGCTTGGTTTATGCAAAAACAAATTAAGCAGCGCCATAGATTTGACTACTGTTTTATTTTTATTCTGCATCATTCATCCCCTTTGCTATGTCAGCCATTCCATCTTCATTCTCGTTTTCAGTTCTTTTATATGCTGTTCCCGTTCTACCGCAAGCGCTTCTGCCTCCTGGAGGGACACAGGCTCAAACTGAACGTGCTCGCCCGGCATGATTTGGGAAACAATCGGAAGATCAGCGGATATGATGTGCGCGATCCTCGGATAGCCGCCAGTCGTCTGCCGGTCTGCAAGCAGGATAATCGGGTTGCCGTCAGGCGGCACCTGAACTGTTCCGAATGAAACCGCTTCCGACACCATCTCAAGCGGGGCCTTCAGTTCGAGCGGTTCTCCTTTGAGCCTGTAGCCCATACGGTCGGACTGCGGCGTGACACGAAATGCTTCTTCATAAAAACGCGTTTTTGATTCTTCTGTGAAAAAGGCAAATTGCTTTCCTTCCAGCACCCGAATGACGGGATTCTTCTTCAATGGCAGAAATCTGCCGCGGCTGACTGACCACTTCGGTGCTGCAAATCCCTGTTTTCCAAGCTGCGAACTTAAGCGAGAAAGGATGGTTTGCGAAAGAGCTGACATCTCTCCAATGTTCAGTTCATCTTCTTTTTGAAGCGCTCTGCCATGAAGTCCGCCAATGCTTCCTCTGACGTATGTGCTTTTACTTTCCATGACGGCAGGCACCTCAATGCCGCCAGCTGCCGCCAAATAAGCACGGCTGCCGAGTTTGCAGGGGCCAAAGCTGACCGTGCTGTTTTCCTTGATGAGCACAGGCTTCCATAAAGGCGCTTCCTCGTCATTAATACGCAGCGTGAAGTCCGCCCCTGTCACAGCAATCAGTGTCTGTTTTGAAAAATGAAACGACGGACCGGGCCCCATCATCGTTATTTCGAGACCTGCTTCATTTTCGCCGTTTCCTATCAACAGATTGGCAATGCGCAGTGAAACCGTGTCCATAGCGCCGCTGGCCAGAACGCCGTATTTTTGGTAACCCGTTCTGCCTATATCCTGAACCGTTGTGAGCAGTCCGGGCTTTAATACTTTCATGCTCAATTGGACTCCTCCTTATAGGCGTGATAGTCTTTTTCTGAGATGCGAACGAATTTCACAATATCTCCCGCCCGCAGCAATGTCGGCGGGTTTTCCTGCGGCCGGAAAAGAGCCAGCGGCGTTTTGCCGATCAGCTGCCAGCCGCCCGGCGTTGAAATCGGATAAACGCCTGTCTGCAATCCCGCAATACCGACCGAACCTGCGGGAATCGACGGTCTTGGCGATGATTTTCTCGGAGCTGCAATGCGTTTTGACATCCCGCCTAGAAAAGGAAAACCGGGCGCGAAGCCAAGCATATACACCACATATTCACCGTTTGTATGAATGTCGATTACTTCCTCCGGTGACAGTTGATTGATCTTCGCCACCTCTTCTAAATCCGGACCGAATTCACCGCCATAGCAAACGGGAATTTCTACAATACGGCGGTTGACCTCATAGTCTTCGGCTATTTCTGCCAGCCGCTCTTCGACATCGCGCTTGACACTCTCAAAAGGTGAGCTTATGCCTTGAGGCAAATGCTTGTACACTTCATACATATCATAAAATACGGTTAGACTTGTAAAAGCCGGGATACATTCAATGAATCCCGGAAATGGCTGTTCTTCTATATAAGCGGCCGCGGCATGGACAATGCCGTTGACCTGTTCATTGATTTCTTCTCCGAATCGGATCATCATTGCAGAATCACCGAGCTGTTCGATTTGATATCGTACAGTCATCTTTCTCACCTCTTTTATTTCTCGTTCATCAGGATGACGAGAGGTTACAGCACCGCAAGCGACTCGTCTCGAATATCTGTGATGAGCATATGCCCCGGCGCATGTGTGATGACCATTTCAGGTTTTACATTCATAGCCACGGCTTGCGGTGTCACTCCGCATGCCCAAAAAACAGGAACCTCGCCTTCTCGAATGGAAACGGCATCTCCGAAATCCGGTTTCCCGAGATCGCGAATCCCGATTGCTCCCGGATTGCCGATATGGATCGGCCCTCCGTGCACAGCCGGAAAACGCGAGGTCACTTGTGCGGCACGTACAGCCAGCCGTTCAGGAACCGGCCTCATGCTGACAACCATCTGTCCGTGAAACGCCCCCGCCGGAACACAATCGATATTCGTTTTATACATCGAGACGTTTGTCCCCTCATCAATATGCCGGACAGCTATCCCATTATTGATCAGTGCCTGTTCAAAGGAGAAACTGCATCCGATCAGAAAGCCGACAAAATCGTCCTCCCAGTATGGCGTAATATCAGATACTTCTTCCGTTAGGATACCGTGCCTGTAAATACGGTATTTCGGAAAGTCCGTTCTGATATCAGCATCCGGCGCAGCCAGAGACGGCACAGGCGAACCTGCTTCAGTCACATCCAGCACGGGGCAGGGCTTTTGATTTCGCTGGCAAAACAGCAGAAAATCAAACGCAAGGTCCTTTTTCAAAACCACAAGATTCGCTTGGGCGTAGCCGCCGGACATGCCTGCGGTCGGCCCGTTTATTTTCCCCTCTCGTATCAGGGCGCGTACATCCTTCGGCGCCATTTTGTTTAATTGCTCCACTTATATCAGCTCCACAATTGAGGAAGTTGTGTACATAACGTGTAGATTCCCATAACTGCCATTACAATCACTACAAGCGCGCCTGTGCTTGTCAGCCAAAGCGGATGCTTATAATCACCGACAATGTTTTTCTTGTAGGCGGCAACAAGCAGCGTTCCGAGCGCAATCGGCAGAATTAAGCCGTTCAGTGAACCGACAAGGACGAGGATCTTCGCAGGCTGGCCGATTGTGACAAAAGCTAACGTAGAAACCACAATAAATCCGATAATAATACCACGTGAATTCTTTTCAATTTTTGGAGAAAAGGTCTTGAAAAATGAAACAGATGTATAGGCTGCTCCAATAACAGACGTAATCGCCGCAGACCACATGATCAATCCGAAAATTTTATAACCAACATTTCCAGCAGCCAGCTTGAAGACAGAAGCCGCCGGGTTGCTTTCATCGATGTGCAGGCCTTTCGATACAACGCCTAGAACCGCAAGAAAAAGAGCGATACGCATGACAGATGTAATTAAAATGCCGACAACCGAGCTTTTTGTCACCTGCGGAATGGATTCCTTCCCTTTAATTCCGGCATCAAGCAAACGGTGTCCCCCGGCAAATGTGATATAACCGCCGACGGTTCCGCCCACTAGGGTGACAATGGCAAATATGCTGATGTGTTCCGGTACGAATGTATTTGCGACTGCCTGTCCGACCGGAGGAGCTGTCGTCGCCGCAACGTAGACCGTTAAAATAATCATCACGAACCCCGCGATTTGCGTAAAACGGTCCATCGCTTTTCCTGCTTCCTTGATGACAAAAATCAAAATGGCGATAACAGCACTGATTAAAGCGCCTGTTTCAGGTGTAATGCCGAACAGCACCTGAAGTCCCAGCCCGGCCCCTCCGATATTCCCAATATTAAAAGCTAGTCCGCCAAGCACGACGAGAATGGCGATGAAATACCCCAGTCCGGGAAGCACCATATTCGCAATTTCCTGACCTCGTTTTCCAGAAACTGCGATGATGCGCCACACATTGGTTTGGGCGAAAATATCTAAAATAATAGAGATTAAGATGACAAAACCGAAGCTTGCTGCGAGTGTGTTTGTGAATGTTGCGGTTTGGGTGAGGAAACCCGGTCCGATTGCTGATGTCGCCATTAAAAAGGCGGCGCCCATCAGCAATGACCAGCTGCCCGCTTTTTTTCCTGCTGTCTTTTTCTGCTGCTCCATCTATTGTTCCTCCTTTATGTTGACCTCTGTTCTGAAATAGCTGTCACTTCAATTCCAGCCGCTTTGAGCTGTTTTCTGATTTTTTGCGCAAATGTCAGCGCATGGGCTCCATCTCCATGAATGCAGACTGTATCTGCTTTTAATGACACATCATGTCCTTGCTGAGATTTGACCGCCCCTTCTTTCACCATTTTGATGACCTGGGTGACGGCGGCATCATCACTTTCAATGAGTGCGTCCGGCTGGGAGCGCGGTGTCAGCGTGCCGTCCGATTGGTATGTTCTGTCGGCGAACACTTCATTTGCGGTCTGAAGTCCGATCCGTTCTCCCGCTTTTACAAGCTCGCTCTCAGCAAGACCGAAAAGAATCAGGCCGGGATCAACCTTATAGACAGCTTTCGCGATAGCATCCGACAGTTTTTGATCGACTGCCGCCATATTGTATAAAGCCCCATGCGGCTTGACGTGCTGCATGTGAAGTCCCTCTGCTTTTAGAAAGCCAGAGAGCGCGCCAATTTGATAAACGACAAGATCATACGCTTCCTCAGGAGAAATCGCCATATTGCGGCGCCCAAAACCGAGTAAATCCGGCAAGCCCGGATGCGCGCCGATTTTCACGCCTTTTTCCGCTGCAAGCGCGACGGTTTTTCGCATAACACTAGGATCTCCTGCATGAAATCCGCATGCGATATTCGCTGATGTCACATACTCTAAAATATCTTGGTCAAGGCCTATCTTGTAGGCTCCGAAGCTTTCTCCTAAATCACAGTTTAAATCAATCTGAAACACAGAATCCCTCCTGCCAAAGCAAACGATATGCTTTATGTCATTTATTGTCCCGAAATTCGGAACGACTATTCCGAATTTTTGAACTTTATTTCATTATAAGTGAATCATATCAGTTTGTGAAATACTTTTGTCAGAAAACCTACCATGGTCCCAGAATAAAACCTGCCAAACTAAAAAAGAGAGTCCATCTTAGGACTCTCTTTTTTTATAGTACCCAATGGCGAATCGCTTTAGCGACACCATCCTCAATATTTGTATCCGTGATATAATCAGCCGTTTCTTTTACGATGTCTTGCGCATTGCCCATTGCGACGCCAAGACCCGCTTCTTTGATCATCGCAATGTCATTAAGGCTGTCGCCCATCGCCATCACATTCTCCATTGTAAAGCCGAGTTTTTCCGTAACCTTGGCAAGGGCTGCAGCTTTGTTGATGCCAAGCGCGTTGACTTCAATGTTTGTCGGACTTGAATTTGTGATTTCGAGCTCTTTGTTTTTTCTCAGCTCCTCAAGCACTTCGTTTCGGATATCGTCATCCTCGATGTCAAAGCCGAATTTGAGCCATTCATGATCCGTAATGTTTTCCGGAAACTCGCCTCTCCATACTTTATTCACCGTAGAAGCCCAGAAATTAGTGTTGTGCTTATTCCGCAAATCCCACATCATTTGAATATGGTCCGTATGAAGCAGCTTCCGTTCCACCAAATTAAAATTCGAATCCCAAATTTCACTGCCGTTTGCCGTGATTAGAAAGGATGACAGCTTTAGCGATTCCGCCAGCTCCCTGCACGTCATCAGCGTCCGGCCCGTGCTGATCACCACATACACACCTTTATCCTCCGCTTCACGAATGGCTTTGCGGTTTTCATCCGAGATCAGCTGCTCGTCGTTCAGCAGTGTACCATCCATATCAATTGCGATCAGCTTGATATCTACATCTTCTCTTTGAACAGACATATATGTACCTCTCTTTATCTTTTTGTTGTGCTTCTCTCTATTCTAATACATTATACCCAGCGGGACAAAAAAGCGATTTCCTATGTTTGAGGAGAATGGATAAGAGGAAAACAAACGGTGAGGTGATCAAACATGACAGAAAAAAAACAGCAAAACAAACCAAATGAAAACCCCGAGCACAACGACTTAACCGATCCGATTCCTAATGAAGAGCTGAAGGAAAATATGAATGATGAAAAACACAAACGCCAGCAAAGAGATAACTCTCAAAGCGAACGGGATTACGACACAAAATAGAACCCCTCACAAAATGTTGTGAAGGGTTTTTTTCATTTTTCAATATAGATGCCGATTTCAGCTTCAGCAACAGGCTGCTCTCCAACTGATGCCTTGGCATGTCCGAACACAAACCCGCGCCGATTGCGCGTGACTTCAAACGTAAGATCAAGCCGGTCACCGGGCACAGCTTCTCCCAGCTTTTCCGCTTTCTTCACCGAAGACAATAATCCCAAGCTGTTCTTATCTGTAATTCCTGTAAAAGCCGCGGTTTGCGCAAGCGCTTCAATCACAAGTGAAAACGGCATTTCTGTTTGCGTATCAGTGATAAACCAGTCGTTCTCACTAATCAGCTTATAAGCTGCCGCATGTTTGCCGGGCTCGCTATCCGTCACGCCATCAATAAACAAAAATGGATAGCGGTGAGGCAAAGATAATGAGTTCATTTTATATCTCCTTTTTTTGACCATTATATCTCAGCCTAAAGTGAAACGATAGGATATAATGGAAAAAACACAAAAGGAGGCCGTTATGTTCCCAAAACCGCTTGTCATTCTCGTACACGAAATATATGGTGTAAACAGCCATATGAAAAAGATGGGCCGGCTGATCAAAATGGCTGGATATGATGTGTTGACGCCCAACCTGCTCGGCGAGGATGAAGTCTACACACTGAAAGAAGAAAAAACGGCATACGAACAATTTACAAAACACGAAAGGCTGAAAACGGGAGAAACCATCATCCAGAATGTGATCAGGCAAAACGCCGGACGGCACATCTTTGTGATTGGATTCAGCGTGGGGGCTACTATCGCATGGAAATGCAGCAGTATGCCTGAGGTGAGCGGATCGGTTTGTTATTACGGTTCCCGGATACGCGACTCTCTTCATCACGTGCCAGCCTGCCCGGTCCTATTGTTTTTCCCTAATTATGAGCCGTCGTTTGACGTAGCGCTTCTTATCAAAAAACTGCGGGAAAAACAGCATACCCATCTTGAGATTTACCAATTCGATGCGCTTCACGGCTTCGCCAATCCTGATTCTGTTTATTTCAACAGGGCCCTTTTCTTCAAAACGCTTTCTATCATAAAAAACGGGGCGGAAAGCCGGCTCCGCACCGTTTCATCATCATTTTTTTAAACGTGCACGGCGCTTTATTATCGGTGCCGTCATGTTCCATGTTCTTTTTGCATTGCATTTTATTTTGCCTGTCTCATCTCACCGAATGGATAAAAGACGAGAGATTCAGTACCGATGATATCGTCCTCAGAAGGCATGCCCATTCCGTTTCTGCTATCCAGTGAATTGAGACGGTTATCTCCCATCACAAAATATTTACCGGTAGGAACCTCAACCTCGAAGTCACCCGTTAAGGTTACACCCGATTCTTTGACCTCTTGTTGTTGTTCCTTTAAGTACGGTTCTTCCACCTTTTTATCATTTATGTACAGCTGATCATTTTTCATTTTAATGCTGTCACCAGGCAAACCGATTAAACGTTTGACAAATGAGCGGCCGCTCTTTTTGTCATGAATGACTATGATGTCGCCTCTGTGAAACCCGCCAGTCCATTTGACTGCTTTATCAACCAGAATTCTTTCTGAGTCTTTAAGCGTTGGGGCCATTGATGATCCTTCAATAAGAAAAGGCTTGTAAAACACCAATCTGATCGTAAAAATGAGAGCTGCGATCATAATGATACTGAGTACAACGATCGTTTTGATTTTTCTTTTTTTCTTTAACGTGATTGTTTTTGCATTCAACTTCCTTCACCCGATGCTTTCCTAAGAATTCCAAATTATTATACAGCATTTGGATCTGCTTGGTTAGACCTTCGTGGAAATTTTCGTAAGGAAATGGACAGGCCGGGGCAGCCATCTGCCACCGGCCTGATTCATCAGAGCTTTCTTAAGCGCGAACAGATTTCATCAGTGACCTCAGCCGTTGTGCTTTGTCCCCCAATGTCGCGTGTTTTGATGCCGTCGGCAGTCACTTGCTCCATTACATCCAGAATTTTTGCCCCCAATTCTTCCTCTCCGAAGTGGTCGAGCATCAGCTTCGCTGTCCAAATCTGGCCGATCGGATTGGCAAGGCCCTGTCCGGCAATGTCAGGAGCTGAGCCGTGAACCGGTTCAAACATGGACGGATATTTGCCAGATGGATTGATGTTCGCAGAAGGCGCAATGCCGATGCTTCCCATCAGGCTTGAGCTGATGTCGGTTAAAATATCACCGAACAAGTTGCTCGCCACAATGACATCAAACGTTTCCGGACGCGTCACAAAAAAAGCCGCCAGCGCATCAATATGCTGAGATGATGTTTCGATTCCGCTATAATCAGCGGCTGTCTGCTGAAAGACTTCATCCCAAAACGGCATCGCGTGATAAATTCCGTTAGACTTTGTGGCGCTTGTCACATGGCTGCGCCGTTTTTTCGCCAATTCGAAGGCAAAGCGCATGACACGTTCTGTCGCTTTTCTCGTAAACACCGCA
The DNA here is from genome assembly GCF_037976695.1 of Bacillus sp. FSL K6-1366. NCBI lineage: Bacteria > Bacillati > Bacillota > Bacilli > Caryophanales > Bacillaceae > Bacillus > Bacillus sp. FSL K6-1366. The sequence continues at coordinate 2,654,717 of NZ_CP150268.1, read as the reverse complement.
TTCTGGATGGCGATTTCATCATCGCCTCTGTGAATGCGCCCTCCGACTTCACTGTATTCACCTTCACTGTTCTCGCGAATCACCACGAAGTCAAAATCATTTGGATGCAGAAGCGGTGACGTAATGCCCGCCATTTGTTTGGCGGGTCTCATATTAATGGAAAGCTCAAGCTCCCTCCGGATTTTCAGCAGCAGTCCCCATAACGATATATGATCGGGAACCAGCTTCGGATTTCCGACAGCTCCCAAAAAAACCGCTTCAAATTGAGTAAGCGTATGTATTCCATCTTCGGGCATCATTTTGCCATGCTCCAAGTAATAATCACAGCTCCATGGAAAAGCTGTGAATGAGAATGACAAACCTCCGTGTACCTCAGCCGCTGTATGAAGCACTTTCTCAGCAGCCGCTACAACCTCTTTTCCTACTCCGTCTCCCGGTATTGCCGCAATCTCGAATTGTTTCATCGTCATTCTCCTTCCCTTGTTTTCGTAAGCGCTTTCTATTATACTAGATTGCTAGATAGTAAAAAAAGCCCGTGACATTGTGTCACGGTGATCGGTTATTGATTAAGTTTCTTTAAAATGATGGCGTGCAACGGTTCATGGGACTGAATGCCGCACACCTCTTGAAGTACGCCGCTGTATCCTTTTTCTTCGATCAGCGCTTGCAGTTCAACCGCTTCAGGGTCACCGGTGAAATCGAAGCGCAGTGCTGCGGCAATTCCTTCCGCCAGTGCATTCGGTTCTTTTATTTTCTTTGCCGGGCCTACAAGTCTATCATTTTCTCCCAGTTTTCTGAGAGGTGACCTCGCTACGCGGGTCACATCGTCCGAAATGAAAGGATTTTCAAAGCGACCGATGATTTTTTTGATATATTGTTCGTGTTCAGTTTGCTTAAAGCCATACGATTTGACGAGATAGTCACCAGTTTCAAGCAGCGCCGAATGAACGACACGGCGGATTTCCGGATGATCGATTGCTTCTTTGACCGTCTTGAGTCCGCGCTGATAGCCGACATACGCTGTGACCGCGTGTCCGGTATTGACCGTAAACAGCTTCCGTTCGATGTACGGCGTTAAATCATCAACAAACAGTGCGCCGTTTATGACTGGTGTTTTCCCTTTAAAGCCTGATTCATCAATGACCCATTCGAAAAATGGTTCAACCGATACTTTCAGCGGGTCTTCATGATGCTGAATCGGGACGATCCGGTCAACGGCAGAATTCGGAAAACCTACCGTTTCACTGACGGATTTCTGCTCTGCTTCCGTTAAATGGCTGTATATCTCTTTCTTTAAGAAGCTGCTTCCGCCAATCATATTTTCGCAGGCAATGATATTCAGTGTGTCTGCAGTGTTTCTCCGTCTTAAACCTTCTGCGATAGATGGAGCAATCAGCTTCAGCACATTCGGGCCGACAGCTGTTGTGATGAGCGCAGCCTCATTCATCAGCCGGTACAGCTCCTCCGGCTGACTGCCGCTGTTAATCGCGCTGACCGGGCCAATGACCTCAGATGAACGTCCCTCTTCTGCCAGTTCTACTGTGTATTCTTTTTTTTCATTGAGGAGGCTGACCATCGTGTCGTTTACATCCGCAAACACCATATCATAGCCGGAGTGGTGAAGCAGCGCGCCGATAAATCCTCTCCCGATATTTCCCGCACCGAAATGTAAGGCGATCATGTCAGTTCACCTCGTTGAAAATGGCGATCAAATCTTCTTCGCTTTTAGCGGAGATCAGGCGTTCAATGTTTTCTTCTTCTGAACAGATAATGGCGATGTTAGACAAAATGTCTAAATGCTCATTATTTTTACCCGCAATGCCGAATACCACTTTTGCCGTGTTGCCTTCTCCGTACTCAACGCCCTCTGGAATCTGTATGATTGAAATTCCAGAGTGAAGCACCTCGCTTTTCGCTTCTTCTGTGCCGTGTGGAATGGCAATGAAATTCCCCATAAACGTAGAAGACGTTTCTTCACGTTCAAACATTTTGCTAATGTAATCCTCTGTCACGTAGCCGTTGTCAATCAGCGTCTGGCCTGCCAATTTGATGGCCTCTTCTTTTGATGATACCGTTTGATTGAGTTTAATATTTTCCTTTGCGAGTACTTGCATGAGTATCACTCTCTTTCTATAAGATTACTTTTTCAGCTTTTCAATCAGCTCGTCGTATTTCGGGCTGTTTAAGAAGTTATCCACTGAGATGTGCGTCGCGTTCGGCAGCTTTGCTTTCGCGCGGTCCGTTAAATCTTTGTGGGTGATAACAATATCCGCGTCGCTTGGCAGATTGTTAATGGCCGTGTTGGTCACACTGATGTCAAGCTCCGCTTTTTTCACTTTGTTTCTTAAGATGGATGCCCCCATGGCACTTGATCCCATTCCCGCATCACACGCAAAGATAATTTTGTTCACGCTTTCAGGAGACAGCTCAGACGCTTCTTCTGCTTTGGCTTGTTCCGCCTCTAAAGCAGCTGCTGCTTGGCTTTTCTTCCCCTTCATGGACTGCATTTTTTCTGTTGCGGCAGCCAGGTCTTCTTCACTAGCTTTAGAGGATTTCAGGATCACTGCTGAAACGATGAACGATACAGCTGCAGCGACCAATACACCCGCCAATACGCCGAAATAGCCTCCTCTTGGCGTCATTGCCATCAATGCGATAATGCTTCCCGGTGACGCTGCCGCGACAAGTCCGGCATTAAAGATCGTAAACGTTAAGAGTCCGCTTGCTCCGCCGGCAATGGCTGCGAGAATCAGGGCCGGTTTCATCAGAATGTACGGGAAGTAAATCTCGTGAATCCCTCCAAAGAAATGGATGATCGCCGCACCGGGAGCCGTTGATTTTGAAGATCCTTTGCCAAAGAACATGTACGCCAGCAAAATGCCGAGCCCCGGTCCAGGGTTTGCTTCTACTAAAAACAGAATTGATTTTCCTGTTTGAGATGCTTGCTCGATTCCGATCGGGCTTAAGATTCCGTGGTTAATGGCGTTGTTGAGGAACAACACTTTCGCCGGTTCTACAAAAACACTGGCTACGGGCAGTAAATTAGCGTGTACAATGACTTCCACACCAGCCGCCAGCAATTTATTTAGCGTCAGGACAACCGGGCCGATGGCGTAAAACGCGAGAATCGTTAAAGCCGCGCCGACAATCCCTGCCGTAAAGTTGTTGATCAGCATTTCAAAGCCTTGTTTGACTTTATCCTTGAATAATTTATCAGTCTGTTTAATGAGGTATCCGCCAAGCGGACCCATAATCATTGCGCCTAAAAACATTGGAATATCCGATCCGACAATCACCCCAATTGCCGCTGTCGCTCCGACAACTCCGCCGCGGTGGTCGTAGATCATTTTTCCGCCTGTATACGCTATCAAAAGCGGCAATAAATACGTAATCATCGGGCTGACCAGCGTGTTCAGCTGTTCATTCGGAAACCATCCTGCCGGAATAAACAGCGCGGTAATGATACCCCACGCGATAAATGCGCCGATATTCGGCATGATCATTCCGCTCAAATAACTCCCAAAGCGCTGCACTTTCACTTTCATGCCGCCTTGCTGCTGTTCTTGCTGCTGCATATATAAACCCTCCCTGTTTTGTTTGTCGCTGTAAGATAAAAAGTATGTTCAGAGAATGATGCTTCCCTTTGACTCTATGTTAAAACGCTTACAGTCCCTATACAATTGAAAGTAAAGAGGACTTTGGCACATGACTGTGACAATTTTTTAAAAATAAAAAGGCTCCTGATTTCAGGAGCCTTTTCTCTTTCCTCTATAAATGATGTTGCCATTTTGAATCACGTACTTTGCAATCATCCGCTCACTCACAATAAAAACGGGATAGGCGCACACAAGCGCAAAAACAGCCATCGGCACGTGCTGTACAGCCGGCAGCATTGAACCTGCCGCATTGCGGAGGAGCAGCAAAAGATAAATGAGCAGCACAATGGCCGCTAATGATACCAGCATAATCGGAGCTGATACTTTATATTCACAAAGCCGTTCCCGGCAGTGTCCGCAGCGAAATTGACAAGGCACATTTGATGATCTGACCATGTCGCCTGTCAAAGGTTTGCCGCAGTTCGGGCATGGTGTTTCTTTCATAGGGTATTCCTCACTTTCTATTCCATATGTCTATTATACCAGAGTCCCTTCTGTTTCGTTTTGTTGTTGTTCAACACATTTTCACATTTTTTATCATCAGCTTACTTGTCTCTGTCTCTAAAATCCTCTACGCTTAAATAGATCTTAATGAAGAGGGTGTATGAATGCTTCCGATTAATAGACAGCAACACATACTGAAGTGGCTGAAAGAAGAAGGCGCGCTCAGAATTTCTGACATCAGCGCAAGGTTTGGCGTTTCGGAAATGACGGTATACAGAGATGTCAATCAGCTGGTTCAGTCAAATCAGGTCATTAAAACGGCCGGCGGCATCACGCTCCCCGCCCGAACACCTCAAACGGATCATATGTGCAGCTATTGCTTGAAGCCCGTCAATCAAGCTCATTCGGTTCAGCTGATTACGGTAAACCAAGACATTGAACAGCTATGCTGCGCACATTGCGCGTTTTTGCGTTACGCGGATAAAACGGAAGAGGTTTCACACTTGATTTGCAGAGATTTTCTGTTACAGACAACCGTCAGTGCCGGTTCGGCTTATTTCGTCGTAAATGCTGAATTAAACCTGCACTGCTGCCAGCCGCAGGCCATTCCGTTTGCGACACTTGACCATGCCGAACGATTTCAAAAAGGATTCGGCGGAGCCGTCCGCACTTTCGACCAAGCGCTGGAAGACATGCTTCAAGACAGAAAGAAACGCTGCACCTGCACCAAGAAATAACACAACACATACAGCGGAAGGTGGTGTCTGAGTGATGAAGCGAAACAGATGGTGGATCATCCTTCTGCTTTTTCTTGTTTTCCTGCCGAAAACAAGCTTTGCTCACGCCTATATTGTCAAATCTTCACCTGGGGAAAACAGCGAATTAAAAAGCGCCCCTGCGCAGGTGGAAATCGAATTTAATGAACCGGTTGAAGAAGGGTTTCATTACATTAAAGTCTATAATTCAAACGGCGACCGTGTGGATACGGACAAGACTGAAATCAAAAAAGATAATCATCACATCATGACAGTGAAGCTGAAGAAGAATCTGCCTAAAGATGTGTACAGAGCGGAATGGAATGCCGTATCCGCGGATGGACATCCTGTTTCCGGCGTCATTCCGTTCAGTATCGGGAAAGCGGATGGCGGCTTCAGCAGCCAAAAAGCAGCCGACTCAGCGCTGAATCCGGGAACAGCAGCAGATCGCGCGATTCTGTATACAGCCTTATCTCTGTTTATCGGAACGGTTTTCTTCCATCTTTTCTGGTATAAAGGGAAATCAGAACAGCTCGTCAAACGGACGAGACGTATCCTGACCGGCTCGATCGCAGCATTGGGGCTGGCGCTTTTGCTTCAGCTTCCGATTCAGACAAAAGCGAACGCAGGCGGCGGCTGGGGCAGCGCATTCCAGCCGGGCTACATCAGAGAAACACTGTTTGAGACAGCAGGCGGCTCCATTTGGATCATACAGGCCGCGCTGTTCGTGCTGCTCGCACTGTCTGTCATCCCTGCGATACGAAAAAACCGCTTTTCATCCTTTGGCTATTGGACAGCGCCGCTCATTTTCTTTTTCGGTCTCCTGCTCGCCAAGGCGTTTACCGGGCATGCTGCTGTCGTTGAAGAAAAAACGGTCGGCATTTTGATGGATTTCCTTCATTTAACTTCCGCTTCCATCTGGGTTGGCGGAATAGCGGCACTCGTTTCGCTGCTCTCAAAAGAATGGAGGCAGCCTGACAAAACGCTCGCGTGGGAGACGGTCAGACGGTTCTCCCCATGGGCGCTCACTGCAGTCGGCGTCATTTTGTTTTCAGGCTTGCTCAATGGATTTTTCATCATTCGTTCAATGGATTCACTATTCCATACAGCGTACGGCCAAGCTCTTTTAGTGAAAAGCGGGCTGTTTGTTTTCATGCTGGTCTTAGGTGCGATTCATTTTCTGCTTACCAGAAAGCAGCGCCGCACAGGAATCAGCCGAACGTTGAAAGCGGAGTGGGCAATCGGCATCGCTGTATTGATCACAGCTGCCGTGTTTACAAGCCTGCCAAGCCCGCCTGAGCCAGCGCCGGAACCGTTCTACCAAACCAAAGCGATTGAGAACGGACAAAGCGTTTCTCTCAGCATCAGCCCAAACCAGCCCGGAAAAAATGTTTTTGAGCTGCGGGTCACCGACCATAACGGAGATCCCGTGAAAAACATCCAGCAAATCACGTTAACCGTTTATAAAACAGGCCTGTCAGGCAGCGAAAACAAAAGCACCTTTACATTAAAAGAAAAAACAAAAGGCGTCTTCCAAGATCAAAACCTGTCGATTAATGAAAAAGGAAACTGGAAGATCAAAGTCCACGGCCTGACCGGCGACTTTAACGAAATCAATATCATGTTTACAAAGACCAATTAAGGAGTGTTTACGTTGTTGAAAAAAATCGCATTGACACTATGTCCGGCTATTGTCGGCTCCCTCTTATTATTTACGGCCCCTGCCAGCGCGCACGTTTCTGTAAAACCGGCTGAGTCTGCTGCAGGCTCTTGGGAAACGTATACAATGAAGGTCCCTTCTGAGAAAAATCTGCCGACAACGAAGGTAGTCCTCAAAATGCCGAAGGATGTTGAATTCCAGCAATATGAGCCAATTCCGGGCTGGAAGGTTTCCACTCAAAAACATGATGACAAATCAGTCTCCGTGACATGGGAGGCGACTGACGGAGGGATTCAGGAAGGACAGTTCCAGCAGTTTACCTTTGTTGCCAAAAACCCTGACAAAGCGGAGGAAGCCGCTTGGGACGCATACCAATATTACAAAGACGGCAGCATTGTTGAGTGGACAGGTGACGAGGATGCCGATACACCTCATTCCATTACAAACATCACGTCTGCAAAACAAGTGACAGATGAGCACGGCGCCACGAAAACAGAAGACGATTCCGAAAACTCAGGTTCTTCAGCTCTAGACATTACAGCGATTGTGCTGTCTGCGGCTGCCATTATTTTATCTGTAGCAGCACTTGTTAAGAAAAAGCGTGCGTAATAAAAAAGCGATCCAGATGTGATGTCTGGGTCGCTTTTTTTGTTTAACCGCGTCCTGCCTGGAATGAAGGATATTGTGTCATACCACCGTCCGCGAATAACGTGATGCCTGTGACGTAGCTGGCTTCCTTCGAAGCAAGCCAGGCTGCTACTGCGGCGATCTCCTCCGGTTCGCCGATATATCCCATTGGAATCATGCTTTCTACATCAGCTTTCTGTTTAGGGTCAGCGAATTTTTCAGCATTGATTGGCGTGTTGATCGCACCTGGCCCAATATTATTGACGCGAATGCCCTTCGGCGCGTATTCCAACGCTAATGTTTCTGTCATCAGCTTTATCCCGCCTTTACTTGCCGCATAGTGGACAAATAACGGCCAAGGAATCACTTCGTGCACACTGGACATGTTAATGACATTTCCCTTGATATCGTTTTCTACGAAATATTTAATCGCTTCACGGCTTCCTAAAAAGGCACCCGTTAAGTTCGTGCCGATGACTTTATCCCAATCCTTGAGCGGCATTTCGTGAGATGGTACAGGATTTTCAAGACCGGCATTATTAATCATAATATCGAGTGTGCCGAACTCCTTAATTGCCGTTTGCACGATATTTTTTACATCTTCCTCTTTCGTGACATCTCCTTGGACGACAACAGCTTCACCGCCCGCCTTGATGACCTCTTCTTTTACCTCGTTTGGATCTTGTTTATTACTATAATAGTTGATAACCACTTTTGCCTGCTCCTTGCCGAAGCGAATGGCCATCGCCTTTCCGAGCCCTGAAGCAGCTCCTGTAATAGCGACGACTTTTCCTTTTAAATCCGGATACATATACATCCTCCTCCATTTGTTATGAATTTGTTTTGGCGATTCCTAAGAATACGGCGGCGGCAATAATCAGGATAATCCCGATCGCAATTGCTATTAGCTGGCGTTTCGTTTTCTTTTCACGCAGGATGAAAATACCGCCGAGCGTAGAAATGACAATTCCCATTTGTGAAAGGGAAAAGCTCGTTGCAACGCCGACTCGCGGCTGAGAAATAAACAAAAACATATTTCCGCCTGCCCAGATTAACCCTGGGAGAATATTTCTGATCGCATACTTGTTAAAGGGTTTGTGTCTATAGGTTAAAACTAACCCCCCGACCACCATACCAATTGCCTGTGGCAGCAACGCGGACCAGCCGGACACATTGAATAATCTAGCCACTACTACATAAACCAAATAACCAAGAGTCGAAACAAGGAGAATCAAAATGCCCTTTTTCAAATTGCTTGGCTCGCCCTCTTTTTTATCATTCTTATCTTCCAAGGACGTGAGAATGATTCCCACAATGATAAAGATCAAAGCGAGAACGCCAAGCGTAATCGCAATCGGTGTTGACCATTCGCGGAACACGATCACACCGAACAGCGAGGTGGAAACGAGCTGCATTCCTGTGGAAATCGGCATTGTTTTCGACACGCCCATCAATTGAATGCTTTTCAGCTGGTTGGCCTGTCCAAGTGACCAAAATAAGCCGGATACGATTCCAACAATAAAAATGCGAAGGGACAGAACGGGCTGAACAAAAAAGTAAATAACGATAGAAACAATGAGTGCCCCGATCGTCGTTCCCAGTGTCTGGCTGTACGGCCCGCCGCCTAATTTCACATTGAAGAGAACAATGCTCCCCCAAAACAAAGCCGGGAGAAGAGCCAATAATAAATCCATTGTTGGGGAACCTTCTTTCAAAATGTATTTGCTGTTATTTTGGCTGGAATTGTTGTGATTATTCGCCGGAACAGAAAAAGAGCTGCCGGAAAATCCGGCAGCTCTCAGGAGCGTGCATTCTTTTATAAACCGATGGACAAATATTTTGTTTCAAGGTACGGCTCGATACCTTCTGAACCGCCTTCACGGCCAATGCCGCTTTCTTTCATTCCGCCGAATGGCGCTTGAACCGCTGACGGTCCGCCGTCATTCCAGCCGATAATGCCATACTCTAGATTCTCGGAAATATAGATGCCGCGGCGGTAGTTTTCTGTGAAGAAGTAAGCAGCCAAGCCATACGGTGTATCGTTGGCAAGCTGAATCGCTTCATCAATATCAGAAAACGTGACGATCGGGGCGACCGGACCGAATGTTTCCTCATGCATGATGTTCATGGACGTATCGACATCGGTGAGCACTGTCGGATTCACAAAGTAGCACCCTTTGTCATCGTTTCGGTCATATGTGCCCCCAGCAATAACCTTCGCGCCTTTTTCAACCGCATCATCAATTTGGCTGACGATTTTTTCGAAGCCTCGTTTGTTGATGATCGGGCCGACATTGACGCCTTCCTCAAGTCCATTTCCGACTTTCAGCTTAGACACTTGCTCGCTCAGTTTCGCAGCAAATTCATCCTTGATGGATTCATGAACGATCAGGCGGTTGGCACATACGCAGGTTTGGCCTGCGTTTCGGTATTTGGACGCCATCGCCTGTTCAACGGCAAGGTCAATGTCTGCATCTTCATCTACGATCAGCGGGGCGTGTCCGCCGAGTTCCATTGAGACGTGCTTCACGGTGTCCGCGCTGTTTTTCATAAGGATTTTCCCTACAGGTGTTGAGCCTGTGAAGGTGATTTTGCGGATTTTCGGACTGCTTGTGAACACATTTCCGATTTCTTCTCCATCGCCGATTACAACCTGAAGAACATCCTTCGGAATGCCCGCTTCATATGCGAGGCGCGCTAGTTCATAAGCAGACAGCGGTGTGTCCGGCGCCGGCTTGATGATAAATGTACAGCCAGCGGCAAGAGCAGGCGCCGCTTTGCGTGTAATCATCGCATTCGGGAAATTCCAGGGCGTGATAGCAGCAACGGGGCCGACCGGCTGGCGTGTGACAACAATTCGTTTACCCGTTGTCGGGGCCGGGACCGTTCTTCCGTACACACGCTTCGCTTCCTCTGCGAACCATTCGATATAGCCTGCGCCGTAAAGTACCTCGCCGACTGCTTCCTGGTATGGTTTTCCGTTTTCCTTTGTAATTAAATCTGCAAGCTCTTCTTTATGTTCAACAATCAGCTCATACCATTTTTTCAAAAGAGACGCTCTTTCGTTCGCTGATGTTTTAGACCACGTTTTAAACGCTTGATGTGAACGTTCAATGGCTTCTTCTACCTCTGTGGCTGATTGCTGAGGAATCGTTTTGATCTCCTCGCCCGTAGCCGGGTTGTAGACCGTTAATTGATCTGGCATATTGAACATTCCTTTCTTTTCATGATTACTTAAAATGATAGCAGACCCAGCCGTTTTCTTTCCAATGATTAAGCTCGCAGGCCCGCCTCCAAGATGCTGAGCCCTTCATTTAAAAGGCTGTCTGAGATGACGAGCGGTGCCAAAAAGCGGATGATATTACCGTTAATTCCCGCTGTCAGCAAAAGTAATCCGTTTTGATTCGCATAGGCCGCGATCGCTGCTGCTTTTGCTTTATCAGGCTCACGCGTGTCTGGATCCTTGACGATTTCGATTGCGGCCATCGCCCCGAGTCTGCGGATGTCACCGATGAACAGGAATTCTTTTTTCCACTCATACGCCCTATCTTCAATGATTTTGCCAATTTCTTCAGATCGCTCATTCAGTCCTTCTTCTTCGATAATATCCAAGACTGCCAAAGCCGCCGCGCAGCCGAGCGGGCTGCCGGCATACGTGCCGCCCAGCTCCCCTGGCGCTGCCGCATCAAGCATTTCCGAACGCCCGATCACGCCGCTTAATGGCAGGCCTGCCGCAAGCGATTTAGAAACCGTGATCAGATCGGGCACTACATCAAAGTGCTCAATTGCGAAATAAGTGCCAGTTCTGGCAAAGCCGGTTTGGATTTCATCAGCAACAAAAACAATGCCGTGTTCTTTGCAGAATGAAGCGACGTGCTGTACGAACCGTTTCGAAGGAATAATAAACCCGCCTTCTCCCTGCACTGGCTCCATCACGACACACGCCACCGTTTCAGGCGCCACTGAAGCGATAAAGAAATCATTGAATGCTTGAATGACCATATCGTCATAGCTTTCATCACTCATGCCGGCCGGCTTCTGATAATAATAAGGGAACGGCGCTTGATAAACCTCTGGCGCAAAAGGCCCGAAACCGAATTTATAAGGTTTTACCTTGCTTGTCATGCTCATCGTCATATTCGTGCGCCCGTGAAACCCGCGTGTAAACGAGACAACGCCTTGGCGCTTTGTATACTTTCTGGCGATTTTCACAGCGTTTTCGACCGCTTCTGCCCCTGAGTTAAGAAAAATCGCTTTTTTCTCATGGCTGCCCGGTGCAATGCCACACAGTTTTTCGGCTAACTCGATATAAGTCGGGTACATCATGACATTAAAGCCAGGATGAATCAGCTCCTCCGCCTGCCGCTTCACAGCCTCAACCACCTTCGGATGCGAGTGTCCGACATTTAACGTGCCGATGGCGCCTGCAAAATCAATAAATCTCCGGCCGTCCAGATCGTACAGCTCGGCCCCTTCTCCTTTGACCGCCAGACTGCGGTTGCCGTTGCTCACACCTTTTGACACAAATTGATCCCGTTTTTGCTGCCATTGTGCAGTTGTGATGCTTGCTGTTGTTTGACTCATGTGAATATCCCCCTGTCGGTATTTTCTTATCATTCTGACTTCTCTTTGGTATGATGAAAAGTACCAATTATAACTTTTTGATGGTATCAGAAGGAGAAAATACAAATGGATATCACGATTACACTCGATCGTTCAGAGCAAGCCGATTATATCTATCAGCAAATTTATCAAAAGCTGAAAAAAGAAATCCTCAGCCGCAATCTGCTGCCGCACTCGAAGGTTCCCTCCAAGCGGGAGCTGGCTGAAAATCTCAAGGTCAGCGTAAATTCAGTGAATTCAGCCTATCAGCAGCTGCTGGCTGAGGGGTATTTGTACGCCATTGAACGAAAGGGTTTCTTCGTGGAGGAACTAGACATGTTTTCCGCCGAGGAGCACCCTCCATTTGCACTGCCGGATGACCTAAAAGAGATTCACATCGACCAGAGCGATTGGATATCGTTTTCACACATGAGTTCCGATACAGACCATTTTCCGATCAAAAGCTGGTTCCGCTGCGAGCAAAAAGCGGCCTCCCGCTCATACCGCACGCTCGGCGATATGTCACATCCGCAAGGGATATATGAAGTGAGAGCGGCCATTACGAGGCTCATTTCCCTGACGAGGGGTGTAAAATGCAGGCCGGAACAAATGATCATAGGGGCAGGCACACAGGTGCTCATGCAGCTGTTGACTGAGCTTTTACCCAAGGAAGCCGTGTATGCGATGGAGGAGCCTGGCTACAGGCGCATGTATCAGCTTTTGAAGAATGCCGGAAAACAAGTAAAGACGATCATGCTGGATGAAAAAGGCATGTCGATTGCTGAAATCACCAGACAGCAGCCAGATGTGCTGGTGACCACCCCGTCGCATCAGTTTCCGTCCGGAACGATTATGCCTGTATCCAGAAGAATTCAGCTGCTGAACTGGGCAGCCGAGGAGCCGCGCCGATATATCATTGAGGACGATTATGATAGTGAATTCACATATGATGTAGACAGTATTCCGGCGCTGCAAAGCCTCGACCGTTTTCAAAATGTCATCTATATGGGAACCTTTTCAAAGTCCCTTCTCCCCGGCTTGCGGATCAGCTATATGGTGTTGCCGCCTGAGCTGTTGAGGGCATACAAACAGCGGGGCTATGATCTGCAGACTTGCTCATCACTCACACAGCTCACCCTGCAGGAATTTATCGAGTCTGGTGAATATCAAAAGCATATAAAAAAAATGAAGCAGCATTATAAAGAAAAGAGAGAACGCCTGATCACCGCTTTAGAAGCAGAGTTCAGCGGAGAGGTTACCGTAAAAGGGGCAAATGCGGGGCTGCATTTTGTTACCGAATTTGATACCAGGCGCACCGAACAAGACATCCTGTCACATGCTGCCGGGCTGCAGCTTGAAATATTCGGAATGAGCCGATTTAACTTGAAGGAAAACAAGCGGCAAACGGGCAGGCCTGCTCTCATTATCGGCTTTGCACGGCTGAAGGAAGAAGATATTCAGGCGGGTGTGCAGCGGCTTTTCAAAGCGGTTTACGGACATAAAAAAATCCCCGTTACAGGGGATTGATTCACCAGCGGTCCTGGTCTACATTCAGCACGGCTTCAAGCAGGCCCGGAAATGCCTTTTCAAGGTCTTCAGCGCGAAGCGAATAATACCGGCGCTTTCCTTCTATCCGAACTTGAGCGATGCCCGATTCTCTCAAAACTTTAAAATGATGCGACAAAGTCGATTTGGCAACCTGCACATCTGCACAGGTGCTGCACGTTTTTTCTTTTGCTTCAGCTAATTGCTTGACGAGCTCTAAACGAAGCGGATCACTAAGTGCATGAAGAACCTTTGTCAGCTGCAATGTTTCTGTTTCTGGATGGTTTGGAATGTTCATGACACAAATGTATCACACAACAATTAGAATGACAATTTTACTATATAAGGGTTTTTCCTTTACCTCATTTAGAATACATGTTACATTTAGTTCGATGAAATTCGAACAATAAATTCGCATAACAACGGAGGAGATTTAAATGATCGTATTACAAGCTTACATCAAAGTAAAACCAGAAAAACGCGAGGAATTTTTGAGCGAGGCTCAATCACTTGTTCAGCATTCAAGAGCTGAGGAAGGCAACGCGCAATACGACCTATTCGAAAAAGTAGGCGAAGAAAATACATTTGTCATGCTTGAAAAATGGAAAGATGAAGCGGCAATGAAATTCCATAACGAAACTGCGCATTTCCAAGGGTTTGTCGCAAAAGGAAAAGAACTGCTGAGCGCCCCTCTTGATGTTGTCCGCACAGAGCTTAGCGAGTAAAGAAAGGGTGTCCCATATGAATGAAGTGATTAAATCTTTAAAAGACCACCGCTCGATTCGCAGCTACACAGATGAGCCTGTAGCTCAGGAGCAATTGGACCAAATCATTGAAGCGGTGCAATCAGCCCCTTCTTCTATCAACGGACAGCAAGTGACTGTGATCACAGTCCAGGATAAAGAGCGCAAAAAGAAAATCTCCGAGCTGGCAGGCGGCCAGCCATGGATCGATCAAGCTCCTGTTTTCCTGCTGTTCTGCGCAGATTTCAACCGGGCCAAAATTGCGCTTGAAGATCTGCATGATTTCAAAATGGAAATCACAAATGGATTGGAATCTGTTCTTGTCGGCGCAGTAGACGCTGGTATTGCCCTCGGCACAGCAACAGCAGCGGCTGAGTCACTCGGACTTGGCACAGTTCCGATCGGTGCGGTTCGCGGAAACCCTCAAGAGCTGATCGAACTGCTTGAGCTTCCAAAATACGTGTTCCCTTTATCCGGCCTTGTCATTGGGCATCCTGCCGACCGTTCAGCGAAAAAACCGCGCTTGCCGCAGGAAGCTGTCAATCATCAGGAAACTTATTTGAATCAGGATGAGCTGACGTCTCACATTCAGGCATACGACGAACAGATGTCTGAATACATGAATAAACGGACAAACGGAAAAGAAACAAGAAATTGGTCACAGAGCATCGCTTCCTACTATGAGCGCCTGTACTATCCGCACATCCGTGAAATGCTTGAAAAACAAGGATTTAAAGTTGAAAAATAAGCTCTTATTCGGCCTGTCGGATTTTCCGGCAGGCCTTTCATTTACCCGGTTAAAATCCATTGACTTCTATTTTGTTTATTTGGTAAAATTTTTTCATAGTTACTCATTGGTTTTCTGTGAACCAATGGGTTTTCTAATGTTCAAGAAAGAAGGAAGCCATGAGATGCTTGATAAAAAAACAGATATCTTGTTAGCCGCGCGAAAGCTTTTATCGGAAAAGGATTTTACGTCGGTTTCCATGCAGGCGATCGCAGAAGAATGTAAGATGTCAAAAGCTTCGATATATAAGCTGTTCCAATCTAAAGAAGATCTGCTTTTGGAGCTGCTGTCATTTAACCAGAAGCAAATGGTGGCCGCAGCCTCAAGACTTCAGGAAAATACCGCACTTACACCGGAGGAGCGTTTGACGCAAAAGGTCAAAATGGAACTGGAGGGCTTCAGGCGGAATCAGCAGTTTTTCAATATGCTGACCTACGGAAACCCCAAGCTGCATAATGACCGGGTCAAACAGCATATCCATCAGACCAGATCGACGATTATCTGCTGGCACCGCGATTCGCTGATCCAGGCGTATGGAGAAACCATTCTCCCGTTTGTGTGGGATTTGGTTATCATTCTTCACGGCATGATGCGTGAGTTTTTAATGCTGATCAAAATCGAGGAAAAACCGCTTGAGCTTGACCCGATCGCAGAGTTTATCATCAGCACCCTCAATCAGATTATCAAAAACAGGGAAACCCGCCAGTCTCTTCTTCCGCCCGAAGCCATCGAGCTTTATATTCATTCAGCATCCTCCTACAAGCCAAAGGATAAATCAGTCCTATTATCGGAAAGCCTGAAGGAATTACATAAAGGCATCTCTTCCCTGTCCGCCGCGGACTATGACGTAGATGAACTGACATCCGCAGCCGCCATGCTGGAGGAAGAAGCGAAGAAGGAAGAACCCCGCGCTTTTTTACTCAAATCACTGATTGGCTATCTGGAACAAACCAGTGTTTTAACACAGCCCGTTTCCATGTTAAAAACACTGTTAATTACTTAGAGAAAAGAAGGGATATGTATTGAACACAAGTATTGAACAAAAACCTTTTAACCGTTCTGTCATTGTCGGCATTTTGTTAGCCGGAGCGTTTGTGGCGATTTTGAACCAGACATTGTTGATTACCGCACTTCCCCATATCATGAGGGATTTCAATGTCGATGCCAACCAAGCACAATGGCTGACCACATCATTTATGTTAACCAACGGGATTTTAATTCCGATTACCGCGTTTTTAATTGAGAAATTCACAAGCCGGGCGCTGCTCATCACAGCAATGAGCATTTTCACTGCCGGAACAGTCGTCGGAGCGTTCGCGCCGAACTTCCCGGTTCTGCTGACAGCGCGTATCATTCAAGCGGCCGGAGCCGGCATTATGATGCCGCTCATGCAGACTGTATTCCTGACAATCTTTCCGATTGAAAAACGCGGCCAGGCTATGGGTATGGTCGGATTGGTCATCTCATTCGCGCCTGCGATCGGACCGACTCTTTCCGGATGGGCTGTCGAAGCTTTCTCTTGGAGATCATTGTTTTATATCATTCTTCCGTTTGCTGTGATTGATTTGATTCTTGCCAGCATCCTGATGAAAAACGTGACGACTTTAAGAAAAACACAGATTGATATTTTATCAGTCATCCTTTCAACATTTGGGTTCGGCGGCCTTCTGTACGGCTTCTCAAGCGTCGGCTCTTATGGCTGGTCCAGTTCAACCGTCTTGATTTCACTGCTGGTGGGTGTCATCGCGCTGCTCTTGTTTATCACAAGACAAATGAAGCTTAAAAAACCGATGCTGGAATTCCGCGTCTTCACGTTTGGCGTTTTCAGCTTAACAACACTGCTGGGAACCCTCGTCTTTGCATTATTGATCGGTACGGAAACCATCCTGCCGCTTTATACACAAAATGTCAGAGACGTCACAGCTTTTGATACAGGGCTTATGCTCCTGCCGGGAGCCGTTGTGATGGGCTTTATGTCGCCGATTATCGGCAGAATTTTTGACCGTGTCGGCGGAAGAGGGCTGGCGATTGCCGGTTTCTGCATCATCTTCCTGACATCTCTGCCGTTTATGCAGCTGACTGACCATACGTCACTCGCTTGGATTGTCGTTTTATACACCGTTCGTCTCTTAGGCACCGCCATGATCATGATGCCGGTGACAACAGCCGGAATCAACGCGCTGCCGCGCCACTTGATTCCGCACGGAACTGCGATGAACAACACGATTCGCCAAGTCGGCGGCTCGATCGGAACCGCACTATTGGTTTCCGTGATGAGCAACCAGGCGGCACATGCAGGCACGACAAATGTGAAGCACGCCGCCCTGCACGGCATGAACGCCGCTTTTATAGTGGCTGCCGTCATTGCACTTGTCGGCTTCCTTCTCTCATTCACATTAAAGAAACCTCAGCGCCCTGCCGAACAGCAGCCGGCACGCTGATTAACAAAAAAAGAGCCCCGCTATTTAGCGGAGGCTCTTTTTGGTTTTACTTTTCTAAACCGTCTTTCACTTCTTTAATCATTTGCGTCATAGACTCAAGTCCGCCTCCTGATAAATACCAAGTAGCAGAATCAAGGTAGATGACATGACCATTTTTCACTGCGTTTACGTTTTTCACATAATCGTTTTCCACGACTTGTTTTGTAGATGATGTTTCTCCGATTGCTGTACCGCGGTCAATAACAAACAAGTAATCAGGGTTTGTTTTTGAAATGTACTCGTAAGAAACACTTTGTCCGTGCGTAGACGCTTTGATGTTTTGATCAGCCGGAGCCACGCCGAATACGTCATGGATCAGGCCGTATCTTGATTTAGGGCCGAACGCGCTGATTTTTCCATCGTTCGCCATGATGACGAGACCGTTTTTGTTAAGCTTTTCAGCGGTTTTCTTTACATCTGCGATTGAGTGATCAATGTTTGCGAGCTCATCTTTCACTTTGTCTTCTTTATCAAAGATTTTACCGATTGTTTCAGCGTCTGATTTAAATGATTCCATGTACTTCGCTGTATCTACACCAAGGTAAATCGTCGGCGCAATTTTAGAGAATTCTTTGTAAGACTCAGATTGTCTTGCTGAAATAATGATCAGATCAGGATCTAATTCTGCCACTTTGTCGAAGTCTGGCTCTTTTAAGCTGCCGACATCAGCGTATTTGTCATCCTTGAATTTGGACAGATATTTAGGAAGGACTTGTTTCGGCAGGCCCGCTACTATATCATCAAGTCCTAGTTTATCTAATGTATCTAAGCTTCCAAAGTCAAATACGACAACTTTTTTAGGGTTCTTCGGTACTTTTGTGCCGTTTTTGTCGAGCTGGTGTTTCACTGTGATTTGTTCTTTCTTTGTATCAGAACCTTTGCTGCTTGTGCTTTGGTTTCCGCATGCAGAAATGACAACGGCAGTGACCAAAGCGATGAATAGTAACGCGAACTTTTTCATGCTCCTCACCTCTTCTATATATTAAGAAAAATAAACACCTATTCTTTGATTATCAATCGTCTGAATCGGGATGGTCATATCGTAGATTTCCTCAAGCACTGATGTTTCTATCATTTCTTCAGGCGGTCCTTCTTTAACGATTCGGCCGTTTTTCAAAGCGACGATATAGTCAGAATAGACTGAAGCAAAATTGATATCGTGAATGACGATCACGATCGTTTTTCCAAGCTCCTCTACCAGCCGTTTCAGCAGTTTCATAATTTCAACTGAGTGTTTCATATCCAGATTGTTCAGCGGTTCATCCAGAAAGATATAATCTGTGTCCTGGGCAATGACCATGGCGATAAATGCCCTTTGGCACTGTCCGCCGCTCAGCTGATCCAAGTATTTGTCTTGAATGTCTTCCAGCTTCATATAGCTAAGCGCCTGGTTGATATGAACCCAGTCTTCCTCTGTCAGCCGGCCCTGTGAGTACGGAAACCTGCCAAAACTGACGAGGTCTTTGATCGTGAGCCTGATATTGATTTGGTTCGCCTGCTTCAAAATGCTCATTTTCTTGGCAAGCTCTTTGCTGTCACATGCTCCAATCTCTTGTCCGTCTATGTAAATCTCGCCGGAATCCTTTTTGATCAGGCGGCTCATGATAGACAGCAGCGTACTTTTGCCGGCGCCGTTAGGACCGATAAACGAGGTGATTTTGCCCTTTTGAATCGTGACTGACGTCTCTTCAAGAACAACTTTCCCGCCATATTGTTTGCTTACATTTCTGACCTCTACCATGATTTATTCTCCTTTAACAGCAAGTAGATAAAATAAATCCCGCCGGCAAAATTAATAATGACGCTCAGCGTCGTTGAGAAGGTAAACACTTTCTCAACCACAAACTGCCCTCCGACCAGCGCAATGATGCTGATTGAAACGGAGCCTGCGATTAAGTATGAATGCTTATATGTTTTCAGGAATTCTCTCGCCAGGTTGACGACCAGAAGGCCTAAAAACATAATCGGCCCGACTAGCGCTGTTGAAACAGAAACCAAAATCGCAACCACGATCAGCATCTGCTTCACCACTTTGTCGTAGTCAATGCCCAAATTCACGGCGTGCTCGCGTCCGAGCGACAGCACATCGAAAAATTTTGTAAAACGCCAGACATAAACGCCTGTCAGCAGGAAGATGATGAACGCGAGCCATAACAAATCCGTATTGATATTGTTAAAGCTGGCAAACATCTTGTCCTGCACAACTTGGAACTCATTCGGATCAATCAGCATCTGCATAAAGGAAGACAGGCTGCTGAACAGCGTGCCAAACACGATTCCGATAAGCAGAAGGAAAAAGATATTTCTCCCCTCACCCTTGAACATGATCTGATACAAAACAAGAGAAAACAGTATCATTAGCAGAACAGAGATGATAAAGTTGATGTTTTTATTCATGATGACCATATTCGCAGAACCGAACAAAAAGATAATGCCAGTCTGAATCAGCATGTAGAGAGAATCAAGGCCCAAAATGCTCGGCGTCAGGATGCGGTTGTTCGTAATCGTTTGAAAGATCATGGTCGAAAACGCAATCGCTCCCCCAGTCAGCACAATGGCAGCGACTTTTTTGATTCGTCTCGGAAGGGTGTAATCCCAATTGCCTAAGTCATAAAACAAAAACAAGCCAATACATACAATGGCTAAACCAACGAGCAAAGCTATTTTCATCTGGTTACGCATAGGCTTTTCTCCTTAACAGCATAAACAGGAAAATGCCGCTGCCGATGATTCCGACCATCAGGCCAATCGAGATTTCATAAGGGAAGATAATGATTCTGCCCAGTATATCGCAAAACAGCACAAAAACCGCTCCCAACAGCGCAGTATGCGGCAGGCTGCTCTTCAGATTGTCTCCTCTGTAAATCGATACAATATTCGGGATGATTAAACCGAGAAACGGCAGCATACCGACAGTCAAAATGACAAGAGACGTGATCAGGGACACGATAATGAGCCCGATGTTCACAACCCGTTTGTACTTGAGGCCGAGGTTGACAGAAAAGCTTTCACCCATACCGGCCAATGTGAATTTATCCGCATACACATAGGCAATGATGACGAGCGGAATACTCAGATAAAGAAGCTCGTATCTTCCTTTCACGACTAAAGAGAAGTCTCCCTGCAGCCATGATGACACATTCTGGATCAAGTCATATTTATATGCGATAAATGTCGCGATTGAACTGACGATATTCCCGAGCATTAAACCGACAAGCGGAATAAAGATGGTGTCGTTAAACTTGATTCTTTCAAGGATTTTCATAAACAGAAAATTTCCTGCAAGGGCAAAGACAAACGCGACCAGCATTTTGATTAAAGGACTGGCGGATGTAAACAGCAGCAAGGAAATTAAAATGCCGAGCCTCGCCCAATCCATCGTGCCCGCCGTCGTCGGTGACACGAATTTATTTCTGCTGATCTGCTGCATAATCAAACCGCAGATGCTCATGCTTAATCCCGCAATGACAATGCTGATCAATCGCGGCAAACGGCTTGCAAACAGCGTTGACGCCTCTTGTTTGCTTAAATCGAAGAGATCAAGCGGCGACAGATCTTCTACACCGATAAATACAGATGTGACTGCTAATATGATAAGTAGAATAAATAAGTAACGTAGCTTCATGCTGCCTCCTTACATCCTTACAGCAAAAAGAACGTATCTCCTACTCCGCAAGGACTCAAAACAATATGGCCATATAGTAATTGATTATCATTATCATTTACATATTACCATTTTTATAGGGTTAGTCAATATTCTTTAAAAATATTAACCTAGTCATTTATCAATTTTACTAATCATTCTAACCATTTTCCATCCCAAAACGTTAGGCTGTTTACCATATTTATCTTTATAACGCAGGCATACGGTCAGCAAACCTAACATTATTCCTCGTGAAAAATACAAATGTTCTCCTGATAAAGAAATCCCCCCTTGATTTACAGTACTGAAAGAGAGATAATAAATACTAAATTTGTGTGAAAATTTTAAACATTAGGAGATGTAAACATGAAGGTCGTTAAATTCGGAGGCAGCTCACTTGCTTCAGGCGCCCAGCTTGACAAGGTGTTTCACATCGTTACCTCAGATCCGGCACGGAAAGCTGTAGTCGTTTCAGCTCCGGGAAAACGCTATGCCGAGGATACGAAAGTGACTGATCTCTTAATCGCATGTGCAGAACAATATTTGGCAACAGGCAGCGCACCTGAACTGGCGGAAGCAGTTGTGGAACGGTACGCTCTCATCGCCAATGAGCTTCAGCTGGGGCAAAGCATTATCGAAAAAATCAGAGATGATCTGTTTACGCTTTTAGAAGGAGACAAAAGCAACCCCGAACAATACCTTGACGCAGTCAAGGCCAGCGGAGAGGATAACAATGCCAAGCTGATCGCCGCTTACTTCCGCTATAAAGGCGTCAAAGCGGAATATGTAAACCCGAAGGATGCCGGCCTCTTTGTGACAAATGAACCCGGCAACGCGCAAGTTCTTCCTGAATCCTATCAAAACCTCTATCGTCTTCGGGAACGTGACGGACTCATCATTTTTCCCGGTTTTTTCGGATTCAGCAAGGATGGCGATGTGATCACATTCTCACGGAGCGGTTCTGATATTACCGGTTCGATTCTTGCCAACGGACTACAAGCCGATTTGTACGAAAACTTTACAGACGTGGACGCTGTGTATTCTGTCAATCCGTCCTTCGTTGAGAATCCAAAGGAAATCAGCGAGCTGACATATAGAGAGATGCGGGAGCTGTCCTACGCGGGCTTTTCAGTGTTTCATGATGAAGCGCTCATTCCGGCATTCAGAGCGGGGATTCCTGTTCAGATCAAAAATACGAACAACCCCTCAGCCGAAGGCACCCGCGTCGTCAGCAAGCGGGATAACACAAACGGGCCTGTCGTCGGCATTGCCAGCGACACCGGTTTTTGCAGCATTTATATCAGCAAGTATCTCATGAACAGAGAAATCGGTTTTGGCCGCAGAGCCCTTCAAATCCTGGAGGAGCATGGTTTGACGTATGAGCATGTTCCATCGGGAATCGATGACATGACAATCATTTTACGGCAGGGGCAAATGGATGCCGCCACTGAACGCAGCGTCATCAAACGGATCGAAGAGGATTTGCATGCCGATGAAGTCATCGTCGAGCATCATCTCGCCCTGATTATGGTTGTAGGGGAAGCGATGCGCCACAATGTCGGTACAACGGCAAGAGCCGCCAAAGCATTATCAGAGGCACAGGTGAATATCGAAATGATCAATCAGGGGTCTTCTGAAGTGAGCATGATGTTTGGCGTAAAAGAAGCCGAAGAAAGAAAAGCCGTTCAAGCGTTATACCAGGAATTTTTCGCGGGCGTGCTGATCTCTTAATCGTACATAAATAGCGGGCGGCAGCGCCCGCTATTTTTTTATATCACCTTCATATAGCCGAATTCTTCATTTTTTCTCTTGTCCACTATTATCCCTGCCAAATGGATCGGTTCAGCATATCTTATAGTATCCTTCATAGGGAGGTGAAACCTTATGTCAGGATACTCTAACGGCGGCGGTTACGGCGGCATCAGTTCTTTCGCTTTAATCGTTGTATTGTTTATTCTATTAATTATCGTAGGGACTGCGTTTGTTGGCGGCTTCTAAGCTGCTGACCGTCTCTGCGGGACCCTGTCCGCCACAGTTTTGCAGCATTTGCTGAAGCAATCTCGCAAGGAGGTGCACAAAATGTCAGGTTACGGAACTTCTTTCGCTTTGATTGTTGTGTTATTTATCCTCTTGATCATTGTGGGAACTGCATTTGTAGGAGGCTACTAAATAAACGTAATCTCCATGAAGGCGGCACCGCAAGACTATGTCTTGCGGTGTTTTTTTGAAAAGAAAAACCCCTTCTCGCTAATGAGAAGGGGCTTGTTCTTACGTCATTCCTCTTTCTGTCACATGAAAGTCGAGTGCTTCCGCATTAGCAGAAACGCCAGCCGCTGTAAAAATCGCGGCTGCGGCCAAACAAATAACAAACAACTTAGATTTCAATTTCATACAAACCTTCACTCCTTTGTATTTGTTTTCTTGCCTCTTCAACTTGTAGAAAGTAGGAAGCAGACAGTTTAAACCACTTCTGTTCATAGTAATATTTTGCTACTTCTAGGGCTAAATCCTCTATATCAGCGTACATATTTTTATTTTTTAAGTACTGGAAACATCGTTCGATTCCTTCTTCATTGGGCTGATCCAGATATAGGGATTGCAAAAACTCGAATTTTACGGCATAGTCTGCATCGTCTGTTTCTTTAGCATATTCATAGCCCCGCTTGTGATATTCCGAAGCTTTATCATGTTTTCCCTGTTTATAATAAATCAGGGTGATTAAAAAATAGGCTTGCGGGAGAGAATTGACGATCCTGCTGCTTTCAAACGTGGAGACCGCTTTTTCAAAGTAATCAATGGCAGGGTCTAGAAGGTCTTGATTGTAATAGCATAACCCGAGATTGTAGTATGCTCTTCCGACCAGCTGGGCTTTTTGTTCCGCTTGGGCCATATTGAGCGCCAATTTGAAATGGCGTGCGGCTTGTTCGAAATTTCTTTCATCCATCAGGTTGACCCCGAACACGAAATGGCACTGAATGATTCTCACATTATAGGTTTCCTGCTCCACGTAAATTTCATAGGCGTTTTTTATATTAATCAATGAAAAATACGTTTGCTTCATATAATAATAAGCTTCCGCGATTTTAAAATAAAATTCAGCTCGTTCAATATGGTCTGCGACAAAGGAGAGCTTTTTCTCCGCCTGTTTATAGTATGTAATGGCAGAAATAAATTCCCGCTTATCAAATTCATACATCCCACGAAAAAAATTCACGTAATAGTCGAGCAGCCCTTTGAGATCTGCCTGATTGCTGTCAATGTTTCTTGATAATTCAGACAGGCTTGGCTGGTCTTCTATATTTAATTTCTCTAACGGCTCAAGATAATCCAGCATAAGCTGGTGCCGGAATTCCATTAGTGAATAATAAAGCAGCAAGTTGGAATCATGCTGCATGTGTTTCAGTTCCTGCTGGATTTCAGCTTTTAACACTTCGGCATCCGGCACGCTGAATGTCCGGATATATCTGTACCACTCGTTAATTTTTTGACCGACCGCTGAAGAAGGAATTACCCCACTCTTCATTCCTTCACCCTCTCCCATCAAAAACTGTTTATGTCATATTTTATCATGTTTATAGGCCGTCCCAACCCGAAAAACACGCAATCTTTGTTTTCGGGAGCACGCAATAAACCGAAGCGGTGTGCAAAAAAGGCGGCTCCATCAGATGATGCCGCCGCCCTGTATGCTATTGCTGTTTTGCCGTTAAAGGAAGGCGGATGATGAACTTTGTGCCTTTCCCTTCTTCACTCTTGATTTCTACTGTGCCCTGGTGCATTTCAACAAGCTGCTTGACGATCGAGAGACCGAGTCCGTATTCACCGTATGCCGTATTCGTTCTTGAAATATCTGCTTTATAGAACCGTTCCCAAATATGCTCAATATCCTCTTTTGGAATGCCGATACCCGTGTCTTCAATTTCAATAATCGTCTCTTTATAACCTTCCATTCCGCGCAGCCAAATGTCACCGTTTTTCGTAAATTGGATGCTGTTTTTCGTAATGTTGACGAGAATTTGAATGAACCGGTCATAATCGGCATGTACGATGACGTGATCCTCTACCTGGATCATCAGCTTGTTTTGTTTTTCTTCCGCCTGCTGCTGCAAGTGCTCTTTCACGATTTCAAACACCTCGATCAGAGGAACGTTTAGCTTGTTCAAGGTAATTTGCTGGGATCTGATTTTTTCATAATCCAGATTTTCTTTTACGAGCCGCAGCATGCGCTTCGTTTCCTCACTGATCAGCGAGAAGCATTTATCCTTCTTATCCTCAGGAATCGTATGGCTGTTCAGCCCTTCAACCAAACCGTTGATCGTCGTCAGCGGTGTTTTTAATTCATGTGACACGTCAGCGATAAACTGCCTTCTCCGCTTCTCAAGGCGATCGATTTCATCCCTTGACTGCTTTAGTTTTTTCGCCATGATATTAAAGTCAGACGCCAGTACGCCGATTTCGTCCCCGTAGCTGTTTTCCAAATGGATGTCATAATCGCCGGAAGCCACTTTATCTGTCGCTTCTCTCAGCTTTTGAATCCGTTTGACATGGAATTTGGACAGAAGCCAGCTCACGAGAATCGTAATCACAAGCGTGCTGATCACAGCGTAAAACATATAGAGGTTGACCTGATTGACCATCTGTTCAACACCGCTGATCGGAGAAATCAGCAGAACAGCGCCTTTAAATTCG
Organism: Bacillus sp. FSL K6-1366; assembly: GCF_037976695.1. Classification (NCBI taxonomy): domain Bacteria; kingdom Bacillati; phylum Bacillota; class Bacilli; order Caryophanales; family Bacillaceae; genus Bacillus; species Bacillus sp. FSL K6-1366. The sequence continues at coordinate 2,629,089 of NZ_CP150268.1, read as the reverse complement.
TTCTGAACAAATATAGGCTGCGCCACAAGTGACACTTCATCATCAAAACGGCCATCTGCCCTGATCATGACAGTCTGCCCTTTTTTTAGCTTATTCCATTCTGACTTCTTCAGCTGTTCCCTTGGTGGGTGATGAAAGCCTTCAGGAAGAAAATAGGGCTGCTGCTCTTCATTAAAGATGATAAACTGCGTCTTTCTTGTGCTTAAAATGTCCTGATAAGGATAGAGCCTGCGCATGTCCACCTGGCCGGCTTGGAATTCATTTGCAATCTGCACCGCATATGACGTCAATTCCTCTACTTTGTTCTGATAGGCAAATTCCTTCACAAAGTGGGAAAACAGAGAAATGATAATGACAAACGCTAAAATCAAAATGCTGATATGGCTTAGCAGCAGCTGATATAAATATTTAATCTTCATCAAATTTATACCCTACTCCCCACACAGTATACAGGAAAGGCTTGTCCTCGCTGGCAAGCTTTTTCCGCAGCCGTTTGATATGAACGTCAACCGTCCGCTCATCTCCATAAAATTGATAGCCCCATACCTGCTCAAGCAGCTGTTCTCTGGAGAACACCTGCCGCGGATTTTGGACAAGGTAATAAAGCAGATCGAATTCCTTCGGCGTGAGATTTTCTACAGGCTCTCCGTTTAATAATACTTCTCTCGTCTTCTTATTAATGGTAAAGCATTCCGTTTCGATCATATCTTCATCAATAACTGCTTTGCCTGTCGCCTTGTATCTTCTGATGACGGCTTTGATGCGGGCAACCAATGTCAGCGGGCTGAACGGCTTTGTGACATAATCGTCCGCCCCCATCTCAAAGCCAATGACCTGATCTGATTCAGTGTCTTTGGCAGTCAGCATGATAATCGGCACCGTGCTTGTCTCTCTTATTTTTCTGCAGATGGTCACGCCGTCCATAGATGGAAGCATGATATCCAAAATGATCAGATCCCAATTTTCTTCCGTAAAACGCTGGTACCCTTCTAACCCGTCATGAACGAATTCCGCTTCAAAACCTTCTTTAAAAAAGAACATCTCCGTCATCGTACATACACTAACATTATCTTCTATCATTAATATTTTCATTATATCCTCCGATTGTTTTGATGCTTTTTTATATAATAGCACCATTTTAAACAGAAGGTTTTGCGTTTCACAATTGTTAGTTTTTATTTCATCAACTAGAAATAGATTGTTCATATTTTTTTCATACCTTTGGACTACTATTAATTTATCAACAAGCAAGCCCGCCCCAGAGGCGGCCTTATCAATCAAAGTACCTATACGGAGGAACATAAATGAACTTTATCAAACGGGCCTTTTGGAATATGAAGGCTAAAAAGGGAAAAACATTATTGCAATTATTTGTGTTTACAGTCATATGTGTCTTTGTTCTATCAGGCCTCACCATCCAGTCGGCAGCACAAAAATCAAGCGAACTGGCCAGACAGGAACTCGGCGGAAGCGTGACACTTCAGGTTGACCGCCAAAAGCAAATGGAAAAACAGCAGGACAGCGGTGAAAAGCGCAGCTTCGAATCCACACCGATCAAAGTGTCTGATGCGAATAAGCTTGCAGCGCTTGATCATGTGAAGAGCTACAATTACACCACATCAGCTTCAGCCAACGCGGGAAACTTTGATGCGATTGAAAGCTCTAGTTCAAGTGATTCCAGCTCCAGCAGTTCAAGCTCAAACGCTAAAAACAGTCAAGGCGGAGGACAAGGTGGACCGCAAATGGTTCAAGCTGATCTTTCTATTGAAGGTGTCATCAGCACAGCATTAGTTGATGATTTCTCTGACGGGGATTCAAAAATCACTGACGGACGCGCGATTACAAAATCAGATGTCGGCAAAAAAGTAACAGTGATCAACGAAACATTAGCGGAAGAAAATGATTTGAGCGTTGGCGATTCGATCACAATTGAATCAGCAACAGATGAAGATACGACGGTAAAGCTGAAGATTGTCGGTATTTATAAAACAACATCTTCTGGTGATGACCAAGCCCAAAATTTCTCTTTCTTAAATCCTTATAACAAGCTTTATACGCCTTACACAGCAACAGCGGCGCTGAAAGGCGACGACTATAAAAATACGATTGACTCAGCTGTTTACTATATGGACGACGCGAAAAATATGGATGCTTTCGTAAAAGCAGCGAAGAAAACATCAATTGACTTCGATACGTACACACTGAATACAAACGATCAGCTTTACCAGCAAATGGTCGGACCGATTGAAAATGTAGCTTCTTTCTCTAAAAACGTGGTGTATCTTGTATCAGTGGCAGGCGCCGTCATTCTTGGCCTGATTGTCATGATGTCAATCAGGGAGCGCAAATACGAAATGGGCGTGTTAATGGCCATCGGTGAAAAACGATGGAAATTGATTGGACAGTTCTTGACTGAGATTCTGATTGTGGCCGTTATCGCTATCGGCCTTGCATCTGTGACGGGAAATCTCGTCGCGAATCAGCTTGGAAATCAGCTTTTATCCCAGCAGATCAGTTCATCAACCGATTCAAAGCAAACCGCAAGCGGACAAATGCCTGGCGGCGGTGGCGGCATGGGCGGCGGAATGTTCGGCCACAGTTCATCAAACGTGGACGTTATCGATTCACTGAACGTCGCGGTTTCTATGAACGACATGCTTATTCTTGGCGGGATCGGCATCCTTATCGCAATCATTGCAACATTGCTGCCGTCAATTTCAGTACTGCGGCTTCATCCGAAAACGATATTGACAAAACAGGAATAGAAAGAGGCGGAACCTATGAGCTTATTAGAATTTCAACAAGTCGGCTACTGGTATAAAGACAAAAGCCAGCCATTGTTTCAGGATATTAACATCAGCTTTCAAAAAGGCAAATTCTACACAATCGTCGGCACATCAGGGACGGGGAAAACCACTTTCCTGTCTCTGGCAGGCGGACTTGACGCACCAAAAGAAGGAAACATCCTTTACGACGGAAAAGCGGTTTCTAAAATCGGCTTAACCAATTTCAGAAATCAATATGTATCAATCGTCTTTCAGGCGTACAACCTGCTCCCGTATATGACGGCTTTGCAGAACGTCACAACCGCTATGGAAATCACAGGTTCTAAAGAAAAGAACAAAGAATCATATGCGCTTGACATGCTGCAGAAGGTTGGCATCAACGAAAAACAAGCCCGGCAAAAAGTGCTCACACTGAGCGGCGGACAGCAGCAGCGGGTATCAATTACAAGGGCTTTCTGCTGTGACATGGATCTTATCGTAGCCGATGAACCGACCGGAAACCTTGATGAGGACACATCAAAAGAGATCGTACGGCTCTTTCAGGATCTGGCGCACAAGGAAGATAAATGCGTCATTATGGTGACGCACGATGAACAAATTGCAAAAGTGTCAGACATCAATATCAGACTTTCAAGAGGAAGTTTTACTGTGAAGGAAAACGTCGCAGTCGTATAACAAAACGCGCCTCTGCCAGTGCAGACAGGGGCGCACCCTATATCCCCCTTTTATATAGAAGTGAACATAAAAAGAGCGGCGGCCGCATCCCCCCGCTCTTTTTATCATTTTTTTGCTTCCTCCCCTTTTGACTTCTCTCTTCGTTTCTTTTTCCAAACAGCCACAATAAACAGAAAGAGCGGAAACAATAATTGAAAAGGCAAATGAATATACAGCGGCACCACGTTCAGGCCTTCGTTCAAGTGCTCTGAAAAGTTAGTCGCGATCGTTATAGAAAGGATTAAGATGCCCAATCCCATCGGATAAGCCAATTGGGAGGGATTCTTTTCCTTAAAGAGCGTAGATGTCCCAACCACAGTGGCATATAAGTAGAGGCTGACCTTAAAGAAGCCGCCGATGATCAGCGCCAGCATAAAAAAGACATCGAGCCGGTCTAAAAATTCTTCGACCTTGATTGTCTGGATCGTGCTTAAAAGCGGAAACTGGGATCTGAGTGTAAGATCAACATCAAGCACGCTGATATTAATCGCCACGGTGAGCGCCACAATCAATCCGCTAATAGCCATGGCGATCATCCCCATTTTTTTCACATCTTTTCTGTCATTCAGGTTAGGGAAAATCATCACAAATAAAACAACTTCACCAAATGGGACGTACATGGTCTGCGTGAAAACAGAGTGAAGAATAGGAGAGATACCGTTTGCCAAAACCGGCTTTAAATTGTGCGGGTCTATAGTGCCTGAGACAATAATCAGCACGAGGCCGATCGCGCCCAGTAAATACATGGCCCCGAAAAGAAGTTCGGCCGCGCGTGCGAGCACTTCAATTCCTTTTCTTACGGCATATATGCTTACTACCATTAATAAAGCATTTACAATAATGATAGGTGTATCATGATAAGCAAACGTCAGCAGCATTTCTCCAAAGTCACGCAGCACCCTTGCGGCAATATAGGCAAAGTACAAGATATAGAGAAATGAAAACAGCCAGCTCAGCTTGGTTCCCAGCATATCATCCATATATTCTTTCGGAGAAGAATTCGGATAACATTGATAAATGCCTTGATACAAATAGAAAAGAAACAGTCCGATCGCACAGCCTAATAAAACTGCTATCCAAGCATCCCTGCCCGCCATTGATCCCGGTGTAATCAATAAGGAGCTGCCCAGTTCAAAAATGATAATCATGACAAACAGCTGCCTTATGCTTATTCTGGCTTTTTCCATCTGTCACTTCCCCTTTCTTCAGACCTAATCATCTTTAAACTGGTGTTTGATCGGATTGTTTCGCAATCCCGTCCTTCTGATATACGTCTCGGCCTTCACATCGATGGGCAGTTCCGGCAAATATTCTTTGTCCCAAGTGTCCTTCATTTTCTCCCACTGCTCCGGATACTTTCTATATATCGTGTCACCAAAACCGATAAAATCTATTTTATTCTTCTTAATCTTTTTCACAGTATGGCTGATTTCCTTTTCAAGCTCTTTGTTGAGCGCTTTTTCAATAGCGGCCAGCACCTTGGGATCAGACAATTGGAAAGGGTATTTGACAGCATCTATAATACCTTCAACCGACACTTTCACATGGATGTACGGGCGTCCGTTCCGCATTTTCGGTACCAGCTTTGTATCTTGATGGGTAACCTGCAAGCTGACCGCATCCTTCGTCTTGCCCCAGTCAGCATTAATAAACGTATGCTGGATCTTATTCATAAGCCAGACTGCCCCCACGCTTTCATCATCTTCCAGCCAATACTTTAAATATCCTGCCTTATCAAAAACCGCCAAACCATCTGCCTGAAGAATGGCTTTCGGGTCAGTCGCCTGCGTGTTTTCCATGCTGACTCCTTTTTTATCGTCACCAATCATCATATATCCGGGGATGACCGGTGCCATAGTGTTGGCGGCAAGTGTTTTCAAAACGTCCTGAATATTGATTTTGACCACCCGCCCGTATTGTGCCTCCGTGAAATCGAGTGTTTTATTGACTTTATTTGACGGAATTTTATCAATCGGCGTCAGGATTTTCACAATATTTTCTGCTTTTGTTTTATGGGCAACGACGAATGTTGCTGTTGTCCTGAATTCTGTGTCCCGGTCAAGATTATCTAATACAAAATCCAAACCTTCTTCTTTTGCCAGCTTTTCATTGATCACGACTAGATTGGTATGGGCAAAATAAAGCCGCCGTGATACCTTCATGGAGGCTTTTCTGAGTGCTTCCGTTATATTGTTACCTTCAATCGAATAGACAGATACAGGCGGCCTGTCTCCAGCACCGCCTCCCTGAAGGCCGCCGGCAACATTTCCTGGATTGATAATTTGAAGATGCAGCACGTAGTTGCTGTCGTTTGTCCGATCGATGCCAATCGCCGAGATAATCGCAAGATCCGTCAGCTCCCGCTTATCCCAGCAGCCGGGCAGCACAATGACGCTCAAAAGCATGAGAACGGCTAATAGACATTTACGTACCATTCTGATCCCCTTCTTCCAAATCTTTGTTCACCATTCCTCGTGAAGCGGCCGGCTCTGGGCGTTGATCTTTCCCCTGCCGCACCTTATCTTCCTTGCTGACCGATTCCGGCCTTTTTTCATCGGCCCACCACGGAACCCGGAAAAGCGCGTCCTTTACGCCTTGTGAAGAAAAAGGTGCAAGCGGCGACATATATGGAACGCCGAATGAACGAAGACTGCATAAGTGGACAAACATCATAATGATCCCTAAAATCAGCCCGTAAAAACCCATAACAGCTGAGGCAATAATAAAGATAAACCGAATAAGCCGGGCTGAAATCGCCATTGCAAACGCCGGTGTTGCGAAGCTCGCAATCGCGGTGAGTGCCACGATAATCACCATTGCCGGAGAGACGATACCAGCCTGTACGGCAGCCTGACCGATTACGAGCGCGCCAACGATTGACACTGCCGAGCCGACAACCCGGGGCAGCCTGACTCCCGCTTCCCTCAGAATCTCAAAAGCAACCTCCATCGTCAACGCCTCCACAACAGCCGGAAACGGGACAATTTCCCGCTGGGCCGCAATGACCACTAACAGCTGAGTCGGTATCATTTCTTGATGAAACGTCGTGGCTGCCACGTATACAGCCGGAGCCACAAGCGAAATGAAAAAGACTAAAACACGAAGAATTCTTATGCTTGTCGCAATGTCAAAACGCGAATAATAATCCTCAACAGACTGAAAAAACTGGACAAATAAGGCCGGGGCAATAAGCACAAACGGTGTTCCGTCGACAATAATCGCGAATCTTCCTTCTAACAGATTACCCGCTACAACATCAGGGCGTTCTGTATGATACATAGTCGGAAACGTCGTAAATGTTTCATCTTCAATCAGTTGCTCAATATATCCAGATTCCAAAATACTGTCAATATCTATTTTTTCCAGGCGCTGTTTCACTTCCTTCAGCACCTTTTCATCGCATATTCCTTGAATGTACATGAGAGCGATATCCGTATTCGTAACAGAACCTTTTTTCATTTTTTCAACCCATAAATTCGGATTTTTAATGTATCGCCGGATCATGGAAATATTGGTTTGCAGAGACTCTGTAAACCCTTGGCGCGGGCCGCGGAATGACACCTGGGTGCTCGGCTCTTGGATGGAGCGCTGCTCTCCCCCTTGAGTGCTGCAAATCAAAGCTTCATCATGGCCATCAGCAAAAATGAGCGCATTGCCGAGCATTAACTCGGAAAAAAGCTTGTCCCAGCTCTTTTCCGCTTTCACTCCGCCCAGCGGGAGCGTTTTTTCAAGAATTTGCTGGATCGCATGAGTATTCTGGATAGACTCATCCTGTACCAATGGGTCAATTAACGACTCATGGATCGTGTTATTATCGACCAGCCCAGCAATATAGATAACAGCTAGGTGGACATGATCCTGCTCCCCGATTTTAATCTCGCGAATGATGACGTCAGAGCTGCTTCCGACTTCCTTTTTCGTTTCCGCTATATTCTTTGCCAAGCTTGGAGAAATGAGAACCGGCTTTTCTTTTTCTTGCTGCTGTTCCTGATTCCTTTCGTCTGTATTCTGCTTGTCTTTTGAATCGGTACTGTTCTTTCGCTTAGAAAATAAAGGCATACACAAATACCTTTCCTTGTCGTTTTCTCATATTCTTCCTTTTAAAATTGAGATTATGCATTAGGGTTAGATGCGGTATAACTTCTCCGCCAACGATAGACACTAAAAGCGGAGGATGATGAAGCATGAAGATATTGGGCGTGACCGGAGTCATATTAATTTGTTTATTAGCTATTTCTGTATTGATGGACATGCTTCAAGGGTTCAGTTTAACAAAAGCCGTTTATAACAATATGTCCAGCTTTAAGATGACAACATTTGCTGAATGGGTCGTGATTTTATTTTTTGTGTTAGTACTTGTGAGAGAAATGTACGTGATCTATAAATCGAAAAAAAAGAACCCCTAGAGGGGGCGCTTTTTTCAGACGATAAAATTGCCGTCTATTGTATCACTGCTGTGTTTGTTGATTGTCCCTTTAAAAATGCGGTTGCCGATGATTTTGGAGTTGGTTGAGGTGTTTGTTTGAATAGCTGTCGCAGTGCCCGCGGAGAGGTTATTGATGGTGTTTCCTGAGACGATAGAGCCTGCAGAGCCATTGATATAAATCACAATCGGATTCCCGGCTGTTCTGTTGACTGAAATGGTATTATCAAAAATCTCATGCACACCGGCGCTGATATAGATGGTGACCAAAAGCGGAGATCTCTCTAAGTGGTTGCCGATAATTGAGGTTTTCGCACTTGTGGAGCAATAAATGGGGTAATTTTTGAACTCTTTAAATGTATTGTTTTTGATGATGGCGCCGGCATTGTTTGTGACGGAAACAGAATATGATTCCGGCACTGCTTCAAACGCGTCAGGATTCAGTGTATTCCCTTCAATCACCGCGTTCCCTTGAGCAATCCAAATGCCCCGGCTGAATTTTCTCAGGAGATTATCTTTAATGATCATATTTCCGCCGGAAACGTTCACACCGTCAACGACTTGAATGAGACAGTTATTCAGAAAAGCGATGTCATCTGACAGCACTGCGCGAAGACCGATGCTGCGCCTTGTTTCAGACAGTCCGTTTTGAATTTGGTTTCCGTCTACCTTTACATCGGAAGACTGATAAACCAATATCCCTGTGTTTTCAAAGTTGCTGATTTTGTTGTTCGTCACAAGAACGCTCTTTCCTCTGACATCAATTCCAGTTGAAAATCCGGTAATGAGGTTGCCAGCGATCACTGCATCACTGGTCTCTTTTCCTTGTGATACACCGAGTCCGGTTATCCCGACTCTTGGCGCAGCCGCCGCGTCTTCAGGGCGTCTCAGAATATTGCCCTTGATCACTGTTTGCGTCCCATATCCGTAGCTGATTGTATTGTCAGAGTGATTTCCTTCTATTAAAATGCCATACCCGTTAAAATTGGTCACAGAACTTGAAACGTTTCCAACAAAGTGGTTATTGCGAATTGATACATTAATCGGTTCCTCATAATCAACATCACCTTCGCCATATCCTTCAATGTCAATTCCGAATTTCGGCGCTGTTCCATTCCCCGTTCCGGCATCTTCAATCAAGCATTCCTCCACCGTGACCATGTCACATCCGGTAATGGAAATGTTATTTCTCCTCGACCGCCGAACCTCACAGCGGCGGATGATAATTTGCTCTGACGTTCGATAATCTTGATTGGTCTTTAATCCCCTTGGGCTGACTATGATCCCATCGCCGGTAAAATCAGAAATTTTCACATCATCAATGACAACATTCGAGCATCCTTCAATACATATGCCAAAGCCCCATTCATGGGTTGACCTTATCCCTGCCGAGGCATACGTATGCTCATCCCGTTCGCCGATAATTTGTCCCCCGGAAATGGTTATATTCTCTTGCTTGCCCACATAAAATGCGGAATAACCCCACGAACTATTCGGGATCACTTTCATGATACATTCGGGGTCCATCATAATCTCAAGGTTGCCGGGAACAATGATCCCCGCGTTTCGAAACCTCTGATTAAGATCTCCGCCAAGCGTTGCGTCTATTAAATATGTTCCCTTTGGAAACCAGACAGTATGATAGCCTTTCGATACAGCTGTACTGAGGCACTGATTAATCCGTTCTGTCGAATCCGTTTTACCATCTCCAGGAACACCGAAATCCGCTGCATTTAATATGAATTCAGCCAATTGCGAGCCTCCTTCTCTATGATTACTATCATGTTACTCACAAAGGCCCGATCTGCTTGTACATTTCTCTAAAATTTTATTAAAAAAATATAAAGGAATAGTTGTGTAAGAAAATCTCACGATAAAAAGTTTAAAAATTAGGAGGAAATCACTATTTTTAGGTATTTATAATTTTTCCAATATGGAACTATTTGAAATGAGTATAAATTATATTGACACAAGTATTATATAAGAATATGATTTTTATAATACACTTTTTTTAGAAAGGGTTTGGCTGACATGGCTTCGATTGATAACGAAAGTATCATTAAAAGCGTCCCGCAAAAAGGGTTCTTTGGTCACCCGCGAGGACTATTTACACTATTTTTCACCGAATTTTGGGAGCGTTTCTCTTACTATGGAATGAGAGCAATCTTACTTTACTATTTGTATACAGAGACGGTAAATGGAGGGCTCGGCTTTGACAAGGGCACTGCGGTTGCCATTATGTCGATTTACGGATCACTCGTATACATGTCCACCATTATTGGCGGATGGCTCGCTGACCGGGTATTCGGTACCGCAAACACCGTGTTTTACGGCGGCATATTCATTATGTTCGGCCACATTGCACTCGCCTATCCGGGCAGCGCGATCGCATTCTATATCAGCATGGTGCTTATTATTGTCGGAACAGGCTTATTAAAACCAAACGTTTCAAGCGTGGTTGGGGATCTTTACACGAAAGAAGACCCGCGCCGCGACTCAGGTTTCAGTATTTTCTACATGGGGATTAACCTCGGTGGTTTACTTGCACCGTTAATTGTCGGAACACTCGGACAGAAGTACAACTATCATCTCGGCTTCGGAGCTGCCGCGGTCGGAATGCTTCTCGGACTTATCGTTTTTGCTTTGACAAGAAAGAAAAACCTCGGGCTTGCAGGTTCCAATGTGCCGAATCCGCTGTCTAAAAAATCTGCAATTGGCACCGGAATCGGTGTTATCATTGTGGCGATCGCAGTGATTATCTCTGTACAAACAGGCGTGCTGACGATCAATCGTTTTATCGACCTTGTAAGTATTCTCGGTATTTTGATTCCTGTGATTTATTTCATCATCATGTTTACAAGCAAAAAAGCGGACAAAACAGAAAAATCCCGTCTTGCCGCTTACGTTCCTTTGTTTATCGGTGCTGTCATGTTTTGGGCCATTCAGGAACAGGGAGCGACCATTCTTGCGGTATACGCTGATGAACGCATAAGACTTTCATTGGGCGGATTCGAACTTCAGTCATCTTGGTTCCAATCATTAAATCCATTGTTTGTTGTCATTTTTGCGCCAATATTCGCATGGCTCTGGATGAAGCTTGGCAAACGCCAGCCGTCTACACCAGTTAAATTCTCAATCGGAATTATTTTAGCCGGATTGTCATTTATCATTATGGTATTCCCTGCTATGCAAGGAAAAGAAGCACTCGTAAGCCCGCTTTGGCTCGTTCTCAGCTTCCTGCTTGTCGTGCTTGGAGAGCTGTGCCTGTCTCCAGTCGGTTTATCCGTGACAACGAAACTGGCACCAGCTGCCTTCTCTGCACAGACAATGAGTATGTGGTTTCTGACGAACGCAGCAGCCCAAGCGATCAATGCCCAAGTAGCCGGATTGTTTGATAAAATTCCTGAAACAATGTACTTCGGCACCATCGGTTTGATTTCTATCGTTCTTGGCGGCATTCTCCTGCTGCTCTCGCCGGTGATCAAACGCGCGATGAAAGGGGTCTTATAATCAGAAACAGCCCGCGGATGTTGATCTGCGGGCTGTTTTTTTTATTGATCCAGCCATTTCCTGAAGCTTTGATCAAAGGCTTCCGGTTCTTCCAGCATCGGCTGATGGCCGCTCCTTTCAAAAATAACCTTATCAACATGGGGATATAAACCGTCAACAGCATCCCATAGCGAAACGGGCGCAACCAAATAATCATATCTCCCTAATCCGATATACACCGGCATACGAACATCAGCTAACCGCTGAAGAAGATCAATCCGGGCAAATGTATTGCCCCATAATTCATCAATGATCGGCATATTCGTGAATACACCGTCCCATAAGGCAGCAGCATGCGGCCGCTCTTGATAAAAGCTTTTCGCTTCAGCGCGAATACACATGTGCACAAAGCGCCTTTCAGGATCTTTGTCGATGTCCTGCGGCAAATTCCCGATGTCTTTTTCAAAGCGTTTCTTTCTCTCAAGACTGGCTGTTTCCATGAAAAATGATTCGCTTTTTCGCTGTCTTTCTTCACTGTTATCAGGCGCAGTATTAAAGAGCGCCACCTTCCGAACTTGTTTGGGATATGTCCTGGCATACTCTAAAGCCATAAAAGCGTGCCCGGAATGTCCCAGGATAGTAACATCCTCAAGCTGAAGAAATGTTCTCATCCTTTCGATATCAGCCAAGACGGCATCAAGCCTCGAATCCTCCGCACGAAGCTCCCGCTTAGGCTTAGCAAATCCCCTATGGTCGATAAAGACCCATTGATATTTCTGTTTGATATCTGAGGAAAAAAGGCGCGGATAGTAAACCGCACTCCCGATCACAAGGATGGGTGCGCCCTCGCCCTCAATTCGATAAGCTAAATCAAAGCCGTCCGAGTGACAGATCCCCGCACGTTCCATTTCTCACGCCCCCTTTGTTTTCATTATATAAAAAAACCTGACGCATGGCGTCAGGCTATCGATATTACCGCTTTAAATCTTCCAGGGTCTTTTCCCATCTGCCCAGCACCTCTTCAGTGCTGTGAAGCTGTATACGGACACCTGAAGTCAAATCAGCGTATTTCGCAACGTCCTCCTTCACTGAAACGATGCGGCAGGAAAAACGGTCTCTTTCATATTCGGCATCTTTCAAAGGCGGTAAAGGCGCGCATTCAAGCTTTACATAATAGGCCGCTCCCTTCCACCACGCCGTGAACTGTGCTTTTCCTGTGCGAAGGATGTTGGCCGAAGTCATTGTGTTTTTCCACAGAGCGATTCGGATATCAGTTCGGCTCAGCGCGATGATTTCACCTGCACTGATCATAGCGGCATGCGGCCAGCCATCCTCTGATACTGTTTGCAGAACGAAGGCCTCATGCTGCTTCTCATTCAGGCAGCTCCCGTCAAGCAGCTCAAAGAGACGGTCTGACATACAGTTCACGCGGATCAAGCCTTTCGTTCCGGCACCGCCGGAACTTCAATTGCTGTTTCTGTTTCCTTTGGATCAATTTTAAACGCTGGATTGTATTTTTCGGGATTTGTAATGCTTTCCGGTTCACAGGATCTCCATGTAAAAAAGCATGTTTGGCACTGATAAACTTCCCATGCGCCTTCTACAGGCGATTTGCTCATGACTTCTCCCTTTTTTGAGTCGCATCGAGGACATGTATGCATTTCGAACATCCTTTCCTTATTTATTCATTAAGTCCATTAGTTTTTGTTCCCATTCTTTCGTTGTTAGCGGAGAATCAAGCGGCTGTGAATAATGGCCTCTTGTTTCCGGCGCAACCGGTGTAGTGGCGTCGAGAATCATTTTGTGAGTGATTCCTGATGGATTGGATCCCGGATCAAGCGGCAGGACAGATAAGTCCGGAATGATGACCGCATCATGTTTCGGATGCATTTTGGTCGAAAGCGCCCACATGACCTGCGGAAGGTTGAATGGATCGACATCCTCATCAACGACTATGACCATTTTGCAGTAGCCGAGTCCGTGCGGCGTTGTGAGTGCGCGCATGCCGACCGCTTTCGCAAATCCGCCATAGCGGGTTTTTGTGGAAACAATCGCGATTAAACCGTGTGTGTACATGGCGTTCACTGCCACAATTTCGTTCGGATACGCTTCTTTTAACTGCTGATAAAGCGGCACGCATGTGTTAATGCCGATCATGTAATCGCATTCTGTCCAAGGCATGCCTAAGTATAAATGTTCAAAGATCGGATTGTTTCTGTGATAGACGCGTTTAATTTTGATAATCGGCATGCTGCGTCCGCCGGAATAATGGCCTGTGAATTCACCGAACGGCCCTTCATATTCGCGCTCTCCGGCAATAATCTCACCTTCAAGCACCACTTCAGCGCCCCACGGAACATCAAGATCAGACAGCTTTGATTTGACGATGCGATATGGTTCGCCTTGAATCGCACCTGCCATTTCGTATTCTGATTGATCATAGAGAAGCGGAGTCGATGCCGCCGTTGTAATGACCGGCTCACAGCCGAGCGCAATAGTGACCGGAAGGTTGATGCCGCGTTCTTCAGCTTGGCGCAGATGGATTGCAATATCGTGCTGCGGGACAGGCTGAATGCCAAGGCGGTCTTTTCCTTTGACCTGCATTCTGTAAATGCCGACATTTTGTTTGCCGAAGTTGTCAGGGTCCTCAAGATCACGGGAAATGACACATGCTTTGTCTAAATAGTAGCCTCCATCACCCTGGTTAATTCTGAAAAGAGGCAGTATATCGAACAAATTGATATCTTCTGTGATTTCATTTTCATGAAATGGCGCTGTTTCCTCACGTTTGACCGGCATCGGAAATTGGTCATAACGCTTTGCGAATTCAAAAAACTGTTCTTTTACCGGTGTGTCTTTCGGCATACCCAGCATCATTGCATGGTTTGGCCAAGAGCCGATGACATTCATCGCAATTCGTGCGTTATGATAGCCGTAAATGTTGTTAAATAAGAGCGCGGGGCTTTTATCGCCAAGATTGCTGGCTGCCCGTGCGGCGGCCCCTAAATCCGGTTCCGGCTTTACCTCTTCATTCACTGTAAGCAGCTGTCCTTCTTTTTCAAGGGCAGCGAGAAATTCTCTGAAATCTTGATAAGCCATGATCAAGCTCCTCCCTTTTGTTTTTCAATCCCATTCCAGCGCTTCGCTTCAGGAAGCCGAATGCCGAATTGGTCCAACGTTCTGAATACAATATGGTCAACCATTTCCTCTAAGCTGCTCGGCTGATTATAAAATGCCGGCATCGGAGGAAGAATGATGGTGCCCATTTTCGTAAGCGCTAGCATATTTTCCAGATGAATTTGGTTCAAAGGCGTCTCTCTCGTTAAGAGGACGAGTTTTTTTCTCTCCTTGAGCATGACATCCGCCGCACGTGTCAGCAGATTATCCGCCATGCCGGTGCGAATGCTTGCGAGAGACTTCATGCTGCACGGCGCAACAATCATTCCATCGGTATCAAACGACCCGCTTGAAATGGCTGCCGCCTGATCCTTATGTGAGTAGGTGTATGTGGCCAGTTGTTCTACTTCTTGTAACGTATAGCCTGTTTCGTGTTTGATCGTGACGTTTGCCCAAGGAGACACAACGAGATGGGTTTCCACTCCGGCGGCCTTCAGCCACTGCAGCAGCCTGACCCCGAAAATGGCCCCTGTTGCCCCTGTCATTCCGACAACGAGTTTCACTTTGCCCCCTCCTTTACGCTTGAATTCTGCTTTCATTTCAATCATACTCCTGATATATCCATATGAAAAATATCTATTAAATCTATATTTAATACCTAAAAGGTATGATAAGGAGGCGCTTTCTTTTGGATATTCGCCAGCTTCGATACTTCATTACCATTGCCCAAGAACAGAAAATCACGTCCGCAGCCAAAAAGCTTCACATGGCGCAGCCGCCTTTAAGCAGGCAGCTCAAACAGCTGGAGGACGAGCTTGGTGTTGTTCTGTTTGACCGTAACAAGAAAAAACAAATGACTCTTACATATGAAGGAGCTGTTTTTCTAAAAAGAGCAAAAGAGATTCTGCATAGGTTTGAAGATGCAGTCATTGAGGTACAGGAGCTGAAGGAGGAAGTAGCCGGCACACTTGCCGTGGGATCAACGATTTATTGCGCGGCTCTGATGCTTGAAAAAGTAACACAGATCAAAGAGAGATACCCCCATCTCACCTTTAATATTTGGGAAAATGAACCCGCGACACTGTTGGAGCTGCTGGAAAGCCGGCAAATCGATGCGGCGGTCACGACAACACTGATCAAAAGTGACACAGTACAATTCAAGCAGCTTGATGACATTCCATGTGTGCTCGTGCTTTCAGATGAAGCCGGATATCCGTGCGGAGACACCATTAAGATGGAGGACATTCCTTCATTTCCGCTGATCCTGCTGCGGCCTGTCAACGGAAAAGGCGTCTATAATCAGGTCATGAATGAATTTCATCGTTTGAACCTGGAGCCGCGCATTGTTTGTGAATGCCACGACTCTGCAACTTTGCTCAGCCTCGTGTCATCCGGATTCGGCGCGTCTATTTTGCCCGTCACAATGATTCCCGTTCATATGAGAAATCACGTTCACACCGTCCATATCGAAAATAATCCCTTCATTATGACACCGGCTGTCATGTGGAGAACGGACAGTTATTTGCCTAAACCGGCACAGCAATTTTTGGATTTATTTTAAAAGATTTTGCCTTATGAAAACCAATTACTTGACTCATACTAAAAAAAAGTTATCCTTTAGATTTGTAAGCTAATTTTTTATTTCAATAAAATCAACCAGAAAAGTGGGGAATAAGATGAAAAAAGCATTATTGGCTTTATTCATGGTCGTAAGTATTGCAGCTCTTGCAGCTTGCGGAGCAGGAAATGACAATCAGTCAAAAGATAATGCCAAAGATGGCGATCTTTGGGCTTCAATTAAGAAAAAAGGTGTGCTCACAGTCGGAACGGAAGGAACATATGAGCCGTTCACTTACCACGACAAAGACACTGATAAACTGACTGGCTATGATGTCGAAGTTATCACAGAAGTCGCAAAACGCCTCGGGCTTAAAGTCGACTTTAAGGAAACACAGTGGGACAGTATGTTTGCCGGCCTGAATTCCAAACGGTTTGACGTTGTTGCCAACCAAGTCGGAAAAACAGATCGTGAAAATCAATATGATTTCTCAGATAAATACACAACATCAAGAGCCGTTGTCGTAACGAAAAAAGACAACAACGATATTAAGTCTGAAGCAGATGTAAAAGGAAAAACGTCAGCTCAATCACTGACAAGCAACTACAACAAATTAGCTACAAATGCCGGCGCTAAAGTAGAAGGCGTTGAAGGTATGGCGCAGGCCCTTCAAATGATCCAGCAAGGCCGCGTCGATATGACATACAACGATAAGCTTGCCGTATTGAACTACTTAAAAACATCTGGCAATAAAAACGTGAAAATCGCGTTTGAAACAGGTGAGCCTCAGTCAACATATTTCACGTTCCGTAAAGGAAGCGGCGAGGTTGTTGATCAAGTCAACAAAGCATTAAAAGAAATGAAAGAGGACGGGACTCTTTCTAAAATTTCTAAAAAATGGTTCGGCGAAGATGTTTCTAAATAATCTGCCGGCATTGACGCTTGGCACGGCGATCCCGTGGGATCTGGTGCAGCAGTCATTCTGGCCGATACTTTCAGGGGGAATCTACTATACGATTCCCCTTACGATTCTTTCCTTTATATTTGGAATGATCCTGGCGCTGATTACGGCGCTTGCCAGAATGTCGAAAGTGAGACCTTTGAGATGGGTGTTCAGCGTATACGTATCCGCAATACGCGGCACTCCTCTTCTCGTTCAATTGTTCATCATTTTCTATCTGTTCCCGGCCTTTAACGTCACATTAGATCCATTTCCAAGCGCAGTTATCGCCTTTTCATTAAACGTCGGCGCCTATGCATCTGAAATCATTCGGGCATCTATTTTATCCGTGCCGAAAGGGCAATGGGAAGCCGGCTACACAATTGGCATGACACATCAAAAAACGCTGTTCCGCGTCATTTTGCCGCAGGCGTTTCGTGTGTCGATCCCGCCATTATCCAATACCTTTATCAGCCTGATTAAAGATACATCCCTCGCCTCTCAAATTCTGGTCGCTGAGCTGTTCAGAAAAGCCCAGGAAATCGGCGCGCGGAATCTTGATCAAATTTTAGTGATCTATATTGAAGCAGCCTTTATTTATTGGATTATCTGCTTCCTGCTCTCACTCGTCCAGCATGTCATCGAACGGCGTCTTGACCGCTACGTGGCCAAATAAGGAGGTTCCGAGTATGCTTACCGTTAAAGGATTAAACAAATCATTCGGTGAAAATGAAATTTTAAAAAAGATAGATATGAAGATTGAAAAAGGAAAAGTCATCGCCATACTTGGGCCTTCAGGTTCAGGGAAAACGACGCTGCTCCGCTGCCTGAACGCTCTGGAGATCCCAAATCGCGGAGAGCTTGCATTTGATGATTTCTCCATCGATTTCTCCAAAAAGGTGAAACAGGCGGATATCCTAAAGCTTCGCCGAAAATCCGGAATGGTGTTTCAGGCGTATCACCTGTTCCCGCACCGCACAGCCCTCGAAAACGTGATGGAGGGCCCTATTCAGGTGCAAAAACGGAACAAAGAGGAAGTCAGAAAAGAAGCGATTCAGCTTCTAGATAAAGTCGGATTGAAGGACAAAATGGATTTATATCCATTCCAGCTTTCCGGCGGACAGCAGCAGCGCGTCGGCATCGCCCGCGCACTGGCGATTCAGCCTGAGCTCATGCTGTTTGACGAACCGACCTCAGCGCTTGATCCCGAGCTTGTCGGAGAGGTGCTGAAGGTTATCAAGGACTTGGCCAATGAAGGCTGGACCATGGTCGTCGTGACCCACGAAATCAAGTTCGCGCAGGAAGTTGCGGATGAAGTCATCTTCATCGACGGCGGCGTTATCGTGGAGCAAGGACCGCCGGAGCAAATTTTCTCCGCACCAAAAGAAGAACGGACACAGCGGTTCTTGAACCGGATTTTGAACCCGCTGTAATAAGAAAAACAGGGCGCCCGCGGCGGCCCTGTTTTTTTGTTGAGCCCCTTTCGCCTATTCCGCCCTTCTGTCAGATGTGCTACAATGACAATCGACTGATTTTTACGAAAGAAGGGACCTCACGTGAAGCAAGAACTTGTTCTGCGCTGGACATTTTATTTTGCCGGTTTGATCATTTTGGCTTTTGGTGTATCCCTGACGATAGAAGGAAAAGCACTCGGCATTAGTCCGTGGGATGCATTTCATTACAGCCTGTTTCAGCACTTCGGGCTTACCGTCGGCCAGTGGTCCATCATTATTGGAGCGCTCATCGTCGGATTCACATCATTGTTTACGAGAGCTTGGCCGAAAATTGGGGCCCTCCTGAATATGGTGCTCATTGGTGTATTTATAGATTTTTTCAATTTCATTCTGCCTGCCCCCTCTACCTACACAGGCTCGATCATCGTCTTCTCTCTCGGCGTGGTGCTGATCGGTTACGGCGTCGGTGTTTATGTATCAGCAGGCCTTGGCGCGGGGCCGCGTGATTCACTGATGATGCTGATTACAGAAAAAACCGGCTGGAATGTGCAATGGGTGCGGAACGGCATGGAAATAACCATTTTGTTTGCGGCATGGGGCATGGGTGGGCCGATCGGTTTTGGCACCATTTTGACCGCCATCCTCACCGGACTTATTTTGCGCTTTTCATTGCCCCAGTCAATCCAGCTGCTGAATTATGCTGTGGCAAGGCGGACAGCCGCTGTGAAAGCATCTCCGCCTGTACACTAAAACAAAGCCGCCTTGGCTTTGTTTTTTTATTTTCTCCTCTATATGAGTCTTGTGGAAGTATGATAGGATGGTTTTGACAATCTTTTGCAGACGGAGGATCTAGAATGAAGATTTACGGAATTTATATGGACCGCCCGCTTTCACAGGAAGAAAATGAACGGTTCATGACTTTCATATCACCTGAAAAACGGGAGAAATGCCGGAGATTTTATCATAAAGAAGATGCTCACCGCACCCTGCTGGGAGATGTGCTCGTTCGCTCAGTCATAAGCAGGCAGTATCAGTTGGACAAATCCGATATCCGCTTTAGCACGCAGGAATACGGGAAGCCGTGCATCCCTGATCTTCCCGACGCTCATTTCAACATTTCTCACTCCGGCCGCTGGGTCATTGGTGCGTTTGATTCACAGCCAATCGGCATAGATATCGAAAAAACGAAACCGATCAGTCTTGAGATCGCCAAGCGCTTCTTTTCAAAAACAGAGTACAGCGACCTTTTAGCAAAAGACAAGGACGAGCAGACAGACTATTTTTATCATCTATGGTCAATGAAAGAAAGCTTTATCAAACAGGAAGGCAAAGGCTTATCGCTTCCGCTTGATTCCTTTTCAGTGCGCCTGCATCAGGACGGACAAGTATCCATTGAGCTTCCGGACAGCCATTCCCCATGCTATATCAAAACGTATGAGGTCGATCCCGGCTACAAAATGGCTGTATGCGCCGCACACCCTGATTTCCCCGAGGATATCACAATGGTCTCGTACGAAGAGCTTTTATAAATGGCTCATCAACAGCTTGACACCGCGCTCAATATCTTCCGTTTTCACATTGGAAATATTGATTTTTAATAGATTTTCTTTCGGATAATCTGATAAATAATGACGGTCTATCGCCTCAAGGAGAACCCCTTGTTTTTCCAGTCTATGAATCACTCTTGAGGCGGGCAGATCCTGAGGAAGCACCAGATGGGTGTGCATACAGGGTGCCTGCCCGCTGGAGAACGTAAAGCGTCCGCTTCCCAGCTGCCTGTGAGTTCGAATGGCTTGATGTAGCCTCAGCGACCGCTCTTTATAAGAATCTCTGATTTTCTCCTTATGCCTGCCGTACATACCGCTTTTCAGGTAAATCTCCAATGCCGCTTGAGAAATCATCGAACAGTCGATGTCGTTCAGCTTTTTGTACGCATAGAACGTGTCAGTCAGCGCTTCGGGCAAAACAGCCGCCCCCACGCGAAGGCCGGGGAACATCATTTTCGAGAAGCTTTTCAAATAGATGACATGTGAGGACAGATCATATGCGTACAGCGGATCTGCCTTTTTATTTTCCTCCAGATCACCGAGGTAATCATCCTCAACGAGGTAGACATCATACGCTTCTGCCAGTCTCACAAGCTCCTGTTTATCACGCTCTGACAAAGAGCAGCCAAGCGGGTTATGGAAGCGGGGCATCGTATAAAAAAATTTAATCGATTCTGTTTGAAATAACCGCTCAACCTCGGCTATATCAAGCCCTTCTTCCGTTCGTTTCACCCCGATGGCGGAAATCCCAAGCGTCTCAAGCTGTTCGACCATCAAATGGTAGCCCGGCTGTTCAATGGCGATCTTCTCTTTCCCATTTGGGAACGGCATGGCACAAAGCAAGGATAACGCCTGCTGGACACCTGATGTAATGAAAATATGCCTTTCATCCGCAAATACCTGTTGATTGGCCAAGAGCTTTCGGAGTACGCGGATGAGTGAGGGAAGCCCCTTTGGCGTCCCATAAATAAACAAATCGTTTTTGTATGTATCAATCGCTTTGTTGATGCAGTGCTGAAAATCAAGATACGGAAACACATCGGGATCCGGCGCAGATGTGGCAAAGTCAATGGGACCCTGCTGCCCGCTTTTGGCTTTTCCCGTCTTTTTCACAATATAATAGCCGCTTTTCGGAACGGAATAGATAAGGTGGCGTTTTTCCAGCTCCTGCAGCGCGCGGATCACTGTGCTTTTGCTGACTTGGTAGCGGGCGGACAGCTGACGGATAGATGGAAGCCTGTCTCCTTCTTGATAGGCGGTGCTTTGCATCATCTCCTCTATCCTCGTTACTAGACTCATATATTTCTCCATGCCTTCTCCCCCTGTTTTGTACCGGTACAGTTCATTGTTTTTCTCATTGTACCGTTCTGACCGCGGCCATACAATAAAGGGAGCGACCGGCGCTGCAATTCAGGTAAAGGAGCCATTCCCATTATGGTTAAACATCAGCAAGCCCCCGCTTATATAGCGGCTATTTTATATTCGTTCATTATCGGTTTATCCTTTCTATTCGTAAAAATCGCACTGCAAACAGCAGAGCCGTTTGATATTTTGGCGCATCGGTTCACCATTGCGTTTGCTGCGGCCACTGTACCGATCTTATTCGGCTGGGTAAAGCTATCAATCCGCGTAAAGGACGTCATTGCCATTTTGCCGCTCGCCCTGCTGTATCCCGCGTTATTTTTCAGCTTTCAGGCATTCGGCCTTGTGTACTCGTCCTCCTCTGAAGCGGGAATTATTCAAGCAGCCATTCCGATTTTCACGATGGTCTTTGCCGCTTATGTTTTAAAGGAACGCCCAACGTGGACGCAAAAGGGGTTCACGGTTTTATCCGTTGCCGGCGTCATGTTTATTTTTGTGATGAAAGGCGTTGACGTGGAATCAGCCAGCTTAAAAGGGTCTTTGCTGATCCTATTGTCCGCTTTGTCTTCAGCGATGTACAATACTGCTGCCAGAAAAATGACGCAGCGGTTCAAGCTGACCGAGCTCACCTACATCATGTCAGCCATCGGCTTTGTCGTCTTCAACGCCATCGCCCTTGTGCGTCACGGAGCGGCGGGAACAGTCGGCACTTATTTTCTGCCGTTCCGGGAGCCCGGCTTCGTTCTCGCCATTGTGTATTTGGGCGTGCTGTCTTCACTTGTCACTTCATTTCTGTCTAACTATACGCTGTCGCGAATTGAGGCGTTTAAAATGAGTGCTTTTAATCATGTATCTACCATTGTGACGATGATTGCAGGAGTTGTGATTCTCAACGAAAGCCTGGCCTGGTATCATCTTGCCGGGGCTGTTTGTATTATGATTGGCGTGGTGGGGAGCAATATCAATCTGGAGAAAAAAACAAAGCGCCCTGGTATGCCTGCAAAAAAATGAGAAATTATGCTAGACTGAAAGGAAAAACATGGTTAGAGGTGTAGGTTTACCGTATGATTCAATATGCTAGTGAAAGTATCAATCTTCCAGGAGAAATCGCTTTTAAGGATGTAAGAGAAATCTTTTTTTATCAAATCGCAAAAATATCATGCTTTTACTTTCTGTTGTTTTGCGCCATATTTGCTGCAGTTAACTTCATTAACGGATGGCCCCGTATCGTTTATGGCAGTGACGCGCTTAACTTGTTTATGAACAGTATGTTGATTATCGTGATGTCCGTTCTGTTTACACTGCTGCTTCTCCTTCTTCTATATGTGAAGTTTTCCAGAGCATACAAGAAGAACGAACGGATGAAATCGAAAAGAACATATACTCTGAACCAAGAAGGAATTCGTATATGTTCTAAAAAATATGACCTCATTTTCAATTGGGATGAAATCACAGCTGTTTTCGAATATAAGAATATCTTCCGCATCAATACATCCAGCAGCCAATATATTGCGATCCCAAAACATTTTTTTCATTCCGAAGTGGAGATGAACAGATTCAAGGAGATTATCCTTAAAAATACCGAAACAAAAAAACTCAAATTTAAAAAGGATCAGCATTGACAGTGCTGATCCTTTTATATTGATTGGTGGGTTTCTTTTGCCTTTTGTTTATCTAAAAACGGCACCAGCTCTATTACAGCCGATAAACCCACAAACACGATGCACACAGCGACAATCAGCAAATAACCATGAGTCATGTCAAAAAACAAACCGCCCGCATACACGCTGAGAGCTCCGGCAACCTGATGGATAAAGAAATTGATGCCTAACAGCGATCCGATCAATCCTGTTTGATAGCTTTCCGAAATTGACGCCGCGGTCAGCGGGATCACGCCTGTGTAACTGAGTCCGAATAACAGGATAAACCCGAAGTACCAAAGGTCGCTGTGATGAATTCCGAGAATGGGAATGAGCAGGCAAATGAGGCTGAGCAGCCGAATGAAAAATAAGATGGATAGCATGACGCTTCTGCTGCCGAGGAGATCTGACAGCCAGCCCGCCAATAATCCGCCAATGATGATAAATGCCCCGAACGCGGCCATCATTCCGTTGACATGAGAGACATGCGCATCCTTCAGTATCGGGACGAGGTGAGCATCAATAATTCCCATTGTAAATCCGCAAGTAAACACGCCGAAGTACAGGATATGAATGAGGCGGGATTGCTTCATCACGTTCCAAAACCCCCGCCAATCATAAGATTTTTTCACAGTTTCCACTTGCGCATGTGGCGGGTGCTTCATCCCAAAGACGAGGAGCGGCAGCAGAACAGCCGCCATGACGATTCCCAAAATGGTATAGGTGCTCTGCCAGCCGGCATGATACGGAGCCGCAGCCCAAATGGGTGAGAGAAGCAGCAGGCCCGCAGAGTTGGCATTGGTCAAAATAGCAAGCGCCAGACCTTTATGTGTGTCAAACCAACGGCTGATGAAATATTGGGTCGTCACGCCGACCGCGCAGGAATACCCGATTCCGCCAAGCACACCGTAAATGGCGGAAAACACATGAACATTCGGTGAATAAGGAAGCACCAAAAAGCTTGCGCTGATGCAGACAGCTCCAAGCGCCATAATTTTTCTGACACTGAAACGGTCGATAAAAAAACCGACAAAAAACTGGACGATGCCGGTTGTGATCATAAAAATGCTGACAGAAACCGAAATCAGCGACCTGTCGGCATGGAAGGCGTCTGCCATTGGCAGCATAAAAAATTGAAAGGAATTTCTGAATGAGTTCATTCCGATGGCGAAAACAAACGTAAACAGCAATACAAACCATTTCATCCTGGGAGACGTGCGCATGTTTCGACCTTCCTTTATTTGAGTATTTCGACTATTATACCATGCAGAAATTGGCATTCAACACAAAAAAAGCGGAACAGCCGAAGCTGTCCGCTTTTGATCACGGTTGAATGATCGGATGCTGATTCAAGATCGCAAAAATCCGTTCTGCGACTTCTTCCGTTTGTGACAGCAGGAACATGTGCCCGCCGTCAAATTGATGGAATGTGATGTCTTTTGCCCACTTCTTCCACCCTTCTGCATCTCGTATGCACTTTTTATCATCAAGCCCGTTAAAGACATGAACAGGCGACTGGATCTGGGCCAGATCGTAAAGCTCAAATTGTTCAAGAGCCCGATAATCTGATCGGAAAGAAGGCAGGAAAAAGGACATGACCTCCTTATTTTCAACAAGCTCTGCGGGCATTCCGCCTAATTGGATAATATGATCGAGAAACTGATCATCAGGCAGGTGGGACACTTTCTTCCGCTGAATATGAGGCGGCTGGATTGCAGAAATAATAACCGCCTGCGGAAAGATGCCTTCACGCTCAAGCTTTTGCGCCAGCCTGAAGGTGATCATTCCGCCCATACTGTGTCCGAACAGCACAAACGGCCGATCAGGGCGAAGGTTCAGTTCTTGCTTGTACAAATCCGTCAGCTCTTCGAGATCCTCAATGGCTGACGTTTGATTCGTGCCGTGTCCCGGCGGCTCGGCAGCTAGCATCTCGCACTCCCCCTGCAAAAAAGCATGGAGAGGGCGAAACGACGCCGAGTAGCCGCCGGCAAACGGAAAACAGATGAGCTGCGTTTTTTCCGACGCATCAAATGATTTGAAGAGTTGGCTCATTGGCCGTCTCCTCCTTTCATCACTTCTTTTATGAAACCGTTACGGTTTGTGTATTAAGAAATTCGAGCAAAATCCCGGCATTCCTATCTAGCGTTTCGCCCTGCAGCATTTCTGCGTGTGTTCCGAAGCCTCTTTTCACACGGTAAGCACCTGTTGTAGCTTCTTCCCATGATGCAAGCCATTCCGGCATGTCAAAATCAGCGCCGGAAGTCAACAGATCGATATCTGCTTTCACCTGGCCTGTGCTGATCAGGTTGACGTAGTATGAGTAAAAGGCATGTGTTTTTTGCTTGAGGCCTTGTTTGACGGCTTCGCTGTTGAGCGCTTCATTGTCCCGATTGACATTCATCAACGCTTCGACATCACTTTCAACCGTGCGTCCGTCCAGATCACTGACACCTTGTTTTTTATAGGAATCCACCATGATGATCCGCTGAACAATACGGCCTTGTTCCTCAAGCTTTTTCGCAGCTTCAAACGCCAGGCTGCATCCCGCTGAATATCCAAACAATGTTAAAGGCCCTTCCGGCTGCAGCTTCTGGATCAAATCCGCATAGCGGTCAAGCCGGTCTTCCTCCTCAATAAAATCAAAGGCGCATAGCTTGTATGACGCCAAGCGGCTGGACAGATTTTGGTACATAAGACCATAGCCCAAGACCGGCGGGAATGCGAAAATGATCTGCTCCTGATCCTGATTCATTATCGTTACATCCTGCAAGCCATCGGGACCCCCGTTTTTCACATACGCTGAAATGCCGGCGATCGTCGGCGCTTCAAACAAAAGCTTTACTGGAAGATCAATCCCAAGCTCTTTCTTGATGCGGGACGCGGCGGTCATGGCCTTCAAGGAATGCCCTCCGAGCGCAAAGAAATCGTCATGAATGCCAATTTGCTTTCTGCCGAGAACCTCAGACCATATTTGTGCGATTGTTTCTTCCATCTCGTTCCGCGGTCCAATCCATTCTTCCGCCAACTGATCCTGATCAGGTTTTGGGAGCAGCCGTTTATTGACTTTCCCGTTCGTCGTTAAAGGAAGCTCATCCAAGAAGGTAAAGGTTTGCGGCACCATGTAAGCAGGAAGCTGTTTTTTCAGGTGCGCCTTCACGTCTTCAGCTGAAAGCTGCGTTCGGTTCACAAGGTAGGCATTGATTGATGCATCGCCAGACTCATGGCGGTCCGCCACAACGACCGCATCTTTCACACCTGGGTATTCCTGCAGCTGCTTTTCGATTTCTTCAAGCTCAATCCGGTGTCCGCGTATTTTGACCTGGTCGTCAATACGGCCGGCGTATTCAATCGTTCCATCCGGCAGCCAGCGCGCTAAATCCCCTGTACGGTAAAGCGTTTCTCCCGGCTTGAACGGGTTCTCGATAAACTTTTCCTTCGTGAGGTCAGCACGATTTACATACCCTTTTGACACGCCCATTCCGCTGATGCACAGTTCACCGATCGCCCCGAATGGCTGGAGCTGGCTTTGCTCGTTCAGAATATAAACACTGGCATTGCTGATCGGCTTTCCAATCGGCAATGAGGAGATGGAATCCGGCAGATCATGCACGACGTGAGCTGTCGCAAACACTGTTCCCTCAGTCGGCCCGTAGCAGTTAATCAGCTTGCCCGGCCCCATGACCCGCAGCGCTTTTCTGACGTGAGGCACAGACGCGCGCTCTCCGCCGAATAACACGCAGCGAAGCCCCTTCATCCAATCCTCTCCCGCATCTGTGAGAAGATTAAATAGTGCGGTTGTCGCAAACATGACATTGACATTCTCTTGCAGGATCAGATCTGTGAGCCGTTCTGTATCAAGCAGCGTATGTTCATCTGCGATAATTAGCCGTGCCGCATTCAGCATAGAAGCATAGAAATCAAAAGTAAATGCGTCAAAGGCGTAATTCGAAACAGACAAGAACGTATCCTGATCAGAAAATGCCATGTAGTCTACATGCTTGACCAAACCTTGAATATTGGCATGAGTGGTCATATTGCCCTTTGGCTTTCCGGTTGTGCCGGACGTGTACATGATATATGCCGGATCATTAGGATCAATCGCGGTTGCAGGATCGCTTGCCTGTTCTTCAAACCGTGTTTGATCATCAATGAAGAGCGTTGTGCCTGTATACGGCAGCTCAGCCGCTTGTTCTTTCATCTCCTGATGCGTCAGAAGACAGGCTGCCGCACTGTCAGCCAGCATATACGAGATTCGGTCCTCTGGCAGCTTCGGATCAACCGGCAGATAGGCTGCTCCCGCCTTTAATACACCGAGAATGCCGATCACCAATTCAAGTGAGCGCTTCGTGTACAGCGCTACAACAGAGCCTTTGCCCGCACCGTGTTTTTGCAGCCGGCGTGCAATGCGGTTCGCTTCCTCATCTAATTCGCGATAAGACAGGGTCTGGCCGGAATACGTAAGCGCCGGTGCATCCGGATTGGCGTTCACTGCTTCCTTGAACCAATACGTCAGAGGCTTTGTTTCATGAGCTTGAGCCGGCGGGTTTAAGCCGGTTAGCAAAAATTCTATCTCCCTGTCGTCAACGAGGTTGATCGTGCTGACAGGCTGATCAGGATTCTGGATGAGCTGCTGAATTGCTGTAAGAAGCTGAGATTTCAAGCGCAGGATAAACGCCTCATCAAACACATTCTCATTATAGGCAAGCTTAATCAGCATCTCATCTCCCGGGGAAGCCATCAGGTTGAGATCATAATTCGACTTCTCAAAAACATGAACATCCACCATATCAAAGCCGTTTTCACTGCTTTCTTCATTTTTCGCATCCTGAAGCGGATAGTTCTCAAAAACAATGATGTGGTCAATCAGTTTCGGCTGATCGGCCTGGCTTTGGATGTCATAAAGCGGCACATATTGATGCGGCTCGGACTGCAGCGATTGCTCCTGCAGCTGCTTGAGCAAGCCGTTAAATGTGATACCCTCAGACAGCTTCACACGTCTCGGGACAACGTTGATAAACAGCCCGACCATATGTTCAACGCCTTTGATTTCCGCGGGACGCCCTGAAACAACTGTACCGAAGGCCAAATCGCCAGACTGCTGATAGCGGCTGATCAATACGCTCCAGACTGCCTGCAGCGCCGTACTCAAAGTGGTATGCTGCGATTTTGCAAGCTCGGTAAAAGCCTTTGTTTCCGCCTCCGGCAGTGAAAAGAGCAGCTCTTTCGGCTCATAGCCGTCCTTTTGTTTCTTTCTTTGCTCCGCAAACGTCGTTTGTCCTTCAAAGTCCTCTAAATACTCTCGCCAGTAACGCAGTGATGCTTGTTTATCCTGCTTTTCAAGCCACTTGATGTAGTCTTTATACGGTTTGACGGGCGGCAGGCTGTACGGCTTTTGTTCGCGCAGAGCATTGTATACCTTAAATAGATCCTGTACGACGATGCCGAAGCACCATCCGTCCAAAATAATGTGGTGGTAGCTCCACACCCATTCAAAGCTTTCTTCAGCTTTCTTGAAAATGGCTGCCCGCATCGGAATATCCCGCGTCAAATCAAAACCCCTGATCTTATCCTGTTCTTTGTACTCATTGATTTTGGCTGTTTGCTCGCTGCCCGTTAAGTGTGTCAGATCGATTTCTTCTATATGGAACTGCCGTTTTTTCAATACGACTTGGACAGGCCTTTTTACTTTTTCGTGAATGAACACGGTACGAAATACATCGTACCGGTCCATGATCACATTCATGCTTTCTTCAAGACATTTGATATTCAAGCTGCCTTTTACTTTCATCGTGATTTGTTCAAGGTAAAAGCTTTGGCCGGGATTCAGGATGGCATGAAAAAGCATCCCTTCCTGCATCGGCGATAGGTAATACATATCTTGAACCTGATCCTTGCTAAATTGACTCATATGTTTCGCTCCCGCCTTCTGTAATTCCCTTGCGTTTTATTTTAAATTCTCCTCAAGCATGTCAAAGATATCTCCCATCTCGTCCATTTCAAGGTCGTCGGCGCTAAAGTCGCTTGGTGTGAATTCCTTGTCTTCTTTTTCCGTGCAATGGCGGATTAACATCAGGAGGGTTTCTTTAAACCGTTCCATTCGCTCTTCAATCGTGGCTCTTTCAAACTCCTTTTCATTGTAGGAGCAGGAAAGCACAAACCGGCCGTTTCTGATCATGCCGCTGAAGCTTAAAGCGTACAGCGCCTCTGATTCTCCGCTTACTTGGCGTCCCATATCGAAAGCGGACGGTTCAAAGAAATCGGTTTTGACTTCACTGTCGAATTGGCCCAAATAGTTGAAGCTGATCTCCGGTGTGAAGCCCTTTGTTTCCGCTGTTTCTGTGAAATAACGAAGAATGCCGTAGCCAACACCTTTGTCCGGAATGCGGCGCAGGTTTTCTTTGACTGTTTTGATCACAGCCGAGGCATCTGCGTCAGATATGTCGAGCACAACAGGGTATTGTGCCGTAAACCAGCCGACCGTTCTGGAGATATTCACATTCGGGATGATGTCCTCCCGGCCGTGTCCCTCAAGGTTAATGCCGATTTTGGCACCCTTTGTCCATTCTTTCATTGTCAAACCAAGCGCGCTGAGAAGAATATCGTTGATTTCAGTTCCATATGGCTGATGAACATCTGTTAAAAGATGCTTAGTGTCTTCTTCCGTTAATTCACATAGGACAGATGATGTATCCTTGACGATCCGCTGCTCTGTTTTACAATCCTTCGGTAAAGGAGAAACCTGTTCAGCGGCAATTTGCGACCAGTATTCAGCCTGCTGTAAAAGATGCGCTGATTGGCTGAATGCCGCCAGTTCTTCCGCCCAGTCCTTGAAGGAGTTTGTTTTTTGCGGGAAGACAAGGCTCTCTTCTTTCTCAGCCTGCATGTAGCCTGAAGCAAAATCTTCAAGCAAAATCCGCCATGACACACCGTCGACCACGAGATGGTGTACAGCAATGAGCAGGTGATCCCCAGCTTCTGTGCGATATTGCTCCGCCTTTAGAAGCGGCCCGTTTTGCAGATCGAGACTGCTCTGCAGCTTGTTCGCGAGAATTTTAATCTGGCTTCTCAGCATCTCTTCATCGGAGCCGTACAGATCCACGATTTCGAAGCTGACCTTGCTCTCACTGATCGGTTGATACGCCTGAACGATGTCCCCGTTTTCCTCACGATAGACCATACGGAGCGCGTCATGATGCTCGATCAGCGCCTGCAATGTTTTCTCCACCCGTTCAGGGTCAAAGCCCTTCGCGGCGTGAAGCATCACCGATTGGTTCCAGTGGTGCTTGTTCGTGAAGTTCTTTTCAAAGAACCAGCGCTGGATCGGCGTCAGGATGACTTCGCCCTCCACCGGGCCTTGGTCTGCCTGTTTGCCTTCGGCACGCTCTACATATTGGGTAAGCTCTTCGATCGTCGGATGCTGGAAGAGATCTTTCATTTCCAGCCTCCAGCCGTGCTGATTCAAGCGGCTCGCCATTTGAATTCCTTTGATGGAATCTCCGCCAAGCGAGAAGAAATTGTCGGTGACACCGACTTCAGACATTCCAAGCACGTCCTGCCAGATGCCGGCAAGCAGCTCTTCCATGTCGGTCGTCGGCGCTTTGTATTCTCCGCTTCCCGCTTCGATGTCCGGCTCAGGCAAGGCTTTGCGGTCGACTTTGCCGTTTGCCGTGACCGGAAGCTCGCTCAGTGTCACCCAGAACGCCGGGATCATATAATCCGGCAGGGTTTCCTTCAGTGCTGATTTCAGCGCTTCTATATCAGCTGTTTCCGGGGTGACATACGCCGCGATCGCTGTATTGCCGCCTTTATCTTTGACAGCTGTTACCGCCGCATCCTGCACCTCAGAAAGCTGGGCGAGCTGGACTTCAATTTCTGAGAGCTCGATCCGGTAGCCGCGGACCTTGACCTGCTGGTCGATCCGGCCGATGTATTCGATGCCGCCGTTCACCCACTTCACCAAGTCGCCGGTGCGGTACATGCGTTCACCCGGCACAAACGGATCAGCGACAAACCGCTTCGCGGTTTCGTCTTCTCGATTCAGATAGCCTCGCGCTAATCCGCGTCCCGCCACACAAAGCTCTCCGGCTACGCCTTCCGGCTGCACCTGATTGCCCTCTCCGAGAATGTATACTCTCGTATTGGCAATGGCCCTTCCGATGGAAAGCGAGCCTTCCTCCGGATGGATTTCTGCGCTTGTGGCAACGACCGTATTTTCTGTCGGCCCGTAGTTGTTGACGAGTGTGTACGGCTTTTTCACTGCGCGCTTCAGCTTGTCTCCTCCAGTAAGCAATACGCGAAGTGATGTGTTCTCAAGCTCCATGAACTGTTCCGCAAGCTGTGTCGGCAGGAACGTGATCGTTACGCCGTTCGTTTCAAAATAATCGTTCAGGCGGACGATATCGAGGCGGATCGCTTCATCAATGACGTGAAGCTCGGCACCGATCGTCCAGGTCGGGAACATCTCCCAAATGGAAGCGTCGAACCCAAAGCCCGCGTACTTCGCACTGCGGTCCTCCGCTGTCATGCTGAACGCGTCATGGTGCCAGAAGCACAGGTTCACAAGCGCATGGTGCTCGACCATGACACCCTTCGGCTGTCCGGTCGTTCCAGACGTGTAAATCATGTACGCCAAGTTCTCCGCGGTTACAGCGGTTTCTGGATTTCCCTCGTCGTTTTCATCAAGCGGCAGGCTTAGAATCGTGCGGCTTCCGTCGAGAAGAATGACATCTCCCGTAAAGCTGTCCGGCACTGAAATGCCTTCCTGTTTCAAGAGAAGCTTCGCGCCGCTGTCCTGTAAAATATACTCAATCCGCTGATCCGGGTAGTCAGGATCAATCGGCACAAACGCCGCTCCGGCTTTCAAGACGCCGAGCACCGCGGCGGACATTTCAAGCGACGGCTTCGTGAGAATGCCGACGCGGTCATCCGGACTGATGCCGCAGTCCATCAGAATCCGCGCGAGACGATTCGCCTTCGCATTCAGCTCACCGTACGTCCAAGACTGGCCGTTGTATGTGACAGCCGGGCGGTCTTTGTGGCGCTGGACAGTCTCTTCGAATAGCTGATGAACCGTTTTGTCTGTCGGCACAGGCAGCGCTTTGCCCTTCCATGCCTCAAGAAGCGCTTGCTTTTCTGTCTCGGTGACCAGTGACAGGCTGGAAAGCGGCTGGTTCGGGTTATCCGCAACAGCCTTTAGTAGCCGCAGAACGTATTCGCTCCATTTTTCAGCTGTTTCTTTCGCGAACAGATCTGTCGCATATTCGAGCTGCAAGCCAATGCCATTTTCATCAGTAAATCCGCCCAGTGTCAGATCAAACTTAGAAGTTCCCTGATGAGCCTCATAAGGTGAAATGCTCAGATTTTGCAATGTAAGCTGTTCTTTATCAGGGTTTTCTGTCGTCACCATCACATTAAACAATGGGTTTCGGCTCATATCCCGAGGGAGATCAAGCTGATTAACCAGATCTTCAAACGGATACTCCTGATGCTCAAGCGCTGACAGGTTCGTCTGCTTTGCTTGCTCCAAAAGCTCCGCAAATGTTTGCTGTTCTTTCGCTTCCATTCTCAGGGCAAGTGTATTGACGAACATTCCCGGCATGTCCTGAACATCAGCATTCGTCCGGCCGGCAGTAACGGAGCCGATGACGATATCCCGCTGTCCGGAAATTTTGCTTAAAAAGACGTGGAAAACAGCATGGAGCACCATGTGCAAGGTCGTTCCGGTTTCCGCAAGCAGTTTTTCTACCGCCTTTGCCGTCTCACTTCCCGTACGGAAACGGATCGTATCTCCTTTAAAGCTTTGCACAGGCGGACGGGCATAATCGAGCGGGAGATCAAGCTCAGGCAGCTCGCCTGAAAGAACTGACAGCCAGTACGCCTCATGCTCCTTCATCCGTTCTTTTTGCTCAGCTTCATTTTGCCAAACGGCGAAATCTTTATAATGAAGCGTCGGCTCCGGAAGCTGCTCTCCTTTGTAAAGCAGCGCCAATTCTTTTACAAAGATGCCTCTTGAGACGCCGTCTGCGATGATATGATGCATATCTAAAAGCAGCAAATGTTTTTTCGCTTCTATTCGAAGCAAAGCTGCGCGAATGAGCGGTGCGTCGTTTAAGTCGAATGGCCGGATAAATTCCTTAATCTTTTGGTCCGCTTCGTCTTCTTTGGCTTCAAACACATGAAGATCAACCTCCGCCTTCTCAATGATGCGCTGAACAGGCTCACCATTAGCTTCCATAAATGACGTCCGCAATGATTCGTGACGGTTCACAAGCTGATTGAGTGAGTCGCGCAGGCGCGAAATATCAAGCTCTCCTTCCATTAGAAGAACAGATGGCATGTTGTAGCTTATCGTCCGGCGGTCAAGCTGATTGAGCACGTACATCCGTTTCTGTGCGGATGACAATGGATACATAGCCTGCTTGTCAGCCGGTTTGAGGACTTGATGATCGCCTGAAACGGCAGACGCCTCCATATAAGCCGCCAGCTGGCGAACAGTCGGCTGCTCGAACAGTGCTTTAAGCGGTACGCTTTTCTCCAATTCCGCCTGAATGTTGGCAATCAGCATCATCCCTTTTAATGAATGGCCGCCTAAATCGAAAAAATTGTCATCAATGCCGATGGCTTCTATGCCAAGCGTTTTCTGCCAAATGCGGCATAAGCTTTCTTCAAGCGCTGTCTCCGGTGCGGCCAAGGCCTTGCCTCCGGATTGTGCCGCGTTCGGCTTCGGCAAAGCGTTTCTGTCGGTTTTTCCGTTTGCCGTCAGCGGAATCGCGTCAACCTGCACAAAGAAAGCAGGAATCATATGAGACGGCAGTGTTAGGGAAAGCTGGTACCGGAGCTCTGCTTTTTCAATAGCTTGATCCGACGTATAATACGCGCAAAGCTCTTGAAGACCGCCCTCGGAAACCGCTAGTACAACCGCTTCTTGAATTCCGCTGAGGCTGAGCATGACCGTTTCAATTTCTTTCGGCTCAATGCGGTAGCCTCGGATTTTCACCTGATCATCAGCCCGGCCGATAAATGCAAGCGTACCGTCAGAAAGTCTTCGTACGACATCTCCGGTTTTGTACATGAGGCTTCCCGGCGAATATGGATTTTCTACAAATCTCTCGGCTGTCAGCTGAGGCCTGTTGAGATACCCTCTCGCGAGCCCCTGTCCCGTGATATAGAGCTGTCCGCTCGCTCCAGGCGGCACAAGCTTCAATGCTTCATTTAAGACAAGCGCACCGGCATTCGCAATCGGGCGTCCGATTGTCGGGCGTTTCGCAAATGCATCCGGCTCAGACAGATCAACCCGCCCGGCGATGGCGCCGATCGTTGCTTCTGTCGGGCCGTAGTGATTGATAAATTCGGTATGTCCATACATCTTACGGAAGGCGATAACATCAGTCGGGATGATTTTTTCTCCTCCCAAGACGATCAAGCGCAAGGATTCAAAGTTCGCATCTTTTGCAAAACTGGCGGTGTTCACTATTGTATGGAACAGAGACGGTGTCAGCTTGATATAAGTGATCCCATGCTCCTTGATATAGTGCGCTATTTCATCCGGCGCCGTATAGGTTTCCTTCTGGACGATATGGAGCTCGCCCCCGCCCAGAAGTACAGGGAACATGCTCGTATAGCCAAGGTCAAATGCGTAAGATGAAAGCAATACAGTCTTATCATTTTCCGTCAGGCCCGCCTCTTCACTAAACCAAGAGACATAGTTTGTCAGATTACGATGCTCAATCTGCACGCCCTTTGGCTTTCCGGTCGTACCGGACGTATAAATGACGTATGCAAGATTGCGAGACCCGGAAATGGATGATGGGCGCTCCTTGCTTTCATTTCTCCATTTACCGTCATCAAGGCTGACAATTATCCCTTCATATTGCCCAATAGCCGTCATGTTTCTTTCATTCACGACCGCAAATTTTGCTCCGCTGTCCTCTAATGAATAACGGATTCGTTCTTCAGGTGTATCAGGATCAATCGGAAGGAAAGCTGCCCCCGCCTTCATGACACCGAGAATGGATACCATGACTTCAGCTGACCGGTCCATAACAATCGCGACGATGTCTTCATTTCCTGCCCCTTGGGCACGAAGATGATGCGCCAGCTGGTTCGCCTGTTCATCAAGCTCGCGATAGGTCAACAGATTTCCGCCAGCCTTCACCGCAGAATGGTCAGGTGTTTGCTGGGCCTGTTTTTCAAAAAGTGCTGCAAAGGTTGCTTCGGTAATTTGAGTCATATGTCTTTCTTCTAGCAAAGCAGCCGTTTCTGCAGATGAAAGCAGATCTACATCAGACAGCCGAACGTTCGGATTAGCCGCGGCCGCTTTGATGATATTGACAAAGTGGCGGCTCCAGCGGCGGATCGTCTCGTCCTTAAACAAGGCAGTCGCATAGTCAAAGCTTAGGCCGATATCCTCTTCACGCTCGACCGCTTCCAAGGAAAGATCAAATTTCGCAACATGATGAAGCATGGAATACGAGGAAATCTTCAAATCTCCTAATCTTAATGAAGGAATCTCCATATTCTGCATGTTGAACATCACGCTGAACAGCGGACTTCTGCTTGTATCCCTTGTAAGCGGAAGCTTTTCAATCAGCTCCTCAAGCGGATAGCTCTGGTGCTCGAATGCTTGAAGGCTGGCTGTTTTGACCTCTTCAAGGAATTGCGCGAAGGTTTTATCTCCCGCTGGTGCCGTTCTGAGTGCCACCGTGTTGACAAACATACCCGGCACACCTTGCAGATCAGGATGTGTTCTGCCAGCTGTCGGCGAGCCGACAATGATATCATCCTGTGACGCGTACTTGGAAAGGAGTACATTGAACGCCGCCAGCAAAAACATGTACATTGTCGTATCTGTTTCTGCCATGAGCGATTTGATTTGAGCCGTGATTTGCTTATCAAGCCCAAACATCACGCGCTCTCCCGCAAAGCTCCGTTCAGCTGGCCGCTCGAAATCCGCGGGAAGATCCAGTATTGGCAGTTCGCCTTTAAAGACATCGAGCCAGTATTCCTCATCTTTTTGATAATTAGTTTGTTCTTTGTGCCAAACTGCGTAATCTTTATAGTGAATTTGTGGCAGCTCCAGATCTGCGCCTTGATATATTTTGGCAAGATCACCGATTAGAATGCCTGTTGAACTTCCGTCAGTAATAATATGATGCATATCAATGAGCAGCAGGTGGCGTTTTTCTTCCAGCTGGACAAGCTTCGAACGGACGAGCGGCGCGCGGTTTAATTCAAACGGCTGAACAAATGCTTTGATTATCTCTTCCGCGTCTTCTTCCCGTCCCTTGGCAGCCTCCAGCTGGAACGATATGTTTTTATGAACGGTTTGCACAACCTCTCCGTCGATCATGTCAAACGATGTACGGAGGATTTCGTGCCGGTTGATTAATTGCTGAATCGCGTTTTCAAGCCGGTCTTTATCTACTTCTCCCTCCAGCAGAAGTACAGCGGGGACGTTGTAGCTTGTGTTTGCTTGTCCAAGCTGATTGAGGATATACATTCTCCGCTGGGCCGGGGATACAGGATAATGCTGCTGATAAGATGCTTGCCTGATCGGTTCAAACGTCTGCTCCTCCTTGCTTTCGTTCTCTTCCAAATACAGTGCCAGTTCTTGAATAGTCGGCTTTTCAAAAAGCACTTTTATCGGAACTTCCTTATGAAAATGCTCTTGAATTTTCGCCGTCATCATCATCGCTTTCAAAGAATGACCGCCGATCATAAAGAAGTTATCGGTAACGCCTGCTCTGACGCCGAGTATTCCTTCCCAGATCTCCGCTAATTTCTTTTCACTCTCTGTTTCTGGTGCTGCGTATTCCGGCTGCACGGCTTCTGATTGCGGTGCAGGCAGTTCTTTTTTATTGATTTTCCCGTTTGGCGTGAGCGGCAGGCTGTCCATTTGAATCAGGTGGGCAGGGACCATATAGTCAGGCAAAGACTGAGACAGTGTTTTTCTCAGCTCACTCACAGCCACTTCACGATCCGCCGTGAAGTACGCGCAAATTTCATTTTCATCTGCTTTGTTCTTGCGGATGATCACCGCAGCCTCTGTCACATGCTCAGCCATGTTCAGTTTTGTTTCAATTTCGCCAAGCTCAATTCGGAAGCCGCGCACCTTCACTTGGTTGTCGATTCTGCCTAAAAATTCAATATTGCCGTCCGGCAGCCATCTTGCCAAGTCACCAGTGCGGTAAATTCTCTCACCCGGTCTGAACGGGTCTTCGAGAAATTGCTTCTCCGTCAGCTCAGGGAGATTGACATATCCTCGCGCTACACCGATTCCGCCTACGCAAAGCTCACCAGGCGCGCCGATTGGCTGCAGGCATTGCTGCTCATCCATAATATAGGCAGTGGAATTTCCGATCGGCTTCCCGATTGGGATAGAGCCGCCATACTCGCGGTCGATCAGAAAACTGGTTGAAAACGTCGTGTTTTCTGTCGGGCCATATCCGTTCCACAATGAAAGCGACGGCGATGCCTGTTTTACTTTGCTGACAATATGCGGGACAAGGGCATCTCCGCCGATGATTAAATGGCGCAGTGTGCCGAACATACCCGCATCCTTTGCAGCAAGCTGGTTGAATAAAGGTGATGTCAGCCACATAGTTGTGATGCTTTGCTCACGCAGGAATGCAGCAAATTGTTTCGCATCAAGCAGTGTCTCTTTTTTGACCGGATAAAGCGCTGCGCCATTCAGCAGTGCGCCGAATACCTCAAACGTTCCGGCATCAAAGCTGACTGCCCCTGTTTGCGCCATGCGGTCCTCTTCAGTAACAGGAACGTACCCGGCATTTTTGACGAGGCGCAGAATGCTTTTATGTTCGATCATGACGCCTTTCGGTTTGCCCGTTGAACCGGATGTGTACATGATGTACGCCAAATCAGACGGGGCGGATGGCAGGTTGAGATTGTCAGCTTCGCCATCTTCAATGCCTATGTCCAGTGTAAGAACCGGCACCTGCAGCTGATGTGCCTGCCCTGTATAAGAATTTCCGGTCAAAACCATTCGAACGGAGCTGTCCTCTGCCATGAAACGAAGACGATCCCCCGGAAGCGCTGGATCAAGCGGCACATATGCGGCGCCTGCTTTTAACACAGCCAGCATGCCGACAACGGTTTCTACTGATCGATCGTTCATAATCGCTGCTGTTTCCCCTTTTTGAAGGCCTTGTTCGACAAGCTTTCTCGCCAGACGGTTAGCCGCTGCATTCAGCTCGCGGTACGTCAGCACGGTTCCTTCATATACGACGGCAGTGCTCGCCGGCGTCCGTTTCGCTTGCTCTTCAAACACTTGGTGAACAGCCATTCCTGCAGGGAGTTCGGCTTTCGTGCTGTTAAACACCTCGACAATTTGCCGCTGCTCTTCGTCTCCCACAAGCCCGTACTCACGCACAAAAGCGGCCGGCTGATCGACAGCTGCTTCCATCATGCGGGTAAGGTGCTCCGCTGTCCGTTCGATAAAAGCGGAATCAAAGGCGGCTCCGTTATATTTAATTTTGACGGTCCACGTTTTGCCCGGATACACAATCAGGTTGAAATCGAAGCTCGTTTGTTCAAATGCGCTTTCTACCTTAATCGAAAACCCGAGGCGGTCTTCCATGCTGCCGTTTTCAAGCTCTTGATCAAGCGGATAATTTTCAAACGCGACAAGATGGTTTAAGAGATTGCCATCAAGAGCTGAGCGTTTTTGAATCTCATAGAGCGGCACGTAATCGTAACGCTCTGCCTCTACTGCATGCTGCTGAACAGCTGTGAAAATATCAGCGAATGCAGCATCTCGTTCAACTTTCACCCGCACTGGAATGGTGTTGATAAACAGCCCCGCCATCGTTTCGATTCCGTTGATTTCAGACGGTCGTCCCGAGACGACCGTTCCGAAGACCACATCATCCGTAAAGTTGTATTTGCTGAGAACAATGCCCCAAACGGCCTGAAATAGGTTAGGCCCTGTCACTTGATGGAGATTTGCGGTTTGTTGAATACGGGCAACCAGTGTTTCGTCCCATGTAAATGAATATTCTTTATTGACGTATTCGTCTTTTTTTACAGGCAGGCGGCCCGGGAGCACGCTTGGCTGTTCAAAACCCGCCAAGCGCTCGCTCCAGTAGCTCTCCGCTTCTTCATTGTCCTGTTTTCCAAGCCACTTGATGTAATCGGAATAAGGCTTGCCCTGACCGTTTGCCGGTGTCCTGCCTGCTCTGAGCGCTTCATAGTTTTGGAACAGGCTTTTCATGAGGACGCCCATGCTCCAGCCGTCCATCATAATATGATGATTGCTCCAGACAAGATACAGCTGATCTGCAGCAAGGCGGAAAACCGCCACCTTGAACAATATGTCTTTTGCCAGGTTAAAGCCTTGGCGCTGAACGTCTTGTTTGTAACGCTCAATGTGCTCCTTCTGGCGATTCTCGTCTGCATGACTGATATCCTCATAATGCACCTTTGTTTTGCGTTCCGCTAACACGACCTGACGCGGTTTTTGCAGCTGCTGATGCACAAATACCGTACGGAGAATATCGTATGACCGAATCAGTTCATTGACGCTTTTCTCAAAGATTTCAAGATCAAAAGCGCCGTGAATCCCAAGCTCTAATTGTGTGAAGTACGAGGAAGAATGCGGATCAAGCATCGCATGATACAGCATTCCCTCCTGCATTGGTGTCAGTGCGTACACCTTTTGAATCGATTTTTTGCTCATATGCCACCTCTATTAGAAAATTTCCATTAATTTATCCAGCTCATCCAGCGTCAAATCGTCGTCACCAAGATCACTCGGGGTCAGTTCCGTACCGTCTTGAGATAGGCAATGTTCAATGATTCTGAGAAGATGCGCTTTAAAGCTGTCACTGAATGTTTGTACTGTTTTTTCATGAAATTCAAGAGAATGATAGGCCAGTGACATCGTCAGTTTTCCGTTTTCGATATATCCGACAACATCCAGCGCATTCGGTTTTTCTGTTTCAGGGCTTAATGACTGTCCTGATGGCAGCTCTGATCTCGTAAACAAACCTGCATCCGACATTTCGTCAAACTGACCTAAATAGTTGAAGCTGACATCCGGCTGAATCGAGAACGCCACATCTTCTTTATGTTCCGATGCCGTCAGATAGCGCAAAATGCCGTATCCGACTCCCTTATTCGGCACATGTCTGATATCTTCTTTCATTTGCTTCAGCTGGTAGCCCAGATCATCCGCATGCTTCATATCGAGCACCATTGGGTACATACTTGTAAACCAGCCGACTGTGCGGGAAATGGTCAGGTCTTCTATGATTTCTTCACGTCCGTGCCCCTCTAAATGAACATTTACTCGATCCTGACCCGTCCACTCCTTCATTGCCAATCCGAATGCCGTCAGCAAAATATCATTCATTTCTGTGTGATATGCCTCATGCACCTTTGTGGTGAGCTGTTCTGTCTCTTCAGCAGTCAGCGAGAATTCAATTGTCTTTGTATGTTTCATTCGCTGATCACCAGATTCGCGGTCTTTCGGAAGCTTTGCCGCGACAGCTTGTTCTTCAAGCTGTCTCCAATACTCTTTTTCTTTCAAAAAGGCTTTGGAGTTCGCGAAGTCTTGCAATCTCTCTGCATACTCTGCAAATGAATGTGTTTTCTGCGGGAGAACCGGTTCATTGCCTTGCTCAAGCTGTGTATATACTGCGGCGAAATCCTCCAGTAGAATCCGCCACGAGACGCCGTCAACCACTAAGTGGTGAATGGCGAGAAGCAAGTGGTCTCCGTCTTCCGCTTGGAACAAGCCTGCTTTTAACAAGCCGCCTTCCTGCAAGTCGATGCTGCTTTGCAAACGCTCCGCTTCTCTCTCTATACGGTCTTCGTAATCTGCAGCTTGGCCCTCAATCTGGATGACCTCCAATTGAGCGGAAGCAGCTTCAAGACCTCTGTTGTATTGAATGACGTCTTCCTGTCCCTCACGGTAGACCATACGGAGCGCGTCATGATGCTCGATCAGCGCCTGCAATGTTTTCTCCACCCGTTCAGGATCAAAGCCCTTTTTGGCGTGAAGCATCACAGATTGGTTCCAGTGGTGCTTGTTCGTGAAGTTCTTTTCAAAGAACCAGCGCTGGATCGGCGTCAGGATGACTTCGCCCTCCACCGGGCCTTGGTCTGCCTGTTTGCCTTCGGCACGCTCTACATATTGGGTAAGCTCTTCGATCGTCGGATGCTGGAAGAGATCTTTCATTTCCAGCCTCCAGCCGTGCTGATTCAAGCGGCTCGCCATTTGAATTCCTTTGATGGAATCTCCGCCAAGCGAGAAGAAATTGTCGGTGACACCGACTTCAGACATTCCAAGCACGTCCTGCCAGATGCCGGCAAGCAGCTCTTCCATGTCGGTCGTCGGCGCTTTGTATTCTCCGCTTCCCGCTTCGATGTCCGGGTCAGGCAAGGCTTTGCGGTCCACTTTGCCGTTTGCCGTAACCGGAAGCTCGTTCAGCGTCACCCAGAACGCCGGGATCATGTAATCCGGCAGGGTTTCCTTTAGTGCTGATTTTAGTGCTTCTATGTCAGCTGTTTCCGGTGTGACATACGCCGCGATTGCTGTATTGCCGCCTTTATCCTTGACAGCTGTCACCGCCGCATCCTGCACCTCAGAAAGCTGGGCGAGCTGGACTTCAATTTCTGAAAGCTCGATCCGGTAGCCGCGGACCTTGACCTGCTGGTCGATCCGGCCGATGTATTCGATGCCGCCGCCCGTCCATTTCACCAAATCGCCGGTGCGGTACATGCGCTCACCCGGCACAAACGGATCAGCGACAAACCGCTTCGCGGTTTCGTCTTCTCGATTCAGATAGCCGCGTGCCAGTCCGCGCCCCGCCACGCAAAGCTCTCCGGCTACGCCTTCCGGCTGCACCTGATTGCCCTCGCCGAGAATGTATACTCTCGTATTGGCAATGGCCCTTCCGATGGAAAGCGAGCCTTCCTCCGGATGGATTTCTGCGCTTGTGGCAACGACCGTATTCTCTGTCGGCCCGTAGTTGTTGACGAGTGTGTACGGCTTTTTCACTGCGCGCTTCAGCTTGTCTCCTCCAGTAAGCAATACGCGAAGTGATGTGTTCTCAAGCTCCATGAACTGTTCCGCAAGCTGTGTCGGCAGGAACGTGATCGTTATGCCGTTCGTTTCAAAATAATCGTTCAGGCGGACGATATCGAGGCGGATCGCTTCATCAATGACGTGAAGCTCGGCACCGATCGTCCAGGTCGGGAACATCTCCCAAATGGAAGCGTCGAACCCAAAGCCCGCGTACTTCGCACTGCGGTCCTCCGCTGTCATGCTGAACGCGTCATGGTGCCAGAAGCACAGGTTCACAAGCGCATGGTGCTCGACCATGACACCCTTCGGCTGTCCGGTCGTTCCAGACGTGTAAATCATGTACGCCAAGTTCTCCGCGGTTACAGCGGTTTCTGGATTTCCCTCGTCGTTTTCATCAAGCGGCAGGCTTAGAATCGTGCGGCTTCCGTCGAGAAGAATGACATCTCCCGTAAAGCTGTCCGGCACTGAAATGCCTTCCTGTTTCAAGAGAAGCTTCGCGCCGCTGTCCTGTAAAATATACTCAATCCGCTGATCCGGGTAGTCAGGATCAATCGGCACAAACGCCGCTCCGGCTTTCAAGACGCCGAGCACCGCGGCGGACATTTCAAGCGACGGCTTCGTGAGAATGCCGACGCGGTCATCCGGACTGATGCCGCAGTCCATCAGAATCCGCGCGAGACGATTCGCCTTCGCATTCAGCTCGCCGTACGTCCAAGACTGGCCGTTGTATGTGACAGCCGGGCGGTCTTTGTGGCGCTGGACAGTCTCTTCGAATAGCTGATGAACCGTTTTGTCTGTCGGCACAGGCAGCGCTTTACCCTTCCATGCCTCAAGAAGCGCTTGCTTTTCTGTCTCGGTGACCAGTGACAGGCTGGAAAGCGGCTGGTTCGGGTTCCCAGTAACTGCATCTAAAAGCTCCATCCAATATTGCTTCCATCGTTCAATCGTTTCCTGCTTAAACAGAGCTGTATTGTATTCGAGTACGAATGTAAGCCCTCCGTCGGTTTCGTCAGCCGTCAGCGTGAGGTCAAACTTGGCTGTTTTCCGTTCAAACGGATGCGGCTCAAGCTGAATCCCTTTCATTGTTAAATCCTTTATATTCGCATTTTGCATTGAAAAAACTGCATCGAATAACGGATTTCTGCTTGTGTCACGCTGAACCTGAACATTTCCGATCAAATCCTCAAGCGGGTAATCCTGCGCATCAAAAGCGCTGAGTGCCGTTTCTTTCACTTCGTTAAGATAGTCAGCAAACGTCTTTTCACCCTTCGGATACGTGCGCAACGCTAATGTATTGACGAACATTCCGATGACGCGGCTGACGTCCGCTTGAGATCGTCCGGCCACAGGTGAACCGACGATGATATCGTCTTGCCCGCTCAGTTTTGATAAAAACGCACTGTATGAAGCCAGAAGCACCATGTAAAGCGTGGAATCCATTTCTTTTGCAAGCCTGCGCAGAGCATCAGCTTTGCCTGCTTCTAATGAAAATGCAATGCGGTCTCCCTCAAATGTTTGAACGGCAGGCCGACTGTAATCAGTCGGAAGCGTCA
The DNA here is from genome assembly GCF_037976695.1 of Bacillus sp. FSL K6-1366. NCBI lineage: Bacteria > Bacillati > Bacillota > Bacilli > Caryophanales > Bacillaceae > Bacillus > Bacillus sp. FSL K6-1366. The sequence continues at coordinate 2,585,461 of NZ_CP150268.1, read as the reverse complement.
GCACCGGCAGCTCTCCGTCCAGCTCCTTCAGCCAATGCTCTTCTTGCTTCTTGTAAAGCTCAGACTGAATGAACTGCTTCTGCCACACGGCATAATCCTTATATTGAATACGGAGCGGCTCAAGGTTTTCTCCGTCGTACAGCTTTGAAAGCTCCTCAATCAGCACACCGACAGATGCACCGTCAGAAATAATATGATGCATATCGAACAGCAGCACATGCTCAGTGTCTGAATGCTTGATAAGCCCTATTCTGAACAGTGGAAGTTGGTCGATTTTGAAAGGCTTAATAAACTCAGAAACGATCCGCTCTGTCTCTTCTTCCGGGGCTTCGAAATAGGCTATCTCACACTCAGCCTTTTCCCAGATCCGCTGCACCGTTTCTCCATCTTTTATTTCAAACGTGGTTCTCAAGGCTTCATGACGCTGCATTAACTGCTGCATGACGCTGTTAAGCCTTTCAACATCAAGCTCACCTGTCAGGCGCAGAACCGCCGGCATGTTATAGCTCGTTTGCGCATCCTCAAGCTGCTGAAGCACGTACATCCGTTTTTGCGGTGAAGAAACAGGATACGTATCTTGTTTCTCTGCCGGGCTGATACTTGCGGCTGTCCCTTTTTCAGCAGAGGCAATCACCTGTGCCAAGCCCTCAACCGTCGGTGACTGGAAGAGATCCTTGAGTGACAGCTCAACGCCCAGTTCCTGATGAACCAAGGCAAGCATCTTCATGCCTGCTAATGAATGTCCGCCAATGTCAAAGAAGTGGTCATAAGCGCCGACTTGTTCAGCCTGAAGCACATGTGCCCAAATGTCCGTGACTTTTTGTTCCGTTCCATTGCGTGGCGCAACATATGAAACACCTCTTGAAACGTTGGCATCAGGAATCGGCAGCGCTCTCCGGTCAATTTTTCCGTTCCCTGTCAGCGGCAGCTCGTCCATTTGGATAAACACCGCAGGAACCATATATGCCGGCAAGTCCTTCGCAGCATGCTCTCTCATCTCTTGTGATGAGATGTCTCCTTCTCCGACATAGTAAGCACACAACAGTTTATCTCCCGCTCCTTGATCAACGGCAAGCACAACACTTTCCTGAACACGATCATGGGTTTGCAGCTGATGTTCGATTTCTCCAAGCTCGATGCGCTGTCCGCGAATCTTCACCTGATGGTCGATTCGCCCGATAAATTCGATGTCGCCATTCGGCAGCCATCTCGCAAGGTCTCCCGTTTTATACATGCGTTCGCCGGATGTAAACGGATGGGGAACAAATTTCTCCTCAGTCAGTTCTGGACGGTTGTAATAGCCTTTCACGAGTCCTTCGCCGCTGACGCAAAGCTCTCCGGCAATCCCGGCAGGCTGCACGTGTCCCGTACGGTCAAGAATGTATACTTCCGTATTGCTAACCGGTTTTCCAATCGGAACAGACAGCGTGTGCTCCTCCAATTCATCAACCGGATGATACGTCGCGAAAACCGTGCTTTCAGACGGTCCATACATGTGAAGAAGCTTGCCCTTTCCAACCGTTTGCAAAGCTTTTCTGACATGCTCAACCGAAGCCCGTTCCCCGCCAAACATAATCTTGCGAAGCGTTGACAAGCATGCCGGATTCAAGTCCACAAGCAAGTGGAACAAAGCGGTTGTAATCATGAGAATGCTGATATTCTCCCGTTCAATGACGCGGGACAGACGAGCCATGTCCAAAACGGTTTCCTTCGGTATCAGCACCAGCTTGGCTCCGTTTAACAAAGAGCCGAACATATCGAACATAAACGCGTCAAACACGTAATTGGAAAGACCGAGAATCGTATCCTGTTCTGTAATGCTGAGATAATTCGTTTCCTTCACCGTGCGGAGAATATTGGCATGTGTCACGATATTCCCCTTAGGTGTTCCAGTCGTTCCAGAGGTATACGTCAGGTTGGCCATTGCTTCAGAATCAAGAGGCAGTGCGAGATTGCGCGCATCGGCATGATAGCTCTCTTCCTCATCGGCTAGCACGATAACGCCCTTAAATTCCGCTTCTTCCGCTAAAGCCTTTAATTTTCTCTGAGTGAGAAGCACCTTTGCTCCGCTGTCACGGAAGAAATGCTGCATCCGCTGCATCGGATGTTCCGGATCAATCGGAACATAAGCCGAACCTGATTTTAATACTGCCAAGATCGACACAATCATATCCATTGACCGCTCACATAAGACAGCCGCTGTCCTGCCTTCGCCAGCTCCAAGAGAAAGAATGCCGCGGGCTAAACGATTGGCCCGTTCATTCAGCTCACGATAAGTGAGTGATTCGCCTTCATATTGAAGCGCAGTGTGGTCTGGCGTATTCGCCGCTTGCTCCTCAAACAGCTGAACAATTGTTTTATCTTTCGGATAAGGTGTTCTGCCCGGGTTAAACTGCTGAATTTGCGAAGCGGCCTCCTCTTCAGAAAGAAGCTTATACTCAGAAATCGGCTTCTCTGGATCAGCCGCAGCATCTTCAAGCAAACGCGCAAAATGCGTAAGCAGCCTGTTTGCCGTGCTTTGTTTAAACAGCTTTGTGCTGTAATCCAAATCAAGCTCAATGCCTTCATCGGTTTCTCTCGCCTGCACGGTCAAATCAAATTTGGCAATCTTGAAATTGGTCTCATGAACAGACAAGGACAGATCGCCGACAGCCGGAATACCTGCTGTCGCGTTTTGAAGGCTGAACATCGTGTCAAACAGCGGATGCCTGCTAACATCACGCGGGATGTTCAAACCTTCAACAAGCCACTCAAACGGATAGTCCTGATGAGAAAAGGCATTCAGCACCCGTTTGCGGACACGCGAGATCAATTGGGTAAACGTCTCCTCCTGCTTCACCTCACTGCGAATCGCAAGCGTATTGACAAACATCCCGATAATGCCCTCTGTATCGGAGTGATTTCTGCCCGCTGACGGTGTCCCGACAATGATGTCATCCTGCCCCGTATACTTTGACAAAAGCGTATAGTAAGCGGACAGCATCACCATATATAAAGTGGCGCCGTTTTGTTCAGCCAAACGATTGAGGCGATCCTTTACCCCCGCATCCAGCTTGATTGACACCCGATCCCCTTCAAAGCTTTGAACAGGCGGTCTTGGGTAATCGGACAGAAGCTGAAGCACCGGGAGCTCGCCTGCAAAGACTTCCTTCCAATAAGCCTGGTCCTTCTTGTACCCTTCAGCAGCCTGTCTGCTTTGCCATACAGCGTAGTCCTTATACTGGAGACGAAGCTCAGGAAGCTGTTCGCCTTTATAAATGCGTGCTAACTCCTCCAGCATAATGCCAATGGATACACCGTCAGAAATCAAATGGTGCATATCAAACAGCAGCATATGACGGTTCTCTTCAAGCCCCAGCAAACCGATTCTGAACAGCGGAGCTTTCGCCAAATCAAATGTCCGAACGAATGAAGCCATAATTGCCTCATCTGAGCGGCCGCCTCTTTCAATCATTTCGATGTTGAAATCAACGCTATCGTGAATTTTCTGTCTCGGCGTGCTGTTTTCAAGAACAAATGATGTTCTCAATGACTCGTGGCGTCGGATTAACCCCTGAAATGCGCGCTCCAGCTTTTGAATATCTAAAGGCCCTTCCAGAATTGCTGCTGCCGGCATGTTGTAGCCGACTCCCGCATCCTCGAACTGGCTGACGATATATGTTCGCTGCTGTGCCAGGGAAAGCGGGTAATGCTCCTGTTTTTCAGCAGGTTCAATCACCGAAAATGCCCGGCTTTCTCTGTGATCAGCCTCCTCTGCAAGAGCCGCAATCGTCGGATGCTCAAACAAATATTGAAGCGGAATCTCGACGCCTGTTTGCTTATGAATCTTTGTTAAAAGGGTCATGGCTTTCAATGAATGCCCGCCCGTTTCAAAGAAATTGTCAAAGATCCCCGCCTTCTCAACATTCAGTACGTCCTGCCAAATGGCTGCGATTGCTTTTTCAGTCTCATTTCGCGGCGCTGTATAGGCAGTGCCGCTGACAGCCTTCACCTCTAGTGCAAACAGCTTACGGCGGTCGACTTTGCCGCTTGGCGTAAGCGGAATTTCTGTCACTTCTGTAAAGTAAGCCGGCACCATATAGTCAGGAAGCTGTCTGGCCGCATGCTCCCTCAAGCCGGCTGGCGCAAATTCGCTTCCAGACTTTTGCACAACATATGCGCAAACCTCAAGATTTCCCTGTTCGTCAGGGCGTGCCAAAACAACGGCTTTTGCAACGTCTGGCGCCTGCTGAATCACGGCTTCAATTTCCCCAAGCTCAATCCGGTATCCGCGGACTTTGACCTGGTCATCCTCTCTGCCTAAATATTCGATTGTTCCATCTGGAAGCCAGCGCACCACATCCCCGGTCCGGTACATGCGATCGCCCGGCACGAATGGATCTTGTAAAAACTTCTCTTCCGTTAATTCAGGCAAATGCAAATAGCCTCGGCCCACACCGTCTCCCGCGATATAAAGCTCACCCGCCACGCCTTCAGGCTGCAGCCGGCCTTTTTGATCCAAAATATATAAGCGGTTATTCCCCAGCGCTTTCCCGATCGGCACATACGCTGATTGAACTGCATTCTCAGGGATAACCGGATGAACAGACGCGTCAACGCACGTTTCAGTCGGCCCGTACACATTAGTCAAACGCGGCGCTGTGCCGGCTTCTTTAAACAGCTTCAGCAGCTTGTCCGCAACAACAGATGACAGGCCTTCTCCTCCGATCAGCATGTGCTTCAGTTTTAGGCCTTCAAAATCGCCCGCTGCTGCCAGCATTTGCAAATGAGCCGGTGTTCCATCCGTCGCCTCAATGCTGTTTCTCCGATAATATGCAGTAAGGGCGGTCCCGTTCGTCACTGTTTTCTTCGGTACGATATAAAGGGTTTGTCCCAAAAGAAGCGACGCGAAGATCTGCTTCACTGACGCATCAAAGTGGAACGGCGCAAGCAATGCCATCCGCAGGGTTTGGCTGCCGCTTTGGTAAATCGTCTGCTGCAGAGATTCAACCAAATGATGAACCTGGCGATGCTCGATCATAACGCCTTTCGGACGTCCGGTTGTTCCCGATGTGTAAATAATGTAGGCAAGATTCCGCGCGTTTACATCAGCCTCCGTCATATCGTCTGCACCTTCCGCAATTGCCTGATCTAAGTCAATCAGCTCAGCATCGGCTTCAGGCGCTGCAACCTTCGATTCAGTCAGGATGAAGTCCGCCCCGCAGTCCTCCAAAATATATTGAATCCGCTCTGCAGGAAAACCCGGATCAATCGGCACATAGGCTCCGCCGGCTTTTAAAATTCCCATGATAGCTGTAATCATCCGTTCAGAACGTTCAATCAAAACCGCGACAGGACTGTCCGGGCCAACCCCTTTCTGTTTCAGCACATTGGCGATGCGTGCGGATTGTTCATGTAACGTTCGATAGGACAATGTACGATCTTCGAATACAACCGCTGGATGATCTGAAAGCTGCTCAGCCTTTTCTTGGAACAGTTCCGGGATCGTCATGTCCTTACGGTAGCTCACAGATTTACCGCCGGCCCTCGCAAGCAGCTTCTCTTTCTCCGCATCAGAAATCATCGTTAATTCATCAATGGTATGCTCTGGATGCGTTAACGCGTTCTCCAGCATGGTAATCATGCGCTCACAAATCATGTTGATTTCTTCACGAGAAAATAAATCAGTGCGGTAATCAAAATCTATGGTGAGTTTCCCAGTATCCCATCGATCCTTTACATGAATTGAGACATCATTTAATCCGCTGCCGCTGAAAATCGGCTCAGTCAAAAAGGCAAGATCCTCTTCTTTCTGCCACTGCATCACTTGATATTCAAGAGAAACAGTAAACAGCTTGGTCAGAGAGCTCTTTGTTTCACGCAAATCGTTGATCAGGAGATTATACGGGTACTTTTGGTGGCGGAGTGTCTTCATGAGATCCTTCATCCGGTCTTTGACAAATTCTAAAAACGCCTGCCCGCCGTCAATGTTTGTCCGAAGCGGAACCGTAGAAACAAACATGCCAAGCATCTGCTTCTCTTTCGCATTTGTCCGGTTGCCCATAAAGGTTCCCGTCACAACATCATTCTGGCCGCTGACCCTGTACAAGTAGGCGGCGAGCAACGATTGAAATACCGAAAGAACACTGACTTTATTCGCCTCACAAAACGACAGAATCTGCTGATGAAGCGCTTCAGGCACATCTTTAGAGAACCTCTCAGCATCTAAACTTCCTCCTGCGGAAGCATTCCGTTTCAGGGAAACAAGTTCAGGCACCGATTCAAATTGCTTGTTCCAAAACGCCTTGTCCTTTTCAAACCGCTTCGATTGAGCATATTCCTGTTCAGATAAAACATGATCGATAAATGAATGCGAGATTCCTTCTTTTGTCTCTGAGCCGCTGGCTAATTCTAAATAAATGTGCATGATCGCATTCCCGAGAATATTCATGGAGATACCATCAGAAATCACGTGATGAACATTTGCGTAAAACCACACTTCATTTTCCTTTATGGTGAACAAGGAAAAACGGAACAAATCACAATCGTACAGCGGCAAAGGTTTTTTCGTTTCCTCCCGGCTCAATTGTGAAATAGACTCTATCGCATTCGGATCTCCAGTAGTGTCAGTATGTTTTATATCAACAGGCCGATACTCGCTAATATATTGAACAGGCTCTCCGTTTTCATCTAACCGCAACCGAAGGCGCATGGCGTCATTTCTGCGAATAAACTCTTGAATCGCCTGCTCAACAAGCACATAATCAATCGCATCAGCTGAAACCAGCTTGCCAATCCCTGCAAGATTTGAAATGCTCGTGTGAGGATAAAATTTTTCTGTGTACCAAATTCGTTTTTGTGCATCCGTTAAAGGGTAAAAAGTTATTTCCATATTGTCATACCTCCCCTAATCTTTATAAGCAGTGAACATGTGCAACGCATTTTCTCTTTCTTATCCATATCAGCTTTTAATTCTTATGAACTAACAGCCGAAATAGCCCAAAGTACTACACTTAAAAAGCAGTGCTTCCAATCAAAAAACAGATGGCCGCTATTAAAGCAGGCTGCCGTCAGTCAGCATTGCGGCGTTTAACATAAGCGGATAAAGACCGCAAGACCCCACCCTAATAAGAAACCAATTTTGGCTATTTATTCATTGTTTTCAATATTTTTTATCTTTCTACCGTTCACTTTAAATGAAAAAAATGTTTTTATCACCGAAAAATGGGTGAAAAGTTTCATGCGGGATGCCGAAAGATTCCAGTTTATTTACAGGGATATTTTTGCGGGATGCCGCAATCATTTCCACTAAACATTATTTACAGAAAAATAAAAATTTTTAAACCAAACTGCTGCGTTCAATCTTTTTTTATTGCTGAATGCAATTTACAATCTTTACATGACTATGTGTACCGCGCAAAAACCGAAAAACAGGCAAAAAAAGACACCCTTGCGAAGAGCGTCTTACAACGATTCTTTCATGACATTTTTGTCGATATCAATCAATTCCATATAGCCTTTCCCCCACTCATACATGGCTTCAAGAATAGGCATGAGGCTTTCTCCGTGCGGGGTCAGAGAATATTCAACCTTCGGCGGGACAACCGGATACACTTCCCTGTGAACAATCATATCCTGCTCAAGCTCTCTCAGCTGATTCACGAGGATCTTCTGCGTAATATCAGGAATCAATGTTTTTAATTCATTGAACCGTTTTGTGCCTTCTTTTCCTAAATGCCATAAAATGAGCATTTTCCATTTACCGCCAATCACTGCAAGCGTTAATTCCTTCTCACAATTAAACCTTTTGTCGTCCATCCGGCTCAATAGAATCCCCCCTTAGTAACCTTTTTGTATGTTAGATACGTATCATCACTTACTTACTTTTTTGCAGACTCTTTTTTCATTATACTCACTCATAAAATCAAGCGAAAGAAATCTGATTGCCTCTCCTCACAGTATCCTCCAAGTAACTTGTTGACTTCAAAGTGCCTACTTCTCAACAAAAGAGGGAACCTATAGAATGAACAATAATTCGAAAAAGGGAGTGGATCAACAATGGAATTACAGCTTGCATTAGACCTCGTCAACATTCCAGAAGCCATTGAGCTTGTCAAAGAGGTAGAACAATACATCGACGTAGTTGAAATCGGAACACCGGTCGTCATTAATGAAGGCCTAAGAGCCGTTAAAGAAATAAAAGAAGCATTTCCTCAATTGAAGGTTCTTGCAGACCTGAAAATCATGGATGCCGGAGGCTACGAAATTATGAAAGCGTCGGAAGCAGGCGCTGACATCATCACCGTTTTAGGAGCTACAGACGACGCAACGATTAAAGGCGCAGTAGAAGAAGCCAAAAAACAAAAGAAGAAAATCTTAGTGGACATGATTAACGTGAAAGATATCGAGTCCCGTGCGCAAGAAATTGACGCACTCGGTGTTGACTACATCTGCGTCCACACTGGCTATGATCTTCAAGCAGAGGGCAAGAACTCTTTCGAAGAATTAACGACAATCAAAAACACCGTAAAAAACGCAAAAACCGCAATCGCGGGCGGCATCAAACTTGATACACTACCAGAAGTGATCCAGCAAAAGCCTGACCTTGTCATTGTCGGAGGCGGAATTACAAGCGCAGCTGATAAGGCGGAAACAGCTTCAAAAATGAAGCAGCTGATTGTCCAAGGATAACTCCGATGAAAACGACTGAATACGTAGCGGAAATTCTCAATGAGTTACACCGTTCAGCAGCTTATATTTCTAATGAAGAGGCTGACCAGCTTGCCGATCACATTCTTTCATCCCACCAAATTTTCACTGCGGGTGCGGGGCGGTCTGGCCTGATGGCAAAATCCTTCGCGATGAGATTGATGCACATGGGCTTCAACGCCCATATAGTAGGTGAGATTCTCACTCCGCCGCTCGGCGAAGGAGATCTAGTTATTATCGGCTCAGGATCAGGCGAGACAAAGAGCTTGATTGATACCGCAGCAAAAGCAAAAAGCTTACACGGAATTGTTGCCGCTTTAACCATCAATCCGGAATCAAGCATCGGAAAACAAGCGGACCTCATCATCAGAATGCCTGGTTCTCCTAAAGACCAGTCAAACGGAAGCTATAAAACCATTCAGCCAATGGGATCATTATTTGAACAAACTTTGCTGCTCTTCTATGATGCAGTGATTTTAAAACTCATGGAGAAAAAAGGTCTCGATTCTGAAACTATGTTCACTCACCACGCAAACCTTGAATAGCATCACACAACCGGCCTGAAGATCAGGCCGGTTTTATTTTTTCTAAAATAAAACTTTAAACCCAAAAACCCGATAAGTAATATGACCTGCAAATCGTAAAGGGAGGAATTATGTTGATAAAACGATTTAAGATGAAGCTAGGAACTAAAATTCTTTGCCTCGTTTTCGTGGTGATTCTTTTGTTTTCGGCATCAGTTGGCACTGTGATGCTTAAGGAAATTACAGAAAGCTTGAAACAAATGGCAACTGAAAAAGCGAAAGGTGATCTCGCTTTAAGCAGCACTTATATTGATGATGTCATGTCAGGCGACTGGCAGGTGAAAAACAATAAGCTCTATAAAGGGCAAACACAAATCAATGGAAATGAAGATATTGTTGATCTGCTTGGTGAAAAGACAGGTGATACCATTACCATTTTCCAAGGCGATACTCGTGTTGCAACCAATGTCATGAAGAATGGCGAAAGAGCCGTCGGCACCCAGGCTTCTTCTGAAGTTATTGCCGCAGTTTTAAAGAAAGGAAAGCGTTTTTACGGACAAGCAGATGTAGCAGGTTCTTCTTATCAGACTGCATACATGCCGTTAAAAGATCAAAATGGGAACATCATCGGCATGCTGTATACCGGGGCTAATCAAAGTATTTTAGCATCACTTACACAATCACTTTTCACTCAATTCGCTATCGTTCTTGTTATCGTCATTATGGTATCTGTCATCCTTGTCTTGGTTTTCACCAGAAAAATCAACAAGCGGCTGAACGCTTTAAAAAGTGCCTTTGAAAGTGCCGGAAACGGAGATATGACAATAGAGGTGTCAGACAAAACCGGTGACGAGCTATCAGAACTAAGCGTCTATTATAATAAGATGAGAATGAAGCTGAACGATACCATACAAACCGTACAACAATCAGCCCTTCAGCTTGCGTCAGCCTCTCAGCAGCTCTCAGCCGGAGCAGAGGAAACAAATCAAGCTTCAGAAAAAATCACAGAAGCTGTACAGCAGATTGCAAATGGAGCCCAAGATCAGATCACCCGAATTGAAAATAGTGAAAGCTCATTAAAACAAGCTTCAGCAGACATCCGGGATATTTCTGCAAATACTGCCGCTATCGCTGACAAAGGGCAGCTCGCTCAATCAAAAGCAGACATTGGACAAAAGGAAATTGCAAATGTACAGGCGCAAATGGATGCGATTCACCAGTCAATTCAGAAAAGCGGAGAAATCATACACCAGTTAGGCGGCCGCTCTAAACAAATTGAGCAAATTTTATCGGTCATCACCCAAATTGCCGATCAGACAAACCTGCTTGCGCTGAATGCAGCGATTGAAGCTGCCAGAGCCGGTGAACAAGGAAAAGGCTTTGCTGTTGTTGCTGATGAAGTACGGAAATTAGCGGAAGAGTCTCAACAGTCTGCGGGGCAGATTTCAAAACTGATCATAGAAATACAAAAGGATATGAACCGGTCTGCAAGATCTGTTGAGTATGTGAAAACAGAAGCTGCAGAAGGAGTCACCATGATCCAGCGCACCAGAGATGCATTTAAGGAAATTGCAGCTGCAACAGGTGAAATCAGCGCCGAGATTAGTGATTTATCAGCATCTGTAACAAACATTTCAGCCAGTGCACATCATATAAATGATTCCTTTGCAGCCAATACGGCCGACATTAAAGAATCTACTAAAAATACCCGGCAAGCGGCTGCATTAACAGAGGAGCAATTTGCTGCAATGGAGGAGATTACCGCAGCTTCTGAAACACTTTCTCAATTAGCTGAGGAGCTTACCGGTATCATAAGCCAATTTAAAATGATTAATCAAGCCGAAAACGGCTGATGACTTACTATCATTATTGTAAATTGGCAATCGTATTTTGCTGAAAACAAATATTTCGATCTGCTAAAATTACGATTTCTGCAATAAACTGAGCGTAAAACATAAAATTTAAACCTTTACACCAAATGCTTTCTGGATTACTCTTGTGTCAGTTTTAAAAGCGGGAGGTGAACATCACGACGGACATCATAAAAACGATACTTCTCGTCATCGTCATCATAGCAGCTGCAGCTGTCGGTCTGATAAAAGGAGACTTTTTTTCAACTGATCAAAAAACGTCTCAAACGAAAGAATATGATGAAACAATCGCCTTCCCATCTGACCGGTATCCCGAAACTGCCAAGCATATTAAGGATGCGATAAATGAGGGACACTCAGAGGTGTGCACTATTGACAGAGACGGAGCTGAGGAACGCCGCGAGCAATCATTAAAGGACGTACCTTCCAAAAAGGGGTATGACAGAGATGAATGGCCAATGGCCATGTGCAAAGAAGGCGGTGAGGGAGCTTCTGTAGAATACATTTCTCCCGCTGACAACCGCGGAGCAGGCTCTTGGGTCGGGCATCAGCTTACCGATTACCCAGACGGCACAAAGGTTTTATTCACAATTCAGTAAACAGTACATAGAGGAGGAACAGCACATTGATCAAATCATGGAAGCCGCAAGAACTTTCGATTTCATATCATCAATTTACTGTATTTCAAAAGGATTCTACACCTCCTGTAATGGATTGGACTGACGAAGCGATTGAAAAAGGATATGCTGCGGCAGACGGAGCCATTTCCTTTGAGGCACAGCGAAATACAAAGGCCTTTATTCTTTTGCGCCTGAACAGTTCAGAAACAGTAAGCTCCTACGAAAAAAAAGTGACTGTTCCTTTTCATGTCACAGAAAGCGGAATTCATATTGAAAGCATCATGTCTAAAAGACTGTCCTTTGATCTGCCTAAAGGAGACTATCAATTGACATGCTGGACTGTGCCGGCTGAAATGTCAGATTTGCACGCCGACACTTATATTATTGATGCTGTTTCTGTGTAATGAAAAACCCCTGAGAGAATAACTCTCAGGGACTCTTTATAAACTTTCTCCGTTTGTCTTGATGACATCTTGATACCAATAAAAGCTTTTTTTCTTCAAGCGTTTTAAATCGGATGTGCTTTCTTCATCACGATTGACATATACAAATCCGTATCTTTTTTGGTAGCCGTTCAGCCAACTTAACAGATCAGTAAACGACCAGCTGCAATAGCCGATTAAATCGACACCGTCACTGATGGCTTGTCTGCATTGCTCAAGATGCGAACGCAAATAATCAATTCGATAATCATCCTGTACAGTGCCGTCCTCAACTTTATCAAATTCACCCAAACCGTTCTCTGTTATAAACACTGGAAGCTGATAGCGGCTTGTAATTCGGCGAAGACCGATACGCAGCCCAATTGGGTCAATTGTCCAATCCCAGTTGCTCGTTGTCAGATGCGGATTTTTTTTCGTTTTGAACACTCCGGGTATCCCCGTCTCCTGATTGGTTCCCTTTTGGCCTGTCGTATTCATTTTCCCTTCTGACACACCATCAAGCGGATTTCGTTCATAGGTGATCGTCTGATAATAATTGACACCTACAAAATCAGGCTTCCCTTTGGCGAGCAGGTCCATATCTCCTGCTTCAATTGTCGGCGCCCATCCCTGTTTTTCCAAGTAGCGGAATGGAATTTGCGGGTAGGTTCCCCAGCAATACATGTCAAGCCACCAATTGTTCGTAAATTCTTCGGCGTTTTCAAATGCCAGTATATCCTCTGGATGGCTTGATAAAGGGTAAGCCGGAGAATAAGCAAAGCTAGGACCTATTTTGCCTTCAGGCACATATTCTCTAAATGATTCGATGGCTTTTGCATTAGCCAGAAACGCAATATGGTTTGCTTCGTAAAATCGTTTTCTGTCTTTCACTCCAGGCGGATGCATGGCTGTAATAAATCCGTGATTAAAATTGTAGTTCTGTTCGTTTAACGTAACCCAATATTTCACCCTGTCTCCAAAACGTTTATAAAGAGTAATACAGTAGTGATTAAAATCCTCTATGATGTTTCTGGATTCAAACCCGCCGTAATCGTCCATAAGCGCTTGAGGCAAATCCCAGTGATATAAAGTCAGAACCGGCTCGATGTTATGACAAAGCAATTCATCAATCAGACTATCGTAAAACGCTAGACCTGCTTCATTGATCTCTCCTTTTCCTTTTGGAAAAATCCGTGGCCAGCTGACGGAAAATCGATACGCTTTTAACCCCATCTCAGCCATCAGAGCGACATCTTCTTTAAATCGGTGATAATGGTCAACCGCAATGTCGCCATTGGTTCCTTTAAACGTTTTGCCCGGTATTTTCGTAAACACATCCCAAACAGAAGGGCCTTTGCCATCTTCATTCCAAGCGCCTTCAATCTGGTACGCTGCAGAAGCAGAGCCCCACAAAAAATGTTTCGGAAAAGATTCTGGATGCTGGTGGATCATAGTGTTTATCACTCCTGAATTATTTGATAAACCTATCATAGGCTATGAAACGCGTTTCAGATCAACTCGATGTTAGTCGCGGAACAGCTCAGCTAATATTTTTTCTCTTTGTCCAAGAAAATATCGTGTTAATTGAACATGCTCTGTATTCTCATATTCAATATGATGTATTCTTCCACCATCAAAGCTTAAAATATTAGCCATTGGGATAGCCCAGTAGGATTGGGGAGTGAGTCGCAATGATCATCTGTACATTTCCGCCCTTCACCAAATCATGTATAACTCTCAAAAAAAGCTAATTGTCTAGCTGGAGAAAGTGCTGCTTCTGGCTCATCTAAAAGGTAAATCGCTTTCTCTTTAAAATGATGACGGAATAGAGACATAAAGGACTCTCCATGTGATTGATTGTGTAGCGGCCTCCCTCCATAGGAACGGTATAGCTGAGGAGCATCTAGTTCCATCTCATCCAGATGAAGAGAAAGATGATAAAACGATTCAGCCCTTAAGAAGAAGCCATTTGTTACCTTTGGAAGCCAAGATAAACGTATGTAATCTCCTAAATGGGAATCTGACTCCCGTAATTCATAGACATTATTTCGGCTTCCGCCCGCTGTATTGAATTCACACTTATCTGCTATCGCTTCAAGCAAAGTAGATTTTCCAGATCCATTTTCCCCCACAAAAAAAGTCACTTGGCTAGTAAATAAGATGTCATTTAATTGACTTATAGCCGGGATAGTAAAAGGAAATCTGTCAAAGTCCAAAATCTTATCTCGAAGAAGAGTAACCTTTTTTAAAAACATAGCATCTCCTTTCTATACTCAGTTAAATAATATATTGAGAAAGATCTTCTGCATCCATAAAAACATAGCCCATCCTAGTATTCCAACACATAATGCAAACCAAAACGGCACATGAATTTTCAGCAAAAAAGCCAAAATAGCTAGTAAACAAACTGTAGCTGGGATTCCTGTAAGCACACCAGATGCAAATTGACTTAATTGAGCTGTTTTTTCACCTTGTATTTGCATCCAAAAAAGGCTTAATAAGCTGACCAAGGGCAAAGCAGCAATGATGCCGCCATAGGTCGGATGTCTTTTTGATATTTCAGTAACAAAACCGATAATCAACGCAGAGATGATTACTTTACTTAAAACTGCCATTGTTTAGCTTCCCTACTTAAAAGTTCAAATGCCTGTTCAAGTAATTCCTTTTCTGATGTGCTCATTCGTTCAATTATTTCTTTTAATTTCTCTTTATCTAGCTGTGTATGCTGTTCAAGAACAGATCTTCCTTCTTGTGTTAAGAAAACTAAAACTTTTCGTTCATCCTGTTGGCTTCGCCGTTTAGCTATAAATCCCTTTTGAATCAAACGTTTAGTATGCTCTGACGCTGTATTGTGAGAGACAGACAAGTATTCAGCCAAAGCTCCTATTGTTGCCTCACCTTGCTTTTCAATATGCTGCATAATCCGTATTGCCTGGTGAGAAATATTATCTTTATGTTGATAATGTAATAAATAATAAATATCTGTCCACTGCTGATTAAGTTTAGAGATTAAATCCATTTCCATCATTATACACCCCGTTTATATCTTATTATAAGATATAATCAACAAAAGCGATATATTTTTCCATAAAATTCATTCAGTAACTTTTAACAATAAAAAAGCACCCAATTCCAATTGGATGCTTACCATTTTAATGTCTTTTTTCAAATTTATGCGGATGAGGATGGTGCTTTGGAACAAAGCCGTTTTGTTTCATCATTTCAAAGTGTTTGTCCAAGTGATTTTTGATGTGTTCTCCTCTTTCTTTAGGCAGGATACCGTATTGTACATACTTTGAGATCACGTCTTTGCGCTTTTTAAGAATCTCTGCTTCCAGTTGTTCAATCTCTTTCTTTTGCTGATCTGTCAGTGTAACATTTGCGGGAGGCTGCTGCTGTTTTTCAGCGGCCTCAGCTGTACCGGTCAGAAAAATGACAGCCGCTGCAATGAACATTGTGATGATGTTGATGGTTATTCGTTTCATCCAGTTTATTCCTCCAATCCTATTTTTCATATGTTTTGCTGCCTTGTATTTTTTATGCATAAAAATAAAAAGAGCGAACCATTATTCGCTCTTTCTAATCTCTTCGTCAGCATTAAGTTCCTCTTCACCTGGTGTCGCATAAGTGACATATGTTCCCGCGATTAAATCATGCAGGGTCCGTTTGTCTTCTCGTACGGCAATCAGAATCAGGCTGGCGATCAAGCCGAGTCCGAAGGTTATACAGTAAACCAGGCCGGCTACAATAACCCGTAAAAACATTGTTAACAGACTGACCTGTGATCCGTCTTTTTTTACGATTCTGATTCCGCAGATCCTTTTTCCGATAAGATAACCGCGCCAAAACACCGGCAGCAAAATAGAGTACAGCAGTACAATCCGGCTGGTTTGTAAATATTCATTTGACTCCCCATTATGGTTTAAATGTTTCCATTTTCTTTCTCATCGAATATATCATGTGCCTTAGGGGCATCAGCAAGACTTAAATTTATTCTGAAGATCGGTTTCATGCTTCTTGACCATTTCTTACGGTATTGGCATAGATGAATGACGGATCTGCTGCACCTTCACTTCACAAACTCCTATCCATGCACGTCTGGCATTCATCCTTGGACAACTCCTTTTTTCATCACCTCTTCCCTTCATAGACGCTTTTAAACACCCATCCATGCCTTTTGTATACACAATTCGAACTTTTTGAAAACGCGATCAACATATTGCAACCCCTTATGTTCAATGCTATCTTTTTAGTTGATTAACAGATTGGGGGAACTATAGGTGAAATCATTCATGCATTCCAAAGCCGTTATATTCAGTTTCACAATGGCTTTCTTTCTTATATTGGCAGCCTGTTCCGGCAAAAATGAAGCCGATTCCAAGGATACAGGCTGGGAGCAAATCAAGGACAAAGGGAAAATCGTAGTCGCTACATCAGGTACGCTCTATCCCACTTCTTATCACGATACCGACTCTGGCTCCGATAAGCTGACAGGCTACGAGGTTGAAGTCGTTCGTGAAGCGGCAAAACGCCTGGGATTGAAGGTTGAGTTCAAGGAGATGGGCATTGACGGGATGCTGACAGCGGTGAACAGCGGACAGGTTGACGCAGCCGCGAATGACATCGATGTGACGAAGGACCGCGAGAAGAAGTTCGCATTTTCTACTCCATATAAATATTCATACGGCACGGCAATCGTCCGTAAAGACGATTTATCCGGGATTAAAACGCTTAAGGATTTAAAAGGGAAGAAAGCGGCTGGCGCGGCTACAACCGTCTACATGGAGGTCGCGAGAAAATACGGCGCCAAAGAAGTGATTTATGATAATGCGACGAATGAGCAATATTTAAAAGATGTTGCCAACGGACGCACTGACGTCATTTTAAACGACTATTACCTGCAGACACTTGCGCTCGCGGCATTCCCGGATCTCAACATTACAATTCATCCTGACATCAAGTACATGCCGAACAAACAGGCCCTTGTCATGAAAAAAAGCAATGCGGCACTTCAGAAAAAGATGAACGAAGCATTGAAAGAGATGGGCAAGGATGGTTCTTTGACTAAACTGTCGAAACAATTCTTCAATAAAGCAGATGTATCAAAAAAAATTGATGCCGACGTTCAGGACGTTGATTTGTAATCGGACGCCATGATCAATAGCATTCAATGGGAATATATTTTCAACACAAAGCTGGCTATTGAATCGTTCCCTTATGTCATAAAAGGCATTGGGTATACACTGCTCATCTCTTTTGTAAGCATGTTTGCGGGAACTGTGATCGGCCTGTTCATATCACTCGCCAGAATGTCTAAGCTTGCTTTGTTAAGATGGCCGGCGAAGCTCTATATCTCATTTATGCGGGGCGTTCCGATTTTGGTGATTTTGTTTATCCTTTATTTCGGGTTTCCTTATATCGGCATTGAATTTTCCGCTGTCACGGCTGCTTTAATCGGCTTTAGCCTAAACAGCGCCGCCTACATTGCGGAAATTAACCGTTCAGCCATTTCATCCGTCGAAAAAGGACAGTGGGAAGCCGCATCCTCGCTGGGTCTTTCCTATTGGCAGACGATGAGGGGCATCATTTTGCCGCAATCGATACGTATTGCGCTGCCTCCGCTTGCCAATGTATTGCTCGACTTAATCAAGGCGTCCTCTCTCGCTGCGATGATTACAGTGCCGGAATTGCTCCAGCATGCGAAAATCATCGGGGGCAGAGAGTTTGATTATATGACCATGTATATTCTGACCGCTCTCATTTATTGGGCCATCTGCTCCATTGCCGCGGTCTTTCAGAATATCCTTGAGAAAAAATACGCTCATTATGTTTAAACAAACGTTTCATTAAAAAAAGCCGCTCCCCAGGGGACGGCTTTTTTTCTATTGATTCAGCTTCCATTTAAACGGGTCCTCAAACAGCGACCAGTCGGAATCAAATTCATATTCAGTCAGCAGGCATTGATCAAGCTCTTTCGTAATCGTTTCTTCATCCAGGTCAGTTCCGATAAAAACTAGCTGCGTTAGGCGATCGCCGAACTCCGGGTCCCACTCCTCCAGGATTTCCGGCTCCTGCTGTTTGACTTGCTCCTGCTCAAGCTTCGGCAGCGCCGCCACCCAATAAGATACAGGCTCAATCGTAACCGACGGACCTGCTTGCGACATCAGCAAAGCAAGGTTGTTATGAGATGCGCACCAGACGATTCCTTTGGCACGTACCACGTTCTTTGGCATTTGATCCAACCAACGGTAAAATCGTGTAGAATGAAACGGCAAACGTCTCTTATATACAAATGAAGAGATACCGTATTCTTCTGTTTCCGGGATGTGTTCCGCATGGCCTGCCGTCAGCTCTTGAATCCAGCCGGCCGATCCGCTCGCTTCCTCGAAGTTAAATAACCCTGTATGCAAAATCTCCTGCGGTTTTACATTTCCTTTGACGGAACGAATGAACCTGGCTCTTGGCTGCAGTTTACGAAGAACGTTTTCAAGCTGTTCGAGCTCTTGCTCGCTGACCAAATCACATTTATTTAAGATCAGTACATCGCAAAACTCAATTTGATCGATCAAGAGGTCGGCGATTTCTCTTTCATCCTCTTCCCCCAATGCTTCTTTGCGGTCCAGAAGGCTTTCACCTGACTGATAATCATGCCAAAAACGGTTGGCATCAACCACTGTCACCATCGTATCCAGCTGACAAAATTTTGTAAGATCGATTCCCATCTCTTCATCGATATAAGAGAAAGTCTGGGCCACCGGGATCGGTTCGCTGATTCCTGTTGATTCGATGACGATATAATCAAACCGTCCGTCTTTTGCCAGCTTCTCAACTTCAATTAATAAGTCTTCGCGAAGCGTGCAGCAAATGCAGCCGTTTGACATTTCCACAAGCTTTTCATCTGTTCTGGAAAGGCCCCCTTCCTGCTTGACCAAGCCCGCGTCAATGTTCACCTCGCTCATATCGTTTACGATAACCGCTATTTTCAAGCCTTCGCGATTTTGCAGAATGCTGTTCAGCAATGTTGTTTTTCCCGCACCTAGATAACCGCTCAGTACGGTAACCGGAATTTTTTTCATAACAGTGCCTCCATTAAAATAGAATGATTACGATTTAAATTGAATACTTCGCCGTATGTACAATGGTGTAGAGCAGCTTTTCGCGCTCATTTCTCGCTGCCGCCCGATTTCTAAATCAGTAAAGGCTCCAACCGCGTTTAATCCTTTTCCCCATCGCAAATCCTTGCCGACATTCGGAAAACCGCAGCTTGCATAAAGCAATTGCTCCACTTGCGTTGCTGAACCGATGGAAAGCGCAAACATCTCATCAGAAAGTAGCTTGGGTTTCGTTTCAAGTTTTCAAGAGACGCTTCATGGGGATCAATGACAGCAAGATCCTTAGCCTTTCCGCTTTTCACAGATACAGCCAATGATAAGCCATTTACCACAAAACGTAATTATTACGATTTAAATTGTATGGTCTTTTTTCCTTTTTGTCAACGGTTTTCAATTCAGCTGATCACCACTTTTGTATGTTCAGGGATATTTTCATATACCCATTTCGCATCTGGAATGGTCAGCCTGATACATCCGTGAGATGCTTTCGTTCCTAGTTTTTCTGCTTCCGTTTTGATGACTTTTTGATCCTTAGTCATTGGCACACTATGAAATAAAAATTCACCGTGATTTTTCCATGATACCCAGTATTCTGCGCCTTCCTGGTATCCTTCGGAGAAAAACCATTCTCCCCGTTCAGGCTCTACATAAAAGGTGCCCTTTGGCGTAGCATCATCTTTTGTTTGATCAAGACCAGAAGAGATCATCATTGTATAGATGGTGTTGCTTCCTTCCTTGATGTAAGCCTTCTGCTCCTTCACATTCACATCAATCCAGACATGCTTCTGTTTAATATCCGGGTATTCTCCGCCCGAAGGCTTTGTCCAATCAATGCTTGTTTTTTCTGGTTTTCGGGCGGCCGTCATGTGCTCGTCCGTTTTCTTCGTATTTAAACTTGCGTGTTCTTCCGTATGATAAGAACACGCTGACAGCAGGCTGGCCGGCACAAGAACTGCAATAATGAATAATGAGCGTTTCATATTTTATCCACTTCCTTCGAAAAACACAGCTTCGCATAGGCATCGTGGAGATGGATCGATTCTTCATTGCGGCATTCAATCTCAAAGGCCGACACCCATTCAAGCTCAAACAAATCAGCAGCAATCAGCCGGACGAGATCCTCAACAAATCTCGGGTTTTCATAGGCCGTTTCTGTCACGGCTTTTTCATCAGGCCGCTTCAATACCGGGTGCAGTCTCGCAGAAGCATTTGATTCTGCGGCGTGAAGCAAATCAGCTTTAACATCACTTGGCAGCGATGCGGCCGGGTGAACATCCGCCCAAATGCTGACCGTTCCCCTCTGATTATGGGCACTGTATTCGCTGATTTCCTTGGAGCAAGGGCACAGAGTCGTTACTTTTGCTGAGATGCCGGCACGCTGTTTAAACGGCTGATCTTTGCGATAGGTGACAGACATGAATATATCAGCATGCATCAAACCCGCTTTCTCAAGCTTCGGGCTTTTCCGTTCGAAAAACCACGGAAACCTCACTTCAACTGTGGCAGATGATGTGTCCATGTTTTCTGCAAGCTCTTTCGTAAATTGCTGAAGAGAGGAAAATGAGAGAACCCAGCCGTTTTGATGATAGACTTGCAGCAGCTCTGTTAACCGGCTCATGTTAATCCCCTTCTGATTTCTCGGCAAATTACAAGTCATTGTAAAGTTCGCAGCCGTTGTTTGCTCGGCAGGCATCATGGCAGAAGTGATTGTGACTGGATGGGACACATTAGCTACACCTACATGCTGAATGTCAAAAAAATAATCCTTCCTGATATTTTGCAGGTCCTTCATTTTCTCTTTTTCCACTGGTTTCTCGCCTTTGATCGGACTGACCGATCCAAAGTATTGAAGACGCTCCGTTTTTTTCGGGAGCAGCGTATGTTGATTCATTCAGAAAACTCCTCTCACTAACAAATCGTAATAATTACTATTTATTTTGATCGGTTCACTGTTGAAAATCAAGAGAAAATAAAAAAGACACGCACAAACGCGTGTCCGTCAAAATCCTAAACATCCGCCGGGCTGCTTTCCGCGCTCCAGCTTTTCCGCCAGTAATAGCCTGCGGCAAGCACAAGTGCAAACGCCAGCAGCGCGATACAGGAAAACGTGATAAAACCGATAGCATATGTGCCTGTCATCTGTTTGAGAGATCCTAAGATGTTCGGCAGGAAAAACCCTCCGATTCCTCCGGCCGCACCGACGATTCCCGTCACCATGCCGATTTCTTTGCGGAAACGCTGCGGCACGAGCTGGAATACTGCGCCGTTTCCCATTCCGAGCCCCATCATTCCGACAAACAATAGAACAATAACCATTGAAAGAGATGGCAGGCTGCTGACTCCGGCCATACACAGTGCCACGATGACAAACAATACAGAAAGAACTTTCGTGCCGCCGACACGATCCGAAATCAAGCCCCCGACAGGCCGGAAAAAGCTCCCCGCCGCCACACATAATGTAACGAAGTCGCCCGCGTGAATTTTTGACAGCTGGTATTGATCAACAAAGAAAATAGATAAAAAGCTTGAGAGCCCGACAAATCCGCCAAATGTGACGCTGTACAGCAGGCAGAAAAACCATGTTTCCTTTTGCCCGAACACATGCAGATAGCTTTTGAGCGGCTGCGGAGCCGGCTGTGCAGGAGAATCCTTTGCCATGGATACAAAAAGAATAAAGACGATCAATAATGGAATTAGCGCAATTCCCATGACAATGTGCCAGCCGAACTGCTCTGCCAGACGAGGGCCAAACAGGGTTGCAAACAACGTGCCGCTGTTCCCCGCTCCGGCAATCCCCATCGCAAGTCCCTGCAAATGAGGCGGATACCAGCGGCTGGCCATAGGCAGCGCTACAGCAAAGCTTGCCCCCGCCACGCCAAGCAGAATCCCGATGGCATACAGCTCAGTCAGGGAACGGCCGCCGAATGTCCCCCAAAGCAGCGGAATCATCGTCATCAGCATCCCGATCACTGCCGTTTTTTTCGGTCCGATTCTGTCCGTTAAAATACCAAGAATGATACGAAACACAGATCCAGATAAAATCGGCACAGCTACGACAAGCCCTTTCTCAAAAGGAGACAGGCCAAAATCCTGAGAAATATAAACACCCAGCGCCCCAAGCATAACCCATATCATAAAACTGACATCAAAGTATAAAAAGGAACAGAGCAAAGTGAGTGGATGACCGCTAGTTTTCAGTTCCGACAGCTTCATAAGATTCCCCTTTCTAGACCCTCATTATTTTACATTTTCTGAATCAAGGATATAGGACCATTATTTTCTGGAAAAGACATGTGTAAGTTTTTGTGACACGTTTAATGCGTTAACAATGCATTGTGACATAATTTTTAATAGGAGAAAACTTACGAGCTTCGCCAAAGGAGGTCTGATACATGAAGAAACAAAGATTGGTGTTAGCGGGAAACGGCATGGCCGGAATCCGCTGTATTGAAGAAGTATTAAAGCTGAATCGCCACATGTTTGAGATTGTCATTTTCGGAAGCGAGCCGCATCCCAATTACAATCGCATTCTCTTATCCTCTGTATTGCAGGGTGAAGCGTCACTCGATGATATTACACTGAACAGCAAGGATTGGTACGACAAGCACGGGATCACGCTTTACACAGGCGAAACGGTTATTCAGATTGATACAGATCAGCAGCAGGTCATCACAGATCGGAAACGCACTCTGTCGTATGACAAATTAATAGTGGCAACAGGCTCCTCCCCTCATATTCTCCCTATCCCCGGGGCAGACAAAAAAGGTGTCTATGGATTTCGGACAATAGAAGACTGCCAAGCACTGATGAAGATGGCCCAGCACTTTCAAAAGGCTGCGGTAATCGGAGCCGGCTTATTAGGACTGGAAGCTGCAGTCGGTTTACAGCATCTCGGTATGAATGTCAGCGTCATTCACCACTCCGCCGGCATTATGCAAAAACAGCTCGATCAAACAGCGGCGCGGCTGCTGCAAACAGAGCTGGAACAAAAAGGCCTAACCTTTCTTTTGGAGAAAGACACCGTCTCCATTTCCGGCGCCACGAAGGCAGACCGAATCCATTTTAAAGATGGCTCTTCATTAAAAGCAGACTTGATTGTGATGGCGGCCGGCGTCAAACCGAATATTGAATTGGCTGTATCCGCTGGAATCAAAGTGAACCGCGGGATCATCGTGAATGACTTCATGCAGACAAGCGAACCGAATATCTACGCCGTTGGTGAATGCGCTGAGCATAACGGAACGGTGTACGGATTGGTGGCTCCGCTTTATGAGCAGGGAAAAGCGCTCGCCAGTCATATTTGCGGCGTTCCATGTGAGGAATATCAAGGCTCAGCACCATCTGCGGCGTTAAAAATAGCTGGAATCGATGTGTGGTCAGCAGGAAAGATCCAAGAGGATGAACGCACGACGAGCATCAAAATCTACGACGAACAAGCAGGCGTTTATAAAAAAGCGCTTTTTGTAGATGACAAACTGGCCGGCGTTATTTTATTCGGAGACACCCGTGACAAGCAGCGGCTTCTCGACAGCCTGCTTAAACAACGAGACATCTCCATTGTCAAAAAGCAGATCATCGAACCGGAGACAAGCGGCCCTTTATTTGAATCCATGCCTTCCAGTGAAACGATTTGCCAATGCAACACAGTGACGAAAGGCGCGATTGAAGACGCGGTGCACACGAATAGCTTAACAACTGTTGAGGAAGTCAAGCACTGCACCAAAGCCACTGGGTCCTGCGGAGGATGCAAACCGCTCGTTGAAGACCTTTTGAGATACATGACCAACAGCGAATATACGAAGCCCGCCAGCACACCTTCGTTTTGCAGCTGTACTGATTTTACAGAAGACGACATCATCGCTGAGCTTCAGCGCAGGCCATTCACTAATCCGGCAGAAGTGATGAACCAGCTTGACTGGAAAACAAAAAACGGATGCAGTACTTGTGTTCCTGCGATTCAATACTATCTGGAAATGCTGTACCCTGGGTTTGTCCAGCCTGAGCCAGCCACTGAAGAGACATGCATCCTGATTCCGCAAATGTACGGCGGGCGGACAAACGCGGAGCAGCTAAGAACCATCGCCAACATCATTGAGGCATACAGCATTCCCGACGTATCCATCACTCACGGCCAAAGGCTGAAGCTTTCCGGGATCAAGCCTGCGGATCTCCCGAACATGAAAAAAGACCTGAAGATGCCCGTTTACACTAATGAACACCGACACGCGCTGCAAAGCATCAAAGCATGTACATGCGGGCAAAATCGATCGATTCAGCAGCTGGCAGCCCAAATCGAAAGACAACTTGAGATGCTTCCCTTACCCGCTCCCATTTCTATCAGCTTATCATGTGAAACAGACTGCACCGAGGCCGCCCTGCAAGATGTCGGCGCAATTCGGACACAAGCTGGCTGGGACATTCACATCGGCGGCGTCCGGGGAACTCATGCCCGTTCAGGAGCTTTGTTTTGCGTGACTGAGAACGAAGACAGCACTGCCGGCATGATCAAAGGACTGATCCAGTATTATCGGGAAACGGCTCATTACTTAGAAGGTGTTCATCAGTGGATAGACCGTCTCGGGATCGTTCATATCAGAGAAGTGCTATTCGAAGAAGACCTAAGGGCACAGCTGCTGGAAAGCCTCCAAACAGATCTGTCACTGATTCAAAACCCGACTGTAGAGACGGGCGCATATAAGAAAGGATGAGGCATTTTGACTGAACGACTGCTTAGATATTTCCGTGATAAACAGCAAGACGTCCAATCAGAAAAAACATATGACACTCAATGCCCGTTTTGCAGCATGCAGTGCAAAATGCAGCTCGTGGAACAAACCATCGTCACGCGCAAAAAGTACACTGCGATCGGGATTGATAATCCTACGACACAGGGTCGGCTATGCATGAAGGGCATGAATGCCCACCAGCATGCCTTGAACTCCTCTCGCATCACCCGCCCTCTGCTGAAGAAAAACGGCGAGTTTATCCCTGTTTCCTGGGAAGAAGCATTGAATTACATTAAAGACCAAGTGACAATGATCCAAGCAGAACACGGCCATGACGCCATGGCGGTATACGGAAGCGCCTCGATTACAAATGAAGAGGCGTATTTGTTAGGGAAATTCGCACGGGTGGGCTTACAGACAAAATACATCGACTATAACGGGAGGCTTTGTATGTCCGCCGCAGCAACCGCAGCCAACCAAACATTCGGCGCAGACAGAGGCTTAACGAATCCCTTATCAGACATTCCCCACACCCGTGTGATCATTCTGGCCGGCACCAATATCGCGGAGTGCCAGCCTACGATTATGCCATATTTTGAAAAAGCGAAAGAAAACGGAGCTTACATCATTGCCATTGATCCGCGTGAAACAGCGACAACAAAAATCGCCGATCTTCATTTGAAAATCAAACCCGGCACAGACGCCGCCCTTGCCAACGGTCTCGTCAAAATCATCATCGACGAACAGCTTATAAACGAGGATTTCATTCAATCACGAACAAATGGATTCGAAGAGCTGAAGCAGCATACTGACTCGTTGGACCTGAATGACATCGCCGAACAGACGAGTGTCCCGCTGGCGGATATAAGAAAAGCGGCTGTAAAGTTTGCCAAGGAAACGTCCGGCATGCTGTTTACAGCCCGCGGGATTGAACAGCAAACCGATGGAACAGCGGCTGTGAAAGGCTTCTTAAACATGGTGCTGATCACAGGAAAAATCGGCAAGCCTTACTCAGGTTACGGGGCGATCACCGGACAAGGCAACGGGCAAGGTGCAAGAGAGCATGGCCAAAAAGCCGATCAGCTTCCGGGCTATCGATCTATTGAAAACGAACAACACCGGGCACATGTTGCGCAAGTGTGGGGAATCCATCAGGATGATCTGCCGCGAAAAGGTGTCTCAGCCTATGAAATGATGGAAAAAATCAATGACGGCGACATCAAGGGATTGTTCCTCATGTGCTCCAATCCTGCTGTCTCCAGTCCAAATGCGAATCTCGTAAAAAAGGCTTTACGTAAACTGACATTCTTTGTTGCAATCGATTTGTTTATTTCTGAGACTGCGAAATACGCAGATGTGATTTTACCCGCCTCCTCTTACTTAGAAGATGAAGGCACCATGACAAATGTAGAAGGACGCGTGACATTAAGAGAAGCAAGCCGGCCATGTCCCGGCGAAGCAAAGCATGATTGGCAGATCATTTGTGATCTCGCATCCGCTCTCGGCAAGGGCCGCTACTTTTCTTATACGTCAGCGGAGGATATTTTTAATGAATTGAGAGAAGCGAGCCGAGGCGGGATTGCCGATTATTCAGGCATCTCATACGGCAGGCTCAGACGTGAAGGCGGCATTCATTGGCCGTGTCCGGAATCTGATCATCCCGGAACTGGGCGCTTGTTTACAGAATCATTTGCTCATCCGGATCAAAAAGCGGCATTAAGTGTGATTCCAAACGAACCACCTGTTCCAAAAGAGAAGCCGACAGCCGATTATCCGCTTTATTTAACGACAGGCAGAGTCATGTCTCACTACTTAACAGGCGTCCAAACAAGAAAAAGCGCCGCCCTTGCCGCGAGACATTTTGAATCGTTTATGGAGATCCATCCGCAAACAGCAGCGACCTACAATATCGAGGACCGTGTACTGGTAAAAATAGAATCGCCGCGGGGAAGCATCACCGTCCGCAGCAAATTATCAGAACAAATCAGAAAAGATACTGTTTTTGTTCCCATCCATTGGGCAGACGCTCAAAATGTGAATGATTTAATCGGAGAAGCCTTAGATCCAGTCTGTAAAATGCCCGGTTTTAAGGTATGCGCCGTCCGAATCAGACCTATTTAAATTTTTCATAAAATTTTTAGAACTTTTCGTATATTTTGTTACATTTTATAACATGTATCTTAAATATTCCTTTTTGCTGTGCTACGCTGGAAAAAACATTGATAAGGAGCGGATCATCTGATGGGAAAAAAACAGCTAGTTCTTGTTGGTAATGGAATGGCCGGGGTAAGGGCCATTGAAGAGATACTGAGTGTTGCTAAAGACGAGTTTCAGATCACAATTTTCGGTGCCGAACCGCATCCCAATTACAACCGAATCCTTTTGTCAAAAGTGCTTCAAGGCGATACAGATATTAAAGATATTACGTTAAACGATTGGGACTGGTACGAAGAAAACAACATTCAATTGTATACAAATGAAACAGTCATCAAAGTGGACACGGAAAACAAAACAGTCATCACAGATGCAGACAGAATCCAGCCTTACGATGAATTGATCCTGGCGACAGGCTCGGTCCCTTTTATCCTTCCGATTCCGGGCGCAGACAAAAAAGGCGTCACAGCTTTCCGGGACATAAAAGATACAGACACAATGCTCGCCGCGTCAAAACAATATAAAAAAGCTGCCGTCATCGGCGGAGGACTTCTTGGTTTGGAAGCAGCTCGCGGACTGCTGAATCTTGGCATGGATGTGTCCGTCATCCACCTTGCCCCATTCCTGATGGAGCGCCAGCTTGATGCAACGGCAGGACGCCTGCTGCAAAACGAGTTAGAAAAACAAGGTATGACCTTTTTACTTGAAAAGCAAACAGAAGAAATTGTCGGTGACGACCGTGTCGAAGGCCTCCGATTCAAGGATGGCACAAGCATTGAAGCTGATTTAGTCGTCATGGCTGTCGGCATCCGCCCAAATACAACGCTCGGGGCCGAGAGCGGCATTCCGGTTAACCGCGGCATCATCGTCAACGATTATATGCAGACTGAAATCCCGCACATTTACGCGGTCGGCGAATGTGCCGAGCACCGAGGAATCGCCTACGGGCTTGTGGCGCCGCTGTATGAACAGGCAAAAGTGCTGGCAAAGCATATGTGCGGCATCGAAACAAAACCGTATGAGGGCTCCGTTCTCTCCACACAGTTAAAGGTATCAGGCGTCGAGGTCTTCTCTGCCGGTGACTTTAACGAATCAGAGGAGAAAAAAGCGATTAAAGTCTTCGATGAGCAGGACGGCATCTATAAAAAAATCGTCCTGAGAGGCAATCAAATTGTCGGTGCTGTTTTATTCGGCGACAGCAGCGAAGGCAATCGCCTGTTTTCTATGATTCAAAAAGAAGCCGATATCTCTGAAACCTCTAAAATATCAATCTTACAGCCCCTCAGCCAGGAAGCAGGCACAAGCATAACCGCAGCGATGAGCGACGATGAAATCATCTGCGGCTGTAACGGCGTGTCAAAAGGTGCGATTATTCAAGCCATACAGGAAAAGGGCTGCTCGTCAACGGACGAAATCAAAGCATGCACCGGCGCATCCCGCTCATGCGGAGGCTGTAAGCCACTCGTAGAAGAAATCCTCCAGCATACGCTCGGATCAGACTTTGATGCGTCAGCGCAAAAAGAAGCCATTTGCGGCTGTACCACATTGTCGAGAGATGAAGTCGTAGAAGAAATCAAAGCCAAAGGGCTGTCACATACAAGAGAAGTCATGAATGTGCTCGGCTGGAAAACGCCAGAAGGCTGTTCCAAATGCCGCCCGGCTCTGAACTACTACTTAGGCATGATCAATCCAACCAAATACGAGGATGACCGGACATCCCGCTTTGTTAATGAACGAATGCACGCCAATATTCAAAAAGACGGAACATACTCAGTCGTTCCTCGGATGTACGGCGGCGTGACCAACTCCACAGATTTGCGCAAGATCGCCGATGTCGTTGACAAATATGAGATCCCGCTCGTGAAAATGACAGGCGGCCAGCGAATTGATCTTATCGGCGTGAAAAAAGAAGACCTTCCGAAGGTATGGGAAGATCTTGATATGCCATCGGGCTACGCGTACGGAAAAACGCTCCGCACAGTGAAAACGTGTGTAGGCGAGCAATTCTGCCGCTTCGGCACACAAGACTCCATGGCACTGGGCATTGCGCTTGAGAAAAAATTCGAAGGGCTGAACACGCCTCACAAAGTCAAAATGGCCGTGTCTGCCTGCCCGCGAAACTGTGCGGAATCCGGCATTAAGGACCTTGGCGTTGTCGGCATCGACGGAGGCTGGGAGCTTTATGTCGGCGGAAACGGCGGAACCCATTTGCGTGCCGGCGATTTGCTGATGAAGGTGAAAACAAATGAAGAAGTCTTAGAATACGCAGGCGCTTACCTGCAATATTACAGGGAAACCGCAAACTATCTGGAGCGTACGTCCGCATGGCTTGAGCGCGTCGGTTTATCCCATGTCCAATCCGTGTTAAACGATCCGGAAAAGCGGCAGGAGCTGAACGGCCGAATGAATGAAACACTCTCTGTCCACAAGGATCCGTGGAAAGACTTTTTAGAGGATAAACAAACCTCTAAAGAATTATTTGAAAATGTCGTGACCACATCATAATGACAAAAACAATCATTGAGGAGGAATGGACATGGTAAACAAAGACGTAACAAAAGTATGTATCGGAAAAATTGAAGAATTGCCTGAACAATTAGGCAAAACAGTGTATATTGAAGATAAGGAGCTCGCGGTTTTCAAGCTTTCAGACGGAAGCATCCGCGCCATCGAAAACCGCTGTCCGCATAAGGGCGGCGTCCTGGCAGAAGGCATCGTCAGCGGTGAATATGTTTTCTGCCCGATGCATGACTGGAAAATTTCCTTAGAAGACGGAATCGTCCAAGAACCTGACCACGGATGTGTCAAAACATATGAAACGCTGATCGAAGGAGAACATGTTTATCTCGTATATTGATCAAAAGACCGGATCACTTTTCTAGTGGTCCTTCATTTTTTACAGTGACGGAAGGATGACATGATCATGAAGAACGGAATCGTATATTTCGTGGGAGCCGGACCCGGCGACCCAGGCCTGCTCACCATCAAAGGAAAACAGGCGCTCGAGGAAGCAGATGTGATTTTATATGACCGGCTCGCCAACCCGAAGCTGCTCGAATTTGCATCACCGGACTGCCAGTTTATTTATTGCGGAAAACTGCCAAACCGCCATTTTATGAAACAAAAAGAAATTAACGCCCTGCTGGTTGAAAAAGCATTAAATGGGTTAACCGTCGTTCGCTTGAAGGGCGGAGATCCGAGCGTATTCGGCAGAGTCGGCGAGGAAGCAGATGCTCTTCATGAGCACGGCATTCGCTATGAAATGGTGCCGGGAATCACCTCTGGAATTGCAGCGCCGCTATATGCGGGCATCCCCGTCACGCATCGGGATTTTGCATCGTCTTTTGCCATGATTACAGCGCATGATAAATCATTAAAAGGCACGCCGAACCTTGACTGGGAAGGGCTGGCCCGAAGCGTTCAAACCCTTGTTTTTTACATGGGTGTCAAGAACTTGTCTTATATTTGCCAGCAGCTTATTTCATACGGGAAATCGCCTTCTGTCCCTGTCATTGTCATCCAACGGGGAACGTGGGGCCGCCAGCGGAGTGTGAAAGGAACACTTGAGAACATTCAGCAAAAAGTGCAGGAACACCAGATTACAAACCCTGCGATTATCGTCATCGGAGACATCGTCAACTTTCAAACACACAGCTGGTTTGAAAGCAAACCGCTCATCGGACGGCATTTGATGGTTGTGACTCATGGCGAAGATGAAGACCCGCTTGCAGACAAGCTGCGCGATTCCGGCGCCGATCTCATCGAGTGGCCGAAATGGCGGACCGAAAACATGCCTGTCAATGAAGAAATTCTTCGAAAGATTGGCACCTTTGAAGACGTTTTTTTCACATCGCGCCGGGCGGTTTGTGAATTTTTCAGAGCACTGGCTTCTCAGAAAATCGACATCCGCCAGCTGACAGCCAAACTGAGTGCAGCATCTGAGCAAGCAAAGACAGAGCTTGAGAAACGGGGCTTTCTTGTCACCGCCATTCAGCCTGATTCAGAGAAACGTCTTGTTGTCGGGAGCCGCCATGCAGTGGAAAACATGCAAAAGCATGAATCCTGTTCGTTTTATATCACTCATGAAAACGTCATAGATGACCGGTTCACCCACATGATTCAGCGTACCATCAGTGAATCCCCGCTGCACATGGTCATTTGCCCAAACAAGCTGTCCGTTCAGCAATTGATCAATGGTGGCGAACAAATTGGCATTTTGCCGGAACCGTCAGCAAGCCGCCCTCCTATCGTCTGCATAGGCGATGACTCAGCTGCCGGCATTTATGGATTCACAGCCGTACAAGAACAGGATGAATTGCTAGCTTTCATCCACAATCAACATGCAGAGAAAAAACTCCTTCACACCTGATGGCAAGCAGCCCTTTTCCTCAAGGGCTGTTTTATTTATGCACCAATTTTTTATGATGGGTGGAATACATCGCCATATTCTCGGCCTTAGGGTCCAGATAAGCCTTGGCACTGTTGACCGCTGTCGGGCCTTCCGTAAATCCGCCGGCAATCAATCTCAGCTTGCTTTCATAAAAAGCCGCGTCGCCCGCCACAAACACGCCCGGAAGATTCGTTCGCATATGTCTGTCAGCTTTCACCCTTCCTTCTTCAATCTCCAGCCCCCACTCCATCATCGGCCCGAGATCAATTTTGAACCCATGATTAATGATCAGCTCATCAATTTCTATGTCTTTCCTCTGGCCAGACTCAGTATGACAAACGGTCACGCTTTTGATGCCCTCTTCATCTCCGTTCAACTGCTCCAGCCGATAAGGCGTAAGCACCCGCACCGATGATTGCTTCATTTTCGTCACGCTGCTTTCCATTCCGCCGAATTCCTCACGCCGATGAACGACAGTCACAGACGCCGCAATCGGTTCAAGCTCATTAGCCCAATCGACCGCAGTATCTCCGCCGCCTGATATCACCACGCGTTTCCCTTTAAACGCATCGAGCTTCTCCACTCCATAATGAAGATTTTTGCCCGCATATCGGGCCGCATCCTCGCTGTCAAACTCATTGACCTCAAGTGTACCCATGCCGCAAGCCAAAATCACAGTTCTTGTATAGTGCTTTTCCCCTTCAGAACCCGTCAGTACAATGGTGCCGTCATTCAGGCGTTCAAACCCGGTCACACGCTGATTCAATACGATATCAGGATCAAATGTTGCCGCCTGCTCCTTCAGCTGCTCGATCAGCTGCTTTCCCGCAATCCCCGGTATGCCGCCGATATCGCGAATGATTTTCTCAGGAAAGAATAAAGACACCTTCCCTCCGAGCTTCGGCAAAAATTCGATTACCTTTGTTTTCAGCTCCCGCATCCCGCAGTAAAAAGCAGTAAACAGCCCAATCGGCCCCCCGCCTATAATCGTAACGTCATATACCTCTTGATTCTCAGCCATCCGTCCTGCCTCCCGTTCACATCTATATCAAAGTTTTAATTGAGAATGAATATCAATACAAAGTATATCATATTTCACGAGCCTGTGTTTATTCATTTCTTCACCTTGTGGTCAATTGCTGAAAACCCTATAATAGGAAAAAACCAATTGGGTGAAACAGATGAAAAGACGAGTCGAAACGATCACCTTCGAAGGACATACACTAGAATATTCAGTGGCTGGAAAGGGTGCCCCCATCCTTGTCATGCATGGCGGGCATTCAAATTGTTACGAGGAATTCGGATACACAGCGTTGATTGAGCAAGGGTATTCCATCATTACGCCTTCAAGGCCCGGCTATGGACGAACGTCAAAAGAAATTGGAAAAAGTCTTGCCAACGCCTGCCGTTTCTATGTGAAATTATTAGATCATTTACAAATCGACAGTGTCCATGTGATCGCCATCTCAGCAGGAGGGCCGAGCGGCATATGCTTTGCCTCACATTATCCGGAAAGAGTAAATACATTGACCCTGCAATCCGCGGTCACCAAAGAGTGGCTCACCCCAAAAGACACTGAATATAAATTGGGGAGAATTCTCTTCCGCCCGCCGGTGGAAAAGTGGATATGGAAGCTGATTTCTTCTTTGAATAACGCTTTCCCGCGTTTGATGTTTCGATCTATGAGCCCCCAATTCAGCACGCTTCCGTTTCAGCGAATCAAGTCCTTGATGAATGAAAAAGACATAGAAGCATTTCGGAAAATGAACAGCCGGCAGCGCTCGGGTGAAGGATTTCTGATTGACTTGTCACAAACCGCCGCTGTCTCTTTAAAAGACCTGCAAGCCATCATATGTCCCGTGCTGATTATGCAAAGTGTTTATGATGGATTGGTTGGCTTGTCACATGCACATCATGCAAAAGAGCACATTCGTGGCGCTGCTCTCTGTTTGCTTCACTCATGGGGGCACCTGATTTGGCTCGGAAAAGAAGCTGCAGAAACAGACAGTATCCTACTCGGCTTTTTGGAATCCTAACCAAAGTGAAACGATCCTTTCCCCTCCTCCGTCAAACAAGCAGTGCCTTTTTTTCTGGTATCATAAGAAAGGCAGCTTAACATGAGCGGAGGTTTTATTGTGACAGCACAATCATCTTTTCTTCAGCTGAATTCTATTTTTATCAGCATTTTAATAGAAGCCATTCCGTTTATTCTGATTGGCGTCATACTTTCCGGAATCATTCAAATGTTTGTTTCTGAAGAAATGATTGCAAGAATCATGCCGAAAAACCGTTTTCTCGCCGTTTTATTCGGTGCGCTGGCCGGCGTTTTATTTCCCGCCTGCGAATGCGGCATCATCCCGATTACGAGGCGGCTTCTGTTAAAGGGAGTTCCTCTGCATGCGGGCGTTGCTTTCATGCTGACCGCGCCTATCATTAATCCTATCGTTTTATTTTCTACTTATATTGCGTTCGGGAATAGATGGAGCGTTGTCTTTTACAGAGGCGGACTGGCTCTCGCCGTTTCGCTGATCATCGGGGTCATTTTATCCTATCAATTTAAGGATAACCAGCTTTTAAAGCCTGATGAACCCGGGCACCATCATCATCACGGCACCTTGCTCCAAAAACTGGGCGGGACCTTGCGGCATGCCATTGATGAATTTTTCTCCGTGGGGAAATATTTAATCATCGGCGCCTTTATCGCAGCCGCTATGCAGACGTATGTCAAAACATCCACTCTGCTTGCGATCGGGCAGAATGATGTATCCTCTTCCCTCGTGATGATGGGTCTGGCGTTTGTCCTGTCGCTTTGTTCAGAAGTTGATGCGTTCATCGCGTCTTCCTTCAGCAGCACATTTTCATTAGGATCGTTAATCGCCTTTCTCGTCTTTGGCGCAATGGTGGATATTAAGAATCTATTGATGATGCTTGCGGCCTTCAAAAAACGATTTGTTTTCCTGCTGATTGCATACATTGTCGTGATTGTTTTAGCGGGATCACTACTGGTAAAGGGGTGATTGGATGTTTCGTCTATTGGTGCTGATGGGATTTACGTTTTTCTTTTATCATCTGCATGCCTCAGGAAATCTAACAAAATATATTAATATGAAATATGCCTATCTTTCCTTTATTGCGATCTTCCTGCTGGCCATTCTGACCGCCGTCCAAGCATATCTATTTATCAAGTCGCCTGAAAAAAGCGGGCATCACCATGACCATGATTGCGGGTGCGGCCATGATCACGAGCATGACCATGACCATGAACAAAACAAGCCATTTTATCAGCGTTATTTGATTTATGTTGTTTTTCTTTTTCCTTTGGTGTCAGGCATCTTCTTCCCGATTGCAACGCTTGACTCATCCATAGTCAAAACAAAAGGGTTCTCGTTTAAGGCGATGGAGAGCGGAGATCACTACTCCCAAACACAGTATTTGCGGCCTGATGCCAGCCTTTATTACGCGCAAGACAGCTATGACAAACAAATGAAAGAGCTGTTTAATAAGTATTCCAGCAAAAAAGAGATTTCTCTGACCGATGACGATTTCCTAAAAGGAATGGAAACCATCTATAACTATCCGGGTGAATTTCTCGGACGGACGATAGAATTTCATGGATTTGCTTACAAAGGAAACGCAATTAACAAAAATCAGCTGTTCGTATTAAGGTTTGGCATCATTCACTGTATCGCTGATTCCGGCGTGTACGGGATGCTTGTGGAATTTCCGAAGGACATGGACATCAAGGATGATGAATGGATTCACATTAAGGGCACTCTGGCCTCAGAATATTACCAGCCATTCAAGTCAACTCTCCCTGTCGTCAAAGTAACTGACTGGAATACCATTAAAAAACCTGATGATCCGTATGTTTACAGAGGATTTTAAGTGAAGACGAAACCAGTACAAGTACTGGTTTCTTTTTTATTTCTTTTTCATCAGCATCAAATCGAGATAGAGCTGGCACCGCGTTCTGAAATCGCTTAAATCGATCGACGTCATCTCAGTAATCTGTTTGATGCGGTAATTCAATGTATTTTGGTGAATAAACAGCTGTTCCGCCGCTGGTTTTGTTTTGCAGTTGTTGAGGAGATAGATTTCCAAGGTTTTGAGCAGCTCAGTGCTGCTTTCTTCGTCTTTTGCTTTTAATAAAGCTAAATCTTTATTCTCGTATTCTAAAAATTCATTTTTCTGTTCGATGCTTTCTAAATAGCGGTAAATGCCGAGTTTGGCATATTCATATGGAATGTTTTCCTGATTGCCGGTGATTTCTGCGGCTTTGATGACTTCAAGTGCTTCTGTGTAGCTCTTGCCAAGTTTTAATAGGTGATTATATTCGTTTCCGATACCGATATAAATAGGGGTAGGTATTTTTTGAAAGTGAAAATGTGTTAACAGCTTGTTAATAAACTCAGAAGCTGCTGAGGAGACGGAGCTTTTTTGGGAAAAACTCGCTACGACGATGACAATGTTTGATTCGATCGTTAAGACATGACTGACCTTATCCCGTAAATTCAGGTACGACCTGATATTTTCCTTTAAATCCTCAACCGCTTCCCCATCCCCATTTGCGGCGTGCAGGATAACAACTGAAAACATGGAAGGCAGCACAGTGTTGATCCTTTCAGCTTCCCGTCTGAGTTCCTTCTCAGAGGTAAATTGCTGATAGATCGCCCGTTTGATGAGATCCTCTGCTTTTTCTTCCTTTTCCTGTTTCAATTTATTCGTTTTATAAATGATTTTCCCGACATGGAAGGAGGTCTCGTACAAAAAGTCGAGCTCTTCATCCGTCAGATTTTGGTCCAGCTCCTGAATCCAGATGTAGCCCATGACTTCCCCTTTGTGCTTTGCACTCACGACCACCCTCTGGTTCAACCCAATGCTTTCAATTTTATTGACGCGAAAAGGCTCAGGCTCTGTTTTCAATTTTTCAATAATTCCGTCCTTCAGAAACCTCTCAAAAATCTGGACCGGACACTTTTTCGAAAAAATAGTCTGCTGGTTGGCAGAATCAAAATGGTTAATATAGTAAGAATTATAGGCTAACAAAAAGAAATCCGCGCTTTCCAGTATCACTGGCTTTTGCAGCTCATAGCTAATAAAATCAATCAGCTTATCAACATCTGAAAATGAAAAAACTCTCTCTAAAAGCTCTTCCATACCTTTTTCTCCTATACTTTTTTTACTTTAATCATATCCATACGGGGTCTTTTTGTATAGAAAAAAATACGTTTGTTTCCAAAAGAAAAAAATGGCCGCTTAAAAGGAGAAAAGAGGAAAAAGGGACAGCCCCTTCCTCCTCCTTTCGATCTTTATTGTGACATTGTATCTTGGTAGTCGTTGAACTGGTCTGTGACAGCTTGTGACGGAGCCTGCGTCAATATGCTGACAAAAAAGACGGATAATAGACTCGCAGCAAAACCAGGTATCATTTCATACAGAAAGTCCGAAAGACCGGCATTCGCCCAAATGATTACAGTCGCTGCTCCCACAATCATGCCGGCGAGTGCCCCCCATTTGGTCATTCGTTTCCAAAACAGACTGAGCAGTACAACCGGCCCGAATGATGCACCGAAGCCCGCCCACGCGTAGCTGACCAATCCAAGGATGGTGTTATTTTTCTCCCAAGCCAGAACCAACGCGACAATTGAAACAGCCAGAACAGCCAGTCGGCCTAAAAACACCAGTTCTTTATCTGAAGCTGAGCGTCTGAACATCGACTTATACAAATCTTCTACCAGAGAGCTTGATGTCACAAGCAGCTGGGAAGAAATTGTACTCATAATCGCGGCCAAAATCGCTGAAATCAGAAAACCCGTGATAATCGGATGGAACAAGATATTCCCTAATTGAATAAAAATCGTCTCTGGGTCCTTCAGTGTCATGCCGCGCTGATGGTAATAAGCGATTCCGCCCAAACCGGTCAGCACTGCGCCTACTGCAGACAAAATCATCCAGCCCATCCCAATTCTGCGCGCTCTTTTGATCTCTTTGACAGACGTTATCGCCATAAAACGCACAATAATATGCGGCTGGCCAAAGTATCCCAGCCCCCAGGCAAACAAAGAAATAATGCCAAGGACGCTCGTTCCTTTGAAAATATTAAACATATCAGGATCTACAGAGCGGATTTCAGCAACTGTATCACCTGCTCCTCCCGTGTGGAAAAACGTAACGATCGGCACAAGAATGAGTGCGGCAAACATAATAATCCCCTGAACAAAATCTGTCCAGCTGACTGCCAAAAAGCCGCCAAACAGGGTATATGCCACAACAACACCCGTCACAATCCACAGGCCGGTGTGATAATCCATCCCCAAGATGCTGTTGAATAAGACGCCGCCGGACACCATTCCGGACGATACATAAAACGTGAAAAAGACTAAAATGACAATTCCCGAAAACAGTCTGAGAAGCTTTGTTTGATCTCCGAAGCGATTTTCCAGGAATCCGGGAATTGTAATAGAATTCCCCGCTTTTTCAGTATAGGTTCTCAGCCGTGGTGCGACGTAAAGCCAGTTCGCCCACGCTCCAAGGCAAAGTCCGATGACGATCCAAGCGCCGCTCAGACCAGTAGAAAACATGGCGCCCGGAAGCCCCATTAGCAGCCAGCCGCTCATATCGGCAGCGCCGGCACTGAGAGCGGTTACTGCCGGACCCAAAGAGCGTCCTCCCAGCATATAATCCGTCAGATTCGACGTACGCTTGTAAGCAAAGTAGCCGATTAGCAGCATTCCCGCCATATAAATACAAATCGAAATAATCAGCTGTGTGTTTTCTATGGCACTTCCTCCTCTTTTTTATAGTATATGGATGAAATGGACACCCCCGCAGGGAGGATGCCCATTTAGTCCCGCTTAGAACATTTCACTGATTGTTTTTGCTTGCATATGCAGAGCCAAGTAATCCGGCCCGCCTGCTTTTGAATCCGTTCCCGACATTTTGAAGCCGCCAAACGGATGGTAGCCGACGATAGCACCTGTACAGTTGCGGTTGAAGTATAGGTTTCCGACATGGAATTCCTGTTTCGCACGCTCGATGTGCTTGCGGTTGTTTGTGATAACCGCGCCTGTCAAACCATATTCAGTATTGTTTGCCACTTCTAAAGCTTCATCAAAGTCTGACACTTTACAAAATGCAACGACAGGTCCGAAAATTTCTTCCTGCATGAGTCTTGCTTTCGGATCAAGGTCAGCGAAGATCGTCGGTTTGATGAAGTATCCTTTCGAATCATCACCAGTACCGCCGCTTACTAAACGCCCTTCCTGTTTTCCGATCTCAATATAGCTCATAATTTTATCATAAGAACCTTGGTCAATGACAGGTCCCATATAAACATCTGCACTGTCAGGTTTAGCTGTTACTTTTGATTCCGTAATTTCAATGACACGCTCTAATACTTGATCATACACTTTTTCATGAACTACTGCACGTGAACCTGCAGAGCATTTTTGTCCCGCAAAGCCGAATGCTGAAGTAAAGATCGATTGAGCCGCTAATTCAATGTCCGCATCCTCATCAACAACAACCGTATCTTTACCGCCCATTTCAGCGATGACACGCTTTAAATGCTGCTGGCCCGGCTGAACCTTCGCCGCGCGTTCGAAAATTCTCGTACCAACTTCTCTTGATCCCGTAAATGTGATAAGGCTTGTTTTCGGATGGTCAACAAGATAGTCGCCTACTTCCGCTCCGCTTCCCGGAACAAAGTTGACTACGCCTTTTGGCAATCCGGACTCTTCAAGCACCTCAACAAATTTTGCTGCAATAACAGGTGTAGCACTCGCAGGTTTCAGAACCACTGTGTTTCCAGTAACGATCGGCGCCACTGTTGTGCCTGCCATGATCGCAAACAAGAAGTTCCAAGGCGGGATAACGACTGTCACTCCAGTCGGCGTGTATACATATTGGTTTTTCTCGCCTTCACGGCTGTTGACCGGTTTGCCTTTTGCCAGTTCGATCATTTGGCGTGCATAATACTCCATGAAGTCAATCGCTTCAGCCGTATCGGCATCCGCCTCGTTCCAAGGCTTTCCTGCTTCTTTCACAAGCAAAGCTGAGAATTCATGTTTTCTTCTGCGGACTTTGGCAGCAGCGCGGAACAGGACAGCCGCTCTCTCTTCAGGAGACGTATATCTCCACTCTTCAAATGCTTTTGCAGCCGCTTGAATCGCTTGCTCAGCGTGCTCTTGAGACGCTTTTGACACTCGGCCGACGACTTCTTCTTTATCAGCTGGGTTGATTGAAACGATTTTCGCTTCCGTTTCCACTCTCTCGCCGTTAATGACAAGCGGATAGTCTTTTCCTAAATATTCGCTTACTGTCGCAAGCGCTTTTTTAAACGCTTCCACGTTGTTTTGATCTTGGAAATTTGTGAATGGCTCGTGTTTGTAAGGTGTTGTCATGATAATCTCTCCTTTTTTACTTCTTTGTCATTCCTTTGAAAGCAAATGCAATGTTTGACGGACGTTCTGCAAGGCGTCTCATAAAGTAGCCGTACCAATCCTCGCCGTATGGCAGGTAGACTCTCATGTTATAACCTTCTTTTACGAGGCTGAGCTGGGTTTGCGACCGCATGCCGTACAGCATCTGAAATTCAAACTTGTCATTGGCAATGCCATGTTCCTTGGCAAGCTGCTTTGTAAAGTCGATCATTTTGTCGTCATGTGTGGCAATCGCTGTATAGTGACCGTTTAAGAGCTGCTTTCGGATGATTTTTTTGTAATTTTCATCGACATCGCTTTTCTCCGGGAAAGCTACTTTTTCTGATTCTTTATAAGCTCCTTTTACAAGGCGAAGGAACGGGTTTAAAGAATCCAAATCGTCAATGTCTTTTTCCGTCCGGTACAGATAGGCTTGCAGCACTGTGCTCACATGCTCGTATTTCTTTCTGAAATCTTTGAAAATATCAAGCGTTTTCTGGCATCTGACTTCGTCCTCCATGTCAATGGTGACCATGATTTTATGTTTCTCGGCCGTCTGAAGGATTTTTGTCATATTTTCATACACCAAATCCATATCTATATCCAAACCTAAAGACGTCATTTTTAAAGAAACGTGTGAGTTCAGCTCCTGATCCGCGATGGTCGCAATGGTTTGAATGCACTCTTCCGTACGCTCCCGTGCGACCTCGGCGCTGTTCACAAACTCGCCTAAATGATCGACAGTAACTGACAAGCCTTGGCTGTTAAGCTGTCGAATGGTCGGGATTGAACTG
The DNA here is from genome assembly GCF_037976695.1 of Bacillus sp. FSL K6-1366. NCBI lineage: Bacteria > Bacillati > Bacillota > Bacilli > Caryophanales > Bacillaceae > Bacillus > Bacillus sp. FSL K6-1366. The sequence goes on along the minus strand of NZ_CP150268.1, from coordinate 2,544,740 downwards.
TTAAAGTCATTCCCGCCGATAATTTTACCCGCTGCTACCCGACTTCCCCAGTTCCTCGCCATTTTATTGAGAAAGCCGCTTTTGGATAAAAATAAGAAAAAATCTCTTGTGATCACTTCCAACCTCAACACCCCGCAATCTAAGAAGTATTTGTATGAGTTTATTGTAAATGGACAAAACCGACGTTCACAATATTCTCAAAATACAAAGATTCTGATTATTTTTGTGGGTTTGCCACAATCAGATAGTTAGAAAGTCGGGGGGGATTCTGTCGAATAAAGGAGAAAAGGAAGCGACAAAAAACATCAGCTTCCTCCATCCTTCCACACTTCTTCAACCGTATTCAAAAGCAAACGGTTCAATTCAGGTGTCATATCTTTTTTCTCTGCCTTCAGTTCTTTTGCCTCTTCCATGATTCTTTCGATTTCCGTTTCAATGAATTGGTGAATAACATTGATTCTTGCTTCGAGGTCAAGCTCTTCCCCTCTTCTTTTCCGTTCAAGCAAAGTTTCCATTTCAGCCTTCAGCTCGGGTTCAGCAACAAGTTCATTCATCAAAACAGTAAAGTCCATTGGCGGTATGGTTCCGTGCTTTTCAATCCATTGGCAGGCCAAAATAGGCCGAAGAACGTAGAAGTACTTTTTAATTTTGACCTCTTGTCCTTGTAGATAATCCTTGACGTTCCTTCTCGCCATATTGATATAGTGATACACGCTTGCTTCAGGCTTAAATGCCTCCGTGCGCAGTTTTCTTAACTGCTCTGCGGTCGTAAATGCTTCGTAATACACAATGTCTGAGGACAGCCATTCGAGGAGCGGAGGGTTTGACTTTTTGAAAAGCCGAAGCGTTTTTCTCAGCTCCCAGCCGCTGATATCCAACAAATCGTGAATCGGTTCCTCAATGACATCACGCTCCTGCTCAATTGAAAAATACCACTCCTTTTTCGGCACATAAATAAAGCGGACGTCGTAATCACTATCCTGCGACGGAAATCCCCATGCGCGGCTTCCTGACTCGACGGCATACACGATTTTGACTCCATATGACTGCTCGATCCGTTTTAATTCATCAATGATTCTTTGTTTCATATCTATTCGTCTCCAGTCTGTTCTCATTCCGGCAGTTTGCAGAAAAAAACCGCCTGATGATATGCGGCGGCTTTTCACATTTATCAGCCTTTAAGATGCTGCTTAAAGAAAGCAAGTTTTTCCGTTTGAAAAGCAGGGATATACTCATGTCCGAAGTAGCGGTACACCTTCAGCTCTTTCTCTGTTTCCAAATGATTGTAGGCGGCAAACACGGTGGACGGCGGCGTGACCTTGTCAATCAGGCCGATTGACATCAGGACAGGCACCTTCACTCGGTCAGCGAGATTCATAATATCGAAATATGAAAGTGTCTTCATCGCCTGCACTTCTGTTTCCGGGCTGCCATTTCTTCTGAAGAAGGAATTGATTTCAAGGTACGGCTGTTCAAGCGCCACATCAATGGCCCGTTCGAAGTTGCTTAAATAAGGATAATCGGCAACCGCGGCTTTTGGAATGTCTGACAGCGCTGCTGCGGCAATGGTTAAACCTCCGCCTTGGCTTCCTCCTGTCACACCGATCCTTGTTTCGTCAACCTCGTCGAAGCTGCTGATGACCTCAAGCGCGCGGACGGCGTCCAAATAAACACCGCGGTAATAGTATGTATCTTTATCAAGAATTCCTTTCGTCATCCAGCCCAAAGCGTGACCGTGCGGTGAAATACTCGTATCCTCGCTGCTCTGCTGGCCGCGGACAAGCATGCCGAATGTGGCGTAGCCATGGAGTGCCCAGTTTACCATTTCATGAATCTCACCATCATAGCTTGCATTGTAGCCATGATATTTCACGATCGCCGGATGCGGGCCTTGCTTGTCAGGCACCGCGTACCATCCGGTAATGCGGGCGTTTCCGAAGCTTTTATATGTGAGACGGTACACTTTTACTCCGTCAGCAGGATAGTCAACCGGCTGTAGATCAGGTTCTGCTTGGACTTTTGCAAGTTCCTCCAAAGACAATTTCCAAAACTCAGAAAAATCTTTCGGTGCTGTTTTTTCAGGCTTATATGTTTGCAATTGGTCGAGCGGCAGATCGAATAGTTGCATTTCCGATTATTCCCCTTTGTTTTATAAGATTTAGTTTGTATTCCTATACTACCACGTTTCGTCTTTGTTTTCTAAATATTTTCATCTTTGTTTCTCAGACAGCCTTCATCAAACGTTTGTTTAAGACTTTCCCGGCTTAGTTCCATAAAGGCCTGGGCGGTCAGACTGACATAGCGGTTCTTTAAAAAGACGAAGACGAGGGTTCGTGATGGCGCGGATTGAATCGATAAATAGATCACACCCGGATCTTTATCCCTTCTGACCATATTCGGTGCCATTGTCACACCTAATCCGTTAGCCACAAGAGATTGGGCGGTTTCAATATGGCTCGTCTTAAAGGCAGCATTCGGCTTAAAGCCGCTTTCCGCACAGAGATCGAGAACTGTCCTGCGAAAGCCGAAGCCTTCTTTTAACAGAATAAAGGGCACGTTCCTTACCATGTCAATCGGCACACACGGCTGGCGTCCCTCATCTTCTTCCAGCACTTTCTCAATCAGCGCGACCAATTCCGGCGGCATCCACCTTTGTTTTTCCTTCGGCACCGCGAGAACAACCGGTTCCGTGAGCAAGGGTGTAATGGAGAGCCGTTCATCCTCGATCGGCAAGGATAAAACAGAAAGGTCAACTTCTCCCTTTGCCGTCATCTCCTCTAATGAAACCGGATCTTTTTCAACAAGCTGAACCTCCACATGAGGATAGCGCGCCAAAAACTGCTTCAGCAGCGGAGGAAAGAGATATCTCCCTGTTACAGCAGGAATCCCGATGGATAATTTATGACCGATTCCCTGAGATCGCTCCTGCATTTCCCGAAGCAAATCATCTCTGGAACGAATGATGTCCTCGGCTTTTTCAATGAAACGCCTGCCGTGGGGTGTCAGTGTAACAGAGCCATGAGATCTGTGAAAAAGGGTAAGCCCCAGCTCAGCCTCAAGCTTTTTGATTTGCTGGCTGAGAGACGGCTGTGCGATATGAAGATGTTCCGCCGCCTTTGTAAAGCTTTGGCGCCGGGCAATTTCCGCTGCATATTCCATCACTTTAATATCCATTTCAGCCTCCATAGGTTGAACCTATCATTTTCATCATTTTTATATCTTGGACGAATCATAACAGAAATTGCTAACATAATCCATATCATCATTTACGAAAAGAAGGAGCTGGTTCAAATGACAAATGAAACACCGTTTTCTAAAAACGCCGAGATGTATCGGGATGAAAAGGTATTTGCCGAGGGGGAAGATTTGGGGTTGATGATCAAAACAGCGGAATGCCGGGCAGAGCATCGAGTGCTGGATATAGGAGCGGGCGCCGGCCATACGGCGCTGGCATTTTCTCCTTATGTACAGGAGTGCATCGGTGTTGATGCAACGAAAGAGATGGTTGAGGTTGCGTCCTCCTTCGCGCAAGAAAAAGGAGTTGAAAACGTACGCTTTCAGCAAGGAACGGCAGAGTCACTCCCCTTCCCCGACGATTCATTTGACATCATCACCTGCCGATACGCAGCCCACCATTTTTCTGATGTCCGCAAAGCTGTCAGAGAGGTTGCACGCGTACTAAAACAGGACGGACGTTTTCTCTTAGTTGATCATTACGCGCCTGAAGATCCCGTTCTTGATGAGTTTGTCAATCATTTGAACCGGCTTCGAGACCCTTCCCATGTTCGTGAAAGCTCATTATCAGAATGGCAGGCGATGTTCAGCGCCAATCAACTGGCCTATCAAGACATCCAAAAGTGGAACTTGCCGATTCAATACGATAGCTGGATCAAACGAGGCGGAACCCCCGCTGACCGAGAAAAACAAATCATTACCCACTTGAATCACGCATCAGACGAAGCACGCGACACGTTCTGTATTACATTGAACCAAAACGGACAGCCCATCTCCTTTTGTTTAAAAGCGATTTTGATACAAGGGATAAAACGATAAAAAAAGCCGTGCGCTGCGCACGGCTTTTTACATCGGCTGATAAAGATCCCAGCCAATTTTTAATGTCTCAACAATGTAATCGGCAACCTCTTCCGGGGAAAGGTTGTCTGTTGCCACTTTTGAATTGTGCTTGTCATAAATGACTTTTCTTTCGTTAAACAGCTGTTCCATTTCATCCATTGAACGGTTATGCAGTACAGGGCGGCTTTCGATCAATAAATCCGCGCGCTGCTTCCAGTTCTCCCATGACAGGTCCAGATGAAGCACGAGACAGTTTTCCAGACAGCAATTTCTGATTTCTTCTTGTTTAAAAGAGCCCCCGCCCAGAGATACGATTTTGAATCGTTTATGATGGCAGATGTCTAAAATATATTCCTTCTCCGTTTTCCGGAAAAAGTCTTCTCCCTTTTTCTCAAATATCTCAGGAATTGTCATATTGAAATCCTTTTCGATCTCTTGGTCAATATCAATAAAATCTCTATATAATTTTTTAGCGACCAATTGGCCGATTGTTGTTTTTCCTACACCCATGAATCCGATCAGGACGATATTTCTTTCTCTTACTGGGATGGCTCGTTTAGCGTTCATCTTCGGCGAAATCCTCCTAAGGAATGAAATTTTATATTCATTATATGCTTATTTAGCGAATATTTATATAGATACCGGCTTTACCAGTCAAGCTTATAGTGCGCTTTGTTGTTTAGCCATTTTTGCCTGAATGACATTCATTGTACAACATTTCTGTAGGTATTTTAATACTTCGACGCAAAAAAGCATTAAAACCTTCTGCCTTTATTGTTTTTCCAGCTGACTCTTCGATGGAAGGGTCTTTTTCTGTATGATAAATAGGAAGGGAGAAATGGCGATGATCATTTGGATAAACGGGGCATTCGGTTCCGGAAAAACACAAACAGCCTTCGAACTGCACAGAAGGCTGAACCCATCTTACGTGTATGATCCCGAGAAAATGGGTTTTGCGCTGCGCTCCATGGTGCCGCAGGAGATCGCAAAGGACGATTTTCAAAGCTATCCTTTATGGCGGGCGTTCAATTACAGTTTGCTAGCTTCTCTGACAGATACATACCGCGGCATCATTATTGTGCCTATGACGATTGTACATCCTGAATACTTCAATGAGATCATCGGCAGGCTCAGACAGGAAGGCAGGATCGTTCACCACTTTACACTAATGGCTTCAAAGGAAACCTTGTTAAAAAGGCTGCGCACCAGAGCAGAAGGAAAAAACTCATGGGCCGCCAAACAAATCGACCGCTGTGTTGAAGGATTATCATCACCCATTTTTGAGGACCACATTCAAACAGACAACCTGTCGATTCAGGATGTGGCAGAGAACATTGCCGCGAGAGCCGAACTCCCATTAGATCCTGATACGAGAGGCAGCCTCCGAAGGTTCACCGACAGATTAATGGTAAAGCTGAATCATATCCGCATCAAATAAAGCTCCTGTACACGACAAAAGCCCGCTCCGAGAGCGGGCTTTCTTCAACTTATTTCCACCAGTCATCAAACATAGACGCCGGAACCTGGCGTTTATGTTCAGTCATGCTGTAGCGTTTTTCCAGCGCTTCTGATACTTTCGCTGATACTTCTTTTCCTTCGAGATAATCGTCAATCTCGTCGTAGGAAATGCCAAGCTCTGTTTCATCCGACTGCTGCGGTTTTTCGTCGAGCAGATCGGCAGTCGGCTCTTTTAAGTATAAGCGTTCCGGTGCACCCAGCTCTTTCAGCAGGGTTCTTCCCTGGCGCTTCGTCAAGCCTGTCAGCGGCAGGAGGTCTGCTCCGCCGTCACCGTACTTCGTAAAGAAACCAGTCACTGCTTCAGCAGCATGGTCTGTTCCTAACACAAGAAGACCTTCCTGGCCGCCGATCGCGTATTGCGCGATCATTCTTGTTCTTGCTTTTACGTTTCCTTTATTAAAGTCCGTCAGCTGATCGCCTGTTTCCTGCTGATACTGTTCAGAAAAAGCGCTGACTGTCGATTTAATATCAAACTTCCATGATTTATCCGGCTTAATAAACTTCAAAGCAAGCTGGGCATCGTCTTCATCCTGCTGTGTGCCATGCGGAAGACGGACAGCGATAAATTGAGCGTCTCCGCCCTCCTCGCGAATGCTCTCCACCGCAAGCTGAGCGAGCCTTCCCGCAAGTGTTGAATCCTGGCCGCCGCTGATTCCCAATACAAAGCCTTTAGCACCGGTTTTCTTTACATATTGTTTTAAAAAATTGACTCGGTCCTCAATTTCTTGCTTTGGATCAATTGAGGGCTTCACATGTAACTCACGCATAATCTTTTCCTGCATGCTCATCCCAATCATTCCTCCTGTACATTTTCCCTTGTTACTGATCATTTCCCCAAATCAATGAAAATGAATCATAACTGTTATGTATCCCTATTTAATATAGCACAGGTCTTCATTCACAGTGAACAAGAGAGATCAGCTGACTTCAACCCGTATGGATGTCACACTGTCGCCATTGCATTTCCCTTTTTCAATCGGGCAGGAAGAAAACGCGACAATTAAATCCATCTCCGCCCTGAGCCTTACATAATCTCCGGCATTCGAAAGCGGCGTTTCCACAGACAGATTCCCTTTCTCATCAAGGACAGTATTCATAAAAATCGCAAATGGGTAATGCATGTGAGGCTTCGGTACGCCAAACTGCTCAAGCGCACGGTTCATATTGTCATAGCACGTATCCTGAAACTCATCCTTTTGCTTCCCATATAAGAGCCTGTTCATATCAGGACGGCAGGCGGGCAGCAGCAGATCATGCTTGCCGACCGTATCTTCAATCAGGGTTAACATCGGCTTATACAGGTTGGAGTAGAGATGGTCGTTGACCTTCACATGAATGGAGTGATTGGCGTCTATCGTCGCTCCCTGATCAAGGTGTTCATAAAAATCCTTGGCATGGTATGCGACAAAATCAGCCACCTGCTGCCCTTCTACATCAACCACCTTTAAAATCTGCCCCTTTTTCAGCTTCAGCCCAAGCCCTTTTTTCGGCTCCACAATATATTGCTGTGTCATTGGTTTGCTCCTTTTTTCATTAGTATGAGCGTCCGCTTCCTTCTCCATGTAAAAAGAGGCAAAAATCCGATGTATATAAGCTTCGGACAGATCACAATCTAACCTTAGATAAAAGGGGTTGAATAAATAATGAGCCAAACAAAAAAAGACCAGCCAAAAGGGAATCTGGCTTGGTGGCAGCTGTCACTGATCGGAGTCGGCTGCACGATTGGAACAGGCTTCTTTCTCGGTTCCAGCATCGCAATTGTAAAAAGCGGTTTTTCCGTTCTCCTTTCATTTCTGATCGCAGGGATCGGTACGTATTTTGTCTTTGAACAGCTCGCCAAGCTATCGGCGAAGCAGCCGGAAAAGGGCTCGTTTTGTGCGTATGCCCGAAAAGCATTCGGCAAATGGGCAGGCTTCAGCAACGGCTGGGTGTACTGGACATCAGAAATGCTGATTACCGGAAGCCAGCTGACAGCCATTTCGCTCTTTACGAAGCATTGGTTTCCTCAAGTGCCGCTATGGGTGTTTGCCTCAATCTACGCAGTACTTGGGCTCCTTATTATTTTCACCGGCCTGTCCGTCTTTGAAAAAACAGAAAACGTGCTGGCAGTGATTAAAACAGCTGCTATTTTTATGTTTATTGTCATTGCCATCCTGGCTTTATGCGGTATCCTGTCCGGCGGAAATCATGGCATACATGTTCCAAATAAGACGAGTGAGTTTTTCCCATACGGCGCCATGGGGCTGTGGACAGGTTTAATCTACGCGTTTTACGCTTTTGGCGGAATTGAGGTCATGGGGCTGATGGCGGTTCACTTAAAAAAACCTGAGGAAGCGTCTAAATCAGGGAAACTGATGCTGGCGACGCTGGCGATTATTTATATCATTTCAATCGGGCTTGCTCTGCTTTTGGTTCCGTTACACGCGTTTACTGAACAGGACAGTCCGTTCATTACATCATTAAAAGGATATAACCTTGAGATCATCCTTGATATATTTAACGGGATTTTCATCATCGCCGGGTTCTCGACCCTTGTCGCTTCGCTTTTTGCCGTTACGACATTGCTTTGTACGATGGCTGATGACGGCGACGCGCCGAAATGCTTTACTCTCAAGGAAGGCAAAAAAATATGCTGGCCGGCACTTGGGCTGACGTTTGCGGGGCTTGTTCTCTCCATTATTCTGTCGTTAGTGCTGCCTAAAAACATTTATGAGCATATGACAACAGCTGCGGGGCTTATGCTTTTATACACTTGGCTGTTTATCCTGTTCTCCAGCAAAAAGCTGACTGATCCCGAGGGCATGGGAAAAACGCAAATTTATTTAGCGATGGTTCTGATTGCTGCGGCTGTGTCCGGTACATTGTTTGAAAAATCAAGCCGGCCCGGTTTTTTCGTCAGCATAGGTTTTCTCGTGATCATCGCCATCGTTACCATGATCTATCAAAAAAAGCAGGGTCATAAAGATCGCCCTGCCAGTCCTTGATTTATTTCATTTTGTTGAACATGTTCTTTAAATAAGAAAACGGGCACTTCGATACCTGTTTTTCGTCATCACGGAGGAAATACTGCTTCCATTCACGATTATCCTTTCCTCCGTACCAGCCTAATTGCGGGTGAATCGGAGCCTGATCATAGGCCTCTAAACGAGATCGGATCAGCCTGCTCATGTTACGGCCAAATGCAGTTGATCCATTTAGGTCATCAAACACCCACCTTGGCTGAAACGTGACCATAAAAAAAGGAAAGCTCCGGCTTCTTCTTGCCTCGTGCCCCGGTGTAGCGCACAGAATGAAATACGGCTCGCCGTCAAAACAAAACTCCCATTTATAATGCTCAGGATCGGCCGGAATGTCTTCCGGCCATTCTTTTTCGTCTTGATGACTCAGTCTATTTAAAAAGCGCCAAAACAGCTCTTCATACGCTTCAATCGAATAATGCTCCGCCAAATCTTCCGGTGTATCAAACAACACAACGAGGGATGCATATTTTCCCGTGTCCCGCGATATCTTGCCGTACTCCGCAAGCAACGGAGCCAGGTCCTCCGCTGTACAGTTTTCCCGCGGATCTCCGGCAAAAGCAATCCGAAGCTGATCAGTCAGAAACGCCTGGCGTCCGGGAATGCACGGAAACGTATCCGCGTCGTCCCCCAGAGTTTCTGCCAGCAGCTCAAAAGCGATTCTTTGCCATTCAGGAAGCTCTTCCTGAATACGTTCCAGAAAACTTTTGGTGTAAATCCCATTCACCATTGATCCACCTCCAGTATCATCTGGATACTATATTAAAACTGGAAGCGGCAGGTGACTGTCCTTCATGAATCAGCCCAATAACTGTTGGATGCCCTGATAACCAAAGTAAAAGCCAAACACAAGGAGGGATACACCGGCGATTCCGGTCAATCCTCTCAATAGCTTTTCATGAAGCAGGTTTCTGAACGTACTGGCTGTGATAGCCATGCAGAAATCCCAGATTAAAATGCCGATCATGATGCCGGAGCTATAGATTAGAAGCTGATTCATATTGTAGGCCTCTGCTGTTTTCGCAAGAATGCTTCCGTAAATTCCAAGCCAAAAAAGGATGCTCAATGGGTTTGACAATGAAATGAGAAAACCCGATGCGAATGTTTTCCTGTATGACGGTTTCCCCCGCGAGCTTCGCACATCCATCGGTTCTCTGACGTTTTTCAGCGTTTCAATTCCGGTATAGGTCAGGACAAAAAAGCCGAAGAGCCACAAAAACGTTTTCACAAATGGAGCGGTCAAGAACTGCGACAACCCGAAATAGATAAAAAGCATGTACAGCCCATCCGCTGTCATGGCGCCTAAACCGAAAATCCATGCATGCCAAAAACCGTTTTTAATTCCTTTGTCTATTTGCGCCGCATTCACTGGCCCCACAGGCGCAGACAAGGACAGTCCCAGCACAATATAGCTCAAAAAAATGTTCACCGGCCCGTACTCCCTTCTCTTATGTAACTTGTACAATTTATTCGGGAACGGGCCAAGCTATGCACAAATTCACTTACTGTTTCAGACGTTCAAGCTCTTCCTCCATAATATCGGCGGCTTTGCCTACAAAACTGAAAATGAGTTCCAGCTCCTCTTCCGTATATTCGCGGCACAAATCCATCGTTGACTCAGACAGAGGACGGAACAAATCCTTTATATGTTTTTTCGAAGCAGTCAAAGGGACGATTACGACTCTCCTGCGATCGTTCGGGTCCTTTTCACGAGCCACATACCCCGCTTTTTCCAGCCGGTCAACAAGCGCCGTGACGGAACCCGTGCTGAGGCCGGTTTTTTTCCCCAACTCTCCGGCCGTCATCGGCCCTGCTTCATTTAAAATGTCAGCTGATTTCAAATCGGTGGGAAACAGACCGAGAGCTTGAGCGGCTGCCTGATGAAACAGAACCGTTCTTGTGCCCAGTTTTCGAAAAAGCTGAACAGCAGTCTTTTCCAACTCACTTCTGGAATTTCTTGTTGACAACTGACAGTCCTCCCTATAAAATCGAGTTTATCTTGATAATCGAGATATTCAACAATCAAACTATTATCATGATATCAGAACTTACATAGAAAAGTAAGAGGAGGTAGAACAAATGGACACAACAACAGCAAAACAGGCTTCCACCAAATTTGTGGTCCTCGGTCTCCTGCTGGGCATCTTGATGTCTGCAATGGACAATACGATTGTTGCCACCGCGATGGGCAATATCGTAGCCGATCTTGGAAGCTTCGATAAATTTGCCTGGGTGACGGCATCCTATATGGTGGCGGTTATGGCTGGCATGCCGATTTACGGCAAGCTTTCCGATATGTACGGCCGAAAACGTTTTTTCCTGTTTGGACTTATTTTTTTCTTAATCGGTTCTGCTTTATGCGGGATTGCCCAGACGATGAATCAGCTGATCATCTTCCGGGCCATTCAAGGGATCGGAGGCGGCGCGCTCCTGCCGATTGCCTTTACCATTATCTTCGATTTGTTTCCGCCGGAAAAACGTGGAAAAATGTCCGGCATGTTCGGTGCTGTATTTGGATTATCCAGTGTTCTTGGTCCGCTCTTAGGCGCGATCATTACAGATTCGATCAGCTGGCACTGGGTGTTTTACATCAATGTGCCGATCGGCGCATTGTCATTGTTTTTCATTATTCGCTACTACAAAGAATCTCTGGAGCACAGAAAGCAGAAAATAGACTGGGGCGGCGCGATTACCTTAGTCGTATCCATTGTATGCCTGATGTTCGCCCTTGAGCTTGGCGGCAAAACATACGATTGGAATTCCATTCAGATCATCGGGCTGTTTATTGTATTCGCCGTTTTCTTCATTGCCTTTTTTATTGTGGAGAGAAAAGCAGAAGAGCCGATTATTTCTTTCTGGATGTTTAAGAACCGCTTGTTTGCCACAGCACAGATTCTCGCTTTCCTGTATGGCGGAACATTTATTATTTTAGCGGTATTTATTCCGATTTTCGTTCAGGCGGTCTACGGCAGCTCGGCGACAAGCGCGGGCTTCATTCTGACGCCGATGATGATTGGATCAGTCATCGGAAGCATGATCGGCGGGATCTTCCAAACGAAGGCAAGCTTCCGCAATTTGATGCTGATATCTGTTATAGCTTTCTTTATCGGCATGCTGCTTCTTTCCAATATGACGCCTGACACAGCACGGGTATGGCTGACAGTCTTTATGATGATTTCAGGCTTTGGTGTAGGCTTTAACTTCTCCCTGCTGCCGGCGGCATCGATGAATGATCTTGAACCTCGCTTTCGGGGAACGGCAAACTCTACAAATTCATTTTTGCGATCATTTGGCATGACCTTAGGCGTCACCATTTTCGGAACGGTGCAAACAAACGTATTCACGAACAAGCTGAGCGACGCCTTCAGCGGTATGAAAGGCTCAGCGGGATCAGATGCTGCGCAAAATATTGGCGACCCGCAGGAGATATTCCAAGCGGGAACACGTTCCCAGATTCCTGATGCGATCCTGAATCGCATTATTGACGCGATGTCATCAAGTATTACGTATGTGTTTTTGCTCGCTTTGATTCCAATTGTCCTCGCGGCGGTTACCATTTTATTTATGGGGAAAGCCAGAGTGAAAACAACAGCCGAAATGACAAAGAAAGCAAATTAACATAAAAAAGCAGTACATGCTGGGCATGTACTGCTTTTTTATATTACACTCCTAATCTTGCAAGAATAAACGTCCATATACAAATGATCAATAACAGAATCAGGCTGTACGCCACTGTCCTTTTAAACAGTTTAGATTCCTTGCCTGTTTGGCCGACCGCTGCGGCAGCGATGGCGATAGATTGAGGAGAAACAAGTTTCGCCATGACACCGCCCGCCGTATTTGCGGCTAACAGCAAATCTGAACCCGCACCGATCTGCGCTCCCGTGACAACCTGCAAATGGCCGAACAAAGCATTATTGCTGACAACAGAACCGGTGATGAACACGCCAATCCAGCCGAGAACAGGACTGACAAACGGGAACAGGTCTCCTGTTTTCGCCAATGCTAACCCAATTGAAGAGCTGAGCCCTGCGAAGTTGGCCAGATTGGCAAACCCCATCACGAAGCAGATCGTGATAATCGGCACCCACAGCTCTTTTCCCGTCTCCTTCAAGGAAGCAAAGGCATCCCGATAAGAGAAATTTTTGCTGAACAGCCCTGTCACGATGACCGCCGCTAAAATCGCTGTTCCAGTCGCTGACAGCAGATCAACTTTAAAAACTGCATCTAACGGCATGGCAGATGGCGCAATCGGCGGCATTTTCATAATTTGCTGATGCAGAAAAGGCATTTTGAACAGGAGCGTTGATTGATATAACAGCCCGCCTTCTTGGAAAAGCGCTTTGAAGGCAGGAAGGCTCCAAATGGTGATCGCCGCAGTTAAAATGTAGAAAGGAGACCACGCTTTCGCAATGTCAGCGGCACGGTATGCCTTTTTCTCACCAGCATCGCCGGCCCCTTCCTCGCGGTAAATCTCTTTCGGCTGCCATTTGCGGAGGAAGAGGGCAAGCCCGCCCATGCTGAATAAGGCCGCCAAAATGTTTGCTAATTCCGGCCCGAGCACCGCCATTGTCAGTGTCTGAACCGCTGTATACCCACCGCTCACAACCAGAAGAGCGGGCCATGTCTGTTTGATTCCTTTCATTCGGTCTAATAAGAATACAAGCAGGAATGGTATTAAAAATGAGATCATCGGCAGTGTCCACATTAATGTCCGAGACAGCTCAAGAGCAGACAAATCACCAATCTGCGCCCCTGTGATGACAGGAATCCCGATCGCCCCAAAGGCTCCGGAGGCGGCGTTTGCAATCAAGCAGAGCGCTGCCGCTTTTAACGGTTTAAAACCAAGTTCGACGAGCAGCGCCGCGCTAATCGCAATCGGAACACCAAAACCGGCCGCGCCTTCTAAAAACGCGTTAAAACAAAAACCAATTAATAATAGCTGTAATCGTTGGTCAGGCGAAATGCCGGCAATGCTGGACCGAATAATGGTAAATTTCCCGGTTTTCACTGCGATTTTATACAGCCACACCGCCATCAGGACGATGTAGCCAATGGGCCACAGCCCGCTCCCGATTCCTAACAAAACAGAAGAAATCGCTTTTTCAACCGGCATATGAAATGCCCAAACGGAGACGAAGAAACTGACGGCTAGGGTAAGAAATGCCGCAAGAATGCCTTTCATTTTCAAAACAGTTAAAGCCAAAAGAAAAAAGAGAATCGGAGTGAGCGCCACAAGTGCGCTCACATACTCGTTTCCAAACGGATCATACAACTGCTCCCACATTGACAATCAGCCCTTTACTCTAAAGTTGCGGTTAGTTGACTTTTTGTTCTGCAAAATGAGGTTTTAAAATGTTTTTAAGGACGCCGGCGCTGTGAAGGAACTGTTCTTTTTCTTTCTCATTTAAGTTCAGCTCAGTGATACCTGCGATCCCTCCGCGGTTCACGACAGCCGGCACACCGATGTACACGTCATCTGCACCGTATTGCCCGTCCAAATATGTGCTGACAGTTAATATGCTGTTTTCATTATGAAGAATGGCTTTTGTAATGCGAGCAAGACTCATCGCAACCCCATAATAAGTCGCGCCTTTTTTCTCAATGATATGGTAAGCTGCGTTTTTCACATCATCTACAATTTGGTCCAGCTCCTCTTGTTTGTATGCATCGTTTTTCTCAACGAGTTCACTGACCGGCACACCGCCGACATTCGCGTGGCTCCAAACAGGAAGCTCTGTGTCGCCGTGCTCTCCGATAATATGCGCGTGTACGTTTTGAGGCGCTGCGCCAAAGTATTCGCTCAGCATGAAACGGAATCTCGCAGAATCTAGTGTTGTGCCGCTTCCGATCACCCGCTCTTTTGGCAGGCCGCTGAATTTCCATGTTGCGTAAGTCAGGATATCAACCGGATTTGTCGCGATTAAGAAAATACCGTCAAATCCGTTCTCCATGACTTCACTAACGATGCCTTTGAAAATCTTCAAGTTCTTTTCTACTAATTCAAGGCGTGTCTCACCAGGTTTTTGGTTTGCTCCGGCGCAAATGCAGACAATATCAGCATCCTTGCAGTCTTCATATGTTCCGTAAGATGTTTTGACCGGTTGTGGCGCAAACGCCTTTCCGTGGTTTAAATCCATCACATCGCCCATTGCTTTTTCTTTATTTACATCAATGACCACAAGCTCATCTGTGATCCCTTGGTTAATTAACGCAAATGCATAACTGCTTCCAACAAAACCCGCTCCGATTAAAGCTACTTTATTTACATGTTTGTTCATCATTAATCATCCTTCCAGGGTATGTTTCTCTTTGATGTCTTTTTCTTTGTGAAGTATTTCACATTTATATTGTGCAACACTTCACAAACTTTTGCAAGGGAAAAGTTTTGTCTGATTTATGAACAAAAAAGAAACCATCATAGATGGTTTCTTTCGGTAATTCCAGTCTAGCCTTGCCCTCAATGGGGAAGAGAACCGCTTAAGCCCGAGTCATTATATAAACCATTTTGCACGTAATCAAAGCCAGGCTGATTCTGGCCAGGCACTTGGGCGCTGCCATTATTAAAAATCACTTTGGCGTTGATTGTATCCGTATCCGCAGGCAGCGTCAGCGTGTAAATTCCGTCTGCATTTTTAGTCATTGGTTTTCCAGGCCAAGATCCGGTCAATTCAATTGCCCCGCCCCCATCATGTTTATAGATATAAGCATTTACCTGGCTCCAATGATTCGGATTTTGATAGCCGATGGTTTTGGCCGAAGCTGGATCTCTTTTAACAAAGCTGTATTCCTCGGTCCTCGTTACACCATCACTGTTCGTTCCTTTTAACATGATGGTGTATGTTTTGCCAAATGGATCTCCTTTTCCGATTGTGAATTGATCTCCATCCTTAAACGCTGTCTCTGGTCCATTATTGATTTGATAAACGGCTTTTGTTGTATTCGCATCTGCACGCAAGGTAATCGTCAGTTGATCATTGAAAGAATGTGTTACACCTGTTTTGTAATTCTCAAGGAAAACATGAGGCGCTTTTGCAATATCATCAGGATAAAGCACAGCTACAGACCTGGCATTGATCGTGCCTGTCAGTTTACCATCGTTCACTTGAAATGAACCCGCTCCAGCTTTATTGTCATACCTGCCATCAGGCAATTTTGTTGGCGTATTGATAGAAACAGAGGATGAACCTGCATTTGCCAGCACAACGCCATGTGAGCCGCGCTGATTCATAAATATCTGGTTGTTTCCATTCGGGTTCGAGAGCTCCTCAGGCTGTCCAGCCATCACATTGTGAAATCTATTGACCGCAGTGATAGCCTGATCTTCAAATAAAGCACTCCCGCGATCGCCTATTTGGCTTTTCCCCGGGAATCTCACACCATTTCCGCCTCCCTCAGGTCTGGAAAAGAAAAGAGGCGTACTGCCTGAACGAGAAGCTATCACCGCCCAGCCTAAACGGATATCATCATCGCTCATCCATGTCGACTCTTCATCATCATTGGCATACGTATCATGCGACTCTACCCATGTCACTAGCTTGTCCGCAGACACATCAGATGCATAGTGGGAGAGATTCGACACGCCCAGATTGCGATTCTTTAAAGCGGACCTTATGGAATGCCCATAGTTAGACGCTGTCACATTCATATAATTCGCATATGCAGCATCTCTGGAGGCACTATCCTGCAGGATTTCTCCGTATTGGAACTCTGCAGCTGTATTTGTGATAGTCGGCCAAAATTGACTGCCGTAACTCCCATCATCCGGAAGCTCTATATGTTTGGCGGCATCAAATCGAAAACCGTCTGCCCCGTCATTCAAAGCCCTTTCTAAGAACCGTTTCAGATAGGACTGTACTTGTGTATTTTGTGTATTCCAGTCATACAGCCCGAGCAATGAATTCTGCGTGACATCCCATCGATCCGACCAGTTTTTAATTTGCGTGTTTCCATGTGTCCAGTTTGGAATACTCTTAATCTCATTGGAAATCGCGGCATAGTCACTGGTGGTATGATTTATGACCGCGTCAACAATGACCTTTATGCCATATTCTTCAGCGGCTGCACACATTTCTTTAAATTCTTGTTCAGTACCTAAGTAACGGTTGCCAATTTGGTACGATGTCGGCTGATACAGCCAGTACCAGTTCGACATGCTTTTATCTCCTTGGTTCCCTTCCTTTACTTGGTTAATCGGAGATGTCTGAATGGCTGTATATCCTGCATCATGAATATCCTTCATATTATGTTTTAACGTATTGAACGACCAATTCCATGCATGAAGAATGGTTCCGCTTTTGATCGACGGTGCTGTAAGCTCATTCGATTTGTTCGCCGTTTCAGCACTCGCAGCCGCCGGTCCTGCCAGAACCAAATGAAACAGCAATAAAAATCCAGCGAATAACGGCAGTAAAGAGGTTTTGAATCGTTTTGCAAACATTCTTGACACTCCTTATTTGATTTTTTGAAGACTTACTTCGGAGTCAAAAATCCCTCTTACTTCATTCTTCCGCTTCCTCCTTTCAAACTGATGTGAAGACTGGAGAATTTTGTTAACGCTTACATTTTAAATTATCACAATCACTCTATCAAAACAACTTGGCAGAGTGAATACAAATCAATGTTCCTATAAAAAAAGCTGCCCGAAACTGTGAACGCTTCCCTCGCTTTCCAAACAAAAAAAGAAACCATCTATTTTTCAAGATGATTTCTTTTTTATTTCTTCTTTTACCGCTCTTCTGTAAGCCAGCTTCACAATCACATACCGAAGCAGAAACAGAACGCCGCCGCAGACGATAAAAAGAAGAATCATTTTCAGCCAAGCGAAGAATGTATGGGGAATCCCCCTGTCGTACATCGTAAGCACCACTACCGCAAAGGCGACCGCAATTGATTCTATTCGCTGCTGCTTCACCCGTTTTTGCAGTTCTTCTTTGGTGTCTATTCTCGGCATGAGCATACCGGATGCCGCAGCCCTGATGCAGTAATATAAGATAATGATGAACAAAAACACAAGGCTTGCAGCCCATTCTTTAAACGGAAATTCAAACATAATGCCGCGGATGATCACATCAAGCAGCGCAAATGCTCCCGCTATCATCCCAATCTCCGACCAGATTTTTTGTTCTTTTTCTTTTACTCTCTTATTTTTCCCATTCACGCCTGAAAGTCTATTACGCAGATTATTCATGACCTTCCTCCCGCACTTTTACGAATGGCTTATGGCTTACATGTTACAATAACAGCCTGCGCTTCTGCAATGAATAACTCAAAAGCCCGCCGTACAAGCCGGCGGGCAGCAATCGTTAAAACGGCCCCCAATTGATCATGACGCCGATCACGATAAAGACAAGCCCGATCAAGAACCAAATCAGAGCAAGCGGCACCATAAACCGCAGCCACTTGACATACGGAATACCGCTGGCGGCAAGCACCGCCATGAGAACGCCGGATGTCGGGTTCACACAGTTGACGACCCCTTCTCCAAGCATAACTGCCTCCACCGCAACCTGTCTCGTGATTCCCATCAAATCAGCGAGCGGCGCCAGGATTGGAATAAATACAACGGCTTCGCCAGAACCTGAAGAAATGAGAAAATGAAGCAGCGCACTGGCGATATACATGCCGATTGCCCCGGCAATCGGGCTGAATCCATCCAAAAGTGAAGCCAAAGCATTGACGACAGTATCGAGAAGCTTTCCATTTTCAAGGATAACGGAAATGCTTCGTGCCATCCCGACAATCAGCGCCCCGTATACAAGACTTTGGCAGCCCGTAATGAAGGTTTTGGCAATATCGTTCGCCGCAAGCCCGCCTATTAAACCGGCAAGGACAGAAATAAAAATAAATGTCGCAGCCATTTGGGAATCTGACCAGCCAAGCTTCAAAGCGCCGTATAAAAATCCGACAAGTGAGAGTCCCGCCACAGCCAAAATCAGCTTATGGCGAACGGTAAACGGCACTGACTGATCTTCTTCTTTACCGGCTTCGCCCATTCCTGCCGCAGGGAACCAATCTGTTCCTAACACACTGGCATCTTTTGATTTTTTTAATTTTCTCGTATACAAATAGATATAAATAATAGAAGACAGCAAAAAGCATATGTATATCACAACTCGCAGGCCGATTCCAGAAAAAAGAGGGAGCTCCGCGATTGATTGTGATAAACCGAGCGGTGACGGTGATAATATGGTGGAGTTAAATCCAGCGTAGCAGCCGATGTAAATAACAGCGGCTCCCGCGACTGCGTCCCATTTTAAGGATCGTGCCACAATGAGGCCGATGGGGATAAAACCGATAACTGAATTCACGACAATCCCGGTTGTTCCGAGAATGGAGAACAATGCGCCGACAATACAAATAAATAATAATTGCTTTGTGCGGAATTTGCTGATGACATTGTAAATCAGGCCATTGATGGCACCCGTTTTTTCTAGAATAGCAATGGTGCCGCCTGTGAATAGAATCAGAAAGATGATGGGTGCTGATCCAACCATTCCATCCTGTAGAGAAGTAAAAAAGCTGATCAAGCTGACCGGAGACTGTTCAATTGAATGATAGCTTCCCGGAACAGCGGTCGTGACATCCCCCTTTGTCACGCGGTCAAATTCACCTGCCGGCACAATATATGAAGCGATTGCGCAAATGAAAGCAATCATAAATAAGAGGACATAGGCGTCAGGCATTTTAAATGTCATTCGTTTTTTCTTAGGCTGTGTTTCGGCTGCTGGCATACTCATATTTCGATCCATCCCCTCTGTTTGAAAATATTAATTATTCTGAATAGTAGCAATATGTGCTATATTATATACAGCCTATCTTCCTGTTTCAATATAAATAAAGTAAAGAAGGTAAAAATTCATTCTGATAGAAGGAGGTATTTCTTACCATGCAAAAGCTTTCAGAAGACATGAAACAAACCATTTTGGACATCTTCGAGCATCTGCACGCGAACCCTGAAGTCAGCTGGAAGGAATATGAGACAACTTCTTTTTTGAAACAAAAGCTTGAGGATTTAGGGTGCCGGACGCGCACGTTTTCAGACTGCACCGGGGTTGTCGGCGAAATCGGCTCAGGCTCACCTGTTGTAGCGGTACGCGCTGATATTGACGCACTGTGGCAGGAGGTTAACGGCACATTTCGCGCCAACCATTCCTGCGGACACGATTCACATATGACAATGGCATTGGGCACGTTAATGCTGCTAAAAAAACAACCTGAGCTTCCGAAGGGCACAATCCGTTTTATCTTTCAGCCGGCAGAAGAAAAAGGCGGTGGCGCCTTGAAAATGATAGAAGAAGGCGTGCTTGATGATATCGACTATTTGTATGGCGTTCACGTCCGTCCGATCCAGGAAACACAGAACGGCCGCTGCGCTCCGTCTATTCTGCACGGATCAAGCCAGCACATTGAGGGAACGATCATCGGGGAAGAGGCTCATGGCGCCCGTCCGCACCTCGGGAAAAACAGCATTGAAATTGCGGCATTTCTTGTACATAAGCTCGGACTCATTCATATTGACCCGCAAATCCCGCATACCGTCAAAATGACAAAACTTCAAGCCGGCGGTGAAAGCTCTAACATCATTCCAGGAAAAGCATCGTTCAGCCTTGATTTGCGCGCACAGACCAATGAAGCCATGGAGGCGTTAATCGCCGAAACAGAAAGAGCCTGTGAAGCGGCCGCCGCTGCATTCGGCGCAAAAATCGAGCTGCAAAAAGAACACAGCCTTCCTGCGGCAACACAAAACAAAGAAGCTGAAGCGATCATGGCAGAGGCCATTACAGATATCATCGGGGCTGAGCGGCTTGATGACCCGCTTGTCACTACCGGCGGAGAGGATTTCCATTTTTACGCCGTGAAGGTGCCGAATCTGAAAACAACGATGCTCGGACTAGGCTGCGGGCTCCAGCCGGGGCTCCATCATCCGCACATGACCTTTGATAGAAATGCGATGTTCAACAGCATTCACATTTTAGCGAATGCCGTGCTCAAAACATTTCAGAAGGCGGAATCACTTGCTGCCGCTAACGCTTCTTAACGCAAAAAAAGCAGCCTGGCTACAGGCTGCTTTCTTCATTACTTCTTCAAATCTTCAATTGAGTTGACGTTTTTCATATATTGAGGAACAACAAGCCCCATCTTCACACCAGTCATACTGGTGCCAATATCGTCATATTTGCCTTTATATTTAGCGGCGTATGCTTTATGGGTATTCGGCAGCCATGCGGAAAGGGATGCATCCGCACTTCCCGTCGCAATTGCAGTCCACATCGGCCCAGCCTCTACCTGAGTAAGTGTTACCTCATAGCCCAAGTCTTCTAAGACTTTGCCTATGACGTTTGTACTTGCAATCTCACTGTCCCACGCCACATAGGCAAGGTTGATTTTGTCTCCCTTCACCTTTTGAACGCCTTTTGTCCATTCGGCAATCTGATCCTTGTGTTTATTGACGTACTCAGCAGCAACTTTGGCAGGTTTCTCGCCTTCTTCCACCTTGATCATGATTTCGCCCATTTCGTCTTGCGTCCATTTAAACTGGCTCAGAAGCTTTGCGGCATTCGGCTGCTCTTTGCTGAAGCCTTTGCGTGTGATCGTATGGATTTCCTCTGCGCTGCCATAAGATTGTTTCGGATCATCGAGATATTTCAGCTTATATCTGGAGAACATCCAGTGCGGTGTCCATCCTGTAATGATAATCGGTTTCTTACGGTCGTATGACTTTTTAAGCGTAGCGGTCATCGCAGCACTTGACGCTGAAATCAATGTCCAGTCATTCAGGTCATAATCCTTCATCGCTTTGTCAGTCAGGGACATAATCCCTGAACCGGGGTCAATCCCGATGATGGTCTTATTCACCTGTTCTGCTGCGGATGCATTTTCATCGTTTTCTGAACCGCAAGCCGCAAGTGAGAGCGCCAGCATGGCGGAAACGCCGATGCCGATGATTTTTTTAAGCATCAGGCATTCCCCCTGCTTTTCTTCTTCACTTTAATATTTTGAGTAATACGGTCCAGCGTAATGGCAACGATAACGATGGCGATACCGGCCTCTACTCCGACCCCGGTTTTCAGCTGTGTAACGGCACTGTATACTTCAGAACCAAGTCCCGGTGCACCGACCATTGCGGCGATAACAACCATTGATAACGCAAGCATGATGCTCTGGTTAATTCCGGCCAAAATCGTTTTTGTCGCAAGCGGAAGCTGAACTTTAAACAAACGCTGAGCTGTTGTAGAACCGAATGCCTCAGTCGCTTCAATCAGATCCGCCGGCACTTGTTTAATACCGAGAACAGTCATGCGGATTGTCGGCGGCATCGCGAAGATAACAGATGCAACAACACCCGGCACAACACCGATGTTAAAGAAGAAAATCGCCGGCAATAGATATACGAAAGCAGGCATTGTCTGCATTAAATCAAGAATTGGCGTTACAATACGGCGAACCGTTTCTTTCTGAGACGCCCAAATTCCGATCGGAACTCCGACCACAATCGAAATAATCACAGATGTCAACACAAGCGCCAATGTTTGCAGCATTGGGTCCCAATATCCTAAATAATCGATCAGGAGGAATCCAATCAACGTAAATAACGCAATTCCCCTTGTACTGATCCACCACGCAAGTGCAGCGAAAATAATTGTTAACAAAATAGATGGAATAAATCCGAGTCCGGTGACAATTCCATTTACAAAAGCGGCCAATCCGTTTGCAATTCCGTCGAAGAATCCGCCAAACGTCATCGTAATCCAGTCAACAAAACGGTCAATGATATCTGCTAAAGGTATTCTAGGCAGTCTATCCATCTTACTTCACCTCCTGTGCAGAAGGATCTTGTGTTTGTTCGTTAGTGCCTTCAGCGTTGATATACTCGTTATTGCCGGCAAGTGCGCCAATCAGCGCGCCTCTTACGACAATTCCTTTCATTCTTTGCTTCTCATCCACAACCGCAATTGGAATATTCGCATCGGACACAACGTCAAAAATCTCAGTCAGATACGTATTCTCTGGTACAGTCGTAAATTCTGTATTCAAGATGTCTTGAAGTGACAAATCAGACTCAGCCGCTTTTTTCGCATCAGACGCATAGATAACACCTAATAATTTCTTTTGTTTATCCACTGCATAAATTGAAGAAATTCCAAGGTTTTTCATCAGTGTCAATGCTACGCGAGGCCCTTTATCAATCCGCACTGTTTCAGCGCGTTTCATAATGTGGCCTGCTGTGAGGACTTTAGACAAATCAACATCTTCGACGAATTTCTCAACATATTCGTTAGATGGATTCATCAGGATTTCTTCAGGCGTGCCGATTTGAACGATGTTGCCGTCCTTCATTAGGACAATTCTGTCGCCGATCCGCAACGCTTCGTCCAAGTCATGCGTAATAAAGATAATTGTTTTTCCGACATTATCGTGAAGATCAAGAAGCTCATCCTGCATATCTTTACGAATCAGTGGATCGAGCGCACTGAACGCTTCGTCCATCAGAAGGATGTCCGGATCATTTGTCAACGCGCGGGCAAGGCCGACACGCTGCTGCATCCCGCCGGAAAGCTGGTCGGGATATTGGTGTTCAAATCCTTCCAGTCCAACGAGCTTAAGAGACTCAAGCGCTTTTTGCTGCCGCTCTTGTTTGTCTACACCTTGAAGCTCCAGTCCGTATTCTGTGTTTTCAAGTATCGTTCTGTGCGGAAACAGAGCGAACTTTTGGAAGACCATGCTGATTTTTTTCCGGCGGACTTCCCGGAGCTGGTCTTTTGACATATTTGTTATCATGTCACCATCAATGTAAATATTTCCGGCAGTCGGTTCAATAAGCCGGTTTAACATCCGTACTAAAGTTGATTTACCGCTCCCTGATAGACCCATGATGACAAATATCTCACCATCATATACTTCAAAATCTGCCTGATTAACCCCAACGGTTGATCCGGTTGCTTTCAGGATCTCTTTTTTTGTCTTTCCGTTGGCAAGCATTTGAACTGCCTTCTTTGTTTGTTTCCCAAAAATCTTAGAGACTTTCTCGACTTTTATCTTAATTGGTTTCTCATCTACACTCATATTTTCCCTCCATATTAAGCAATCTTTATTACCGTAACATTTATGTAACTTCCCACACAAACAGCATATTCTCTTTTATTCTGTACCATTTCTTTATAAACATCCATGTGACCACATGATCTTATTTATGCTTCTAAATGCTCTGTAATCCTCCTATATGATTGTATTTTACGGGTGATTTTTCGCCTATCTTTAGTTGAAAGCGCTTTTATTGGAATTGAATTCCTTCTTCCTCTTATGACTTCCCTCTCCTTTACTGGAAAAATAAGTTGCTTTTTCAACACCCATTATGTATTATAGTTTCATGACTATGAAACAATCAGATGATCAAATCAGAGCGCAAATTTTTAAAGCACTGTCTGATGAATCAAGGCTTGCCATTATTCGTACGCTTTATGTCAGCGGAAAAGAACTCAGCTGCGGTGAAGTAGGTGAAAAGTGCAATATTGTCAAAACCACGGCATCTTATCATTTTAAAACGCTGCGTGAAGCGGGATTGACGGCAACCCGGAAAGATTCGCGGACAAAATACGTCAGTCTGCGTGAAGACACATTTCAAACATACCTGCCTGGCTTTTTGGAAACCCTCTAACAAAGGGTTTTCTCTATACATATCTGTTTCATAGTTTTAAAGTTATAAAACAATAGGAGTGATAAAATTTGAATCGCATTTGGCTTTTCTTCAGTGTCATGTTTGTCATTGGCACGGATACCTTTTTGCTTTCGCCGCTTCTCCCCCTTTTACAGGATCAGTTTCATGTCTCTACTGATTTGTCAGGCTGGATGGTCAGTGCTTATGCACTCGGTTATGCACTCTTCGCTTTCATTGCAGGCCCAATCTCAGACCGGCTGAACAGGAAAACAGTCATGCTGTGGGGACTTGCAGGCTTTATCGTATCCACATTTTTATGCGGCATCGCTCCCTCTTTTGCCGCCATGTGCCTGTTCCGTTTTGCCGCAGGCGTTAGCGCTGCGTTTGTGACGCCTCAAATTTGGGCGTCCATCCCAGTCATTGTCCAGCCTTCTCAGATCATAAAAGGCATGGGGATTGCGACAGCAGGTTTGGCCGCTTCACAAATGCTCGGACTTCCTATTGGAGGGTTTCTCGCTTCCTTTACATGGCATACGCCATTTTTCGTTTTGTCAGCGTGCTCGCTTATTCTACTATTGATCCTTGCGGCGGTCATGCCTGATATCCGGCCTTCTGAACCATTGGCGCGACCATCAATTGTCAACCCCTATCGGGAGCTTTTTTCATTGCCGAAAACATCGGTTATTCTGCTTGCCTATTTTCTGTTTCAAACCGGAAACTTCGCATCGTTCAGCTTTCTGGGTACTTGGCTTTCCGCGGATTATCATTTAACCGTGTCACAAATTGGCGCAGCTATGCTTGTACTCGGACTGGGAAATATGCTCGGGAGCCTTATCGGCAGCCGGGTTTCAGAAAAGCTGGGCATGTTTAAAACACTGATCAGCGGGATGCTGCTAATGGGCGCTCTCTATTTCGCTCTTCCGTTCTTTCCAAACTTGTTTTTAGTAGAAGCCGGCTTTTTTCTCACGTTCTTTACAGCTGGCATCATCTTTCCGTTAATGATGGGTGTCTTTCAATCCATTGCACCAAATGCGCGAGGAACCATCGCTTCCCTTTCCAATGCCGCTATGTATGCCGGGACCACTGTCGGTACAAGTATTGCAGGTTTTTTATATCAAAGCACACAGCATTTCGGAGCTGTCACAGGATTTACTGCCATTTTGTTCATACTTTCTATGACGCTCTACCAGGCAATCAGTAAAACCGGGAAACGCCAATCCGCAGCCCGGGCGCAAATGTAAAAATAGCACCTCATTCAAGAGGTGCCTCAGATTGTTGACAAAATCTTTTCAGCGTGATTGAAAACCCTTGAAGTCTAGGAAGGACGAGCATAGGAGCGGACATTCACAGGATGTGATGACGACGGCGTTTAGGCAGGACGCCTGAGAATTTAGCCGTTGATCCACTTCGCATTGAGCACCGAAGCGCAGTCCTGACAACGAATGCGAGGGTTTGTCGACACGCTGAAAGCACCTCTTTTAAGAGGTGCTTTTCCTATTCTAGCTCAGTTTGTTTCGTTTCTTTCCCCATAATCAAAATACAAGCAACCGCGAGTAAGATTGCAATGCAAAAGATTGAAAAGATGACCGAAAACGAAATATGACGGGCTGCCAGGGTTCCGACGAGCAAAGGCCCGAAGATGCCGCCGATTCTTCCAAACGCTGCTGTCGTTCCTGAACCTGTTGCTCGAATCGCAGTCGGGTATTGCTCCGGGGTATAAGCATACAGCACGCCCCACGCACCGAGATTGAAAAACGATAACAGCATTCCAGCCGTAAGCAGAAGACTTAAGGAATCCGCCGTTCCGAAGAAATAGGCGCTTCCTGCTGTGCCAATCAAGTAAACGACGAGTATCCACTTCCGGCCCGCTTTTTCAATCAGCCATGCGGCAGAGAAATAGCCAGGTAGCTGAGCAAGCGTCATCAGCAGGACATATTCAAAGCTTTGAATCATGCTGAAGCCTTTCAGCAGCATGACACTCGGGAGCCATAGGAACATGCCGTAATAAGAAAACACCACACAGAACCAAACGATCGACAGCATCACCGTCGGCCGTATATACTGTCTTGCCCAGACGCTTTTTACATTCTCCCACACCGACCTCTTTTTGGCAGAAAGCGATTCATATTTCGGCGAATCAGGTAGACTCGTCCGCAGGTACAGCGCATAAAAAGCAGTCAGCGCAGTTAACAGAAGGGCAGCCTGCCAGCCGAAGCTTGGTATCACAAAGTAAGAAATCAAGGCCGCTGCGAGCCAGCCCACGGCCCAAAAGCTTTCCAAAAGCACAATCACTCTGCCCCGCTTTTCAGGCACAACCGCTTCCGAAACGAGTGTTGAAGCGACTGGAAGCTCGCCGCCAAGTCCCATACCAATCACGAAACGAAGGATTAGAAATGCCGATAAGCTCGTCACAAAAGCGGAAATGCCGCTTCCGATGGAAAAGCATAAAAGGGTGATGATGAACACTTTTTTGCGGCCGATTCGATCAGCAAGCAAACCAAACAAAAACGCACCCGCAGCCATGCCGATGGAATTGACGCTTCCGATCCATTTCATTTCCTCGGGCGACAGATTCCACTCTACATGGAGCGCGGCGATAATAAACGATAATATTCCGACATCCATTGCATCAAACAGCCACCCCAAACCGGCGACGCCCAGCAGTTTACGCTGGGATATAGGCTGTTGTTTTCCCATTGCCAACACCTCTGATATGCAAAATGATTACCTTTTAAGTTTACACCTGTCTTTACATATTGTCATTAAATAAATGATGTAATTGAAATACCCCGCTTATGTTCCACAAGCGGGGTTTTTCTTATTGCTGCAATGCTGCTTTTTTAATATTATCCTGAAGCTGTGCAATTCGTCTCGCGCCGTCTTCGCGGAGGCGCTTGTTTTCTTCTTCGATTTGTTTTGTTTCCTGCATGCCGCTGACAATCGTGTTCCAAGACGATTCGATCGTTTCAATATCTATGCTCGGTCTGCCGGCCATTCTCGCAATTTCAACACTTTGGCTCGAGATGTTTTCAGCATTTCGTTTCAGCATCTCGTTTGTCCGGCGGTCAAGCTCGCTCATGGAATCAGCCACAAGCTTTTGCCGCTTTACCGTAACAGCCTGAATAATGCCGTTTTTGAAAATCGGAATGGTAATGATAAACGCGGAGTTGATTTTCCCGATCAGCTTTGCATTTCCGCGCTGCAGGAGACGGATTTGTGGTGCGGTTTGAAGCGCCACCATCCTTGCCATATCCAGATCATACACCCGTTCCTCAAGCGCCTGAATGCCGTTGCGCAATGTATCTAGCTGCATTTGCGCCAGCTGGTTTCCGCTTGCCGCTTTTTCCTCATATGAAGGAAGGATCGACTGCATCTCTTCCAGTTTCATCTGCCCGGCAACGACGTATTTTTCAAGCTCCATATAGTATTTGATATTGTTTTCATACATTTCATCGAGCGTGTAGTTCGTCTTCGTCATCTCATCTTTGTATTTTGAAATCTCAACGTGGATTTTTTCAATCTCTCCGCCAAGTGTCTGATACTTTTTAAAGATTTTTTCAATCATGCTGCCGCCGCGTTTGAAAATCTTCGCCATTAATCCCTTTGGCTCATCAAAATCATTTTTGTCGAAGCGGTCCATGATTTTCCCAAGCTGAGTCAGCATTGTGCCGGAGTCTGTCACGCTTGTTGTTTTCATCAT
Organism: Bacillus sp. FSL K6-1366; assembly: GCF_037976695.1. Taxonomy (NCBI): domain Bacteria; kingdom Bacillati; phylum Bacillota; class Bacilli; order Caryophanales; family Bacillaceae; genus Bacillus; species Bacillus sp. FSL K6-1366. The sequence continues at coordinate 2,516,773 of NZ_CP150268.1, read as the reverse complement.
CCCTAAGATGCGGTCAGAGAACTTGGATATTTCAACGGCCGGCTCCTTGCCGTACTCAAGCAGCTCCATTTGGTTTTTGACGTCAATTTGTTGAGCAAGCCGCTTCACTTCTGGTTCCTGACGGAGCTGAAGACGGATATCGTCAGCTTTTTGCTGGGAAATCTCTTCATTTTTATCGAGAACAAGCGGATTTTGATTTTCTGTTGTCATGCTTTTCTTCTCTCCTTATTTTTGGGTAATGGTTCTGAAGAGCCTTTTCACAATCGAAGGCTCTTTGTAGTCCTGCTGAAACACCATGTCATCCAGCCAGTGGATATCATACTGGTCATCTTCAATAAACTGCTCAATATCTTGGTGTCCGGGCGGATTATAAATGATGATATCGATTCCGATTTCATTCAGGAACAGCAGGGCGGCAGCATCCGAACGCGTGAGTCCGCCGCTCATTTCCGTATGATATAAAACGAGTTTCGGAACGGTTTGCGCATAGTCGAACATTTGAATCAATTTCAGCAGATTAGCAGGCAGGTTTGTTGTTTGTTTAAACAAATAGATTTGAACATCCTTGACTTGTTCCTGATGCAAGGCTTTAAGCCGCGGGTGCCTGCACATTCTCGAAATCGTTTTGGCAATGGCAGTCTGAACGCCCGCCGGCAGCTGTTTGTACTGCCACACATTGCTTGCCATCAGCTTGTCCGGATCAATGTTCCCTTCTTGATCAAGTGCGTGGCTGTAGTGAAATTGATAGTTCGACTTTATTTCTTCTGTAAATGGAAAGCTTCTGACCATTTCTGTTTCCTGATAATCCGCTAGAGTATGAAGCCTGTTCCAATATTCCTTATTGTCTTTCGACACGCCCATAATTTTGGCGAATACATTCGGAATCTCAATGGAATGTTTATCAGCTTTGAAATTCGGCCGAATAAAGGCGCGTTCTTTCGCGATTAAAAACAATTCATCATAGGTCGTTTTCAGCGTAACGGACACCGGTGTGTGATCTCTGAACTGCCATGGCTTGTACAGCATGGACTCCTCGTGATTCAGCACATGTTCAATTTCTTTTGTTGAGCGGTAGGCCACTGTTGATTTACGGTCTGGTTTTTCTTTCGGAAACGGCTGAAGCTCCGAAACATCCGGGAGCTTTTCCGTAAAACCGAGCTCCTGCTTCGGGTCGACAAGCGCCAGCTGATCCGTTCCCGCCGGATGGAACAGCAGTACATCACAGCCGACCAGCATCAGATAATATAAGAAATAGAGCTGGCTTTTCGTCGCATCTCCATACCAAACAACCTTCGGCATCTCCCGCTCTATATCGGTTTTTTCCAGCCAAGGGTTCAGATGGTTTAAGGAAAACTTCGAGACATCAAGCAGCACTCTGCGAAAATCAGGATGATTCAGCCCCTTTTCATGACTGTCCGCAAAGGTATGTAAAAGCGTCATCAGCGCTTTTCTTAAATGGCGGTGCATCAGGGGATTTGAGTGCTTCGCAATCAGCTTTTCCCCGTCCAGAAAGGCAACAAAGCGGCTGACTGACAGCCCTTTTTCTTTCTGATTGATGGAATGAATATGCTGAAGCTTTTGAAATGTTTCCGGTTCGATTGTTTTATCAAGCGTTTCACTCAAAATCGTTATGCGGTCGTTTACAGACAGCTCATACAGCTCGTTATAGTAGTCCGTCTCATCAATAGGCGTGCCCAATATCTGACCGGCAAGACGAGAAAAAGAAAGGCCTTGTGCAGTTTCATAGTGATCCCGCTCCGGCAATGGCTGAAACAGCAGGCTTTTCCAATCGCCATCAGCCGGAAGTGCTTTATGAATGGTTAGTTCTTCTTGTCTCATCATATCCTCCTTTCCGGTTTGTCATTGAACGATATTTCGGTAACAAAAAAGGAAGGACATTGAACCTCCCTCCTTGTTTTGTTTTATTCTTCTTTTGAAGCGGCTGTTTGTTCGCGCACCTGCTTTTGTTTATTGATGTAGTGAATGATCAATGTTACCGCAAATGCAGCGATAATGATGATGAAGAATACAGAGTGCGGCATTTCGTAATGGAAAGCGCTCCCCGCCATTTTCAGCGCGATAATGCCGATTAAGACGAATGCTGTGTTTTCCAGCTCAGGAATTTTATCAATCAGCACAAGGAACACTTTTGCCACTGTACGCATCATTAAAATACCAAGCATACCGCCGATCAGAAGCACCCATACTTTTTCAGATACTGCAAACGCGGCCAGGATGCTGTCCACAGAGAAGGCAAGATCCATTAATTCTACTGAAATGACAGTCGCCCAGAAGATCCCAAACGTGCGGACCATCCAAGAGTTTTTCTTGATGCCGTCCGCTTCCTCTTCTTTTTCGCCAATCCAGAAGTGCTTAATGACGAGCCAAGCCAGGTAAAGCGCGCCAAGCACCTTGATCCACCAGAATTTAATGAGAAGCATACCGAGCCCGATGAAAATAAACCTGAAAATATAAGCTCCAAACAAACCATACGTTAACGCTTTTTTCCGCTGTTTTTCCGGCAGGTGTTTAACCATGACCGCAAGAACAAGCGCGTTATCGGCCGATAAAAGGCCTTCCAGAACAACAAGGGAACCGATCAAACCCCAGGAAACAGGATCAGTCAGAACTTCCCCCCACATTTTCCAATCGAAAAATGAAGCATACGTAGACAAAATATGATGTAAAAAGTCCAAGTTTTTTCCTCCTATTAATTTGAAACGGTGACTTCTCTATTTGTCACTCGCTTACACTTGCAAACCGTAATTCCGGCACAATGCAGCCAGCCCGCCGGAAAATCCGCTGCCGATTGCATTGAATTTCCACTCGCCGCCGTGTCTGTAAAGCTCACAAACGACAACAGCTGTTTCAATGGAGAAGTCTTCTCCCAAATCGAAGCGAAGAAGCTCATTCTGCGTTTCTTCATCCACAACGCGGACAAATGCATTGGAAACTTGTCCAAAGTTTTGGCTGCGTGCTTCAGCGTCGTGAATGGTCACTGTGATGCCGATTTTCTCAATGTGAGCAGGGATTTTTGAGAAATCAACGATAATCTGCTCATCATCTCCGTCGCCCTCACCCGTGCGGTTGTCACCCGTATGGATGACACCGCCGCTCGGATGTTCAAGGTTATTATAGAAGACGAAATCGAGATCATTTACGCAGTTATCATGCGCATCAACTAAAAAGGCCGAAGCATCCAGGTCAAAATCGTGTCCGCCGGAGTACTTGTTTGTATCCCAGCCTAAGCCGATCACCGCTTTAGTCAGTCCCGGATTTGTTTTTGTTAAATCAATGCGCTGTCCTTTTGATAATTGAATGGCCATACTGCCTCTCTCCTTTCTGCTCTTCGTATTTGTCTTAACCGACTTGCAAACCGTAGTCTGTTGCAATGCGGGCAAGGCCGCCTTGGTAGCCTGAGCCGATTGCTGAGAATTTCCACTCGCCGTTATGTCTGTAAAGCTCCCCTGCAATGATTGCCGTTTCAATAGAGAAATCTTCTGCAAGATCGTAACGGATGAGCTCTTCATTTGTTTCTTCATTTACGATGCGGACAAACGCGTTTGATACTTGTCCAAAGTTTTGGCTGCGCGCTTCTGCATCGTGAATGGTAATAACAAATGAGATTTTATCAATGTTTGCCGGTACAGCGCTGAGATTTACTTTTACATTCTCATCGTCGCCTTCGCCAGCACCAGTCAGGTTGTCGCCTGAATGAACGACTGAACCGTTGCCGCCTTCAAGCTGGTTGTAGAAAATAAAGTCGTTTGGTGACGCGCATTTGCCTGCGGCGTCTAACAGAAACACACTTGAGTCAAGATCAAAGTCGTGTCCGCCGTCATACTTGTTCGTATCCCAGCCTAAACCGACAACAACCTTTGAAAGACCCGGATTTGTTTTTGTTAAATCTACTTTTTGTCCTTTTGCCAATGAAATTGTCATGTTTCATCCACTCCTTTTCTTTTATACATATCGGCTGATAATATCTTCTAATCTCGTATCGTTTGTGCCTTCACCGATCGCCGCAAACTTCCACTCACTGCCGCTGCGGTAGATTTCTGCTGTAATCAGGCTTGTTCTGCCGGCGTAATTGTCTCTCAAATTGTACTTGAGCATTTCCTCGTGATTAGATTGATCAACTACGCGGATAAACGCATTTTGAATCATGCCGAAATCTTGTTTTCTTCTGACACAATCGTAAATGTTTACTACAAATACAAGCTTATCGATGTTTGCAGGCACTTTATCTAAATCTATCATAATTTGCTCGTCATCGCCCGCACCGTCACCCGTCAGGTTGTCGCCTGTATGCTGTACACCGCCGCAGCGGCTTTTCAGGTTGCCGAAATAAATCAGGTTTTTCTTATCGGTGAATTTTCCGTTTTCCAGCATCAGCACTGAAGCGTCACAGTCGATATTCGGACCGCCTCCGCCAAGCAGTTTGCTGAAGAATCCTCCGCCTGAGGACACTGGGTCCCAGCCGAGACCGACCATCAATTTTGACAGACCGGCTTTTCCTTTTGTTAAATCAATTCGTTGACCTTTTTCTAAAGAAATTGCCACACGATTCACTCCTACTCATCAAAATGTGAAGATAGTCACATTTATTTTTACGCTCACAAGGAAAATAAGCCGTAAATTACTAATATATACGTTTGTTATTATATCAAAGTTTCGTAAAAGTTAAGAATAATTGACGAAAAACCTCGAAAAAAAACTTCCATATTTGATATATGATTTGCAAATGCTATAAAGTGCGCTTCTTAAACAAACCATTTGACGCGGGCAAGTCATTTTGCCTATCCTTGTGTCACCATCTAAAAACAGACAGAAAGGAAGCGGCCTTTTGATTCATTTAAGCATACTTGATCAGGCACCTGTTTCTAAAGGAGAAAGCCCTGTGACAACTCTCCAGCATTCGGTTGAGCTTGCCCAATTAAGCGAACAGTGGGGCTATAAGCGTTATTGGTTTGCCGAGCATCACAGCACGAAAGGACTGGCAAGCACAGCGCCTGAAATCATGATCGCCCGCATCGCAGCACAGACAAACACCATTCGTGTCGGATCAGGCGGCGTGCTTCTGCCCCAATACAGCCCATTTAAAGTGGCTGAAACCTTTCGCCAGCTTGAGGCCCTGTATCCAAACCGGATTGACCTCGGCGTCGGTCGCTCCCCCGGCGGCACGACAAAAACCAGACTTGCATTAACGGACGGGGTGAAAAAAAGCTTAACCGAATTTAACAGACAGCTGCAGGATGTCTCTTATTTTCTAACAGATTCCCTTCCTCCCGACCATCCGTATGCCGGAATCAAAGCGGCGCCCCTTATTGGTACGGCACCCGAGCTATGGGTGCTCGGTCTTGGTGAAAACAGCGCAAGACGCGCGGCGCACCAGGGGATTGGATATGTATTTGGGCATTTCATTAATCCCGAGCGAGGAGAAAATGCATTCCGCATCTACCGGGAAAGCTTTCGGCCCTCAGCCCATTTTTCGAATCCATCCGCACTGTTTACGATTTTTGTCATTTGCGCAAAAACAGATGAAGAGGCAGAAGAACTCGCATTAAGCCAGGATCTGTGGCTTCTTCGCGTCGGAAAAGGCTTGGACAGCCGCGTGCCAAGCATCGAGGAAGCGAAAGCTCATCCCTATACAGCGTCCGATAAAAAACTCATAGAAGAAAACAGAAAGCGGATGGTGATCGGTTCTCCCACCACTGTCAAACAACAGCTGTTAGACCTCACAGGCTGCTACGAAACAAATGAAATCATGGTTCTGTGCAATGTGTTTGATTTTGAGGCGAAAAAAGAATCTTATGAGCGCCTTGCCGAATTGTTTCTATAAAAAAAGCAGTTTTCCCTAGGGAAAACTGCTTTTCATGTTATCGGCTTCTTTTTTTGCGCTGAGCTTCTTTTTTGATAAACGTCCAAACTCCCTGAACTGCAAATCCGATTAATAGCAAAACGATCAATAGCAGGGTAATAGACGGACCTGGCGGCGTCCCGAGCTGATAGGATGATGTCAGCCCCGTAAATACGCTGAATAATGAAATGAGTATGGCTGTAATGAAAACCATGTTAAAGCCTTTTGCAATTCTGATGGCGAATGCTGCCGGCAATACGAGCAGGGCCGATACAAGAAGGACCCCGATGATCGGAATAATGACTGAAATCGCAAGGCCTGTGACAATACTGAATGACAACGAAAGAACGTTTGTATTGATTCCCGATGTTTTGGCTGTTGCTTCATCAAACGTCAGCAGGTAGAGCGGCCTTCTCAGTACAATAAAATAAAGCAGGATCAGCAGTGTGATAATACTGATAATATAGACCTGCTGCTGGTTTACTGTCACAAGCGATCCAAATAGGTATTGATCGATGCTCATATTGGCTGTGCCTTTGGAAAGGCTGATTAAAAACATCGCGAAGGACAAACCAGCTGCCATTAAGATGGCAATGGACACTTCTGAATAAGTCCGATACGCCCGCCGCATGTATTCAATTCCGATCGCGCCGATGGTCACGACGACTATGCTTGCTGCGGTTATATTGGTGCTGAGAAAAAAGCCGATGGCAACACCTGACAATGAGATATGTGAAAGTGTGTCAGCCATTAAGGCCTGTCTTCTGAGAACGAGATACACTCCTAGTATCGGAGCCATGACGGCGATCATGCCGCCTGCTAGAAAAGCTCGTCGCATGAATTCCAAGTCAAACATTTCCATCCGCCTTTTTCTCCTCTCTCTAATCGAATCACTTTATCTAAAAATTGCTGTACTTCGTTTTGTTCGTGAGTAACCATCACAACTGTGCGGTTGTGATTTTTCACAAGGTGATGCATAAATTCGTAAAATCCTTTTCTGCTGTCGTAATCAACAGCTGTCGTCGGTTCGTCCAGCATCAGCAGATCCGGGTTGCTGGCGAGCATTCTGGCGATACAGATTTTCTGTTTCTGTCCGCCTGATAAATCACCGATTTTACGATGGCGGAGCTCCCACATTTCCACCATTTTCAGTGCTTTTTCTACTTCAAGATGATCTTCTTCATTTAAACGTTTAAACCATTTCCCTTTTGTATAGCGGCCTGACTGAACAAGCTCCAGCACCGTGCTCGGAAAGCCGGCATTAAATGAAGAAATTTGCTGCGGGACGTACCCTATGGTCAGGCGTTTCCCTTCTGTATTCCTTTTACTGATCGTCACTGTGCCTTCCCACGGTTTCAGCATGCCGAGCATTACCTTTATGAGCGTCGATTTAGAGGCGCCGTTTGGCCCAGTGATGCCGACGAACTCACCGCTTTCAATATCAAGTGATACTTTATCTAAAACAGGCGTATGGGAATAGCCGAAAACGATATCTTTCAATGAGACGAGATTCATGTTAATCTTCCTTTCTCACAAAGAAATAGTGTGCACCCTCCGGCGCACACTATCTTATGATTTAACCAATAGTGAATCTTTCAGGGCATCGAGGTTTTGTTTCATAATGTCGATATACCCTAAACCTTTATCCTGTTCTTCTTTGCTCAAGCCTTCCAGTGTATTCAGCACTTCTGTCTTTGCGCCGATTTCACTGGCGAGCGTATCTGCGACCTTTGAGGATGCAATTTCTTCAAAGTAAATAACTTTTACATTATGTTCTTTGGCATATGTTTTCAGCTTTGCCAAGCTGGCTGCACTCGGTTCTTGGTCAGGTGAAAGCCCTGCAATCGGAACCTGCTTCAAGCCGTATTCTTTTGCCAGATAGCCAAAAGCTGTATGCTGCGTGATAAATTCTTTTTTCTCCGCTTTTTTTGCGGTTGTACGATATAGTTTATCAAGATCCTGCAGTTTTGCAATATATTCTTTACTATTTTTCTCATAGTATTCTTTGTTATCCGGGTCCTGCTTCACGATTTGCGCCGTAATATTTTTAACTTCCTTCTGTGCCAGAACAGGGCTGAGCCATACGTGAGGGTCCATTGCATGACTGTGCTCATGCTCCCCATGATCATGCTCTTCGTGTTCTTCTTCAGAGCCTTCCATTAAATCAATACCTTTGCTTGCATTAACGAAAACGGCATGGCCTTGGCCCATGCTTTTTTCAGCTGACGGAACCCATGTCTCCATGTATTCACTATTATAAACGAACAAATCAGCATCCTGAATGTTGGCAATGTCTTTCGGCGTCGGTTCCCAATCATGCGGTTCAACGGAAGATGGGATTAACAGATCCACATCGCCTTTGTCTTTTACAATTTGTTTTGTGAATTCATACATCGGGTAGAACGTTGTGACAACGTGCAGTTTATCACCATTTGAATCCACCGACCCTTTTGTTGATGAGTTGCCGCATGCTGCAACTAATAAAAAGCACGCTGCAATCACAAACAAACCGCTCCATTTTTTAAACATATCGTATATCCCCTCTTTTTCAGTAACTTTAAATCAAAATGATAACGATTTTGTAATCCTATATCATAATAAACCGAAGTCATTACGTTTTGCAAGAATAAATTTCATTTTCATTTATTCTTCCCGCCTGCAGAGCGAATATATGTACTAAAAAACCCGGCTAAAAATGCCGGGCTACTTCAATCATTAGTTTGTTTTGTCCAGAAGATAGACCCTGCTCTCATAAGGCCGGAACACCATTTCGTCAGCAAGATCATCGTTGTTATAATTGCTGAGAAGCAGAGAGGCCTGAGCTTTGCCGCAGTTCTTAGGCCACTGAAAAACAGCCTGCTCTTTTGAAAAATTATTGACCGACAAAAGCTGCTGTTTACTGTTTTCTCTCATGTATACAAACAACTGCGGATCGTCCGGAAGCAAAAGATCAAAGCTCCCTTTCATGAGGTCAGCGTACTGCTTTCTCAGGCTGATCAGCTTTTTGTAATAGATTAAGACAGAATCAGGATCTGCCTGCGCTTCCTCCACATTGATTGCGGTGAAGTTCGGATTGACCTTCAGCCAAGGCGTGCCGTCAGTAAATCCGGCATTTTTGCCGCTGTTCCACTGCATCGGGGTCCGGGCGTGATCCCGGCTTTTGGCTAAGATCGATCTCATCACATCATTTGGATCATAGCCTTTTTCAAACACCCGTTTATGATACATATTGATCGTTTGGATATCTTTGTAGTCTTCAATCCGGGTGAACGGCGCGTTTGTCATCCCGATTTCTTCTCCCTGATAAATATACGGCGTGCCCTTCATAAAATAAAGTACGGCTGCCAGCATTTTCGCTGATGCTTTGCGGTATTCCCCATCGTCTCCGAATCTGGACACAATCCGGGGCTGGTCGTGGTTGCACCAAAACAATGTATTCCAGCCTTGATGTTCAAGCTTCTTTTGCCATTTTGTCAAAACCGATTTTAAATCAGAAAGCTCAAGGGGCTTCAAATCCCAATGTTCTTTTCCGGGCTGCTGATCAAGCTCCATATGCTGAAAGTGAAAAATCATATTCAGCTCATGCTTATCTGTTCCCGTATATTTCAAGCCTTCTTCCGGTGTGACACTGCCGACCTCTCCGACAGACATGACATCATAATGAGAAAACACTTCATCTGTGATTTCTTTTAAATAGTCATGGATTTGTTCGCCATTTGGCTGAAAGGGCTTCGGCTCTGCCTGCTGATTGATATAGTCCTCATACGAAGGAAGATATTCTTTCTTAGAAATGAGATGGAGCTGATCAATTCGCAAACCGTCGACCCCTTTATCGAGCCAAAATTTCATCATGTCATACACCGCCTGGCGAACTTCGGGATTTTCCCAGTTTAAATCAGCTTGTTTGACGGCATTCATATGGAGATAGTATTCTCCGGTGTGCTCCTCGTATTGCCAGACCGGGCACCCATAGTTTGAGAGCCAGTCCGTCGGCGGGCCGTTCTTTGTGCCGGGACGCCAATAATAATAGCTGCGGTATTTGCTGTTTTTGTCCAGCTCCGCTTCTTTAAACCACGGATGCTCGACCGAGGTGTGATTTAACACAAAGTCCATCACCAGCTTTAATCCCCGCTGATGCACCTGGTCCAGCAGCTCGTGAAAATCGTCCATTGTTCCGTAAGAATCCATAATCGCCTTATGGTTTGTCACATCATAGCCGTAATCAACATTCGGAGAAGGATAGATCGGGCAAATCCAAATCACATCTGCCCCGAGCTCCTTTATGTAGTCAAGACGGGAAATAATCCCCCGCAAGTCCCCAATTCCGTCTCCATTGCTGTCCTGAAAGCTTCTCGGGTAAATTTGGTACACCACTGCATTCTTCCACCAGTCCGTTTTCATCCCGCAATCCCCCTGTTTTGTCTTCTATTCAAGCTGAGATGGATAAAGTGTCATTCCGCCGTCGACGAAAAGTGTTGCGCCGGTCACATAGCTTGCTTCCTCAGATACGAGCCAAGCTGCTGCTGCCGCCACTTCTTCAGGCTTTCCGAAGGCTTTCATCGGGATTTTTTTCAATTGTTTTTGCCTGCTCTCTTCCTTTTTCGTATCAACATTTGATTCTGTGGCAATGGTGCCGGGCGCTATCGCATTGACGCGGATTCCCTTATCCGCATAATTGAGCGCCAGCGTTTCCGTCATCATCTTGATGCCGCCTTTGGATGTGGAATACTGAACGTTGACAGGGCGCGGAATCTGCTGATGAACACTTGAGATATTCAGCACATTGCCCTTGATATTGTTTTTCATCATGTGGTTAAGTGCTGCTTTCGCTCCCAGAAAGGTTCCGGTAACATTGACATCAATCACTCTCTGCCAATCTTCAAGACTCATCTCATGCGGCATCGCCTCAACGCCGTTAAAACCGGAGTTGTTTACCATCACATCGAGCGTGCCGAAATGCTCTAAAGCTGTGTCCAAGAGCGCCTGAATCCCCTCTTCTTTTGACACGTCCGCCTCAACTGCGACGGCTTTCCCTCCGTTCTGCTTAATGATTTCCAGGGTTTCATCGGCTCCAGACGGGTCGCTGTGGTAGTTTACAACAACATTCATTTTCTCCTGTCCGAACCGTTCCGCAATGGCTTTCCCGATTCCTTTTGAAGACCCTGTCACAATCGCTGTTTTTCCGGTTAAATCTTTGTACATACTTGATATCCTCCTCTGTTTCTCACTATGCAGTGGAAAATACCCTGTTTTTCCGAGTTGAAAACAGCACAAAAAAAGCAGAGAACCTGTAGTTCTCTGCCATTTCCTATTGAAAACGCTGCTCGGCAAGCTTCTTTTTAATATTCATCAGCCTGCTGTAAAAGAAAGCGGCGGACTCGTAATGTTCCAGCTGATTGAAACGTTCCGCTGTATCATGCAGCAGATCTTCGGCGTCAGCAAGAAGCTGCCTGGATTCCAGCAGGTCAAAGCATTCTGTAAGCACGTTCAGGTCGCCGCTTCCAAGATACAGCTCATGAATGAGGCGGAATTTCGTCAAGTACATGTCATCCTCCCATTCAGCCGCGCTCTTTATCCCGCGGTCATACGCCTCTACTGCCTTGTCGTATTTTCCCTCTTTACAGTAGATATGGGTCAGTGAAAATACAGCTTGAACAGCTTGCTGAAAGTTGTGCTCCTCAAAAATGGCGGCGGCTGTTTTGAAATAGCCCTCCGCTTCTTTGTAATCACCCAGACTGTACTTACAGTGTCCGACATTATAATAGGCAGCGGCGATCATGTATGCTTCTTCAAGCTGCCTGGCATGATCTAAAGCGCTGCACAAGTGGGTCAGTGCTTTTTCATGATGATACACATCGGTCAAATTTCCGGCGATGATAAATTCACACTGAACCCGGCGGCGACCGTACAGTTCATATTTCGTATAGATATCAAGCGCCTGGCTCGCATAATTCATGGAAAAATAAGTTTGTTTGATGTGATAATACACTTCTGCGACTTTAAAAAGAAACTCAGCTTTTTCGATCTCATCCTCGACATACTCGAGCTTTTCCTCGGCATGTTTATAATGGTCAATCGCTAATATGAAATTTTTCTGCTTGAATTCGTACATTCCTCTGAAATAATAAAAGTAGTATTCCAATAAGCCCGTGAGTTTTTGCTGATTGCTTTCAATTTCGTTCAGCATATCAGAGAACGGAGGCTTGGTGTCGCTGTCTTTCACCGGCATCAGCTTATCAAGCATGATTCGATGCCGGAATTCCATCAAAGAAAAATATAAAAGCAAGTCCTGGTTCTCTTCCATATCTTCTAAATCGTATTCAATCTCCTGCTTTAACGCTTCTGCTTGATCTGCTTCAAATGCGCGAATGAGCTTGTACCATTCATTCAGCTTTACTGCTACTTCTTCTGATGGAATCTTTGCTCTCATCGGTCTGCCTCCTTCCTCCTGCTACTATTTATGTTATATTTTATCATAGCTGTTCGCTTTTAGAGAGAGTCAATCACTTAAAAGCGTTAACATTCAGCACATCTTGAGAAAGTGAGACCGATATGAAGTTACCCGCAAAAACACTTGTTATTTTATGTATTCTATTTCTTCTAGATCTTTGTTTTAGTTATATTCGGCATGAATGGCATTCTCAAAACGCCTTGCAGGACATGCCTGTCCCCTCGGATCTTCATCCGATTGTGAAGCAGAATGCCGATGCACTCAAAGCCGCTGCAGCGAATAAAGGCATTACCGTCGTCATTACTGAAGGATTCAGGTCCTTTAAGGAACAAGATGAATTATATAAACAGGGACGTACAAAAAAAGGGAATATTGTCACCTATGCAAGAGGAGGGGAATCGTATCATAACTATGGTTTAGCGATTGATTTCGCCCTTCAAAAAAAGGATGGAAGCATCATATGGGATATGGAATATGACGGCAATCAAAACGGAAAATCAGATTGGCTGGAGGTTGTCGAGATCGCTAAGACACTCGGTTTCGAATGGGGCGGGGATTGGAAACGATTCAAGGACTACCCCCACTTGGAGATGATTCCTAACTAGACACCCCTCACAGCCTTTTCTTTTTCCTTATGTGCGCATCAATATAGGAAGGGTAAACCGGCTTATAGACAAGTTTGCAGTGCTGGTCACTGCCTGCAGTAAAGTCAGGCTGCCATTCCAGTTTCACATCAAAAGCGGCTAAAAATGCTTCTTTCGCTTCTTCAGCGGAAACATCCGGCCTGTGATTTATCGCTTCCAATTGTTCAGGTTCAATATCAGGCGCCATAAAAGCGTCAATCAACCCAGTTTCCGGATTGACAATGATGCGGGCAGCGCCGAACCGCAGCGGCACTCCTTTATACCAGACAGAAAAATGGTTGCGGACTCTCCCTCTTTCATCAATTCGGACGGGATTCACCCTGAAAAACTCAGCTGCTCTCGGATAGAGGGCATACAAAAATTGAAGCGCTATCTCTTGGCATTCTTCCGTGGAGCATTGGAGGTTGTTCCGCCAGTCCATAAAAGAAAGCGCTGCTTTTAATTTTCCGGTTCTTTTATCCGTCTTCATTTTGATTGTATTTTTATTTCTCGTTTCAAAATAGCTTCCTATGCTTAAATCCTTACGCTCCGGCGCAGCGCCCCTGCGCCACGTGCTTCCAATTTGTTCTCCAAAGTCTCTTTCACTGACTTTCTGCATATCAGAGGTAAAACCCAGCAAGGCAAATATATCAACTTCTTCCTTGTTCTGAAGCGGCGGCAGTGGCGCCGTGTTTTCTATTCTTTCATCTGCGATATGCTGGTCGGGCACAATTTCGTCTACATCTGCGGGATAGCTGTATCCCGGTAGAATCGGTTCATATACAAGCCTTGGTTCCTGTTCGCCATCAATGACATCGTACATCAGCTCAAAAGACATTGTGTTTAAGTAATGGGACACAACCTTCTCTTTTGCTACAAATTCCGTCGGAACTTCGGCTTTATGCCCTTCCCCGTAATATAGAAAGTGGACAATCTGACCGCTTCGTGTCATATCAATTAAAAAGCCTGAATTGGGAATCGGAAGCCCCAGCTCCATTTTGGTATAGACAAACCGGATGTGCTGCCCCCTTTCTTCCTTGCCTTGAAAATGAAAATTCATAAATGTGCCGGGATGATTGGCAGCGGCAAACTGAAGAGCCGTCAGCTTCAGCTCGGCATCTGGAAGTTTTTTGTCTGTCTCGGAGTGGACAGTTGTTGAAAAGGTGAGCAAGGCGCCGTCATTTCTAAGTTCAACTGTAATGTGCTTTTCCGGATCTTTAGGGTCCTTCCAGATAAAATATGCCTGCCCGTACTTCTTTTGCTTTTGGTCGTAATCTTCTATCTCAAGCTCATAATGCGTCGGTACATTTCCGATCTCCTGCGCCTTCTTTTTCAGCTGTGTATTAACCAATGAAGTCATCCCTTTCAAAGAGTCTACGACAAAGAGAATCCTGTTTATTATATAAAAAGATCTTTCTTCTTTTAAAGTGAAGAAAGGTCCTTTTCTATTATTGTCATTGTTTTTCGAGATTCTTTCTGTTACTTTCATCACGTACTCTCTTCTATACCTGAGGCAATTGCGTGACTTTTGGCTGTTTTACCATGAGCTGAAGACAGGCTCTCCTGTATGTGCATCGATAAAACGCGGATACACCGGCTTATAGACGAGCCGGTAGCTGTGTTCTTCATCATCTCCGTACTCTCTTTCCCAGCCAAGCTCAACTTTAAAATGCTGCCAAAAGATAGCCTTGGCTTGTTCAACTGAAATGGCCGGCACAGGATCAATGGTTGCCAGCTCATTTGGGTCAATATCCGGTCCCATATAAACGGTGATATACCCTGTCTGGCGGCTGACACAAATTTTGATCTGCCCAAATCGGATCGGAACTCCGTGACAATGCGCTTCAAATGTAAAAACAGCGACTGCGTTTTCTTCTTCATCCTTTTCATCGTATCTGATCCTAAAATATTGATCGGCATTCGGAAATAAAGCAAACAGAAAGCGAAGCGCGATTTTTTCGCACTCTGCCAAAGTTACTGTCAGCGGCCCTTTTTCCTCCATAAATGACATGACGCCTTCGAGTTTTCCGGTTTCTTTGTTATAGATGGTTTTCAGCACTTGATGAGTCCGTCCCTTAAACCAGCTGTCCATGCTTTTATCCGCCGGCTGATACACAGGGTCATCCGGATTCCGCCAAACGATTCCGATTCTCCCATCTCCCAAATCCGCTTCCCGCTCTTTGACAAACCCATTTTCAATACCAATCATGCTGTCAGGATCGGCCTTTTCGCGGATGCCCTCGAATAAAGGGAGAGGAAAGCTCTCCGGCTCCCTGTAATCATCGTCATCATCAACTCCTCCTTGTTCTTCTTGAACCAAATCCGCAGGTACGGTAATCGCCCTACATTCAGGCTCATACACCAAATGCGGCTGATCATCTCCATTTCTGTAAACAGAACGATGGAGAACCTCAAACAAAAGGTCGAACTCCACGTCCTTCTTGATAAAGGCAAGTGCCTCTTCAACATCCGCGACCCTCTTTGGCTTGATGATGCTGCCTGCTTCGCCGTAATAGCTGAAGTAAACGATCTCTCCTGATAAGGAAACATCAGCCATAAATCCGCTCATGGGGAGAGGAAGCCCAGCCTCCATTTGAACATATGAAATTCTCACTTTATCGCCGTATGCACGGTCATTTTCTTCACGAACAAAGGCAGAGAGTGCCCCCGGATGATGAGTCTCGACAAATTGGCGCATGATATCCTCTAGTTTCTCCTCAGACAGCCTTTCTCCGATTTCAGGCTCAATATCACAGGAAAGGGATTCCAGCTCCCCGTCCGGTCCAAGTTCCACGATAATGCCGATATTCTCATCCTGAGGATCTCTCCAACAAAAATAGGCTCTTTTGTCATCACCGCCATAATCTTCAATTTCCAGTTTTAAGTGTGTCGGCACCCGGCCGATTTCCAGTGCTTTTTGTTTCAGTCCCTCTTTCTTCACAAAGGCAGCCCCTTTCATCCTTCTTAAGTTCCCTCCAACTAATCAAAAAGTAATAGTCTAAAATACACAGTTTTCTGAGTTTACCAGTTTTACCAGAACATTTTTCACCAAAAATAGGATGATGAACCTATTCAATATAAAAGCTAATAATCTTAAAATTAATTCCGTTGTAACTTTTTATAGGTCCATTCATGACAAAGGAGGGCGGAGTTTCCAGAAAATCCGGTGAAAACCGTGAGAAAAGAACTGATTTTTTTGGTTATATGATGCTAATCCATTCAAAAAGATCCATTTCTCAAAGACAAAAGACTCCCCTTTCCTAAACCATTTGAGGAGGAAAAATGAATGTTTCAGAAAAAAACGTACGCTGTTTTCCTAATTCTTCTGCTGATGATGTTTACAGCTGCTTGTTCCGGCAGCAAAACAAGCGCGGAGAAGAAAGAATCAGAAACAGAAAAAAGCTCAGATATAGCTCAAGTCAAAATCAAGGATGTCTCTTATACGCTTCCGTCTAAATATGATAAGTCCACTTCAGATGACCAGCTTGTGTTAAAAGTCAATGTCGCGGTGAAAAACACAGGAAAAGACCCGCTGAATGTAGACAGTATGGATTTCACATTGTATCAAGGTGATACCAAAATGTCTGACACAGACCCTGAAGACTATAGCGAAAAGCTTCAGGGCAGCACGATTAACGCTGACAAATCCGTTGAAGGAAATCTTTTCTTCGTTGTAGATAAAGGCAAGCAATACGAGCTTAACTATACGCCGGAATCTTACGGTGATAAAAAGCCAAAATCAGTTACTTTTAAAATTGACGGAAAAGACAAAAAAATCCTGGCGACGGCAGATAAGCTCCAAGATTCTGCAAAAGCGTTATCAGCTTATGTTGATGTCCTTCTTTTCGGCAAAGATAACGCCGATTTCGAAAAAATCACCGGCGCTAACAAAAATGAAATTGTAAATGATTTCAATGAATCAGCCAAAGACGGTTATCTCTCAGCTTCCGGCCTTTCCAGCACATATGCGGACAGCAAAGCGCTTGATAATATCGTGAACGGCATTAAAGAGGGATTAAGCAAAAACTCTTCCATTCAGGCAAAAACGACTTCAATCTCTAAAGACGAAGCAATTGTTGAAGCCACAGTTAAACCTGTAGATGCATCTTCTCTTTCAGACCGTATCGAAGACAAAGTGAAAGACTACTACAGTAAAAACTCTAGTGCCAGCTATGAAGAGGCAGTGAAATACGCGCTTCAAGTCTATCCTGAGGAATTCAAAAAGCTTGGACCTGCTTCATCTGAAAAAACAGTTGAAGTGAAAATGAAGAAAAATGACATCGACCAATGGCAGCTTGATATGGATGATTACAGAGCAGCAGAATTAGTCGAAGCATTCATCAAAGAATAAAACACCAAAAGGAAATAGCCATGACGGCTATTTCCTTTTTATTTGAAAATGTCGCTGATGAAATTCACTTCATCTTCGGTGAGTTCAATGTTCAAGGTTTTCAGGTTATCCTGTAATTGCTCAGGTCGTTTAGCTCCTGGAATAATGGCATCAATCGCCGGTCTCGTTAACAGCCACGCCAAGGCGACATGTGCCGTATCCGCTTGTTTTTCCTCCGCTACTGCTTTCAGCTTATCTACTTTTTTGAGATTGTGGATAAACGTTTCACCCTGAAATTGAGGTTTATCCTTTCTGAAATCATCAAAGACTGTGTCTCGCGTGAATTTTCCTGTCAGCAGTCCGGACGCAAGCGGAAAGTAAGGAATAAAGGAGATGCCTTGTTTTTCACAGTATGGAAGAAGCTCTTTCTCGGCATCACGCTGTATGAGAGAATATTCGGCCTGGAAGACCTCCAAATAGCCATCAGCATTAAAATCCTGCAATTGCTGATAATCGAGGTTCGAAGCGCCGATTGCTTTGATTTTCCCCTCATCCTTCAGCTCTTTCAAAGTGCCCGCCACTTCAGCGAGAGGTGTTTTTCCATCCGGAAAGTGAACATAATACAAATCAATATAATCTGTTTTCAGCCGCTTCAGGCTCTTCTCGACCTCGCTGCGAAGAAACTCCCGGCTATTGTCTAATTCAATGCTGCCGTCCACTTCTTTATGAGCTCCTTTGGTGGAGATGATGAGCTCATTCCGCACGCCGCGTTCCTGTACGACTTCGCCGATTAATTCTTCAGATCTCCCCAATCCATATATAAAGGCGGTATCGATAAAATTGACGCCGCCATCCAATGCCGTGCGCACTAAATCCTTCCCTGTTTCATCATTTAGATTTGGAAATAGATTATGCCCGCCGACCGCATTCGCGCCGAATCCGATCCGCTTCACCTTCAGCTTCGTTTTGCCGAGTGTACGTGTTTGATCCATTGTTCCTTCTCCTTTGAAACCAATTTTGATGAAAAATAGTGCAGGGTCACTTTTTGTATTAGATATCCTTTTTCTATTTTCCTTCTTTTTTCAGGATATACAAAAAGGAGAAAGTGTATTTCTCCTTTCGCAAGTTTATTTTGGGAGAACCCATTTGTCTTTCAGGAAGCAGGCTCTGGCTAGTAAAAAGAAGATGGCGATCAGCACGGCGATGGTTCCTGACGTAG
The DNA here is from genome assembly GCF_037976695.1 of Bacillus sp. FSL K6-1366. Lineage (NCBI taxonomy): Bacteria > Bacillati > Bacillota > Bacilli > Caryophanales > Bacillaceae > Bacillus > Bacillus sp. FSL K6-1366. The sequence goes on along the minus strand of NZ_CP150268.1, from coordinate 2,498,290 downwards.
ACAAAATGGCAGCCGGATCAACCATCCCGAATAAAAGCTGTTTAAATAACGCATGCAGGTTCAGAAACGGGATGAGAAAGTATGATAAGTCAAATTGGTTCGGTGCCTTGCTGAAGATGAAAAACATCGGGAACACAGGCAGAAAGACGACGAGAGACATATAACTTTGCGCTTCTTTTACCGAGCTGGACATGATGCTGATGAAAAGCTCCATCGCAGATATCAGCAATGCAGAGAGCACAATGATTAAGGCTGAAGCGCCGATTACACTCCACATATGATCTCCCAGCTGGAAGGCCGTTTTTAAATTTTCGGTAAATAACACGGTGGACAAAATCAAAAACACCAAAGCAAATACACCTGAAGCCACGCCAAAAGTGGAAACCGCAAGCCACTTGCCGACCAGCACTTTGTTTCTGCTGACTGGCGTTAATAGCAGCGCCTCGATTGACTTTCGGTCCTTTTCACCGGCCATGATATCAAGAGCGATCGGCATTGCGCCGGAAACAATGGAAGTCAGAATCAGCATGGGCAGAATGGCGGAAAGCATAATAGCGGAAGTCCCTTTCTCCTCATCCGCTTCCTTTTGCTGAATTGTAAACGGCTGGATCACCGATTGATCAATATGCTTATTTGTTAAACGTTGCTGCACAATTTCATTTTTGTACTGATCTAAGGCAGACTGCACAAGCTGCATGGCATTTGACGACCCTTGATCGATTGAATTGCCGTAAACATCAACCTTAAAAGGTGTCATGCTGTTGACATATGAGTCGAACTCTTTCGGGACGTTCAGATAGGCATCTGCTTTTCCTTCATCAACTGCCTCTTCAGGCTTTGCAAATGTTTTTACGCTGATTTCGTCAATCTCATTAAGCTTGCTTTCCAGTGCGGGCGGAAGCGAATGGCCGACAGCCAGCGTGTACTGCTCCCCTTTGTCGGACAGCATGCTTTCATAAAAAAAGACAAGTCCAAGCATCATAATCATCGGCACTAAGATTGTGAGTAATATCGTTTTTCTGTCGCGTAAAGCGTCGATCATTTCTTTTTTATAAATATGGCTCAGCATTTAAGAAATCCCCCTGACAAGCTTAGACATAAAGATGTAATTCAAATCCTCACTGCGCTCGCTCTCGTATAGTGATTCAAGCGCCCCTCGGTAAATCACCTCTCCGCTGTGAATCATGATGACACTGTCACAGAGCGCCTGCACTTCCTCCATAATGTGGCTGGAGAAAAGAATCGTTTTTTGTTCTCTTTTGAGCTGCTGTATAAATTCGCGGAAGATGTTGCTTGACGTAATATCAAGCCCAGTTGTCGGCTCATCAAATAAAATGATGTCCGGATCGTGAATCAGCGCTCTGGCAATGGCGACTTTCTGCCTCATGCCTTTAGAAAACCCGCCCACTCTCCGGTTCATATAATCGCGCATGCCGAACCGTTTCGATAAATCTTCTATTCTTGCTTTGATCTCGTGGCGGTTCAGCCCATACAGCCTGCCGAAGTATTGGAGATTTTCTTTAGCGGTCATCCTGTCGTAAAGCCCGGTTTCTCCTCCGAATAAGACACCGATTCTTTGTTTGACCTCAGCCGGCTGCTTGACCGTGTCAAAGCCGTCTACTGTGATTACACCCTGTGATGGTTCAAGCAAGGAAGCAATCATTCTCAGCATCGTCGTTTTGCCGGCACCGTTTTCTCCGAGAATGCCGACGACTTCTCCTTTTTCAATTGTTAAGCTTACATCTCGCACCGCTTTGACTACTTTTTTCTTATCCTGAAACCTGCGGCTGCAATCGGTCAGTGTAATCATGTCACAATCTCCCTTATCTTTATTTCTAGTAATGACTATATACGAAAAGCTGGATTAGTTGGATAAAGTTGTCGCGAAGAGTTCTTTTTATGTCGCGAAATGGGATAGAATAAAGATGATTCTATGTAACTAGGGGAATGATAATGGTAAAAGTCGGACTTGTAGATGATTATCGAGTAGATTTAGAGAAGTTAGAAGCGATCGTGTCCAGAATGCAGGACGTCGAAATTGTCTTTTCCACCGATTCAGCGAAGGAAGCCTACAGGCGGGTAAAGAACGGAGACATTGATCTGCTGCTTGCCGATATCGAGATGCCCCATATGTCTGGCTACGAGCTTGCTGATTTGATCAAATCCCATTCACTTGATGTGGATGTGATTTTTGTTACCGGTCACGGCGGTTATGCGGTTCACGCCTTTGACCTGAACGTCCATGATTATATTATGAAGCCGTACTATGCCGACCGTCTGGCCGCTTCCTTCGACCGCTACTTGAAAAAGAAAACGGAAACGAGTTTGAATGGGCGTATATTGATAAAGCAAAAGTCTGAAATGCACGTCCTGCAAAAGAAGGATATTATTTTCGCAGAACGGACGGGACGTTCGACGACGATTGTGACAACCGCCGAAGAGGTGCAAACGTATCAAACATTAAATGATATTAAAGGCGACCTGCCCGAAAAGGATTTTCTTCGTTCGCATCGTTCCTTTATTATCAACATTCATTACATAAAGCATTTTTCCGCTTATACCAAGCATTCATTCACAGTTTCCTTTGAGGGAACGTCTAAAAAAGCGATGATCACTAAGCAGCAGCTTGATTATTTTCAAAACTACTATTTTTGAGGAGTTTAGTACGTGATTACCCTTTTTCAATGTCTTTATCTGATTTTATTTAGTTTCATATGTTATCAGGGAGCTGCTGCTTTTTCACACAGCACAGCCGCCTCTTGGCTCGCCGCTGCTTTAGGCGCAGCTGCTGCAGGATTGTACATTTGGAATACGAAGCGGGTGTGGAAACACTGTTCCTCAGGGCTTTGTGCGTGGATTGCTGTGATTCAAGTGATGTCGGCGGGAGTAGTGTTGATTGGCACAGACATCATGCCGGTATTATGTGTAATCGCGATATTTGCAGGGTGTGAAGGGCTCCGTATCGGACAGTCTGCTTTGCAGGCAAGGCTTTCTGATCAAATTGATAAGCTGACTCAAGCTGAACAGCACGCCAATCAAATGCTGATTGATGTCAGAAGCCGGAATCATGACACAATGAAACATATCACTGCAATCAAATCAGCTCAGCCCAAGGCAGATACACAAGCATATATTCAAAACTGGGCGGATCAATACAGCCAATATGACCGTTTTTTGAAAGGAGAGAACGCGTACGTTGCAGGGGTGCTTTATGATTTTTTAGAAAAAGCCCGCGCCTCGAATGTGAGTGTTTCGCTGCATATGCATACACCGCTTTCTTCCCTTCCGTTTTCGCCTGCTGATCAGGTCAGCTTGGTCGGCAACATATTAGAAAATGCGCTCGACAGCGCAGCGGAGGCCCGAGAAAAAGCAGAGATTAAACTGGAAACTTCACTGCGCAGCGGACTTTATGTACTGACTTGTGAAAACAGCACTCCCGGGATGGACCCAAAAGTGCTCGATACAATTTATCAATCGTTTGGCCGCTCAACGAAAAACGGCGCTCATGAAGGCATGGGCACATATATCATTCAAAAACTGGTGAAGAGCGCTTTTGGCAGGCTGGATTTTACCTACCGCCACCCCGTCTTCCGGTTAGAAATCAAAATTCCGTTTCAGAAATAAAAAAACCTTGAAAAGCCTGGCTTTTCAAGGTTTTTTCCATTATGAGGATAACGCTTGTGCAAAACGATCTGCTTCATCTTGCAGCGTGCTTTCAATTTCTTTGTAACGGCTGGAAATCGTTGATGCGCTAACGCCGTATTTTTTCGCCAGTTTAGCCTGGGAAACGGACGCGCCGTTAAGAGAAATTGCGTTTACATAATATTCAACTGCCGCCGCAAAAGCTTCCGGCTTTCTGATGACAGGTGATTTTTTCTCGCAGAATGTTTTCCAGATGTCAATAACAGCTGGGATCAATTCAGTCGGATACTCTTCCCCGCTCATGCCTTCTTCAATAGCCGCAGCGGTTTCTTTCTCCAAGTCATTTGCCCACTCAACAGTGCTTACTTCCGCTTTCTCTGCTTGTGGCTCTTCATCTTTCTCAGCTAACAACGCGAACAGAACGTTGTTGAATTCCTGCTTCATGAAGTCCTCCGGCGTTTTGCCGTCCTTCACAGCGGCATCCGCATATTTCTTCACCTTGCTGATCAGCGCTTCTGTTCTCTTCACCGGGAAGATCGTGAACTGCATGAAGAATTCTGCTTTTTCCGCTTCGTGGATTGGGTATCCAAGAATCAGGCTTCCCACTGGAGGAAGGTCTTGATTGCTGGCGTCCATTTCCACTTCGAATTGTTTTGCCGTAATGACATCTTCAAAGTGAATGATGCCTTCCTTCAGGTCCTTCAGCAGCAATAAAGCAGGCGTCATGCTCTGCCATGATTCTACGATCTCACGCGTTTTCGGACGAGTGATCGAATCGCCTTTTTTCTGAAGGTACTCTTCGAAGATTGTCTTCTCACCAGCAAGCGGGTGGAAGAAGATTCCCCAGATTCCTAAGTTAAATACGCTGATGTCTTTCGTCTGTCTGTCCATAGCAGAAAGAAAATCATGCTGGTTGATAAAGCCTGAAATGCTTTCTCTATGTACTGTGAAGGCATACTCCACTAAGTCTTCCTGAATTTGTTTCGCTTCTTTTGCCGCTAGTTCCGCCGGGAAGTCGACAACTTTACTTCCGCAGCATTTTTTATATTTCTTGCCGCTGCCGCATGGGCAAGGGGCATTTCGTTTCACTTTTCCCACAATAAACCCTCCGAATTCTGTTGTAACTTTTCTATTTTAACAAAAATAACTTCTGAGGGCTTGGTTTCGGGCTAAAAAAGAATTTGGTAATGTGATAAGCTGGCTGATTATGCCAATTTACCTATGACATTTTCACCAACTTTTGTGATTTAAGGCTTATCACCTATTCCCACTTTAGGCCCTTCTTTTTTACAATCATTAGGTGTTTATTTAACATTTTAAGGAGTGTTTCTATTGGAACTAGCTGGTTTCATGCTGCGCGCCTGCGCTCTTTTACTTGATGTAATCATTGCCGCAGCAGTGATTTTGGCAGCCGGATTTACGTTTGGCGATGGGTCCGCCGGTGTCATTATTGTCGCCATATTGATGCTGATTGTGTACCCTTTGCTGATGCCGCTGACAAATTGGAAGGGCACACTGGGCAAAAAAATCATCGGGCTGCAAATCGTGAGGGACGAAACATATAAAAAAATATCCTTCCCGCAAGCCATTGTCCGTTACCTGATAGCGTGGGTGCATGTGTTCTCCCGCCTGATCTATTTGACTGCCGCATTTACGAAGAAAAAACAAACCGTTCATGATATGGCTGCGAAAACCATTGTGCTGAAAGCAGAATAACCTTGAAGAATAGCATTCTTCAAGGTTTTGTTTTTCATTAATTCGTATTCTGGCCCCCGCCGTTCAGCCCTTCTTTAATCAGGCTGTTGACTTGGCTGCTGTACAGAAGGCCGATGTGTCCAACGCCATGGATTTGAACGTTTCTAGCACCATCTAATCTTGATAAGTAATTCATGACAATCATATCGGCACTGCTGTAAATGGATGTGTATAAAATCTTTTGATTTGGATCTGTTCCCGGAAGCGCCTTGCCTGTCGTCAAACGGTTCGCGCCGCCAAGCGTCACGACGTTTGCAACTTTATTTCCGCCGTCCAGATTTTTTATGTAGTAAAGTGTGTTCGCGCCCCCCATACTGTGAGCGACAATATCCACTTTTTTCGCACCCGTTTCATCTAAAACCTTTTGCACAAATCGTGATAATACCGGTCCATTGTTATAATTTGTGCCTGTCTTGTCCCAAAAATCAACTGCATACAGCTTGTCCCGCGACCAGCCCTGAGATACGAGATAGCTCTTAATTCCCGCAAAATTGAATGATGCCCCTCCAATGCCGTGAACCATAACGACTGGATTGTGTTCAGCGGCTTTTACTGACGGCTGCAACGCAAACAGCGATGTAACAGACAGCATCAAAATTGTTACAAGTGCAATGATCCTTCTTTTTACAAATTTCATAATATCCTCCTTTTTTTGTAACAAATTCTTCAATTATATTACGTTACCAAATTAATTAAGTAAAGGGTAATTTTGGCTTATTTTTAAAGAAATTTTAAGATTCAGAGGTCATTATTGGTCCTAAAAAGCCAAAAAAAGAAGGCTTATTCGCCTTCTTTTCTTCAATACTCATTGAAATAAGCTTGGATTTTTTGAGGATCATTTGTTTTGGTAAGCGCAAGCATCAGCAACATCCGTGCTTTTTGGGGGTTTAAAGAGTTCGATGCCAGCAAGTCCTTTTCCGCATAGTCTTGGTTTGGTGTGACGACACCATTTCCCGTGCGGGTAGAGCGCACCACTGTGACGCCTTTTTTGACTGCGCTGTCCGCCCCTTTTTCGGCTGCGTCAGATAAAGACCCGTTCCCAGAACCGGCAAATACAATCCCCTTTGCTCCGGCTTTTACAGCAGCGTCAAACAGGTAGCTTCCGTCATTTTGGTATCCATAGATAATGTCAACCTGCGGCAGCTCATCAAGATTAGAAACCGAGAAATCCGTGTCCTTCGTATGCTTACGAGTAATCTCATTATTAAAATAGATATCATCTGCAATTGTTCCGACGAAGCCCATTTCTTCTGATTTAAATGTATCTGTTGTGGTTGTGTTTGTTTTGGTGACATATCGGGCTGAGGCAATCCGGTCGTTAAGAACAACAAGCGTCCCTTTCCCTTTTGCCTCAGGGGCACCTGCCACTTTCACTGCATTGTACAGGTTAGAAGGCCCATCAGCGCTGATGGCTGTGGAAGGTCTCATCGAACCGACAATAACAACCGATTTATCACTTTTCACGGTAAGATTCAAAAAATAAGCGGTTTCCTCCAATGTATCTGTTCCATGAGTCACGACGATTCCGTCTACATCATCTGAAGCGAGCAAGTGGTTGATGCGTTTCGCCAGCTTCAGCAATATTTTATTATTAATATTTGTGCTGCCGACGTTAACAATCTGCTCGCCGCTGACGTTTGCAATGTCTTTCATTTCTGGAACTGCCTCGATCAGTGATTCAACGCCGACAACACCTGCTTTATATTCAGTTGTTGAGGTTTTCGATTGATCGGCACCAGCTATCGTGCCTCCTGTCGCTAAAATTCTAATGTTTGGCAGATCCTTTTTTTCAGAGGCAGAAGCCGAAGAGACTTTTTGTGTCTGCGTTTTTTCTTTCGGGGATTCTTTTGTTTCAGGAGAATGTGAACATCCGGTAAAAACAAACAATAGTGCGGTAAAAAGTACGAGCATTCGTTGTTTTTTCATCTATTTCTCTCCTTACATCCATATGATGATTAATCATTGTACATTTTATCTATTCAGTCAAAAGATCAGTCAGCTTTTCTCTCAGTATTTTTTGTTGTCATATCCTTCTTTTTTTGTCTTTTCATACAATGAATTTTTCTTGACAATTGATGATTGAATCAAGATAATAGACCAGTCACTATATTTTTGATTGCAATTCAGTAAGGTGGGAATGTTATGAGTTATGGAGATTCCCGTGAGAAAATCCTTTCGGCAGCTACCCGGCTTTTTCAGCTGCAGGGGTATTACGGCACGGGGCTGAACCAGATTATAAAGGAAAGCGGCGCGCCTAAAGGCTCTCTTTACTACCACTTTCCCGGGGGTAAAGAACAGCTTGCGATCGAAGCCGTGAATGAGATGAAGGAGTATATCCGTCTGAAAATCGCGGACTGCATGGAAGCCTATACCGATCCAGCGGAAGGCATTCAAGCCTTTTTGAAGGAGCTCTCCTGCCAGTTTTCATGTACGGAAGACATTGAAGGCTTGCCTGTGGGCTTGCTAGCGGCTGAGACGTCATTGAAAAGCGAACCGTTGCGCGAAGCCTGTCATGAAGCCTACAAAGAATGGGCCTCTGTGTATGAGGAAAAACTGCGGCAGACTGGCTGCAGCGAGAGCCGTGCAAAAGAAGCCAGCACTGTGGTTAACGCGATGATTGAAGGTGGCATCCTTTTATCTTTGACGGCAAAAAACAGTACGCCGCTCCTTCATATCTCCAGCTGCATTCCTGACCTGCTGAAGAGATAAAAAAACGACATACTACATGCAGTTGATAGAGAGGGGAAATGATTTTGGAAACAACAGCTAAAGCATCTCAGCAATACAAAGTGATGCCGATTATGATTTCCTTGCTGTTGGCCGGTTTTATCGGCATGTTCAGTGAAACAGCGCTGAATATTGCGTTAACCGACCTTATGAAGGAATTGAACATTACAGCGGCAACCGTCCAATGGTTAACGACGGGCTACCTGCTTGTACTCGGTATCCTTGTTCCTGTTTCAGGACTGCTGTTGCAGTGGTTCACAACAAGACAGCTATTTACCGTGTCACTTATCTTTTCAATTATAGGAACCTTGATCGCGGCACTCGCGCCAAGCTTCCCGTTTTTATTGGCGGCAAGGATCGTTCAGGCACTTGGAACCGGTCTTTTACTGCCGCTGATGTTTAACACAATCTTGGTGATTTTCCCGCCTCATAAACGGGGCGCCGCAATGGGAACGATCGGTCTTGTCATTATGTTCGCGCCCGCCATCGGCCCAACTTTCTCAGGATTGGTTCTGGAGCATCTCAACTGGCACTGGATTTTCTGGATCTCTCTTCCGTTCCTTGTGCTGGCGCTTGTTTTCGGTATCGCATATATGCAGAATGTATCTGAAACGACAAAGCCGAAAATCGATGTATTGTCTATCATCCTGTCGACGATTGGCTTCGGCGGCATTGTGTTCGGATTCAGCAACGCGGGTGAAGGCTCCGGGGGATGGTCCAGCCCGACTGTTATCGTGTCGCTGATTGTCGGCGTTGTCGGCCTTATCCTATTTTCAATCCGCCAGCTGACAATGAAGCAGCCGATGATGAACCTCCGTGCGTTCAAATACCCGATGTTTATTTTGGGTGTGATCATGGTGTTCATTTGTATGATGGTCATTCTGTCATCTATGCTGCTTCTGCCGATGTATCTGCAAGGCGGCTTAGTCCTGACTGCATTTGCATCTGGTCTTGTTCTCTTGCCGGGCGGTATTTTAAATGGATTTATGTCCCCTGTTACAGGCCGCTTGTTCGATAAATACGGGCCGAAATGGCTTGTCATTCCGGGATTTGTGATTGTCACCGTTGTACTATGGTTCTTCTCAAATGTCACGACCACTTCAACAGCTGTGCTGATTATCATCCTGCACACCTGCTTGATGATCGGGATTTCTATGATCATGATGCCTGCACAGACAAACGGTTTAAACCAACTGCCGCGTGAATTTTATCCAGACGGCACCGCCATTATGAACACGCTGCAGCAAATGGCTGGCGCTATCGGAACAGCGGTTGCGGTCAGCATTATGGCTGCAGGCCAGCATGATTATATGAGTACAGTTAAAAACCCTGCCGATCCGGCAGTCATCCCGCAAGCTTTGACAGCGGGTGTACAGCACGCATTTGTGTTTGCAATGATTGTTGCCATTATCGGTTTGATTGGCGCTTTCTTTATGAAGCGCGTGAAGGTAGATCATTAATATGAAAATCCCCTGACTAATGTTCAGGGGATTTTTCATGTTTACTTGTGGATCGTTTTCGCCGCGATTTCATCAATCGCGTGCCGCATTTCCTCCTTCGTATTATAAAAATGGGGAGCGAGACGGATAACTTTTTCCCGCGGCGCGCAAATCACTTTTTTCTTCTTCAGCAACGCCGCCGTTTCCGATGCCCGCTCATCCCGGATCGCAACCATGCCCGGCTGATCCCCACCTTGTGCCGCCGCCAGCTGCAGGCCTTTTTCAGCGGCATATTGAACTGCATCGGCACAGATCGTTTTCACATGATCCCTGATATGAGAAACCCCAATATGATTCAGCAGCGATAAAGCCGCTGCAGCTGCGTATACGCTGATAAAAGCTGGGGTGCCCGTTTGAAAACGGCGCGCGTCTTTTGCATAAGCCCCATCAAATCCGCTCTCTCTTCCGAACCAAGCTGATGCTTTCGGCTTCAGTGCGTCAGCCAGCTCCTTTCTCACATAAAGAAACGCCACACCCGGTATGCCGAGCAAATACTTCCGGGTGCCTGCTGCCAGCATATCTACGCCCCATTCCTTCACATCAATGGGAATATGCCCGGCTGATTGATAAGCATCTACAAACAATAAAGAGCCCTTTCTCTGAGAAATCTCGGCAATCGCTTTTATATCCTGAACATAGCCGTCACGATAATGAACGTGAGGAACACACGTCAGTACTGTTTCATCCGAAATATGCGTTTCATATTGTTCAAGCGGCAGCACGCCGTCTATTGATGGAATGACGGATACGGTATAATCGGAGTGTGCCTGCCAAACATGAGGCACCGCCGGAAAATCCATATCTGTATATACAACGTGCTTCTTTCCAAATGCAGTTAAGGACGATGCTACAGAAACCAGCGCATCAGAAACTGACGGCACAATCGCCACTTCATCCGGTTCAGCCCCGATCAGCTTTGCAAACTCGTTTCTCGCAAACTCTGTTTTTTCGATCGCTTCTTTCCAGTTCGTCCCCATATACAACAGGCTATCATGATAATCCTGGATCGCCCTTGATACAGGCTCTGCCAAAGCGCTCTGAGAACAGCTGGCAAGCATCGTATGCGTCTGCAAGGTTGGGAATAAATGACGATACTGCTGCGGCAAATGCTCCATTATGATTCACTCCTTTACATTATTTTGATGAAAAACCCATAAATAAACAATAGAATAAAAGAAAAAGGAGATGGGAGAATGAGAAAAAAAGTGCTGATCACTGGCTTTGACCCTTTTGACAAAGAAACCGTCAATCCATCATGGGAAGCGGCGAAACGGCTTAATGGCTTCGAGACGGAAGAAGCCATTATTACAGCGGAACAAATTCCTACTGTCTTTAGATCCGCTCTGGACACTCTGCGCCAAGCCATTCAAACACATCAGCCGGATATCGTGATTTGTGTCGGCCAAGCAGGAGGACGGATGCAGATTACACCGGAACGGGTGGCGATCAATCTTGCAGATGCGCGAATCCCCGATAACGAAGGACATCAGCCGATTGATGAAGAGATTTCTCCAGATGGGCCCGCCGCTTACTGGACAGGGCTTCCCGTGAAACGAATAACTGCTAAGATGAAGGAACACGGCATTCCAGCTGCGGTTTCCTACACAGCGGGGACCTTTGTATGCAACTATTTGTTCTACGGGTTAATGGATCACATTAGCCGGACATCCCCGCACATTCGCGGCGGTTTTATTCATATTCCTTACATTCCGCAGCAAACAATCGACAAAACAGCGCCGAGCCTCAGCCTGGACACGATTGTCCGGGCATTGAGAATCGCCGCTGTTACGGCCGCACAATATGATGAGGATGTGAAGTCACCGGGCGGTACGCTGCACTAAGCGGCCGCCGCTGTTTCTTCCCTCAGCCTCTTTTTGTAGACAAACGCCGATAGGGTGACACTCACTTCAAACAGGACAAGAAGCGGGATCATCACGAGAAAATCAGAAATAAAATCAGGCGGTGTAATCAATATAGATACGACAATCAGCAGAAAATAGGACAGCTTTCTCGCTTTGGCCAGTCTGTAAGGATTTAAGATGCCCAGCCTTGTTAAAAACATCACCACCAAGGGCATCTCAAACAAGAAGCCGAACGGCAGGCTCAAATTCACCATAAACCGAAAGTAGCGGTCAGCCGTAAACATCGTTTCAAAGTGGCCGGAGGATAAATGAGTCAAAAAGCTGAGCACGATCGGAAACAAGACAAAGTATCCGAAGGAGATGCCCGCCAAAAACAACGCAAATAAACCTGGTATGTACATGAGCGTCACCTTGCGCTCCGTTTTCGTCAGCGCCGGTGCAACGAAACGCCACAGCTGGTACGCGGCAACAGGGATAGAAGCCGCAATGGCACAAATGCCGGAAAGCATCATATACACCCAGAGGATTTCACTCGGCCCAAGCACAGCCAGCTTTCCATCCAAATCCCTGATTAGCCAGTCATAAATGTCCTGTACGAACAAAAAAGCCGTGATGAGAAATAGAAAAAATGCCGCGAGGGTTACGATAATCCGGCGGCGAAGCTCTTCTAAATGCCCGATCAAATGGGTTTCTTTTTTATCCATTCAAAAAAGCCCTCCCTTTCATAAAAAAAGAGGCAGACCCGGTGTCTGCCTCATCAGCATTCAGCCCGCGTTTTTGTCCTGCTTTACCGCTGTCAGCTCAGCTGATTTCTCTTCTTTTTCATCACCAGACACAAGTGATTTTGTGGCGCTTTTAAATTCCAGCAGTGTCCGTCCGGCGGCACGCCCGATTTCCGGCAGCTTGGAAGGGCCAAAAATAATGAGGGCGATGACGAAGATCAGAATCAAGCCCGGTATTCCAATGTTTGAAAACATAATTTCCACTCCTTAATTCGTGATTTTTGCCCGCTTCTTAATCATTTGTTTTTCGTGGGCTTTGTTGTGCGCAAAGAAACGATCCTCTTCGACCTCATCGGATTGCTTCACCCCGCCTTGGATTGTTGTGGATGATACCTTTCTCAACCCAGTTTGGTCTTTCTGGTAAACGAATGAAGCCCGCGTGGAAATGGCTGCGCCCGGCTCGGTCACAAACGGCATCACCCGATAATCGGCTTTCCACTGGTGAGGCGTCACTGTACAGCGGACATATCCGCGATAGTCGTTAAAGAACTTGATGTGCGGATTTTCTTTTAAAATTTGGTCCGTATCCGCCCGCTTATCGGCGCCGTTTCCTCCGGATGTGATCGAGGTTCCGACAAATTCGGCTCCGAATATTTTTGAACTTGTCTTCTCGAAATCGACATGCAAATTCGATGCCCAGCTTGCGTGTACATCACCTGTCAGTACGACAACATTATTCAGATTTTTGCTTTTAATGAAATTGATCACCCGTTCGCGCTGAGCCGGATAGCCGTCCCACGAATCCATGCTGTAGATCGGGCTTGCGCTTGTCCCGAAATTCCACTTGGCAAAGAAAATCTGCTGCGCCAGCACATTCCAGTGGGCAGTCGAGCTGCCCAAATTGTTGAAGAGCCACTGCTCCTGTTCTTTTCCAAGCAGGGTCCGATTCGGATTGCGCGATTCATCAGAAGGCGGCTTATTGCCGTCGTTATTGGCTTGGTCGTCCCTGTACTGGCGGGTATCAAGCACATTGAAGGACGCCAGGTTTCCGTACGTAAAGTGCCGGTACAGCTGCATATCTGGGCCATTCGGCAAAGAGGAAATGCGGAGCGGCATATGTTCATAGTATGCCTGGTATGCTGCCGCGCGGCGGAGCACGAATGCTTCAACCGACTGTCCTTTTTCCGGTATTTTATTGGCATAGTTGTTTTCAACTTCATGGTCATCCCAAGTTACAACCCAAGGGAATGCCGCATGTGCAGCTTTAAGATTGGCGTCAGAACGGTATTGAGCGTGACGGTTCCGATAGTCTTGCAGCGTAATGATTTCCGCGCTGTTGTGCGTGCGGACATTGCCTGTTTTTGATACATATTCATTTGGACCGTATTCATATATGTAATCACCGAGATGGAAGACAAGATCAAGCTTTTCCTTTGCCATATGCTTGTAGGCCGTATAATATCCGTGCTCATATTGCTGGCAGGAAGCAAATGCAAAGGTCATTTGCGGCACATTGGCGCCAGGGGCAGGCAGTGTTTTTGTTTTTCCGACAGGGCTTAGTTCATGGCCGGTTTTGAAACGGTAATAGTACACTTTGTTTGGCTCAAGCCCGTCCGCTTCCACATGAACGGAATGGGCAAGACTCGGTTTAGCCATTTCAGTGCCTTTTCTTACGATTTTGCGGAAATGCTCATCCTTTGCGACCTCCCATTTGACAGGCACTGCTTGCTTCGGCATTCCCCCGCCATTCAGCGGATCAGGTGCCAGGCGCGTCCAAAGCACGACACTGTCAGAAAGCGGATCACCTGACGCTACCCCTAATGTAAACGGATAGCTTGAGAATTTAGGCGCAGCATTTACTTCAAAGGCCCCAACCGACTGGGCAATCGTTAATCCAAGAGAAAGTCCTGCAATCTTCCCCGCTCCTTGAATAAATTTACGGCGGTCAAACGTATTGTTTTGAAAGCTTTCCTCTTTCAGTTTCTGTACCCATTCATCAAAACGACTGTCGTATGCCATTCAAGATCCCCTCTCTCCTCATTGATCGTCTCCATTATAGGAAATCATTGTTAAACGACTGTGAAGAAGTGTGAACCGATTGTAAGCGCTGAACATTAAAAACAGGTCTTCCCTCACAAGCCTGCCGCTGAAACATGCCGAAAGCTGGCTGAATGACGCGTTTTCTGCATATCCTGTCGTTTGCAAGCCGCCCATTCGGACTATTTTTCTTCACATGATCTTAAAAAAACAAAAACACCGAGCCATTTCGCAGAATGGCTCAGTGCCTTATCAGTTATTTCGAAAACAATCTGCTGAAAAAGCCCTTCTTTTTCGGCTTTTCAGCAGGAGGCTCTTGTTCTCTTACAATCCCTTTTTCCTTCGCTTCTTTCAGCCAAAATGGAAATTCAGCAAGCAGAGCATCATAAAGCTCATCATCAGAAATGCGGTCAATCTCTTCGATATGCAGGAAGTTCGTGTTATCAATGACATGCCCTTCTAACGTATCCAGTTTATTGAGAAAATCAAAGTTTCCGTTTCCGATGCCGACAAACTGCCAGAACACCGGTTTATCAGAAGAAGCTTCAATTATCGGTTTGATTGACTTTTTACAGCCCCCGTCATTGATAAAAACAATGAAAGCAGGATACGAGCTCGGTTCCTCCGCAACATATTTGCACAGCACGTCCTTCATGACTGGCGGCTCATCATTTCTGCCGAATTTATGCAAGCGGTCATTATTTAAAATTTCACGATCGACATAGCCCGAAAAATCCTTTTCTGAAACTGGCTTTAATCGGGAAAATTCATTATCATACACCCATACATCCAGCAAACCGTTATCATCAAACTGATCAGCCACTGCCAAAATCCGCTCCACCACATTTTGAACCGTCCCGTTTTTGTAGAGCGGTCTCATCGATCCCGTCATATCAAGAACCAGTCCGACACGAG
Organism: Bacillus sp. FSL K6-1366; assembly: GCF_037976695.1. Classification (NCBI taxonomy): domain Bacteria; kingdom Bacillati; phylum Bacillota; class Bacilli; order Caryophanales; family Bacillaceae; genus Bacillus; species Bacillus sp. FSL K6-1366. Next base: position 2,483,131 of record NZ_CP150268.1, on the reverse strand, counting down.
CCGTCACCTTCGTTAACTGCTTTTTCTCCAGTACGATCTTTACACTTTTCTTTTGCAGGTCAATTGTTGCCATTCTGTCATCTCCGTCAGCTCTTTTTTCTTCGATTATCTCACAGGAATATTTTCCATTGCATCTTTTCAAATAAAAACACCGTTCAATTTGAACGGTGTCCTGTCTCTAAAATGTGTTATATACATTTTCACACGTCTCCGCCGTCGGCTGATAAAAGCAGTGTGACTTAAATCTGGCCACAAACGGCTGGTTATACCACTGGGCTGGACAGTCTCCCTCCGGCCTGAAGTACCACAAACTAAATTTTGCCGGCCAGCGTCTTTCACCGTTAATCGACCGCCGTGCAAGGGCACGCTCGCTATCTCGCGCCCTTTGATAAAAATATCCATGAGTCACAGCCTCAAACGCGTGTGGCTGATAAATCATCTGCCTGATGGTGCGGAGGCCTTTAAAATCTGAGCAATTCGCCCGCAGCCGATTAATTCCTACGTTGCCGACAAGCAGCATTCCCTGCTTGCCTTCGCCTTCCGCTTCCGCTCTGAGCAGCCTTGCCATCAGATCGACATCCGCACTCGTTGCTCTCACGACCGCCATCACGTCACCTCCCCTTGATCTCTTTTCATCATATTTCATTACTTCAAAAGTGATGACGGAGGGACAGGAGAAGTTTTTAAATTAATTCATCTAAAAACAGCAAACATAATGGGCTGTTGGGCGTCAAAGCAGCGTCCGGTGCGATACAAGCTTCACATTTCCGCTGTCGAAGCGCCGCAGCCTCAATTCCTGGATTCACATCATTGACCCCTCCCCAGCAGATTTGCACCCGCCTCCGAAAAGAAATAAGGTTTAACTTTTTACATTTGAGGAATTATACATAACAAATCAAATGACAAAAGGAGGAATTGTAATGACACATGTGAAAGCGCTCGCTATTAAAGGTATTATGACGATTATTGTGTTGTATCTGGTGCTTGGTCTGGGCTTTGGTTTCACGTTTGGTGATACGCTGCTAATGACGATTGTGTTAGGGGTTATTTCTTATTTGCTGGGCGATCTTTATGTATTGCCGAGATGGAATAATATGATTGCAACTTTGGCTGATTTTGGCTTGGCCTTTCTTGTGATCTGGCTGATGGGCATGCCGCTTTCCCTGGGGATGACTGGCGGTGAAGTTGCATTGGCGGCTTTATTCGGCGCGATCGTCATGGCAATCGGTGAATATTGCTTCCATTTCTATATGATGAGCAAAGAGATTGGCAAGAAGCATTATCTTGAAACAAGAACAGACTCATAATGGAAAGGCCGGTGCTGACAGCATCGGCCTTTTATACATATTGGGCGCCTTTGTTTACGCATCCTGCTTGTCCGCATTCCTGATCGCCATGTAGGAAAAGAATAAACCAAATGCCGCTAACGATAACGGGATATACACAACAGATGAAATCGAGAAGCCCGGACTTGTTGAGCTGATGAGCATCACAATTACTACAGATGAAATGATGGTCGCCGGAACCGAGTGTCTACGCATCCCAAAAAAGATGGGAACTAAACTGGTTCCAGCGGCGCCAAAAGCGAAAACCGCCATTTTGACCGCCTGTTGAGAAATGATCTCGGAAGTAAGCTCTCCCGGTATGAAATGGTAGATCGAGTTCAGCCAAAAGAAACCGGCGGCTATGAGTATATTTGAAAGTAAAATCGTGATAAACGTCAGTCCGCCCGCGATCATGAGCTTAGCGGTGAGCAGCTTTTTACGGCTGATCGGGTACGTGAACATCACAAGAATGGTTTTGTTTTTATATTCCGAAATCACCAATTTTACGATCAGCACAGCGCCAAATACGATAAATACCGCTCTGACGAAGGTGCCGATGATGAGGAATGCTTCATCCGTACTTTGGAACGAAACCCCGCCATCGGCTTTTTCGGAATAACTGATCAACCACATAAAGCCCATAATGATCACGTTGGCAATGAGGGCACCTCTGATATACCAGCCCATTTTCATTTTTCTTAATTCGATTCTGATCAAATTCATCAACGTGTCTCTCCTCCTTTACGCACTGATGCTATTGCCGTTGATCAATTTGATAAAATAATCCTCTAGCGACGTATACTTTCTGTTCAATGATTCAATGTCTACATCATTTAAAATCAGCGCTTTGGATATAGCAGCCTGAGAGGCTTCAGCTTCGTAAATTCGGATTGTTTTCTCATTTAAAATTTTAAAGTTGGTTAATTGCAGCTCTTTCTCCAGCACAAAGCAGGCCTTTGTCTGATTCGATGTAACAAGCTCGATGTATTCAGTGTTCTGACCCTGACATCCTCCATTGATACCTCTTCAAGCAGTCTGCCGTCCCGAATGACGCCGATTGTGTCCGCGATTTGTTCGATTTCACCCAGCAAGTGGCTTGAGATCAGCAGCGTCATACCGTACTCTTTGCTCAGCACTTGAAACAATTGCCTGATCTTTTTAATGCCGATAGGGTCAAGACCATTCACCGGCTCATCCAAAATGAGCAGGTCCGGCTTCGTGAGGATGGCACGCGCAATTCCAAGGCGCTGCTTCATCCCGAGGGAAAAGGTTTTGACGGGTTTTTTGTCGATTTGTTTTAAATTCACCATATCCAGCACTTCTTGTATGGCTTTTTTATTGTGGTATCCCATATATTCACAATGCAGATCTAAATTTTCTTCAGCTGTCAGGTTTTCATAAAAAATCGGATATTCAATCATGCTGCCGATGTTCCCCAGCACCTCATATGACGTGTGGGTGAACTTGTTCCCAAGGATGCTGATTTCTCCGCTTGTCGGTTTGACAAGACTCGTCAGCATTTTCATAATGGTTGTTTTACCCGCGCCATTCGGGCCGAGAAAGCCATAAATTTCGCCTTTTTTAATATGCATGCTGACATTGGAGACGACCTCTTTGCCCTGATATGTTTTGGTCAATCCGTTTGTTTGTACGATATAAGTCAACTTTGTTTCTCCTTCCCTCTCTTTTCCTGTTTTCTATTGTAGCGGCGAGCCCTGTCATTTTTATTTCTCAAACCTTAAGAAATTCTTACGATTAATATGTCATGCGTTTCAATGTGATCGTAAATGCAGTCCGTTCGTACGGCTTGCTTTGGACGGATATGGTGCCTCCCATTTTTTCTGTAAGCCGTTTTGTGATGGTTAAACCCAGGCCGCTTCCTTGAAATGCTTTATTTCTGGATTCTTCCAGTGTGTACAGCCTCTCAAACACCCGCTGCTGATCGGTTTCACTAATCCCTTTCCCGCGATCCCATACGGTGATGGCGATGTTCCTCTCATCATAAGACAGCGTCAGCCCGATTAACTTGCCGGCCGCGCCATATTGAATCGCATTGGACAATAGGTTTTGCAGAATTCTGTCCAGAGCCTCTTCATTCGCCTGCGCATACACCGGCGTATCCGGGATATCGATGGCTGCTTGAAAGCCTTTTGACTGAACAGCGTCATAATAGTGCAGGATATTTCGTTTGCATATGTCGTTCATATGTACTTTGGTGATCGGAATCTCTTTATCTTCAGATTCTAATTTCGCTAAATCAAAAAAGGAGTTGATCATCTGAATGAGTTCATTCGTTTTCTGGCGGAGCTTCTCCAGCAATCTTTCCCGCTCTTCGTCCGGCATGTTCGGGTCACTTTGAATGGCTTCGATATAACCGAGAATGACCGTTAACGGCGTTTTCAGGTCGTGCGACATATTGGTCAGCATCCGCTTCATGGATTGCTCTGTTTTGGCAAATTGGGCGCTGATCTGCTGACGATTCTCAACGATAAGATTGATGTTAACAAGCAAGCCTTTGAGCGAATGATCGTCTGTAGGAAGCAAAATTTGTCCTGCCGAATCCCGGCTGAGCATGTAGCTAAGCTGGTCAGCCGTGTAAGCCAGATTCCCGTCCCGCTTCTTTTTCATTATGAATTGAATCACATTCAGACACGCCAGAGCGATGACAGCGGCCACCCATAGCACTGTCATTCTAAAACTCTCCTAATTTATAACCGATGCCCCATAGCGTTTTAATATATTGAGGGGAGGAGGGGTCATCCTCAATCTTTTCTCTGAGCCGCCGCATATGTACGTTAATGATGTTCTGATCATCAAAGTACTCTTCATTCCAGACGGAACGGTAGATTTGTTCTTTCGTAAACACTTTTTTAGGATTTGATGCAAATAAGCACAGCAGCTGCCATTCTGTTGACGTCAGCTGGAGCGGTTGTCCGTTTTTCAAAACGGAAACATTGTCTACGTCTATCGCAAGCTGGTGAATCCGGATCACCTTATTCACAGCCGGCTCCTCTGCCGAATATTGCGTCGCCCGCCGTATCGCGGCTTTTACTCTGGCTGTCAGCTCAATCATCGAAAACGGTTTGGCGATATAATCGTCCGCCCCAAAGCCCAGTCCCAATGCCTTGTCCACATCTCCATCTTTTGCCGAAATCATTAAGACCGGAACGTTGCTTTTTTCCCGGATGATTTTCAGAAAATCCATGCCGTTCAGCTTCGGGAGCATGATATCAAGGAGGACCAAATCGTATGAACCCTGCTGAAACAGCCGGATGCCCTCTTCTCCGTCGAAAGCATGCACAATTCCAAAGCCTTCTTTTGTTAAATAATGATCCACCATTTCACTGATTGAGTGGTCGTCTTCTACAAGCAATATGCGCTGCATCTTCTCACCTAACCTTTACAAAATCAAAAAACACACACGTAATTACACTTATTGTAATTGAAAAACGTGTGTGTTTTATAAAAATTATTCTTTTTTTCCTGTTTTCAGCTTCCTGTATTCTATGCCCGTAATGACAAAGAATACAGCAGCGCATCCAATGACTTGAATAAGCCGGAGCCGTTCACCGAGAAATAAAGCTCCATAGAAAATCGTCAGGACAGGCCCTGCCATTGAAATGGCGGCGGCAGCTGCCTGTATAACAACACCGCATCTGGCTCAGCACCCATTTGGTATGCCCATTTTATCCAAATCGATTTAGACGCAAAACAAACTGTTCCGATCAGCAAAAAAATCGGACCTGCTGCGGCCTCACGAATCTTACTCTGCTCTTCTGCTCTCATCTCAGCTCAGCTTTTCTCCTTTACTTATTCAAATGCTTTTGGATAAAATCCAGAAGCGTATATCCTTGAGCAGTCAGAATAACACCTTTTCCGCTGCAGGCCGGGCAAGGTGTTCCTTCGATTTCTCCCGCTCTTTCACATTTAGGACATGCGACCTCAAGATCATCAGTTGCAATGACCATTTGATATCCTCCTTTCTAACTCATCTGCTATGCCACCACCAGCCATCGTCCATTGGCCGTCACCTCCTTTAAGAAACACAAAAAACCCCCGTCCTATGCAAAGGACGAGGGTCTCGCGGTACCACCTTTATTAACAGCTATACAGCCGTTCACTCTAAGTACAGAAAACCTATGTTTCGATACTCCTCTCTTGGTAACGGGGAGAGAAACCCGGCATCGCCTACTATCCGTTCAGCAAAGCAATTCAGAAGCCCATTCGGCATCAGGGGAGGATCGGTTCACACCTGCCACCGACTCTCTGAACCTCCATTCTGACACGTACTTGCTCTTCCTCACGATTGTTGATCCGTTCTATTATTTGTAGAGTTTATAATACTCGGTTCATGAAACGAAGTCAATTCTTAATCCGACGATGTTACACCGAGTGCTTCTAGCGCCATATTGACGTGCTCCTCCTGCTGTGTTTGCAGAGCGAATTTAGCTATTTCCAACGGGTATGCCGCTTGCATCTCTGAGATGTGTTCCTGCATTTTTGCCCATTTCCGGCCGCCTGCTTGATCATAGTATTCAAGCAAACGGGCAGTTTCTTTTTCTCCGAAAATGGTTTGATAAAGAACAAAATCCTTAGCTGGGTCAGCAACCTTCGCTTCTGTCCAATCCAGAAGTCCTGTGACACGTCCATTTTGATCGATAAGGATATGCGGCGGGTGGAGATCGCCGTGTATCAGTGCAGAAAAACCAGGCCAGTATGCATCATCATCTATCCACTTTTGCCATCTTTCCCAAAGCGTCGTAGATACGCCAAGCTTATTCTTCACATCAACCATAGAGTCTGCTGTCATTTGCCTGAAATCTTCTGGCCTTATCACTTCTATTCCGGATTGCCCAGCAGATATTTGATCCGTGCCATGTAATTCAGCCAGTATGTCGGCAAGTGTGCGGACAAAGTCGTCTGACGGCGGCTGATGATTCATATTCCAAACATATTGCTTTTGTTCCAAATCAATCCCGGCAGCCGGCGTTCCTTTTAACATTGGGTAAGCGATCAATTCCGGTGTATGAATTCTCCAATCCGGCACATCAGCAGTCAGATTCGCGCGGAGAAAGGCAAGCGTTATGCCTTCCGCAGATGCTCTTTCCACAACATCACTTCGCCGCGGTTTTCGCAGCACCCATGGCATACCTGTGTCGTCCTTGGCAAATACAACTTGAAAGTCCATTCCGGTTTCATTCAATTGCGCGTTCTCAGAATGAACCGTCAAACCTTGGCTGCGTGCAAGCCCGACAATCTCAGTGATAAGCTGTTTTTCGTTAAGGTTTGTCATCCCATTTCCCCTTTCTCATGCTCCGGCCTGCAGTAGAGAGAAGGGATGCTTGAAGGCACAAAAAAGGGCAGGCACGCCACCCTCTTTTTCGATAACCATATAAGGGCTCATACATAGGCGGATTCATCCCGATTCTCTCGCATTCAGGCGAGAGTTGCTCACTATTGAATTCGTGTCACTCGGAATCTCATGAATGCCATGCTGTAACCCCTCCGTTTCCTATACGCTGATTTTCATTTTACAGCATATTCCATCTTCCCGCTATAAAAACATGAATCAAGTCACTGGAGCAGGATTAAACAAGCACAAATCATTATGAAGACCCCAACGGTCTGCCCACGTTTGTTTGCGGCCGCTTGCCACATCCAAAATCGTCCTGAAGATTTCCCAGCCTACGTCTTCGATACTGGCCTCTCCTGTCGCGATTCGGCCGGCATTGATATCGATTAAATCAGCCCAATGCTCTGATAAGGAATGCCGCGTCGATACTTTCAGCACCGGCGCAGCAGCCAGGCTATATGGTGTTCCCCTCCCTGTCGTAAACACCTGCAGATTCATGCCCGCAGCCAGCTGCAGGGTACCGCACACAAAATCGCTTGCCGGTGTCGCCGCGAACAGCAGGCCTTTTTGCTCTGCTCTTTCACCAGGGCCGAGCACGCCGGAGATGGGGCTTGTGCCTGATTTCGCTACCGAGCCTAACGCTTTTTCCACCACATTGGATAATCCGCCTTTTTTATTGCCGGGTGACGGGTTTGCGCTTCGGTCTGCGTCTCCCCGCCGGAGATAACTGTCATACCACTTCATCTCTTTGATCAGCGATTGTCCGACCTCTTCACTGACAGCCCGCGGCGTTAATAAATGAATGGCATCACGTACCTCTGTCACTTCAGAAAACAAAACCGTCGCACCTGCGCGAACCAATAAATCAGCCGCATACCCCACGGCAGGGTTCGCCGTCACGCCGGAAAACGCATCACTTCCGCCGCATTGCAGACCGATAACCAGATCCGAAACAGGGCATGACACCCGGGTTCTGCTGTTCAGCCTGATTAACCGTTCCTCCGCCATTTCCAAAATGGATTGGATCATCGCCGCAAAACCTCGGTGATCCTGGAGTGATAGAATGTCATCATCATTTTCGGAGGCAATTCTTTCCGGGAGGAGCTTTTCACATCCCAATCCGATGACCATTACTTCTCCGCCGAAGTTCGGATGCTTCGCGAGATTTTGAATCGTGCGGATCGGAATGACAGCGTCGGGTGCATTGATCGCCACGCCGCATCCGTATTGATGATGCAGCGGCACAACGTCATCGACATTTGGGTATTTCGGCAGCAGCTCTTCTTTTATTCGCTTGACTGCATAATCCAAAACGCCAACAACACATTGAACACTTGTCGTGATGCCGAGAATATTTTTTGTCCCCGCACTGCCATCCGCATTTCGGTATCCTTCAAACGTGTAGCCTTCAAGAGGCGGCCGCGGCTGCGGCACCCTGTTTGCGAGAGGAAGATCGTCTAACACCGGAGGAGCGGGCATTCTCACGAGGGCTTCCCGTATCCAGCTCCCGCGTTTGATCGTCTCATCAGCAAATCCGATCACCTCTCCGTAACGCACGATTTCGTCCCCTTGATTGAGATCGGTGAGGGCCACCTTATGGCCTTGTGGAACATCCTCTTCAAGTACGAGCCCGCATGAGAAAACAGTGCCCTTTGGCAGTCCTCCATCATTTACAATAATCGCGGTGTTATCTATTTCATGCACTTTGATGTAAAGGGGCGCTTGGTTCTGCCTGAGGTTCATCGCCATATGAAAATCACTCCTCATATCTTAGTAAGCGTTTTCTAAATTGGTTTTAAAAAAACCGCAGCTCTTACGTTTCAACTGCGGTTGTCTCACCATTATTTTTCATCCATTCCGTTTAGAATTTTGTCACGGACAAATTTCAGGTGCTCATACATGTGGTAATGCGCTTTGTAAGGATCTCTTTTAGCAAGGGCGTCGTAGATTTTTTTGTGATATTCGACCGTTACATCTCTCTCCCTGTACGGAATCTGGCTGTCAATTTTCGCATGGGTGATTAAGAGGGACTGAATCATTCCCTCAACGACGGGGTTATTGGCGCTTAACGCAATAATTCGATGGAACTCTTTATCCGCTTCACCATAAAGATTGTCAGTGCTGTTGGCAATATCGTCGATCGTCTTCTGCAAACGCTGAAGCTCATCCCCATTGATTTTTTCCGCGGCAATTGTCACGAGTCCGAGTTCTAACGCCATCCGCGCTTCAATGATAGCCGGAAGATTATCAGTGGCCAAGGCAAGCATGACGGAAAATGGCTGCATGCCGATTTTATCGTTGAAATATGTGCCCCCTCGTGTTTTTCTCGTAATGACGCCCAGCGTTTCAAGTGAACTGAGTGCCTCCCGAAGCACCGGCCTGCTGACATGCAAAATGTCCATCAGTTCCATTTCTGTCGGCAATTTGTCTCCAGCCCTCAACTGTCCGCTCGATAATAAATGGACAATCCGTTCGATGACCTGCTTGGCTAATGTTTTCCGATTGACTGTATCGACTTTCAAATCCTCTAAACCTTCGTACACGAACAACTCTCCCTTCAGTTGTTCAATTGTAAGACAAAATAGCAGATATGACAATATTTACAATAAAACTTATCGCACAAGACACGGGCGCTTCCGGTCAAATTTCCAGTTGTTGATCAGGAATTGCATTGGGATCGCGTCATTCCGTGCGCCTAAATTCATTTTCCGGTAGATCTCATGCGCTTTTTCCACTTGTTCCATATCAATATCGACGCCTAGTCCAGGCTTATCCGGCACCTTGATACAGCCAGAGGAAATCTCAAAAGGCTGTTTCGTTAATCGCTGCCCGTCCTGCCAGATCCAATGGGTATCAATCGCCGTGATCCGCCCCGGAGCCGCTGCTGCCACATGGGTAAACATCGCTAGGGAAATATCAAAGTGGTTGTTGGAATGCGAGCCCCATGTCAAACCCCAATCATAGCACATTTGCGCAACCCGCACCGACCCTTGCATCGTCCAAAAATGCGGATCAGCCAGCGGTATATCCACCGCATGGAGCTGAATTGCGTGACCCATTTCCCGCCAGTCAGTCGCAATCATATTTGTCGCAGTCGGAAGCCCTGTCGCGCGGCGGAATTCAGCCATTACTTCACGAGCGGAGTAGCCATTCTCATCCCCGCACGGATCTTCCGCATACGCGAGCACATCTTGCTTTCCTTTGCATAATGCAATAGCTTCCTCTAATGACCATGCCCCGTTCGGATCAAGAGTGATCCTTGCCTCTGGAAAACGTTTCGATAATGCGGTAACAGCTTCGATTTCCTCTTCTCCCCGCAGCACCCCGCCTTTCAACTTGAAATCCTGAAAGCCATAGCGCTCCTGTGCGGATTCGGCAAGACGCACAATGGCCTCCGGCGTCAGCGCTTCCTCATGGCGCAGACGGAACCACGCACAATCTGACTGCTCATCGCTTTGATACGGCAAGGTCGTCCGCTTTCGGTCGCCGATGTAAAAGAGGTAACCGAGCATTTTTACTTCATCACGCTGCTTCCCTTCGCCCAGCAAAGCCGCGACCGGTTCCTGAAGAAACTTTCCAAGCAAATCTAACAAAGCCGCTTCCAGTGCGGTGACGGCGTGCACAGTGGTGCGCAAATCAAACGTCTGGTTTCCTCGCCCTCCCCTGTCCTGATCGCCAAACTGCTTTCTGACCGTTTGCAATATCGCCTGGTACGCACCGATAGATTTTCCGACAACAAGCGGCTCTGACAACTCCAGTGTGCGGCGAATATGCTCTCCGCCAGGCACCTCGCCGACTCCCTGATTTCCGCTGCTGTCCGTTAAGATTACGATATTCCGGGTAAAAAACGGGCTGTGTGCTCCGCTTAGATTCAGCAGCATGCTGTCATGTCCCGCAACAGGAATCACCTTCATTTCAGAAATAGATGGAATATTCGATCTTTTCTCTTTTTGAACCTGCTCTTGTATCGGTGAACTCATGCATTTTCCTCCCTTTATAAAGCGCTTTCATAAATATTAGACAGGCAACGATTGATCAGGGTCTTGTTCTTGTTTCTTTAACACGACCCGTTTGATCGGCCCGACCAGCAGCAAATAGCTGAGGATCGCCGCAATCGCGTTAGCGCCGACAAACACAAGCGCGCCATTGAAAGATCCAGTGGCATTGACAATGTATCCGATAATAATCGGTGTTGTAATTGAGGCAATATTCCCGAAAGTGTTGAACAAACCGCCGCTTAATCCTGCACACTCTTTCGGAGACGTGTCCGACACGACAGCCCAGCCCAGTGCGCCGAAGCCTTTTCCAAAAAACGCGAGCGACATAATAACAACGACAAGCCACGCTGAATCTGTATAGTTGCAGACAATCATACTGCAAGACAGCAGCATGCCGGCAATGATTGGCACTTTTCTTGCAAAGGTCAGTGAACGGCCTTTTTTGAGTAAGATGTCTGACACAATGCCCCCAAGGACGCCGCCGGCAAATCCGCACAGCGCCGGCAGGGAAGCGACAAACCCAGCTTCAAGAATAGACATGCCGCGGGCCTGAACCAAATATACCGGAAACCATGTGAGAAAGAAATAGGTGAGAGTCGTAATACAGTATTGCGCGATATACACACCAATCAGCATGCGGTTCGTTAACAGCTGTTTGATATACGGCCATTTCGATTCTGTTTCTTGTTTGCTTTTACTGTCATCCATGGAAATCAGCCCGCCGCCCTGTTCGATGTACGCAAGCTCAGCTTCATTAACCTTTGGGTGTTTTTTCGGTTCATACACCGTTTTTAGCCAGATGACAGCCAGAAGAATGCCCGCAATACCCATGACAACGAAGACGGAATGCCAGCCGAAAGAGTGGGTAAGCCAGCCCATTAAAGGAGAAAAAATGACGATTGCGAAGTATTGTGCTGAATTAAAAAAGGCTGAAGCTGTCCCGCGCTCGGAGCTTGGAAACCATGAGGCAACAACTCTGCCGTTTCCGGGAAATGAAGGCGCTTCTGATAAACCAACCAGAAAACGCAGTGCAAACAGCAGGATAATCGCTGTGCCGGCGGAGAAAAAGCCAATCGCCCCTTGCAGCAGCGTAAAAAACGACCAAAAAAAGATGCTTAACGCAATGATAGTCTTTGAACCAAAACGGTCCAGCAGCCAGCCGCCCGGAAGCTGTCCGATGACATAGGCCCAGCCAAAGGCAGAAAAGACATATCCCATGGCGACCGAGTCCAATCCCAAATCATGCTGGACGGAATCTCCGGTGATGGAAAGCGTCGCTCGATCCGCGTAGTTAATAGAGGTCACAAGAAACAGCATAAACACGATGAACCAGCGCACGGACGTTTTTTTGCCCGCCGGTGTAACACTCGCAAAGTCTTTTTTCATAGTATCTTCTCCTTTTCAAAGTAGAGAATCATATGCTGGCTGTGATAAAGCCGGGAAAGAGACGCACGCCTCTTTCCAGCACCATTACGGCTTCACAAAAACGGTTTTGATCGCTGTGAAAAAGTCCTTCGCTGCCTCACCCTGTTCTCGGGAGTGGGAGCTCGACTGCTTCATGCCGCCAAAAGGCGCCTGCAGCTCAACACCTGCGCTTTCTGCATTGATCCGAACCAGTCCGGCATCGATTTCATCAATGAAAGAAAGCATTCGGCCGATGTTTTCCGTGAAGATGGATGCACTTAAACCGAACTTCACATCATTGGCGATGTTCAGCGCCTCCTCCATCGAGTCCACCTTGATCAAGGCGATCACCGGACCGAAAATTTCCTCCTGGGAAATTGTCATCTCAGATGTCACATTGTCAAAGATGGCAGGCTGAACATAATAGCCGTTTTGATACTTTCCGTTCTCCAGCTTTTCTCCTCCTATTAAAAGGGAAGCGCCCTCCTGTTTGCCTTTCTCAATGTATGACAGGCAGTTATCAAGCTGATTCTTGCTGGCTATCGGTCCCATCCAGACATCCTCTTTTAAGCTGTCTCCGATTGTAATATCTTTTGTGCGCTGGAGCAGTTTTTCTTTAAAGCGCCCGTAAATTCCGCTTTGTACGATGACACGGCTTGTCGCGGTGCATTTCTGGCCGGTTGAACGGAAGGCCCCCGTTATGACAGCTTCGGCCGCAGCTTCCAGGTCAGCGTCATCAGCTACGATAACAGGGTTTTTGCCGCCCATCTCAAGCTGGTACTTGGCTCCCCTCGCTAAAGCGGCTTGCCCGATGATTTTTCCGACTTGATTTGAACCGGTAAACGTAACGGCGTTTACACCGTCATGCTCAGCAAGCCCCTGCCCGACAACAGAACCCGGGCCTGTCACCAAATTGATGACCCCTGCCGGGAGCCCCGCTTCTTCAAAGCAGGCAATGATCTTCGCGCATGTCACAGCTGTTTCTGTCGCCGGTTTGATGACAACGGTATTGCCGTATACCAATGCCGGCGCCATTTTCCAAATCGGAATCGCCACTGGGAAGTTCCACGGAGAAATCACGCCGACCACACCGAGCGGAACACGGGTGGTAAACATGAGCGCGTCTTTGTCAGTAGACGGAATGACGTCACCCGTTTTTCGCATGCCCTCTCCGGCGTAATAGCGCAGAATGGCAATCCCCCGGGCTGTTTCTCCCTTCGCTTCCGGCAATGTTTTCCCCATTTCACGCGTTGCACAGGCGGCGATTTCCTCCAAGCGCTTCTCCATGATATCCGCTGTTTTGTATAAGTATTGGCCGCGCTCGGCACCCGTCAGCTTTCTCCAAGCCGTTTTGGCTTCATTGGCGGCGGCGACGGCACGTTCCACATCTTCAGCCGTTGAATTCTGTACATATCCGACAATATCATTCACATCGGCAGGGTTTTCGACCTTGACCATATCGCCTGATTGAGACTTAACCCACTCTCCGTTAATAAAGTTGAGGTACGTGTTTTGTTCCGTGATCACAGACATGCCCATTGCCCCTTTCGTGTTTTTTCTGGTCAAACCGTCGCGGCTTTTTTCGGAAAACGGTCAGCCGCCTGCTTCAAAATTGCTTCCAATTGCTGATAATGATCTTTTTCAACCGGGCCGACAGGCGGTCTGGCTGTATTCCTTACATTCAAACCCATGATTTCCATACCGGCTTTAATCAAGGATACGGCGTAGCCTTTCCGTTGTTTGCGAATGTCGTTGATCGGCAGAATCACATGCCGATAGAGTTCCTTCACAAGCTCGTCATTTCCGTTTTTCAATGCATCATAGAACATTCGCGAAATATGCGGGATATAATTTGAAATCGCTGAAGAGTAAGAGTGGAACCCGATCGGCAGATAAGCCGGCATCGTCACTTCAGCCATCGGCATTCCGTTGAGCCATCCTAAGCGGTCGCCGATCGTATAGACGAGGTTGATATTCAAATCCATATTTCCTACCCCGTCTTTGACACCGACAAGCTGTTCACATTCGGTCAGACGTTTGATCTGTTCAACAGAGAGAACTGCGTTATCGCGCTGATAAAGAATCGCGTTCAAGTCAGTGCTTTCAATAATCGTTTTCGCATACTGGTACAGCCCCTCCTGTTCGCCATGCACCAAATACGGAGGCAGGATCAAGTAGCCATCGGCGCCTTTTTTCTCCGACAGCTGCGCCCAATCAAGCGCTGTGCTGAGGTTGCCGCCTACCCCCGTGTAGACCGGCACCTTTCCTCCGGCTGCCGAGACTGCGACTTCCACCATTTGCTCATATTCCTTCTGACTGAGAGATTGGAATTCACCAGACCCGCAAGCGATAAAAATCGCTTCCAAGCCCTCATTCAGCAAAAACTCAATGTTTTGAAAAAGAGCTTCTTCCTCCAGTTTTCCTTGTGTGTTAAAAGGAGCAACCGGAAAACCTAAAATTCCAGCGGGTGCTTTTCTGATACGGCTCATCAACATAACCTCCTGTTATTTGTGTATACAGCCTCTATCTGTAAGCGCTTTTATTAATTTTTCTTTCACATCCGCTCCTTCCCCATATATCCTTTTGTTTAATTGTAAGACAAATAAACAATAAGTCAATATCTTTATTTTCTGATATTTTATAAAAAAGCGGAAAATCACTGTCCGGCCGGAATTCTGCGCAGCAAAAAAACAGCCTGGTCAGCCGGCTGTTTGGTTTATATCCTTCTTTGTTTCATCGTCTCATGCAAAAGCTTTGCTTCTAAAAAAAACACGTGGATGAATTTTTTCATATTTATTCTAGCAGGTGCAAGGGGTTTTGCATCCTTGGATTGGAGCTCTTTCATTTTCTGGCTGACAACCGGAAAATCAAAGAATTTCGATGCATAGGTTTCAAATTTTGGATTCGAAAAATCAGTTGTGCCCAATGAAGCAAAATGGTGCAGCGAATGAATAATCGCTCTGCGGATACGCTGCTCCGAGGCTTTCATTTCGCGATTGACTTCCGTCTGTGAGGCCCCTGTCCCCAGCTTCCGTACCGCTACTTGGGTGAATATTTGTTTTAGCGAAGGGCTTTGTTTTTCGTGCGGCTCGGATTGCTCGTGTTCTGCTAAATACTGCAGGACCGCCATGAGATCATGTGCGCCGCCTTCTCCCATCATGCCCAGCTCGGACAACAGGAATGTTCCTGCCTCTTTTAAACCGCTGTCACTCTTCTGCTGGGGACGCGCTTTCCGTTCAGTCCGATTGACAAGCCGGCTTAGAGAATGCTGAATGGCTCCAATCGAGTGTTCAAGCTCGATCCGCTCCTTCACCTTTTGGAGAACCGTGACAATTTCAATGCGGTTAATCGGCTTATGGATAAAATATTCGATGCCGAGCGAGTACGCTTCCCCGACCATTTCCTTCGCCTCCACTTGAGAGATCATTACGATTTTGCCGGAGTACGTATTCTGGATCTGACGAATCGTCTCAATGCCGTCTCTTCCGGGCATTAACAGATCGATTAATAAAATATCAATCTGCTTAAATTGCAGCATATGCCCTTCCACTTGGCTTCCGTCGTCTGCTTCACCAGCAGCTTCCCCGAGATCTTCGTCCTCAATGATCTGCCTTAAAATTGACCGCACCGCACGGTCATCATCTGCAATAAAAAAACGCATAGCTTTCGGTTCACCCTTTCTGAATCAAATGCCGGACAGGCAGCCTGATGGCAAACACCACTCCCCGCTGCTGATTATCAAACGTGATATCCCCTTCTAGCTCTGTCACGATTTCCTTTACGTAGGAAAGTCCGATACCTGTAGAAGGCGTGCCAAATTCGTCATATTTTGAAGTAAAGCCCGGGTCAAACACAATGTCTCCGATTTTCTCGGAAATCCCGGGGCCATTGTCTTCCACCTGGAATTCTACCATACTCTCATTTGGCTTACGGAGCCTCAGGCTGACCATTCCCTCTTCATCCATAGCCTCTACCGCATTTGCTGTTAGATTATTAATGATCGAAAGCACGATAAATACGTGATATTCGTCATGCTCTCCCTCGATCGAGCAGTAAAAATCAATCTGCTTCCCTAGTGCTTCAGCGTACTTTTCATTCATTCGAATCACGAGCTGCAGCAAATCAGAAGCCCTCATATAATCTCTCAAACTCTCATTCGAAATCAGTTTTGAAAGCCCTGCGAATATCCGCTGGTTGTCCTTTTTCACTTCATGAATCTCTCCGGCCAGTCTCAGGATTCTGCCGCTCAGCTGAACATCCTTGCCCTTCATTTCCCGATAGAGCTGATACGAATCGTTTGTCACTTTCTCTGTCGTTTTCAATGTCTTTTTTAGGTGCACCGTTTCCTCATATAAATTGGAAACGATCATCAGCATGTGCTCGTGCTGCTGCCTTGTCTGTTTTTCTCTCGATTGTGTTTCATACAGCTTCAGCACACTATAAAAGCTCATCACAATAAATGTGTGAGAAATCGCAATCACCGCAATGTCAGTGATTTTCTCAGGCGTGACAACCGTATGAAAAATGAGAAATTGCACAGCCAGCTCGACACAATCTGACACAACTTCAATCATAAACCCAATGAAACCGAGCATAATCGGCCGTTCACGGAAACGATTGGCCTTTAATATGGAAAACAGACAGGCGTAAGTCATATAAAAGAAAAAGCCAGACGCTTGATCATACAGAATCGGAGTCAGTCCATTGTGTCCTCCGCCCCATAATTCCAGAAAGACGCGAAAGATGAAAACAGCCGCTCCAGTCAGAAAACCCGGCAGCACAGCGGGCACATGCCGCAACAATGATAAAAAGAAGAAAAAAACCGGTGCCCCAAAGCTGACCCGGAATTCTTCATTGAGGGGATAAAATTTCAGTTCACCGGCCAGCGGCACCGTAATCAGCATGAGGGCCAATATATATCCGTCTTTTTCAATAAACCGTTCCAGTTTTATGTTGATCACATCCTCGCTTTTTATTTTGGGGAATCGGGAGAAAACCTGCAAATTGCTTTTGACCCAGAACATGAGGTTTTTATAAATCTTACTGCTTATTTTCAAAATGTTTTTGTCGTATTTTGTATGATTCTGTAGTCTCCATTATACAGTAATTATACCTTCCGCTATTATGAAAGCGTTTAACGCCCCTTTAGCCTTCGTTTTGATTCACCTCAGTCCTTTAAGAAAAAAATCAGTGAGGAGGAATTCGATGAAAGAATTGATAAAAGAGCACCAGAAAGACATAAACCCTGCGTTACAGCTTCATGATTGGGTTGAATACTATCGCCCTTTTGCCGCCAATGGACAAAGCGCAAACTATATCCCCGCTTTAGGAAAAGTCAATGATTCACAGCTCGGCATCTGTGTATTGGAGCCTGATGGAACGATGATACACGCCGGCGACTGGAACGTCTCTTTTACCCTGCAAAGCATTTCAAAAGTGATTAGCTTTATTGCCGCCTGCATGAGCCGCGGCATTCCCTATGTGCTTGACCGCGTAGATGTCGAGCCGACAGGTGACGCCTTTAATTCAATTATTCGGCTCGAAATCAACAAGCCGGGAAAGCCCTTCAATCCCATGATCAACGCGGGTGCCCTCACCATCGCTTCGATCCTTCCCGGAGAATCGGCATACGAAAAGCTCGAGTTTCTTTACTCGGTGATGGAAACTTTGATAGGAAAACGGCCGAGAATTCATGAGGAAGTGTTCCGTTCTGAATGGGAAACCGCCCACCGCAACAGAGCGCTGGCCTACTATTTAAAAGAAACAAACTTTTTAGAAGCTGAAGTAGAAGAAACACTTGAGGTGTACTTGAAGCAATGCGCTATGGAGAGCACCACAGAAGACATTGCGTTGATCGGCCTGATCCTTGCTCATGACGGGTACCATCCGATTCGACGCGAGCAGGTGATTCCAAAAGATGTGGCAAAATTGGCCAAGGCATTAATGCTGACGTGCGGCATGTACAACGCTTCAGGCAAATATGCGGCGTTTGTCGGCGTGCCGGCCAAAAGCGGCGTCTCCGGTGGCATCATGGCGCTGGTGCCTCCAAGCGCCAGAAGAGAACAGCCTTTTCAATCCGGATGCGGCATCGGCATTTACGGGCCTGCCATTGATGAATACGGCAACAGCCTCACTGGCGGTATGCTGCTGAAGCATATGGCGCAGGAGTGGGAGCTCAGCATTTTTTAAACATGAAAAAAGAGGTGATTGTATGCAGCAAATCCTGGAACATATCGTCGGTATTGCAAATGATCTTTTGTGGTCAAAGCTATTAATTGTTTTGCTCCTTTCTCTGGGAATCTATTTTACGTTCAGGCTTAAGTTTTTACAGGTTCGCATGCTGAAAGAAATGGTCAGGGTATTAAGAGAAGGTGCTGCTTCCCGGTCAAAAAACACCATTTCTCCGTTTCAAGCCTTTTGCATCAGCATGGCGGCCCGTGTCGGAACGGGAAATATTACGGGCATTGCCATCGCCATTGCACTCGGCGGGCCCGGTGCAATCTTCTGGATGTGGATTATCGCTATTATCGGATCAGCATCCAGCTTTGTGGAAAGCACACTGGCTCAGATTTATAAAGTAAAAGATGTAAACGGCTTCCGCGGCGGGCCGGCGTATTACATGGAAAAAGGGCTGAACAAAAGGTGGATGGGCGCGCTGTTCGCTGTGTTAATCACCTTATCGTTCGGTATCGTCTTCAACTCGGTTCAATCCAATACAGTCAGCCTTGCCTTTGAAAACGCGTTTGGCACAAACCGCCTGACATTGGGACTCATTTTAATTGCTGTATTCGGCACGATTATTTTTGGCGGAGTCAAGCGCATTGCAAAGCTGGCTGAATCCATTGTCGTCGTATTGGCTGTCCTGTATATCGGAGTTGCGTTTTTCGTCATTTTCTCCAACATTACGCAGCTGCCAGGTGTGCTTGCGCTAATCGTGAAAAATGCGTTTGGTTTTGACCAGGCCGCCGGCGGGGCTTTGGGCGCGGCACTCATGCAAGGCGTCAGACGGGGAATCTTTTCAAACGAAGCGGGAATGGGAAGCGCACCGAATGCCGCTGCCACCGCCACAACAAGCCATCCCGTCAAACAGGGGCTGATCCAAGCTTTTGGTGTACTGACAGATACACTGGTCATTTGTACAAGCACCGCCTTTATCATCCTGTTTTCGGATGCCTATCATACTCCGGGTCTGAGCGGAATCGCCTTGACACAAGCCTCTCTCAGCTCCCATGTCGGATCATGGGCATCAGGCTTTCTCGCCATTCTGATTTTGTTATTCGGATTCTGTGCTTTAATCGGAAACTATTATTATGGCGAAACCAATATCGGCTTTTTGAACAAAAGCAAAAAACTGATTTTTGTCTACCGTATCAGCGTGCTGGCAATGATCGTGTTTGGCTGTGTTGCCAAAGTCCAGCTCGTCTGGGATCTTGCTGATTTGTTCATGGGTTTGATGGTCGTCGTGAATTTAATCGCGATTTTCTTACTATCAAAGGTCGTTTTTACAGCGCTGAAAGACTATACACGCCAGAAAAAAGCAGGCAAAGATCCGGTCTTTTATAAAGATGTGCTCAAAAACCACAATGGCATTGAGTGCTGGCCGGTTTCAGACACAAAGACTGACACGCACAACAAACAAATATCATAAAAAAAGGGTGTTCAGACATACGGGCTGAACACCTTTCTCTTGTTCGTTTATTGACAAACGTGTAAGCGTCCATTACGATTTTCATATCTTTTTCAAAAAAATCTGAAAGAAGGCATCGGTACATTCTATGAATCCTATCCAACACATTCTTGATACATACCCGCTCATCGTATTAGACGGCGCAATGGCAACCGAGCTTGAACGCAAGGGCTGTGATTTGAACGACAGTCTCTGGTCGGCAAAAATTCTGCTGGAAGAGCCGAACCTGATTAAACAAGTTCATACTGATTATTTCGCGGCAGGCGCTGACTGTGCGATTACCGCCAGCTATCAGTCTACGTTTGAGGGCTTTGCCGCACGCGGGCTGAGCGAAGTGGAAGCACGCCGGCTCATCGAGATGTCCGTCACCATCGCAGCTGAAGCACGTGATGAATTTTGGGCGGTTGAAGAGAACCGTCTGAATCGGCCAAAACCGATTATTGCGGCTTCTGTAGGCCCTTATGGCGCTTATCTTGCGGACGGCTCTGAGTATCGCGGCAACTACGGAATCTCAGAGGATGAACTGGTTGAATTTCATCGCCCCCGCATGAAAGCGCTGATCGAAGCCGGAGCTGATGTTTTGGCATGTGAAACAATTCCGTGTCTGACCGAAGCAAAAGCGATTGTGCGGCTGCTGAAGGAGTTCCCTGAAACATATGCGTGGATCAGCTTCAGTGCAAAAGACGGCCTGTACATCAGTGACGGAACACCTGCCGCTGACTGTGCGTCATGGCTTGATGAGCACCGCCAAATTGCAGCGCTCGGCATTAACTGCACGCCGCTCCAGCATATCCCTTCCTTGATAGAGGAGTTAAAAAAGCACACATCAAAACCGATCATCGTCTACCCGAATTCAGGCGAGCAGTATGATCCGGAAACAAAAACGTGGAACGGCGCAGCATGCGCAGAGCCTTACGGAACAAGCGCCCGCACCTGGCATGAAAAAGGAGCGAAGCTGATTGGCGGCTGCTGCCGCACAAAACCCGAAGATATTCAAGAAATTGCGGCTTGGGCGCGCTCATTAAAAACAACTTGACTTATCGGAATTGTTTGTATATTCTATCTAAAAGCCGGTACGCCGGAGTCTCGTGTCACTCGCTGACATGAGATTTTTTATTAGGAAGGAAATAAATCGCCGATAGAAAGTTGGAAAAAGATGAACTCTGCTCACAACAAGAATGAGACAAACTTTCAGAGAAGTATGAAAAGCCGGCACCTCTTTATGCTTTCCTTAGGAGGTGTCATCGGAACCGGACTGTTTTTAAGCTCCGGCTACACCATTCAGCAGGCAGGCCCGGCGGGAACGATACTCGCCTACCTAGTCGGGGCTGGAATCGTCTATTTGGTCATGCTGTGCCTCGGTGAGCTGTCAGTGGCCATGCCTGTAACAGGCGCCTTTCACACCTATGCAGCCAAATACATAGGGCCGGGCACCGGATTCACGGTCGCTTGGCTGTACTGGCTGACATGGACCGTGGCATTGGGATCAGAATTCACAGCAGCCGGCCTGTTAATGCAGCGCTGGTTTCCCCATACATCGGTTTGGATGTGGAGTGCCGTCTTTGCGCTGTTCATTTTCTTGCTTAACGCATTTTCGGTCAAGTTTTTCGCTGAATCAGAATTTTGGTTTTCCAGCATCAAAGTATTAGCCATTGTATTATTTATTCTTTTAGGCGGCTCTGCCATGTTCGGCATCATCCCGATCAAAGGCGGAGAATCCGCTCCGATGCTGTCCAACTTCACCGCGGAAGGCGGGCTTTTTCCAAATGGATTTGTCCCGATTTTGATGACGATGCTGTCCGTCAATTTTGCCTTTTCGGGAACGGAACTAATCGGAATCGCAGCCGGTGAAAGCGTTGATCCTGACAAGACAATACCAAAAGCGATTAAAACAACGGTCTGGCGTCTTTCACTCTTCTTTGTCGGAACTATTTTTGTGCTGTCAGGGCTGATTCCAATTCAAGATGCAGGTGTCATCAAAAGCCCGTTTGTCGCTGTCTTTGACAGAGTCGGTGTACCATACGCAGCCGATATCATGAACTTTGTTATCCTGACAGCGATCCTGTCAGCGGCTAATTCCGGACTCTACGCTTCTTCCCGGATGCTTTGGTCTTTATCAAAAGAAAAAACGCTTCATCCGACATTTGCAAAGCTGACGTCAAAAGGAACCCCGTTTAACGCGCTGGTGTTCAGCATGATCGGAGGCATTCTGTCGTTGCTGTCCAGTGTATTTGCACCAGACACTGTATACGTTGTGCTCGTGTCGGTTTCCGGTTTTGCCGTCGTTGTCGTGTGGATGGGTATCGCTGCTTCTCAATTCATGTTTAGAAAACGTTATATCGAAGCGGGAAACAAGGTTACTGATTTGAAATACAGAACCCCTTTGTATCCGTTCGTGCCGATTGCCGCGTTCCTGTTATGCCTGGCTTCCGTTGTTGGCATTGCCTTTGATCCGAATCAAAGAATCGCACTCTATTGCGGTGTTCCGTTTATGGCCATTTGCTATGCAATGTATTATGTAAAGAACCGCAAAAGCCAGCCGGCTGCTGATATGACTCATTCAAAATAAAAAGAACCTGCCTTCGGGCAGGTTCTTTTTCGATTTTCACACTTCCACTGTCCAGTTAAACGGGCCTTTCACCTTGCCAAGCTGAATATCTGTTATCGTTTCATACAGCTTTTTTGATAGCTCCCCGATTTGCCCGTCTCCTACAATCACCGTTTTTCCATGAATGTTGAGTTCACCGACAGGCGTAACGACGGCTGCCGTGCCTGTGCCGAAGACCTCTGTCAATTCTCCGCGTGCAGAGGCCGCATACACCTCATCAATCGATATTCTCTCTTCACGAACCGGAATGCCCCAGCTTCGAATCAATTCAATCGCAGACGCACGTGTAACCCCGCTTAAAATGCTTCCGCTTAAAGCAGGTGTGACAGCTTCCCCGTTTATGACGAAAAAGATGTTCATGCTCCCTACTTCTTCCACATATTTCTTTTCGATGGCGTCCAGCCACAGTACCTGGTCAAAGCCCAGTTCATTCGCTTTCCGCTGTGCCTGAAGACTGGCGGCATAGTTTCCAGCCGTTTTTGCAAACCCGACTCCTCCGTTGACCGCCCTCACATACTCATCTTCGACATAGATTCTAACCGGCTTCAGCTGATCGTCGCCATAATAGGAGCCGACAGGCGAAAGCACGATCATAAATGTATAGCTCCTGGATGCCTTCACACCGAGACTCGGTTCTGTGGCAATGACAAAAGGACGAATATACAGTGACGTTCCTTTTTCCTTTGGAACCCAATCTTTCTCCAGCTCAACTAATTGCGTCAATGCCTCAAGCACCAGCTCTTCGTCTAAAGGGGGCATGCTCATGCGCTCACACGATCTGTTCAGCCGTTTGATATTTTGATCCGGACGGAACAGCAGCACCCTGCCGTCGTCTGTTCTGTATGCTTTTAATCCTTCAAAAACAGCCTGGCCGTAATGAAAAACAGATGAAGACGGATCAAGCGTAAGCGGTGCGTACGGCGCAATTCTCGGATGATGCCATCCAATCCCCTCTTCGTAGTCCATCACAAACATATAATCTGTAAAATATTGTCCAAACCCCAAGGAAGACGGGTCGGGCTTTTCCTTATAATATACAGTTTTTTCTCGTTCAATAAGCTTATTCAATCTGATCAGCACACCTTTCATATAATTGTTTAAATATTCAGTCTTTTTAAAGCTGCAAAAAACATACAGCCCTTCCTTTCATGATACGCCGCACCACACCGATAAATTTCAGAATATTCTTTAGGATCATCAGCTATTATACACCACATTCATTGTCAGATGAAGCTGAAATTAAAGAAAACAGCCAGTTTTATTCTGGCTGTTTGATTTAGAGCGCTAAACAAAGGACGACAATGTGGCAAATCAGCAAAATATACACTGCGAATACAAATTGCCAATTGATCTTCCGCGCCCATGCAAACACCACCATCAAAACAGGCAGCATCACAGTCCCCGCCAGCTTGTTAACCGTCAGATCCGGACTGTTCGCAACATCATAATGAATCGGCATCTGCGTCGGCAGAAAAGGGTAAAATACAATTGAAAGGATGAATGCAGCAATCACTGCTCCCCACAGCACTTTTCCATTCGTAAATAAAAACATAGAACCACCATTCCCTTCTTAAAACACATTGCTTTATGAATGATATGACTGTTCTACGGTGAATTTCGTTCGGTCTCCCCGTGTAATAATTTGCGCATATTCCACCACTTCTTCATTTTTATCATAGGTAAGGGATTCTGATAAAAACGCAGGCGCTCCGACATTGGTTAATAAGTGTCCGCTGATCGTTTCATCCGTTAAAATCGGTTCGATCGATTCCGTGCCCCTGCTGATTTCAATATTGTATTTTGTCCTTAACAATTCAAACAGCGAGCCGGTGCATTCCTCCTGCGCCAGCCCCGGTGCCGCCTTCCAGGGAATATATGAGGTATGATACTGCAAAGGTTCCCCCTCGGCGTATCTGACTCTGACAAGCTTGTTGACAGGTTCATTCTCTTTCATTTTCAAAAGCTCGGCGATGGAATGATCGGCAGGAATCACCACAAGCTCAAGCACTTTTGATTCAGAACGAAGTCCTCTCATTTGTTCTGCAAAGCTCGTAATCTTATGCGGAATCGGCGTTTGTATTTTTGCCGCCGATACAAATGTCCCTTTTCCTTGAATTCTTTTAATATATCCCTCAAGCTCTAGCTGCTGCAGAGCCAGTCTCACAGTTGTTCTGCTGACATCATATTGTTCGCAAAACTCACTCTCTGTCGGCAGCTGATCATTCGCCTGATATTTGCCCGATTTAATTAACTCAATGATTTTAAACTTGATAACAGAATATAAAGCTGTCATTTCATTCTCCCCATTCTGTATGCATTCCGTTCTTTTTCATTGAGACCATAATACCATTTGCCATCCCAATATGAAAGATTTGTATCCTTCTTTTATAACAAATTTTCAGAAATTAATATTGACAGTTTGATAAGGGCGGTGCTAAATTCGTAATGACAAGTATCATAAATTGGTCATAACAAATAAGGTGCTTGTCTATCTCTTTGAGGGGGTGTCACATGAAGATTCTGATCGCCGAGCACTACGAAGAACTCTGTAAGTTAAGCGCTGCCATTATTAAAGAACAAATACAAGCTAAGAAAGATGCCGTTCTCGGCCTGGCAACAGGAAGCACACCGGTCGGCTTGTATAAGCAGTTGATTTCAGACTATCAGGCAGGCGAAATTGATTTTTCAAAGGTTACTACATTTAATTTGGATGAATACGCTGGTCTCTCTCCATCTCATCCGCAAAGTTATAACCACTTTATGCATGAGCATCTATTTCAGCATATCAATATGCAGCCTGATCATATTCATATCCCGCAAGGAGACAACCCGCAGCTTGAGGCGGAATGCAAAGTATACGAGGATCTCATCCGCCAGGCGGGAGGCATTGATGTCCAAATTCTCGGCATCGGCGCCAATGGCCATATCGGTTTCAATGAACCGGGATCTGATTTTGAAGACCGGACACGTGTTGTGAAGCTCTCGGAAAGCACGATACAGGCAAATGCCAGATTCTTCGGCGGTGATCCGGTGCTGGTGCCGAGACTCGCGATTTCAATGGGCATTAAAACCATCATGGAATTCAGCAAACATATTGTGCTTTTAGCAAGCGGCGAGGAAAAAGCAGACGCTATTCAAAAGATGGCTGAAGGTCCTGTCACGACAGAAGTACCAGCCTCCATTCTTCAAAAACACAATCATGTAACCGTTATCGCCGATTATAAAGCAGCTCAAAAATTAAAGAGTGCACCATGCTCATAAAACAATAAAAGGAGACTGTCATGTTTAAAAAGGCATTTCAAATTCTGCAGCAGCTTGGCCGCGCGTTGATGACTCCGGTTGCCGTCCTGCCGGCAGCAGGTCTTTTGCTCCGTTTCGGAGACAAGGATTTACTGAACATCCCTATTATAAAGGATGCAGGCGGCGTTGTATTCGATAATCTCCCGCTGATTTTCGCCGTAGGGGTCGCGATCGGATTAGCCGGCGGAGAAGGTGTAGCCGGACTTGCCGCTGTCATCGGATACTTAATTTTAACCGTCACCCTCGACAATATGGGAAAATTACTCGGCCTTCAGCCTCCGTATGAAGGAGCCGAGCACCTGATTGATATGGGGGTTTTCGGAGGAATCATCATCGGGCTTCTCGCCGCCTATTTATATAAGCGATTTTCATCAATCGAGTTGCATCCGGTCCTTGGATTTTTCTCTGGAAAACGCTTTGTCCCGATTATTACTTCCGTCAGTTCATTGGTGATCGGCGTCATTTTCTCATTCGTTTGGCCGCTGATCCAAAACGGAATTAACGCAGCCAGCAGTTTAATTGCCGATTCAACAGTCGGCCTGTTCTTTTATGCAACGATCTATCGTTTGCTGATTCCTTTTGGCCTGCATCATATTTTTTATACGCCTTTCTATTTTATGATGGGAGAATACACAGACCCATCAACAGGCAACACCGTAACCGGAGACCTGACAAGGTTTTTCGCGGGAGACCCGACAGCCGGGCGCTTTATGATGGGGGATTTCCCTTACATGATTTTCTGTCTGCCGGCAGTTGCACTTGCCATTATCCATACCGCGCGTCCGGAAAAGAAAAAAATGATCTCCGGCGTGATGATTTCTGCGGCGCTCACATCTATGCTGACCGGAATTACAGAGCCGGTTGAGTTTTCTTTCTTGTTCGTTGCGCCCGTGCTCTATTTGATTAACTCTATTCTTGCTGGCGTCATCTTTGTCGTTTGTGATTTATTCCATGTCCGCCACGGCTATACGTTCTCAGGCGGCGGAATTGACTACGTCTTGAACTACGGACTGTCTACAAACGGCTGGGTTGTCATTCCTGTCGGGATCGTGTTTGCTTTCATTTATTATTATTTGTTCCGATTTGCGATTCTGAAATGGAATTTGAAAACGCCCGGCCGTGAGACAGATGAAGACGGTCAGAATGAGGAGAAAGCTCCAGTTGCAAAAGACCAGCTTGCCTTTCACGTGCTGCAGGCCTTGGGCGGACAGCAAAATATCGCTAACCTGGATGCGTGTATCACAAGGCTTCGTGTGACCGTTCATCAGCCAAGCCAAGTCAGCAAGGATGAATTAAAACGGCTTGGTGCAGTAGGTGTGCTGGAGGTCAACAACAACTTCCAGGCAATATTCGGAACCAAGTCCGATGCCTTAAAAGACGACATCAAAACAATCATGGCCGGAGGCGTCCCTGCCACCGCCGCCGCGCTGGACACGGTAACTGACAAACAGCAGAAGCCCGATTCCGGTGAGACCTTTATCTATCCGATTAAAGGAGAAACAGTCTCTTTAGAGGATGTGCCTGATCAAGTCTTTTCAGAAAAAATGATGGGCGAGGGATTTGCGATTATACCATCAGAAGGAAAAGTCGTTGCACCTGCGGACGGCGAGATCGTCTCGATTTTTCCGACAAAACACGCCATCGGCTTTATGAGCGCCGGCGGCACTGAAATCCTGATTCATGTCGGCATCGATACCGTCAAACTGAATGGGGAAGGCTTTGAAGCACATGTCACAAGCGGACAAGCCGTCAAACAAGGCGAACTGCTTCTCACCTTTGATCTCAATTACATCAAGCAGCATGCCGCTTCAGCCATAACACCGGTTATTTTCACAAATACCTCTGAAGAAGATCTAAAGCACATTCAAATGAAGTAAAAAAGTCCCCCCTGCTGCGGGGGACTTTTTCGCCAACATAATGAAAGCGCTGTCAAAATAAAATAACTTGAAAAAAGGTGTTTGCATTTGAATCACGAATGATATGAATATGCCTACATTCTATCGTTCTAAAGGGGGATTCATTTGAAAAAATTAATCGCGTTTCAAATTTTAATCGCTTTGGCTGTCGGCGCAGTGATCGGCCACTTTTTTCCTGATTTCGGGATGGCACTGAGGCCTGTCGGAGATGGATTTATCCGCCTGATTAAAATGATTGTTGTGCCGATTGTGTTTTCTACCATTGTCATTGGAGCCGCAGGAAGCGGAAGCATGAAAAAAATGGGCAGCCTTGGTATCAAGACGATCATTTGGTTCGAAGTGATTACAACGTTGGTATTAGGGCTTGGACTTTTATTAGCGAATGTCTTAAAACCAGGTGTCGGGCTTGACCTCTCCCATTTGGCAAAAAAAGATATCCATGAACTTTCCGGCTACACAGACAAAGTTGTTGATTTCAAGCAAATGATCCTGGATATTATCCCTACAAACATTATTGATGTCATGGCCAGAAATGATTTGCTTGCCGTTATTTTCTTCGCCATTTTATTTGGTGTCGCCGCAGCTGGTATCGGCAAAGCTTCTGAACCAGTAATGAAGTTCTTTGAATCTACCGCTCAGATTATGTTCAAGCTCACACAAATCGTCATGGTCACTGCTCCTATCGGCGTGTTAGCCCTGATGGCAGCTTCTGTAGGCCAATACGGCATTGAACTCCTCCTCCCTATGTTTAAGCTGGTTGGCACCGTATTCCTTGGCCTGTTCCTGATCCTCTTTGTCCTCTTTCCGCTTGTCGGTCTCATCTTTCAGATTAAGTATTTCGAAGTATTGAAAATGATATGGGATCTGTTTTTAATTGCATTTTCCACCACCAGCACTGAAACCATTCTCCCTCAGCTGATGGATAGAATGGAGAAATACGGCTGTCCCAAACGAGTGGTATCATTTGTCGTTCCCTCCGGCTTGTCATTGAACTGTGACGGCTCCAGCTTATATTTATCAGTTTCTTGTATCTTTCTCGCACAGGCCTTTCAAGTAGACATGACATTGTCCCAGCAGCTGCTCATGATGCTTGTGCTTGTGATGACCAGTAAAGGCATTGCAGCTGTACCCTCAGGATCGCTTGTAGTTCTTCTGGCGACTGCTAATGCTGTAGGACTGCCGGCTGAAGGCGTTGCCATTATCGCGGGTGTTGACCGCGTCATGGACATGGCGAGAACGGGCGTGAACGTACCGGGACATGCGATCGCCTGTATCGTGGTATCAAAATGGGAAAAGGCCTTCCGCCAAAAAGAATGGGTTTCCGCAAACAGCCAAACTGAAAGCATATAGAAAAAAAGAACACCTCAATACGAGGTGTTCTTTTTTTATTCAGCAGCAGCGTGATCTTCTGTTTCAATCGCTGCCAGTCTTGCGTTTACTTCTTCTTCTGTCATATTATGCTCTTTCACATACAGGTTTCTTGGGTTCGTGCGGCATTCGTGGCTGCAGCTGCGCATATATTTATACTCATTTTCCGGTGTGCATATCATTTTTTTATTGCAAGATGGATTTGCGCAGTTCACATAACGCTCACACGGTTCTCCTGTAAAGTAGTCCTTACCGACAATCACATGCTCAACACGGTTGACAGGCACGCTGATTCTTTCATCAAATACGTAGCACTGGCCGTCCCAAAGCTTGCCTTGCACCTCTGGATCTTTTCCGTATGTCACGATTCCGCCGTCAAGCTGTGCTACATCTTCAAAGCCTTGCTTCACCAGCCATCCTGAGAACTTTTCACAGCGCACGCCGCCTGTACAGTACGTTAAAATCTTTTTGCCTTCAAGCATATCTTTGTGCTCTTCAATCCATTCAGGTAATTCACGGAAGGCTTCGATGTCAGGACGGACCGCACCTCTGAAATGGCCAAGGTCATACTCGTAATCGTTACGCGCGTCGATTACAATTGTGTTTGGATCCTGCATCTTCTCATAAAATTCTGCAGGCTTCAAATGCTGGCCTGTTGTTTCGTTCGGATCGACATCATCTTCAAGACGAAGCGTTACAAGCTCTTTTTTATGGCGGACGAAGATTTTTTTGAAGGCATGGCCTTCTGCTTCATCAATTTTAAATACCATGTCCGCAAAACGAGGATCAGCTTTCATTGTTTCCATATATTTTTCAGTCTGATCAACCGTACCTGATACCGTACCGTTAATTCCTTCAGAAGAAACAAGGATACGGCCTAACAAACCAAGCTCCTTACAAAAAGCCAGATGCTGCTCTCTAAACGCCTCTGGATCTTCAATCGGAACATATTTATAGTAAAGTAATACTCTGTATTGTTTTTCCATGTTTTAAACACCCTGTTCAATTATAGTTAGTTGCTATGCACACTCTTACTATATCATACAGGAAAATGCCGCAAAGATGAACAGATCCGCCCAGACTGATAAAAATAACCAAGCTCTTACAAACCTAAGCAGCACAAGGGTTTCTCATGGCAAACAAGTATTTTCCATTCATTTACTAATCAATATAGTTATCTGAAAACTATCAAACAAAAGGTGAACTCTACCTGTTATAGCACAGGAAGACGCCGCTCACTTGATAATGACAGATGGCGTGATATGCTCCAGCCAAATGACACCGTCATATTGTTCCTTAAGGATCATCCGCTCTTCCATGTACCCCCAATAGAGCGCAGTCCGCGGGGTATACATCCACGAAGTGCCTTTCTTGTTTTTTGTATGGAGAAAATCAACAAAAACAACTGGATGATCCGCAGCTTTCAGCAAAGCTTCAAGACTACCAGACGGCGGCGGGCTTGTAACCGGCATAACCGTCTTATTATCAGAACTATCCAGACTTGCACCTGAGTAAGCATAAATGCCAATCGTATATGTTTGTTTTTTCAGCCGCTCCGGCAAATAATCACCCATGTTAGGGCCGTTTAGCTGTACCCAGTCCTTTATCATCTTCGTATTCTGTTTGCGTAGATGGTAATTGTGGCCCCAGACAATGATTTTCTTTTTCGGATAAAGGGTGTCAGCTACCCACTGAAATTGTTCAGCCATCATGCGGTCTCTCATAAAGAATGAAAAATCCTCAATATTCTCCGGATACTCCTCTAGTTTTTCTCTCATTTCTTCCAGCATATACGTTTCCATTACGTCAATTCTTAGCTGAAGAGACCGCATAAACATCTCATAAGCTTTCGGCTCTTTTGGAAGGTTTTCTTTTAGCTCTGAAGCATGTGTTTCAGCGAACTTGATCAGCTTCTGATAGTTTTTCACAAGCTTTTCCTTCTTTTGCGAAAATTCATCAAACGTATTGCTGTCTGTCACTAATGTTGAAAAATTATTTTCTGATTGGGAGAGCAACTCTGCTTTCTCAGGGTCCAGCGCTTTTACCCATTGAGTCGCAGCATCATTGAATGAATTCTTCATGCTTTGAATATCAAAACCGGTAAGGATCAGCGGATCGCCTTTCTCTTTTTGCTCTTTCATGTAATCAAACAATTCAACGACATCTTCTGTGTGCCATACAGCGTAAATGGAGTTTTTCATCGTGCTTTTAGGGGTTAATTGGTCCATATTAAGGTAGGATGCATTTGTATCAGGAAAACCGGACTCAAAGGCCAATACATCGTATCCCAGCTCTTCGTGGAGATATTTGATCATTCTGACCTTTGTGGCGTTGATTTCACCAGCGCCGTGTGTGGTTTCTCCTAACTGAACGATTCGTTTTCCCTTCAGCACCTTCTTCAGAAAGCGAAGGTCTTTGTTTGAAGCATTGGAAGCATCCAGCGGCTGTGCATGTCGTTCAATCCATGAACCCCAATATTTTTCTTCAGAAGCAGCACGGGCAGAGGCTGAAAAAGAAGAAAACGCCAGACAAACGATCAGCAGCGGCAGGGTCATTCTCACTATCATTCGTTTCAATTCTATCTCTCCTTTTCTGCTAGGTTCTCTAGTCATTACGAGATAGATATAGAAAAAGTTTCCTTTTCCTACCAACAAAAAAAGCTTCTCTGTTGAAAGAAGCTTTAGCTGGATTCTCTCATCACCTGATGAAAGTAAAACCGATACGTATTTCGTAAAAATGTCTCAACCGGAAGCTGCACATCCGCTTGGTATTTGCTGATGATGAATGGAAACCGCTCGATTCCTTTTTCGCGCAAATTGTTCGCTTGTTCATCATCTATTGCCTTCTCTTGCAAAACCGCTTCAACGATCGGCCAGCACACTTCTCGCACTTGCCGCAGGACGGCTTCATCTCCGGTGTTCTGATAATCTGTAATCCAGCTGATGATTTGTTTCTCCATGAATCTCACCTTTCTTCAAAAAAAAGAGGCGCTGCGTTTATGCAAGCTCCTCTTTTTACTCTTCATAACCTATCAGTTCTCCGACTTGAACTTCTTGGCCTTCTGCTAAATGGGCGGACGGCTGGAACGCGTCTTTTTCAAAAATCAAAATGACGGTTGAGCCAAATGAAAAGTATCCCAGCTCTTCGCCGATCTCCAATTCAGCACGGGTGCTCGTCTGCACGATAGAATTAATATTCATCGCGCCGACAGGAATCATCAGGACATTTCGGCTGCCGCTATTCAGCTCGTACACAAACCGGTAATTTTTCGACAGCACATCTTTCCCGTATTTTAAGCCTAGTTGATTTACCGGGTAGGAGCGATTTCCGAGCTCGGCCAGCTTTTGATACCTGCAGCTGATCGGAGAATGGAAACGGTGATAATGCCTCGGGCTTAGATACAGCACGACGAAATATCCGCCGTTGTATTGATGGTCTGCGCTTTTACAGCCGGTCAGCTCAGCGAATGAGTAATCTTTTTCCTTCACCGTAAAGGTTTGATTCGGGTTGATGATTCCTACCGTCTGAACCACACCGTCAACAGGGCTGACCACCGCATGCGGCTCTTTTGACACAGGGCGCCGCTCCAGATTTATTTGTCGAATGAACAATTCGGACAGCGATCCGTAATCAGCAGCCGTACCGTCCACATCATCCCAATTCAGCCGAAAATGTTTTGAGAAAAGCGGAATGACCGGTTTGCTGATTTTCGACTCGCAAAATCCTTTAATCAGATAGGATGACAAACGATGATTCGTCAGCTCTATCAATGATCGATACAGAATCTTTACAGCCGTATTAAACATGAATAATCCCTATAACCCTTCCGATTGTAATAAAAACAAAGCACCATAAAAAGGCGCCGATTGCCGCAAACGCAACATACGTTTTCAGATCCATTTTGCCGATCCCCGAAAAGTAGCACGTCACATGTCTGACGCCGGGAATAAAATAACCTAAAATAAGAGAATATGGACCGTATTTCTTCATCCATTTTTCCACTTTCATCATTCTTTTTTCTTTTAAGCCGACCCACTTGCCGTACTTGTCAATAAACGGGCGTCCGGCTTTTCTGCCAATCATGTAGCTGATCAGCATACCTAACAAAGCCCCGACAAAACTAATCAATATCGAAAGCTCATAATTCAATACATCGGTATGCGTGAAATAGCCAACAACGGTCATCATCACTTCATCTGGAATCGGCAATCCTACAATTCCTAATACCAGCATCAAAAAAATAGCGAGATAACCGTAATCCGCTATGAGCTGCTGAACTAATTCCATCTCCCAGACTCCAGGTTTTCTGCCGCATGTTTTTTAAAATGAGGGAATTTTATTTTACTCACCATCAAATATGAAAGTCCGCAAGTGCCGATTGCCAGAAGGATCGGGTTATAGGTAAAGCTTAAAATAACGAGACACATGCCCGCAAACGGAATCGGCATACCGATAAATGTCGGGAGCTTGCTTTGTTCAATGTTAAATTTAGAGAGGCGAAGCATTCCGCAAATGCTGTACGTCAATGCGCATAAGATCCCGATAAATGGCAGGGTATACAACGCGACACTGTAAGCAAGCATAGAAGGAGCCACCCCAAACGTAACCAGATCGGCAAACGAATCCAGTTCTTTCCCCATATCAGAAACGGCATTCAGCTTACGAGCAGCCATCCCGTCAAAGAAATCAAGGAACATGCCTGTAAAAATAAAAAGCACTGCTGAATGAATGTTGTGATATAGCAAGGAATGAATCGCCAGCAATCCGCAAATGAAGTTTCCTATCGTAATCATACAGGGGATGTAATTCACAGTGTAACCAAACCTCCAATTGTAAAACCATCTATATTATTTGACGATAGTGATCGAATAGCGTTACAGGAAAAATTTTTCTCCAATAAGCATGATAACATAGAATGCTCCCAAAAAAAGCAGCATTCAAATTCTATTATTATACAACATTTGTTACCTTTTGAAAAATGAATGCCAATCTTTTCATGTTCCTTACTAGTTTATCCCCCCGCATAAAAAGGACAAGACGCGTTGATTGACGTACTCTGGCTGCTCCAGAGATAACAGATGTCCGGCGTTCTTTACGATTTCAGCCTGAATTCCCGGCACCAATACCGAAGCCCGCTCAAAGGCCATTTGCTGATGGTACATGACCTCGTGCTCACCGAACATCAGCAGTACCGGGACTTGTATCGATTTCAATTCCTGGTCTGTGAACACGTACGGAAAGCCGTTTTCTGTCGGCTTCAGGCTCCTTTGCTCATCCTTCCATTCCACGCCCGCCACAATTTGTCTTTGCAGTAAAGGATGCAGATCATAACTGTCGCCTGTGATCCACTTGATATATGATTCAGCTCCTCTTGCCCCTGTAAGCTCTGCAGCGTATTTATAGACATCCGGATGAAATGAAATAAACGCTTCAGCGGGACTCATAACAACCGCCCGCTCTACTCTTTCAGGCGCGCGGAGTAAGAAATTCACGATATGGGACCCGCCAAGCGAAAGGCCGGCCAGGTGTGCCGTCTCTAGTCCAAGAGAATCAAAGACATCTTTCATCCATTCTGCAAAATCAGCTCTCGTTTCCATGGCTGCTGATGGTATACTTTTATTTTTGTCTCCTATTATATCGACCGCATATGTACGAAATTGACTGCTCCACGCTGCGATATTCGGATACCACATCGCAGAGCTGAAAAGGCCTCCGTGAAGCAAAATGAGCGAAGGTGCGTCCTTTGGCCCACTTGCAATGATATGTGTTTTTCCAAAACGAGTAGAAACATAGAATGCTTCCGACTCAATCGGCCACAAAGAAAGGCTTTGATCATATGCCTGGTAAAAGCGCAGACCACTTTCAACCGCGGCAAACTGCATTGAATCTTGTATCATCTTCTTCTTTTTCCTCCGGGTTTGATTAATATAAAATAAAGGATAACGCCCCTTTTGTCTCGTAAGAAAAAATACCTATTTCTTATTATCTCACATAATAAATTTCCAGTATATAGTTTGGTTTCCTGCAATAAATAAAAAGGCAGTTCCCTTAAAATCAAGGAAACTGCTATTCTTTGAAGACTAATGGAATGGCATGATCTTTTTTATCCTCTGTTAACGAGATGTGATGGGTTACTGATGTTTCACCCTTCGTCAACGCGACTGAGTAATCGCCTTTTCTGCCGGTATCCCATTTGATATCTCCGTTTTTGTCTGTTTTACCGAGTATCTCGCCAATCTCTGTACTCGGCTCCTCATCTGAAGCAGGCGCTTTGACAATCGTCACTTGAACCCCTTCGACCGGCAGCCCCTTAGCATCCTCCACATGAAGAGTGACAGGAATAGTCGTTTCTTTTTGAGAAGAATGCGCCTGCGAACTGCATCCGCATAAAAACAAAATAGACATGAATATGGCTAGTTTGCTGTATTTATTGATTTGCCCAATATTGAATATTGTTGAATACATCGTTCGTCACCCTTGTTCCCAAGTTATATGACGATCCTCCGTTCGTGTGAATGGCAATCGCTGTCTGCCCTGTATCACTGTAGTTTCGATAAACAGGCGAGCCGCTTTGGCAGCCGTACGTATCGGTTGTATAGGTCAGCTTATACGTTTCAGCGGAGCGAATCGGCTTTGTATCAGACCACATCGTGCCAAAGGTTTTGTCACACGGGAATCCTGTCACTGACGAGGAAAGACCCACGGGACTGCTGCTGTTTGTAGTCCGGTAGCCGTACCAGCCAACCGTGTTTCCAGGAGAACCGTTTAATTTAATAGCTCCGTAATCATAGTTGGTGTCTTTGCTTTCCGTCCATCCTTTGACGGAGTAAAACATCGTGCCTGAATAAGTACCGTACGGATATGACGAACCATTGCGGCCCGGCGCGGCGGTTATCGTCGAAGCCCATCCATGATCCTGGCTGTACACACAATGTCCAGCCGTGACGACTGTATTTGGATTGACTAAAAATCCGGTACATCCATAAGTGCTTGAAGTGTTGGGATACTTGATTGACAGTTGAACGGTTGCTCTATATGGAAAAGATGTAGTGCTGGAGATTCTGGTGCGTTCATCAGTTCCGATAATGCTCGAAGGCTGTAAGGTTTGAATGTTTTTCTCCAGTTCCGTTTGGCCGCCGTATAACGATTTACTTGTTTTTCCGGTTCCCTCATAAGGGGCGGAAACCTGTTCTGCTTTTGACGTTTGGTTTTTCGTGGCATCAGCTTCTTTACCGGTATTCGATACAGAAGTTTGCGGGTTCTCTGCCGCTTTTGCCGGTACGCCAAAAGAAACCGCTGCTGCCAAAGCCAAACACAAAACCGTTAAGTAAGCGAACCATTGTTTTCTGAATCTTGGAACTAATTTCATTTTGTCATCTCCCTCCTTTAGTGTCAACCACCCGTATTGATGGAAGACTTTTACATTATAATCAGGTTTCTGATTCTTATGATAAAACTTTTACGGAGAAAGAAAAAAACAGGCCTTGTCCCATGACAAGACCTGCTCAAACTCTATTTTATCGTTAGCTGTTCCAACGCTTTCTTTGCATTCTCTCTTGCCGTTTCAACTGAATCAGCAGCAGAGAACGCAACTGCCATACGACGTCCGGCTTTCGTTATCGGCTTTCCAAAGACGCGCACTTGAGTCTTTGGGACTGCCAGTGCGTTTTCCAATCCTTCAACAGTGTAATCCGCTAATTCTTCCGGCGCTTTGAGGGGCCTGCTGGCGCCAGGAGAAAGCTGTGTGATTTCTGTAATCGGAAAGCCGAGAACCGCCCGGACATGCAGTGCAAATTCTGACAAATTTTGCGTCACCAGCGTGACAAGGCCTGTATCATGCGGACGGGGAGATACCTCACTGAAATATACCCTATCTTTCGCAAGGAACAGCTCAACACCAAACAGGCCGTATCCGCCAAGCTCATCCGTGATCGTTTTTGCAATATGCTTCGCTTCTTCTATTTGCTGCTCTGTCATATCATGCGGCTGCCATGATTCGATATAATCCCCGTCCTTTTGCACATGACCGATCGGCTCACAAAATGCCGTACCGTTAACCGCACGTACGGTTAAGAGTGTGATTTCTGATTCGAATGGGATAAACTCCTCAACGATCACGCGGCCGTTTTTCACCCGTCCGCCTTCCAACGCCGTCTCCCAGCAGCTCTCTAAATCCGCTTCAGAGCGGCAGATACTTTGGCCTTTTCCAGAAGAACTCATCAATGGTTTAACGACACAAGGAAAACCGATCTGTGCTGCCGCTTGTATAAATTCATCATATGTATTCGCAAATTCATAGCCAGCCGTCGCAAGTCCAAGCGTTTCCGCCGCAAGCCGTCTGATGCCTTCCCGATCCATCGTCAGCTTGGCCGCACGGGCATTCGGGATGACGTGAAACCCTTCCTCTTCAAGCTTCAGCAATTCATCCGTCGCGATCGCCTCCACCTCAGGCACAATCAAATCCGGCTTTTCTTTCTCAATAATGGTTCTGATCTGCTCGCGGTCCAGCATATCAACGACATAACTGTTATGCGCGACCTGCATCGCCGGAGCATGCTCGTAACTGTCAACTGCCACCGTCTGTACCCCAAGACGCTGGGCTTCAATCACTACCTCTTTACCTAATTCACCTGAACCTAACAATAAAACCTTCTTTGATTGATACATCTTTGCCCCTCCTATCTGTTCCAAACCATTATAACTGAAATATTTGAAAAATAAATTTTTATTAAAAAAGATAAAATTATTATTGAGGGTTAAAATCTTTTAAATTCTTAAACGAAAGCAGACCAATAACGGTCTGCTTTCTCTATTCCTAAACAGCAACATCATACAAGAAATCCCCCTAAATCATGCTACACTTAATCCAAGACCACCACACCGACAGGAGGCATCCCATGCAAAACGAAACCCGCACACTGCAGCTTGACCCACACCTTCATATAGAAGCCTACCGTTTCAAGGGAATTATGCAAAAGTTCCCGAACCACTTTCACGATTATTATGTGATTGGATTTATTGAAAAAGGGCAACGGTATCTGGCCTGTCAGGATCAAGAATATATCATCAATCCAGGTGATCTTCTCCTCTTTAACCCCCGTGACACGCATAGCTGTGAACAGATTGACGGCCGGACGCTTGATTATCGGTGTATCAATGTCATGCCGGATATCATGGAGAAGGCGGTGAAAGAGATTACTGGCGCCGGGCATCTCCCTTATTTCTCCCAGCATGTGTTATTCCGCCATGAGCTGACAGCCAGCCTGCAGGAATTGCATATTTTGATATCCGAGGAAAAACAAGCTTTGCGTAAGGAGGAGCTGTTTCTTCATCTATTAGAGGAGCTGATCCGCCATTATTCAGATGTCACGTTCCTTAGCAGCGTTCCAGAACCATCAGACGAAGTCAAAATGGTTTGTGAATTTTTAGAAGAGCATTATGCCGAAAATGTCACACTCAATGATTTGAGTGAATTAACAGGCTGGAGCAAGTATCATTTATTGCGTTCATTTACAAAACAAAAAGGCATTACCCCTAATAGCTACATGGAAACAATCCGGATTAATCAAGCCAAAAAACTCCTTGAACAAGGGGTAAGACCGATTGATGCGGCATTTCAGACAGGATTCAGCGATCAGAGCCATATGACGAAGTTTTTTAAACGGCAGGTGGGGCTGACACCGAAGCAATACATGAAGATTTTTGAAAAGGAGCTTCACAGATGAACATACAAAGAGAAACTTCGGGGCATATCGCAGCCATTGTGACCATTCTGATTTGGGGGACGACCTTTATTTCGACAAAAGTTCTGCTGGCTGACTTCTCTCCAATGGAAATATTATTTTATCGGTTTTTGATGGGCTTTATCGCTCTTATCCTTGTCCGTCCCAACATGATTCCGTTCAGGAATTGGCGGCAGGAGCTGTTATTTGCCGGGGCTGGTTTATTTGGCGTAACCTTATACTTTCTATTAGAAAATATAGCTCTCACCTATACATACGCATCCAATGTCGGCATGATCGTGTCCATTATACCGATGATCACTGCGGTTTTGGCCCATTTTCTGCTCGAAGGCGAAAAACTGCGTCTGACTTTTTTGATTGGATTTGTCTCGGCACTGATCGGGCTTTTATTGATTACGTTTAACGGCAATGTGGTACTGCGTCTAAATCCGCTCGGAGACATCATGGCAGCCGGGGCTGCTCTCGTGTTTGGCGGATACTCGATATTCATGAAAAAATTAAGCGCTTACGAATACCACATCATCGAGCTGACACAGAGAGTATTTTTGTATGGCCTATTATTTATGGTTCCCGCTTTATTTTTGTTCGACTTCCATTTTGACCTAAGCCGATTTTCATCTGCTTCAAATATACTCAACATGCTTTTCTTAGGGATTGGCGCTTCTGCCCTGTGCTTCGCCACTTGGAATTATTCAGTCGGCGTGCTCGGAGCCGTCAAATCCAGTGCGTATATATACATGGTCCCGGTTATCACAATCGCCGCCTCCGTCCTGATCCTGCATGAAAACATGACATGGATCGCTCTTCTAGGAGGCGCCCTTACACTTTTAGGCCTCTACATCTCGGAGATGAAACCGAAAGCGAAGCTGTTGGAGAACGGATGTAAAATGGATGCTTAACGGCATCCATTTTTTTTATTTTGTCCTACGTTTGCCACCTATAAATGAACGCAATCTAACAAAGGAGGAATCGAAATGGTTGATGAAATGGTCTTAATCACACAGCAATGGCTGAACGATACGTACAGCGGCAAACATGGGTATAACCCAGTTGAAGAAAGCGGGAAAACTGGGTGGGATACGATCTACGGTCTGACTCGGGCGCTTCAAATTGAATTGGGTATCTCAGAGCCAGCCGATAACTTCGGGCCGACAACACAGCGCTTATTTAAGCCTCTTAGACGCCAAGCTCCAGATTCAAAACCAAGCAACATGAATTTTATTTTACAAGGGGCTTTATGGTGTAAAGGCTTTAATCCCGGCGGTTTTACAGGCGTCTTTTACGAAAAAACAGAAAATGCGGTAAAAGAATTTCAAAAAGCTGCCGGACTGACAACACAGGATGGGATTGTCACCACGTTAATTATGAAAGCCTTATTAGACATGAGCGCTTTTAAGCTGGTGTCTGGGGGTGATTCAAGAATTCGCCAGATTCAACAAAACTTAAATCGGGACTACAATGACTATATCGGGTTAATGCCTTGTGACGGACTGTATGGCCGCGATACAAATAAAGCTCTTATTTATGCCCTGCAAAAAGAAGAAGGCATGAGCACAAGTGTTGCCAATGGATTTTTCGGAAACGGCACCACAAGTTTGTGCCCTACTTTAACTCCCGGCGATTCAAGAACAGGATTTGTCTTAATTGTTCAGTACGCCCTCTATTGTAACGGAAAATCGTTCGATCCTGGTGAGTTTGACGGCAAATATGGTGTGGGTGTTGTTTCAGCTGTTAAAGCATTTCAAGAGTTCATGTGCCTGCCGCAAACAGGTTATGCAGATATGCCAACCATTAAAGCTTTATTATCAAGCTCAGGAGACACAACTCGCGCCGCTTCTGCTTGTGACACTGCTACAATTATAACCGCAGAAAAAGCTCAAACACTGCGGAATAACGGTTATAAAACGGTTGGCAGATATTTGACCGGAAATGTGCGGACAAGCAGCGGTCTCACATCAAAAGCCCTGACATCTAAAGAGCTTGCAGTTATTCTCGATGCCGGATTGAAGGTTTTCCCAATTTATCAAGACGGCGGCTATGAATCTTCTTATTTTGTCAAAGACCAAGGCACAAGAGATGCATATAGCGCCGCTTCTGCTGCTAGAAGATTAGGTTTTCCGTCAGGCACGACCATTTATTTCGCTGTCGATTTTGATGCATACGATTATGAAGTGACCGATAAAATCATTCCTTATTTCCAAGAGATTAAGTCAGCATTTACAAAAATGCAGACATTTCCAACCGCACCTAAGTATGAAATAGGGGTTTACGGACCAAGAAACATTTGTATCCGTACAGCAGAAGCAGGACTGACAAAGTATAGTTTTGTGGCAAATATGTCAACAGGATTTAGCGGCAATCTCGGCTATCCGATGCCAAACAACTGGGCCTTTGATCAATTTTATGAAGGAACCATCGGAAGCGGTTCTGGAAGCATCGGGATTGATAAAGACGGATTTTCAGGAAGAGACTCAGGTGCAAGCAATGTAAATCCGCCGTCTGATCCGGTATATGATGCAAGGCTGCGTACACTGACAGACATTTTATCTACCATTCCGGCTTTAGAAAATCTAACAAGTTTGGCAAACGCAATGTTTGAATTTGATACGACAGAAACCATTTTCACATCACCTGAGTTGGATATTATTCTATCAACTTCACTTCTGGCAACCATACCAAGTGAAGGTTCACCAAACACAATTACCATTACAAATGGTAAACCAGGTGCCTATATCACGGGTTTATTGGGCGACACTCAAACGTCTCTCACTGCGTCACAAATCGACTCTTATCAAAACCTTTTAAATAGTCTGAGCTTATCAGTACGCAACGGTTATTTGGAGGTTTACGTAAATCCAACAGCTGAATCTTTAAATATTCAAATTAAAATCTATACACCTGATATTCCAGTAGGTGACAATGTCACAACTGGACTAACGACTACGATTACGTTTAAAATAAAGACGTACAAGGGAATACCAGTTACGTCTCCCGAGAGTGAATTAGCGTTAGATTGGCCGTCTTATGATCAATATTTATTCCCTGTTGTAGGTGTTGCTGCACTTTTACTAATTGGGAATATGGGCAGTGATTTAACGAACAATAAAGGAGTCAAAGTAGCTACCGCATTATCTGCTATGTTACTGGCCATTTTTGCTTATTATACTAGCTAACTTTAATACAAAACTGCATGAACATAAGTTAAAATATGCTCATGCAGTTTTTTTAGTTTATCTATCGTCTTTTGGAGGTTTATCAAAAATGAAAAATGATCAAATAGTTTTTGAAAAAACAAAAAACATCGCTCATGATATCAATCAGATGCAAAATCAGCAGGAGATAATAGATTATCTTTTTCGCCAAGATTCTCTGACACTCAACCAGTTGAAGCACTATTATTCGGAACCTTCTCTTCCGCTTCAGTTTCTTGTGAAAGTAGCAGTTTTATGCATGTTTATATCTATGACTTTAGCTTCTTTCCTTTTCATCCAAGCAAAAGAAGTCTTCACCAATACTATTCTTTCAGATATTTCACCTGCAGTGTTTTCTATTTTTACAGTCATTTGTATTTTTATGACTTATACTAAAATCATAAAAAAAGGAAATGAAAACAAAGGAAAAGCATCCCTTAATCAACGATCTGAATTCTATGAGAAAAACAAGTTAATTAATGCAATACTTTATAAAAAATATAAAATGGATCAACAAAACATACAGGCTAATAAACATACTGCCTCTGATAATGAAGATTCAATGAATTTTAGTGCTGTATTGAATCATGTTCTTACAATTAGTAAAAATGATAAAGAGCTTTTGGGCTACTTAGATACAAGAGATAATGCTATGCTAAGCCAATTAAAAGCATATTTTTCAACTCGTCCATTTTCCCTTCCACATTATATGAGTTTGATGTTTTGCGGAAGTATTATTGTTGTCTATGCAACTTCTTTATTTTCAGGACAAATCAATTACATTGACATA
Organism: Bacillus sp. FSL K6-1366; assembly: GCF_037976695.1. Lineage (NCBI taxonomy): Bacteria > Bacillati > Bacillota > Bacilli > Caryophanales > Bacillaceae > Bacillus > Bacillus sp. FSL K6-1366. The sequence goes on along the minus strand of NZ_CP150268.1, from coordinate 2,440,448 downwards.
CCACACATTTTTATCTTTCTATTATTAATTATTTTCTTGAAAATCCTTATTGATTTGATAAAGCTTTTAAATATATCTAGAAAAGGACAATTACATACTGTTCTGCACTTTGCACAGAGAGCCGAATATTTGCGAATGAGAGGAGTTATAGATTTTATTCTAACTGAAAGATATAACAAAAAAATCATGTAGTTTTGTTTCATCCTTACTAAGAAATACTCAATTTTTATACTTTAAGAGATGTATATATTGAATGTAGACCACCATACATATAAAGAAACAGAAACAGCAACTTTATTTTAGAACATAAAAAGATGATAAAGAACTTCTTATTTTCCTAAACAAATATGATTTAATCATGCTGAATCAATTAAAGGTATTCTTTAGTGAACCACAGCTTATATTCAAACACACTTTCCAAAATCGTATGTACTGTGACATTAATAACGTTATACTTCTATTTTTTCAGCACTCGTTTTAATGAATTAATAGAATTAGCTGTACAAATGTTTTTTGCCTTGATCGGCCTTTTTTGGGTTTTTATTGTTTCCCCATTTTCAAGAAAAGTTCAAATTTCTGAACGCTTCAAACAAAAATCCGAAAACGCCCGCATAGTCGGTATGATCGACTTCGTATTAGAACAAAAATACAAAAAAAGCATCTCTGAATAATCCCAAATCAGAGATGCTTATCCTCTGCTCTCATCACTTCTCTACCACAGCCGCACTGTCACGCGTAACCGCCGCTGGCTCCCTCAGCATCACATTCATTACGCTTGCAAGCACGAGCATTCCAATCGACAAATAAAAAGCCAGTGTATACTCACCCGTTACCGTGTAGATGACGCCGGGCACATACGCACCTAGTGCCGATCCGATCTGATGGGCGAGTGACAGCCAGCCAATCATGAGGCCGATCGAGTAGTTTTGAAAGTACTGGGTGGCGAGCATTTGAGTCGGTGCTACCGTTGCAAAGTCCACTAATCCAAACAGAATCGCAAAGGCTAAAAGCAAGTAGGGCTCGTGGCTGTAAATAAGAATCACGATCGACAGCGCCCGCACCGCATATAAAAAGCACAGGATTTTCCGGCTGCTCCACCGGTCCGCTACAATTCCGGACAGCAAGATGCCAGCAATATTAAAGCCTGCCAGCAGACTGACAGCAGCACTCGTGACTGTCGTTGAAAAGCCATGATCATGAGAAAACGGAATCAAATGGGTATCCATCAGCCCCACGGTCGTAAATCCACAGATCAAAAACGGAAAAATCAAGAACCAGAATTGCCTCATACGAAACATCCCGGCCACTGAAAGAGCTGTTGTTTTGGGTGCTGTTTCTTTTTCTGATGCAGCCAGTCCGCCTATCGGCTCTGTATTCTTTTCTGAAGGATTGTTCCGCAGCATCAGCAGCGCAGCCGGAAAGACAATCACGATTAACAGCAGTCCCAACACCACAACCGTCAGCTTCCAGCTAAACCAATGGATCAACATGAGTGAGCCGGGAACGAGAAGCATTTGCCCCGCGCCAAAGCCTGCTTCCATGATCCCAAAGGCTAGTCCCCGCTTTTTGCTGAACCAATTGACGACCAATACACTTGCCGCCACATTCGATGCTCCGCCCACTCCAAGCGAGACACCCAGCCCATAAAGCAGAAACAGCTGCCAAGGCGAAGTCACTAGGTATGTTAAGAAAATGCTGACTCCTGTCAGTAACGCACTCCATGCCAAAACAGCCCGGGCACCCCATTTGTCCACAAGCCGACCGATCACAGGCTGTGATATGCCATAAACAATAAAACTCATCGTCGAAATCAGCGAGATGGTGCTTCTATCCATTGAAAATTGCCGTTCCCACGGCTCCACAAACGCACCAAACGACAGCCGCACCCCCTGAACCGCCAATAAGATCAAGAAGGTGACGGAGACGATGATCCACGCATAATGCAGTCTTTTCATGACAGCTCCAAATCCCACCGTTCTTCTGTCAGCTGCTGTCCCCATAATGGCGCTTCTTGTTTTACTTCACTTATGCTGAATCCAAATTTTTCATAGAGCGGACGAGCCTCAGCCATGGTGCTCACCGTCCAAAGGAAAATGCGGTCAAACTTCATGTCTTGGCAGTATGCAACCAGATGCTCCAGCAATTGCGTGCCGAGCCCCCTGCCCCGAAAATCCGCATCAACAAGAAACCATCTGAGCTGGACTGTCTTTTCATCGTGCTTGACCAACCCGACAGAGCCGGCAAATTTCCCGCCGCTTTCTGCAATCCATATTTTTTCGATGTCAGCGTCAAATGTCTCCTGAAGATAAGCTAAAAACGTGTCATCCCAACCGTGAGCCTCCGCGTAAAATTGCCTTTGTTTCTCAATAAGGAGTTGAAGATCCTCCGAAAGAAAATAATCTCTAATCGATATCTCTGATGTTCTGGCAGAAAGCGACTGTGAAAGGATCGCTTCAATCTCTGCCATCGCCTCGGCAAGCCTGTGCTGCTCCTTTTGGTTGATTTCCTTCAGCATCAGTTCTACTTGTTCGTTGGCTTTCTCCTCCAGCTTTTTATAAATCGTTTTTCCTGTTTCTGTGACAAAAATGTAATGGTGGCGGGCGTCATCTTTGCTCCTCTGTTTATAAATCAAATCTTCTTTTTCAAACTGCTTCACAATCCTGCTGACATATCCCCGGTCAAGCCCCAGCTTATCCTGAAGAGCTTTTGCCGTACAATTAGGCGTATTATAAATCTCAAATAAAATCCGTGTTTCTGTTAAGGAAAACGGGCTGTCGTAAATGTGCTCATTAAGGAAACCAAGGACGTTTGTATAGAATCGATTGAACTTTCTGAATTTTAACCCGACAGATGATTCTCTTGTTTTCAAATCAATCCCCACTTTCTAATATTGTTGACTAAGGCAATTATAATCACATATAGTTGCTTTAGTCAACGATATGTCAGAAAGTGAGGTCTTTTTAATTTCCTGATTCCTTCCTTTTCTTTACCACAATCAATGTGATATAGGATAAAGCCAGAGAAACCAAGCTATAGACAACAGCCCATCCCAAAAATGATTCATTAAAAATGGTAAAGGTGAGCACAAGAGAAATCACCAAACTAAGCATTGGCATCAGATACGGGTTTTTACAAATACAGGTCCCGACAATCGATAGCAGCATAATTCCTAACGGTAAAATAAAGAATGCGATATCTAATTCATCCACCTTTAAACAGCCTCCCTCCAGATTTTTATATTACTAGTAAAAAATATAATTGCATTTAGTAAAAGGATAATATTTACTTCCCTAAGGCCCAATTTGAAAATTACCCGTTTACATTCGCTCCGGACTATGATAATTTAAGAAAGCGCTATCATGATAAGTTAATAGCTTGGATGGAGATGAGGAGAGCCAGGAATCCAACCCCTTTTGACAAGGGGTGTTTTCTGGCTCTTTTTGTTTTTCGGGAAAGGAGGCACGCCACACATCCAGCACAAACAGCAAAGGGGGATAATTATTAATGCTTAATATATTTAAACCGGCTCCTCATATTGAGAGACTGGATGATTCAAAGATGGATGCGGCATACAAACGGCTCAGGCTGCAAGTATTCATTGGTATTTTCATTGGCTACGCAGGCTACTACCTGCTGCGGAAAAACTTTGCCTTTGCCATTCCTTATCTGCAGGAACAGGGATTTTCGAAAACAGAACTGGGTTTGGTGCTGGCCGCTGTGTCCATTGCGTACGGCTTCAGCAAATTCATCATGGGAATGGTGTCTGACCGCTGTAATCCGAGATATTTTCTGGCGACAGGCCTATTTTTATCAGCAATCGTTAATATTCTATTCGTTTCAATGCCTTGGGTGACTTCGAGCGTCACCATCATGTTTATTTTTATGTTTATCAACGGATGGTTCCAAGGAATGGGCTGGCCGCCATGCGGCAGGACGATGGCCCATTGGTTCTCCATAAGTGAACGCGGCACAAAAATGTCGATCTGGAATGTCGCCCATAACATAGGCGGCGGTATTCTTGCTCCGCTTGTCACTCTTGGGATCGCGATGTTCGTCACTTGGAAAAGCGTGTTTTTCTTCCCTGCCATCATCGCCATTATCATTTCATTTTTAATTGTTTTATTGGTTCGTGATACGCCTCAATCCTGCGGACTCCCGCCAATTGAAGAGTATCGGAATGACTATCCAAAACACGCTTTTAAAAATCAGGAAAAAGAATTAACAACAAAAGAAATTCTTTTTCAATATGTGCTGAACAACAAATTTCTTTGGTACATCGCTTTTGCCAATGTATTTGTTTATTTCGTGCGATACGGCGTGGTTGACTGGGCGCCTACTTACTTAACAGAAGCCAAAGGCTTTTCTCCTGAAGACTCACGCTGGTCGTATTTTCTTTACGAATACGCAGGCATACCGGGAACGATCTTGTGCGGCTGGATCAGTGACCGATTCTTCAAAAGCCGCCGGGCACCGGCAGGCGTTTTGTTTATGGCGGGTGTTTTCATTGCCGTATTGGTGTACTGGCTGAATCCGGCCGGCAACCCGCTCGTAGACAATATCGCCTTAATCAGCATTGGCTTCTTAATCTACGGACCTGTTATGCTGATCGGCCTGCAAGCGATCGATCTAGCACCGAAAAAAGCAGCCGGAACTGCAGCCGGTTTGACCGGATTTTTCGGATACATCGGCGGATCCGCTTTCGCAAACGCCATTATGGGCTTTGTCGTTGACCGTTTTAACTGGAACGGCGGCTTTATCATGCTGATCTCTTCCTGCATTCTTGCCATCGTCTTCTTGGCTTTGACGTGGAATACAGGAAAACGGGCAGAGCATGTTTAAGAAAGACACATAAAAGATTAATAGTTTTCCAACACGCCGTTTACATCCGTTTTTTAATATGAAAGACAGGTAGTGCTTATCTATAAGGAGGAGAAATCATGAGAAAAAATAGAATACTGGCCTTGTTTGTTCTGTCGCTGGGCTTACTCTCATTTATGGTAACGCCAGTGTCGGCAGCGTCAAAAGGAAACCTGCTGTCACCTGACCGTATCCTGACCGTCGCGCACAGAGGGGCTTCTGGATATGTGCCTGAGCACACGATTCTGTCTTACGAAACCGCTCAGAAAATGAAAGCTGATTATATTGAATTGGATCTGCAAATGACAAAAGACGGGAAATTGATTGTCATGCATGACGAAAAACTGGACCGTACCACAAACGGAACGGGCTGGGTGAAAGACCATACGCTCGCAGACATTAAGAAGCTTGACGCCGGTTCTTGGTTTAATGAAGCCTATCCGGAAAAAGCAAAGCCGCAGTACGTCGGCCTTAAAGTTCCTACATTAGAAGAGGTATTAGACCGTTTCGGAAAGCACGCGAACTACTACATTGAAACAAAATCGCCTGACACCTACCCAGGTATGGAAGAAAAACTGATCGCTTCTTTGCAGAAACATAAATTACTGGGGAAACATTCTAAGCCAGGCCAGGTGATCATTCAATCGTTCAGCAAAGAAAGTCTGGTAAAAGTCCATCAATTACAGCCAAACCTGCCGACTGTTCAATTGCTGGAAGCCAAACAAATGGCGTCAATGACAGATGCTGCCCTGGAAGAAATCAAAACATACGCTGTCGGTGCGGGCCCGGATTATAAATCGTTAAATCAAGAAAACGTCCGTATGATCCGCAGCCACGGCCTCCTGCTTCACCCTTACACAGTCAATAATGAAGCAGATATGCATCGCCTCCTTGATTGGGGCGTAACAGGAGTGTTCACCAACTATCCTGATCTTTTCCACAAAGTAAAAAAGAGTTATTAAAAGCAAAAAACCTTGCGACAACTATCGCAAGGTTTTCTTCATATTTTATTCTTTTCCGGCAGCAGCTTCTGACTGTCCATTAAGCAGCTGAGAATTTATCTCTTTCGCATCCTTTAAGTATTCTGTCTGGTAGCCGCTCTTCAGCGCCCACACATAGAATACAAGTGATACCATCGCAATCAGAACCATATCCCAGCCATAATGAATGACATTCAGGCCGCCGAATTTATCACTGCCCAAATAAGAAATGACCATCATGGCCAGCAGATAAAACACCATCCAGACGCCGGCTTTAAAGTTCCGGCCAAACCCTTTCCATTTCGCCTTCGCCTGATAATAGAAATAAATCGGAAGACCGATCAGGATAATAAACAGAACCTGTCCTGTTAACGGCCAGCGCGCCCAATACAGCACTAGTGACGCAAAGATAAATCCAAGCGGCGCAATCACGTTTAAGCCTTTTAAACGAAGAGGCCTGTACAGGTCTTTCCCCGTCCGTCTCAATGTCATGACTGTGATCGGGCCGGTGATATAAGAAATTAACGTAGCAACGGAAATAATTTCCGCTAATACGCCCCACCCTCTGAACAGGAACAAAAAGATGAACGACACAATCAAGTTAAAGAACATTGCTTGTCGCGGAACGCCGTAAATCGGATGAAGCTTCCCGAATATACTTGGCATATATTTGTTTTTTTCCATTCCGTAAATCATTCGGGACGTTGTCGCCGTATACGTAATCCCTGTTCCAGACGGTGATACAAATGCATCCGCATATAACACAATAACTAGCCAGTTAATATTCAGCGCAATCGCCAGATCAGCAAAAGGAGAATTAAAATTCAGATGGCTCCAGCCGTGAGCAATATCAGAAGGATTCACAGCTCCAATGAAGGCGATCTGCAGCAGGACATAAATCACTGTCGCAACGAAAAGAGAGCCAACAACCGCAATCGGGATTGATTTCCCCGGGTTTTTTGCTTCACCCGCCATATTAATCGGGCTTTGGAAACCATTAAACGCAAAAACGATACCTGAAGTGGCAACCGCCGTCAGCACACTTGCCCAGCCATTCGGCGCAATGCTTTGACCGCCAGTAAAGTTTTCTCCGTGGAATCCGACAAACAGCAAAGCTCCAATCGTAAGACCCGGAATAATAATTTTAAAAATCGTAATTAATGAATTCGCTTTCGAAAATAGATTGACTGTCCAGTAGTTCAGCAGAAAATAAATGAGAAGCAATACAGAGGCAAATGCTAGTCCTTCCCCAGTCAGCGTTCCATTCTTCACCAAACCGCTTGTCCATTTCGCCCATTCCCAAGGCCAAGAACTCATATATTGAACGGAGGCCACCGCTTCAACCGGAATGACGGACACAATCGCAATCCAGTTGGCCCAGCCCGCAATAAAACCGATAAACGAACCGTGTGAATATTGCGTATATTTTACCATTCCCCCCGCTTCAGGGAACATAGAACCTAGTTCACTATAAGAAAGAGCAATAAATAAAATGACGACCATTCCAATAACCCATGAAATAATAGCAGCTGGCCCTGCTATTTGAGCCGCACGCCAAGCCCCGAACAGCCAGCCTGAACCGATCATCGATCCGAGCCCGACCATCATGAGGGAAAACGTTCCCATTCTTCGATGCAATTGATTCATATCGTAAACACCTTTCATGTATGATGACATTCTCTTGCTAATTATATTATTATTCTGATTACTTTACTTTGTCAATATTTATCGAATTTTGACTGAAACTATAATAAGTCAATGTATATTACCTTCCAATACAGGAATGAAGTCACTAGTTTCTTCTTAAATGGAATTTACTGTGAACCCCAATGATAAAAACACAATAGGTTTAGCTATTTCCAAAACGGGAATGATACAGGAAACACTATTCTTAAAATAGAAAGGAGTATCACCATGAAACAAAAGCTGTTACTTTCAGGTCTCGCTGTTTCAACTGTCGGCATCACTTCTTATCTATTAAAAGACCCGTCAAATCGCCAAAAGGCAAGAGAATTCATTCACAGCATGAAGATGAAAATAACAAAACAGCCCGACATGGAAACGTTCCCAGTTGATAAAGCCGGCCACCCGGACCCGCAAGATATCGAGGACAACAAAATGGTTTCAGAAGGCTCCATGTATCCCGTCCAATACTACGATGAAAAAAAGAAGTAATCAAAAAGCTCTCTTCGATAAAGGAAGAGAGCTTTTTAATTTAACTTTTTCGCCTGATTCCGCTCATTACGAAGCCGCTTTCAGGCAATGACGGCATTCTGGCGAGACTGTAATGCAGTGATTGTTCCGGAACATCGTATTCAATCTGATGGACGAGGAAATCCAGGCTCGCTTTCATGACTTCAATTGTAATGCCTTCCCCTGGACAGCGGTGGCCTTTTTCGGCGTGCCCCCCGCCTTGAGGAATCATATCAAACGGATTTTCTTCCCGCTCCGCAAATCGTTCAGGCCGGAATTCATCGGGGTGATCCCATAGACGAGGGTCGTGGTTCGTTCCATATACATCGAGCAGCACCGATGTGCCCTTCTTAAACTCACAGTTATTCCATACAAAATCCTTTTTGACAAGCGCCCCTAAAAACGGGCCGAACGGATAATATCTGCGGACCTCCTGCACAAACATTTCTCTTTCCCGGCTGTTTCCAGACCGCAGCCATTCCTTATACTTCGGATGCTCATGAAGCGCCAAAGCTGAAAACACCAGAAAGTAAGAAATGGCGACAATAGGCCGCAATACATTAATCAGCTCAATGGCTGCCATGCGGGAATCCAGCTGGCTTCCATCTTCTTGTGTGTGAAAAGCCATTTCATGCAGCGCTGTTCCGGGAGTCGTTTTCAGCAAGCCGGCACGAGCATCTTCAATCATGACTTCAATCCACTCTTCTGCACGCGGCCTTGCTCTTCTTCCCTTCCAATGCCGCGGTCCCACAGCACCGAACGCGTCGACCATGTCAATGAAGTCATCCGCTCTCTCTTTGACTTCCGTTTCCTTCAACGGAACACCTGCCCAATAGCACGCTACCCGGCACAGGATTTCTTTTGCTTCCTCAAATAACACAACCTCATCTGCCTTCTCCCATCTTGTGACTGCTGCTTTCCACTCCTCTGTCATCAACTTAGCCAAACGTTTTTGATGCGGCGGTGTCATCAATGACAGAAAAAGCATCTTCCGATGGATATGCGCGCTGCCATCCATTCCCTGAATCGCATTAACACCAAACAGCGATTTCTGCACCCGCTTAGGCAAAGCGTTCTGCCGCTGGAATCGATCCGTATCATAAAACACCTTCGCCGCCTCAGCGCCAGTCATGCAAATAAAGTTTTTTCCCAACAAACGGGCCTGAAACAGATCTGAATTGTAGCGCTCTGTTCTGTTTTTAATAAATAAATACCCTTCCTTCAGCAGTGTCAGACTGTTATCGAGACTTTTGTCATGTGGAATCTGCTCATTCATCCGCTTACCCTGCCTTCCTTTTTACCCTCTATTTTCACGTTATCTTCCGACTATAAACCCAGTAACAGTATTTGTTTGCAAAACCAAATTTAAGCGCTTTTTGATTATTTTTTAAAGGAAGAACAAACGAAAGAGAGAAAAGGTAGTTAATCAAAACAAAGGGGAGAACAAAATGAAAAAATGGATATATGTTGTGCTTGTGCTGAGTATTGCAGGAATCGGCGGCTTCTCCGTCCACGCAGCGTCATCTGCTCATGAAAAACACTTGAATGTCAGCAGAATGAATGTCGATGATGAATTCAAGGATACGGATGGAACCTTCATTCTTCACGATTTACAAAAGGAGCAGACATTTGTCTATAACAGAAAACGGGCAAATCAAAGACAAACTCCGCAATCCACCTTTAAAGTCGTGAACGCTTTAATCGGTTTGCAGGTCAAAGCTGTAAGAGATGAATACGATGTTAAACGATGGGACGGGGTCAAGCGTGAATTCGAATCATGGAATCGCGACCATACGCTTGGCTCGGCCATGCGCGAATCCGCAATCTGGTATTATCAGGAATTAGCGAGAGATATCGGCGAGGAAAGAATGAAAACATGGCTTCATACACTATCTTACGGCAACAAGGATATCAGCGGGGGAATTGACCAGTTTTGGCTGCAAAGCTCGCTCACAATATCTCCGCTGGAACAAGAAACCTTTTTGGAGAAACTATTTAAAGAGGAGCTTCCATTTGACAAACCGGTGATGAAAACCGTCAAGCGCATGATGATTCAAGAGGAAGGCGATCATTACACACTCTACGGGAAAACCGGAACCCGCCTGACTGATATGGGATTAGGATGGTTTGTCGGATTCATCAAAACAGAGCATGGCTCTTATGTCTTTGTCACCAATGTCGATGATTCCGGCACAAAAGCCAAAAACATCACCGTGGATATCCTGAAAAAGTATGGCCTGATCACATCCTAAATAAAAGAGCCCTGCACGGCAGGGCTCTAAATCTCATGCTCAAAACAATAATGATTCACAAGCTCTTCAATCAAATCATGATCGGGATATTCCCCGTTAAATTCAAATTCGATTTCTTCCACAAACTCTCCTTGATGGTACACATGGATGGCTCCGTTTTGACGGACAACGCTAAACTCCGGCTGAAATGTATATCCGCTTCGTTCAATTGCTCCCATTTCTTACCCGCCTTTCTCAAAGCAGTAATTCATACACCTCGTTTAATTCCTTGGCCCGTTTTTGATCCTGTTCATTCTGGGCATACTTAATTTCTTTTTCTAATACATGGTTCAAAAAAGACATTTCATTATCATCTAAGTCTTTTACAAATTCCTCTTCATTTGCATAACGCTTCGCCAGCATCTTCTTGCAAATACGCTGGCAGACTTCATTTTCTAGATGATTCGAAAGTGATTCGCGCAAATAACCGAGTGTAACATCCATTTCATGAACACCTTTCCTTCTGCTATCTTTACCCTATAGCTTGCTAAAATAGGGAAAATCCATACGCGAAAAATAAAAAAAGAGACATCCGTGAATGTCTCTTTTTTATCGTTATTCAGCTGCTTGTTCGCTTTTTGTCAAATTGGCCTGCGTGCGTTTGCCAATCCCAAACACATAATAACTAATGACCACAAGCGCTAAGAAAATTACGCCTACAATCAGAGAGATACGAGTATCATCGTTAAACCACATGCCAACCAGAACCATCAGCAAGAAAGCAATCGTCAAATAGTTAGTAAAAGGAGCAAACGGCATTTTGAATGGATGTTTATCTAATGCAGCACCCTTCGCTTTTCTGAATCCGATATGGCTGATCAAAATGATAAACCAAGGAATCATCCCTGGGAGCACGCTTGCGCTGTATACATAGACAAAGATCTTCGGCGGCGCGATATAGTTCAGTACAACACCGACAGCCAAACCGATCAGCACCGCAATTGTGCCATACAGCGGCACACCATTGCGTGAAATCTTCTTAAAGAATTTCGGTGCTTGTCCATTGACACCCAGTGTATACAGCATGCGGCCCGCGCTGAAAATACCGCTGTTACAGCCGGACATTGCCGCAGTAATCACGACAAAGTTAATAATGCCGGCCGCTGCCGTAATCCCGATTTTCGAGAACGTAGACACAAACGGACTTCCGAGTGAGTTGAGCTCATCCCAAGGATACACCGTCACGATCACAAAAATAGCGCCAATGTAGAAAATCAAAATACGCCAGATAATACTTTGAATCGCATTTCTTAGCGTGTTTTGCGGATCCTTTGCTTCACCCGCTGTAATCCCGATCAGCTCAACTCCTTGATAGGCCGCAATGACAAGAGACAGTGCAAAGAAGAAACCTGAGAAACCTCCTGCAAAGAAGCCCCCGTGAGACCACAAGTTCGACAAACCGATCGCATCTCCGCCATTGCCAAAACCGAAGAAAATAATTCCGATTCCCGCAATAATCATCAAGATAATCGTCACGATTTTAATCATCGCAAACCAAAACTCAAATTCCCCAAACGACTTAACAGAAATTAAATTCGCCGCACCAAGAATCACCATTGCCACGATACCAGGTATCCAAGCAGGCAAATCCGGGAACCAATACTTCATATAAGAACCGACAGCGATAATTTCTGACATGCCGACGATAATCCACTGGAACCAGTTGCTCCATGCTGTTATATAACCTGCCATCGGATGAATATATTGATGGCCGAACGTCGCAAAAGAACCTGTGCTCGGCTCGACATACAGCATTTCACCCATCGCACGCATAATAAAAAAGATAAAAATTCCGCATATTGCATAAGCCAGAAGGACAGATGGGCCAGTCCATGAAATCGTGCTGGCAGAACCCATAAACAAGCCAACACCGATTGTACCGCCCAAGGCGATCATCTGAATATGGCGCGCGCCCAGGCCCCTCTTTAATTCTTTATTTGCCACTCCTCTTCCTCCTCCTAACAAAATACTCATAAATGAGAAAACAGCAGACCTGCTTGCCTTCACATGAATCAGTGATAACAATCAGAAAATTCAAACTTAAAATTGTTATATAATCTCCTAAATTACTTATTTCATCATAATAAATTTCTCTGGAAAATACAATTGTTTTTTTCAGGTAAACACCTTTGTTCAGAGTTTTGAATCGTTCACTTCTTTTAAAATCTTTTATATAAAAATAATAAAATTATTTGAATATTTAAATTAATACACCCCTTATATTCTCATAAAAAATAAGCTGTTCTACATGAACAGCTTACCTAATAATTCACACCCGTTTGACGCTTTAATGCTTCAAGCCACCCGGTATCTCCGGTCCCATAGCTCTTGCTTTGTCCCACATCTCTCAGAGATCCATTGCTGTAATCAATTGATAGGATGAATTCCGGAATGGCATTATACCCGGCTTCCGCGATTTTACTGAGCTCTGAACGATAGTAAGATATAGCATAAGAAGCCGTTTGCTTCTGCGCTGGATCTTTTTCAAGCTCTTCCCTATATACATCTATTAAATCACGTCCATCAGGCGTGACGTACCGTCCATCAATGACTTCTAAATCCTTCAAATGGTAGCCTGTAACTTCGTACATCTCACGAGCAGCCTGATACTTTTGATATGCCTCTTCGGAAAATTGTGCTGAATCAGGACTCTGGCTTTTCATAATATGCAAAAATAGCTCTTTGCTGTTGTCCCCAGATTGCAGCACTTGCTCAATCTGCTTAATCAGTGCCTGATCGTCTGACCCGCTTACCCGCACCTGATAGTCAATCGGTGTGATTGTAAACGTCAGCTCCGTCCCCTCCGGAATGTGAATATGGTTCCGATTCAACAGCACTTGCAGCTGCTGGTTAACCTGTCCCCGCTGATACACCTTTTCATTCTCAGCTTCCACTTCCCCATGAAATGTGACATTCCGAAACGCAGCATCCTGGAGGTTATAGTTTTGCGCCTTCCCTTTGAATAACCATTCTGTTTCATTATCGTAAGCGGCCTGTCTTTCTGCAGCTGACAGATCACTTCTGAAATAAGGAGACTTTGAATTTTGGTACTTATCCTTAATATAGCCTAATGGATCAGACTTTGTTTTATTAATCGCATTCATCCTGCTGTATTTTTCATCTAGTATTTTGATTCTGATATCACTCTCAGATTCATAGGGGTTTTGGGATTGAATCACTGTTTCTTCCCCTGTGTCTGTCACTGTTCGATCATTCGCTGATTGATACACTTTGCTGAACGTCCCGCTGTTTCCCGACACGCCGGTTTTAGAATAATTGAACTGATTGATTCCCCCAGTTGAAGATTGTGACTTAAGCCTGCTGTATGCCTTTTCCAGAACTGCCGCTGGATTTTCAGTCGCATTCTCCCGTTTGGCAAGCGCATTCTTGCTCAATATGTTCTGTGCCATCAGCTGAGTGCGGATAAATTGCCGATTCAGACGCATTGAATTCCCTCCCGAGTATTCTCTCTTATTCTTTTTTATCGGCAAAGATAATGTATATATTAACCTAAAAAAACATTTATTTACACCTAAATCGTTATTATGTATGATGGAAATAAAAGGAGGTTGTTTGCATGGTGAAAAAATGGCTTATTCCATTCGCTGTTATGCTGTCTGTCTTATTCACCTTTACGTATTCGGCATCAGCTGTCGGAGTCACTGCTATCACAGGAAACAATTCATTTGATACCGCAATGCCGATCGGTTATTGGAAATATAAAAATATCGATACAACAATACTGGAAGCTGGACAAGATGAAGCCTATTTCACTTTTACGGCTAATAAGGGAGAAAAAGTATACGTGAGGAGTACATACCAGAGCGCGTATACAGGGATGAAAATTGAAATTTATGATAAGAATAGAATACCTGTTTCTCAAGGGACAGAAGTCATTAACCCTAATACGTTTTCTTCTTTTATTTATGCAAATGCAGACGCCCAAAACACGACGGATACCTTTTATGTGAAAGTGTCACGAGGCACCTATACCGGAAACATGTATTTTACACTTTCAATTGAAGACCGAATCAAATCGGGCAGCGGAACGTTCCAATTCAGCGGCGTTGCTGAAAATAAAGGAAATACAAGCCTTAGCCCCTCAGGTTCTGACTCCAGCGTAATCAAGGTAGATTTAACAAACCAATCCGGGATACCGCGTGATGCCATTGTAACCAGAGTTCAAACAACCGCCACTCAAACACCAAGCCAGGGAAATACACGCCATCTGATCATGACAAGCGAAAACAACGAATGGCGCCGTGCTCTTGTAAACAGCTCGACTTCAGGGTCTTATGATATCTCTTTGTCAGATCAACTCAGTGTGGCAAAGGTATGGAGTTTTAAATATAATACATTAGCGACAGCCAGATCGACGATGAGCAACGTAAAAGCAAAAATAGATTATGAATACGACGTGACAAAGCAGTTTTAACTTATACCGAGCCGGTTATCCGGCTCTTTTTTATTCTCCGTCTAGAAGGTAAACTATAGTCAGTACAACCAAGGGAAGTGCAGACATGGCATTAAAACTTCTAAAAAAACTGCTTTTTGACCGCCCTCTAAAGAACGGCGTTATCTTAAATCATCAATACAAAATCGAAGAGTGCCTCGGTATGGGAGGCTACGGTTTGGTTTATTTGTGCACCGATATCCTAACTCAAACACCTTATGTCTTAAAACAGCTTCGGCCGACAAAAGCCAAAAAGGAAAAAGAGACAGTCCGATTCCAGCAGGAAATAAAACTGCTCAAAAGCATTCACCACCCGCAAATTCCGGGCTTCATAGATAAGTTCATCATAGACGGACAGGCTTATTATGTCATGCAGTTCATCGAGGGAGAGAATATAGAAGAATTATTATTTTTTCGAAAACAGCCGTTCACAGAGCTTATGGCGTTACAACTGATTTCGCAGCTGCTTGAGATTATAGAATACCTGCATGATCGCCTAATCTTTCACAGCGACATCAGAACGCCTAATATCATCATCAATGACGGCAGGCTCTGCCTCATCGATTTCGGCCTTGCCAAACAATTGACTTTTGAAGAAATGGAGGAAATAAAGGTACGAAAACAGGATGACTTCTTCGATCTCGGAGAAACACTGTTATTCCTGCTGTACTCTCAATATAAAGGAAAAAAGAAGAAAAACGGCACTTGGCTGGAGGAATTAACACTGACAAAGGAAGTAACCCTGCTGCTGAAAAGATTATTGGGCATTGAGGAAGAGTATCAGCACACCGCTTCCATTCGCGAGGATCTAAACCGGGCCATTCAATCGGTCACATAAAAAAACCCTTGTCCCAAAAGCGGAACAAGAACTTTTTTTGGATTAACTGCTGCTGTAGCTCCGGCGTTTGTAACGATGACTGCCGCCATAACGGTCGTAGTGTCTACTTTTGCCTGAGCTGCTGCTGTAGCTGCGATAATGTCTGCGCCGGCTGCTGCTGTAATGCCGATGTCTGCGATATCGGTCACTAGAACTGCTTGAGAGGTACTTAATCGTTTTGATGATTTTTTTAAACATATGATGTTCACCCCATTTCTTTCTCCCTATTATATAAATTTTATAGGAGAAAGAAAAACATCAGCGGGGTCATTCTTTTGAAAACAAGAACCCCGTTCCGTTATCATTTGTATGCAGCTCATAAGTAATCGCAAGCAGCCTGCATGTATCCTCAATAATCTTTAACCCAAGTCCCTCACTGCCCTCATTCCGATCAAATCCAATACCGTCATCACGAATAAAAACATTGTCATGTTCAATCGTGACTTCCATCTTTTCAGCTTTTGAATGCTTTAACGTATTTTGAAAAATATTATCAAACAGCCTTTGCATCCATAACGCGTTGCTCATCCATATCACATCTTGATCTGCCGGCTTATAGTGCAGCTCAATCCCACTCATACTGTATAAATAATCCCACTTTTTCACCGCTGTTTCTAATAGCTCGTTTAGACGCACTTCTTCATTTACAATATAAGAGCTTTCCAGCGTCTCAGCGGAATATAGATTGAATTCATTGGTTAATTCCGAGATATATTCGATTTGCTGATACAATGATTCGAATACAGCCTGACCATGACATTGATCTTCCAAATAAAATAACTGCAGCCTGAGAGCGGTTAAAGGTGTATTAATGTCATGCCGCAGTTTTTGCAAAAGCTCCTTTTTGATTTCCTCCTGCTGTCTCAGCTCCAGTTCACGAAATGTCGTCCGTTCAATTAACAAATTGACCGACTTGATCAGTTCCCCGATTTCATCAGCACGCTTCACTTCAATTTTATCGGGCACCCTTTGATCACTCGCCAAATGCCGAATGGTTTGATTTAATAGATTGATTTTATGCAACAGAGAATGAATCGACTTTGAAAATAAAAAAGCTAACAATAAGAGTGATATCAAAAATACAACGATCATTGCCGGGTACGCAAACGACCTGTGAAAGGGCATACCATGATTCATCGGTTTAAACATGCTGTCATAAATCACCGACATCAAAACACTGACCGCCAGCAATAGCATCGGAACACTAATGACTGCCGTAAACAATAACAACTGATATTTTGTCTTGAGCTTCATTTCTTCACAACGGTATTCAGCCGATACCCTTCTCCATATATATTTTCAATCATCTCACCCGCTTGATCATTGATTTTAGCTCTGATTTTTTTAATATGCACATTGACAATATTCGGGTTTCTATCTTCGAGCTGCCATAGATATTCAAAGAAATGTTCCTTTGTCAGGATACTGTCTCTATTTTCATATAAATAAAAGAAAATTTTCCGCTCAATCGCAGTAAACAATACCTCATCATGCAGGCTTTCATTGAACACTTTTTTCGTTACCGCATCAATATACAAATGTTTGATTTGCGTAAAGGTGCCATAATGATGCTCAAGCATATTCCGCATTCTTAATAGCAGCTCTCTCGGATCAAAGGGCTTTACCATATAATCCTCGCCGATCTGCAAACCTTGAAGCTTGCTGTCCATGTCATTGCGGGCCGAGAGAAAAATAACCGGAATGCCCAGCCCCAGCTCTTTGATTTTTGCAGACATTTGATACCCGTCTTCACCCGGCAGCATCACATCCATAATGACCAAGTCCACCTTCTGAATCACCGAAAGCACATCCGCTCCATCTGTTTTCCATATCACACGATATCCCTCACGCTGCAAAATCTTTTGCAGCAATTCACCAATCATCACATCGTCTTCAACGATTAAAATATGATAACCCTTCATCCTAGCGAACCTTTCTCATAAACTCCATGGAAAGTTTATATATTTGATCAGGCTGATATAAATAAATACTGTGTGTTCCCCTCAGTTCCTTTATATCGGCTGTATTAAATTGAGTCGCAAACGCTTCATAATCTTTTCGGTTTTGTATGGCATAATTTGAATGTCTATTTTGGTCAGAGACCGCATCTAAAATCAAGACGGGAGTTTCCTTTGGCGCCGGCAGATTCACAGATTTGCTGCCGTTTTGGTAAGACTGTAAAAGCTCATGCTCCATATCTGCATTAAAAAATTGCTTAAAGTTAATGGCTTTATAGATTTCTTTTTCTTCATCAGTTAAAAACGACTGCCGAATCACCTCAGGATTATATACAGCGGAAGGCATAAACCGATGAAAACCAATCGAGGTTAACAGGTGGAACCCTCTCACTTTCAATCTGTCAACTCCGCTCAATTTATACGTGACGTACTGCTGGGGCAATCCAATATCCATCGCAATAATGGCCTTGATTTCCTTAGGATATTTCTGTGCCCAATACATCGCTTCAATCCCGGATATCGAATGAGGCATTAAAATATAAGGAGGCTTATTTCCGCTTTTCATAAGCGCTTTCCTCGTCTGTTCCAATACCGTATCAATATCTCTGTCATCGTGAGACACTTCACTGTATCCATAACCTGCCCGATCTACAACAGCAATCTTATTTTCTTTTGAAAACTTGCTGTACAGCCCCTTCATTTCATAAGCAGGCGCAGCAATCCCCGAACCGGACATAAACACAAATGTATCCTTCCCGCTTCCCTCTTGATACACATTCATCTTTTTACCGTCAACATCGACTACTGTGCCTTTACCTTTCAGCAGTGCCGCCTCCTTATTTAGCTGGAAATGGTGATAAATAAATACCGAGACGCATACAAGCAAAACCAAAGCAGCCAAGCTGACAAAAACAATTTTTAGGACTTTCCATAATGTTTTCATATGATGCTCCTTTCACGTGATACTGAAAGGATACAATATGAAAATAAATTTCTGATTAACTTTGGAACAGTTTTATTTTCACATTTGACTTTGCCCTTACGGAAAGGTGTACATTTGGAGCATAGAGGTGATCACTCGGCTATCGATCGGCGAATTTTCAAAGATATGCAAAGTATCAACAAAAACACTGCGATACTATGATGAAATCGGACTCATCCACCCAGAAGACATTAATCCTGAAATGGATATCGGAAGGTCTATCCGCAAAGTCCGAGAATTTCTTATACGCAGCCTTCTCCAACCGAGAACGACATTGAGAAGGCTACCGCTTATATCAATCTTTCACAAAACATAATTCAGGGGTATTTAATCTATTTATTCCTATTTATTCACACAACAAAGTCACCACAAAGCTTTTTTCTCTTCTTCCTGCTCGATAAACAGATAATTTTCAGGACGGGCCAAAACAGAAAAAAGTGCCAAAAGCAACTTCCAACCTCGAAGCGGACTTCCGCATCTAAACTTCAACACTTCTCCTTCCGCTAAAGTAAACCTCAAAGTTGGGCTTGTACACCAAGCAATCTTCACTTGAATAACATGCTCACCAGGCGGTAAATCAATTCGCAGCCTTCCTCCATCTTTGATAGTTCCCATCTCAGCCCCATCAATTAGCACTGAATACTCTCTCATTTTGTTGATGTACTGCGATGTCCTGCTCATTTCAATGTACGTCTTTTGATTCACGATGACACATCCTCAAAGTAATGATCTTACAGGCGAGAAGCGCTAGAACCCTTCCGCCATACCGTTATTTCCCTTCCTAGTATATTATAACTTGCTGTGCTTCAGCTCTCCGTCGGCAAAAATCCCTTTCAGCTTCAGTGTGCCTTCTACTTGAGCTTTTTAAAAAAACACCCGCTTGTATAACGAGCGGATGTTAGATCTTTCGAAATTATTGATTGATATCTTTTAGCGCTTGTTTCGGTTGCGAATTGAAAATCAGCAATGATGCAATAATGGCAATCATAACCCCTAACGCACCAACCCAGGTAATCGAGGCCAATGATACGTTTTCCACAAAAACCCCTCCTATACCTGCGCCGACCGCCATGGCGAATTGCATCATTGACTGATTCATGCTAAGCAAAACTCCTGACATTTCCGGTTCTATTGTAGCCAGGTGAAATTGCTGTGTCGGACCGGTGGACCATGCGGCAAACGACCATAATATGAGAATCACCAACACTCCGATATAGGAATGAGTAACAAGTGACAGAAGAATCAGTGTGACGATATGCAACGTCATCCCGCCAACGAGTGTAAAGGACACTCCCCATTTATCGGTGCTATATCCCCCAAACTTCGATCCAACCAAACTGGCAATTCCAAATATAAGCAAAACACCGCTGAGCAGCTTGCCATTTATACCTGAGATGTTCAAGAGATACGGTGACAAATAAGTGTAAGCAACAGAATATCCCCCGAGCCAGAAGAAAGTGATTGACAATCCCATAGCCACTTTCCGTTTCTTAAAAAGAGCAAGCTGTTGAAGCAAAGGCACAGGTTTATCCCCTTCAGTATGCGGAAGAGTAAAGAATATAACGACCATCGCGATCAATCCCAACAGAGCAATGGCACCAAATACAGACTTCCAGCCTAAAGCTACTGCTATCATTCTTCCAAGCGGAACACCTATGATTAAAGAAGCGGTAAAGCCCATCACGACCGTAGCGATGGCACTGCCCTGCTTCCCTTCCGATGCAATCTTAGCCGCAATCGTTAATGCGGTGACAACAACCACACCTGCTCCCATCGCCATAATGATCCGCGCTGCAATAAACCATCCATAACCAGGCAGTACAAAAGCCAGGACATTACCGAACACAAACAAACCTAGGGCATACATCATCAATTTGCGTCTATCCATACTCGCTGTCAATGCCATAAGTACGGGTGTAGAAAGAGCATATACAAGTGAGAAAATGGTAATAAGCTGGCCCGCGGCAGCTAAAGTGATCCCGAGAGTATGAGCAATTTGATCCAAAATTCCGGAAATGATGTACTCTGAGGTTCCAACTAAAAAGCTGACAATGGCTAAAATATAAATTTTCCAAGTGTTAGACATAAAACATTCACTCCTTAATTATTAATAAACATATCACGAATTATCGATTTGTTATTATAAAAAATAAACACATCGTAATATGTCGATATGTATGGTGTAAAAATAAACATCTTTTGATGTTTATTTTTATATCTCTGTTTTAAGAAAGTCAGCAAGTTTCCCAATGGCTTCTTCATCTCTTTTGTAATACGTGTACTTTCCGATTCGCTCCGCCTTAATTAGGCCGGCTCTTAAAAGGATGGTAAGATATTGGGAAGCCGTCGATTGCGTCATTTTCAATTTGTCTGTTATTTGACTGACACATACCCCGATTGTGTTCATATCAATCCCTTCATGGGGTGCAAAATGACGATCGGGCTCCTTCAGCCATTGCAAAATTTGCAGCCTTGATTCATTTGATAAGGCTTTGAATACTTCAATTGGTTCCATATCGATTATTATATCGTTATATTCCGATATGTCAATCCGTTTTTTGGATATATTTAATTAAAGGTTTATCTCTGACTAATTCCGTGAAATGAAACTGAAGACAGCATATCAATTTTGTTCACCGCTTAAATTTATCATCAAGCTTTACGAAATTGGTCTCATAATCATGTCACTAAACACTTGGGGGAACCTGGCAGGTGACAAGGATGTTTTCAATTAAAATGAATTTAGTATTGTTCAAGTGACTAAGTACAAGCATCAAATTCATGTATTTAAAATAGATGTAAAAAAACATCCGCTCATAACAACAGCGGATGTTAGATCTTTCGACAGGAATAACAAAACAGTATACTATGAATTGACATCTCTTTATGTCCGCTTAGGATATGAATAAAAGTTATCAATGATGCCATAATTGTAAAACAAAAGAAGCGGCAGTTCATTATGTTCAATTCACAACAGATTCCATACCGTCAAAACATTTTAATTTCTTTAGATTATAAGATCTTTTCCAAATTTTTCTCTAGATCATTACATAATTTAAATACCATCACTCGTTCACCTGTCCGGGAGCTTAAATCAGTATGAAAACTTTTCACTTTTTCTCCGGTTATTTTAAGGATAATATCCTTAAGGCCATCTATACCTGATTCGACTAACTCCGAACGAGTTTGTTTGATAGATAACATACCCTCTTTTGATCCACAAACTACATATTCGGCTGGTGTTAAAATCCCTTTTAAATTGACGATGATCATGTCCCGCAGTATATCAGTCTTAACAGATACAGACCCCCGCCCAAGATAATCCTTCTCCCATTGAGTAATGGACTTACTGATCTCTGATTCAATAGAACCCTTAGACTTTTTCATATCTAATACATCTCCTGAGCAAAAAAATTGGCATATTCTATTTGTGATTTCGTCTCATTAATATTCTCTTACAACATATCCTTCATATACACCTTCAATATCCAAATCAGTTTTACCGTTTCTTGTGACCACTATCATTTTGGATAACATATTTTCTTCCATCATAGAGTGGACATGCAAAAATCGAACGTTTCCTGAATGGGTTTCCTCAACTTCTTCATAAGATTTTAGATGATAAAAATCAATTGCTTTTCTAATTAGTTTTTTCATACATTCCATATTTTCACGATCAAACGAGTTCATTTCCTCTATTGTTTTCGTGACAAAATCAGTTAAATTAGCGCTCATACAATCTCCTTAGAACTGCTTTCTCCATATATGGGTGCGTTAGAAGTTGAACCTGCATTTCATCATGACAAGCAATGATCAGGTAAGGCTTGACCTGTTTTAATAGCTGGATCCTCCACAATTGAGGGTTCTCCATCCTTATGATGAACGAATAAACCTCTAACTTTAACATATGACGGCACTAGGGGGTGATGTCGAATCATATCAACACTTTTTTCAATGGTGTCACTGCTATTTTCATTTAGCCATTCATCGACCGTACCACCTAAAAATTCAGGCTTGCAATTTTGAAAAAGATAATCCAATGTTTGTATTTTATCTTTCATTGTTTCAAGTTGAGTTAGTCCATTACCTGCGGAAGTCTTCTTATCTTTTGTTCCTACTACAAAAATCTCCTCAACATCTTCCTGGTAAATCGCAAAAATAACAGACCTCATGATTTCTCCATAAGGATGTGAAATACCGGCACCATAGCTTTGTATAGTCAACATATTCTCTGCAGAAGTGTTAGTCGCTTCTTGTAAAATAGGCTCCAAACCGTTTTCAATATCCGTCAAAAATAATACTTTTTTATTTTGGTTTACATTCATACAGCACACCTCTTCCTTATGTTTATCATTTTTATTTTGAATAACAAATCCATTTGATAAATGCTTAGATTCATCATTACCAGCTTTCCCAACATCCTTCTGGATCAAGACTAGCCAGTCGGACCCATCCATTTTGAACTTTTTGCAGAAATGCTGAATCATTATTTAATAACCGTTCTACATATTCTCTAGGTGCTTGGATGAGTATCAATAAACGAAGAGGAGAATGATAGGCCTCGTGATCT
Organism: Bacillus sp. FSL K6-1366; assembly: GCF_037976695.1. Taxonomy (NCBI): domain Bacteria; kingdom Bacillati; phylum Bacillota; class Bacilli; order Caryophanales; family Bacillaceae; genus Bacillus; species Bacillus sp. FSL K6-1366. Next base: position 2,417,287 of record NZ_CP150268.1, on the reverse strand, counting down.
GATTCCATGACGGATTGCCAAGGCAGTCCGGCTAACAAGTCGCTTGCATTCCCCTGCATAACGCCGAGACCTGCAGTAACGGTTTGAGTTGCTTTATTTCCGCTGCCATAATAATGAGGTGCTACCGTTGATGCGTAATATTGTAAATTAATCCATTGGGCTACAGTTCCAGGTCCTGCAATAATATTTGCTAGGAGTTCACCGCTTTCATCCTGCTTCCAATCATAATTATGGAGAAAGGCTCTGCCTTCCAAATCACAATCCTGAGTTAGTTCACGTTTACCGATAATAAAAGCGGCATTACGAGCCAGTCCCCATTCCGGACGTATCTCACTCCAATCTTCCGCAAATCGGTTTGCCTCAGCCTTCGGATTTTTTAGCTTCGATTGGAAATTCGGTAATTGGGCTAGACGTTCTGCGTTTACATGATGTCTCACTTTCGGCATAACGGCTTCAATTTGTTCAAATGCTTCTTGTGCAGCTTCGGAAAGCTCTGGTACATAAAGCCAATGTAATTCATCTACTGTTGTATTATGTTCAGCTGCTGCAAAAACCGTATCCTCAGGAATTTTAATTCCTTCAGCTAAAAGAGCTTCTCGTACCTCTGATAGATTACATAAAGCAGCTAAAACTCTTGCATTGAATCCACCGGCCGCTCCACCGCAGGCACCACAATCAAGGGCTGCAGAATAAGGATTATTAGTGCTTTGACTGCCATGCCCGCAAATTACGACCAATGGTGCGATGTTCTCTGTTAACCCCATCATTTTTAATGCTTGGCGAGCATAGTTCACTTTTTCTTCATCAGTAAAACCCACAGGTATTTCTGCCTCTGTAGCATCATGATGAAGCGAGAGTTTTGTATCAGGTTTGCGTAACCAAGCCTCACGGAGATTACGAATGAAACGACCCGCCTTTCTTGGCACAAAGCTACGGGCTGCCATTTGCAGAGTAAGCCAAGGTCCGCTTAGCTCAGGCAGTAGTAAGCTCGAAAGCGCATTCTGCTTCATCGTTTTAAAGGTATGGCTTAAAGAATGAATTGCTTGCTTCCGTTGATTGTATTTTTTGAATACATCCTCATCTGCGAACTCTTTTATTTTATTTTGCGGTTTTTGTATGATCGGCAAGGAAGCATGACTGTGTTTACTGCCAAGTTCACAAGTTGCAATTGGCACCCCGAAGAAACCAGCAATACCAATCGTTTCAAACGGGCCTTCTTTTTCTAGTTGACGACGAAAAGGTTCTGATCGTACATCGATGCAGAATGCTAATTGAGCTAATGCAGATTTTTCACGGCCGGTTTCACGTTGTTTCGAGATGATCTTCTGGCTTAATCGGTCAGTGTACGTTTGTTCCCAAGCTTCTAACCAAAGTTTCTTGCGAAGTTTCTCATCAAAGCTGTAGGCAAATGATAAATATTCGTTTTGTTCAATGGCCGTCATCTGTGACCATTCTTCTAATGTAAGCCCACCCCAATGAATCCAAGCTGCTATAAGGGGAGCAATTGAAATTGTTTTCTTAGATCGTTCATTAGTCAAAGGTAAATATGGCTTTATAAGAGCCCACTCCATGGATATTCGAACCGCTAAATATTCTGTTAGGAGTGCATGTTCGTGGCTCGATTGTTGGGAGCGCCAAAGCATCATCCCTGCCCATCCAGGTAATGAAAGTAAATGACCTTCAAGATAAGTCTGGATTTCTGACTTTGGGATTTCTAGTGCGAATAAAGCTTTCTGTAAAGCCAAATGTGCCTCTTTCGGCCAACCCTTTACCCTTTCTCGCTGCTTTTTGCTAAGTGCTGGATCATATTGAATGAGATGCTGCCAAGCACGATAGAAACCTTCCTCACGATTAGGCATTGTCCAGCCTGCTTGAGAGTCATCAAGATATAATTTACTCCACTTAATGACATGATGATCTAGTATATTGACTAGCCTTTCACCATCTTGATTCTCTATATGCGAACTTAGTGGCTGCATAAACACATTCTCGATATGATCCAATCCACTACATTCACCTACTAATTTCTCCAGCTCATGTGATGATAAAAGGTCGGAAGGCAGGGGATCTAACTTTAATGCAGCATGACAAAATCGCTCTGCCACGTCCCGTGGGATGTGATAGGAATGTGAATCAAGCCAACGCTGCAGCCCCATTTCCACAAAATCTTCATCAATCTCACCATTATTCTTTGCTGAACGGATCATAGACGCACTAGGGTATATATCAACATCACGAGTGTTTTTCAACCAACTTGCAACCTGATCAAAAGGTTGGTTTTCAAGTCCCATCCACGGATTACGTGCAGCAAATGTAGAAATAGGCCAAAGTGGCGCAATCACTCGGCTGGCAGATGTAATGAAAACGTTAAGATCCCTTTCTTGAACATCAATATCTGTATCTATCTTTTTTACATTATCTTTCGTTAATACGGATGTAATGCCCATCTCAGATTAGCTCCTTATGAAATATATTGTTTAAGGTAGTCTGGGTGACTCTCTACTGACTTTGGTTTTGCTTCACCTAATCGAACTAACCAAAGATAGAGTACCGCGAAAAAAACGGAAGAACGATGACGAGCAACCCACGTACCTAAAGCACTGCCAAATAGTAAGAGACATACGACAATCATGACAGCTGACATTGGAGGTTGAACACTTTGAAAAATGGTTGTATGCAGCCACTTATAGAAAAGGTTATGAATGATAAAATATACGAGGGCTGCTCCTCCTAAAACAGTTAAGCCGGCAATTCGGCCAATTCGGCCCTCTCCAAAAGCGACAAGCTGAGTCCAAGAAACGGACAATGACCACCCTAAGATCAGCGCACTTATTAAGTGATACCCGTCTCCAGGAGCAGTGAGCCAAAAAGCAACACCTATAACTAAGGATAAAATCCGACCAGCCATGACCCATAAATAGGATGTTCTTTCATTAGTGCGAGCCGATACTTCATGACGCCCTACTGCTGAACCAGCTTGTAGAAACAACGTAGCTTTGAATAAACCATGTAAAATAAGATGAATAATGGCTGCTATATAGGCGCCTAATGCACACTGAATGAGCATAAACCCCATTTGTCCAATCGTGGAGCCTACTAACTGGCGTTTATAATCAACCTGGACTAAACTAATTCCAGTTCCAATCAATACAGAAATGCCAGCAAGCAGAAGTAAGATAATCGAAGCGATACCACCATGAAATAGAGGTGAAAATCGAGTTAGTATTATTCCTCCAGCATTTACTAAACCTGCATGCATAATTGCAGAAACTGGGGTTGGAGCAACAATAGACTCAACCAACCATCTTTGGAACGGCCATTGACCTGCAGGAATGATCACCGCCAGTACAATCAATAGCTGAATCCCTGTTCTCTCCCATTCTCCCAGCCCAGCTATACTTTCATTTGTTACAACCAATGATAGCTGCCATTGACCTGTGGCATGAAAAAGCCACATCATCGCAAAAAACAAAGAAAACCAACTTAACAAAAATAACCGGCCAGAAATTTTGGCTGCTTCACTAGCCACTTGCCAAGCACTGTTTAACCTAATAAGTAAGGTTAATCCAACAAGAGTCGCTCCCCAAAATAGAACCATCAAGCGGAGATCACCACTTAACCATGTCATAGAAGCAGCACCTGTTGTGAAAGTAAAAAGCGCAAAATATTTTCGATAAGATTGATCCCCCATTAAGTAACGTACAGAAAAACGCTGAATGATGAATCCAATTGCAAGAACAAAGAAAGTCATTAAACAAGCTAAGGAATCTAAGTGCCAAGGGCCAACATTTCCACTCACACCACTATTGGCAAGAATCAGTAAGGAAACCAAAAGTGGTAAAGCCAAGATCCCAATATGAATGCGAACAAAACTCAAGGGTACTCGCGGATGTAAAAACAATAGTCCACTAATCCCAGAAGCCATAAGCATAATAAAAAATAATGTTAATAATGATGACAAACTCAGCGAAACTAACATTCTAAATTCTCCCTTTTTTAAAACTCATTATTGGTCAAAAGACCTTTCAATCAGATCATATTTGTCTATTATTTATTTCAATTTTTATTTATCTCTATTTTTTTCCAACAAAAAAGCCGACAACTTCAAAATTTCAATGATTATGTTAGATCATTGAATCCTGAAAATTGTCGGCTTCACTTCAACTAACTTCAGCGAAGTTTTTTGAAGTGCTACCTTATTATTGGTCTTTACTTTATGCTATGTTTTCATTTCCTTTAATATAGTCCTGATTATCAAATAAATCGACTCATGTTCTCTTCCTTTTTTATTAGGATACTTTTTCATCCTATCAATATTTAAAATGAAATATGAAAAGAATGCTAAAGGCCTACATATTTTAAAAGGAAAAATAAACATCTGCATCGATTATTAAGTTACGTATAAGATATGCTAAATTTTAAAAGTTGTCAAGTTTATCAGTAAACTGGTCTTTACTTTCCTCTAAAAGAATCCAACCCATTATAGATGATTCACTTTCAATGAGGAACATCCATTTCAGATGAAGCTCGCTTTTCCAGATCGAGGAGCAGTGTCTTCATTTCAAATCCGCCCCGATAGCCAGTTAATGAGCCATTCTTTCCTATTACACGATGGCACGGTACAGTAATTAATACCGGATTAGCCCCAATAGCCGCACCTACAGCACGAACAGCTGCTGGTTTATTTATATCATTTGCAATGTCGGAATAGGATTTCGTCTGTCCATAAGGAATTTCACAAAGTGCATTCCAGACGGCTAGCTGAAATTGCGTACCGGCGTACTCAACTGGAACAGTAAAGTTTTTCCGCTTTCCTTCTAGATATTGAGTGATTTCAACAGCATAGGGTTCAAGCTTATCATCATCTTCAACAAGAAGACTTCCTGGAAAGCGTTTCTTAGCCCATTCGAACAATTCCTCGATTGGTTTGTTCTGTGAACCTACAAACACAAGCCCCTTTAAAGTTGAAGCAATATAAAAATTCCAATTCTTGAACATTAGTAAAGACCAATAAAGGGTTGGTTTATTTGTTTCCATTGTACGTTTCCTCCATTTTACTCATTTGACGAAATTGTGCTGGTGTCTGTCCAGTTTTCTTTTTAAATAAAGTAATAAAATAAGGCGCGTTAGCTATACCCACACATATAGCGATATCTCCAATCGATTTATTTGTCTGAATCAAATACTTTTTAGCCGCGTGTACTCTAACTTGTTGTATATACTCAACCAGCGTAATGCCTTTAATCTTTTTAAATGTTCGATGCATATGATACGGACTCCCATGACAAATATCTGCTAACGATTCTAGCGTTAATTTTTCTGTGAAATTTTTATCAATGTATTCAGTAATTAAATCAACCCACTCGCTATCAGGCATTTTTTCATTAGTGGGCTTGCAACGTTTACAAGGGCGAAAATTTGCGCGGAGAGCTTGTTCTGCGTTTGGAAAAATGCATACATTTTCTTTTTTCGGAACGCGAGATTTACAGGATGGTTTACAGAATATCCCTGTCGATTTTACAGCGTAGAAAAATTGATTATTGTACGCTGCATCATTATTTATAATGGCTTGCCACTTTTCATCTGTTATCATTTCTGCATCATTCGAAATTCTATGCTCATGGCTCTCTTTATGTCCGTTATTGATACTATCCGGCATTTATCTCACCTCTCCTTACAATGCTCATCTAATTCAGTTTGAATTGAATCCCAATTTAAATTTTCGACACGCGTTTTTTATATCTTGGGCCATTTTTATCTACTCCCGTTTAGCATTCTTGATAACTACACTATAACCTCATAAATAGAAAAAAATAAGGTGGTTAGAATGTAATAGCAAGATAACAAAATGAGTAAAGATGATTATGTGATAAACTAATTTCAACCAGCGTGAGTTTTCTTATAATTATTTAAGATAAGGAGAATGAAAAAGTGACATGGCATGAAGTCAATGATGTTATCGTCATTACATTACCTGAAACATTCGACATGAATGCGAACCTAGGCTACCTAACCAGGGAAAAAAATGAATGCATGTATGAAATAGAAAACAATATCATTACAAAAGTTATAGCCATTGGGGAAATTCGGTCCTTAGTGCAGGTAAGCGTAATCAATAATAAACAAATGATTGTTCAATTCCTAAACGATTCTAGACCTGTTGAGCAGTGGAAACGGGAAGAGATTGTAAAATATATTCATGAATGGTTTGATCTTGATAACGATTTAACTCCATTTTATGAAATGGCAAAAGCAGATCCATTACTTAAAATGCCTGCCCGAAAATTTTATGGGTTGCGAGTGATCGGCATTCCCGATTTATTTGAAGCTTTATGTTGGGGAGTTTTAGGGCAACAAATTAACTTAGCCTTCGCGTACTCCTTAAAGAAGCAATTTGTAGAAGCATTTGGCGATTCTATTGAATGGAATGGTAAAAAGTATTGGGTGTTCCCACCGTACGAACGAATTGCACGGTTAACCCCTACCGACCTGGCAGATATTAAAATGACGGTAAAAAAAAGTGAATATATCATTGGAATAGCCAGATTAATGGCAAGTGGAGAATTATCGAGGGAAAAATTAATGAAAATGAACTTTAAAGATGCTGAAAAAAACTTAATTAAAATACGAGGAATCGGTCCTTGGACAGCCAATTATGTTCTAATGCGCTGCCTTAGGTTCCCGACAGCTTTTCCAATCGATGATGTGTGTCTAATTCGTTCGATAAAAATATTACGTAATATGAATCGAAAGCCTACGAAAGATGAAATCTTAGAAATATCGTTTTCATGGAAAAAATGGGAGTCATACGCTACCTTTTATTTATGGCGTGTCCTTTACTGAATCATTTCAACTTAAACCGGAATGTACTCAATAAAAAAAGGATGAACTTTAAAACCTAATCTCACAAGTACATTGTAAGTGCGACTTCTAGAATTCTTTTGCCTTTATTAATTGACAATAAAAAAACACGTTATCATTCCAATAGGCTCTCCGGTTTTCGGATTTCTAGCATGCTTTATTCCAACTGCTATCAAAAGCGTATCATAATGAGGAACTGCTCTCTTATATCTGTATTAACATTAGAAAACTCAGTTAGGCAAAAGTCTTAATGCCTTTTAACCTGATTGACCGACCTAATGTGGAAACATCTTAAATCTATAGCCATGGCCGATAGATAGTCGAGTCCTGTAGCATCACCTTCTTTAATCCATTTTTCCACTGTAGACGTTCTTTCTCTTTTGGACATAAAAACACCCCTTTAGACAATCTTATCCAAAGGGGTTAAACATTTATTACTCCACAGTAACACTCTTCGCAAGGTTACGCGGTTTATCAACATCACAGCCGCGATGCAGTGCAGCATAGTAAGCGATCAGCTGCAATGGAACAACAGATACCAACGGAGCAAGTGCTGGGTTTACTTCCGGCAGTACGAATCTGTCATCCGCATCGTCTAGGCCTTTCAGTGAGATGATGCATGTGTTTGCTCCGCGAGCGGCAACTTCTTTGACGTTTCCGCGGATGCTTAGGTTTACGTGCTCTTGAGTTGCCAGTGCGAATACTGGTGTTCCTTGTTCGATCAAGGCAATCGTTCCGTGCTTTAGCTCACCGCCGGCAAAACCTTCTGCCTGGATGTAAGAAATCTCTTTCAGCTTCAGTGCGCCTTCGACACATACGAAGTAGTCAAGGCCGCGTCCGATGAAGAAAGCATTTCTGGATACAGTCAGGTATTCACGGGCGATCATTTCCATTTCGTCTTTCTGGTCGCATAGAGCTTCCATTGCGTTTGCAGCGATACCGAGTTCTTTGACGAGGTCAAATCCGATATCGATGCCGTTTTTGTCAGCAGCCACAGAAGCAAGAACCGCAAGAACTGCAATTTGTGCAGTGTATGCTTTCGTTGACGCAACAGCGATCTCAGGGCCTGCATGAAGCAGCAATGTATAGTCAGCTTCACGAGAAAGCGTTGATCCAGGTACGTTTGTGATTGTCAGGGCTTTGTGTCCGAGTGCTTTGACTTGAACGAGAACCGCGCGGCTGTCTGCTGTTTCTCCGCTTTGAGAAAGGAAAATGAAGAGCGGTTTCTTAGACAGAAGCGGCATGTTGTAGGAGAATTCACTCGCTACATGCACTTCAACCGGCACGTTTGCCCACATTTCAATATATTGTTTACCGACAAGTCCTGCATGGTAGCTTGTTCCGCAGCCAATGATATAGATGCGGTCCGCTTCCGCTACAGCGGCAGCGATATCACCAGGCACAGACAGCTTGCCGTTTTCATCTTGATACGTTTGGATGATTTTGCGCATAACAACAGGCTGCTCATCCGTTTCTTTCAACATGTAGTGAGGGTACGTGCCTTTTTCGATATCACTGGCATCAAGCTCAGCAATATAAGACGCACGTGTAATCACGTCACCATCAAGGTTTTTGATGACAACTTGGTCATCAGTGACGATAACCATTTCTTTATCCATCAGCTCAACATATTCGTTGGTTACTTGAAGCATCGCCATTGCATCAGATGCTACGACGTTGAATGTATCTCCAAGACCTACTAATAGAGGGCTTTTGTTTTTCGCTACAAAAATCGTTTCTCTGTTGTCGTTATCGAATAAAGCAATTGCATAAGAGCCTTTTAACAGTGTAAGTGTTTTGCGGAACGCTTCTTCTGTCTCAAGTCCTCCATTGACGAATTGCTCGATTACTTGAACGACTACTTCTGTATCGGTGTCACTTTTGAGCTCTACATCTTGCAAATACTCTTGCTTCAGCTGAACATAGTTCTCGATCACGCCGTTATGAACAAGTGTAAAGCGGCCCAGTGCGCTTTGATGCGGGTGAGCGTTCAGATAGCTTGGTTCGCCGTGTGTCGCCCAGCGAGTATGCCCAATTCCGGCTTTCGCTTCTACATTGGCATCCACAACTTCACGAAGATCTGCAATGCGTCCTTTTTCTTTGAACACATGGATTCCCTGTTCGTTGGCAACAGCAATACCAGCAGAGTCATAACCGCGATACTCAAGCTTTTCTAACCCTTTTAATAAAATTTCCTTCGCATCAAGCTGACCGATATAACCTACGATTCCACACATATTTTTCTTCCTCCTAAGATTGTAAAAGGAGACGAAGAAAGTCAAATTTCAAGGGGACTTTCAATCGTCCCCTCCTACATGTTTTTTGGAAGATCATGTGATTTCTCTTTGTTCAAGGAGTCACCCCCTTGGTTTGAAGAAATCCTTACGGCTGTGATCTGCACACTCAGCCGGGAGGCATCCGCCGAAAATTCGATAACCTCCATCCTCGTCAACTAAGCCTTTTTCCGGGCGCTTAGTTCGGGCGCTATAATTATAGGTAAAGCAATAATCCCGTCTTCTTTTCCTATTGAGAAAATAAGAACAAGACAAGCTTGATTTTACAACATGTGGCATAAACGGTCAATTGTTTTTTAAACAACTTTGCCGTATGTCTCACAATTATCTTATGTAAACCTCGCTTGTCTTGTTCACTCTCTGATAATAGACTTCGTTACTCTAATCCCATTTCTGACCGGACGACTTCAACAATGCGATTGACATACTCATCGCACAGCTCTTTCGTCTTCGCTTCAGCCATGACACGGACGAGCGGTTCAGTTCCTGAAGGGCGCACCAAAATCCGGCCGTCGCCGTTCATTTCTTTTTCAACTTCAGAAATAACTGCTTTTACTTTTTCATTTTCTTCAACTTTATATTTATCAGTCACTCTCACATTGACTAACAGCTGCGGGAACTTCTGCATTTCAGCTGCAAGCTCTGACAGTGGCTTGCCTGTGGCTTTCAAAGTGTTCATCAGCATAATAGCAGACAATAATCCGTCCCCTGTCGTGTTGTAATCAAGGAAAATAAGATGTCCTGACTGCTCTCCGCCGACGTTGTAGCCGTCTTTTTTCATTGCTTCTACTACGTAGCGGTCGCCGACAGCTGTCTGTACGCTTTTGATGCCTTCTTTTTCGAGCGCCTTATAGAAGCCGAGGTTGCTCATCACGGTTGAAACCAAAGTATCATCCTTTAAACGGCCCTCTGATTTCAGATGTTTTGAGCATATGTACATGATTTGGTCGCCGTCTACAATATTTCCTTTTTCATCGACAGCAATCAGGCGGTCGCCGTCACCGTCGAACGCAAGACCAAGATCCGCGTTTTTCTCTTTGACAAACGCGCTGAGCGCTTCGGGATGAGTCGAACCGACGCCGTCATTAATGTTTAATCCGTTCGGGGAAGTCCCCATTGTAGAAACATCTGCATCTAAATCAGCAAACAGGTGTGTCGCCAAGGATGACGTTGCGCCATTGGCACAGTCCAATGCCACATGAATGCCTGTGAAATCTTCATCAGCTGTCTGTTTTAAGAATTGCAGATATTTTTGTCCGCCTTCAAAATAATCGTTTACAAGTCCAAGGTCTGCTCCGACAGGTCTTGGCAGCTTATCCTCAGGTTCGTCCATCAGGCGCTCAATTTCAGCCTCTTGTTCATCAGAAAGCTTAAATCCATCTCCCCCAAAGAATTTGATGCCGTTATCCTGCACTGGGTTATGAGAAGCGGAAATCATGACGCCCGCCTCTGCATCCATCGCTTTTGTCAAATAAGATACACCTGGTGTAGAAATGACACCCAGGCGCATGACTTCTGCGCCAATGGATAAAAGTCCGGCGACAAGGGCTCCCTCCAGCATATGGCCGGAGATGCGTGTATCGCGGCCTATCAGCACTTTTGGACGTTGTTTGTCTTTTGTCAGCACATAACCGCCGAAACGTCCGACTTTAAAGGCCAGCTCAGGTGTAAGCTCACTATTGGCGACACCTCTTACACCGTCTGTTCCAAAATACTTGCCCATTTTATAATCGCTCCTTTTTTATTCCGATGAGGATTGTGAATTCGCAGTGGATTCATCCTCATCCTGATCTTGGTTTTGATCTTTATTTTCGTCTTGGTTTTGATCGTTGTTGTTTTTATCAGTGTTCTTTGTATCTTCTTGCTGATTGTTCTTTTGATCATTTGTTTGTTTATCTGTGTCATCCTGGTTCCCTGATGTATTGCTGCTGTTATCATTCGTTGATGTATTGCTTTTCTTAGACGTCAGCTTGATTTTGGCGTTTTTCCGCCCCAAGGACCAAGTTACATTCTGTGGCCCGTTCACTTCAAGCTTCACGCTATGCTCCCCGTCCTCTAAATCTGAAACATTCACATACAATTCAATATCTGATTTTTTCAGCTTTTTTATATTCGTGGGAGAGCCTTTAGCCGTTACATCTATCGCTTGTGATTCAGGATCAAGAAATTCAATGTTTTGTGAGCTGCTCAGCCCTACAGTCTTGATAGGGACATTCTCGAACTTCTGATCCGCTTCACTATCGACTTCTATATGCAAAGTCACCTTTGACGGTGAGATTTTTTTGACACCGTCAGGAAGCGGAATATCTGCCTCGATATCGGAATCCTTGTTAATTTTACTTAAATCTAAGCTGACGCCGTCAATAAATTCAAGAGAATCCAACACATCCTGTGAGCCGTAAACCGTTACCTCACTGGGGCTGGATTCAATATTCGCTATGCTGACACCGTCAGGAAGGCTTCCTGTCCGTTCAATTTTAAAGGGCACTTTTTTACTCGGGCTTGTCACCGGAACGGTAATCTTGATGACCGAGGGCTCCACGTCGACAGGAAGCGCGTTTCCGTCTTTATCATAGACAGTCACTTTCGCTTCCTTTTCAATCGTTTCATCTGCGTTTTCCAAATTCACTGAAGCTTTTACAAGAGAAATATTATCGATGACATTTTTCGATCCGGTAATCTGCACATTTTTCGGACTGACAATCGGCTGCTCCGGAGAATAGCCTTTTTTCATCTTGCTTTTGTTGTAGTACTCCACTTCTACGGGAAAACTTTTGGTCGTCCGTTCCTGAATGGTCACTGTCGTAACAGACGGATTAATTGAGATTGTCAGCCCATCCGACACGTTTTTGGCCTTAAGCTCAACCTTATGTGTGCCGGTTTTCAAATGTTCCATATCAGCATATATTTCAAAGTTTTTGGTCTGCCGAGCCTTTTTCACGGCGCTTGTCGAGCCTTTTATCGTGACATTAACTGTTTGCGGAACACCCGTCACGACGTAATTTTCATCATCATAATACGCTTTAACCGGAATATCAGTCAGAGTTGCTTCATCAGTTGTTGATGTCGGAAAGAAAGATTCACCCGGTTTTTTCGGAGTCGGTGCTTGGTTGCTGTTAACCGCCACATAAAGCAAGAGCGCGAAAAGCAGAGCAATGATTTTCACAGCCCAGCGGTTGTTTAAGAATTTATCCATTTTTCTTGCCCCTCCAATACCAGCGGTTAGAAGAAGTGTCTCTGGTGTTTTTCTTAAACTCGGCTTCAAGCATTTCTTTCAGCGCTTCTTCCGTAAGCTCTCTGTGAAGGTCGCCGTTCTTTGCCACACTGACGCCGCCGGTCTCTTCAGACACAATAATCGTCAAACTGTCTGTTACTTCACTGATACCGACAGCCGCTCTGTGCCGCGTGCCCAGTTCTTTTGAAATAAACGGGCTCTCAGAAAGCGGCAGATAACAGGCGGCTGCGGCAATTTCATTATTTTTCATAATCACCGCACCGTCATGAAGCGGGGTGTTTGGAATAAAAATATTGATCAGCAGCTCAGAGCTGACTTTGGCATTTAGTGGTATGCCGGTCTCAATATAATCCCCCATTCCAGTATCCCGCTCAATGGTCAGCAGGGCGCCTATACGGCGTTTCGCCATATAATTGATCGCTTTTGTAATGGCCTCAATCGTTTTCTGCTGCGCTTCTTCAACAGGCGTGCCGCTCCTCGAAAAAAAGCGGCCGCGGCCTAGCTGTTCAAGCGCTCTTCTCAGCTCAGGCTGAAAAATAATAATAATTGCTAAAAATCCCCATGTTATCGCTTGGTCCATCAGCCATTGAAGTGTGCTGAGGCCCAAATATTGGCTGGCCATACGAACAAGCACGATGACTACAATTCCTTTTAACAGCTGAACCGCTTTCGTGCCGCGTATCACCATAATCAATTTATATATCACATACCAAACAAGGAGAATATCAACGGCATTGCCGAGGTACTGCAAAAAAGGGATATCCTCAAAAGCCATTTCCTCGTCCTCCAAGATTTCAGTCATTTCGTATTTTGTGTTTTACGTGTTACGCATATGTACTTTACATAGCGAGCCCATTATACCACATTTCGATTTAGCAAGTGAAATGTGCCAGCCCTCTCAGCCCGCAAAAAAAGAGCAAAGCGGCTAACGCGCTTTACTCTTCTCCGTTCGGACTGAATGCATCGAGTACACTTTTCCCCGCAGACTTCATCTTGTACCATGTCCAATCGAATAATTGATTGATTTCTTCAATCTGACCGGTGACTTGTCCAGCAGAGGCCATATATTTTTCTCCGTTTACGACGGTTACATCCCCGTCTATTTTGCCTTTAATAATCAGCTTGCCGTTTTTGACAGTGACATCACCTTTGACCGTCTCACCTTCTGGCACGGTCACAGTATGGTTATGAACCACAAGATTCGGCTGCTTGGACACGCTGAAATTGTGGTCATTATGCCAGCTGTTAAAAAAACCCCCGCCCATCAAAATGATGAATACCGCAGCAGCTGCGATAACGGGATGGGATCTGAACCATCTTTTTACAGAAGCTCTTTTCTTCTCCTTAGGCAATTTTGCCATGACATTAGCGGTAAAATCCGCGGGGGCTTCGACATGCGATGTGCTCCGTACGAGCGCTATGGATTTCTCCATCTCGTAAAAATGCTTTCTGCATTTCTCGCATGTCTCCAGATGTTCATTTAATACGTGTTCATCTTTTGGAAGGATATCTCCATCAAGATGCATATGCATAAGCTGCACAATTTGTTCAGGACAGCTCATTTCATCACCCCACTTAAAGATCCCTTAATTGTTTTCTAAGAGCCTCTCTGCCTCTGTGAATCCGCGTTTTCACAGTCCCCACAGGAATGTTTAGAATCTCCCCGATTTCAATTAATGAGAGTTCGTCAATATACTTTAATACGATGACTGTTCTGTATTTGTCAGGAAGCTTTAAAATTTTCTGCTGTATCGTGTTTGAGAGCTCCAGCGACACAACTGCATCTTCAGGCAAAACACCATCTGCGGCGATTTGAGAATACATGGTCAAGCCTTCCGTACCAGCCACCTCTGCATCGAGGTAATAATCCGGCTTCTTTTTGCGAATGCGGTCAATGGTCAAATTGGTCGCGATTCGATAAAGCCAAGTTGAAAATTTCCGGTTAATATCAAAACTGTCGATATTAACGTACGCTCTGATGAAAGCTTCCTGTGCAATATCCTCCGCCTCATGCACATTGCCAAGCATACGGTAGCAAAGCTGATAAATTTTATCTTTGTAAATATCTACGATGTCCGCAAATGCATCCTGGTCGCCTTTTTTGACTTGTTTAATTCTTTTTTTAATCATCATTTCCATATTTATCTAACCTCTGCCTTCACCGGTCTGTATGTATACGAGCTTCGTTTCAAAAGGTTTCAATTTTTTTATAAAATAAGTTTATCAAATTTTTGGCAGGGTGTAGATGGTAATTCGTGAATAAACTACCTTAACATATTTTTAAAATTATTATACAGACTGAACAGTTAGAAGTTGGAATGATTTTTCCGAAAAGAAAAAAGACACCTTTTGATCAAAGGTGTCTGTGACTGGGCTAGCTGGATTCGAACCAACGCATGACGGAGTCAAAGTCCGTTGCCTTACCGCTTGGCTATAGCCCAATAATGGTGGAGGGGGGCAGATTCGAACTGCCGAACCCTGAGGGAGCGGATTTACAGTCCGCCGCGTTTAGCCACTTCGCTACCCCTCCACATAAAATTTTGAAAAAACAGTGCCGGCAAGAGGACTTGAACCCCCAACCTACTGATTACAAGTCAGTTGCTCTACCAATTGAGCTACACCGGCAAGATGGTGGAGGATGACGGGCTCGAACCGCCGACCCTCTGCTTGTAAGGCAGATGCTCTCCCAGCTGAGCTAATCCTCCAAATGGTGACCCGTACGGGATTCGAACCCGTGTTACCGCCGTGAAAGGGCGGTGTCTTAACCGCTTGACCAACGGGCCGTTGTGTTCTCGTCGAGCTGACAAAAGTTATTATATACAGGTCACCCCCTGTTTGTAAAGAGAAAAATTAAATTTTTTATTTTCAAACTTTTTAACTCCTTTTTTAACTGAAAAAGCCTCCCAACTAAAGCCATTTATTTTATGATAGAGACAAGCAAAGCAAGAGAGGAGAAACCAATATGATTCTAGTCAGTTCTTGCCTTGGAGGCATTGAATGCAGATATAACGGCTCTCACGCAGCGTCGGAGAAAATCAGAAAACTAGTCGATGAAAAGAAAGCAGTCATGGCTTGCCCTGAACTTCTCGGCGGCTTCTCTACCCCACGCGAACCCGCAGAAATCATAGGAGGCACTGGCGAGGATGTCCTCAATGGAACAGCGAAAATCGTGACAGCTTCAGGAGAAGACGTCACAGAGCTATATATGGAAGGCGCCGCGAAAACATTGGCTTACGCAAAAGAAATCAACGCTTCTGCCGTCATATTAAAAGAAAACAGTCCATCTTGCGGAAGCGGTTTTATCTATAACGGCACATTCTCTGGCAAAAAAATCACCGGCAGCGGAGTAACCGCCGCACTGTTAAAACAAGCGGGCTACCGCGTCATTTCGGAAAACGAGCTTGACGACATATTGTAAGGAGGCCACCCCATGACTCAAGACATTTCTTTATCCTTCTATAAGCCTGAACACTTGCCCGAGCTTCAATCATTCACGCTCACCAACGATGACAAACGCTTTACCTCCCTCCCGAAAGAGGTGCTGTCTCAGGCTTTGGGCATACAGGACCGATATCCGGTTGTCATCTTAAAAGACGACCTTCCAGTCGGTTTTTTCATTTTACATGCATCAAAAGAAACGCTTGCTTCTTATTCTAACAATCCATTTGCTTTACTGCTCAGCTCCCTGTCTTTAAACGCTGTGCATCACGGAAAAGGCTATGCGAAAAAAGCCATGCTTTTGCTTCCCGCTTTTGTGAGCGGATATTTTCCATGGTGCGACGAAATCATCTTGGCCGTCAATCATCTGAACATACGCGCAAAACACCTTTATATGAAAAGCGGGTTCCTTGATAAAGGACGGCGAAGAATCGGCCCGCTTGGAGAACAGTTGATCCTTCATCATTTCTTATAGTCTTGAGTGAAATAAAATTTCAAAAATTTAAAAACATAGTTGAAATATCATAACAGCAATGAATATACTGAATATTGAGATATATCATTTTAAAACAGGGGGGCATCCTCATGTCAGAACCATTAAACCTTCACCGTCTTACAACGGAATCACGCAATAGTCAAACAGTTGAAATCCACAAAGCAAACACTCTCGGCATCCTTAAAATGATCAACAACGAAGATATGAAAGTCGCTGCAGCCGTTCAGGAGGTTCTCCCCGACATCAAAACAGCTGTAGACTGCGCATATGAATCGTTTCAAAATGGAGGCCGGCTCATATATACAGGCGCCGGCACAAGCGGCAGACTCGGCGTCATGGATGCTGTTGAATGTCCTCCCACCTACAGCGTAAGCCCTGATCAGGTCATCGGAATCATGGCTGGAGGCCCCAAAGCCTTTTTACAGGCAGCAGAGGGCATTGAAGACAGTGAAGAAGCAGGAGCTGAAGATTTAAGAAACATACAGCTCACTTCAAATGACACCGTCATTGCCATCGCAGCAAGCGGCCGCACACCGTACGCCGCAGGCGCCCTAAGATACGCCCGAAAAGTCGGAGCACACACCATCGCCCTTACTTGCAATGAAAACTCCGCCATCAGCAAGGATGCGGATCACAGCATTGAGGTTGTCGTCGGACCTGAGGCCATTACAGGATCAACACGTATGAAAGCCGCAACCGCTCATAAAATGATTCTAAACATGATATCTACCGCTGTAATGGTCAAAATCGGCAAGGTTTACGAAAACTTGATGGTAGACGTCAACGTCAGCAACAAAAAACTAAAAGAACGCGCCATCAGCATCATCCAAAGCCTTACAAACGCTTCATACGACACAGCCAGATACACTCTGGAACAAGCCGATCATCACGTCAAAACAGCAATCGTCATGCTCAAAACAAGCACAGATCAGAAACAAGCACAGACATTACTCGATGAAGCAAACGGTTTCATTGACAAAGCAATCGAACATTACCATCCATGATAAGGAGAGAACTAGAATGGCCACAGGCGGTTTAGCGATCATCCAATCAATGAAGCATAAGCTCCCTCCATCCGAGCGCAAACTTGCAGATTATATCCTAGCCCATCCCCACAAAGCAATCGAAAGCACGGTCAACGAAATCAGCGCCTTAGCCAATTCAAGTGACGCTGCCGTCATCAGGCTCTGCAAATCACTCGGTTTGAAAGGATTTCAAGATTTAAAAATGAGAGTAGCGGGCGATCTGGCAAAGCCTACTTTTCAGGGCTACCGGGATATTGTTCCCCACGAGCCGCTGCCCTCCATTTCCGAAAAAACGGCCGGCAATGCCATTCAAGCCATTCAGGATACTTCAGACCTGATGGACTACAAAGAGCTTGAGCGAGCGGTTTCTATGCTTCTCAAAGCTCATACCGTGCATTTTATCGGCCTCGGGGCTTCCGGCATTGTCGCCAAGGACGCCCAGCAAAAGTGGCTTCGCATTCATAAACAAGCAACCGCGTTTACAGACACTCATCTTGTGGCATCTTTAATCGCAAATGCAGATAAAGACGACATCGTATTCGCCATCTCGTTTTCAGGAGAGACACAGGAAATCATTGAACTGTTCGCCATGGCTAAGGAAAAAGGCATCACAACGATCAGCCTCACACAATTCAGTCAGACATCCGTCTCCGCACTGGCTGATGTCCCATTATATACAGCCCATTCCAATGAAGCCTTGATTCGAAGTGCGGCCACTTCCTCCCGCCTCGCCCAGCTTTTTATAATTGATGTTTTGTTTTTAGGCATGGCGGCTGAGCAGTATGAAACGACAACCGGTTATATCGATAAAACGAGAGCAGCCATCCAATCTATGAGAAAAAAATAAGGCATCTTGAAGGGGAGGGGTTTTAATGAGCAAAGAAAATAACTACCATCATCTCGCACAGAAAATCCTTGAGCTATGCGGAGGAAAATCCAATATTTCTTCATATACGCATTGCATGACACGCCTGCGCATTACGCCTTACGATGAAAGCAAAGCAGATGCTCAGGGTTTAAGAAAGCTTGACGGCGTATTGGGGGTCGTTGAAGCTGAAACCTTACAAATTATCCTCGGCACAGGAGTCGTCAATCATGTTACAGCTGCTTTCTCAAAGCTCGTGTCAGCAGAAGAAGGTGCCGATGTCAAAGAAGCAGCCGCCAAAAAGAAAGCCGATATCAATCGGAAAAATGCCACTCCTTTTAAACTTTTCTTACGTAAAATTGCCAGCATTTTTATCCCTCTTATTCCCGTTTTAGTCGCTTCCGGTTTAATTACTGGGATTACCAAAGCAATTATTCAAGCAGGCTGGCTCTCTGCAGACTCACAAATTGCGATTATCCTGACAGTCATTGGATCAGGGCTGTTCACTTATCTCGGCATTCTCGTCGGTATTAACGCTTCGAAAGAATTTGGCGGGACACCCGCACTTGGGGCTTTGGCCGGGATCTTGATTATCAATCCGGAGATCGCAAAAATCAGTTTATTTGGAGAAGAGCTTCTCCCGGGCAGGGGAGGTCTGATCGGCGTCCTTTTCGCAGCCATATTCATTGCTTACACCGAACAATTTATTCGCCGTTTTATTCCTCAATCACTTGATATCATTGTCACACCCACCGTTTCACTGTTAATCACCGGAATCGTAACGTATGTCGTATTTATGCCTTTAGGCGGATTCATTTCTGATGCTATTACATCCGGCCTACTGTCCATCCTGGACATCGGCGGCATCGCTGCAGGCTTTATTCTGGGCGCAACCTTCCTTCCTCTCGTCGTAACCGGACTGCATCAAGGCTTGACGCCTGTGCACATGGAACTGATCAATTCAATTGGCAATGATCCTCTGCTCCCTATTTTGGCTATGGGAGGTGCAGGACAGGTAGGCGCGGCCTTTGCCGTTTTCGTGAAGACGAAAAAAACAACACTGAGGAAAGCAATCGCCGGCGGGCTTCCATCGGGACTGCTCGGCATTGGTGAACCGCTTATTTTCGGAGTCACGCTGCCGCTCGGCCGTCCGTTTTTAACAGCATGTTTAGGAGCTGGAATCGGCGGCGCCTTTCAAGCTTATTTTCAAGTAGCCACCATTGCGATTGGTGTCTCCGGACTGCCGCTATCTTTTCTAGTCCTGCCTTCGCAAATCATCCTGTATATCGTTGGGCTCTTTATTTCCTACGCGGCCGGTTTTTTATTGACCTATGCATTCGGATATAAAGATGAAATGCCTTCTCAGTTCGATTAAATTGTTTCTGTTTTAGGGATAGTAAACGGGATAGAAGCACAGAAAGGGGCTAGCCTGTGAAAACAAAGACACTGTTCATATTCAGTGCCATTTTAACCCTATCGATATTTGCGCCAAATGAAACCTTCGCACAAACAGCAGACAACTTGGTTGAGCCGAAAACCATAAATGCAGAAACTGCACAATTCTCGACGAAGAAGCTAAGGAAGGTAGATCAGATGATAGAACGGGATATTGCAGCAGGATTTCCAGGCGCCGTTCTTGTGGTGGTGAAGGATGGACGCATCATAAAAAAAGCAGCATACGGCTACAGTAAAAAGTACGAAGGATCAGAACTGCTGCGCCGTCCGGCCAAAATGAAAACCCGCACGATGTTTGACTTAGCCTCAAATACAAAAATGTACGCAACAAATTTTGCATTGCAGCGCTTAGTCAGCCAAGGAAAACTTGACGTCTATGAAAAAGTTTCTGCATATTTGCCGGGTTTCAAGGATCAGCCGGGTGACCTCATAAAAGGAAAAGACAAGATACGTGTCATTGATGTCCTCCAGCACCAATCAGGGCTCCCATCAAGCTTTTACTTTTACACGCCGGAAAAAGCCGGCAAGTACTATTCCCAGGAACGGGACAAAACGATTGAATATTTGACGAAAATTCCGCTCGATTACCAAACTGGGACAAAGCACGTATACAGTGACATTGGATATATGCTACTCGGATGTATTGTCGAAAAACTCACCGGTCAACCGCTTGATGTCTACACGGAGCAAGAGCTCTACAAACCGCTCAGGCTGAAGCATACCTTGTACAATCCGCTGCAAAAGGGCTTTAAACCGAAACAGTTCGCAGCTACTGAACGCATGGGCAATACACGTGACGGCGTTATTCAATTCCCTAACATCCGCACAAACTCGCTGCAAGGAGAGGTGCATGACGAAAAAGCGTTTTACTCAATGGGTGGCGTGTCTGGGCATGCCGGATTGTTCTCAAATGCAGATGATATGGCCATACTGCTGCAAGTCATGTTAAACAAAGGTTCATACCGAAACATTTCTTTATTTGATCAGAAAACAGCCGACCTGTTTACAGCACCTTCAGCAACAGATCCGACATTCGCTCTTGGCTGGAGGCGGAACGGAAGTAAAAGCATGGAATGGATGTTTGGCCCTCATGCCAGCGAAAATGCTTACGGGCATACCGGCTGGACGGGGACAGTTACAATTATTGATCCAGCATACAATTTAGGCATCGCATTGTTAACAAATAAAAAGCATACACCAGTTATTGATCCGGAAGAAAATCCAAACGTCTTTGAGGGTGATCAATTTGCAACAGGCAGTTATGGAAGTGTCATAACCGCGATTTACGAAGCGATGGAGTGAATGATTAGACGATAGGAGGAAGTTTCTATGAGACCTGTCTTTCCGCTTATCCTTTCAGCCGTTCTCTTTCTTTCATGCTTTTTCGGGGCCAGACAGACAGAAGCCTCTGCATCCAAACGTGCAATCGATGCCAATCAGATTGTCAATCGTATGTCGTTAGATGAAAAACTCGGCCAGATGCTGATGCCTGATTTTAGAAATTGGCAAAAGGAAGGCGAGTCCTCTCCGCAAGCCCTTACAGAAATGAATGATGAAGTCGCCAGCCTCGTCAAGAAATATCAATTCGGAGGCATCATCCTTTTTGCAGAAAATGTAAAAACAACAAAACAAACTGTCCAGCTGACAGACGATTACCAAAAGGCAAGTCCAAAAATCCCGCTCATGCTGAGTATTGATCAGGAAGGCGGCATTGTAACGAGGTTAGGGGAGGGCACTAATTTCCCAGGGAATATGGCGCTGGGCGCAGCCAGAAGCAGAATCAATGCGTATCAGACCGGCAGCATCATCGGGAAAGAGCTCTCTGCCTTAGGCATCAATACAGATTTCAGCCCTGTCGTGGACATTAACAATAATCCTAATAATCCTGTAATCGGCGTACGGTCATTCAGCTCCAATCGAGAACTGACATCACGCCTCGGTTTATACACGATGAAAGGGTTGCAGCGGCAGGATATCGCGTCTGCCCTCAAACATTTCCCGGGACATGGAGACACGGACGTTGACAGCCATTATGGACTGCCGCTCGTTTCCCATGGCCAAGAACGGCTTCGTGAGGTCGAGCTTTATCCTTTTCAAAAAGCAATTGATGCTGGTGCTGATATGGTGATGACAGCCCATGTTCAGTTTCCCGCCTTTGATGACACCACTTACAAAAGCAAACTCGATGGATCGGACATTCTGGTTCCAGCTACACTTTCAAAAAAAGTGATGACAGGTCTTCTTCGTCAGGAAATGGGCTTTAATGGTGTGATCGTTACCGATGCACTCAATATGAAGGCAATCGCAGATCATTTCGGACAGGAGGAGGCTGTGGTCATGGCCGTAAAAGCTGGTGTCGATATTGCATTAATGCCAGCCTCAGTCACTTCAATGAAAGAAGAACAGAAATTCGCACGTGTTATTCAAGCTTTGAAAGAAGCCGTGAAAAACGGGGATATTCCTGAACAACAAATCAACAAATCAGTTGAAAGAATCATTTCCCTGAAAATAAAACGCGGCATGTATCCAGCGCGAAACAGCGACAGTACAAAAGAAAAAATAGCCAAAGCCCAAAAAATCGTAGGAAGCAAGCAGCACCTGAAAGCAGAGAAAAAAATAGCTGAAAAAGCAGTAACTGTATTAAAAAATGAACAGCACACTTTGCCGTTCAAGCCTAAAAAAGGCAGCCACATCTTAATTGTGGCACCTTACGAAGAACAAACTGCTTCAATCGAACAAACCATTCACGATCTCATCAAGCGAAAGAAAATCAAACCCGTATCTGTCGACAAAATGAATTTTGCCAGCCAAGTATTTAAGACCGAGCATGAAAAACAAGTAAAAGAGGCTGATTATATCATAACCGGCTCCTATGTCGTCAAAAATGACCCTGTCGTCAACGACGGTGTCATCGACGACACAATATCAGATTCAAGCAAATGGGCCACCGTGTTTCCGAGAGCTGTCATGAAAGCCGCACTGCAGCACAACAAACCATTTGTCTTAATGAGCCTGCGCAACCCCTATGATGCAGCCAATTTCGAAGAAGCAAAGGCACTGATTGCAGTCTATGGCTTTAAAGGATACGCAAATGGCCGTTATCTTCAACCTAATATTCCGGCCGGAGTGATGGCGATATTCGGCCAGGCAAAACCTAAAGGCACACTTCCAGTTGACATTCCGTCAGTCACGAAACCAGGGAACACCCTTTACCCATTTGGCTACGGATTAAATATCAAAACGGGAAGACCGCTTTAATAAGGAGGGACACATGAGAAAAACAATATTCGCTTTTCTGACAGGGCTCATGATGTTCGGAACGATAACCGCTGCCTTTGCTTCACCCGATTCAAAGAATCAAACGGCTAAAAAACCTAAAGTCCAGACTGGGATAGACACGCTCTTGCCAGACTATAAAAAACAGCTCAAGGGAAAACGCATCGGACTGATCACCAATCCAACCGGAGTAAACGCATCTCTGAAAAGCAGTGTCGATATCCTTTACGAGAACCCGGATATCAAACTGACAGCTTTATTCGGCCCTGAACACGGCGTCCGCGGTGACGCCCAGGCTGGAGACGAAGTAGGCTCTTACATTGACGAAAAAACCGGGGTTCCCGTATACAGCCTCTACGGAAAAACGAAAAAACCGACTCCAGAAATGCTGAAAAATGTCGATATTCTAATGTTTGACATTCAGGATGTCGGGACCCGTTTCTACACGTACATTTATACAATGGCATACGCAATGGAAGCCGCTAAAGAAAACGGCATTCCAGTTATGGTGCTGGACCGTCCGAATCCTCAAGGCGGGAATCATATTGAAGGGCCAATCTTAGAACCTGAATACGCCTCATTTGTCGGATTGTATCCCATTCCATTGAAGCATGGGATGACGATAGGCGAATTGGCTTTACTGTTCAACAAAGAATTTAGTATTGATGCCGATCTTACAGTGGTAAAAATGAAACATTGGAAACGAAAAATGGATTTTGACGATACCCGATTGCCTTTCGTCCTCCCTTCGCCTAACATGCCGACGGTGGAAAGCACATTTGTTTATCCTGCAACCGGGCTGATTGAAGGAACAAATATATCCGAAGGGCGAGGGACAACAAAGCCATTCGAATTGATCGGAGCTCCCTTTATCAAAAGCACAGAACTTGAAGAAACATTAAACAGCCTCCATTTGCCGGGCGTAACATTTAGGGCAGCATCCTTCACACCGACGTTTTCTAAACATCAAGGAACGCTTTGCCACGGTGTGCAGCTCTATGTGACAGACAGAGATAAGTTTGAAGCCGTTAAAACGGGTCTTTCAGTCATTAAAACCATACACGATCTCTATCCTGAGGATTTTGAGTTCCTGTCAACAGGTTCATTCGATAAACTGGCAGGCAACGGCTGGATCAGGACAAAAATTGAAAATGGAACTTCGGTTGAGGACATCATAAACAGCTATGAAAAAACACTCCAACAATTCAGCAAAACAAGAAAAAAGTATCTCATTTATTAGAACGTAAGCATCGTATGTTACACGTGTAACATATTCTTACTGAACGAAAGACCCTTACTTTTACACATAAGTAAGGGTTTTTTTCATGCTAAAAACCCACCCGCTTTATATAGGAAAACTTTCATTTATTTGGTACAATTTTTATTGAAAATGATTATCAATTGAACGTTTCTGAAAAGGTGGTCTACTCGTGCAAAATGCAGTGATTTATCAACCGGTACAAATTGAATATCTAAAAAAGACAAGTGATCTCTTCTCAGAACAGCAATTAGCCGATTCATTCGTGCTGATTTTTCATTTAAAAGGAAACGGCTATATTTCGATCGGAACAAACACCAATCCTTTGCAAAAAAAGACACTTTATGTTTGTCCGCCTAACGAGACCTTTGGCTTTATGCCAGCAGCCGATGGACATATAGATGCCTGTCTGATCAGGCTTCAAAGCTATATCAAGGAAGCCGGCCAAGATATTTACACACCGTGCACAGAATCGGAATTAGCCAAACTGAAGCTTATGAATGTTTCACATATCGAAAATCTTGCAGTCCGGCTTCAAGAGCTTGCCGCACAATGGAATGAATCGTCTCAGCTTTCTCAGCTAAAATGTGTGATTGAAGTACAAAGCCTGATTTATGATCTTTTTACTGCCAGTCTATCTGATCAAACGGATACACATTCAGCAATCGAAAAAACAAAACACTATATCGAAACCCATGCCGATACAAAAATCACGCTTGCCCAGCTGTCGCAAATGGCAGGAATCAGTGCCAAACACTACAGTGAAAGCTTTAAAAAATGGACAGGACAGAGCGTAACAGAATTTATTACGAAAACACGAATCACAAAGGCAAAACGGCTCATGGCAAAATCAAACTGCAAATTGAAAGAAATCGCACACCAAACCGGTTATCAAGATGAATTTTATTTCAGCAGAATCTTCAAAAAATATACAGGCTGTTCACCTACAAGCTATATGAAAAAACGCCGAAAGAAAATCGCCGCATACGGAAGGGGCACAATGGGCCATCTCATCCCTCTTCACCACATACCTTTTGCGGCCGCTCTGCATCCGAAATGGACGTCTTACTACTATCAGCATTATTCGACAGATATACCCGTCCAGCTCAGTGCATACCGGTTTAATGAAAAGTGGGAAGAAAACCTGTACACGTTATCACAGGCAGAACCAGATGTGATTGTCAGCATGGATTCTATTTCTCCAGAAGAACAAGATCGCCTGAATCGCATCGCAGAAGTCATGTACCTTCCTTCAGAAGAAAGCTGGAGAACCCACTTTCTGCAAACTGCCTCATTTTTAAAGGAGGAATCCGAAGCAGAGAAGTGGCTAGCGGATTATGACCAGCAGACAACAGCCGCCAAAAAAACACTTCAGCACGTTCAAGGGCTGCGTTTTCTCTTTTTGAGGCTGCATAAGCAAAACTTCTATCTGGCACATAACCGAAGTGTCCGCGAAGTTTTCTTTGGAGATTTAGGATTCAGCTCGGCAACAACGGCTGACACACCTTCAGAACAAGCGATTTCGTTAGAAAATATCGCAAATTACCAAGCTGACTGTATGATGCTTTTTCTTTTTAAAGAGCCGGAGACCATAGCTTACTACCAGCAATTACAGCAGACAGAAGCATGGCAAAACCTAAGCGCAGTACGAGATAACCGTGTTTATCTTCTATCCCTTGACCCGTGGAATGAATACTCAGCTTGCGGGCACGAACGCATCGTTCAGCAAACTGTTTCTTTACTATCCGGAGATTGTCCATGATAAATCAGGAATTTGTCCATGGCGTTATATCTGTTCATTCTCTATAATTCCAATTGATAATAGTTATCAATTGAACAGGAGGCTCTATAGATGAAAAAGATATCTCTTACCTTATTAATCTTGCTTCTCGCGCTGACGGCGGCAGCTTGCGGCAGCAAAAATGAATCAACTGCCAGCAAGGCAAGCGGCACAGCATCTGAGAAGAAGAAAATTGAATATCTTGATAAAACATATGAAGTAACTGTACCGACAGACAAAATCGCCATTACTGGAAGCGTTGAATCAATGGAAGACGCGAAATTGCTTGACGTTCATCCGCAAGGCGCAATTTCATTCTCCGGCAAATTCCCTGATATGTTCAAAGACATCACTGATAAAGCCAAACCAACCGGAGAAAAAATGGAGCCAAATATTGAAAAGATTCTTGAAATGAAGCCAGATGTTATCCTTGCTTCAACAAAGTTTCCGGAAAAAACGCTGCAAAAAATCAGCACAGCAGGCACGACGATCCCAGTTTCTCATATCTCTTCAAACTGGAAGGAAAACATGATGCTGCTTGCCCAGCTGACCGGAAAAGAGAAAAAAGCAAAGAAAATTATTGCAGACTATGAACAGGATCTAAAGGAAACAAAAACAAAAATCAACAATAAAGCGAAAGATTCAAAAGCGCTTGTCATTAGAATTAGACAAGGCAACATTTACATTTACCCTGAACAGGTGTATTTCAACTCCACACTATACGGTGATTTAGGCCTTAAGGCGCCGAACGAAGTAAAAGCTGCAAAAGCGCAAGAGCTGATTTCATTAGAAAAATTAAGTGAAATGAACCCGGACCATATTTTCGTCCAATTTTCTGATGATGAAAATGCAGACAAACCTGATGCCTTAAAAGATTTAGAGAAAAATCCAATCTGGAAAAGCCTTAAAGCAGTCAAAGAAGACCATGTGTATGTCAACTCAGTGGACCCTCTCGCACAAGGCGGCACAGCTTGGAGCAAAGTCCGTTTCCTGAAAGCGGCTGCTGAAAAATTGACACAAAACTAATTCAGAGTAGGTTTTTGTATGTATTCAAAACAGTGGACACGTATCATATTGATTACTTCTCCATTTGCTATAGCGCTGTCACTTTTACTTTCAATCCTTTATGGGGCAAAGCATCTTAGCACAGATATTGTTTTTACATCTCTTATTCATTTCGATCCGGGAAACACAGACCATCAAATTATATGGCATTCCCGGATTCCAAGGGCTGCCGGCGCTCTGCTCATAGGGGCAGCCCTTGCTGTTTCTGGAGCGCTTATGCAGGGCATTACGCGCAATTATTTAGCTTCGCCATCCATTATGGGTGTTTCAGATGGTTCAGCGTTTATCATTACGCTTTGCATGGTTCTGCTCCCGCAATCATCTTCGATTGAAATGATGATATACTCTTTTATCGGCTCAGCGTTAGGAGCTGTGTTAGTATTCGGCCTTGCCGCCATGATGCCAAACGGATTTACCCCCGTGCAGCTCGCCATCATCGGCACAGTCACAAGCATGCTGCTCAGCAGCTTATCAGCGGCCATGTCGATTTATTTTCAAATTTCTCAGGATCTCAGTTTCTGGTACAGTGCCAGACTTCATCAAATGAGTCCGGATTTCCTGAAGCTTGCCGCTCCGTTTTTCCTGATTGGCATTATAATGGCCATTTCTCTCAGCAAAAAGGTGACCGCTGTATCATTAGGGGACGACATTTCTAAAAGCTTAGGACAAAAGAAAAAAACCATTAAAATCATGGCGATGCTTTCCGTCATCATTCTAACCGGCAGTGCCGTAGCGCTGGCCGGAAAAATTGCGTTTGTCGGGTTGGTTGTTCCGCATATCACGAGATTTCTCGTCGGCTCTGATTACAGCAGGCTGATTCCGTGTTCCTGTCTTTTGGGCGGAATCTTTTTAACCCTGTGTGATCTCGCAAGCAGATTTATCAACTATCCGTTTGAAACACCGATTGAGGTCGTAACATCCATTATCGGCGTACCTTTCTTCCTTTATTTAATTAAACGAAAAGGAGGGGAGCAAAATGGCTAAAAAATATGCATTGTTCATCGCTTTGATTCTTGTTGTCAGCTATTTCAGCTTAACGAGCGGATCATTTTCTGTTCGTCCTGCTGAGCTGCTCTCCACTCTTTTTCAAATCGACCCGAATCCGCAGTATGAAATTTTGCTGTTCGATTTAAGACTGCCGCGGGTTGTCATGGCTGCTATTATTGGACTCGGTCTTGGCATTGCAGGCGCTGTTATCCAAGCCATCACGAGAAACGGGCTTGCTGACCCTGGAATTCTCGGAATCAACGCAGGGGCGGGAGCCGGCATTGTAGCGTTTATGCTCTTATTCCAAGGCCAGAAGGAAGTGACATCCATAGCTGCAGCGATGGGAATGCCGCTCTTTGGATTGATAGGCGGGCTCATCGCGGCGATCCTGATTTACATATTTGCATGGCACAGAGGCAATTTAGATTCAGGAAGAATTATTCTGGTAGGGATTGCGATCAATTCAGGATTCAGCGCACTGTCTTTGTTTTTATCTTTAAAAATGGACCCGCAAGACTATCAAATGGCCATGGTGTGGAAAAACGGAAGCATCTGGTCTGCCAACTGGACGTATATCACAGCCGTTCTCCCATGGATGCTGCTGTTTATACCGATTCTTATCGGCAAATCCCGCCTGCTCGACACCATTCGTTTTGATGAAGACACAGTCAGAAGCCTCGGCATTTCATCAAATAAAGAAAAAACCATCCTTCTCGTAGCCTGTGTAGCAATCATCAGCGCCTGTGTCTCCGTAGCGGGAAGCATGGCGTTTGTCGGCTTAATTGCTCCCCATATCTCACGGAGACTGGCTGGCGTCGAACATCGCTATATCCTGCCACTGAGCGGTTTAATCGGGATGCTTCTTGTGATAAGCGCAGACTTTGCCGGAAAACTGTTTTTTCAGCCTGCAGAAGTGCCCGCAGGCATCATTTTGGCGATCCTCGGAGTTCCTTATTTCTTATATCTGCTTTTCAAGCAAAAAAAGGGGGAGAATGCTTGAAAGGATCTCTTTCAGAACACAAAGCCGGCAACAGGAGGTTCACGCTGTACCTCCCTCCTTCCTACAGCACAGACAGCGGGGGATTTCCTGCTGTTTACGTGCAGGATGGCAGTTCTTTGTTCCAAAACCAAATCGAATTATTAGAAAGCGCATATCAACAGCAAAGGCTCCCTGAACTCGTGCTAATTGGTATCGAACCCGAAAACCGGCTAAATGAATACACACCTTGGCCGGCTGCATCACTCAGTGATCGGTTCACGGACTTCGGCGGAATGGGATATCACTATCTGTCTGATATAACGAACCAGTTCATTCCGCTAATCGAAGAAAACTGGAACGTCACCAGGGAACCGCAGTCA
Organism: Bacillus sp. FSL K6-1366; assembly: GCF_037976695.1. Taxonomy (NCBI): domain Bacteria; kingdom Bacillati; phylum Bacillota; class Bacilli; order Caryophanales; family Bacillaceae; genus Bacillus; species Bacillus sp. FSL K6-1366. Next base: position 2,387,893 of record NZ_CP150268.1, on the reverse strand, counting down.
AGAGGAATGATCGGTGCCTCATTAGGCGGCCTCATCTCAATGTTCGCCATATTAAAATATCCGTCAATGTTCGGGAAAATAGGCTCTATATCAGGTTCATACTGGTACGAGAACGCAGCGGAAACCATTCATATATCTTCTTTAAAGCCCGGCACTGCACGTGTTTTCATGTCTATCGGGAGTGAAGAAGGCCGTGAAAAACAATCCATTCAGCGACATATGCTGAAAAGAACAAAGCAAGTTCATCAAAGTCTAAAAGAAAAAGGCTTCACTGAAGACCAGTTGTGTCTTTCAATTGAAAAAGGAGCGGTGCACCACCGCAAGTATTTCTGCAAACAGTTCATCAACGCGCTCGAATGGCTATACGGAAAAAACCGCTCAACCCTATGAGCGGTTTTTTTATGCCTTCTGCAACATTGGTTTTAATTCAAAACGATTCAGCATATAGCCAAACAAAGCAGCCAATATCTGCTGAAACAGCATGCCGATCACAACAGGAACGGCAACCTGAGACGGGAAGAACGTAACGGCAAGAACTGCGCCGGCACTAATATTCCTCATGCCTCCCGTAAATATAAGAGAGACTATTTCCTCTTGCCGCCTTTTCATCATTTTTCCGATCAGCCAAGCAGCGGCATAGCCTGTTAACGCAATAAAGAATACCGTTACAGCTATTCCTGCAAATCTCAAATCAATGGATTTGAAATAAGGAGCAATCGCTGAACTGTTAATCGCAATCACTGCCATCAAGCAAAGCTTTGAAAAAGGCGACAGCGCACTGCTCACAGACGCAGTTCTTTCTGGAGATGACATCTGATTAAACAGCATGCCCAAAAAAGAAGGAATTACGACCATTACAATCAGACCTTTCATCATTCCCCACACATCCATGTGAACCTGAGCGCCGGCCAGCAACGAAAGACTCAGCGGTACGATTAGCGGTGACAGCACAGTATCAACTAAAATAATCGAAAGTGTCAAACCGACATTCCCTTTGTACATCGCTGCCCAAATCAAGCTTGTAATCCCCGTAGGAATCACAACAGCCAATGTTAAACCGGTAATCGTCAAAGGATCACCTTTAAATATAAGATGGCCGCTGCCCCAAGCAAAAAGCGGCATGAAAATATGAAGAACGAATAGTGCAAGAATCATAGGGAGAGGATGAGACAATGCATGTCTCAAAGATTGAAAGTTCGCGCTCAAACTGCCTGCAAACGTAATAAAAGCAAAGATCCAAGGCACAGCCCATTCATACCCATTTAAAAACTGAGACAGCAGCACGCCCAGCACCACACTAGTCGGCGTCAACAGCGGCATAACCCTCCCCAATACACGGTTCAGCTTCTGAAGCATCATATGCAAGTCCCCTATTTAAAATTTCTCTTCTCTCTATTATATCAATGCTGCTTAAGTGTATGTTATATAAAAAAGCCCAGATCTCATTCATCTGGGCTTCTCTATTTTATGCCATCTGTTTCATTAAAGATTTACTCGCTTTATTCAAACCTTTTAACTCAGCTTCAATGCCTTGTTCCTTAAACTTCGCAACAATCTTATCAAGTGCGGCCGCTCCAGAATCGTCCCATACGTGAGCTCCAGTTAAGTCAATCACAACCCGCTCAATATCCTCTTGATATATAAACGCATTCGTAAGATCAGTCACTGACGCAAAAAAGATTTGCCCCTTCACTTGATACGTTCTAAGCTTTTGATCCTCTGCATGAGAAACGATTTTCAGCTTCGAGATTTTTGCCACAAAGAACACGGCACTTAAAAGAACACCGACAAATACACCCTTAGATAAGTCATCCGTCACAACAACCGTAACCACAGTCACAACCATGACAATCGAGTCCGTGAGCGGCGCTTTTTTGAGACCTTTTAAGGAAGACCAATCAAAAGTGCCGACAGACACCATAACCATTACAGCTACTAACGCCGCCATTGGGATTTTCACCACGACATGACTTAACACCGCAATTAAAAACATCAGAAAAGCACCGGCAACAAATGCTGACAAACGTCCGCGACCGCCCGCTTTTGTATTAATGACAGATTGTCCGATCATAGCGCAGCCTGCCATTCCGCCAAAGAGTCCAGTCACGATATTCGCAATTCCCTGTCCGCGGCTCTCTTTATTTTTATCACTGTCCGTATCCGTCATTTCATCAATAATCTGTGCTGTCAGCAAAGATTCAAGCAACCCGACAAACGCTAAAGCAATTGAATAAGGAAAAATAATTTGCAGTGTTTCAAAGGTAAACGGAACATCAGGGATTAAGAAATGAGGCAATGAACTAGAAATATTGCCCATATCACCAACCGTCCGCACATCCACATGGAAAGTGACCGCAATAATTGTCATCACAATAATCGCCACAAGCGGAGACGGAACAGCAGTCGTAAACCTTGGCAGCACATAAATAATAACCAACGACCCGGCAAGCATCGCATACATGCTCCAAGAAGCACCTTCAAACTGGGGAAGCTGCGCAGAGAAGATAAGGATCGCCAGCGCATTCACAAACCCGATCATCACAGAACGCGGGATGAATTTCATTAATCTTGCAATTTTACTGATACCTAAAATCACCTGAATAATGCCTGTCAAAATCGTAGCCGCAAATAAATACTGAAGCCCATGATCAGCAACCAGCGACACCATAACGACTGCCATTGAGCCTGTCGCAGCTGAAATCATGCCAGGTCTGCCGCCAAAAATAGAAATAATAATGGCTATGCAAAATGACGCATAAAGACCGACCATCGGATCCACACCGGCTATAATAGAAAAGCCAATCGCTTCAGGTATTAACGCTAACGCAACTAAAATGCCAGCAAGAATGTCTTTTCGGATATTCCCGAACCATTGCTGTTTTAATGTAAAACTATTATTCAAATATAACGACTCCTTTTTAGTAAAAAATAAATCCGCACCATATCTATTGTATTGGGAGCTTTTTTTATTTTACGGGAGAAAATGAAAAGAAAAACGACCGGGGAAAACGGGGAAACGTTGAGTATATTGTATTGAGGCAAGGAGTTGTCATACAAAGAGTATCATAATAAATTTTTATCAATTACGCAAGATGATTGCTGAAGAAAAAAATGGCTCAAATATAGTCTGAGACATTTTATCATATCCGGATGAAACCAAGAATCGTTTTAATGACAGTAATATCTTTTCTCTCATTTGACAACCCGGTCCGATTTTCGAAAAAATAACCTATTATCATTATCTCAGGCTGATAAATATGAGCGGCCTCATTTAACTCTGTATTTTGGCAATCAATAAAATAGCTTTTGCAGGGATTATTCTAAGTTTTTTCTTAGGACTTATTTATGGCCGGCATGTTCGCCATTATCTTAATTGTCACCAATCAATTTTATCATGAAAAAACAGAACAAACGACAGGCATGCTGCTCGCTGCCAATGGATTGGCGGCACTACCCTGCCAATTGCAGTCGGATGGATTCTGGATGAGTTTCCCGTTCAAACTGCATTTTGATTATTTATGACTCTCATGTTGATCATGCTGGGGTCGGCACAGATATAAAATAAAAAACCCAGCTCAATGAGCTGGGTTTAAGCTTGCTTGGCGGCGTCCTACTCTCACAGGGGGAAACCCCCGACTACCATCGGCGCTGAAGAGCTTAACTTCCGTGTTCGGTATGGGAACGGGTGTGACCTCTTCGCTATCGCCACCAAACAAATTGAGAGTGTTCTCTCAAAACTAGATAACAGGTGTGACATCATTCAAAAATATGGTTAAGTCCTCGATCGATTAGTATCTGTCAGCTCCATGTGTCGCCACACTTCCACCTCAGACCTATCAACCTGATCATCTTTCAGGGATCTTACTTCCTTGCGGAATGGGAAATCTCATCTTGAGGGGGGCTTCATGCTTAGATGCTTTCAGCACTTATCCCGTCCGCACATAGCTACCCAGCGATGCCCTTGGCAGAACAACTGGTACACCAGCGGTGCGTCCATCCCGGTCCTCTCGTACTAAGGACAGCTCCTCTCAAATTTCCTGCGCCCGCGACGGATAGGGACCGAACTGTCTCACGACGTTCTGAACCCAGCTCGCGTACCGCTTTAATGGGCGAACAGCCCAACCCTTGGGACCGACTACAGCCCCAGGATGCGATGAGCCGACATCGAGGTGCCAAACCTCCCCGTCGATGTGGACTCTTGGGGGAGATAAGCCTGTTATCCCCGGGGTAGCTTTTATCCGTTGAGCGATGGCCCTTCCATGCGGAACCACCGGATCACTAAGCCCGACTTTCGTCCCTGCTCGACTTGTAGGTCTCGCAGTCAAGCTCCCTTGTGCCTTTACACTCTGCGAATGATTTCCAACCATTCTGAGGGAACCTTTGGGCGCCTCCGTTACCTTTTAGGAGGCGACCGCCCCAGTCAAACTGCCCACCTGACACTGTCTCCCCGCCCGATAAGGGCGGCGGGTTAGAAGGTCAATACAGCCAGGGTAGTATCCCACCGATGCCTCCACCGAAGCTGGCGCTCCGGTTTCCAAGGCTCCTACCTATCCTGTACAAGCTGTACCAACATTCAATATCAGGCTGCAGTAAAGCTCCACGGGGTCTTTCCGTCCTGTCGCGGGTAACCTGCATCTTCACAGGTACTATAATTTCACCGAGTCTCTCGTTGAGACAGTGCCCAGATCGTTGCGCCTTTCGTGCGGGTCGGAACTTACCCGACAAGGAATTTCGCTACCTTAGGACCGTTATAGTTACGGCCGCCGTTTACTGGGGCTTCAATTCGCACCTTCGCTTACGCTAAGCGCTCCTCTTAACCTTCCAGCACCGGGCAGGCGTCAGCCCCTATACTTCGCCTTACGGCTTCGCAGAGACCTGTGTTTTTGCTAAACAGTCGCCTGGGCCTATTCACTGCGGCTCTCTCGGGCTTGCACCCTAACAGAGCACCCCTTCTCCCGAAGTTACGGGGTCATTTTGCCGAGTTCCTTAACGAGAGTTCTCTCGATCACCTTAGGATTCTCTCCTCGCCTACCTGTGTCGGTTTGCGGTACGGGCACCTCTCACCTCGCTAGAGGCTTTTCTTGGCAGTGTGGAATCAGGAACTTCGCTACTATATTTCGCTCGCCATCACAGCTCAGCCTTATGGGAAACGGATTTGCCTATTTCCCAGCCTAACTGCTTGGACGCGGATATCCAATACCGCGCTTACCCTATCCTCCTGCGTCCCCCCATTGCTCAAATGGTGAGGAGGTGGTACAGGAATATCAACCTGTTGTCCATCGCCTACGCCTTTCGGCCTCGGCTTAGGTCCCGACTAACCCTGAGCGGACGAGCCTTCCTCAGGAAACCTTAGGCATTCGGTGGAGGGGATTCTCACCCCTCTTTCGCTACTCATACCGGCATTCTCACTTCTAAGCGCTCCACCAGTCCTTCCGGTCTGGCTTCACAGCCCTTAGAACGCTCTCCTACCACTGTTCGAAGAACAGTCCGCAGCTTCGGTGATACGTTTAGCCCCGGTACATTTTCGGCGCAGAGTCACTCGACCAGTGAGCTATTACGCACTCTTTAAATGGTGGCTGCTTCTAAGCCAACATCCTGGTTGTCTAAGCAACTCCACATCCTTTTCCACTTAACGTATACTTTGGGACCTTAGCTGGCGGTCTGGGCTGTTTCCCTTTCGACTACGGATCTTATCACTCGCAGTCTGACTCCCAAGGATAAGTCATTGGCATTCGGAGTTTGACTGAATTCGGTAACCCGGTAGGGGCCCCTAGTCCAATCAGTGCTCTACCTCCAAGACTCTTACCTTGAGGCTAGCCCTAAAGCTATTTCGGAGAGAACCAGCTATCTCCAGGTTCGATTGGCATTTCACCCCTACCCACACCTCATCCCCGCACTTTTCAACGTGCGTGGGTTCGGGCCTCCATTCAGTGTTACCTGAACTTCACCCTGGACATGGGTAGATCACCTGGTTTCGGGTCTACGACCACGTACTCATGCGCCCTATTCAGACTCGCTTTCGCTGCGGCTCCGCATCTTCTGCTTAACCTTGCACGGGATCGTAACTCGCCGGTTCATTCTACAAAAGGCACGCCATCACCCGTTAACGGGCTCTGACTACTTGTAGGCACACGGTTTCAGGATCTCTTTCACTCCCCTTCCGGGGTGCTTTTCACCTTTCCCTCACGGTACTGGTTCACTATCGGTCACTAGGGAGTATTTAGCCTTGGGAGATGGTCCTCCCGGATTCCGACGGAATTTCACGTGTTCCGCCGTACTCAGGATCCACTCAGGAGAGAACGAAGTTTTGACTACAGGGCTGTTACCTCCTATGGCGGGCCTTTCCAGACCTCTTCATCTACCTCGTTCTTTTGTAACTCCGTATAGAGTGTCCTACAACCCCAAGAGGCAAGCCTCTTGGTTTGGGCTAATCCCGTTTCGCTCGCCGCTACTCAGGGAATCGCATTTGCTTTCTCTTCCTCCGGGTACTTAGATGTTTCAGTTCCCCGGGTCTGCCTTCTCATATCCTATGAATTCAGATATGGATACCACTCCATTACGAGTGGTGGGTTTCCCCATTCGGAAATCTCCGGATCAAAGCTTGCTTACAGCTCCCCGAAGCATATCGGTGTTCGTCCCGTCCTTCATCGGCTCCTAGTGCCAAGGCATCCACCGTGCGCCCTTTCTAACTTAACCGTTAAAAAGAATCACTATGTGATATCTTGTGTTACTAATTGAATGTGATGTCTACTGTTATCTAGTTTTCAAAGAACACATTTCGAAGGAATGATCCTTCAAAACTAAACAAGACAGGGAACGTTCTGTTTATAAGACCCAAGGTCTTATATTCCGTATAATATCCTTAGAAAGGAGGTGATCCAGCCGCACCTTCCGATACGGCTACCTTGTTACGACTTCACCCCAATCATCTGTCCCACCTTCGGCGGCTGGCTCCTAAAAGGTTACCTCACCGACTTCGGGTGTTACAAACTCTCGTGGTGTGACGGGCGGTGTGTACAAGGCCCGGGAACGTATTCACCGCGGCATGCTGATCCGCGATTACTAGCGATTCCAGCTTCACGCAGTCGAGTTGCAGACTGCGATCCGAACTGAGAACAGATTTGTGGGATTGGCTTAACCTCGCGGTTTCGCTGCCCTTTGTTCTGTCCATTGTAGCACGTGTGTAGCCCAGGTCATAAGGGGCATGATGATTTGACGTCATCCCCACCTTCCTCCGGTTTGTCACCGGCAGTCACCTTAGAGTGCCCAACTGAATGCTGGCAACTAAGATCAAGGGTTGCGCTCGTTGCGGGACTTAACCCAACATCTCACGACACGAGCTGACGACAACCATGCACCACCTGTCACTCTGCCCCCGAAGGGGACGTCCTATCTCTAGGATTGTCAGAGGATGTCAAGACCTGGTAAGGTTCTTCGCGTTGCTTCGAATTAAACCACATGCTCCACCGCTTGTGCGGGCCCCCGTCAATTCCTTTGAGTTTCAGTCTTGCGACCGTACTCCCCAGGCGGAGTGCTTAATGCGTTAGCTGCAGCACTAAGGGGCGGAAACCCCCTAACACTTAGCACTCATCGTTTACGGCGTGGACTACCAGGGTATCTAATCCTGTTCGCTCCCCACGCTTTCGCTCCTCAGCGTCAGTTACAGACCAGAGAGTCGCCTTCGCCACTGGTGTTCCTCCACATCTCTACGCATTTCACCGCTACACGTGGAATTCCACTCTCCTCTTCTGCACTCAAGTTCCCCAGTTTCCAATGACCCTCCCCGGTTGAGCCGGGGGCTTTCACATCAGACTTAAGAAACCGCCTGCGAGCCCTTTACGCCCAATAATTCCGGACAACGCTTGCCACCTACGTATTACCGCGGCTGCTGGCACGTAGTTAGCCGTGGCTTTCTGGTTAGGTACCGTCAAGGTACCGCCCTATTCGAACGGTACTTGTTCTTCCCTAACAACAGAGCTTTACGATCCGAAAACCTTCATCACTCACGCGGCGTTGCTCCGTCAGACTTTCGTCCATTGCGGAAGATTCCCTACTGCTGCCTCCCGTAGGAGTCTGGGCCGTGTCTCAGTCCCAGTGTGGCCGATCACCCTCTCAGGTCGGCTACGCATCGTTGCCTTGGTGAGCCGTTACCTCACCAACTAGCTAATGCGCCGCGGGTCCATCTGTAAGTGGTAGCCGAAGCCACCTTTTATGTTTGAACCATGCGGTTCAAACAACCATCCGGTATTAGCCCCGGTTTCCCGGAGTTATCCCAGTCTTACAGGCAGGTTACCCACGTGTTACTCACCCGTCCGCCGCTAACATCAGGGAGCAAGCTCCCATCTGTCCGCTCGACTTGCATGTATTAGGCACGCCGCCAGCGTTCGTCCTGAGCCAGGATCAAACTCTCCGATAAAGTAGTTTGACTGACTACGCACATCGCTGTGCGATTTTTAAAAACTGAATTAACAGGTACGTTTTGTCTTGTTTAGTTTTCAAAGATCATTTTGTTTGTCCGCTTTGTTAAAGCAACTTTATTAGTATACAACGTCACTTCTTCAAAGTCAATAACTTTTTTAAAAAATTACACTAACGTGCAATTGCTTGGCGGCGTCCTACTCTCACAGGGGGAAACCCCCGACTACCATCGGCGCTGAAGAGCTTAACTTCCGTGTTCGGTATGGGAACGGGTGTGACCTCTTCGCTATCGCCACCAAACAAATTGAGAGTGTTCTCTCAAAACTAGATAACAGGTGTGACATCATTCAAAAATATGGTTAAGTCCTCGATCGATTAGTATCTGTCAGCTCCATGTGTCGCCACACTTCCACCTCAGACCTATCAACCTGATCATCTTTCAGGGATCTTACTTCCTTGCGGAATGGGAAATCTCATCTTGAGGGGGGCTTCATGCTTAGATGCTTTCAGCACTTATCCCGTCCGCACATAGCTACCCAGCGATGCCCTTGGCAGAACAACTGGTACACCAGCGGTGCGTCCATCCCGGTCCTCTCGTACTAAGGACAGCTCCTCTCAAATTTCCTGCGCCCGCGACGGATAGGGACCGAACTGTCTCACGACGTTCTGAACCCAGCTCGCGTACCGCTTTAATGGGCGAACAGCCCAACCCTTGGGACCGACTACAGCCCCAGGATGCGATGAGCCGACATCGAGGTGCCAAACCTCCCCGTCGATGTGGACTCTTGGGGGAGATAAGCCTGTTATCCCCGGGGTAGCTTTTATCCGTTGAGCGATGGCCCTTCCATGCGGAACCACCGGATCACTAAGCCCGACTTTCGTCCCTGCTCGACTTGTAGGTCTCGCAGTCAAGCTCCCTTGTGCCTTTACACTCTGCGAATGATTTCCAACCATTCTGAGGGAACCTTTGGGCGCCTCCGTTACCTTTTAGGAGGCGACCGCCCCAGTCAAACTGCCCACCTGACACTGTCTCCCCGCCCGATAAGGGCGGCGGGTTAGAAGGTCAATACAGCCAGGGTAGTATCCCACCGATGCCTCCACCGAAGCTGGCGCTCCGGTTTCCAAGGCTCCTACCTATCCTGTACAAGCTGTACCAACATTCAATATCAGGCTGCAGTAAAGCTCCACGGGGTCTTTCCGTCCTGTCGCGGGTAACCTGCATCTTCACAGGTACTATAATTTCACCGAGTCTCTCGTTGAGACAGTGCCCAGATCGTTGCGCCTTTCGTGCGGGTCGGAACTTACCCGACAAGGAATTTCGCTACCTTAGGACCGTTATAGTTACGGCCGCCGTTTACTGGGGCTTCAATTCGCACCTTCGCTTACGCTAAGCGCTCCTCTTAACCTTCCAGCACCGGGCAGGCGTCAGCCCCTATACTTCGCCTTACGGCTTCGCAGAGACCTGTGTTTTTGCTAAACAGTCGCCTGGGCCTATTCACTGCGGCTCTCTCGGGCTTGCACCCTAACAGAGCACCCCTTCTCCCGAAGTTACGGGGTCATTTTGCCGAGTTCCTTAACGAGAGTTCTCTCGATCACCTTAGGATTCTCTCCTCGCCTACCTGTGTCGGTTTGCGGTACGGGCACCTCTCACCTCGCTAGAGGCTTTTCTTGGCAGTGTGGAATCAGGAACTTCGCTACTATATTTCGCTCGCCATCACAGCTCAGCCTTATGGGAAACGGATTTGCCTATTTCCCAGCCTAACTGCTTGGACGCGGATATCCAATACCGCGCTTACCCTATCCTCCTGCGTCCCCCCATTGCTCAAATGGTGAGGAGGTGGTACAGGAATATCAACCTGTTGTCCATCGCCTACGCCTTTCGGCCTCGGCTTAGGTCCCGACTAACCCTGAGCGGACGAGCCTTCCTCAGGAAACCTTAGGCATTCGGTGGAGGGGATTCTCACCCCTCTTTCGCTACTCATACCGGCATTCTCACTTCTAAGCGCTCCACCAGTCCTTCCGGTCTGGCTTCACAGCCCTTAGAACGCTCTCCTACCACTGTTCGAAGAACAGTCCGCAGCTTCGGTGATACGTTTAGCCCCGGTACATTTTCGGCGCAGAGTCACTCGACCAGTGAGCTATTACGCACTCTTTAAATGGTGGCTGCTTCTAAGCCAACATCCTGGTTGTCTAAGCAACTCCACATCCTTTTCCACTTAACGTATACTTTGGGACCTTAGCTGGCGGTCTGGGCTGTTTCCCTTTCGACTACGGATCTTATCACTCGCAGTCTGACTCCCAAGGATAAGTCATTGGCATTCGGAGTTTGACTGAATTCGGTAACCCGGTAGGGGCCCCTAGTCCAATCAGTGCTCTACCTCCAAGACTCTTACCTTGAGGCTAGCCCTAAAGCTATTTCGGAGAGAACCAGCTATCTCCAGGTTCGATTGGCATTTCACCCCTACCCACACCTCATCCCCGCACTTTTCAACGTGCGTGGGTTCGGGCCTCCATTCAGTGTTACCTGAACTTCACCCTGGACATGGGTAGATCACCTGGTTTCGGGTCTACGACCACGTACTCATGCGCCCTATTCAGACTCGCTTTCGCTGCGGCTCCGCATCTTCTGCTTAACCTTGCACGGGATCGTAACTCGCCGGTTCATTCTACAAAAGGCACGCCATCACCCGTTAACGGGCTCTGACTACTTGTAGGCACACGGTTTCAGGATCTCTTTCACTCCCCTTCCGGGGTGCTTTTCACCTTTCCCTCACGGTACTGGTTCACTATCGGTCACTAGGGAGTATTTAGCCTTGGGAGATGGTCCTCCCGGATTCCGACGGAATTTCACGTGTTCCGCCGTACTCAGGATCCACTCAGGAGAGAACGAAGTTTTGACTACAGGGCTGTTACCTCCTATGGCGGGCCTTTCCAGACCTCTTCATCTACCTCGTTCTTTTGTAACTCCGTATAGAGTGTCCTACAACCCCAAGAGGCAAGCCTCTTGGTTTGGGCTAATCCCGTTTCGCTCGCCGCTACTCAGGGAATCGCATTTGCTTTCTCTTCCTCCGGGTACTTAGATGTTTCAGTTCCCCGGGTCTGCCTTCTCATATCCTATGAATTCAGATATGGATACCACTCCATTACGAGTGGTGGGTTTCCCCATTCGGAAATCTCCGGATCAAAGCTTGCTTACAGCTCCCCGAAGCATATCGGTGTTCGTCCCGTCCTTCATCGGCTCCTAGTGCCAAGGCATCCACCGTGCGCCCTTTCTAACTTAACCGTTAAAAAGAATCACTATGTGATATCTTGTGTTACTAATTGAATGTGATGTCTACTGTTATCTAGTTTTCAAAGAACACATTTCGAAGGAATGATCCTTCAAAACTAAACAAGACAGGGAACGTTCTGTTTATAAGACCCAAGGTCTTATATTCCGTATAATATCCTTAGAAAGGAGGTGATCCAGCCGCACCTTCCGATACGGCTACCTTGTTACGACTTCACCCCAATCATCTGTCCCACCTTCGGCGGCTGGCTCCTAAAAGGTTACCTCACCGACTTCGGGTGTTACAAACTCTCGTGGTGTGACGGGCGGTGTGTACAAGGCCCGGGAACGTATTCACCGCGGCATGCTGATCCGCGATTACTAGCGATTCCAGCTTCACGCAGTCGAGTTGCAGACTGCGATCCGAACTGAGAACAGATTTGTGGGATTGGCTTAACCTCGCGGTTTCGCTGCCCTTTGTTCTGTCCATTGTAGCACGTGTGTAGCCCAGGTCATAAGGGGCATGATGATTTGACGTCATCCCCACCTTCCTCCGGTTTGTCACCGGCAGTCACCTTAGAGTGCCCAACTGAATGCTGGCAACTAAGATCAAGGGTTGCGCTCGTTGCGGGACTTAACCCAACATCTCACGACACGAGCTGACGACAACCATGCACCACCTGTCACTCTGCCCCCGAAGGGGACGTCCTATCTCTAGGATTGTCAGAGGATGTCAAGACCTGGTAAGGTTCTTCGCGTTGCTTCGAATTAAACCACATGCTCCACCGCTTGTGCGGGCCCCCGTCAATTCCTTTGAGTTTCAGTCTTGCGACCGTACTCCCCAGGCGGAGTGCTTAATGCGTTAGCTGCAGCACTAAGGGGCGGAAACCCCCTAACACTTAGCACTCATCGTTTACGGCGTGGACTACCAGGGTATCTAATCCTGTTCGCTCCCCACGCTTTCGCTCCTCAGCGTCAGTTACAGACCAGAGAGTCGCCTTCGCCACTGGTGTTCCTCCACATCTCTACGCATTTCACCGCTACACGTGGAATTCCACTCTCCTCTTCTGCACTCAAGTTCCCCAGTTTCCAATGACCCTCCCCGGTTGAGCCGGGGGCTTTCACATCAGACTTAAGAAACCGCCTGCGAGCCCTTTACGCCCAATAATTCCGGACAACGCTTGCCACCTACGTATTACCGCGGCTGCTGGCACGTAGTTAGCCGTGGCTTTCTGGTTAGGTACCGTCAAGGTACCGCCCTATTCGAACGGTACTTGTTCTTCCCTAACAACAGAGCTTTACGATCCGAAAACCTTCATCACTCACGCGGCGTTGCTCCGTCAGACTTTCGTCCATTGCGGAAGATTCCCTACTGCTGCCTCCCGTAGGAGTCTGGGCCGTGTCTCAGTCCCAGTGTGGCCGATCACCCTCTCAGGTCGGCTACGCATCGTTGCCTTGGTGAGCCGTTACCTCACCAACTAGCTAATGCGCCGCGGGTCCATCTGTAAGTGGTAGCCGAAGCCACCTTTTATGTTTGAACCATGCGGTTCAAACAACCATCCGGTATTAGCCCCGGTTTCCCGGAGTTATCCCAGTCTTACAGGCAGGTTACCCACGTGTTACTCACCCGTCCGCCGCTAACATCAGGGAGCAAGCTCCCATCTGTCCGCTCGACTTGCATGTATTAGGCACGCCGCCAGCGTTCGTCCTGAGCCAGGATCAAACTCTCCGATAAATGGATCACAGGTTAAGTTCACCGCATCCTGCGGCGACACCTGTGTGACCTGCGTCGTGCAGGCCCTAGTTTGACTGACTACGCACATTGCTGTGCGATTTATAAAAAATGAATTAACAGGTACGTTTTGTCTTGTTTAGTTTTCAAAGATCATTTTGTTTGTCCGCTTTGTTAAAGCAACTTTATTAGTATACAACGTCACTTCTTCAAAGTCAACAACTTTTTTTAAAACTTTTGGTGGAGCCTAGCGGGATCGAACCGCTGACCTCCTGCGTGCAAAGCAGGCGCTCTCCCAGCTGAGCTAAGGCCCCATAAAAATGGTCGGGAAGACAGGATTCGAACCTGCGACCCCATGGTCCCAAACCATGTGCTCTACCAAGCTGAGCTACTTCCCGATTTCCTATCTATTCTATTAAAAGATATGGCGCGCCCGAGAGGAGTCGAACCCCTAACCTTTTGATCCGTAGTCAAACGCTCTATCCAATTGAGCTACGGGCGCAATTCAATTTACAATATCCCGTTGGGATAAATGGAGCGGAAGACGGGATTCGAACCCGCGACCCCCACCTTGGCAAGGTGGTGTTCTACCACTGAACTACTTCCGCATCTCGCAATAAAAAAAGCTTTCTCCTTATTGAGAAACCTTGGTAATAATACATTTAATAAAGCTTCCAAGCGTAATCGAACCGCTGACCTCTTCCTTACCACGGAAGAGCAACTTGAAAGTTTATATCCGGTTTCTTAGGACAAAGGTAATTATAGCAGGGTTTTGATAAATGTCAATACGGTTTAGACAAATTTAGAAAGGTGGCGAATAATCGTGTTTGCCACCTTTCTGCCACCCTGGGTAGCGGACACCTAAAATTAAACGAATAAATAATTCATTAAAATTAAAAATTAGTGCAAAATAAAAAAACATCTATTAATAACATGGCTTCCATCTAACAACTCTCAATGTTCTTGGTAATCCTTCTTCCCACGTTAAATATTTCAGACCATCTAATAGCTCTCATTTATTTTACTCGGTGAGTTTTACCCTCAAGAAATTCAAAGCCTGTTCTTAAAGCTCTTTATCTGCCCTTCAGGACATTCTTTTTCTTTATACATTACCCAAGGTTATTTATGTTCCTCCAATGACTTATAGTAATCAATCTTTTCTACTATCTTCGTTAAGTTATCCTTTAAACCTTCAATTTCTTCAAGAACATTTTTTGATGCATTTCTAACAATTCCAGTCGCTTTTTCACCGTAGGTTCCCCTTGGCTTCTAAGATCGGAAAACCGTATCATGTCCGTAATTGACATCCCAGTTGTTCGTAAACGGATTAAAAAATTGATCCAAGACATATCAGACTCCGTGTACTTTCGATAACCGTTTTTATCCCGTCTCACTTCACGAAGCAACCCTATCTTTTCGTAGTAGCGTAAAGTGTGGACGGATAGTTTAGTCATATTTGAAATTTGCTGAATCGTATAAAGTTTTTCCATATCAATCATTTTAGCACAAAAAAAGTATTGCTTTAGAGTGCACTCTAAAGTGTAGCATTCAATTCGAAAGATCGACTAATCTAAAAGGAGAGAATGAAATGAACAACGATCGGTATCAGCGAGGTTGGCAAAAACTTATGGAAGTAGATGGAGAGGGTGGGCAACGTGTAATTGATTCACTTAAAGACATTGCTCCTGATCTCGGAAAATACGTAGTGGAATTTGCTTTTGGAGATGTATATCAGAGAGAAGGACTTGACCTAAAGCAACGACAATTAATTACAATTGCAGCACTCACTGTTGGGCTTTCACCAGGTGAGATAGTTGAATCAATATTTCACTGTACGCCTTATACCGGCTTTCTAAGAGTGCTGAATGCAACCTTTGTAGCAAAACGAATTTTTGAAGAGCATAACATTCAAACGATATCCACTTAAAAAATTATAAGCTTTCCCGTTTAGGCGCCAGAGGAACCCTGGCGTTTTATATTATGTTCTACTTTAATGGAAAGAATCGTTTTGAATGATTTGAAAAAGAAGACAGGAAAGAATGAAGAGGATATCCGTGCAACTGTGAAGTATGTTTAAGGTTATTACTATCATTTCTTGTTTATTCTTTTAATTTGATTTAGAACATTTATAAGTTAATGTTAATACTACAATACGGTTTCCTAAGAGCAACCTCAGTTCTACTATCGACCCATTAGCTTAAACGTAAAAAGCACCCGTTTTCAGGTGCCCCAAACAACTATGATATTTTCCTCAATCTATTAGCGCTGAATCCACTGCTTTGGTATGTTTTGACGAGATCGCCCAATCGTACCGAAAAGCCCAAGATGCCGCTGCCCCTGTTCGTTCCACGCGGTACATCATACCAATGTCCGCTCAATTCCACCGCTCCACTCCAATCGTAACTCACTTCCCCTTCTAACACATTGGTCCAATTATGACCACTGCCGTTGTCGCTTAATCCTACCCACCAGACCTTATTGTTATCGAGATGGCGGATGTAGTAAATGCCTCCATCGTCGCCTCGCCAGGTTCCTGTCAAATCGTACGCAGGTTGCCTCCAATGAGTTAATATAGGTACCTGATTGTAGTACATAAGTAGCTCTCCTCTATTGGAATTTTTATTCGTTACAGCATAAGTCCACTACATTTAATACCGAATTCGTTGCCATGTAGTCGCGCCAATTCCACCGGATACCTTAGTCAACCGGTCTCCACTACGGGCGACGACTAAGGTGCCACTGCCCCTGTTCGTTCCACGCGGTACATCGGCCCAATTTCCAGAGATCACCTCTGATCCAGTTTCATCAAACATCCGCATTCCATGAAACACGTGTGTCCAGTGTTGCCCCCTACCGTTGTCGCTGAAGCCTGCCCACCAGACATGGGGGTCATCATGCCGGATGTAGTACACGCCTCCATCGTTGCCTCGCCAGATTCCTGTCATATCCGCTTCCTGCCGAGTCACTTGTGCATCAACAAAAGACTCCCAATCATGCATATGCCTCCAATGAGTTAGCATAGGAACCTGATTGTAGTACATAAATAGCACTCCTCCATTGGAATTTTTGGGTTTATTACACATAACATATGATGAAACATAACAATTGAACCTAGGCAAATGCTGATTTGAGATTATAAATATCGATGAGAATCTGATTCAAATAATAGGTTAAATGACACACATCAAATTGATCATTTCGCTTTTTTAAAATGACATTACATTCTGCTTCTACTTTTTCTTATGGTAAAATTTCGTTGAAGCTTTTTAAATGAAAGGATATGATCATGAAGGTATTTGAAGCTAAATCATTGCTTTCTGAAGCTGAAAACCGTGCAAAGGAATACAAAGATACAAGGAGTCAAATGGTCAAATTAAAGAAAGCCTTCAAATCAGTGGCTGATCTTGATGACAGTGAGTTTTCAGGTAAGGGTGCCAATAACATAAAGGCATTTTATGAAGATCAAGCAGGGATCGCTGACCAGTGGATTGATTTGATTGACATGAAAATCGCATTTCTCACGAGTGTTACTGGCATTCTGGAAGACGCAAGCTTATCGGATGCCTACATAGAAGAATCTTTTTTAGAGCACGAGCTGGCAAACGCTTATACTAAATCAAAATCCATCATGTCAGAACAGAAAAAAGCAATGAAGGACATTCTAAATGACATCAACGACATACTACCGCTAGATTTATTCTCCACAGAAACTTTTAAAGACGAACTCTCTTCAACCGACAACAAACGTACCAAGACTATCAAAAAAATTTATGATATCGATGAAAATTTAACATCTGAATATGCGCTCTCAGAAGCAAATGAACAATTGATTCAAGCTGATTACCAAGCACTCATGAACGCTACATCAAAAGGCAAAAGCGCCTCCCCTATTTACTATAATGCAAAAGCTTATAGGGACAGTGAAATTCATAAGATGACCGAGGATGTAAAAAAACAATCTACTGATTATATTTCCTTCAAAGATCAGCAGGCCGAACAAAGAAGAATTGCGAAAGAACAGGAAGAACTCGCAAATAGGCCATGGTATGAAAAGACTTGGGATTTCGTTTGTAATTTTACGGGGGAAGTCTCCGGATATTATGATTATAAGAGAGCTGCTGATGGTGTCGATCCAGTCACCGGTGAAAAATTAACTGATGGGCAACGGGTGGCAGCTGGCGCAATGGCTGCGGCAGGATACATCCCTATAGTTGGCTGGGCCGGGAAATTAGCCAAAGGCGGAAAGGCTGTTTACTCAACGAGCAAAGCCATCTATAGGGCAGACAAAGCGCTTGATATCTATAAAACTTCTAAGACATTCCCTGCCCTTCAAAACTCCAGTAAAGGACTCTACGGTCTTGCGTCAGCGAATGGTTTTAGTGAAGCAATAACCGGTCGAGATATGTTCGGGAATAAAATTTCTGAGGAGAGACGTGAAAACAGCTTTAATAGTGCTCTAGCTGCTCTCGGGCCTATAGGAGCAATCGGAACCGGCAAAGTATTGAAAGCAAGCGTAGGAGCCGGAAAATCTTCAAATCTCTATCGCGGGGATAAAGATTTATATTCCACCAAAGCAGCTAATGGCTTAGGAAAATTACATATTGATCCGGACACCGGAAATCTTGTGCCAATAAATAAAGAAGGAATGTATAAAGGTAGACAAGTCACAGTAACAGAACATATTTTAGGCGGATTTAGAGGAGCCCAAAAGTCTAATAGTCCGTACACCAGTTTCACAATGAATAAAAATATAGTCACTAATTATGGTGATAATTCTATTGAATTAAATCTGCCGGCTTTGCGAAAGGCCATCCAGTCAGGAGAAGTAAAAGGAGTAGCTATTTTATCTCCCAAAAAAATTGAACGTCTAATAAAGAATGATAAGCATTCAGATTATTGGAAGAAAAGAGCTCTTAGTTGGACAAAAAGAGATACTGAATATTTAATAAGAGGTGAGATACCAAGCGAGTACTTCAAACTGCAATCAAAGGAGGAAAAATAAGTGTTCCTTTACTATAAAGATGAAAAGTTAGGCGAAATTCACGTCGTTAGCGGAGAAGGTATGTGGATGTACGGTATTCTCAGTCCATATGAAAACATTGAGACCTTTCGAGACCTTTTTAATGACCTTATTGACGAAGATGGTGACTTCGATGAAACGAAATACGACGAAGAATGGCTAAATGACGAAAACTGGTTCGTTTCGGATAATGGGAATAAAAGAGGCATTATTGTTCCGGCTGTTTATCCTGACGGTGCTATAAACTGGAGATGGATATAAAAAGGGGCCCAACATGGGCCCTTTTTTTATCCAAAACTAGAAACAGACGTATATAAATAATGTTTACTTACTCTTGATTTTAAATCGTAGTTGATAGACCCTTGTCCAATAACACCATATTTCAATCGATACCGAGCAGATGCAGAAGCTTTAGAAGTTTCTTGTGCACGAGTTATCTTTAGCTCATCACCTTGCACAGTAAATGGTGGCGCAACAAAATGCCATTCATCCCATGCCTTTGTGATTTTGCTGTAGGAAATTACTTTCTTCGGCTTTGGTCTACTTACTTTGATACGGTAGCTTAGATTTATTACTCCAGTATTCCAGTAGATTTTAAAGGTTGTTGTACCTACCGGAACAGGGTATGTACCCATAGTACTGAATTCATCTTCAGTCTTTTCTGGAATAATCCCCATAGTTCCAACATACTTTCCATTATCGTCATAAATTTTTTGCTCCTGAGGTTTGGTCGAATCCATGTCAAATGCGACTTCTTTCTCAGGTAAAACCGGTTGCTGTGGCATTTCCGCAGCCTTTGATGTGTTTTCAAATGTTGTTGACAAAACGAGAGCTAAAACCGTGGCAATAACGACTGTCACAAACTTTTTCATGCTACTCCTCCTATCAAACTTTTTTCGAAACAATGCCATATTAACACAAATATACAAATAAATACATACTTTTCTATATTTATTCCTACGAAAAAACATGTATAATGACACTTGAAATCTACAACTGCTTCTAGGTTACACTAGGAGAAAGCCTAAAAAGAAAGGTTGATGGGTTTGAACTTATATTTAGTAACAGCCCTTGTAATATCAGTATTATTAAACGTAATTTTATGTATTCAGCTAGGAAAATTCAGAACAAGTCGAATTTCCAAATGGAAAGAAGGCATGGGAATTAACACTCCATTCGCGGCATTAGTCTGGGCTTTCCTTGCTATAACAATTGTTTTGAGTCTTATAGGTTTATTGGCTGGAGTTAGTGATTTATAAAAGGAGGAACTAAAGTGGAAATGTTTCTAACTTGGATCACAACGATTATACCTTTTATCTTTTTGTTTATTGGAGTTAGCGTTATTTGGTGGGTAGTACGGTATTTACTCACGATTAGAAAAAATTCTTTCAAGAAGATTGAACAAAACAATGAAATCATCAGTCTACTAAAAAACAGGTGACAGACTCTCATCAATGAATTTTTAAAAAAGCCCTCCATTTTAGGGAGGGCTTTTTGTTATTTTAGAAGTCATTCAATTTTCGCTTTTGTCTTAAGTAGATCAATGTAACCGAATTGTTCTATGGATTTTTTCAGGGCATCATACTCCAGATCGCCTGGCTGAAGATCAATCCGGGGATTGTAGGGAGCGGGGTTAATCTTTTCTACTGATATAGTTCTAATATCCATGATGTTTCGCCTCCATATAAAAAAGCACCCAAATGGATGCTAAATAATTAATTAAACTTATTCTGCATATTTTTTATAAGCGACTTAATTTTTATTATGTTTTGTTCCTCTGTAGATTCAATGATATAGGATTCGGTTTTATCAGGAGAAATTAAAATCAACTCAAGATTTTCTTTTGAATCGTTTAACCACACAACATCCCAATTAAGTGCCAATTTCATTTTCATTTCTTTTATATGACTATTAAATTCCTCAACTTTTTTTAGTTTTTCTTCATAAGCTTGTTTAGTGATTAGATAAAGCCTCGATGTAATCCTTAAAGAAAATCTTCTTATCAATAAGCAAACTCCTAATATTAAAATTATATAGAGAAACATTTTAAATAAGAGTTCACCATTTCTGTAATATGCGCTATTTATTATGGCCTTTAATATCTCATCTAATTGGTTGTTTGCAGGATCTGCTATATCAAAAAACTCAAAAAAAGACTTGCTCGGATTTGATCTTGTTTCTTTTATGTATTCTTGTTGAATTCCAAAAGAAGTTAAACCAAATATAAATGTAAAGAGTGGAACTAAAAAGGTGACTGCAGCACTAAAGAAAGGCAATGTTATTAAATTAATGAAAGCTGCACGAGAAGCAAAGTTTTCTTTTCTTTTAAACTCATCTTCAGCTGCAATCTTTATCATTTCTAATTTATCTAGGCTATGTTCACTTATCAACCAATTTTTGATAAAACTCATTCTACCTAAACTCAATAAGTCAATAATATGCAATTTAGACTCTCGAGTATTTTTCAATATATAATTTTTAATTATTAAATCATTTTTCTCTAAGAGTTTCTTTATAAAGAAAACAAAAGCTACTACTAGTATTAGGGGAATAATCATCAAAATAACCTCCTGTAATCCCCCTTTATTTTACAGCATAATAAATTAAGTTAGAATAAGCTGTTCACCTTTTTCTTCGAATTCTACCCCCAACACGTCTAAATGTGTCACGTTTCGTTCCCATGATTTCTTCCCAATCCTGCCTTGTCAAAGGTTCATCTGCCTTTGTTGAGGGACTTAACACTTTTTTAAGCTGCTGTTTCGTGTCAGCAGATAAAACGTCTCTCATCTTCATCTTTCATTACTCCTTGCCGAATAAGCACCGCCTTACGCTATTCGCTTTTATTAATTTGTGGCCCGCCGATTTCCCCTAGGAGGTAAGCAAAGAAAATGGAGAGCCGGTTTAAAGACTTTCCTTGCAAGCGGGATCTCACCGCTTGCGTTCCCCCTGACTATCGCGCGCAATACTGCATAGACTCGCTCCTCCTGTGAAGCTAACGACCTTCATAGTCATTCGATACATCCGAGTGCACACTTGATAAAGGAAAGGTGCGTCTCCTGGTTTGGCCATAAAAAAACGGCCACTAATCAGCTGTACAAATTCCCATGTACAAAAGATCAGCGTCCGTAGGTATCTCCTTTTGGGACTGTTATTCACGTTCGTTTTCTTGTCTCTATCGTATGACAATCTAAGCATTGAAAAACCCCCAATTTTCTCGGCATTTTGTCGGGCAGCTACCATTCCTAAATCAAATTCTTCCAACTTGAGTTAAAGTATATAAAAAGGAATTTGAATCTAATGCGAAAATTCATTTTTCCTATTGTCTTTTCAAGTTTGTGTTTAGGTTTTATTCAGTACTTAATTGCTGGTGCTTATTCTGGAGTTTATTTGATTTCTATATTTGCTTGTTATTTTTTTGTACCTTATTTGATATTTGCACTTCCCTTACAATACTTTCTCAATAAGATTCCGAAGAGATATTCAATTGTTTATTTTATTTGCTCTTGTCTTTAGTAGCGAATTTTTTGATTTTTCATTCCCAGAGTATCCCGGAATACCCGCCATTAATTACAAGGCCGAAAGTATATTTTTATTGCTTTATAACAGCCATTGTGTATTGGTTTTGGGATTCAGTTTATACACAAAAGAAACGTTTTTAGCAGAGCAGGAGATATTGGTTGCTTTATATCCTTCTATGTTATTTCATGGCTTAAATAGAACACAAAAAGAGCAGACCTTTATTAGTCTTCCTTTTTTATCAATTAATCCCACTATTTAGTAGAGACACTTGTTAATGGATTTGTTAATTTCTCAAGTGTAATTCTGCTTTCTTATTATCCCCATCTACAAAACTACGAACATCAAACACAACTTCATATGTTCCTTTTTGGTTAGATAAACTAAAACGTGAAACCGTATCATCAAAAGGAACAGGATCTTCTTCTACAAGTTTATACTGCCATGAGATTCCAGGGCCAATGTATGGTTGAGAAATTTGAATCCCAAGATCTCCTCCACCAGAATAAAATGTTTTTGAACGCGTTTTAAACGTAGAGGATCCTAAGTAATCCCTCTCTCCTGCTCCTAAAACAGAGAATAGGCTTACATCATCAGAAATCTTTTTAATCTTCGGTTGTACTGTAGATTGATCGTTAATACCATCTTCTGGACCATCTTTTGCAACGACAGGATCTAATACATCAGTTCGTCCATCTTCCGAACCAATTTTATCACCTATCGGGTCGATTTCTTCAGCACTTACAGAATTAATACCAACACTAGACACAAAGAACCCAGCAACAATCGCACCTACAATGAATATTTTTTTCATTCCCTTTTCCCCCAAATAAATCATTTTATTTTTTCAATCGATTTAACAGGTACTTCCGGCGGATTGAGTATTAAGTCAATCCGTTGAACAGTGACAAAGACGACAGAAAAAATCAAGGAACAAAGAAAGGTTAGTAAAAGTATTTTCCACCAATTTAAGTTATTCATCATCTCTCCCTCTTTTCTTAATTGTTAATATTACCTATTTCCAATATTAAACACATTTAGGTAAAAAGTACGGGGGGAAAGGGAACATTTTGTTAAAATCCTTGAAGCATGTAAGTCAAAAAAATAAGCACCACAATTATGGTTACGACAATAATTGCTTCTTTAAAATAATTTTTGTCATCTTCTTATTCTTGTTTCTTCTTTTTAATTTCATCTCTATACTTTTGTTGAACTTCTTTCTTCTTATCATTTGTTTTCATGATTAAACCCCTTTGAATCCAATTTTATTTAGATTCATCATTCCATCCCCCCTTTCAATTTATTGCAATTTTAACGCGCAACAATTAAGTACACCAGTGTAAAAAGCCTCGGCTATTATCCTACTAACGATCACTCGCAATTGTAGATCTTAATACAGAATTGACGTTTAAGGGCACAAAAAAACAGCCCTTAGATTATTCCAAGAGCTGTTGCAATAGCGTTGATAGCATGCTTCTTTAACATATAAAATTTATCCGATTTAAAGCCAAGTTCCATATAAAAGTAGCAGATATAAAAAGGCTTTACAGCAAATCTTGAACGCCGATTCTAAAAATCTCAATCGCTTTTCAAGTTCTTCATCTGTCAGCTTAGAAAGATCTGGTCCGTGTCCTGGAACCATCCTGAAATCTTCCGTAAGACGTTTTATATCGAATCATTAGAGATATTTTAGGG
Source organism: Bacillus sp. FSL K6-1366 (assembly GCF_037976695.1). Classification (NCBI taxonomy): domain Bacteria; kingdom Bacillati; phylum Bacillota; class Bacilli; order Caryophanales; family Bacillaceae; genus Bacillus; species Bacillus sp. FSL K6-1366. The sequence goes on along the minus strand of NZ_CP150268.1, from coordinate 2,364,244 downwards.
CGAGAAGCTGAGTGGAAAATAATAAAAGAAAACCCTGCTGAAAATGTAAAGCGGCCAAAACAAAAATACAATGAATATGAAATTTATACTGAAGAAGAAATAAAGGAAATCTTTATGCTATTAGATGAACACGCTCCATTGAGGAACAGAGTTATGATTAAATTTGCGTTTACAGGTGGATTTCGTAGAGGAGAACTATTAGCAATCGATGAAACAGATTTATTTTTTGATACTAATGAAGTCAGAATTGATGAGTCTTTACAATATACAAAGAAGAAAGGTTATCGGTTTAAAGATCCTAAAAGTAACTCTTTCCGTAAAGTTACGATGCCGCCTGATGTAATTCAAGAAGCAGCCATTTTGCTACGGGAGATCAAGAAGAATAAATTACTGTTGGGTGAACTGTGGAGAGGAATAGATAAGCTTTTGTTATTTGGTGGGGATATGGGGCAACCCCAGTATCCTACCTCACCTAATACTTGGTGGCAGAGATTCACTAAGAGGCACAATATCAAGCCAGGACGTCTTCATGATATGAGACACTCTCACGCAACAATGTTAATAAATCAAATTGGGAAAGTACCTGGATTAAACATTAAAGCTATTTCTCAGAGGCTTGGCCATGCTAACGTCCAAACCACATTGAATATTTACACTCATGCTAACCGTGAATCAGATATTTTAGTTGCTGATGCAATCAATAATATATTTAAAACGGGGACATTTTAGAGAGATTCTCTAATTTGCCACCCGTATGACACCCACATATTTAGACAAAAAAATAACAGTTCCATATTTCGCGGAAACTGCATAAGATCAACGTATTTTAGATAAGCTTCCAAGCGGGCTCGAACCGCTGACCTCTTCCTTACCATGGAAGTGCTCTACCTGCTGAGCTATGGAAGCAATGGCTCCGCAGGTAGGATTCGAACCTACGACCGATCGGTTAACAGCCGATAGCTCTACCACTGAGCTACTGCGGAATAATATAAAGCTTCATAAACAAACATGGTAGAATTAATAAATCTGCTTGGCGGCGTCCTACTCTCACAGGGGGAAACCCCCGACTACCATCGGCGCTGAAGAGCTTAACTTCCGTGTTCGGTATGGGAACGGGTGTGACCTCTTCGCTATCGCCACCAAACAAATTGAGAGTGTTCTCTCAAAACTAGATAACAGGTGTGACATCATTCAAAAATATGGTTAAGTCCTCGATCGATTAGTATCTGTCAGCTCCATGTGTCGCCACACTTCCACCTCAGACCTATCAACCTGATCATCTTTCAGGGATCTTACTTCCTTGCGGAATGGGAAATCTCATCTTGAGGGGGGCTTCATGCTTAGATGCTTTCAGCACTTATCCCGTCCGCACATAGCTACCCAGCGATGCCCTTGGCAGAACAACTGGTACACCAGCGGTGCGTCCATCCCGGTCCTCTCGTACTAAGGACAGCTCCTCTCAAATTTCCTGCGCCCGCGACGGATAGGGACCGAACTGTCTCACGACGTTCTGAACCCAGCTCGCGTACCGCTTTAATGGGCGAACAGCCCAACCCTTGGGACCGACTACAGCCCCAGGATGCGATGAGCCGACATCGAGGTGCCAAACCTCCCCGTCGATGTGGACTCTTGGGGGAGATAAGCCTGTTATCCCCGGGGTAGCTTTTATCCGTTGAGCGATGGCCCTTCCATGCGGAACCACCGGATCACTAAGCCCGACTTTCGTCCCTGCTCGACTTGTAGGTCTCGCAGTCAAGCTCCCTTGTGCCTTTACACTCTGCGAATGATTTCCAACCATTCTGAGGGAACCTTTGGGCGCCTCCGTTACCTTTTAGGAGGCGACCGCCCCAGTCAAACTGCCCACCTGACACTGTCTCCCCGCCCGATAAGGGCGGCGGGTTAGAAGGTCAATACAGCCAGGGTAGTATCCCACCGATGCCTCCACCGAAGCTGGCGCTCCGGTTTCCAAGGCTCCTACCTATCCTGTACAAGCTGTACCAACATTCAATATCAGGCTGCAGTAAAGCTCCACGGGGTCTTTCCGTCCTGTCGCGGGTAACCTGCATCTTCACAGGTACTATAATTTCACCGAGTCTCTCGTTGAGACAGTGCCCAGATCGTTGCGCCTTTCGTGCGGGTCGGAACTTACCCGACAAGGAATTTCGCTACCTTAGGACCGTTATAGTTACGGCCGCCGTTTACTGGGGCTTCAATTCGCACCTTCGCTTACGCTAAGCGCTCCTCTTAACCTTCCAGCACCGGGCAGGCGTCAGCCCCTATACTTCGCCTTACGGCTTCGCAGAGACCTGTGTTTTTGCTAAACAGTCGCCTGGGCCTATTCACTGCGGCTCTCTCGGGCTTGCACCCTAACAGAGCACCCCTTCTCCCGAAGTTACGGGGTCATTTTGCCGAGTTCCTTAACGAGAGTTCTCTCGATCACCTTAGGATTCTCTCCTCGCCTACCTGTGTCGGTTTGCGGTACGGGCACCTCTCACCTCGCTAGAGGCTTTTCTTGGCAGTGTGGAATCAGGAACTTCGCTACTATATTTCGCTCGCCATCACAGCTCAGCCTTATGGGAAACGGATTTGCCTATTTCCCAGCCTAACTGCTTGGACGCGGATATCCAATACCGCGCTTACCCTATCCTCCTGCGTCCCCCCATTGCTCAAATGGTGAGGAGGTGGTACAGGAATATCAACCTGTTGTCCATCGCCTACGCCTTTCGGCCTCGGCTTAGGTCCCGACTAACCCTGAGCGGACGAGCCTTCCTCAGGAAACCTTAGGCATTCGGTGGAGGGGATTCTCACCCCTCTTTCGCTACTCATACCGGCATTCTCACTTCTAAGCGCTCCACCAGTCCTTCCGGTCTGGCTTCACAGCCCTTAGAACGCTCTCCTACCACTGTTCGAAGAACAGTCCGCAGCTTCGGTGATACGTTTAGCCCCGGTACATTTTCGGCGCAGAGTCACTCGACCAGTGAGCTATTACGCACTCTTTAAATGGTGGCTGCTTCTAAGCCAACATCCTGGTTGTCTAAGCAACTCCACATCCTTTTCCACTTAACGTATACTTTGGGACCTTAGCTGGCGGTCTGGGCTGTTTCCCTTTCGACTACGGATCTTATCACTCGCAGTCTGACTCCCAAGGATAAGTCATTGGCATTCGGAGTTTGACTGAATTCGGTAACCCGGTAGGGGCCCCTAGTCCAATCAGTGCTCTACCTCCAAGACTCTTACCTTGAGGCTAGCCCTAAAGCTATTTCGGAGAGAACCAGCTATCTCCAGGTTCGATTGGCATTTCACCCCTACCCACACCTCATCCCCGCACTTTTCAACGTGCGTGGGTTCGGGCCTCCATTCAGTGTTACCTGAACTTCACCCTGGACATGGGTAGATCACCTGGTTTCGGGTCTACGACCACGTACTCATGCGCCCTATTCAGACTCGCTTTCGCTGCGGCTCCGCATCTTCTGCTTAACCTTGCACGGGATCGTAACTCGCCGGTTCATTCTACAAAAGGCACGCCATCACCCGTTAACGGGCTCTGACTACTTGTAGGCACACGGTTTCAGGATCTCTTTCACTCCCCTTCCGGGGTGCTTTTCACCTTTCCCTCACGGTACTGGTTCACTATCGGTCACTAGGGAGTATTTAGCCTTGGGAGATGGTCCTCCCGGATTCCGACGGAATTTCACGTGTTCCGCCGTACTCAGGATCCACTCAGGAGAGAACGAAGTTTTGACTACAGGGCTGTTACCTCCTATGGCGGGCCTTTCCAGACCTCTTCATCTACCTCGTTCCTTTGTAACTCCGTATAGAGTGTCCTACAACCCCAAGAGGCAAGCCTCTTGGTTTGGGCTAATCCCGTTTCGCTCGCCGCTACTCAGGGAATCGCATTTGCTTTCTCTTCCTCCGGGTACTTAGATGTTTCAGTTCCCCGGGTCTGCCTTCTCATATCCTATGAATTCAGATATGGATACCACTCCATTACGAGTGGTGGGTTTCCCCATTCGGAAATCTCCGGATCAAAGCTTGCTTACAGCTCCCCGAAGCATATCGGTGTTCGTCCCGTCCTTCATCGGCTCCTAGTGCCAAGGCATCCACCGTGCGCCCTTTCTAACTTAACCGTTAAAAAGAATCACTATGTGATATCTTGTATTACTAATTGAATGTGATGTCTACTGTTATCTAGTTTTCAAAGAACACGTTTCGAAGGAATGATCCTTCAAAACTAAACAAGACAGGGAACGTTCTGTTTATAAGACCCAAGGTCTTATATTCCGTATAATATCCTTAGAAAGGAGGTGATCCAGCCGCACCTTCCGATACGGCTACCTTGTTACGACTTCACCCCAATCATCTGTCCCACCTTCGGCGGCTGGCTCCTAAAAGGTTACCTCACCGACTTCGGGTGTTACAAACTCTCGTGGTGTGACGGGCGGTGTGTACAAGGCCCGGGAACGTATTCACCGCGGCATGCTGATCCGCGATTACTAGCGATTCCAGCTTCACGCAGTCGAGTTGCAGACTGCGATCCGAACTGAGAACAGATTTGTGGGATTGGCTTAACCTCGCGGTTTCGCTGCCCTTTGTTCTGTCCATTGTAGCACGTGTGTAGCCCAGGTCATAAGGGGCATGATGATTTGACGTCATCCCCACCTTCCTCCGGTTTGTCACCGGCAGTCACCTTAGAGTGCCCAACTGAATGCTGGCAACTAAGATCAAGGGTTGCGCTCGTTGCGGGACTTAACCCAACATCTCACGACACGAGCTGACGACAACCATGCACCACCTGTCACTCTGCCCCCGAAGGGGACGTCCTATCTCTAGGATTGTCAGAGGATGTCAAGACCTGGTAAGGTTCTTCGCGTTGCTTCGAATTAAACCACATGCTCCACCGCTTGTGCGGGCCCCCGTCAATTCCTTTGAGTTTCAGTCTTGCGACCGTACTCCCCAGGCGGAGTGCTTAATGCGTTAGCTGCAGCACTAAGGGGCGGAAACCCCCTAACACTTAGCACTCATCGTTTACGGCGTGGACTACCAGGGTATCTAATCCTGTTCGCTCCCCACGCTTTCGCTCCTCAGCGTCAGTTACAGACCAGAGAGTCGCCTTCGCCACTGGTGTTCCTCCACATCTCTACGCATTTCACCGCTACACGTGGAATTCCACTCTCCTCTTCTGCACTCAAGTTCCCCAGTTTCCAATGACCCTCCCCGGTTGAGCCGGGGGCTTTCACATCAGACTTAAGAAACCGCCTGCGAGCCCTTTACGCCCAATAATTCCGGACAACGCTTGCCACCTACGTATTACCGCGGCTGCTGGCACGTAGTTAGCCGTGGCTTTCTGGTTAGGTACCGTCAAGGTACCGCCCTATTCGAACGGTACTTGTTCTTCCCTAACAACAGAGCTTTACGATCCGAAAACCTTCATCACTCACGCGGCGTTGCTCCGTCAGACTTTCGTCCATTGCGGAAGATTCCCTACTGCTGCCTCCCGTAGGAGTCTGGGCCGTGTCTCAGTCCCAGTGTGGCCGATCACCCTCTCAGGTCGGCTACGCATCGTCGCCTTGGTGAGCCGTTACCTCACCAACTAGCTAATGCGCCGCGGGTCCATCTGTAAGTGGTAGCCGAAGCCACCTTTTATGTTTGAACCATGCGGTTCAAACAACCATCCGGTATTAGCCCCGGTTTCCCGGAGTTATCCCAGTCTTACAGGCAGGTTACCCACGTGTTACTCACCCGTCCGCCGCTAACATCAGGGAGCAAGCTCCCATCTGTCCGCTCGACTTGCATGTATTAGGCACGCCGCCAGCGTTCGTCCTGAGCCAGGATCAAACTCTCCGATAAATGGATCACAGGTTAAGTTCACCGCATCCTGCGGCGACACCTGTGTGACCTGCGTCATACAGGCCCTAGTTTGACTGACTACGCACATCGCTGTGCGATTTATAAAAATGAATTAACAGGTACGTTTTGTCTTGTTTAGTTTTCAAAGATCATTACTGCCGCTTAACGAAGCAGCTTTATTACTATAACATTTAGCTTCTTTTAAGTCAACAACTTTTTTCAAAGTATTTAATGAAGCTTTTAGTTGATGTCAGCTGTTTATCAGCGACGAATAATAGTATATCACGGATATTATCAAAAGGTCAATACCCAATTTAGGCTGTATGTGAAGAGACATTTTATCGGTTATATTCAATTGTCCATGCTCATAAGATGTAAAACAAGAATGATGGACAAGATAAGGAGGCATCATCAGTGAATCACTTCTATGTGTGGCACATTAAACGGGTAAAACAATTAATTATTATACTTATCGCCGCATTTGCAGCTGCCAGCTTTTTTTATATCCAAAGAGCTGTCCCGCTTCCCGTGTTTTCAACTGACACCGGACCTAAAGCCATTTATAAAGGAGAAACAGACTCTAAAGATATTTCACTTACTTTCGATATCAGCTGGGGTGATGAGAGAGCAGAACCGATACTTAATACTCTGAAAGCAAACGGGATTAAAAACGCAACGTTTTTCCTGTCCGCTTCTTGGGCAGAACGCCATCCCGACACAGTGGCCCGTATCGTAAAGGACGGCCATCAAATCGGGAGCATGGGCTACGCTTATAAAAACTATGCCAATTTAGAGAGCAGCGAAATAAAAAAGGACATGAACCGTGCGCAAACAGCCTTTGAAAAGTTAGGGGTCAAAGACATACAGCTATTAAGACCCCCTACCGGCCAATTCAATAAGAATGTTCTAAAGGTCGCAAAGCAATACAATTATACAGTCGTTCATTACAGTGTGAACTCTCAAGACTGGACAAATCCCGGAGTTGAAAAAATCATCGACAATGTGACCAAGCAAGTTTCCGGTGGAGACATTATTCTTTTACATGCCTCCGATTCTGCAAAACAAACAGAAGAAGCATTGCCTGATATCATCCATCAGCTGAAAGAAAAAGGATTAAAAAATGTAACCGTGGGTGATCTCATCGCAAATTCTGATGCCAAATCCGCAGAGGTAAAGTAATTACTTTGCTGCAAACTTCGGCAGCATCAGCAATTGGAAGGCATTACATGCCATTAAAGGAAAAAGCATTAAATAAAGCCAGTCCTCATCATTTACTCTTAATGCAGGGAACCATTCTAATGCGGTAATCACAACCATCAAAAATAACGATGACACAAATGTTTTCTTAGAGGACTGCTTTTGCTTTATATAAGCTGTAATCACTCCAAAGATCAATAAAAACACCGGTAACCACGCATAGCCAGCCAGCGATTCTCCGCTCTCTCCAAAAAATAAAAAACGCACGTACATTAAATCAAAAGCAACAAATAGGATGAAAAACAACTGCAGCAAATTCCACAAAGAGGAGGACCTTAATATCTCAAGCGCAAACCGATGAACTGTTAAAAACACGAAAAAACCCATTTGGCTGATCACACTGAAAATCATGCCTACACCGATAAACCAAAATAAAACAGAGAAAATCTGTCCCGCTTCAAATGTCAGAAACAGCCCTCTATATTCTCCCCATTTTAAAGCAAAACCCACAATACTCGTGATAAGCGCCCCGACAGCTAAAATAGAAAAGAAAAAACGAACTAAACCACGGCTTTTCATTTCTTTATTCATCCCCTCAAAAATCGCGAACAGCGATATTTTGTTATGTATAATTCCAAACAGATGAATCATATTAAAGGTAAGACAAGTATGTGAAAGGAGCTTAAGCATGTCAAAAGCCAAAACGCTATTGATGAGCTGTTTTTTGTTATTATCTGTAACAGCTTGCGCTCCAAAAGACCAAGCAGCGGATATGGACTATGATCAGACCAAAAAAATGGTTGTTGATATATTAAAAACTGATGATGGAAAGAAAGCTATTAAGGAATTATTAAATGATGATGCCATGAATGAAGCGCTGGTGATTGACCAAGATGCAATTAAAGGAACAATAGAAAAAACACTCACATCTAAAAAAGGTGAAGAATTTTGGAAAAACATCTTTGAAGACACTGATTTTGCTGAGGGCTTTGCCAAAACTCTTCAGACAGAGCATGAAAAAGTGATTAAAAAGCTGATGAAGGATCCAGATTACCAGAAGATGCTGATGAGCGTGATGCAGGATCCCGGCATGGATAAAAAGTACAGCCAGCTGGCAAAAAGCCAAGAATTCCGCAGTTATTTAGAAGAGGTTATTAACGAAACACTTTCTAGTCCGCTTTACAAAAAGCAGTTCGAAGATGAGCTGAAAAAAGCAGCAAAAGACACAGCAAAAGAAAGTGAATAAAGGGAAAGCCGGGATCTGGAATCCCGGTTCACCTTTTATACCTGCACTGACATTTTTGCATCTATTTTTTTTGCGATGTCCTGATATATTTCTCCGATTGGATGATTTTCGTCATAAACAGACGGAGCAAATTGGTCCTTATCCCAATCGGGCTGTTTCAATGGGATTCTGCCGAGCAAAGGCACGTTTAGTTCCTCAGCCAGTTTATCTCCTCCGCCTTTTCCAAACACATATTCTCTTTCCCCTGTCTTTGCACTTTCATAATAAGCCATGTTCTCTATGACACCCACGACCTCATGATCGGTTTTAATCGCCATAGAGCCCGCTCTGGCCGCGACAAAAGCAGCTGTCGGATGTGGCGTAGATACGATAATTTCTTTGCAGCTCGGAAGCATTGTATGTACATCGAGAGCAACGTCCCCTGTACCAGGCGGAAGATCAAGAACGATATAGTCTACTTCTCCCCACTCTACTTCATGGAAAAAATTATTCAGCATTTTGCCGAGCATCGGCCCTCTCCATACGACCGGGGCATTTTCTTCTACGAAAAAGCCCATTGACATGACCTTTACTCCAAAGCGTTCAACAGGAAGAAGTTTCTCTCCTTCAATTGTTGGACGCACAGTGATACCCATCATGTCCGGCACACTGAACCCATAAATATCCGCATCAATTAAACCAACCTTTTTCCCTAGACGAGCCAGAGAAATAGCTAGGTTTACTGACACAGTTGACTTGCCTACGCCGCCTTTTCCACTTGCTACAGCAAGAAAGACTGGCGGGTTATCCATATTTAATAATGTTTTTTTCTCAGCTGACGGCGCCCGGAATTTAGCAACCGTTTCTTCAGGCAGCTCTTCAAATCGAAGGCCGACTGTCTCAGCTCCTGCCCCTTTTAATACGTTTACGATCTCTTGCTGAATCTGCATTTGTTCTGCAGTTCCTGTTTTTGCAAGAGCGACTTTTACACTGATATGCCGTTTTTCAGGCTTTATTTTAATTTCCTTAACGGCATCCAATTCTCCCAGAGGTCTTTGAAGAAAAGGTTCGCGCATTTCTCCGACTAGTTTTCTTACTTCATCTTCTCTTATCATCGAACCTCACCCTTTTGTGTATTCGTTTACAATTATTATTATATCATACATAAATGGCGGGTGTCTTATGCTTAGAACCACAAGAAAACCCTCCATTACTCCGGAGGGTCTCCTTTTTCTGTGAAATATCGCAAAATGCCTTTATATATGGAAGATGCCACCTTGTCTTGATATTTCGGTTTACCGAGCAGCGTTGCTTCGTTTGGATTGGATAAAAATCCGACTTCTATAAGCGCCCCCGGTTTGGTGACGTTTTGCATTAAGTAGATACCATGAATCCGCTTTGCTTTCCGGGTTGTGTTTTCCAGATTTCTTCTCAGCTCATCCTGGATGTATTTTGCGACTTTCTCATTTTCCGCATATTTCCCGTAATAAAAGCTTTGGGCTCCGCTCCATTTTTGTGACGGAATCGCATTAAGATGAATGCTGATATAGAGCTCCGCCTCTGAATGGTTTATTAATTTGACTCGTTGTCTTAGATCCTCAGCTTTTCGTCGACTATAGCCTTTTGTTCCTTCTGGAGCGAGATCAGTATCACTTTCTCTGGTCATGATAACAAGCGCTCCTTGTTCTTGAAGATAATCCCTGACTCTAAAGGCCACTTCCAGGGTAACATCCTTCTCTAACAGCTTTCCGCCGACTGCTCCGCCGTCAGGCCCGCCATGACCTGGATCTAGATAAATGATTTTACCGCTCAAGGGCAGGCTCCACGGCTTCCAAGAGTCGTTATTGCTGAACTGATATTTGAACAGAAATAGTAATACGATGAAGCCTAGCAAAAAACTGAGCCATTTAAGCTTTTTCCTCATCCCTTCCCCTCCCGCTTGTCCGTTATTACATAACTATGGGACAGGGCCGGGAAATATGATTACCGCATGCGAAGCTTACACTGTTTTTCTCTTTGAACAAACCCCGCTGTCCACCAATCTTTAATGAACTTGCGTGCCGCTTCATAAACCGTGTTTTTATCAAATGTTGCGTATTGCTCGTGTATCCAATTATAGAGATAATCAAAAAACTCCATACGAAGCTCTTCTTCTTCTCTTGCAGAGCGTGCACTGATACTCTGCATGGATTCTCCGTAATAGCCGAATATCCCAAAACGCCCGCCTAACAAATAGGCTTCTATAGCAAAATCAATACAGCCTTCGGTAATAATATCTCGCTCATCATGTAAAAATGGAAACAATGGTTCCAAACAATCCTTAACAGACTGGATAATTTGTCTCAGAGAGAGTTCTTTGAGCAAGTTCTTTTCTAATTCAAAATCCTTTTGGCGTTTCACATCCATAAAAGACAGTACTTCTGCCATATAAATTCACTCTCCTTTTACCGATTATTTTGAGGTTTGGATGATGAAACAATGCCCGAATTCGGTTGGAAATTCGCCCAAATGAAGGTGTAAAATCGATAAAAAATCAGCTTTCCGCAGGGTGCGGAACAAACGTTCTGTAATTGGTTATGAAAAAAGCAGCCCCTCTAACAGGTCGCTGCTTTTCATACTTTCACGCTTCTTGTTGCAGAATATGTATGGATATATTGGTCTAATACAAACCCGCCTTTATCTTCATAAAAACCAGTAACGATAAAACCGGCATCAATTTGGCCTTTGATTTGGTCTTCTAAGGAATGGCCGAATTCCAGAGCCTCATTATTTTCGATCAGTTTTTTCACTTTATGTTTCGGAAGATCTTCTGGGTCAGCGTATGGAATGGAGTGTTTTACTTTTAAAACACCTTGCTGTTCTAATTCTGTATCAAACAGAAATACAACAGGATTGACAAAACCCGAGATTAGAATGCCGTTCCTTTTCAACACACGGTGCGCTTCCTTCCATACCGGGAGGACATTCTCAACAAAAACATTGGCAACAGGATGTACAATGACATCAAATGATTCATCATTAAATACACTTAAATCGTCCATGCTTCCTTTGACAGTGTGTATCGTGAGACCATCTCGCTCAGCAATCATTCTATCCTGATTCAGCTGTTTTTCTGAGTTATCTAGTACGGTGACATCCGCGCCTGCGGCTGCCAAAACTGGACCCTGCTGGCCGCCGCCTGATGCTAAACAGAGTACTTTCAGACCTTTGATAGGCGGAAACCAATCCTTCGGTACATCTTTCATTGGTGTTACCCTTATATCCCAATTGCCTTTTTTTGCTTGTTCGATAACCTGCTGTTCAACAGCAACAGTCCATTCATTGCCTGTTTCTACTTTTTTATCCCAGGCTTTGCTATTATGAGCTACTAACGCATTCATGAATCTTCTCCTTACTTTAATGTATAGAGTATAACAAATATTTCTAGATTGATATCGCTTTCCCTTTGCATATTTAGAAAAAAGTTCATAAAAACGCAAAAAAATCACAAAGGAGATATGTGATTTATATCATCAGATTTACTTTTACTTCGTTACATAAAGCCATTAGCAATGAGAGCTATTGTTTCTCCGGGTTAAGAATCAGCAGTGAACTTTAACGGATGAGATACAGTGGTTAGATGAAGCTGGGCTGATCACATAACGATAATAAACATTGACCGAAGTTCCAATTGAATAAGAATGAAAGCTATCATGATTATTACAAAGAGACCGTTTATAAACAAACAATTTGCTTAACCCCGTCAAGCGTCCATTCAGTTGTTATTTTTATGCGGGCTGCCACGTTTTATTGAAAGAAAAAAGCTCCCAACCCAAGGTCGAGAGCTTTTTGAAAACGTAAAATTAACGTTTTGAGAACTGAGGTGCACGACGAGCGCCTTTAAGACCGTATTTTTTACGTTCTTTCATACGAGCGTCACGAGTCAGAAGACCTGCACGTTTAAGAGTTGTACGGTATTCTGGATCTGCTTCAAGCAAAGCACGAGCGATACCGTGACGGATTGCTCCAGCTTGACCAGATAAGCCGCCTCCATGTACGTTTACTAAAACATCATAAGTGCCAGCTGTTTCAGTCAAAGTTAATGGTTGTTTGATATCTTCGATTAAAGCTGCAGATGGGATATGTTCGCTGATTTCACGATTATTAACGACGATACGGCCTTCTCCTGGAACTAAACGCACACGCGCTACAGAGCTTTTACGACGGCCAGTACCGTAATATTGAACCTGTGCCAAATTGGTAACCTCCTTTTTAATTAACCGCGAAGTTCGTAAACTTCAGGTTTTTGTGCTTCGTGTGGATGCTCAGAACCACGGTATACGTTCAATTTTTTGAACATTTGACGACCTAGAGAACCTTTTGGAAGCATGCCTTTGATAGCAAGCTCAAGCATTTTCTCAGGGTAGTTTGTACGCATTTCAAGAGCAGTTCTTGATTTTAATCCGCCTGGATGTTGAGTGTGACGGTAGTAGATTTTGTCAGTTAACTTTTTACCAGTTAACTCGATTTTTTCAGCGTTGATGATGATCACATGATCTCCAGTATCAACGTGTGGTGTGTAAGTTGGTTTGTGTTTTCCGCGAAGGATAGCTGCAACTTCTGAAGAAAGACGACCTAAAGTCTTGCCAGCAGCATCAACAACTAACCACTTGCGTTCAATAGTACTTGCGTTAGCCATAGGTGTTGTACGCATTGAATTTCCCTCCTAAATGATCTGTCATTTTCAATAAACTTCGATTACGTTCTATTTCACAACACAATAAGTTCCGGGGCTTATCGTGGGGTTGAAATACATACCATATGATATCTTATAACTTTATGCAGACTCTGTCAAGAAAATATTATACACCTGGTTTAGTTGTCATAGTAAACGTTCCATAAATATAGCCCGTGCCCCGGCGCTGTGCGCCCTGCCGCTTCGCGATCCTTCGCTTCCAGCATGGATTTCACCTTATCGGGAGAAATTTTTCCAATACCTGCATCAAGCAAAGTACCCGCAATAATTCTGACCATATTATATAAGAAACCGCTGCCTGTGATCCGCATTTGCAGGCCGTCAGCCGTCTCAGTCCAATCAAGTTCGTATATCGTTCTTACCTTGTCCTGCACTTCTGTTTTAGCCGCGCAAAAGCTCGTAAAATCATGTGTCCCTATAAGATGCTTTGCCGCTTCTCTCATGTCCTGCACATTAAGGCGATATGAAAAATGGTAAGCGTAATGCCGTTTAAATACGTCCGGGTGTTTCTCCGTGTATACAAAGTAGCGATATTCTTTTTTGACTGCGCTAAATCGTGCATGGAACCCATCATCCGCAATTTCTGCCTGTTTGACTGCGATATCGTCCGGAAGCAGTGCATTTAAGGCATATGGCCATCTCTCAGCCGGGATAGACAGTGGAGTGTCAAAATGAATCACCTGTCCGGCTGCGTGAACCCCGCTGTCTGTTCTTCCAGACGAAACGACCGGAATTCTGTCTTTTGACTTATGCAGGACAGCCAAAGCCTTCTCCAGTTCATCCTGAACTGTTCTTTTGCCCGGCTGAACCTGATAACCGTTAAACAAATGTCCGTCATAAGAAATCGTGCATTTCAGTCTCATACAGCACCTCTAAGCCCTTAAGAAAAATAACAAAGCAGCTAATACAATTAAGCTGACAATGACAGAAGTGTCTTTCCCTGTCCATACAAGCTTTCTATATTTCGTACGTCCTTCTCCGCCTTGATAGCCTCTTGCTTCCATTGCCACCGCAAGCTCTTCGGCGCGTTTAAATGCGCTGACGAAGAGCGGGACAAGAAGCGGGACAATAGCCTTCACTCTATCTTTGACAGGCCCGCTTGTAAAATCAACGCCTCGCGCCATCTGAGCCTTCATGATCTTATCTGTCTCCTCCATCAGTGTCGGAATAAACCGTAAAGAAATTGACATCATAAGAGCCAGCTCATGAACAGGAAGCTTTAATTTTTTCAATGGGTTCAGCAGCTGTTCCATTCCATCGGTAATCTCAATCGGTGTGGTCGTAAGCGTTAATAAGGTTGTGATTAAAATCAAATAGACGAATCTAAGAGAAATGAATATCCCCTGAACCAGACCGCCCTCATAGACTTTGAAAAAACCTATTTGAAAGATAATCGGTCCTTCATGTGTCATAAGGATGTGAAGAAGGAACGTAAAAAGGACAATCCAGATGATTGGCTTCAGCCCTTTCATTAAAAAAGAGAAAGGAACTCTTGTTAAAGAAACGACGCCAATTGTAAATAAACCAAGCAACGCATATGTCTGAACATTATTGGCTAAGAATACAATGCAGACAAATAAAAAGATCGTGATCAGTTTTGTTCTGGGGTCAAGCCGGTGCACAAGTGAAGTCCCCGGTACATACTTGCCGATAATCATGCTGTCCATCATAAAGTCTTCTCCCCCTGAAAAAGAGCACGGATTTCAGCAGCGGCATCTTCGATTGTGAGCATAGGCTCATTAAATCTCACACCCAGTACAGCTTCAAGGTGTCTTTGGAATTTTATTGTTTCAGGAAGATCCAGCCCCCAGCCGGCCATCTCTTCACCCTTTAAAAACAGATCACGCGGACTGCCTGATGCTTGTATCGTTCCTTTATGCATAACAATCATTTCATCAGCGTATGCAGCTGCATCCTCCATGCTGTGTGTCACAAGGATCGTCGTCAGGTTCCCACGTTGATGAAGCTCATAAAACATGTCCATAATCTCTTTTCGCCCTCTTGGGTCCAATCCTGCAGTCGGTTCATCCAGAACAAGCACTTCAGGGTCCATTGCAAGTACGCCGGCAATTGCAACTCTGCGCATTTGTCCCCCGCTTAATTCAAAGGGTGACCTGTCCAAAAGCTCTTCTGATAAACCTACAAGCTGCAGCATCTCTCTCGCTTTTTGTTCAGCATCTTCTTTTTTAACACCAAAGTTCATCGGTCCGAATGAAATATCTTTAAGAACTGTTTCTTCGAATAATTGATGCTCAGGAAATTGGAAAACGATTCCGACTTTTTTACGAAGTTTTTTCAGTTCTTTATTCTTTTTCCCTGCCTGAATGACAGTGCTGCCTAGTGATATCTGTCCCTTCGTCGGCTTCAGGAGACCATTTAGGTGCTGAAGAAGAGTGGACTTACCAGAGCCTGTATGCCCGATAACGGCTACGTAGCTTCCTTCTTTAATCGATGCATTGATATCATACAGTGCTAGGCGCTCAAACGGCGTCTTCATCTGATAACGATGCTCTACATCTTTGATTGTAATATCCACAGCTCTTTCACCAGCCCTTCCTGAGTCAAATGGTTTTCTTCCAAAGCCAGTCCATTTTCTCTTAAAAGCTGGCTAAGCTGGAATGAGAAGGGTAAATCAAGCCCAATTCGAACAAGTTCTTTATTCAATTTAAAAATCTCTTCAGGCGGCCCTTCAGCATATTTTTTACCGCCATTCATGACAATGATCCTGTCTGCTTTTGCTGCCTCATTCAGGTCATGTGTAATGGATATGACAGTCGCCATGCCCTGCTCTTTTAAATGTCTTACCGTTTCAAGCACTTCTTCTCGCCCGATCGGATCAAGCATGGATGTTGCTTCATCTAAGATAATAATATCAGGACGTGCGGCAATAACCCCCGCAATCGCAACTCTCTGCTTTTGGCCTCCGGAGAGATGGTGCGGCTCTTGATCGAGAAAATCTTGCATATTCACCTGTTTTACTGCCCAGTCTACTCTCTCAATCATTTCTTCCCGCGGTACACCATTGTTTTCTAAACCAAAAGCCACATCATCGCGAACAGTCGTTCCGACAAATTGGTTATCCGGATTTTGAAAGACCATACCTATCTTCTTACGCACTTCCCAAACAGATTCCTCTGTCAATTGAATCCCGGCAACCTCAATGTCGCCTGATTCAGGAAGAATTAAACCATTCAATGCCCGGGCCAGTGTTGATTTCCCTGAACCGTTATGACCTACGATTGCAAGCCATTCACCCTCATACACCTGCAGGGAGACGCCGTCTAGTGCTCGTCTTTCTGCGTCCTTCCGATATCGAAATACGATATCCTCTACCGATATCAACTGATTTTGATTCATGGAAAACCGGCCTCCTCTCAGCTAATGCTCTGCTTTTCTCTCTATTAAAAGTTGCAGTATCTAAAAAAAGGGCATAGATCCAGTTAGAAACTGTCCCGCCCTTCTTTAGATACACAAAAATATGTGATTAAACCAATTCGATAATTGCCATTGGTGCTCCGTCACCACGGCGAGGACCAAGCTTCATAATACGTGTGTATCCGCCTTGGCGCTCCTCGTAACGAGTTGCAATGTCAGAGAATAATTTTTGAAGTGCATCTTGGTTATTTTCTTCGTTTGCAACCTCGTTGCGGATGTATGCAGCAGCTTGACGGCGAGCGTGAAGATCACCGCGTTTGCCAAGCGTGATCATTTTTTCAACTACAGAGCGAAGTTCTTTCGCACGTGTTTCAGTTGTTTCGATTCTTTCGTTGATGATCAAATCAGTTGTAAGATCACGAAGCATAGCTTTACGCTGTGCACTCGTACGTCCTAGTTTTCTGTATGACATGTGATGTCCCCTCCTTTATTGGAATGCTGTTTCTGAATAATAAACACACGAAAATCCTAGTTCACAAGGGAAACTAGTCAATCGTCTTTGCGAAGTCCGAGTCCAAGTTCTTCTAGTTTCGCTTTCACTTCTTCAAGTGATTTGCGTCCTAGATTTCGAACTTTCATCATATCTTCTTCCGTCTTGTTCGCAAGCTCTTGAACCGTGTTAATACCCGCACGCTTTAAGCAGTTGTAAGAACGAACAGAAAGATCCAATTCTTCAATTGTCATTTCAAGAACTTTCTCTTTTTGATCTTCTTCTTTTTCAACCATGATTTCAGCATGTTGAGCTTCGTCAGTTAAACCAACGAATATATTAAGGTGTTCAGTTAAAATCTTTGAACCAAGCGCAATTGCTTCTTTCGGTCCAGTGCTTCCATCAGTCCAAACATCAAGTGTAAGTTTATCATAGTTTGCAACTTGGCCTACACGAGTGTTCTCTACCTGATAAGATACACGAGAAACTGGTGTATAGATAGAATCGATCGGAATCACGCCGATTGGCTGATCGTCTCTCTTGTTTGCGTCAGCAGGCGTATACCCACGTCCTCTTTGAGCAGTAAGGCGAACTCGGAAACTCGCATTCTCACCAAGAGTCGCGATATGAAGATCAGGATTTAAGATCTCTACATCACTATCGTGTGTAATATCAGCTGCCGTTACAGTTCCTTCACCCTGTACATCAATTTCTAGCGTCTTCTCTTCATCAGAGTAGATTTTCAATGCAAGCTTTTTAATGTGTAAGATAATCGTTGTAACATCTTCCACAACGCCTTCAATTGTCGAGAATTCGTGCAGTACACCATCTATCTGGATTGATGTTACAGCGGCACCAGGGAGTGAGGATAAGAGGATACGACGTAAGGAGTTACCCAGAGTTGTACCATATCCACGCTCAAGTGGCTCTACGACAAACTTACCAAATTTGGCATCGTCGCTGATTTCAACCGTTTCGATTTTTGGTTTTTCAATCTCGATCATTACTTAAAACCCTCCTTCAAAACGTCGAAACCTCGAATAGAATCATATGAGATTCCATCCGAAATTCCCCATTGTTTAGTCCCGTATGTGCTCAGGCAACGAGTCGGTGCATTCGTTTCATAAATAACTGTATCATAACCCATTATTGACAGGGACACAAAATCTATACAAACAAATTACACGCGGCGACGTTTTGGTGGACGGCATCCGTTATGAGGAACAGGAGTTACGTCTCTGATAGCAGTGACTTCTAGTCCAGCAGCTTGAAGTGCACGGATTGCAGCTTCACGGCCTGAACCAGGTCCTTTAACAGTAACCTCTAGAGTTTTAAGACCATGTTCGATTGAACCTTTAGCAGCTGTTTCTGCAGCCATTTGCGCAGCAAAAGGAGTAGATTTACGAGAACCTCTGAATCCTAAAGCTCCGGCACTAGACCAAGAAATAGCATTACCATGAGTGTCAGTGATCGTAACGATCGTGTTATTGAAAGTTGAACGAATATGAGCAATTCCAGACTCAATATTCTTTTTCACGCGACGTTTACGCGTGTTAGATTTACGAGCAGCAGCCATTGTTTAAGAACCTCCCTTACTTATTTTTTCTTGTTAGCTACAGTACGACGCGGACCTTTACGAGTACGCGCGTTGTTTTTAGAGTTTTGTCCGCGAACAGGTAATCCTCTGCGATGACGGATTCCGCGGTAGCTTCCGATTTCGATCAGACGTTTGATATTAAGAGAAACTTCACGGCGAAGGTCACCTTCTACTTTCAGTTTGTCAATAATATCACGGATTTTACCAAGTTCTTCTTCAGTAAGATCGCGCACACGAGTATCTTCTGAAACTCCAGCTTCTTTTAAAACTTGCTGAGCCGTTGTGCGGCCAATTCCGAAGATGTATGTTAAAGAAATAACAACACGTTTGTCACGTGGGATATCTACACCAGCAATACGAGCCATTCTCTGGGCACCTCCTTATAAATTATCCTTGTTTTTGTTTATGCTTTGGATTTTCACAGATCACCATTACTTTTCCTTTTCTGCGAATAACTTTACATTTTTCGCAGATTGGTTTAACTGATGGTCTCACTTTCATGTGTTTCCAACCTCCTTCAGTTTCCGGAGTGCTTTATTTGTAACGGTACGTAATCCTGCCACGAGTTAAGTCATATGGAGATAATTCTACCGTAACTTTGTCTCCAGGTAAAATGCGAATGAAGTGCATGCGGATTTTACCAGATACATGAGCCAAAACAGTGTGGCCATTTTCAAGTTCAACTTTGAACATCGCGTTTGGCAGTGTTTCGACTATAGTACCTTCCACTTCAATTACATCGTCTTTCGCCATTCAAGTGTTCTCCCTTCTTCAAATCAGTAACTTGCTTTCTGACAAATTTCAAAAGAAGTTTGTCACACGCCCTGTTTCGTTTATACTGTTCTGAACTTCCGGAGATACGCAATCATAAAGGGTTAAATGATTGATATTCTTTTTCTTAGGAGAATGAAATGTACGCTTTTCTCCGTCTGCTGTTAGTACATTGATGATGGTTAAAATTCCAACGACAAGCAGCAAGATGAATTCGGTCTTGCCAATGTTCACCCAAGCTTTCTGCCCTATCAAGCTTGAAAAACATCTGTCTTCGGAATTATTTTCATCATCTAGACTCTCGTCAGTATATCAAAACCCGTTTCCGTAATCGCAATCGTATGTTCAAAATGAGCACACTTTTTCCCATCTACCGTTACAACCGTCCAGTTATCAGCCAATGTTTTCACGTAGCGGCTGCCAGCGTTCACCATAGGTTCAATAGCGAGAACCATGCCAGGTTTAAGCCGTGGTCCTTTGTTGGGCGGACCGTAATGAGGAATTTGCGGGTCCTCATGCAAGTCTTGACCAACACCATGTCCGACATACTCCCTAACAACTGAAAACTGCTCATTTTCGACATACGTTTGTATTGCGTGGGAAATATTCGACAAACGTTCACCTGGTTTTGCTTCCTGCAAGCCTTTATATAAAGACTCCTCTGTCACTTCCAGAAGTTTTTTGTCATCATCGCTGATGTTTCCTACCGGATATGTCCATGCAGAGTCACCATGATAACCATTTAATTTAGCACCGATATCAATACTGATGATGTCTCCGTCCTTCAGCACCCTGCTGCCAGGAATGCCGTGAACGAGTTCTTCATTAACTGATACGCAAATGCTCCCGCGAAACCCATTATACCCCTTAAAAGATGGGATTGCACCCTGCTTCTTAATAAAACGTTCGGCAATTTGATCCAATTCTTTTGTCGAGATTCCTGGTTTAATGTGCTTTTTTAACTCTTCATGAGTTAAAGCCACGATTCGCCCTGCTTCCCGCATGATACCAAGTTCACGTGGGGTTTTACAGATAATCATTTTTTTAATCCTCCAAGAAGATCCTTCACATCTGCATAAACGTCTTGAATGTCCTGTTGGCCATTCACGTTTGCAAGATAACCTTTCTCTGAATAGAAATCGAGTAAAGGCTGAGTTTGCTTCATGTTTACCTCAAGCCGTTTAGAGACTGTTTCCTCATTATCATCTGCCCGTTGATAGAGTTCGCCTCCGTCTTTATCACAAATACCCGGCGTTTTCGGCGGATTAAAGACTAAATGATAGGTTGTGCCGCAAACACTGCAAATTCTGCGTCCAGTCAGACGTTCCATCAGAACATCTTTGTCGACTTCAATGTTAATGACATAATCAATCGGCTTGCCGTATTCCTCAAGAATTTCTTCAAGAGCTTCGGCTTGAGCGACTGTTCGCGGAAATCCGTCCAGAAGAAAACCTCTTTCACAATCATCTTTGCCAAGTCTCTCTTTTACAATTCCGATTGTGACTTCGTCAGGTACGAGCTCTCCCTTATCAATATAAGATTTTGCTTCGAGTCCGAGTGGTGTTTCTTCTTTCATAGCAGCACGGAACATATCTCCTGTTGAGATATGAGGAATCCCATAATCCTCAACAATTCGTTCGCCCTGTGTGCCTTTACCGGCACCAGGAAGCCCCATTAAGACTAAGTTCATTCGGATTTCCCCCGTCCTCTCTTTATTAAGAGGGAATGGATAAATCCATTTCCTCTAGTTTTTCATAAATCCACGGTAGTTTCGTTTCACCAACTGGCTTTCTAGTTGTTTCATTGTCTCCAAGGCTACCCCGACAACAATTAACAAAGATGTTCCGCCAATTTGTGCACTTTGAGGCAATCCAGCGAATTGAATGAAAAAGATAGGAAGAATGGAAATCACGGCTAAGAATATAGAACCCACAAACGTAAGTCGATACAAAATGCTCGTAATTCTATCTTGAGTCATTTTCCCTGGACGAACCCCCGGGATATAGCCACCCTGTTTTTTAAGGTTATCAGCCATTTGTTCAGGGTTTACCTGTACAAAAGCATAAAAGTACGTAAAGGCAATAATCAACGCAACATATATCGCCATACCCACCGGATGCGTGTTATCAAAGTTGTTTTGAATCCACTTTGTCACATCGTTTGTTCCAAAGAATGACGCGATCGTCCGCGGCGTTATCAAAAACGCAACCGCAAAGATTACCGGAATAACCCCTGCAGGATTCACTTTCAATGGAAGGTGTGTAGACTGACCTCCGCCAGCAGGTGAACGACCTGTGCCTTTAGCATATTGAATCGCAATTTTCCGTACGGCTTGCTGAATGAAAATAACTCCAACAATAACTGCTAAAATCGCAATCACAAGAAGTGCGACTTTCACAATATGAATAAACAACTGATCGTTGCTGCCGACAAATTGAGTCTCATATATTTGCCCAATTGTTTTTGGAATACTAGACACAATCCCCGCGAAGATAATGATCGATATTCCGTTGCCTACTCCATGAGAAGTAATTTGTTCCCCAAGCCACATTAAAAAGGCAGTTCCGCCAGTGAGCACTAAAGCAATGATAAGATATGTCGATACACCGGATTTTTCGATCAGCATACCGTTTGCCAGATTGTTGAATCCATATGACATACCTAACGCTTGGATGAAACCAAGCACAATCGTAAAGTACCTTGTGAACTGAGCTAATTTACGGCGGCCAACTTCACCTTGCTTAGACCACTCGGTAAACTTCGGTACCACATCCATCTGAAGCAGCTGAATGATGATCGAAGCCGTGATATAAGGAGTAATTCCCATTGCGAAAATGGAAAATTGGTAAAGCGCACCGCCGCCAAATGTATTAAGGAGATCAAAAACACCCATTTGAGACTGTGCCTGTAACGCTTCAGCGTTAACGTAAGGCACAGGAATAAACGCACCTATGCGAAAGACGATAAGCATGAGTAAAGTGAATATGATTTTATTCCTGATATCACTCACACGCATAAAGTTGGAGATTGTTTTAAACAAGTTAGATCACCTCAGCTGTACCGCCAGCAGCTTCAACAGCTTCTTTCGCAGAAGCAGAGAATTTATTGGCTTTTACAGTTAATTTTTTCTCTAATTTACCGTTGCCAAGAATCTTTACTCCTGCATTAAGTTTGCTAATAACACCAGTCTCTAGAAGAAGTTCAGGAGTGACTTCCGTTCCTTCTGCAAAACCGTTCAATTTGTCTAGGTTGACTACAGCGTATTCCTTGCGGTTGATGTTAGTGAAACCGCGTTTAGGAAGACGTTGGAATAAAGGCATTTGTCCCCCCTCGAATCCAGGGCGTACACCGCCGCCAGAACGAGCGTTTTGACCTTTGTGACCTTTACCAGCTGTTTTACCGTTGCCAGAACCAATACCACGACCTACGCGATTACGCGTTTTGCGTGAACCTTCTGAAGGTTTTAATTCATGAAGTTTCATTAGGACACCTCCTTATCCGATCAAATATTTTTATTGTTCTTTAACAGAAACTAAATGAGATACTTTATTAATCATACCACGGATCGCAGCGTTGTCTTCATGAACAACAGTTTGGTTTGTTTTCTTTAAACCAAGTGTTCTTACAGTAACGCGTTGGTCTTCCGGGCGACCGATTACACTTCGTTTGAGGGTAATTTCTAATTTAGCCATTAATGTTCCCTCCTTATCCTAACAGTTCTTCTACAGATTTTCCACGAAGCTTCGCAACGTCTTCAGCACGTTTAAGCTCACTTAAACCTTGAAGTGTTGCACGAATCATGTTGATCGGTGTGTTAGAACCTAAAGACTTAGAAAGGATATCAGCTACACCAGCTAGCTCAAGTACCGCACGTACAGGGCCTCCAGCGATAACTCCAGTACCTTCAGAAGCAGGTTTTAACAAGATGTTACCTGCACCGAAACGTCCGATGATTTCGTGTGGAATTGTAGTTCCAACCATTGGTACTTCAATCAAATTCTTTTTCGCATCTTCAACAGCTTTGCGGATCGCTTCTGGTACTTCTTGTGCTTTACCAGTACCGAATCCTACGTGTCCGTTTTTGTCACCGACAACGACTAGAGCTGCGAAGCGGAAACGACGACCACCTTTAACAACTTTCGCTACGCGGTTAACCGTAACTAAGCGTTCTTCTAACTCTAATTTGCTTGGGTCAATACGACGCATAATCATGTGTCCCTCCTTCTTTTATTAAAATTTAAGTCCAGCTTCACGAGCGGCATCAGCCAAAGCTTTTACACGTCCATGGTATAAGTATCCGCCACGGTCAAATACTACGTCAGAAATGCCTTTTTCAGCAGCGCGTTTTGCAACTAATTCTCCAACTTTAGTAGCAGCAGAAGTATCTCCAGTGCTTTCAACGTTCAAGTCTTTATCGAGAGTAGATGCACTAGCAAGTGTTACACCATTTACATCATCGATGATTTGAGCGTAAATGTGCTTGTTAGAACGGAAAACGTTCAGGCGCGGTCTTTCAGCAGTACCGGAAAGTTTAGCGCGAACACGAGCGTGTCTTTTAAGACGAGCAGCATTTTTGCTAGTTTTCGTAATCATCTAGGTCACTCCTTTCTTCACTTTAAGCGATCTTACTTAGCAGATTTACCTTCTTTACGGCGAACAACTTCACCTTCGTAGCGGATTCCTTTACCTTTGTAAGGCTCTGGAGAACGTACAGCGCGGATGTTAGCAGCAATAGCTCCTACGCGTTCTTTGTCTGTACCTTTTACAACTACTTTTGTTTGAGAAGGAACTTCGATTTCGATGCCTTCTTCAGGAACGATCTCAACAGGATGAGAGTATCCAACGTTTAAAACAAGTTTATTTCCGGATTTAGAAGCACGGTAACCGACACCGACTAATTCCAAACCTCTTTCAAATCCTTTAGATACACCTTCAACCATGTTGCCAAGCAGACTGCGAGTCGTACCATGCAGGGCACGGTGCTCTTTTTGATCAGAAGGACGAGCGACTGTAAGCACATTGTCCTCTACTTTAATCTCCATATCAGGGTGAAACGTACGAGTTAATTCTCCTTTTGGTCCTTTCACAGCTACAGTGTTGTTATCATTTAACGTTACTGTAACATCAGAAGGAATCTCAAGTAGCTTCTTACCTACACGAGACATACCAAACACCTCCATTCATGTTAAACTTCTTACCAAACGTATGCTAGAACTTCTCCACCAGCTTGTTTTGCACGGGCTTCTTTGTCCGTTAAAACACCTTGTGATGTAGAAATAATCGCGATTCCAAGACCGTTAAGTACGCGGGGTACTTCATTAGATTTAGCATAAACACGCAAACCAGGCTTGCTGATTCTTTTAAGACCAGTGATAACGCGCTCGTTGTTTTGTCCGTATTTCAAGAAAACGCGGATGATACCTTGTTTGCTGTCTTCTACGAACTCAACGTCACGAATGAAACCTTCACGCTTTAAAATTTCAGCAATTTCTCTTTTCAATTTAGAAGCAGGAATTTCAAGCTTCTCATGACGTACCATGTTTGCATTGCGAATACGAGTTAGCATATCTGCAATTGGATCTGTCATAACCATTATATAATTACCTCCTTCCCTTTCTTGGGGATTACCAGCTGGCTTTTTTCACGCCAGGAATTTGTCCTTTATATGCAAGCTCACGGAAACAAATACGGCAAAGTTTAAATTTACGAATGACTGAATGCGGACGTCCGCAGCGTTCACAGCGTGTGTACTCTTGTACTTTAAACTTTGGTGTACGTTGTTGTTTCGCAATCATAGACTTTTTAGCCACGATTTCGCCTCCCTTTCATTGATTATTTCTGGAACGGCATACCTACTTGAGTTAATAGCTCACGAGCTTCTTCGTCAGTATTAGCAGTTGTTACGATAACGATGTCCATTCCGCGAACCTTTGTTACTTTATCGTAGTCAATTTCAGGGAAGATTAACTGTTCTTTGATACCAAGTGTGTAGTTACCGCGACCGTCGAAAGATTTTTTAGAAACCCCGCGGAAGTCACGTACACGCGGTAAAGATACAGAAATAAGTTTATCAAGGAAATCATACATGCGCTCTCCGCGAAGAGTTACTTTCGCACCGATAGGCATTCCCTCACGAAGACGGAATCCAGCAATTGATTTCTTCGCACGAGTAACGACAGGTTTTTGACCTGCGATAAACGTTAATTCTTCAACAGCACTGTCGATTGCTTTGGCGTTTTGAACAGCGTCACCAACACCCATGTTGATTACGATTTTTTCGATTTTAGGCACTTGCATGACTGAATCATAATTGAACTTAGTCATTAAAGCAGGTGCAATTTCTTTATTGTACTTTTCTTTAAGGCGGTTCATGAGATAGACCTCCCTTCCTTTTAATACTATTTATCTAGAACTTGCCCAGATTTTTTTGCTACACGAACTTTTTTGCCATCTTCCACTTTGTATCCTACGCGAGTCACTTCACCTGTTTTAGGATCGAGCGGCATAACGTTTGATACATGAATTGGCGCCTCTTGATTAGAAATACCGCCTTGAGGGTTAGCTTGAGTTGGTTTAGAGTGTTTCTTTACCATGTTAACACCTTCAACTAAAACGCGGTCCTTTTTAGGGAAAGCAGCAAGGATTGTTCCTTGTTTGCCTTTATCTTTACCAGAGATAACCATAACTTTATCGCCTTTTTTTACATGCATCCTGATCGCACCTCCTTGAGTAAGGCATTTATTTCATTAGATAACTTCTGGAGCTAGAGAAACAATTTTCATAAAGTTGTTTTCACGCAATTCACGAGCAACTGGTCCGAAGATACGAGTTCCGCGTGGGCTCTTGTCGTCACGGATGATAACACATGCATTCTCATCGAAGCTGATGTATGAACCGTCACTTCTGCGCGCTCCGCTTTTAGTGCGAACGATAACAGCTTTTACGACTTCACCTTTTTTGACAACGCCTCCTGGTGTTGCTTGTTTAACCGTGCAAACAATTACATCACCAATGTTAGCTGTTTTACGTCCAGAACCACCAAGAACTTTAATAGTAAGTACTTCACGTGCGCCAGAGTTGTCAGCTACTTTTAAACGAGTCTCTTGTTGAATCATTATTTGTTACCTCCCTTCGGAAAAAGAATTCCGAACTTTATTAGATAATAACAGCTTCTTCGACAACTTCAACTAGACGGAAACGCTTAGTTGCAGACAATGGACGAGTTTCCATGATCTTAACGATGTCACCGATTTTAGCTTGATTATTTTCATCATGTGCTTTGAATTTTTTTGAGTATTTTACGCGTTTACCGTAAAGTGTATGTTTTTTGTATGTCTCAACAACAACAGTAATGGTTTTATCCATTTTGTCAGAAACAACACGGCCTTGGTAAACTTTGCGTTGGTTACGTTCGCTCATGCTCACGACCTCCCCTCAGTGATTATTTATTAGCAGCAATTTCTCTTTCACGAATCACAGTTTTCATGCGCGCGATAGCTTTGCGCACTTCACGAATGCGAGCAGTATTTTCAAGTTGTCCTGTCGCTAATTGAAAGCGAAGATTGAAAAGTTCTTCTTTAAGAGACTTTACTTTTTGTTCAATTTCAGCAGTGGTAAGGTCACGAATTTCATTAGCTTTCATTTGATTCACCACCAATTTCTTCACGTTTTACGAACTTCGTTTTAATTGGCAATTTGTGAGATGCAAGGCGAAGCGCTTCACGAGCAACCTCTTCAGACACACCAGAAATTTCAAATAAAACTTTGCCCGGTTTTACAACAGCTACCCAACCTTCTGGAGCCCCTTTACCGGATCCCATACGTACCTCAAGTGGTTTAGCAGTGTAAGGTTTAGAAGGGAAAATTTTGATCCAAACTTTACCGCCACGTTTCATGTAACGAGTCATCGCAATACGTGCAGCTTCGATTTGACGGTTAGTAATCCAAGAAGCTTCTAGAGCTTGGATACCGAATTCTCCGAAATGTACTTCAGTACCGCCTTTCGCACGGCCACGCATTTTTCCGCGATGCTCTCTGCGATATTTAACGCGTTTTGGTAATAACATATTATTTTCCTCCTTCCTCATTTTTCTTCTTAGTAGGAAGAACCTCTCCACGATAGATCCAGACTTTTACACCAAGCTTACCGTAAGTAGTATCAGCTTCAGATGTTGCATAGTCAATGTCCGCACGTAATGTGTGCAATGGAACAGTTCCTTCACTGTAGTATTCAGAACGAGCGATATCTGCACCGCCAAGACGACCAGAAACCATTGTTTTCACACCTTGTGCTCCAGCACGCATAGTACGTTGGATTTGTTGTTTCTGCGCACGGCGGAAAGAAACACGGTTTTCTAATTGACGAGCGATGTTGTCAGCAACTAGCTGTGCATCAAGATCTGCTCTTTTGATTTCAAGAATGTTAATGTGTACACGCTTGCCAGTAAGGCTGTTAAGGGCTTTGCGAAGTGCTTCGACTTCAGAACCGCCTTTACCGATAACCATACCAGGCTTAGCTGTGTGGATCGTAATGTTAACGCGGTTTGCTGCACGCTCGATTTCTACTTTAGAAACAGAAGCGTCAGAAAGGCGTTTGCTAATGTATTCACGAATTTTTAAATCTTCGTGCAGGAAGTCAGCGTAATCTTTACCAGCGTACCACTTAGATTCCCAATCACGAATGACTCCGATACGAAGACCGACTGGATTTACCTTTTGACCCACTACTTATCCCTCCTTCTTTTCTGATACAACGATTGTAATGTGGCTCGTACGTTTGTTGATTTGGCTCGCACGTCCCATAGCACGTGGGCGGAATCTTTTTAACGTAGGGCCTTCGTCAACGAATGCTTGAGAAATAACCAGGTTGTTAGCGTCCATTTCATAGTTATGCTCAGCATTTGCAATAGCGGATTTTAATACTTTCTCGATAATTGGAGAAGCAGCTCTTGGTGTAAGGTTCAAGATTGATACTGCCTCACCTACTTGCTTGCCTCGAATCAGGTCCATTACTAGACGTGCTTTACGAGGAGCAATACGGACTGTTCTTGCAACAGCTTTAGCTTGCATTTAAAAGCCTCCTCTCTTAGCGTCTTGTTTTTTTGTCATCACTAGCATGACCTTTGTACGTACGAGTTGGAGCGAATTCACCCAACTTGTGCCCTACCATATCTTCAGAGATGAATACAGGCACGTGTTTACGTCCGTCATAGACTGCGATTGTGTGACCAATAAACTGTGGGAAAATAGTAGAACGACGAGACCAAGTTTTTACGACTTGTTTCTTGTCTGTTTCATTTAATTTCTCGATTTTAGTCATCAAGTGTCCATCGACAAATGGTCCTTTTTTTAAGCTGCGAGCCATTTTGGAACCTCCCTTCGTGATTGCACTACGGTCCGAAAAGAACCGTAGACAACCCCGTTATTTATTTTTACGACGACGTACGATAAATTTATCGGATTTGTTCTTTTTCTTACGAGTCTTGAATCCAAGAGTTGGTTTGCCCCATGGAGACATTGGTGATTTACGTCCGATTGGCGCACGTCCTTCACCACCACCGTGTGGGTGATCGTTAGGGTTCATTACAGAACCACGAACTGTAGGACGGATGCCTTTCCAGCGAGAACGTCCAGCTTTACCAATGTTGATAAGTTCGTGCTGTTCGTTACCTACTTGACCGATAGAAGCACGGCAAGCAGAAAGGATCATGCGAACTTCACCAGAGTTAAGACGTACAAGAACGTATTTACCTTCTTTACCAAGAACCTGAGCAGATGTACCAGCTGAACGTACAAGCTGTCCGCCTTTACCAGGTTTTAATTCAATGTTATGCACAACTGTACCAACAGGGATGTTGATAAGTGGAAGTGCATTACCTACTTTAATGTCAGCTTCAGGACCTGACATGATTTCAGTACCTACTTGAATTCCTTTAGGAGCAAGAATGTAACGTTTTTCTCCGTCTGCATAGTTGATTAGAGCGATGTTAGCTGAACGGTTTGGATCGTATTCAACTGTAGCAACGCGTCCAGGTATACCATCTTTATCGCGTTTGAAGTCGATAACACGGTATTGGCGTTTATGTCCGCCACCTTGGTGACGTACAGTCAATTTACCTTGGTTGTTACGTCCGCCTTTTTTGTGAAGGGGAGCAAGCAAGGATTTTTCCGGCTTGTCAGTCGTGATTTCAGCAAAATCTGAAGTTGTCATGCCACGACGTCCATTAGAGGTCGGTTTATACTTTTTAATCGCCATTTTGAATTTCCCTCCTTCTTTTTACAGATAATTAAGCTTCAAAAATTTCGATTTCTTTGCTGTCTGCAGTAAGTTTTACGATCGCTTTTCTGCGACGGCTAGTCATACCAGTGTAGCGTCCAACACGTTTTGATTTGCCTTTGTAGTTCATGATGTTGACTTTGTCAACTTTCACTCCAAAGATGCTTTCAACCGCGTCTTTCACTTCTGTTTTGTTAGCTCTTACATCAACTTCAAAAGTATATTTCTTTTCAGTCATTAAATCAGCAGAACGTTCAGTAATGACGGGGCGCTTTAGAACATCACGAGGATCTTTCATTATGCAAGCACCTCCTCTACTTTTTCAACCGCTGCTTTTGTAATCAGAAGCTTCTCGTGGTTGACAACGTCTAAAACGTTGATTCCGTTAGCTTCAACAACAGTAACTCCAGGAATGTTACGAGCAGATAATGCTACTGCTTCGTTTGCATCCGCAGTTACGATTAAAGCTTTTTTCTCAACAGATAATCCTTTAAGGATAGCTGCCATTTCTTTTGTTTTAGCCGTATCAAGAGTAAGATCTTCAAGAACGATGATGTTGTTGTCGATCACTTTAGAAGACAATACTGATTTGATTGCCAAGCGGCGAACTTTTTTAGGTAATTTATAAGAATAGCTACGTGGTGTTGGGCCGAATACGACACCACCTCCGCGCCATTGCGGTGAACGGATTGAACCTTGACGGGCACGTCCAGTACCTTTTTGACGCCATGGTTTACGACCTCCGCCGCGTACTTCAGAACGATTTTTTACTTTGTGAGTTCCTTGACGTAAGGAAGCTCTTTGCATAAGAATAGCGTCGAATACAACACTCTCATTTGGTTCGATACCAAATACAGAAGCGTTTAATTCGATGTCACCAGCAGTAGAACCGTTTTGGTTGTATAATGCTACTTTTGGCATAATCAATTTCCTCCTTTCCTAAGAGAATTATTTAGATTTAACAGCACTTTTAACAGTGATTAAAGATTTCTTCGCACCAGGTACGTTACCTTTGATCAAAAGAAGATTGCGTTCTGCATCAACTTTTACGATTTCAAGGTTTTGAACAGTGATTTGCTCTCCGCCCATACGTCCAGGTAATAATTTACCTTTGAATACACGGTTAGGATCTACAGGTCCCATTGAACCAGGACGACGGTGGTAGCGTGAACCGTGAGACATAGGTCCGCGAGATTGTCCGTGGCGCTTGATTGCACCTTGGAAACCTTTACCTTTAGATACTCCTGTTACATCTACGATTTCTCCAGCAGAGAAAATTTCAACCTTGACTTCCTGACCAACTTCATACGCATCCATTTCCACTCCGCGTAATTCTTTAACGAAGCGCTTAGGAGCAGTTTCCGCTTTTGCAACGTGCCCTTTTTCAGGTTTGTTAGAAAGCTTTTCACGCTTGTCGTCAAAACCAAGCTGGATTGCTTCGTAACCGTCGTTTTCAGCTGTTTTCTTTTGAAGAACAACGTTTGGAGCAGCCTCGATAACAGTTACCGGAATAAGATCACCATTCTCAGCGAATACTTGCGTCATACCAATTTTTCTTCCTAAGATTCCTTTGGTCATTCGTCACACCTCCTATTAAGATCATTCTATATTTTAGAATTAAAGTTTAATTTCGATATCGACACCAGATGGTAAGTCTAATCGCATAAGAGCATCAACAGTTTGTGGTGTTGGGTTCACAATGTCGATTAAACGTTTATGTGTACGCATTTCAAATTGCTCACGAGAATCTTTGTATTTGTGCACCGCACGAAGGATTGTGTAAACTGATTTTTCAGTTGGCAACGGAATCGGACCAGATACGCTGGCACCAGAACGTTTTGCCGTTTCAACAATCTTCTCTGCAGATTGATCAAGGATTCTATGATCATATGCTTTCAAACGAATACGAATTTTTTGTTTTGCCATTATTTTCCCTCCTTTTCGCCTACATCACGTTAGACAGTTCTCCGTGAGAAAAACCTGAACACCTTGCCATGGCAAAGCGGCCGGGTGTGTCAGCAACCTCTCACTTCATCGCAGTCAAAGACCAACATACACCATTATACAGAAAATAGGCGCATGTTGCAAGACTTATTTAAAATATGCATGATTTGCACACTTTTTTTATTATACAGGGGTTTTTCTTATTTATCAAGGATCTATCATAAATGGTGTCGTGCATGTCGACTTAATGTGTTCGCGAATAATGCCGGCTCCTCAATATGCGGGGTGTGAGCTGAGTTCTCAAATTGAAACCAGCGCTTTTTGGGTGCCTCAAGCACTTGATAATACTGTTTCGATATTTCAGCAGGAACAATTAAGTCATGTTTCCCTGAAATGAAAACACACGGTACTTTAATAGAAGGAACTGATGTAAAAGCATTAAACCGGTACAACTCATCAGTTAAATGTTTTTTACTGAAGCGCAATCCATTTAGGAAGCTGTGCATGTTCCGCACTCCATACTCATTGCCAGTAAGCATTTGAAATATTACAGCTAGAGATTGACGATGACGACGAGTGAAGCCTCCCCTGCTAAGCTCGACACAAAACCGATAGATAAGGTGCTGGATATCCTGCTTCCAAGGCGGAGCACCAATGAAACGTGTGAGGAAAGATAATAAGCTGGCTTTTTTTGATTCAGAAATTTCACGAATATGTTGATAAGCAGTTGATTCTTCATCGTGAGGGTTAACAACCTGGCTGATTCCATAATACGCGTAAAATAAATCAGGACACTGCTGCAGCACATGAAGCGCTAGTATTGACCCCCAAGAATGACCGGCTAGGTAAAGTTTTGATTTTGAAAAATGAGCTAAAAGCCATTGAGTGACTTGGATTGTATCTTTAATGAAGTGATTTATTGTCATAGAGTGATGCGAAATTCGCTTAGAATAAGAAAGCCCCGATCCTCTCTGATCCCAATGAACTACTGTAAAATACTGTTCCAGCTCTTTTTGATAATGTCTAACATATCCGATTTGCGGCGTTCCCGGCCCGCCATGTAAAAAAAGGAGCAATGGATTTTTCACGTCAACTCCATTAATCATCAGCATTTGCTTTGTATTTCCAATGCTTAGTTCTTTCATGATTGCGATTGATTTCTTTTCAGGAATCATAAATATTAACCCCTCGAATATGATAGATCCTATTATACAAGAAAAAGATAAGCAAACAAAAAACGAGACCCGCAGGGGTCTCGTTTAAAATCATACTATTACTCAGTGATTGTAGAAACAACGCCTGAACCAACAGTACGTCCGCCTTCACGAATAGAGAAACGAGTTCCTTCTTCGATAGCGATTGTAGAAATAAGTTCAACGTTCATTTCAGTGTTATCTCCAGGCATAACCATTTCTACGCCTTCTGGAAGATGGATGATACCAGTTACGTCAGTTGTACGGAAGTAGAACTGAGGACGGTAGTTAGAGAAGAATGGAGTATGACGTCCACCCTCTTCTTTAGAAAGAACGTAAACTTCAGCTTTGAATTTGCTGTGTGGAGTGATTGTACCTGGTTTAGCAAGTACTTGACCACGTTGGATTTCTTCACGAGATACACCGCGAAGAAGGGCACCAATATTGTCACCAGCTTCAGCGTAATCAAGAAGCTTACGGAACATTTCAACACCTGTAACAGTTGTTTTCTTGTTCTCTTCTTGAAGACCGATGATTTCAACTTCGTCACCGACTTTAACTTGTCCGCGTTCTACACGGCCAGTAGCAACTGTACCACGACCAGTGATTGAGAATACGTCCTCAACTGGCATCATGAATGGTTTTTCAGTGTCGCGTTCTGGAGTTGGGATGTACTCATCAACCGCATCCATAAGTTCGAAGATTTTAGCTTCCCACTCAGCGTCTCCTTCAAGAGCTTTAAGAGCAGAACCTTTAACAACTGGTACATCATCACCAGGGAAGTCGTATTCGCTAAGAAGATCGCGAACTTCCATTTCAACTAGTTCAAGAAGCTCTTCGTCGTCTACCATGTCGCATTTGTTTAAGAATACAACGATGTATGGTACACCAACGTTTTTAGAAAGAAGGATGTGCTCACGAGTTTGTGGCATTGGGCCATCAGCAGCAGATACTACAAGGATAGCTCCGTCCATTTGCGCAGCACCAGTGATCATGTTTTTAACATAGTCAGCGTGTCCTGGGCAGTCAACGTGTGCATAGTGACGAGTTTCAGTTTCGTACTCAACGTGTGCAGTAGAAATTGTGATACCGCGCTCGCGTTCTTCTGGAGCACCATCAATTTGATCGTACGCCATAGCTGTACCTTTACCAGATTTCTTATGAAGTACTGTTGTGATAGCAGCAGTTAAAGTTGTTTTACCATGGTCAACGTGTCCAATTGTACCAATATTGGCATGTGATTTGGAACGGTCGAATTTTTCTTTAGCCATTCTAAAATCCTCCTTAAGAGCTTTTAATTAGTAATGTATAGAGTGATAGGAAGTGAAAGAAAGCTTTCACTTCCTCATCTTACAATAGTAGTTATACTTGAGTTAAGCGGCAAAATCAATTATTCGCCTTTATTTTTTTTGATAATTTCTTCTGCGACGCTCTTCGGCACTTCTTCGTAGTGATCCATGTGCATAGTGAACGTACCGCGACCTTGCGTATTAGAACGAAGTGCAGTAGCGTAACCGAACATTTCAGCAAGAGGAACCATAGCACGAACAACTTGAGCGTTACCGCGTGCTTCCATACCTTCTACGCGTCCGCGACGTGAAGTGATATCACCCATGATATCTCCCATATATTCTTCTGGAATAACCACTTCCACTTTCATGATTGGTTCAAGAAGAACTGGGTTACATTTGCTGACTGCATTTTTCAATGCCATAGAAGCAGCGACTTTAAATGCCATTTCGTTTGAGTCAACATCATGGTAAGAACCGTCGAAAAGTTTAGCTTTAATGTCGATAAGCGGGAAGCCTGCTAGTACACCATTTTCGAGTGCATCTTCCAGACCTGCTTGAACAGCTGGGATGTATTCACGAGGAACGACCCCACCGACAATCGCATTTTCAAATTCAAAGCCAGCGCCTTCTTCGTTTGGTTCGAATTCGATCCAAACGTGTCCGAACTGACCGCGTCCACCAGACTGACGTACGAATTTACCTTCAACTTTTGCACCGGTACGGAATGTTTCACGGTACGCAACTTGAGGAGCACCAACATTGGCTTCTACTTTAAATTCGCGTTTCATACGGTCAACAATGATATCAAGGTGAAGTTCACCCATACCAGAGATGATCGTTTGGCCAGTTTCTGGGTTTGTTTGAGTACGGAATGTAGGATCTTCTTCAGCAAGTTTCGCTAAAGCGATACCCATTTTATCTTGGTCAGCTTTTGATTTAGGCTCAATAGCAACGTCGATAACTGGTTCTGGGAATTCCATTGACTCAAGGATAACAAGATCCTTCTCATCACATAGAGTATCTCCAGTAGTTGTATCTTTTAGACCTACAGCAGCTGCGATATCCCCTGCGTATACAGTAGAGATTTCTTCACGGCTGTTAGCGTGCATTTGAAGAATACGTCCAACACGCTCACGTTTGCCTTTAGTAGAGTTTTTCACGTATGAACCAGAATCAAGTGTTCCAGAGTACACACGGAAGAACGTCAACTTACCAACGTAAGGGTCAGTCATAACTTTAAATGCTAATGCAGAGAATGGCTCTTCGTCAGAAGAATGACGCTCAATCTCTTCATTTGTATCAGGACGTGTACCTTTGATTGCAGCAACGTCAGTTGGTGCAGGAAGGTAGTCAAGAACAGCATCAAGTACTAGTTGAACACCTTTGTTTTTGAAGGCAGAACCAACAAGAACAGGGTAGAATTCAACATTTAATGTACCTTTACGAATTCCTGCTTTTAACTCGTCAATTGTGATTTCTTCACCCTCAAGGTACTTATCCATAAGCTCTTCATCAAGCTCACATACAGCTTCAATAAGGCTGTTGCGAAGCTCTTCAGCTTGCTCTTTGTACTCTTCAGGGATTTCTTTTGCATCAGAACGAGTTCCGAGGTCATCTTCGTAGAAATACGCAACGTTTTCTACAAGGTCAATGATACCTTCGAAGTTATCTTCAGCACCGATCGGCAATTGAATTGCATGAGCGTTTGCTTGAAGACGGTCTCTTAAAGTTCCTACAGAGTAAAG
This sequence comes from Bacillus sp. FSL K6-1366, assembly GCF_037976695.1. NCBI lineage: Bacteria > Bacillati > Bacillota > Bacilli > Caryophanales > Bacillaceae > Bacillus > Bacillus sp. FSL K6-1366. Next base: position 2,328,557 of record NZ_CP150268.1, on the reverse strand, counting down.
GAAGTCTGCACCGATTTTGTCCATTTTGTTAACAAAAACGATACGCGGTACTCCATAAGTTGTTGCCTGACGCCAAACAGTTTCTGTTTGAGGCTCAACGCCTGATTGCGCGTCAAGTACAGCAACAGCACCATCAAGTACACGAAGAGAACGTTCAACTTCAACTGTGAAGTCTACGTGTCCTGGAGTATCGATGATGTTTACGCGGTATCCTTTCCACTGTGCAGTAGTCGCAGCGGAAGTGATTGTGATACCACGTTCTTGTTCCTGCTCCATCCAGTCCATTTGTGAAGCTCCTTCATGAGTTTCACCAATTTTGTGGATACGACCAGTATAGAACAAGATACGTTCTGTAGTAGTCGTTTTACCGGCATCGATGTGAGCCATGATACCGATATTACGAGTTTTTTCTAAGGAGAACTCTCTTGCCATTGGGTAATTTCTCCTTCCTTATTAGGAAATTGTGTTTTGTTAATCTATAAATCCTACCAGCGATAGTGAGCAAATGCTTTGTTTGCTTCAGCCATCTTATGAGTGTCTTCACGTTTCTTAACAGCAGCACCAGTGTTGTTAGCTGCGTCAAGGATTTCGTTAGCTAAACGCTCTTCCATCGTTTTTTCTCCACGAAGACGAGCGTAGTTAACTAACCAGCGAAGTCCAAGAGTCGTACGACGTTCAGGACGAACTTCTACAGGAACTTGGTAGTTCGCACCACCTACACGGCGTGCTTTTACTTCAAGTACAGGCATGATGTTTTTCAATGCTTGTTCGAAAACCTCCATTGCATCATTGCCAGTACGTTCTTTAATGATATCGAATGACTTGTATAGGATCGTTTGAGACTTACCTTTTTTACCATCGATCATCATTTTGTTGATTAAACGAGATACAAGCTTAGAGTTGTAAATCGGATCAGGTAAAACATCTCTTTTTGCTACAGGACCTTTACGTGGCATCTGAATATCCTCCCTTCATCAATTATGCGTATTTTCGTATATTATTTTGCTTTAGGTTTTTTCGTACCGTATTTAGAACGGCCTTGTGCACGATTTTCAACTCCAGCAGTATCAAGCGCACCACGAACGATGTGGTAACGTACCCCTGGTAAGTCTTTTACACGTCCGCCGCGGATAAGTACAACACTGTGCTCTTGCAGGTTGTGACCGATACCAGGAATGTAAGCAGTAACCTCGATTCCGTTAGTCAAACGAACACGAGCATATTTACGAAGTGCTGAGTTCGGTTTTTTCGGTGTCATTGTACCAACACGAGTACATACCCCGCGTTTTTGTGGAGAAGATACGTTAGTGTGCTCTTTTTTAAAGCTGTTGTATCCTTTGTTAAGTGCAGGAGACTTTGAGTTTTCTACTTTACTCACGCGTCCTTTGCGAATTAGCTGATTAATTGTAGGCATGAATTTTTCCTCCCTTCATTACGTTTTATAACCCACATACCCAGGTGGTTCATCAAAAGGCAAAAAACAATGTCTTTACACAAGATGGAATCTTACGCAAAAACAAAAGTACGTTATAAAATAATGGCAACAGCGGCTGCTCCTACCTCAATTCCGCAGGCTTTGCCGAGCTTTTTCATGGATTCAACCATTGAGACAGAGATACCTTGATCTTCAGCAAGTGAAACAACACTTGACGTGAGTATCGGATCTGCGTCTTTTGCAACGACTACTTCCTTTACTGAACCTCGCTTTAGAGCTTTCACTGTTTGCTTCGTACCAATAATAATTGATTTGGCCTGTGATACTTTATCATAAGACATAAACATATCCTCCAAAGTAACAGGTTTATTTCGAGCACCTTGGTTATATTATCATTCTAGGAGACGAATGTCAACAAGGTATGACATTTTTTAGATTCGTTCTTCTCATAGAGTGACTTTTTCATAAATATATCTGCTGAAAGACTGTTTTTGCAGTCTTTCAGCAGAATTAAATCAGTTATTCAACCGGGACCATATCGTCAGTCGGCTGAACATTTGATACTGGTTTTACTTTACGGTATTTCATCATTCCTGTACCAGCTGGAACAAGCTTACCGATGATAACATTCTCTTTCAAGCCGAGAAGCTCGTCACGCTTACCTTTGATCGCTGCATCTGTAAGGACACGTGTTGTTTCCTGGAAGGAAGCAGCAGATAAGAATGAATCAGTTTCAAGAGATGCTTTTGTAATACCGAGTAAGACAGGACGGCCTGTAGCAGGTCGATTGCCTTCAAGTAATACCTTTTTGTTCGCTTCAGTAAATTGGTGAATATCAAGCAATGTACCTGGAAGCACATCAGTGTCACCGGCATCAATTACGCGTACTTTGCGAAGCATCTGGCGAACCATTACTTCTACGTGTTTATCTCCGATTTCAACACCCTGCATACGGTAAACCTTTTGAACCTCATGGAGAAGATACTCTTGAACAGTCGTCAGGTCAGTCACTTTAAGAAGTTCTTTCGGATCGATTGAACCTTCTGTCAGTACTTGGCCTCGAGTAATTTTATCTCCTTCCGCTACTTTCAAGCGGGAGTTGTAAGGTGCCGTATAAGAACGTGTTTCCACTGCGCCTTGAACCACAATTTCCTGTTGCTTGTCACGAACTTCATTGATCTCAACGACTGTACCGTCGATTTCTGTAATTGTTGCCTGACCTTTCGGATTACGCGCTTCGAAAAGCTCTTGGATACGCGGAAGACCCTGTGTGATATCGTCTCCGGCAACCCCGCCTGTATGGAATGTACGCATTGTTAACTGTGTACCAGGCTCACCGATTGATTGGGCAGCAATGATTCCGACAGCTTCACCGACTTCAACATCGGAGCCAGTTGCAAGATTTCGGCCATAGCATCGTTTACATACACCATGAGGCGTATTACATGTGAAGGCAGAACGGATCCACACTTCTTCAATGCCGGCTTCGACAATCTCCAGTGCTTTATCTTCATCGATCAGTTCGTTTTCATTCACAAGCACTTCACCTGTTTCAGGGTGCTTCACTTGTTTTCTTGCAAAACGTCCGATTAAGCGTTCTTCTAAGCGCTCAATTGTTTCAGTTCCTTCTTTAAGTGGCTTAGCAAGAATGCCTCGGTCAGTTCCGCAATCAGTTTCACGAATGATAACATCCTGCGCAACGTCAACGAGACGGCGTGTAAGGTAACCTGAGTCAGCAGTTTTAAGAGCGGTATCGGCAAGACCTTTACGCGCACCGTGTGTGGAGATAAAGTACTCCAATACTGTCAGACCTTCACGGAAACTTGATTTGATCGGCAACTCAATGATACGTCCAGCCGGGTTGGCCATCAGGCCGCGCATTCCGGCAAGCTGCGTAAAGTTAGACGCGTTACCACGGGCACCAGAGTCACTCATCATGTAGATCGGGTTGAGTTCATCAAGTGATTTCATCAGTTTGCCTTGGATAACGTCTTTTGCAGCACTCCAGATAGAGATGACTCTCTCATAGCGTTCTTCTTCAGTGATAAGACCGCGGCGGAACTGCTTCATAACGTTGTCAACTTTGCTTTGCGCTTCTTCAAGAATTTCTTGTTTATCATCGAGTACGACGATGTCAGAAACCCCAACTGTAATACCAGCTTTTGTTGAATATTTGAAACCTAGGTTTTTCATGCGGTCAAGCATTTTAGACGTTTCCGTAATATGGAATCGTTTAAAGATTTCCGCGATGATTTTACCCAGAATGCCTTTTTTAAACGGCGCATTGATTGGCTGCTGTGCGATAACAGCTTTAACGTCAGCACCTTTTTCTAAGAAGAAACGGTCAGGTGTTTTCTCTTCAATGTTGCTCTTCGTTGGTTCATTCATGTAAGGGAATGATTCCGGAAGAATTTCATTGAAGACAAGCTTACCGACAGTTGTAATTAACAATTTTGAGCGCTGTTCTTCGGTAAATGTCACATTCTTAAGTGAGTTAGCTGCAACAGCTACTCTCGTATGAAGGTGAACATATCCGTTTTGATAAGCAAGAAGCGCTTCGTCTGTATTCTTGAAGACCATACCTTCACCGACAGCACCGGCACGCTCAAGTGTCAGGTAATAGTTACCCAGTACCATATCCTGAGACGGTGTTACAACCGGTTTACCATCTTTAGGGTTCAAGATGTTTTGAGCAGCAAGCATCAAGATGCGTGCTTCAGCTTGTGCTTCAGCAGATAATGGTACGTGAACCGCCATTTGGTCACCGTCAAAGTCAGCGTTGTAAGCTGTACATACGAGCGGGTGAAGACGGATTGCGCGTCCTTCAACAAGCGTTGGTTCAAACGCCTGGATACCTAATCTGTGAAGTGTAGGGGCACGGTTCAGCAGTACCGGGTGCTCCTTAATAACTGATTCTAGTACATCCCAAACTTCAGGCTGTACGCGCTCAATTTTGCGTTTCGCACTCTTAATGTTGTGAGCAAGACCTTTTTCAACAAGTTCTTTCATAACGAAAGGTTTGAAAAGTTCAAGCGCCATTTCCTTCGGTAATCCGCATTGGTACATTTTCAAATGAGGACCAACAACGATTACAGAACGTCCGGAGTAATCGACACGTTTACCAAGAAGGTTTTGACGGAAACGGCCTTGCTTCCCTTTCAGCATGTGAGAAAGAGATTTTAACGGTCTGTTACCAGGACCTGTTACAGGGCGTCCGCGGCGGCCGTTGTCAATTAGGGCATCGACAGCCTCTTGAAGCATACGCTTTTCGTTTTGAACGATGATGCTAGGCGCACCAAGGTCCAAAAGGCGTTTCAAACGATTGTTACGGTTGATGACACGACGATAAAGGTCATTCAAATCAGAAGTCGCAAAACGTCCGCCATCTAGCTGAACCATCGGTCTAAGCTCCGGAGGAATAACAGGAAGCACATCAAGGATCATCCAAGAAGGCTTGTTTCCTGAGTTACGGAAGGCTTCTAAAACTTCAAGACGTTTGATCGCACGAGTACGTCGTTGTCCTTGTGAAGTTTTCAGCTCTTCTTTTAACATATCAACTTCTTTGACAAGATCGATATCTTGAAGAAGTTTATGAATTGCTTCAGCACCCATAGATGCTTGGAATTTATTACCGTATTTATCAAGATAAGCACGGTATTCTTTCTCAGACAGAAGCTGTTTCTTTTCAAGCGGTGTATTCGCCGGATCAGTTACAACGTAAGAAGCAAAGTAAATGACTTCTTCTAAAGCACGAGGTGACATATCCAGCACAAGACCCATACGGCTTGGAATACCTTTGAAATACCAAATGTGGGAAACTGGGGCAGCCAGTTCAATGTGCCCCATTCTCTCACGACGGACTTTAGCCCGTGTTACTTCGACTCCGCAGCGGTCACAAACTACGCCTTTATAACGAACTCGCTTGTACTTCCCGCAATGACATTCCCAGTCCTTAGTAGGTCCGAAAATGCGTTCGCAGAATAGACCGTCCTTTTCAGGTTTTAACGTACGATAGTTTATCGTTTCAGGCTTTTTCACTTCACCAAAAGACCATGAACGGATTTTATCTGGTGAAGCAAGACCGATGTTCATATACTCAAAATTGTTCACATCTAGCAAGGGGCCTACCTCCCTTTTTATCTTCGGATTAACCGATGTCACTTGCCTTTATAACTAGAGATTATTCTTTTGTTACTACATCGCGTTCAACGTCTGCAGATGCTGTTTCTTCCGGCTCTTCATCACCTGATAATGCCAGGCCGTCAGCTTGTTTCGCATCTTCTTCGTCTTCTAAATCTCTCATTTCTATTTCTTCTTCATCACCAGAAAGGATTTTGACATCCATACCTAAGCTTTGAAGTTCTTTGATTAATACTTTGAATGATTCCGGAACACCTGGTTCAGGAACATTGTCGCCTTTAACGATGGCTTCGTATGTTTTCACACGTCCAACCACGTCATCAGACTTAACAGTCAGAATTTCTTGAAGAGTATAAGCCGCACCGTAAGCTTCAAGTGCCCAAACCTCCATCTCACCAAAACGCTGTCCGCCAAATTGCGCTTTACCGCCAAGAGGCTGCTGCGTAACAAGTGAGTAAGGACCTGTAGAGCGTGCATGAAGTTTATCGTCAACCATGTGAGCTAGTTTGATCATGTACATGATACCGACAGATACACGGTTATCAAACGGCTCTCCAGTACGTCCGTCGTAAAGTACTGTTTTGGCGTCACGAGACATGCCGGCTTCTTCAAGTGTTTCCCAGACATCCTCTTCTCGCGCTCCGTCAAATACAGGAGATGCAATGTGAATGCCAAGGTAACGAGCGGCCATACCCATGTGAAGTTCCAATACCTGCCCGATGTTCATACGTGATGGTACGCCCAGCGGGTTAAGCATGATATCAATCGGTGTGCCGTCAGGAAGGTAAGGCATATCCTCTTCAGGAAGAATCTTAGAGATAACACCTTTGTTACCGTGACGACCGGCCATTTTATCCCCTTCAGAAATCTTACGTTTCTGAACGATATATACGCGTACTAACTGGTTAACACCTGGAGGAAGTTCGTCTCCGTCTTCACGGTTGAAGACTTTAACGTCATGGATAATTCCGCCGCCGCCGTGAGGCACACGAAGAGAAGTATCACGAACCTCGCGGGCTTTCTCGCCAAAAATGGCGTGAAGAAGGCGTTCTTCTGCAGTCAGTTCAGTTACGCCTTTAGGCGTTACTTTACCAACAAGAAGATCTCCGTCTTTTACTTCTGCCCCAATACGGATGATTCCGCGGTCATCAAGATTGCGAAGCGCATCTTCACCGACGTTTGGAATATCGCGAGTGATTTCTTCAGGTCCAAGTTTCGTATCACGTGCTTCTGATTCGTATTCTTCAATGTGGATAGATGTATAAACATCATCCTTCACTAGGCGTTCACTCATGATGATGGCATCCTCATAGTTGTAGCCATCCCATGTCATGAAGCCGACCATTACGTTACGGCCAAGTGCAAGTTCACCAAGCTCCATAGAAGGACCGTCAGCAAGGATTTCTCCTTTTACCACTTCATCGCCGACACTTACGATCGGACGCTGGTTGTAGCACGTACCTTGGTTAGAGCGGACAAATTTCAGCAGGCTGTATTTATCCAGGTTTCCTTTTACTTTTTGACCGTCTACTTCTTCATAACGGCGAACCCAAACGTTTTTCGCTTCTACGCGTTCAACGATACCAGGGTGTTTACAAATAACAGCGGCACCAGAGTCTTTTCCTGATACGTATTCCATACCAGTTCCAACAAATGGCGCTTCCGGTTGCATCAAAGGCACAGCCTGACGCTGCATGTTCGCTCCCATGAGGGCACGGTTGGAGTCATCGTTTTCTAAGAACGGGATACATGCTGTCGCAGCAGATACAACCTGCTTAGGCGATACATCCATGTAGTCTACACGGTTTCTGGAAACAACAGTGTTCTCCCCGCGGAAACGAGCTACGATGCTGTCATCAATAAAGGCGCCTTCGTCATCAAGACGAGCATTCGCTTGAGCGACAACATAGTTATCCTCTTCATCAGCAGTTAAGTAATCGATTCTGCCCGTTACCTTCCCTGTTTCAGGGTCAACGCGGCGATATGGCGTTTCAATAAAGCCAAAACGGTTTACTTTTGCATAAGATGATAGTGAGTTGATCAAACCGATGTTCGGGCCCTCAGGCGTTTCAATCGGACACATACGGCCATAGTGGGAGTAGTGAACGTCACGCACTTCCATTCCGGCACGCTCACGTGTCAATCCGCCCGGTCCTAATGCTGACAGACGACGCTTGTGCGTTAATTCAGCAAGCGGGTTCGTCTGATCCATGAATTGAGAAAGCTGTGAGCTTCCAAAGAACTCTTTAATGGACGCAATAACAGGACGAATATTGATCAGCTGCTGAGGCGTAATTGTATTCGTATCTTGAATTGACATTCTCTCACGAACCACACGCTCCATACGGCTTAAACCGATACGGAATTGGTTCTGGAGAAGCTCGCCTACAGAACGTAAACGGCGGTTTCCAAGATGATCGATATCATCTGTGTCGCCTACTCCGTGCAGCAGGTTGAAGAAGTAGCTGATTGAAGAAATAATATCAGCAGGCGTGATGTTTTTAATCTCTTCTTCGATGTAAGCATTGCCGATTACATTGATAACCTGTTCTCCTTCTTGATCAGTCGGAGCAAAGATTTTAATTGATTGAAGAGTCACTTCATCTTCAACAACGCCGCCATTCGGATACAGCTTTCGGAAACCGATTCCGTTTTCTAAGTATGGCAGTACTTTATCAAGCGTTCTTCTATCAAGAATCTGGCCTTTTTCAGCAAGGATTTCTCCTGTTTCAGGATCAACAAGCGTTTCAGCAAGTCTCTGATTGAAGAGGCGATTCTTAATATGAAGTTTTTTATTAATTTTATAGCGTCCTACATTGGCAAGATCGTATCGTTTCGGATCAAAGAAACGAGAATCAAGCAAGCTTTTCGCATTTTCTACTGTAGGCGGCTCTCCAGGACGGAGACGCTCGTAAATTTCCAGCAACGCTTTGTCGCTGTTTTCTGTGTTATCTTTATCAAGCGTATTTCGCAGATATTCGTTTTCTCCTATGAGATCAAGAATCTCTTGATCGGAGCCGAAGCCGAGAGCACGCAAAAGAACCGTAACCGGCAACTTACGTGTGCGATCAATGCGGACATAAACAACATCTTTCGCATCAGTTTCGTATTCTAACCATGCGCCACGGTTTGGAATGACAGTTGCGGTAAAACCTTTTTTACCGTTTTTGTCTACTTTACCACTGAAATATACACTTGGAGACCGAACAAGCTGGGAAACGATAACACGTTCCGCACCGTTAATGATAAAAGTACCTGTATCTGTCATAATAGGGAAATCACCCATGAAGACATCTTGGTCTTTTACCTCTCCAGTTTCTTTGTTAATTAAACGAACCTTCACTCTTAGCGGAGCTGAGTAAGTCACATCACGTTCTTTTGATTCCTCTACAGGATATTTAGGCTCACCTAAACTATAATCAATGAACTCAAGAGAGAGGTTACCAGTGAAATCCTCAATTGGTGATATGTCTTGAAACATCTCTCTAAGACCCTCATCAAGAAACCACTGATAAGAAGAGGTTTGAATTTCAATGAGATTTGGTAATTCTAACACTTCGCTAATGCGAGCATAGCTTCTGCGCTGGCGGTGTCGTCCATACTGAACTAGTTGACCTGTCAACTGATTCACCCCTCAAATCATGCGTATTATATGTGTAATAAGCATTTCTTCCAAAGAAAGAAAATACTTTTACAAGACAAAAGAAAAAAGGGTTTCTAATTAAGAAAACCACATCCAAAAACAAATACCGATTTTATTAGCATTTCCATACTTGTATAATTTATACATAGATATTGACAATTCATCATATCAAGCAAAATATATACATTGGCATTTTACAATATTAACATAGTTAAAATACCGAGTCAAACTTTTTTTGCTTTTATGATATAATAGCCTTTCTTTTTTTGAACGACGGAAACCTCATCGAACAGTTCCTCGAGCTTTTCAATGGCAGAAGGCGCGCCTTGCTTTTTCTGTATGACGATCCACAATTCACCTGAAGCTTTTAAGTGTTCAGCGCTTTTCTCAAAGATAGCATGGACAACTTTTTTTCCGGCTCGGATTGGGGGATTTGTAAGAATAGAAGCAAATGTTTGAGCAGAATCAACGTTTGAAAACAAATCGCTTTGATAAATCTTAACGTTTGTTATTCCGTTATGTTCCGCATTTTCATTTGATAGTTCTACGGCTCTCTCATTAACGTCAATCATGTGGATAGTCCGGTCTTTAAAGTCGCTGGCGAGCGATAAACCAATCGGGCCGTATCCGCAGCCTACATCCAAAATGCCGCCCTCAACCTCAGGCTCTTCAAAAGAATCAATCAGCAGGCGGGAGCCGAAATCAACTTCTTTTTTAGAAAAAACCCCGCTGTCGCTGGTAAACGTGAAATCTTTATTCCGAAGCCTAAAAGACCAGGTTTGCTTGTTGCTTTTCACTGAAGGTTTTTCTGAATAATAGTGCTCACTCATTATTAGAACCTCCTTTTTTCATGGCTTAAAGAATGGCAAAGAAAAAGCTCGCCTCATAAAAGCGAGCTTCCCCTACAGGTAAGTGAAGATTACTTAACTTCTACAGAAGCGCCAACTTCTTCAAGTTTAGCTTTAAGCTCTTCAGCTTCTTCTTTAGCAATACCTTCTTTAAGTGGTTTTGGAGTGTTGTCAACAAGTTCTTTAGCTTCTTTCAAGCCAAGACCAGTGATTTCACGTACAACTTTGATAACTTTGATTTTTTGAGATCCTGCACCAGCAAGGATAAGATCGAATTCGCTTTGCTCTTCAGCAGCTCCGCCAGCAGCAGCTCCGCCAGCTACAGCTACAGGAGCAGCAGCAGTTACGCCAAATTCTTCTTCGATTGCTTTTACTAGGTCGTTCAATTCAAGTACAGTTGCTTCTTTAACGGAAGCAATGATTTCTTCGATATTTAAAGCCATTTGTAATTCCTCCATTTTGTTTTAATTTATGAAAAACTGATTAGATTAAGCGCCTTGTTCTTCCTTTTGTTCTGCCACAGCTTTTGCAGCAAGAGCAAGGTTGCGAACTGGAGCTTGAAGTACGCTAAGCAACATAGAAAGCAAGCCTTCGCGTGATGGAAGTTCAGCAAGAGCTTTCACTTCTTCAACAGTAGAAACTTTACCTTCGATAACGCCAGCTTTGATTTCAAGAGCTTCGTGATTTTTAGCGAAGTCATTAAGAACTTTAGCCGGAGCGACAACATCTTCAGTGCTGAATGCGATCGCGTTCGGTCCAGTTAAGAAATCATTCAAACCATTAAGCTCAGCTTGTTCAACCGCACGGCGAGTCATCGTATTTTTGTAAACTTTGAACTCAACGTTAGCTTCGCGAAGCTGTTTACGAAGTTCAGTTACTTCAGAAACGTTAAGTCCGCGATAGTCAACGATGATCGTTGATTTACTTTCTTTCAGTTTAGAAGCAATTTCTTCAACAACAACTTTTTTTATTTCAATTGCGCTGCTCATGGTTACACCTCCTGTAGATTCTTGTGTAACACTTATACCGTTAGGTGATCACGACTGAGACGACGGATTCCATATAAAAAGCCTCCATGAGACATGGAGGCTGTATATACAAGCATACGTAACGTAATAGCTGTGATAATATACACCTCGGTAGGATAATTAAGCGGTTAGGCCCCTACTGTCTACGGTATAAATGATATTCTATTTTACAACATTTTGAATAATATCAGAATGTTGATGTCATGTCAATATTATTTTACGTTAAAAGTTGAAGAGTCTACTTTGACACCAGGTCCCATAGTAGAAGTTACAGCAACGTTTTTCACGTAAACGCCTTTAGCTGCAGCAGGTTTAGCTTTAAGGATTGTATCGTACATTGTTGTGAAGTTCTCAACAAGTTTTTCATCCTCGAAAGAAACTTTACCGATAGGAACATGAATGTTTCCAGCTTTATCAACGCGGTATTCAACTTTACCAGCTTTGATTTCGCCGATAGCTTTTTCAACTTCGAAAGTAACTGTACCAGTTTTAGGGTTTGGCATTAAACCTTTTGGTCCAAGTACACGACCGATTTTACCAACTTCACCCATCATGTCAGGTGTAGCTACGATAACATCGAAATCGAACCAGCCTTGTTGAATTTTGTTGATGTAGTCAGTATCGCCTACGAAATCTGCACCAGCAGCTTCAGCTTCTTTCGCTTTTTCGCCTTTTGCGAAAACGAGAACGCGCTGAGTTTTACCAGTTCCGTTTGGAAGCACAACTGCTCCACGGATTTGCTGGTCGTTTTTACGAGGGTCAACCCCTAAACGGAAAGCCACTTCAACTGTAGCGTCGAATTTAGCTGTGTTTGTTTTTTTAACGAGAGCTACTGCTTCAGAGACGTCGTAAGCTTTAGAACGGTCTACAAGCTTAGCAGCTTCAACGTACTTTTTACCTTTTTTAGCCATTTTAAAATTTCCTCCTTATGTGGTTATAGCGGAATAACCTCCCACGAATAAGGGTTGCGAACTTGTTAAAACTCGCAACCCGACAAGAAACAAATTAATCCTCGATTACAATACCCATACTGCGGGCAGTACCTTCAACCATGCGCATTGCCGCTTCAACGTCTGCTGCGTTTAAGTCAGGCATTTTCGTTTCAGCGATTTCGCGTACTTTATCGCGCTTAACGGTTGCCACTTTATTACGGTTTGGTTCACCAGAACCAGACTCAATTCCAGCTGCTTTTTTAAGCAATACTGCAGCAGGTGGAGTTTTTGTAATAAATGTAAATGAACGGTCTTCGTAAACCGAAATTTCAACAGGAATGATTAAACCAGCTTGGTCAGCTGTACGAGCGTTAAACTCCTTACAGAATCCCATGATGTTAACACCGGCTTGACCAAGTGCAGGTCCAACTGGTGGTGCTGGGTTAGCTTTTCCAGCAGGAATTTGCAATTTTACAACTTTAACTACTTTTTTAGCCACGAGACACACCTCCTTAAGTCCGTGATGTGGTAATAGGGTAAACCCTCCCACTCAAGGTTTCATTCTTTATATGAATGACGAAATATCATGCTAGTTGCCTTGGATAAGTCCAAGACGTACCTTTGCTATATTATCATTTATATATAGCAATTTCAAGTTTTTTCACATTACAATTTATCGATTTGGGTAAATTCCAGCTCAACCGGCGTTTCACGGCCAAACATATTAACGAAAACTTTGACCTTGCTTTTATCATAATCAATCTCTTCAATTGATCCTGTAAAGTTAGCAAAAGGTCCGTCTATTACTTTCACTGTCTCTTTCAGTTCAAAGTCAATATCAGTTTTTCGTTCATCCATGCCCATTCTCTTCAGAATGGTTTCTGCTTCCCCCGGAAGAAGCGGCGTCGGTTTTGAACCTGACCCGGCAGATCCTACGAATCCAGTAACGCCCGGCGTGTTGCGGACGACATACCAAGAGTCGTCTGTCATTACAATTTCAACAAGCACATAACCAGGGAATACTTTCTTTTTCACGACTTTTTTCTTGCCGTTTTTGATATCCGTTTCTTCTTCTTCGGGTACGACTACACGGAAAATTTTATCCTGCATCCCCATTGATTCAACACGCTTTTCCAAGTTGGCTTTTACTTTATTCTCATAACCAGAGTACGTGTGAACAACATACCAATTCTTTTCCATTCTATTCAGGACTGTCCAGTCCTTCCCTCCCCGCATTTGGTTTTAGTGAATTACCATAACGCTTCAAAAAATAGGCGGCAAGCCTATGATAACTTTCATTTTAAGCCACAATAAAAAACCCGCTGAACGGGTTTTGGCAAGTAATATTATGATCTATTATAGCACGTATTGCTGATCATTATTCAACTATTAAACGAATTAATTGAGAAATTCCTGTGTCAAGGAGGGCAAAAAAGATAACAAAAAAGATAACTGTTGAAATTACCGTAATGGTATAACGCGTTAACTCTTTTCCTTTAGGCCAGCTTACCTTTTTCATTTCTTTCCCAACATCTTTAAAGAATTTCATAATACGCATGTAAAAGACCTCCACAATTTAAAAGCGCAAAAACTATTTTGTTTCAAGATGAGCTGTATGTGAATTGCAAGTACTGCAGTATTTCTTTACTTCTAATCGCTCAGCCGCTGATGCAGAGCTCTTCATTGTCGTATAATTACGGTTTCCGCATGTCTTGCATGCTAACGTAATCTTTTTTCTCATGTCATTACACCTTTTTCTAAATAGACATTAGTTCTTATCTTTAGTAACATATCATAGTCAGAAAAATACTGTCAATATAGCATAAATTCCTATTACAAACTGATTTCGCGAATTTCCAAGTACTTCTCCAGCTTGCGTTTCACACGCTGAAGGGCATTGTCGATCGATTTCACATGTCGGTTCAGTTCATCAGAAATCTCTTGGTAACTTCTCCCGTCGAGATATAAGACGAGTACTTTTCTCTCTAAATCACTTAATAGTTCTCCCATTTTCATTTCAATATCATCAAATTCTTCCTGATTAATGATCATTTCCTCAGGATTTAAGGTTTTCGCTCCTGAAATGACATCCAGCAGCGTTCGGTCTGATTCTTCATCAAAGATCGGTTTATCTAATGAGACGTAGGAATTCAAAGGAATGTGTTTCTGGCGAGTAGCTGTCTTTATTGCGGTAATAATTTGGCGGGTAATACATAATTCTGCAAAAGCTTTGAATGAGGTAAGCTTGTCCTCTTTGAAGTCACGAATAGACTTATAGAGGCCTATCATGCCTTCCTGAACAATATCCTCTCTGTCCGCCCCTATTAAGAAATAGGATCTTGCTTTTGCCCGAACAAAGTTTCGGTACTTCGTAATCAAGTAATCTAACGCATCACTGTCCCCAACATGAACCTTTTCAATGACCTGCTCGTCCTCCAACTGGCAAAACTGCTCTTTGTTGAATTTTCCCTTGTTGTTCTGTAGATTCACTCCGATCCCCCCGGCGCACGTAGATAGAAATATTATACAGTATTGGGCAAAAAAGCGTCAACTTAATCTAAGTCTCCCCGCCTCCACTTTTCAAACGTTTTCAAAACCTCTTCCGATAAAGCAATTTTACCCGCCGGCTTTTCGGAAGTGATTTTTCTTACCCGTCTCTCTATTCGCCTTTCAATCGTTTCTACCTCTCTCAGAAGCTCCCGGGCCGATTTCCGCAATGCCCCCTGTCCGAAAATCGCCCACTGCTCAGTATAGTCAGAGGTCGCAACGTGAATTTGAGTCGCAATATTATTCAAAGCCTGAGCGAGCTTTTCTATCCGCTCATCAGCCGTCTCATTTTCTTTTGTAAAAATTACTTCAACTCTATGGTTGGTCTGTTTTTTCTCAAGCCCTTTTACGAGATGCGCGTCAAAAACAACAATAACCCTGTTTCCTGTATACGATTGATATTCCGCCATTTTCTGAATCAGTACGTCTCTCGCCTCTTCAAAACTGTTCGCTTTTAAATCCTTCAGCTGCGGCCAGGCTCCAATCATGTTGTACCCGTCTACTAACAGGATATCCATGGGTCTTTATTCTCCCAGAGGGTTTCGTTTCCGGTAGACTTCATACATCAAAAGACCAGCCGCGACAGATGCATTTAGTGAAGTTACCTTTCCGGCCATCGGGAGTTTAATGAGAAAATCGCACTTTTCTTTCACAAGGCGGCCCATCCCTTTTCCTTCACTTCCGATGACTAGAGCCAAAGGCATATTGCCGTCCATATTACGGTAATCCTCACGCGCGGACGCATCCGTTCCGACAACCCAGATTCCCCGCTCTTTCATCTCTTCTAACGTCCGTGCCAAATTGGTGACTCTTGCTACAGGAATGTGCTCAATTGCTCCTGTTGAAGCTTTTGCCACTGTTGTTGTCAGCCCGACAGCTCTCCGTTTTGGAATGACGATGCCATGAGCGCCGACCGCATCTGCTGTCCTCATAATGGAACCAAGATTATGAGGGTCTTCAAGCTCGTCCAGAATGAGGAAGAAAGGCTGTTCATTTTTTTCTTCGGCTGCTTTATATAAATCATCCAGTTCTGCATATTCATACGCTGCAACCTGTGCCACTACGCCCTGATGCTGTCCTGTCACCATTTGATCGAGTTTTTTTCTCGGGACGTATTGAATCGTGATTCCCTGCTTTTTGGCAAGCTCAATCACTTGCTGTGCTTGTCCCTTTACGGTGTTTTCCGCCATCCACAGCTTATACAGCTTCCGATCAGATTTTAACGTCTCGATCACTGCATTTTTCCCTATGACGTAATCATGTTGCTGACTCATTTGTTTTCCTCCCTGACGTCCCGAATTGTATAGCTTCGGCTACGAGCTGACTAAGTCGTTCCTCTTTTTTCTCTAGAAAAAGGTAGCCCAGAAGCGCTTCAAATGCTGTACTGTAGCGGTACGTCTGAACATCTGTATTTTTAGGTATTGTCCCTGACTTGGCATTTCTGCCTCTTTTCAGCACCGCTTCCTCTTCTTCCGTAAAAAATGATTGATTCTGCAGAAAAAATAGGATCTCAGCCTGTGACTTTGCTGAAACAATCCGGCTTGATTTCTTATGAAGATCATTTGGTTTGGTAAAGCCCTGCTTAAGCAGGTGATGCCTGACATACACTTCAAAAATGGCATCACCTATATAAGCAAGCGCAAGACCGTTAAGCTGCTTAGAATCTTTTATCGTATCAAATTCAAGCATCTGTTATTCTCCCCGTTTCCAGCGAGTGCCTTGAGCCGTATCTTCAAGAATGATATTCATGCTTTTCAGCTGGTCGCGGATCTGGTCTGACAATGCAAAATCGCGATTCCGGCGCGCTTCATTTCGCTTTTCGATTAAGTCTTCAATCTCTTGATCGAGAAGTTCCTGCTCACCCAACGAAAAACCGAGGACAGAAACAATGCGGTCAAACATCTCAATAAACGCCGTAATCACATGATCAGCCGTATGATCTTTCTGAAGATAATAATTGGCGTGTTTCGCTAAGTCAAACAAGACTGAAATGGCATTCGCCGTATTAAAATCATCGTCCATCGCTTCTTCGAATGCTTTGCGGTGTTCTTCAACTTTTTCAAGCCATTGATCGTCATCTTCGGTTAAATTCGTACTGCTGTTCTGACGGTGCTGAAGATTGCTGTACGCTGTTTTTAAACGGTTGAACGCGCTTTTCGTATTCTCCAGAAGCTCTTCTGAATAGTTAATCGGATGGCGATAATGAACAGATAGCATAAAGAATCTCAAAAGCTGCGGATCATGCTGTTTAATGATGTCATGCACAAGCACAAAGTTGCCTAGTGATTTTGACATTTTTTCATTATCAATATTGATATAACCATTATGAAGCCAGTACTTCGCAAACGTTTTGCCTGTCAGCGCCTCAGATTGCGCAATTTCGTTTTCATGGTGAGGGAATGTTAAATCCTGTCCGCCCGCATGGATATCAATCTGGTCACCGAGATACTTTTTCACCATTGCTGAGCATTCAATGTGCCAGCCCGGACGTCCTTTCCCCCAAGGGCTATCCCAAGAGATTTCTCCTTCTTTTGCCGCTTTCCACAATGCGAAATCAAGAGCATCTTCTTTTTTCTCGCCGACTCGGATGCGTGCACCTGATCTAAGTTCATCGATTGATTGCTGAGAAAGCTTTCCGTACCCTTCAAATGCTCTGGTTTTGAAATATACGTCACCTTCTGATTCATATGCGTAGCCCTTTTTCACGAGCTGATCTACGAATTCGATAATGGCATCCATGTTCTCCATTACTCGCGGATGAAGGTCGGCTTTTCGGCAGCCGAGCGCACCTACGTCTTCAAAGTATGCTTTAATAAAACGCTCTGAAATGGTGGGTACATCCTCACCGAGTTCATTTGCCGCTTTAATTAATTTATCGTCTACGTCTGTGAAGTTAGAGACATACTGCACATCATAGCCTTTATACTCTAAATAGTTTCGCACCGTATCGTAAACGATTGCCGGACGCGCGTTCCCGATATGAATGTAATTGTAAACCGTGGGTCCGCATACATACATTTTCACTTTTCCCTCTTCAAGAGGAACGAATGTTTCCTTCTGTCTAGTCAATGTATTATAAAGTGTGATTGTCATTTTTGGTTGATCCTTTCTTTTCTGTCTTCAAGTTCTGCCTTCAGCTCTAAAATCTGCTGTTCCAAAGACTTAAAGCGGTCAGCAACTGGATCGGGCAAATCCTGATGGTTTAAATCGCGTCTTACTTTCTTGCCATTTTGTACAACGACCCGTCCAGGGATACCGACAACTGTTGAAAAATCAGGAACATCATGCAGCACTACTGAACCAGCCCCAATCTTTGAGCCTTCACCGACCGTAATAGAACCGAGCACTTTAGCACCTGTGGCTATCAATGCGTCATCTTTAATCGTTGGGTGCCTTTTTCCCTTTTCTTTCCCCGTTCCCCCGAGGGTAACCCCCTGAAAAACGGTTACGTTATTGCCGATTTCACATGTCTCCCCAATGACAACCCCCATGCCGTGGTCTATGAAAAATCTTCTCCCGATTGTAGCGCCGGGGTGGATTTCTATCCCGGTAAAAAATCGGCTTACTTGAGATATAAGGCGTGCAAGGAAATAAAATTTTCGTTTATATAAAGCATGTGCAATCCGATGCGCCCATATAGCATGTAAACCGGAATAAGTTAAAATCACTTCAAAATAGCTTCTTGCTGCGGGATCTTGATCGAACACAGTATCAATGTCTTCTTTGAGCATTCTAAAAAACACATGCTTCCCCCCGTTTCTCTATCTGATTTCCTCTACCCAATAAAAAAAGCGTCTCTGCATGTAAACATGACAGAGACGCTTTAACCGCGCGGTTCCACTCTGTTTGAAAAGCAGACTTCTGCTCTCCCAACTTCAGCCTGTAACGGCGGCGGCCGCCTTTGAATACTGATTTCAAAAAACGTTCTTCAAAGGTCTTAAGGGCGCACTTCTAAAACCCGGCTCATGGATCTCTCTCAGCCAATGGAGATCCTTTCTGTAATGGCCTAAAGCTTTATACTCTTCCCTGTCAACAATCATTTATTTAGATATTCTTTAAACGCTGAATTGCAGTCTCTTTACCGATCAATTCAATTGATTGCGGCAGTTCCGGACCGTGAGTTTGCCCTGTTACAGCAACACGAATCGGCATAAACAGTTTTTTCCCTTTATGGCCAGTTTCTTTCTGCACTGCTTTGATTGATGCTTTGATATTATCCGGAGTGAACTCCTCAAGCTCTTCAAGCTTCGCTGCGAATGTGCTGAGCACTTCAGGAACCTGTTCTTCTTCCAGAACAGCTTTCGCTTCTTGATTATACTCGATCTCATCCGTAAAGAACAAATCAGTCAGCTCAACAATTTCCGCACCGTAGCTTAATTGCTCATGATACAGGGAAATCAGTTTACGAACCCACTCTTGTTCTTCAGCAGAAAGCTCAGTGCCAACTTTGCCCGCTTTTTGCAAATGCGGAAGCGTCAGTTCAACAACCTGATCAAGATCCAGCTTCTTCACATATTGGTTGTTAACCCATTTTAGCTTATGCATATCAAACAAAGCTGGTGATTTAGATAAACGATTTACATCAAAAATTTCAATAAACTGCTCTTTTGTGAAAAGCTCTTCTTCTCCAACCGGTGACCAGCCTAACAGGCCGATAAAGTTGAACAGTGCTTCTGGCAGGTAGCCAAGCTCTTTGTACTGCTCGATGAATTGAATAATGGATTCATCACGTTTACTGAGCTTTTTACGGCTTTCGTTTACGATCAGCGTCATGTGTCCGAACTGAGGAATATCCCATCCAAATGCTTGATAAATCATAATCTGTTTCGGTGTGTTAGAAATATGATCCTCACCGCGCAGCACGTGTGTCATTTTCATTAAGTAGTCATCAATCGCTACCGCGAAGTTGTAAGTCGGCGTTCCGTCCTTTTTCACAATAACAAAGTCGCCGATGCCATCTGATTCAAAAGAAATTTCGCCTTTTACGATATCATTGAAGGCGATGATTTTTCCTTCCGGCACGCGGAAACGAATACTTGGTTTTCTGCCTTCAGCGATAAATTTCTCCTGTTCTTCCTGAGTCAGGTCTCTGTGTTTTCCGGAATAACGAGGCATTTCTCCGCGGGCAATCTGTTCTTCACGCTCTTTTTCAAGCTCTTCTTCCGTACAGTAACATTTATAAGCAAGCCCTTTTTCAAGAAGCTCTTCATAGTACACTTTATAGATATCGTTACGCTCTGACTGACGGTATGGGCCGTACTCTCCTCCGACATCCACACTCTCATCCCAGTCAATACCTAGCCACTTCAGATAATTCAGCTGGCTTTGTTCTCCGCCCTCAATATTGCGCTTTTTATCTGTATCCTCAACTCGAATGATAAACTTACCGCCTTGATTGCGGGCAAATAAATAATTAAAAAGCGCCGTTCTGGCATTTCCAATATGCAAATGTCCGGTTGGACTCGGTGCATAACGGACGCGTACTTCGTTTCCCATTTTCAAATACTTCCTTTCATGTCATGTATGGCCTCAGGCAAAAATGTATGAATCTATTCTACCACCAAATAGACCCGGCATCAAAACAAGTTAGCCTTTTTGTATCAGTACTGTCGCCTGAGCCGCTATTCCTTCCGCCCGGCCTGTAAATCCAAGCTTTTCTGTCGTTGTTGCTTTTACATTTACTTGAGAAACATCTGCCTCAAGGCCTTCAGCAATTCTTTTTCTCATATCTTCTATGTACGGCAGCATCTTCGGCTTTTGCGCTATGATGGTGCAATCAATGTTCCCAAGGACATACCCCTTCTGTTTCACGATTCCCCAGACATGCTGAAGTAATTTGAAAGAATCTGCGTCCTTGAACTCGGGATCTGTGTCAGGAAAATGCTTGCCGATGTCTCCTTCACCCACAGCTCCCAGGCAGGCGTCAGCGACGGTATGCAGCAAAACGTCTGCATCAGAGTGGCCAAGCAGCCCTTTTTCGTACGGGATTTCAATTCCGCCAATAATGAGAGGACGGCCCTCAACTAATTGATGCACATCAAATCCTTGTCCAATTCTAAACATGTTTATTCCCACTTTCTGATTCCATGATAGCTTCAGCTGACGTCAAATCGTCTGGCGTCGTCAGCTTAATATTTGTATAGCTGCCTTCTACAACACGGACCGAACCGCCTTCCATCTGTTCAACGAGGCTGGCGTCATCCGTCCCTAAAAATCCCTTGCGCTCAGCCTCAGCGTGAGCCTTCATCAATAAAGAAAGACGAAAAGCTTGTGGCGTTTGGACAGCCCACAAGCTTGAACGTTCAATCGTCTCACTGACTTGTAAATCTTGAACGCGTTTAATCGTATCTTTTACCGGAACAGCAAGGATGGCCGCTCCTGTCTGTTCCGCCTCTGCGATCAGTTCGTCAATTTGTTCATGTTTTATAAATGGGCGGGCACCGTCATGTACAAGGACAATCTTTTCCTGCTTTACGGCTTTCAGCCCCTTATACACACTGTGCTGACGCTCTTCTCCGCCTGCAACAAGCTCAATTGAAGTTTGGAACGGGTAATCGGACAGCAATTGCTGAAAGTGCTCCCGCTCCTGCTCGTTAATCACCAAAATGATTTTATCGCACTGCCGGTGGCTGTCAAACACTCTTAACGTGTGTATGATCACCGGGTCTCCCTTCAGCTCAATGAACAGTTTATTTCTCCCTGCCTTCATCCGCTTTCCCTGTCCGGCTGCAGGAATCACCACATCATAACTCATTGTTTCTTCTCCCTTTACAGCGCCTTCTCCAACAGCTTAGGCTTCGCAAAAATCATTCGTCCCGCTGCTGTCTGCAGCACACTTGTGACGAGTACATCAATATGCTTGCCGATATAATTCCGTCCTTCTTCAACGACAATCATCGTACCGTCATCCAAGTAGGCAACTCCCTGATTATGCTCTTTCCCGTCCTTAATGACCTGAACATTCATTTCCTCGCCAGGAAGCACAACAGGCTTGACCGCATTGGCAAGGTCATTAATGTTTAATACTGCTACCTTCTGAAGCTCGCACACTTTATTTAAATTAAAATCATTCGTCACGACGACCCCGGATGTCAGCTTAGCAAGTTTGACGAGCTTGCTGTCAACCTCCTGAATATCTTCAAAGTCGCCTTCGTAAATTTCAACTTCAATGTCTAATTCTTTCTGAATGCGGTTCAGGATATCAAGACCGCGGCGTCCTCTGTTTCGTTTTAAAACATCTGAAGAGTCTGCAATATGCTGCAATTCCTCAAGGACAAACTGCGGAATCACGATAACTCCCTCTAAAAAACCAGTCTGACAAATATCTGCTATTCTCCCATCAATAATAACACTAGTGTCCAAAATTTTCAGCTTCTTGTCTTGAACCTCATGTTCTTCATCAGCTGTTCCTTTTTTCTTTTGCATTCTGGCGGAAATGGAAAACAGGCTGATCAATTCATCCTTTTTCTTAAAGCCCACCTGGAAGCCGAGATAACCGAGGAAGAAAGCCAAAAATACAGGAATTATTGTGCTGAATATGCGGTAAGGTATATTGTCTAAAGGAATAACATTTACGATAAGATAAGCAATTATAAGTCCAAAAACTAAGCCAAGACTTCCAAATAACAAATCTGGAACCGGCGCTTTTAACAATGAATCCTCTATCCACTTCACCCAGTTCACAACGTATTCTGTACCCCATATACTGATGAGAAAAAAGATAATTGCTCCTATTGCCGCAGACGTATATGCGTTTGTTATTAAAGGTATGTCCTGTATATTTAACAGTACAAACAATTCAGGTATCAAAAATATACCAACAACGCCGCCAAAAATAATGAAGAACGCCTGAACTATTCGTTTTAACATACCCCCACCTCCTTTTTTAACATTTTAATTTCACAAAGTCTTATGCATCCTACGAATATCAGAATAAACAAAAACCAACATTAATATACCCGTATTCATAAGGTTTTAACCGAAATCACAGTTGTCTGTCTAAATAATGCTTCTCTTGCAGGCGTTTTAATCCTTTTTTGATTTTTTGGGCTCGTACTTCACCGATTCCCTCTACTTCATCTAATTCTTCTGCACTCGCCTCAATAATCCTTGGCAGGACTCCAAATGCTTCTACAACATTTTCAACAATCGGCATCGGAAGACGCGGTATCTTATTTAACAGCCTGTATCCTCTCGGCAATACATAATCATCAAGATTAGTAGAAGCAGGGTAACCGAGAAGCTTATACACAATGGAATCATCCAGCAGATCATAACTGGACATATCCTGCAGCTCCTTCAAGAGAACAAACGGATCTTTAATCTTTTCTTTTACATAGTCCTTAATAAATAAAGCAGCCTCTTCTTCCATATCCGTAATCAGTTCAATGACTTGCAGTTTGATCAGATGCCCTTCTGTCCCCAGCTCTTTGATATACATATTAATTTCGTTTTTGATTCTCAGTACCATTTCATAACGATGCATGACAGACAAGACATCACTGAAGGTAACAAGTTCCTCAAACTCTAACGCGTTCAGTGCATTAATCGTTTTATCGAGGATTGTCTTATACTTTTCAAGTGTTTGAATGGCTTGGTTCGCCTTGGTTAAAATAAATCCTATGTCTTTTAGTGTATACTTCATGTTTTCCTGATATAACGTTATGACATTTCTTCTTTCAGAAATGGCGATTACAAGACAGCCAGTTTGCTTAGCTACTCTTTCGGCAGTTCTGTGCCGCATTCCTGTTTCTGATGAAGAAATTGTGGCATCCGGCATCAGCTGAGTATTCGCGTATAGGATCTTTTGACCAGAATCACTTAAAATGATCGCTCCATCCATTTTAGCCAGCTCATATAAATGCGCCGGAGAAAAAGCCGTGTTTATGTGAAAGCCGCCGTCCACTACTTCTTTTACTTTATCATTATATCCAACAACAATCAGACCGCCTGTATTTGCTCTCAAGACGTTTTCCATCCCCGCTCTGAGCGGTGTACCCGGAGCAACAAACTGCAATATAGATGACAGGTCTAACTCGTGTTTCGCCCCTTTTTTCTCTTTTTCCATCTATTATCCTCCTAATGAAGTACGAAGCGCTTCTGCAACATTTGCTACTCCGATAACCTCAATCCCTTTTGGTTTTGTCCATCCATCCAGATTTGCCGCGGGTATGATCATGCGTTTAAAACCAAGCTTTGCCGCTTCTTTCACACGCTGTTCAATTCTTGAAACCCGCCGGACTTCTCCGGTTAATCCCACTTCTCCAATAAAGCAATCTGCAGGATTTGGAGGTGTGTCTCTAAAGCTTGATGCAATACTAATCACAATCGCAAGATCAATTGCCGGTTCATCAAGCTTAACGCCGCCAGCCACTTTCAAATAAGCATCCTGATTTTGCAGCAGCAGTCCAACTCTTTTTTCTAACACAGCCATTAACAGAGAAACCCTGTTATGGTCTATTCCCGTTGCCATACGCCTTGGGTTGCCAAAGCTTGTTGGCGAGATGAGTGCCTGAATTTCAACGAGAATCGGTCTAGTGCCCTCCATAGAGGCAGTGATACTCGAGCCTGCGGAACCAGCAGAGCGTTCTTCTAAGAAAATTTCCGAAGGATTCAAAACCTCAGTGAGCCCCTCTTCCCGCATTTCGAAAATGCCCATTTCGTTTGTGGATCCGAAACGGTTTTTTACAGCCCGCAAAATACGGAAAGTATGGTGGCGTTCTCCTTCAAAATATAAAACAGTGTCAACCATATGCTCCAACAGTCTTGGACCTGCAATAGACCCTTCTTTCGTTACGTGCCCTACGATAAAAATCGGAATACCTTTTGTTTTTGCAATTTTCATCAGCTCAGCGGTACATTCTCTGACCTGTGACACACTGCCTGGAGCCGATGTAATATCGCTTTGGTAAACCGTTTGAATAGAGTCAACAACGACAAACGCTGGATTCATCTCTTGTATAGCAGACGAAATATACTCCATATCGGTTTCAGATAAAACATGCAGTGACGGATTATTAATGCCGAGACGGTCTGCTCGCAGCTTCGTTTGCTTTACAGATTCTTCTCCCGAAATATACAGGACACTGTTTGATGAGCCTGATAATTGAGCGGAAACCTGCAGTAATAGCGTTGACTTTCCGATACCAGGATCACCGCCAATTAAAACGAGGGAGCCTTTAACGACACCTCCGCCGAGTACTCTGTTAAACTCGCCAAGCTGGGTTTTGACGCGGGGTTCTTCTGATGTTTCGATTGATGTAATAGGTGAAGGTTTCTGTACAGTTTGAACAGAATGAGAAAAAGCCGCTCTCCGATTGGCCGGTGCTTTTTTAATCATTTCTTCCACCATTGTATTCCAAGCACCGCAGCCCGGACATTTCCCCATCCATTTTGGAGACTCGTAGCCGCAGGATTGGCAGATGAATTTCGATTTTGTTTTAGCCATATATAGTGTAAGACCTCTCCCTTGTTCTATTTCTTGATATGAAAGTGAGGCATACACTTACATGCTGTATGCCTCATTTCCGTCTTCTATATTAATTCGTTTTAGCAGTCGTTTTTACGACAAATTCGCCATCTTCTACATCAAGAACAATATGCTGTCCTTTATGAATATTTCCTCTGAGGAGTTCTTCAGATAAACGATCCTCGACATGTTTTTGGATCGCTCTTCTTAACGGACGGGCACCGTATTCCAGGTCAACGCCCTCTTCCGCGACTTTCGCTTTTGCAGCATCTGTCAATTCGATAGAAAGATCTTGTTCTTTCAGGCGTTTCGTTAATTGATCAGACATTAATGACACAATTTCAGTAAGATGTTTTTTCTCAAGTGAATGGAAGACAATGATTTCATCAATACGGTTGATGAACTCAGGTCTGAACGCTCGTTTCAATTCACCCATCACTTTATCTTTCATGTCTTTATGATTTTGAGTTTCATCCTGAACGTTAAAGCCGACATATTTATTGCGTTTCAGCTCACTTGCTCCGACGTTTGATGTCATGATCAGAATGGTATTGCGGAAATCGACTGTGCGTCCTTTAGAATCTGTCAATCGTCCGTCTTCAAGAACTTGCAGAAGGATATTGAAGACATCAGGGTGCGCTTTCTCGATCTCATCAAGAAGCACGACAGAGTAAGGTTTTCTTCTGACTTTCTCTGTCAATTGACCGCCTTCATCATATCCCACATATCCCGGAGGTGAACCAACAAGTCTTGAGGTTGAGTGTTTTTCCATGTATTCAGACATATCAATTCTGATCATGGATTCTTCATCGCCAAAAATGGATTCAGCAAGTGCTCGTGCAAGCTCTGTTTTACCTACACCTGTAGGGCCTAAGAAAATGAATGAGCCGATTGGGCGTTTAGGATCTTTTAATCCTGCTCTCGCACGTCTGACGGCTTTTGCAACAGCTACAACTGCCTCATCCTGGCCGATGACGCGGGAATGAAGAATGTTTTCCATATTGAGAAGCTTATCAGTTTCAGTTTGGGCGATTTTAGATACAGGCACACCGGTCCAGCTGGATACAACCATCGCAATATCATCCACAGTAACCTCTGAGTTTTCCTGCCCTTGCTTCTCTTTCCATGATTTCTTCGTATCCTCTACTTGCTCGCGCAGGCGTTGTTCAGTATCACGCAAGGAAGCAGCTTTTTCAAACTCTTGGCTTTGCACTGCCGCATCCTTCTCTTTACGAACCTCATCAAGCTTCTGCTCAAGCTCTTTTAAGTTAGGAGGCGTTGTAAATGAGCGCAGTCTCACCTTTGAACCCGCTTCATCGATCAAGTCAATTGCTTTATCCGGAAGGAAGCGGTCAGAAATATATCTGTCAGAAAGCTTAACCGCAGCTTCAATGGCATCATCAGTGATAGAAACGCGGTGGTGGGCTTCGTATCTGTCACGCAGACCTTGTAAAATTTGAATACTTTCATCTACAGATGGCTGATCAACCTGAATCGGCTGAAAACGGCGTTCCAGTGCTGCATCTTTTTCAATATATTTACGGTACTCATCAAGAGTCGTTGCACCAATACATTGGAGTTCGCCACGAGCAAGTGAAGGTTTTAAAATATTAGATGCATCAATAGCACCTTCTGCTCCGCCTGCCCCGATTAATGTATGGAGCTCATCGATGAATAGAATGATATTTCCTGCCTGGCGAATTTCATCCATGACCTTCTTCAGGCGATCCTCAAATTCTCCGCGGTATTTTGTGCCGGCAACAACTGTTCCCATGTCTAATGTCATCACACGTTTATCACGCAAAATTTCGGGTACTTCATTATTGATAATTTGCTGTGCCAAACCTTCTGCGATAGCCGTTTTACCTACACCTGGTTCCCCAATGAGAACAGGGTTGTTTTTCGTTCTGCGGCTTAACACTTCAATGACACGCTGGATCTCCTTGCTTCTGCCGATTACAGGGTCAAGGCTGTCTTCCTTCGCAATAGCAGTTAAGTCTCTTGCCAAGCTGTCAAGCGTAGGCGTATTCGCATTGCTGTTTGTTCCTGCCGCTGATGATCCTGTTTCATTACTTCCTAGAAGCTGGAGCACCTGCTGTCTTGCTTTATTTAAGCTGACACCGAGATTATTCAGAACTCTCGCAGCAACACCTTCTCCTTCACGAATCAGACCAAGAAGAATATGTTCTGTTCCCACATAAGAATGACCGAGTTTTCTTGCCTCATCCATTGAAAGCTCAATGACTTTTTTAGCTCTAGGAGTATAATGAATCGTTTGAGACATTTCCTGCCCGCGCCCGATCAAACTTTCTACTTCTTTCTGAATTTTTTCTGAACCGAGTCCAAGCGCTTGAAGAGCTTTAGCAGCAATGCCCTCTCCTTCTCTTACCAGTCCTAATAAAATATGCTCAGTGCCAATGTTATTATGACCTAACCGAAGTGCTTCTTCCTGTGCTAGCGCCAGTACTTTTTGAGCTCGTTCTGTAAATCTTCCAAACATCATATCGATTCATCCTCCTGTCTTTTCCCATTCATTTCTAAGTGAAGCCGTTCTCTGATGAGAGCCGCTCTTCGAATGTCCCTTTCGTTCGGACGCAAAGCGCCTCCCGAGTATTGCTGTAAAAACCCTGGCTGCGTCAAAATCATAAGTTCGTTAAGTATGTTGCTTGAAAGTCCTTTTATTATGCCTAAGTCTATGCCTAACCGAACATCTGAAAGGCACTTTGCAGTTTCTTTCGATTCTATCATCCGGCAATTAGACAAGACCCCATATGACCGATATACCCGATCCTCAAGTTCGATTTTAGAAGTTTGATAAATCGCTTCTCGGGCAGATCGTTCTTGTTCAATCAACTGAGCAGCAACACTGTTAAGATCCTCTACAATATCCTGCTCCGACTTACCAAGCGTGATCTGATTTGAAATTTGAAAGATATTCCCTACTGCTTCGCTGCCTTCCCCATAAATTCCTCTAACAACTAAGCCTAATTGATTAATTGCCGGTATAATTCGATTTATTTGCCTAGTTAAAACCAGTGCCGGCAGATGCATCATGACCGAAGCCCTTAAACCTGTACCTACGTTTGTAGGACAGCTGGTTAAGTATCCTCTTTGCTCATTGAATGCATAATCAACTTTTTCTTCAATCCAGTCGTCGACCTGGTTTGCGGCTTTCATTGCTTCCAAAAGCTGAAATCCAGGGAAAAGACACTGAATTCTAATATGGTCCTCTTCATTTAGCATGACGCTTACTTCCTCATTTTCAGAAAGCAAACAGCCGCCAAAAGGAGACTCTGTCAGATTCGGACTGATTAGATGTTTTTCAACAAGTACACGCTTCTCTAAAGGCTGTGCATCATTCATTCTAATCAAAACAAATTTGCCGATTCCGGGAATTTCTTGCTCTGAAAACTGATCTTCAAATTGCTGTATGATGGATGAGGCTTCTTCATTGGAATACCGCGTAGGGAACCGAATATGCTCAAAGTTCCTTGCTAAACGTATGCGGCTGCTGAG
>NZ_CP150268.1:2292500-2295000 GCF_037976695.1 Bacillus sp. FSL K6-1366 | reverse complement strand
GGCAGTCACCTTAGAGTGCCCAACTGAATGCTGGCAACTAAGATCAAGGGTTGCGCTCGTTGCGGGACTTAACCCAACATCTCACGACACGAGCTGACGACAACCATGCACCACCTGTCACTCTGCCCCCGAAGGGGACGTCCTATCTCTAGGATTGTCAGAGGATGTCAAGACCTGGTAAGGTTCTTCGCGTTGCTTCGAATTAAACCACATGCTCCACCGCTTGTGCGGGCCCCCGTCAATTCCTTTGAGTTTCAGTCTTGCGACCGTACTCCCCAGGCGGAGTGCTTAATGCGTTAGCTGCAGCACTAAGGGGCGGAAACCCCCTAACACTTAGCACTCATCGTTTACGGCGTGGACTACCAGGGTATCTAATCCTGTTCGCTCCCCACGCTTTCGCTCCTCAGCGTCAGTTACAGACCAGAGAGTCGCCTTCGCCACTGGTGTTCCTCCACATCTCTACGCATTTCACCGCTACACGTGGAATTCCACTCTCCTCTTCTGCACTCAAGTTCCCCAGTTTCCAATGACCCTCCCCGGTTGAGCCGGGGGCTTTCACATCAGACTTAAGAAACCGCCTGCGAGCCCTTTACGCCCAATAATTCCGGACAACGCTTGCCACCTACGTATTACCGCGGCTGCTGGCACGTAGTTAGCCGTGGCTTTCTGGTTAGGTACCGTCAAGGTACCGCCCTATTCGAACGGTACTTGTTCTTCCCTAACAACAGAGCTTTACGATCCGAAAACCTTCATCACTCACGCGGCGTTGCTCCGTCAGACTTTCGTCCATTGCGGAAGATTCCCTACTGCTGCCTCCCGTAGGAGTCTGGGCCGTGTCTCAGTCCCAGTGTGGCCGATCACCCTCTCAGGTCGGCTACGCATCGTCGCCTTGGTGAGCCGTTACCTCACCAACTAGCTAATGCGCCGCGGGTCCATCTGTAAGTGGTAGCCGAAGCCACCTTTTATGTTTGAACCATGCGGTTCAAACAACCATCCGGTATTAGCCCCGGTTTCCCGGAGTTATCCCAGTCTTACAGGCAGGTTACCCACGTGTTACTCACCCGTCCGCCGCTAACATCAGGGAGCAAGCTCCCATCTGTCCGCTCGACTTGCATGTATTAGGCACGCCGCCAGCGTTCGTCCTGAGCCAGGATCAAACTCTCCGATAAAGTAGTTTGACTGACTACGCACATCGCTGTGCGATTTATAAAAAAATGAATTAACAGGTACGTTTTGTCTTGTTTAGTTTTCAAAGATCATTTTGTTTGCTTGCTTTGTTAAAGCAACTTTATTAGTATACAACGTCACTTCTTCAAAGTCAACAACTTTTTAAAAACTTTTGGTGGAGCCTAGCGGGATCGAACCGCTGACCTCCTGCGTGCAAAGCAGGCGCTCTCCCAGCTGAGCTAAGGCCCCATAAAAAATGGTCGGGAAGACAGGATTCGAACCTGCGACCCCATGGTCCCAAACCATGTGCTCTACCAAGCTGAGCTACTTCCCGATTTCCCATCTATTCTATTAAAAGATATGGCGCGCCCGAGAGGAGTCGAACCCCTAACCTTTTGATCCGTAGTCAAACGCTCTATCCAATTGAGCTACGGGCGCAAAACATAATGCCGAGGGCCGGACTTGAACCGGCACGGTAGTCACCTACCGCAGGATTTTAAGTCCTGTGTGTCTGCCAATTCCACCACCCCGGCGTGGATGGTATAGTTGGAGCGGAAGACGGGATTCGAACCCGCGACCCCCACCTTGGCAAGGTGGTGTTCTACCACTGAACTACTTCCGCAGACAGGATGTCCAGTTTTTCTAACTGTTATCCTATATAATGCGGGTGAAGGGACTTGAACCCCCACGTCATAAAGACACTAGATCCTAAGTCTAGCGCGTCTGCCAATTCCGCCACACCCGCGTAAAATGGTGAGCCATGAAGGACTCGAACCTTCGACCCTCTGATTAAAAGTCAGATGCTCTACCAACTGAGCTAATGGCTCTTCTACAAGAGACTTGAGTATTATATCATATAAAAGTGGTGCCGGCAAGAGGACTTGAACCCCCAACCTACTGATTACAAGTCAGTTGC
Organism: Bacillus sp. FSL K6-1366; assembly: GCF_037976695.1. Classification (NCBI taxonomy): domain Bacteria; kingdom Bacillati; phylum Bacillota; class Bacilli; order Caryophanales; family Bacillaceae; genus Bacillus; species Bacillus sp. FSL K6-1366. Next base: position 2,292,917 of record NZ_CP150268.1, on the reverse strand, counting down.
TCTACCAATTGAGCTACACCGGCATAATGGTGGAGGATGACGGGCTCGAACCGCCGACCCTCTGCTTGTAAGGCAGATGCTCTCCCAGCTGAGCTAATCCTCCATAATTGCACTAACGTGCAATTGCTTGGCGGCGTCCTACTCTCACAGGGGGAAACCCCCGACTACCATCGGCGCTGAAGAGCTTAACTTCCGTGTTCGGTATGGGAACGGGTGTGACCTCTTCGCTATCGCCACCAAACAAATTGAGAGTGTTCTCTCAAAACTAGATAACAGGTGTGACATCATTCAAAAATATGGTTAAGTCCTCGATCGATTAGTATCTGTCAGCTCCATGTGTCGCCACACTTCCACCTCAGACCTATCAACCTGATCATCTTTCAGGGATCTTACTTCCTTGCGGAATGGGAAATCTCA
>NZ_CP150268.1:2232500-2290000 GCF_037976695.1 Bacillus sp. FSL K6-1366 | reverse complement strand
TGTCCTACAACCCCAAGAGGCAAGCCTCTTGGTTTGGGCTAATCCCGTTTCGCTCGCCGCTACTCAGGGAATCGCATTTGCTTTCTCTTCCTCCGGGTACTTAGATGTTTCAGTTCCCCGGGTCTGCCTTCTCATATCCTATGAATTCAGATATGGATACCACTCCATTACGAGTGGTGGGTTTCCCCATTCGGAAATCTCCGGATCAAAGCTTGCTTACAGCTCCCCGAAGCATATCGGTGTTCGTCCCGTCCTTCATCGGCTCCTAGTGCCAAGGCATCCACCGTGCGCCCTTTCTAACTTAACCGTTAAAAAGAATCACTATGTGATATCTTGTATTACTAATTGAATGTGATGTCTACTGTTATCTAGTTTTCAAAGAACACGTTTCGAAGGAATGATCCTTCAAAACTAAACAAGACAGGGAACGTTCTGTTTATAAGACCCAAGGTCTTATATTCCGTATAATATCCTTAGAAAGGAGGTGATCCAGCCGCACCTTCCGATACGGCTACCTTGTTACGACTTCACCCCAATCATCTGTCCCACCTTCGGCGGCTGGCTCCTAAAAGGTTACCTCACCGACTTCGGGTGTTACAAACTCTCGTGGTGTGACGGGCGGTGTGTACAAGGCCCGGGAACGTATTCACCGCGGCATGCTGATCCGCGATTACTAGCGATTCCAGCTTCACGCAGTCGAGTTGCAGACTGCGATCCGAACTGAGAACAGATTTGTGGGATTGGCTTAACCTCGCGGTTTCGCTGCCCTTTGTTCTGTCCATTGTAGCACGTGTGTAGCCCAGGTCATAAGGGGCATGATGATTTGACGTCATCCCCACCTTCCTCCGGTTTGTCACCGGCAGTCACCTTAGAGTGCCCAACTGAATGCTGGCAACTAAGATCAAGGGTTGCGCTCGTTGCGGGACTTAACCCAACATCTCACGACACGAGCTGACGACAACCATGCACCACCTGTCACTCTGCCCCCGAAGGGGACGTCCTATCTCTAGGATTGTCAGAGGATGTCAAGACCTGGTAAGGTTCTTCGCGTTGCTTCGAATTAAACCACATGCTCCACCGCTTGTGCGGGCCCCCGTCAATTCCTTTGAGTTTCAGTCTTGCGACCGTACTCCCCAGGCGGAGTGCTTAATGCGTTAGCTGCAGCACTAAGGGGCGGAAACCCCCTAACACTTAGCACTCATCGTTTACGGCGTGGACTACCAGGGTATCTAATCCTGTTCGCTCCCCACGCTTTCGCTCCTCAGCGTCAGTTACAGACCAGAGAGTCGCCTTCGCCACTGGTGTTCCTCCACATCTCTACGCATTTCACCGCTACACGTGGAATTCCACTCTCCTCTTCTGCACTCAAGTTCCCCAGTTTCCAATGACCCTCCCCGGTTGAGCCGGGGGCTTTCACATCAGACTTAAGAAACCGCCTGCGAGCCCTTTACGCCCAATAATTCCGGACAACGCTTGCCACCTACGTATTACCGCGGCTGCTGGCACGTAGTTAGCCGTGGCTTTCTGGTTAGGTACCGTCAAGGTACCGCCCTATTCGAACGGTACTTGTTCTTCCCTAACAACAGAGCTTTACGATCCGAAAACCTTCATCACTCACGCGGCGTTGCTCCGTCAGACTTTCGTCCATTGCGGAAGATTCCCTACTGCTGCCTCCCGTAGGAGTCTGGGCCGTGTCTCAGTCCCAGTGTGGCCGATCACCCTCTCAGGTCGGCTACGCATCGTCGCCTTGGTGAGCCGTTACCTCACCAACTAGCTAATGCGCCGCGGGTCCATCTGTAAGTGGTAGCCGAAGCCACCTTTTATGTTTGAACCATGCGGTTCAAACAACCATCCGGTATTAGCCCCGGTTTCCCGGAGTTATCCCAGTCTTACAGGCAGGTTACCCACGTGTTACTCACCCGTCCGCCGCTAACATCAGGGAGCAAGCTCCCATCTGTCCGCTCGACTTGCATGTATTAGGCACGCCGCCAGCGTTCGTCCTGAGCCAGGATCAAACTCTCCGATAAAGTAGTTTGACTGACTACGCACATCGCTGTGCGATTTTTAAAAACTGAATTAACAGGTACGTTTTGTCTTGTTTAGTTTTCAAAGATCATTTTGTTCACTTCGTTCAAGCGACTTTATTATTATAACTCGTTGACTCAGTGAAGTCAACAACTTTTTTGAAGTTCTTTTTTTCGTTATCGCCTTGTTTAGCGGCAACGAATAATAATATACCACCTAGTAAATAATAGTGCAATAGTTTTTTTGAAGAAATACTAAGGAATTTAAAAAGAGCGGCATCCTTTCCCTATGGAGGATACCGCTCTTCTTTATTAGCGTTGTCTCATTTGCGGGAATAACAGCACATCGCGAATAGAAGGGGCATTCGTCAGCAGCATAACCAGACGGTCGATACCGATGCCTAAACCTCCTGTTGGCGGCATACCGTATTCCAGAGCTTCAACAAAGTCTTCATCCATTAGATGAGCTTCATCATTACCGGCTTCACGCTCTTTTAATTGCGCTTCAAAGCGTTCTCTTTGATCAATAGGATCATTCAGCTCTGTAAACGCGTTGGCATGTTCACGGCCAACGATAAACAGCTCAAAACGGTCTGTAAAACGCGGGTCCTCAGGGTTTTTCTTAGCAAGAGGAGAAATTTCTACAGGATGCCCGTAAATAAACGTTGGCTGAATAAGCGTTTCTTCAATTTTTTGTTCGAAGAATTCGTTGATGATATGCCCTACTGTCATAGAATCTTTAATTTCTACACCATGTTCTTTTGCATATTCACGCGCCTGCTCAACAGTAACCTCTTCCCAGAAATCAACGCCAGTCGCTTCTTTGACTGCGTCAACCATATGGATTCTTTTCCACTCCGGTTTAAGGTCGATTTGCTCTTCCCCGTATTGAATCGTAGTTGTGCCAAGCACTTCTTGGGCGATATGAGCGACAAGGTTTTCAGTTAAGCTCATGATATCTTTATAGTCCGCATATGCTTCATATAACTCAATCATTGTAAATTCAGGGTTATGGCGTGTAGAGACACCTTCGTTACGGAAAACACGGCCGATTTCATATACTTTTTCTAAACCGCCGACAATTAGACGTTTTAGGTGCAGTTCGATAGCAATACGCATATAGAGTGGAATGTCTAACGCGTTGTGGTGAGTGATAAACGGACGTGCAGAAGCTCCCCCAGGAATGCTGTGCATTGTAGGTGTTTCTACTTCTAAGTATCCATGATCATCAAGGTATCTTCTCATAGCTTGAATGATCTTGCTTCGTGTAATAAACGTATGTTTGCTGTCTGGGTTTACGATAAGATCCAGGTAGCGCTGACGGTAGCGCTGCTCAACGTCTTTTAAACCATGGTATTTGTCAGGAAGCGGACGAAGCGCTTTTGTCAGCAATTCAAAGGAAGTTGCTTTAACAGACAATTCGCCTACATTTGTTTTGAAGACTTTTCCGGTTACGCCGATAAGATCACCGAGGTCAGAAGACTTGAAGATTTCATATTGGTCGTCACCGACACTGTCTTTTCTTACGTAGATTTGGATTTGGCCTTCTAAATCCTGAAGATGGGCAAAGCCGGCTTTTCCTTTGCCGCGTTTTGTCATCATGCGGCCTGCGATTGTAACTTCAATCGCTTTTTCTTCTAACTCTTCTTTGGTTAGATCTTGATATGCCGAAATAACTTCTTGAGACTGATGAGTTCTTTCAAAACGTGCGCCGAATGGATCGATGCCGTTATCTCTCAGCTGATTCATTTTATCGCGTCTGACTTGCAGCTGATCATTCAATTCTTCATGGTTATGCTCTTCTTGACTCATTGTTATCACTCCATTACAGATATTGTTTCATGAAAAAAGCAGAAAAACTGCCAGCGTAAAACTAGCAGTGAGCAGCAAATAGAGGTGAGTATTATCCTACTTTTGCATTTTGAAGCTCTTTTGCCTCAACTTCAACCGTAAATGCATCTAAAAGCTGTACAAACTCTTCTCTCGTCTCGCAATGATTGATTTCATTACGAACGTTCGCATTGCCTTTCACGCCTTTCAGATACCATGCAGCGTGCTTTCTCATTTCTCTTACCGCTACGTTTTCACCTTTTAAGTCAATCAGGCGGTCAAGATGCAGTTTGCATACGGCCATTTTTTCGCGTACTTGCGGCTCTTCTTTTAATTCACCTGTTTCAAGATACTGAACCGTACGGTAAATCATCCACGGGTTGCCCAATGCAGCGCGTCCGATCATAACCCCGTCTACTCCTGTCTCATCGAGCATACGCTTAGCATCCTGCGGTGTCTTAACATCGCCGTTTCCGATAACCGGAATCGATACTGATTGTTTTACTTCTTTGATGATATCCCAGTTTGCCGTTCCTTCGTACATCTGCACTCTCGTACGGCCGTGAAGCGCAACTGCTTTACCGCCCGCACGTTCTACAGCCTGTGCATTTTTCACTGCGAAAATGTGGTCTTCATCCCAGCCCATTCTCATTTTCACTGTAACTGGTTTATTAACAGCATCCACTACTGCAGAAACCATTTCGTAAATCTTATCAGGATCGAGAAGCCATTTGGCTCCCGCATCGCATTTTGTAATCTTCGGCACGGGACATCCCATGTTAATATCAATGATATCAGCAGTTGTGTTTTGGTCTACAAACTTCGCCGCTTCCACAAGGGTTTCCTTTTTTCCTCCGAAAATTTGAAGGCTCAGTGGTTTCTCACGTTCATCAATATAAAGCATACCCATTGTTCTTGCATTGTTGTAAAGGATCGCTTTGTCACTGACCATTTCAGCGCATACCAATCCGGCTCCGAATTCCTTTACAGTCAATCTGAACGCAGAGTTGCAGACACCAGCCATAGGTGCGAGCACAACCCGGTTTTTCAATTGAATATCTCCGATTTTGAACAATTTTTCTCCTCCTTTCATTTGTTCTATTTTTCTGGCGGCGCCAATTCGTCCGCACTTATATTTAAAACATCTGCTGCATCTTGAATGATGGCAGCTGACGGCAATCGGTTTCCGCGTTCAATTTCGCCGAGAATAGAAACTGATATACCTAATGCTTTTGCAAATCCTTCTTGAGTATAACCTTTCAGCTTTCTGAATGCACGAATTCGTCTACCCCAGATTTCTGCTTCCATACTCTTACACCTTCTTGGTCTGTTTCGGCGCTTGTAGCCTCTTTTTCAACCTGCTGGCAAATTTCCGCAAGCGGCGCAAGGACAAACAAACGCTCATACATTCTCGGATGCGGAACAATTAGTTGCTCTGTTTCAATATTTTCACGATTAAATAACAAAATGTCAAGGTCTGCCGTCCGCGGCCCCCATCTTACTTCCCTTGTTCTGCCTAATTCATTTTCTATCTGCTGCGTCAGTTCAAGGAGTTCAAAAGGGTTCAGTGATGTCTTGATTTCAACAGCCATATTCAAAAATTGAGCTTGATCTTCGTATCCGACCGGGTCAGTTTCGTAAATAGACGACACTTTAGTGACTGTCACCGCAGCATGCTGATGCAGTAAAGCCACTGCTTGCCTTAAATACGTTTCTCTATCTCCAATATTAGATCCAAGTGCAATATAAGCTATGTTGTTCATGACTTTTTTCTCGTAATTTCAATTGCTACTGATTTATAGTGTCCGGGAATTGGCGGGTCTGGCTTAATCACTTTCACCGTACATTGCTGAACAGGCTGAAATTTTTCGAGAACAGTGCCAGCAATACGTTCCGCCAGCGTTTCCACCAATTTTACAGGCTCCCCTTCCACGATATCTTTACATACGTGATAGAGCTCAGCATAGTTGATCGTTTGCTCAAGGTCGTCTGTTTGTCCGGCCTTGCTTAAATCCAGCTCAGCGGTTAAATCGACTTTAAACCGCTGGCCAAGTTTGTTTTCTTCTTTGAACACACCGTGATATCCGTAAAACTCCATACCTTCTACATAAACTTTATCCATGGTGCACCCCTCCCTTATTCAGCATCGCGTCCATCATTTTCGCCATTCTGGCAATTTGCTTTACATCATGGACCCTGACAATGTCACAGCCTTTTTGAATGCCGAGACACACAGTCGCGCCTGTGCCCTCAGCCCGCTCCTCAGGCGGAAGATCCAGAACACGTCCGATGAATCTTTTTCGGGAGGTTGCCAGAAGAACCGGATACCCCAGCCCGCTGAAAATCTCTAGTTTGTTCATCACTGCCAAGTTATCGTGATAGGTTTTCGCGAAACCGATACCGGGATCAAGAATAATGTTCTTCTCGTCTACTCCGGCCTCAACAACAATTTTTACACTCTCCATTAAGTCCGACAGCATATCCGGCAATAAGTCATTGTAGTTTCTTTCAGGGCGGTTATGCATGAGAACAATTGGAACATTATGTTCAGCTGCAACGGAAGCCATCTTCGGATCATGTTTGGCTCCCCAAATATCATTGATAATGGATGCGCCGGCTTTCACTGCTTCATCTGCGACAGAAGCCTTGTACGTGTCTATAGAAATAGGAACACCAAGCTCTTTCGTAATCCGCTCAATCACCGGAATGACTCTGGACATCTCCTCATCCTCAGATACGCACTCAGCGCCAGGCCTTGTCGATTCCCCTCCGATATCAATGATATGGGCACCATCATCGATCATCTCTTTCGCGTGCAGCAGCGCCTTGTCCAAGCTGTCATATTTCCCACCGTCCGAGAAAGAGTCAGGCGTTACGTTTAAAATTCCCATCACCAGCGTCTTCTCTTTATATGATAAAGCGCTGGGCTTAGTGTGGATTACTTGTGTTTGATCTATTGTGTGCTGCGCCATGCTCTTCCTCCCTTTTCATACATCATGTTCTTTATTTCTTTTTTGTATAACAATTGAAGAGCGGAGGTTGCTTCTCCGCTTTGGCTTCCATAGTTTACTTCTTCTATTTTAGTAAACGGGATGATTTCAAGAACCGAGTTCGTCATCCACGCTTCGTCAGCTGTCAAGAGAGCTTCTAGCTCATATCGGCCCGTTTTGAGCTCCAGGCCGATATTCTTTGCATTTTCTATGATAAAACGTCTCGTGACGCCGTCCAGAATACCGGTATCAAGCGATGGCGTATAGATACAGCGAGCTTTTCTCCAGAAGACATTAGATATGATACCCTCTGCAACAGCTCCATCCTCCGTTAAGAAAATTCCCTCGACACGCGGATCATTTCCAATTTCCCGTTTCGCATACATATTATTTAGATAATGATGAGATTTTAACCGGAACGATCCCTCTGGAGTGTTTCTCCGTATCGATAAAACCTTTCCTTCTTTTTGCAAAGGAAGACTTTCTGGTTTCAGCTGATTCACAAAGCATAAAACGGTCGGCTTATCGTACGTCTGGGCGACAAAGCCTTTATCGCTGATTCCCGCTGATATGTTCAGTCTGACGCGGGCATTGCCATCCTTGATATCATTTAGCTTAAGCAGCTTGTCCAGCATCTCAAGGATCTCATGCTTTGAAACAGTATATTCGATTTGCAGATCCTTAAGCGCGCGTTCAAGCCTTTCTATATGCCAATCAAGCAAAAACGGGCAGCCTTCGTAGAGCCTGAAGGTTTCGAAAACACCGATCCCATATAAAAACCCATGGTCAAAAGGAGAAAGAACTGCATCTTTCTCCTCCATATACCGGCCGTTCACATATATCATCACGCAATAACTTCCTTGCGATATGTCTCAATAAAATTTCTGAGCATTTCTTTCCCAAAGGAGGTCATAATAGACTCTGGGTGAAATTGCACGCCCTCTATCGGGAGGTCATTGTGGCGAATAGCCATGATTTCTCCTTCTTTCGTTTGTGCTGTTACTGTAAAACAGTTTGGCAGCGTCTCAGGTTTTACGATCAGCGAGTGGTATCGCGTCGCAACAAGGGGGTTTTTCAACCCTTCAAAAATGGTTTTGCCGTCATGCTCGATATCCGAGGTTTTCCCGTGCATAAGCCGTTCTGCCCTAACAACATCACCACCGAACACTTGTGCGATGGACTGATGTCCGAGACATACACCGAAAATAGGAATTTTCCCTGCGAAATGTTTAATTGCTTCGAGGCTGATTCCCGCCTCATCAGGGCTGCACGGTCCGGGAGATATCATCAGAAAGTCCGGAGACAGTTCTTCAATTTCTTCGATTGTGATGCTGTCATTGCGTTTCACAACCAGCTCTTCCCCAAGCTCGCCCAAATACTGTACCAAGTTGTACGTGAATGAATCGTAGTTATCAATCATTAAAATCATTTCTCCGCTCACCTCATCTAATTTTTGTCTCTTCTTTGCTCAGCTCTAATGCTCTTTGCATCGCAAAAGCTTTTTTGAATGATTCCTTGTATTCGTGCTTCGGAACAGAATCAATCACAACTCCTGCGCCGGACTGCATAAATGCCTGCCCTCCGGTTGCATAAATGGTTCGAATGACGATATTAAACTGCAGATCGTGATTATATCCAAACCATCCTATAGATCCAGTATAAAGCCCTCGGCGTGTCGGCTCAAGTTCTTCTATAATTTCCATCGTTCTTACTTTTGGTGCACCAGTAATGGTTCCTCCGGGAAACACAGCATGAATAATATCTACAGCATCATACCCATCCTGCAGTTCACCTTGGACATTAGACACAATGTGCATCACATGCGAGTATTTTTCAATTGCCATGAATTCATTTACGCGCACAGACCCGTAACGTGATACTCTTCCCAGATCATTTCGCTCAAGATCAACCAGCATGACATGTTCCGCGCGTTCTTTTTCATTGTGTATCAATTCGTTTGCAAGCGCCTCGTCTTCTTCATTTGTTTTCCCTCTGGAACGGGTGCCCGCAATCGGTCTTGTCTCTAATAGCTTGCCCTTTTTGCTGACAAGCAGTTCAGGCGATCCGCAAATGATTTGGAAATCAGGTGTTTCTAAATACGCCATATAAGGAGAAGGATTTACTTCTCTCAAGGTTTTGTAAATTTGATATGGGTGGGCAGACAGTGACTGTGACTGCCTTATTGATAGATTGACTTGAAACACATCTCCGCTGGCAATGTATTGTTTGATTTTCTCTACAGCTTGTGAGAACCCATCCTCGGTAAATGGCGCCGCGAAGGAACCATCTGTTTCAGGGTTCATCTCTCGCGAAGAGACAGCGGGAAGCTCAGTCAGCCACATCTGCTCTAACTCAGATAGCCTCACATCCGCTGTTTCCTGATCAGAACCATTAACATGAGTAATCAGCCATAGAGACTCTTCTTGATGGTCATAAACTGCTATATCATCAAAAACAAGAAAATAAATATCTGGTGTTTCTAGATCATCTAATGAGAGCATTTTAAAATTTTCAATGTACCGTGCGTAATCATAGCTGAGAAACCCGATTGCCCCGCCTTGAAAGTCAGGGAACTCATGATTCGTTTCTGTTTCCAGCGTTTCAAACCAGCTGTGGAAGGCCCGTAATGGATCACCTTCTTTAAACAGCATCTCATCACCATGCTTAATTGTAGTTATTCCGTCTTTTCCTTTCACAGTCGCAATTGGATCAAGACCGGCTATACTATATCTGCCGCCTCTTGCACTTTCGAGAAGTACATGATGTTTTCGGGATTGCGCAAGTTTCTCAAATTGTTGTAAGAATGAGTCTTTTTGAAAAGGTACTTTTTTGCCTGCCGGTCTGCGTTGTGCCATTTGTATCATTCCTCTATTTTCTTTTTTACTTGTTTTTAATTGTAAAGCAATGTTGTTAGTGAAAAAAGTGAATTTCTCTTCCAAGAATAACATTCGTCGCAGACATGGCATATTTGATGCACGAAATATAAAAAAACTCCCGGCGGGACCGGGAGTTTTGGCTTTTTTTAATCGAATTGATACAGCGGCGTGCTTAGATAACGTTCGCCATTACTTGGAATGATGGCCAATACTTTTTTGCCTTTTCCGAGTTTTTTTGCTACTTGAAGAGCAGCATAAATTGCCGCACCTGATGAGATGCCTCCGAGAATTCCTTCTTCACGTGCAGCTCTGCGGGCATATTCGAATGCTTCTTCATTCTTCACAGGGAAGATTTCATCATATACTTCAGTGTTTAAGATGTCCGGCACGAATCCAGCTCCGATTCCCTGAATTTTGTGGGGGCCTGGTTTTCCTCCTGAAAGCACTGGGGAATCTGACGGTTCAACAGCGTAAATCTTGATGGAAGGGTATGCTTCCTTCAGCACTTCGCCCGCTCCCGTAATCGTTCCGCCCGTTCCGATTCCGGCTACAAATGCGTCAAGCTGGTCATCACCGAATTGCTCAACGATTTCTTTACCCGTTGTTTGGCGGTGAATTTCTGGGTTAGAAGGGTTGTTAAACTGCTGCGGCACAAAGTATCCGTGTTTTTCAGCAAGCTCTTCAGCTTTCTTAATGGCGCCTTTCATGCCTTCCGCACCAGGAGTCAGCACAAGCTCAGCACCGTATGCGCGAAGAAGGTTGCGGCGCTCCATGCTCATTGTATCAGGCATAACCAAAATGGCTTTTAATCCTTTAGCAGCAGCAACCATTGCAAGCCCAATTCCAGTATTTCCGCTTGTCGGTTCAATGATTGTATCACCGGCTTTTAATTTTCCTTCTTTTTCAGCCGCTTCAATCATGGCTAAACCGATACGGTCTTTTACACTGCTTCCAGGGTTCATGTATTCAAGTTTTAGATATACATCCGCACTGTTTTCATCTGCAAGGCGATTTAATTTAACGATTGGCGTATTCCCAATTAATTCAGTAATGGAGTTTGCTACACGTACCATTCTCGACACCTCAATTTCCGACTATTTGTATTGGTATTATGTATATAATCTATCAATTTCAAAATTTTTTGTCAATCACTTAGTACTTTTTTCCCCATAAAACCAAGATACATCGGCTTCTTTCCAAAGTGTCTTAACTGTCGCTTTATCACCTAGCTGATCCATTGCGATTTGCCGTCTGATCTGGCCCTTTACTTCATCAAATGAGAACGTTCTTGCCTTTAGTTTTTCTTTCAGCTGGATAATGGCATATCCGTTGCTGACCTTTATTGGTTCCTGAGACCATTCATCCTCTTTGAGTGTTTTCGCCTCTTCAATGTATGCTGATGGAATGTTGTCTGATGCCTCTGTGACAAAACCTAAATCTCCGCCGTATGGTGATGTATATCTGTCAGTGGATCTTTCGGCAGCGACAGCTTCAAAGCTTGATCCGCCTTTCAGTTCTTTCAGGACTTCTCTCGCTTCTTCTTCATCTTTTACAACAATGTGCCGAATTCGATACGAATCATCAAACTGATATAGTTCCTTATTTTTATGATAGAATGATTCCAATTCTTTGTTTGAGATATCGATATCTCTTGTTAACAATTCCTCAAGGAGGATATTATAACGAATTTGGTCTTTCCACTCTTTCTCCGTCGTATGTTCATCTTCGTAAAAGGAATTATTGACCGCTTTAATCAGCAAAAACTCACGATCAACTTCGCTTTTGGATATTTTAAGGTTGTTCTTTTTAGCCAGCTGCTCAACAACTCGGACATTGATCATATCTTCAAGCGTTGACTTACCATACTGATCTTCCATTTCTTTCAGCCATTCTTCTCTTGTCACACTCTTGCCCCCGATAGTCGCAATAGACTCACCGGATGACGATGCGCCGGCTTGGGATTTCGTCAGCGTATATGCAACAGCAATACAGCATACCAACAGCGCCCCTAAAATAATGGTCCAGATTGTTCTTGATTTCAAACCTGCTTTCAGCCCCTTTTCTCAAATTAAAAACCCGCTAAAGAGCTTAGCGGGTAGTTTGGTCACGAAGCCCTTCCAGCTCTTCTTTTGTAAATAAGTACTTTTCATTACAAAAATGGCATACTGCTTCGGCTTGTCCATCTTCTTCTATCATATCTTGAATTTCTTTTTTGCCTAGTCCTAAAATGGCTGTTTCGAACCGTTCTTTTGAACAAGGGCAATGGAATCTGACAGGCATCGTTTCCAAAATCTCAGGTTTCTCGCCTAGGACTTCTTCTAAAATTTCTTCTGGTGTCAGCCCTTTTTGGATGAGCTTAGAAATCGGCTCTACTTGAGATAGACGCTGTTCAATTTTTGTGATTGTTTCATCATCTGTTCCCGGCATCAGCTGAATAATAAAGCCCCCTGCCGCAAGAATGGTATTGTCAGGATTTACGAGCACACCTACCCCCACTGATGAAGGAACCTGCTCAGATGATACAAGATAGTAAGTGAAATCATCGCCTAATTCTCCTGAAACGATTTCTACTTGTCCTGTGAAGAACTCGCGCAAACCTAAATCTTTTACGACACTTAACGTTCCGTTTGTTCCAACCGCACGTCTGACATCAAGCTTACCTTGTTCATTTAAATCAAAATGAACTTGCGGGTTAGAGACATAGGCTCTGACTTCTCCTTTGGCATTGGCATCAGCTACAATAGCTCCGATCGGACCTCCGCCCTCGATTTTCACGGTCAGCTTATCATCGCCCTTCAGCATAGCGCCGAGCATAAGTGAAGCTGTCATTGTGCGGCCCAGTGCAGCGGATGCTGTCGGCCACGTACCATGGCGTCTTTGTCCCTCATTTACCATATCAGTCGTTCTCGCCGCATAAGCCCGAACTTTTCCGTCATACGCAAGTGCTTTTACTAAATAATCCATTACTAAACCTCCTATACACTTCCTACGCGGTTTCTTTCATAAATCAATTCCAGCCCTTTTAGGGTTAAGAATGGATCAACGATGTCTATACAATCTGATTCGTTCGCAATGAGCGGCGCCAGGCCTCCTGTCGCAATGACCTTTGGTTCCTGTTTTGCCTGCCATTTCATTCGCTTAACGATTCCTTCCACTTGGCCGACATAGCCAAATAAAATTCCAGATTGCATCGCGCTAACAGTGTTTTTTCCGATAATATTGTCGGGCCGGGTGATTTCGATACGCGGAAGCTTTGCTGCACGCGAGTAAAGCGCCTCTGTCGAAATTGTAATCCCAGGGGCAATCGCCCCGCCCATGTATTGTTTGTTTTCATCAATATAGCAGTACGTTGTGGCGGTTCCGAAATCGACAACAATTAATGGATTGCCGTATAAGTGTATCGCAGCGACAGCATTTACGATTCTGTCTGCCCCCACTTCTTTCGGATTGTCATATTTTATATTTAAACCGGTTTTCATACCTGGACCAACAATTTGAGGCTCGATATGAAAGTATTTTGTGCACATTCTTTCTAACGCAAACATGATTGGCGGCACTACTGACGAAATAATAATGCCATCTATCTGTTCAAACATAAGCCCGGAGTGATCAAATAAGGAGCGCAAAATCATCCCAAACTCATCTTCTGTTTTATGCCTGCTTGTTTCTATACGCCAGTGATATTCTAATTTTCCATCATGATATACACCAAGTACAGTATTGGTGTTCCCCACATCGATAACCAGTAACAACCTCTATCACCACTTTTGAATAGTTTCTCTACTTTACTTTTTACAAACATTCTACAATACCATACACGATCAGCGGCTCATTTGTAAACAAATCGATACCAGAATTGGATGATTGCAAAAGCCGCACCTGAGCCCATAATTTACATAAAAAAACTGCCAGCGTCAGCCGGCAGTTTTTTTAGAAAGAAAGCGAATTACTCTTTCGTATCGTCTTTCTTTTCTTCTGTTTTTGTCAGAATGTTTACTTTCACATCATCGTTCTTTTCATCATCTGAGAAATTACGCTCAGGTAATGTTCCATGATCGATAAGGTGTTTGATTTGTTCAGCGTCAAGCGTTTCAACTTTCAGAAGCGTTTGGGCAATCAATTCAAGCTTGTCACGATTTTCAGTCAGGATTTGTTTCGCACGCTCATAACATTCTTTGATGATGCGCTGAATTTCCTGATCAATTTCGTAAGCGATTTGATCACTGTAGTTCTGTTCGTTGTTGAAATCACGGCCTAAGAATACCTGACCGCCCTGAGACTGTCCAAATTGCAACGGTCCCAGTTTTTCTGACATACCGAATTCTGTAACCATTCGTCTTGCAATATTCGTCGCACGCTGGAAGTCATTGTGCGCCCCTGTGCTGACTTCACCGAAGATAATCTCTTCAGCAACACGTCCGCCCAAGAGGCCGACAATTTTATCAAGCAGCTCCGGCTTTGTTTGGAAATAACGGTCTTCTCTTGGCAGCATAACAGCATAACCGCCAGCCTGGCCCCGAGGAACAATCGTTACTTTATGAACCATATCTGCCTCATCTAAAACGAGACCGATAACGGTGTGTCCGCCTTCGTGATAAGCCACGATATTGCGTTCTTTCTTGGAGATAACGCGGCTCTTCTTAGCGGGTCCGGCAATTACACGGTCCGTCGCTTCGTCAATATCACGCGCATCGATTTTTTTCTTGTTTTGACGAGCCGCTACAAGCGCAGCTTCATTCAAGAGGTTTTCTAAGTCAGCGCCTGAGAAGCCTGGTGTTCTCATGGCAATTGATTTTAGGTTAACCGTTTCATCCAGCGGTTTGTTTCTCGCATGGACTTTCAATACAGCTTCACGGCCAATGACATCTGGGCGGTCCACTGTGATTTGACGGTCAAAACGTCCCGGACGAAGTAAGGCTGGGTCCAAGATGTCCGCACGGTTCGTCGCAGCAATGATGATAATTCCTTCATTAGCGCTGAATCCGTCCATTTCAACAAGCAATTGGTTTAGCGTCTGTTCACGTTCATCGTGTCCACCGCCGAGACCAGCGCCACGCTGGCGTCCGACTGCGTCAATTTCATCAATGAAGATCAAACAAGGCGCATTCTTTTTCGCATTTTCAAACAAGTCACGCACACGGGAAGCACCGACCCCTACAAACATTTCAACGAAATCAGATCCGCTGATGCTGAAGAAAGGTACGCCGGCTTCTCCTGCACAAGCCTTGGCAAGCAATGTTTTACCGGTACCCGGAGGTCCGACTAAAAGCACGCCTTTCGGTATTCTGGCGCCGAGCTCGGCAAACTTGCGGGGATCTTTCAGAAACTCAACAACTTCAACAAGTTCTTGCTTTTCTTCGTCAGCCCCTGCAACGTCTTTAAATTTGACGCGTTTCTTTTCCTCTGTATACAGCTTCGCTTTACTCTTGCCAAAGTTCATGACACGGCTGCCGCCGCCTTGAGCCTGATTGAGCAGGAAGAAAAACAGAATAAAGATAATGACAAATGGGATGATGGTCGTCAGGAACGTCACCCATCCGCTTGTTTCTTGCGCGGGCTCAACCTTTACGTCTGTCTTTTTCAAAGCGTTAAATATCTGGTCTGCTCCCTTTCCTTCAGGAACATGAGTCAAAAAGTATTGATCTTTGTCGTAGTTTTTCAGCTGCCCTTTTACCTCATAAACACCTCTGACAGGCTGAACCGATACGCTATCAACTTTCCCGTCATCCAGGTTTTTGATGAACGTACTGTACGACATATTTTCTGTTTTCGGATTTGAGGTCTGGAAGTAGCTCACAACCCCGATTACTACTAATAAAATAAGTAAATAAAAAATGGTATTACGGAAGACCCGATTCATTCCTTACCTCCTCCCACAGTAAGCACAACTATGTTCAATAGTACCATAGAAAATCATTCCAATACAAACAATAACCATCTCGGAAGCAGGCTGCCGATCAGCTTTCATAAACTGCCGGTTTTAACACTCCGATATAAGGCAGATTGCGATAGCGCTCAGCATAATCAAGTCCGTAACCCACTACAAACGCGTCAGGAACTTCAAAACCGACAAAGTCTGCTTTGATGTCCGCTTTTCTTCCGCTCGGTTTATCCAAAAGGGTAACAATCTTAATTGATTTTGCTTTACGGTATCGGAAGAGCTCTACGAGATAACTTAAGGTTAACCCACTGTCGATGATATCTTCAATAATTAAGATGTCCCGGCCCTCTACAGATGTATCCAAATCTTTAATGATTTTTACTTCTCCAGAAGAAACCGTAGAATTTCCGTAGCTTGATACATCCATGAAATCCATTTCCAAATATGTATCAATATGCTTGATAAGATCCGCCATAAAAGGAAGTGCTCCTTTTAACACACCGATTGCCAACGGAAATGTATCTTGATACTCGCTCGTTAATTCTGCACCTAACTCTTTTACTTTCTTTTGTATCTCTTCCTCTGAGATCAGTACTTTCTCGATATCATGTTTCATCATGATTTTGCTTGCCCCCTACACTTTTCATGCTGTCTATATTGTAATACAATGCGGTCGCTGTTTGGAATCACAAGATCTTCAAAAATTGATTTTTTCAAGCCAGGTATCCAGATAATTTCACCGCTTGCGTCCGTCACAATCGGCCAGTTGTCTCTTTCTTGGAGAGGCAATTTCTTATCAATAAATATATCCTTTACCTTTTTTGAGCCGTTCATCCCTTTTAGTTTGATCCGGTCTCCAGCTTTTCTCGTCCGGATTGTTAAGGGAAATCGCACCTTTTTTTCACTTGTGATAAAAACAGCATTCCCATGTTCTTCAGGCGAGTCCGCATAATGCCTTGCCTCTATCAGATATCCATTAGGGAGCACTGCCGTTTCATCAGCAGCTCCGCTAATTTGGTATTCAAAGGGAACATTTTTGCACTGCCATTGTTCAAATGTAAACAAACATGTCTGATATGATTTGACCACCTTCAGTCCTTTCGGAAAGTCCAGTACTCCTGAAGGACTGCCATTTTCCGCCCAATCGAGAAACTGCTGAATGTGATGGGCTGAAAAGGATGATGGAACGTTTTCATAAAGATAGTTTAATATTAGTTGAACTCCTCTTCTTTGTAAAGGCATCGGGAGGGCAAGCAATTGAGAGGAATTGATTTCAACTGATGTATTAGACTGGCTTGTGATTACTTTATTCATTTCATCTTTCGTTAATGACTGTAAGAATTGCTCATCTTCCGTCAGTGCTTCACTCACTTTCTGAAACCTTTTATGCACATCCGGAGATTCCTGCTTCATAAACGGGAGCACTGTTTTTCTGAATCTGTTTCTTGTGTAGTCATCTTTGGCGTTGCTTTCATCCGTCCGGTAGCTCAAGCCGTTTTCACGGCAATAGTGAAGGATCTCTTCCTTTGTAATGGTTAAGAACGGCCTGATAATCCGCCCCGTCCCAAAACGTCTAACCGGTTGCATTCCCGCAAGTCCCGTTCCAAGCGTACCCTTAGCCAGTTTCATAAGCATTGTTTCAACCTGGTCATCACCATGATGCGCAAGAGCCAGATAGTCCGCTTGGTGCTTCGACATGATTTCCTCAAAAAACTGGTAGCGGCAATCGCGTGCTGCAGCCTGCTTATTGAGTCCTTTTTCCTGTGCATATGCGGTTACATTGATTTGAGCCGTTTCGCACACGAGCTGTTCAGCTTTACAATAAGCTTGGACAAAACGCATGTCCTCTTCGGATTCCGCACCTCTGAACCGATGGTCAACGTGAGCTGCAATAACATTCGCTGAACGGCCGCATAACGTATGCAACGCGTGAAGAAGAGCCATTGAGTCCGGACCGCCAGAAACGCCTACAATGATCGTCGCCCCTTTTAACGTAAGATTGTGTTTGTTTAAAAAATCTTTGACACTTTTCACAATGTCCTCCTCACAATGAGCAGGTATTTTAAAGATATTCATATCCTAACACTTTCAACCCCTCCAAGCAAAGAAGAAGCATAGGCTCTGCAGTTTGCACCATTCAGATTAAGAAAAAGATAATATAGGCGAAATAAAGCGCTAAAACACTGATCACGATCAGCGTTGTTTCAAATAACCCCCCTGACTTAGCCGGTTTCTGTTTTGGGGTATATCGCGTCTTCGTTATTTTTCCTTGGCGCGGTTTTTGCTGTCTTTGTCGTGTGGCAGGCTGCGGTGATGCTTTTATAGGCTGTTTTCTTTGTGCTGCTTTTTGCCCCGCGTCCAGCATATCCTTTTTCATTTCATCTGCGGATTGATAATCTCCGTTCAAGGCTGAAAAAAGCACTTTTTTATACTTTTGAAGCAGCGGGTTTCCTTCGATGAGAGACCTAAGCTGTTCTTTGGGCTGGTTCGTTTTCTTAAATTCTTTTTTATGCACACTGTTGATCATAATCATGGCAACTGCGAACAGATCATAGGATGGCTCTGCCTTTCTTGTTCCATACCCCCAATAGCCTCTGTCATAAAACTCCGTATACTCTTTTATCGCCCGGCCTTCCTTTGTCGTGCCGCCCACATCAATGCAGCGGATCCTTGCGGGCGGACCAGTTACGATCAGATTATCAGGTTTAAGATCGCCGAATATCCATCCTTGCTGGTGAAGCACCGATAAGCTGGATAACAGCTGAATCATTAATACAGGTATCCACTCTGCTCCTTTATCACTGACATACTTCAAAAGCAGCGGCCCTTTTATGTATTCCATTGCATAAAATGAAACTTTCGTATTGGTACCGGGAATATAAGCATCATCCGTATCAAAAAAAGAAGGCCCCATCGTAACGGACTGGGCCTTTGAGAAAGATTTCAAGACATTCACTTCAGAAGTAATAGACAGGCTGTCATCACTCACCTTTAAGGCAACATGTCCATCTGATGCTTCTGCCAAATACACAATTCCATTGGCCCCTTTACCAAGCTGTTTACGCAATGTATAAGTGTTTCCATTCCACTTGCCTTTGATTATCGTACCCGGCTTGAGGCTACATGCCAAACTCGTCAAAGCGTCGTTCATCATCTGCCAGCATGCCCCTTCTTGAGCGTATTTTTTCAAACTGCAGTGTCGCTTCACGAATTGCCGGACCTGTCGGCGTGATGCCGCCTGTCGAAAGCTTTGCAAAGAGTGTGGAAAGAGATTGCAGCTTCGGTGTCCAGTTCAGCACAAGCTCGACCTCTTGTTTTTTCCCGGGAAATATACACATCGCAAATTCGTTATTCCCGATTCGAGAATTGAGGCTTACAGACAAATCAATCAGTGCCTCTTTTACTGTTGGAAGCTTTGGCGCCATACTTGCACTTGTATCAACAAGAACCAAAACCTGAAGATGCACCGTTTCTCCAAGCTCGTCTACCACTTCCATGACTTCGCCGCGTTTTTCCGGGGAAAGCTCTTCCATTTCCACATTCTTTCCGAGAATCTGTTTCAGTTCTTGATTGACTACACCTTGTAAGGTTTGCGTCATCGCTTTTTTTGTTACCATTTGAACAGTTTGTGAAAGCTGAGATGCATAAACGACTTGATGCACGCCTCCTCCGGCAAGTGCAATCCCTTCGACTTCCTTCATTGCCTCAGGGTCAATTTGATTTTCTTCCATTATACCAATGACATTTACCGTAATCCCCTGCTCTTTAGCAAAAGCAGCCATTGCAAGCGGGTCTTCCCCATGGTTTGAGCAGCCATCCGTTATCAGCAAAATTTGATTTAAATGTCCGTTGTTCACATTCATTCCTCCTGGAGAATACGAGGATTCTCAGATTCATATATTCCCATCTTCGCCAGAAGAAATTTGATTTATACGGAAGCGTTATGAAATTTCTTGTTTGTTTTGAAAGATTGCCGGAACAGGAATGGATGCCCACTTCGGTGTATTGTGATCAATCCGGACAACAACAACAGTCATATCGTCCTCAATTTGGCCGGATCTTGTGCGGATGACTTCTTCCATAAGCAAATCGGCAATCTCCTGCGGGTCATTTGTTTTCAACCCTTTCATTTTACGTTTCATCCATAAGTCGTGATTTTCCACATGCTTAGGCCCCTCAAAAATGCCATCACTCATCATAATTAAGAGGTCACCCGCTTTCAGCTGTTCACTCACAACCTCCACATCGAATTCATTAATAATACCGATTGGCAGATTGCTCGCTTGAACTTTCATGACCTGGTCACCCCGTTTGATAAAGCTAGGCGTCGATCCAACCTTCAAAAATTTACAGCTGGCATCTTGAAGATCGATAATAGACAGGTCAAGCGTGGAATATATTTCGTCAGTTGTCCTTAGAGACAGTATGCTGTTGATCGTTTTAATTGCTATTTTTTCATCAATTCCCGATTCAAGGATTTTTTCAAGAAGCTTGATCGTTTCATTGCTTTCAAAGTGCGCTCTTGCGCCATTGCCCATTCCGTCACTGATTGCTGCAGCATATTTTCTGGCTCCAAGCTCCATCATGCTGTAGCTGTCGCCGGAGACAAGGCCGCCGCCCTTCGCAGCGTGAGCAGCTCCCGTGGACACCCTGTATGATTTTGTTGATCCAAAGGCGACATGGCTGTATCCATTCGGATGCGGAGAGTGCTGTTCGGCTTTCACAAGAATTTGTTCCTCCAGAATGTCAGACAGCATAGGGGCAATGATTTTTTCACTTTCTCCATGTCCGCTGAACGGAATGGTCATTTCAATATCGATATTTCCTTGTTCAAGACTATAGATCTCGACATGCTGAATCTCAATTCCGAAATGCTGAAGCGCTTCTATGATTTGCTCTTCCTGCAAAAAGTGCTGTTCTCGCTCTCTTTTTATTTCCCGAGAAAAGTCGGCCATAACCTCAGAAACGCCTAAAAGCTGTTCAGCAACAAGGCGTCTGCTGTCCTGGACTTTTTTCTTGAGAGTCAAATGGGCATGGTGATGTGCGAGCTCATCCTCAATCAGCTCTTCAACCTGCTTGGATTTAGAACAATACTGTTGAAACTCTTTTTTCAGCCTTCGGTTTGATGCATATTCTTTTTCCTCTGTTTCAAGCATAACTTGTTTCATTAAATCATATGTTTTATCAAAGTTCTGTACCCAGCACCTGTTTTTCTTGTAGCACGTCTGACAGGAATGCTCCGTGATTTTGCTTAAGAACAGATCAACTTCACTGTCATCTGTCTGTTCGTCTGATGCTTGGTAAAAGGTTGCAAAGCTTTCAGACAGCGCGTGAAATACATTGGAGAACTGGTCTACCTTCTGAGCAGTGACATCTCGGATTTTTCTAGCGTATTGCTGTTGCTCTTGAAGATGCTCGACAGTTCCCGGAATATATCTCGCCACTTTCCTTGTAATAGATTGAGGTGTGAGCAAAAACAGGCCGACTGCGATTAATGACTCATAGAGCGTGGTCATCAGACCGGCAGAGCCTTCACCATATAAAGATATAAGAAGTGATCCAACGATCAGACCGATTGCTGCACCCGCTTTTTTTCCTTCCTTCAGCAAACCGCCCAATAAACCGGAAAAAGCAAGCAGACTCATTTGATATAGGTTTCCGATATTCGCCAAGCCAAGAATCAGGCCGGTCACAACACCAACCGTACAGCCGATGCTTGCTCCGCCAATAAAGGAAAAACTCAATACAACATAACGAGCCAATATATGTTCTGCCTGCATCCCTTGGTAGGACAAGCCGGCCAGCCCCGTTAAAACAGAGGCAATAAGAATCATAAAGCAAATGATTTCCTCTATTTTTAATGATTGTTTCACTTTTTTCACAGTAAAAATCGGAAGGCTCTGAAGGAAAATCAGTGTTAAGATAAACGACAGTCCAGCCTCAACGATAGCCATTACATAATCATAGGTTGTAAATACGCCATTTTGGGCATAAACAAACCCGGCTCTTGCTGCAGCCATCGAGAAGAACACGACAATCGGGAGTGCTTTTACACGATCGTCGGTAATGAAGGCAGCCACTTTAGAAAATACGAAGAATGCCAGCAATGCCGCCAGTATGAGCAATGAGTGCTTTGGAGATATGGTCAGCGCACCTGCAAGCACAGCCAAAACCGCATAAAACGCTTTGTCTCTTCTGATGAGAAGCATCGCTCCAAAGAAAGGAAGTGCGAAAGGAAGCACCTCGGATAATATGAAAGCCCGTCCAAGCAAAAATCCGATGACAACATAAATGAATCCTTTATAGAAAAACAGTGAATGCAAATGATGAGTCACCAGCTTCGTGCCCCTGTTAAAAAACGATTGGAGTTTTTCCAAAGCTTGTCCCGCCATTGGCCCGTTCACTCTTCTTTCTGCTTTTTCCATTCCTCTCATCTCCCACCTGTTATATTCGTTGCCTGTCATTATAGCGAAAGCACAGATAGGATTTTGTCAAAAGAAGGTAACAATACCAAAGAAATCTTCGACGGTTTCTGCCTTGATATTCGTTTATGAAAAGAATTTCCGGAATGTTGTCTAAAAATGAAAAAAATCGGCTTCTGCAAGAGAAACCGATTTTTTAGGATGACCCGTACGGGATTCGAACCCGTGTTACCGCCGTGAAAGGGCGGTGTCTTAACCGCTTGACCAACGGGCCAAACAAATATGGTAGCGGCGGAGGGGATCGAACCCCCGACCTCACGGGTATGAACCGTACGCTCTAGCCAGCTGAGCTACACCGCCATATTGTTTTGTGCTTCTAAGCACAAGTTATATAATACAAAGGTTTGTCTCTTTCGTCAACAGAAACTTTAATGTTGTAATTTTCTGACTCTTAAAGAGAATGAGGATAATAAAAAAGCATCCGTCGGGATGAACGGATGCTTCATTTATTTTATAGAAAGCAGCAAGTTATCCTCTTCTTGCTCCGCGCCCTCCACGTTTTGATTCCGTATTGCGTTTTAAAGATGACAAGCGATCTTCGCTGTCTTTTAAAAACTTATTCATTTTCTGTTCAAAAGATTCTTTCGGACGGAAATCATTTCTAGGTCTGGCTTGCGGACGGTCTTTAGCTTTTTTAATAGATAAACCAATTTTCCCGTCTTTTTCAACGTTGATGACTTTCACTTCAACTTGGTCGCCGACTTTTAAGTGGTCGTTAATGTCTTTGACATAATTATCAGCTACCTCACTAATGTGAACGAGACCGGTTGAGCCTCCAGGCAATTCAACAAATGCTCCAAAATTTGTAATACCTGTAATTTTCCCTTGCAACTTGCTGCCAACTTCAATCGACATAAAAAAAGTGCTCCTCCTTAGGCTTATAAAAAGATCGTTTGCTTAATTATACCTAAATAAAAATTTAAGTGTCAACAAGGCTACTTGCTCTTCTTCTCCACATTGAAGATAATTTCTCCGTCTCCAGACATGAATAAGTCCCTTCTGGCAAGCTCTGTGACGTAATCCTCATCCTTCAATTTGGATATTTCTTCTTTTAAATCCGTTTGTTTTGTCTTTAAACTTTTCAGTTCTTTTTCAAGCTGTTCTTTCTTTTCTTCTTTTGCACTAAGGGAAGATGTTTGGGACCATACAGAGCTTGCCAGCACAATTGCCGTCAGGAATACTAGGGCGCCGAATACAGTTAACCGTCTGTACAGCCCTTTGCGTCTTCGTTTCTTCAGCTGATTTTGCCGTTCTACTTGTTCTTTATAGTCGTTTTGTATTTCAGTTATCGTTCGTTCCCTGGAAAAATTCAAACCAGACGGTCCTCCTTTCATCTCTTCAAAAACCGTGTGATGGTCGTTCTTATGGTTATCAATAGTTTCTTCTTCTTTTTGAGAAATCCTGCACCTTTTTCAAAATAACGTCTAAAAGTTAGACGCATTTTCACAGGAAGAAGTTTCAAACATTGTTTCGCGATAAAACGGATCGGAAAACACAGAACCATGACTATTTTATATAGACACAGCAGGAGAAAACCTATCAGGCTGTATGTTTTCTTGAATAAAAATGCCGCCAGCCAGATGATCGCTCCGCATGTCCACACAATAGGACGAAATAACACGTGCTGAATGAGTTTTTTGAAGAATTGATAAACAGAAACAACAAGGTAAATGACGAATTTCAGTATTTTTATATAGATTCGTTTGCAAAGGCTCTGATACGTCGCAACGCCCAGCAGAACCGCTAAAAAGATGTAAATCCTGAATTCTCCCTCATTTACATGAAGCAAGACATAAAAGAAAAGCAGCCCTTGCATAATCCAGAAAAGAATATCATGAATAAATAATAGCCATCTGGCTGTTTTGGCACGAATGACAAAGAGCCGGTATGTATCAAGCGAAGCACCAAGCCAGAGACCCATACCGGACATCGCCAGCATTGTATAGAATTGTGTCGTCAGCGTCATTTAAACAACTTGCTAAAAAACCCTTTAGCTTTATCCCCTTGTTGTTCGTCTAAGTACACTAAATCAAATACCCTGCCTTTAATCGAAACAATCCCTTTTTCCACATCAAGATTTTTCATCTGCAGGTTTTGGCCTCTGACGGAGAGCATTCCCATCACCGTTTCCAGCAGGAATTCTTCGTTATCAAAACTCTCCACATGCTTAACCCCAGAAATATCTAAATGCTTCCGGCCTTTCATTGTCACATCATGCTGTTCCGGAACAGACGAAGAACCTTTTTGATCATAATATGAATTCATCTATTCAGCCCCCATATCCTCGATACTTTTAGCATTATTACTGCATTGTATGAGGTAGGGGATTTTTTTAGAACAAGCCTATTCGCCGAGTTTTTCTTCTTTTAGAATCGTGTACATGTTTGCAGCTTCTTCTTTTTTCGTCGTGTCTTTCAATTCATTAACTTGAACCGTTACAAGCTTTTGGCCGAAGCGGACCGTTAGTTCATCTCCCGGTTTTACGTCAGAGCTTGCTTTAGCTTGGTTTCCGTTAATAGAGATTCGTCCTTGGTCAGCTACTTCCTTCGCTAGTGTACGCCGTTTGATCAGCCGTGATACTTTCAAAAATTTATCTAATCTCATATCTATGATCTCCTCTCAGTTTCTTTTGCTTCATTCCACAGTTTGTCCATGTCCTCAAGGGACATATCAGCCAGCTCGACTCCCTCTTCCTTCGCTGTTTCCTCAATGTACGAGAACCGTCTCCGGAATTTGTCATTAGTCATGGTCAGCGCTTCCTCTGGCTCTATTTTGTAGAAGCGGGCTACATTCACCAGCGCGAACAAAATGTCGCCAAACTCAGCTTTAAGATTGTGTTCGTGAGGAGCTTCAGAAACCTCAGAAGAAAATTCCTTCATTTCCTCACTTACCTTTTCCCAAATATCGCTGACGTCTTCCCAGTCAAAACCAACCTTCGCTGCTTTTTTCTGCAATTTAGCAGCTTTCGAAAGAGCTGGAAGGGTTTTCGGCACGCTGTCTAGTAACGATGATTCAGATGTATTTTTTTCGGCCTTTTTTATATCTTCCCAATTGGCCAAAACATCGTTTTCATCCTGAACCTTAACATCTTTAAACACATGGGGATGTCTTCGGACCATTTTTTCACTGATTCCTTTTATGACATCATCAATTGTGAAATAACCTTCATCTTCACCAATTTGCGCGTGAAGCAAGACCTGAAGCAAAACGTCGCCAAGCTCTTCGATCATATGGTCTGTGTCTTCTTCGTCAATAGCTTCGAGAAGCTCATAACATTCTTCAATCATGTACTGCTTTAATGACTGATGCGTCTGCTTTTTATCCCACGGACATCCATTAGGTCCGCGAAGCTCTCTGATGATGCTTCGGAACGTGGAGAATTCGTGATAAAGCAGCTTCTCTTCTTTAATCGGCGGAATATACACACTTGTTAAGTTGTTCAAGGCGACATTGCGGTCCAGCTCAAATAATGGCACTGTCCTGATCTCCTCGCCACGGCTGCCTGCTGCAGTCACAATGACGACCTCATAATCATCAGGCAGCTTCTCCATCAATGTCAGCTTGACTTCAGAAGCCGTCATTTGGTCGTAAACCTGACATATGATCAGATGATGTCTGAGCTCAAGCTCGTCCGCGGACAATGTGCCGGCATCCACAAATTGAAAACCTTCAATCGGGTCAATTTGCAAGGCATTGAATGTGGCATCAAGGAAACTTTGTCCTCCCGCGACTTTCACTTGAACATTTTCCTTTTCCTGCCGCTCCGTCAGCAGCTGAACTGTTTTTTCTGCGACAAAAGGGTGTCCCGGCACAGCGTAAACCACGTCCTCACGCCGCGCCGCTTCAAAGAGGATATCTGCAATTTCTTCATATACCGCCTCGAACTGATCATGTTTCTCATATATATCATCAAAGAAACGGATGTTCTTCGTTTCTTTTTCAAGCTCCTCAATTAAAGGATGATCCTTGGTTCTGACATACAGCGTACCTGCCTTCGTCAGCAGCTTGTGTATACCAATTGTCAACTGGTCCATGTCTCCGGCACCAAGTCCCACGACTGTAATTTTACCCGCCATTTTGTTCTCTCCTTCTCATGAATTTGCTTAACTTGCTGCCGAATGGCACACTGTTCAGCTCTTCATCTGTAAATATTCCCAATCTCATCATACAATAAATAAACACCGCGCCACCAATGGCAACAGCAGAAAGGCTCTCAATCACAGCCGCTCCTCTTCCTGTTGCAGGAAACAAGAAAGTCCAGAAACGCATATACGCAAGCAAGACAGCTGACATCAAAAGAGCAGATCCAATAATCGGAATCAAAACGCCTCTAAGCTTATCGAGCCATTCCTTTTGCCGAAGCTGATACAAGTTAAGGCCGGCGACAGCCGCAAAGGAAGCCGCTGTCGCAAGCGATGCGCCTTCAATCCCATAGCGCGGAACCAAAAGTGTGTTTAACACCCATTTCACCGCAACACCCGCGCCCACCGCTATCGCTGGAAAAACTGTGTAACCCGCTCCCTGTAAGACTGCCGCTGCCGTTACCGCCATAGATGCAAACAAAATGGAGCAGCTAAATACTTGTAACGCACCTGTCCCTTCTCCATTTTGAAACAGCATGATATTTACCGGCTTTAGAATGCAAATCAACCCAGCCGATGCGCCTGTACCGAGCACAAGGCATAGTTTCAAAGATGACGTGATTTTTTCTTTCATGATCTTCAGCTCATTGTTTTTTACAGCCATAGAAATATACGGAACGAGTGACGTCGCAATGCTTACCGCGAAAATTGAACCGAGCTGCAGCAAGGGTTGTCCCCGATCATAGATCCCCTTTAGGCGTTTTGCTTCTTCGCTTGCCTCACCACCCGAAAGCAATGCATATAAATTCAAAGCATCAACAAGCTGGATAAACAAAAGCAGCAAACTGCTTACACAAATTGTAACCGAATATAAAAGCAGTTTTTTCGTCAATTCTTTTGTTGTGATGACATTTTCATTTTGCCTATCCGTTTGGTTGTCTCTATTCGTTTTAAACCAAAAAAACCTCAGTATCATCAATGCAACCAAACTTCCGGCAAGAGAGCCTGAAGCGGCTGCCGCTCCCGCAGTATAAAGCGAGGCTCCCTTTTTCACGAGCCAAAATGATAAACCCAAGAGCACTGCAACACGCAGAAACTGCTCTGTCATCTGTGATAAGGCTGAAGGGAGCATTTCGTGCCGCCCCTGAAAACCGCCTCTAAGCAACGCGACAAATGGGAACAGCAGAAACGCGTACGCGGTCACTTGAATTAACACGGCTAGATGCGAATCTCCCATAAAGAGTGCAATAGGAACAGCACCCAGATATAAACAAAGAAATAATAAAATACCGATTAAAGACAAAAACAACGCAGATATTTTTAATATGGTGTGATGATTTTTTTCACTATAATCATTCATCAGCTTTGAAATAATGACTGGAAATCCTGATGTGGACAGCATGACCGCAATACCAAGAAAGGGATATACCTGCTGATATATATAAAATCCAACATCGCCGACAATGTTTTGAAATGGGACTCTGTAAACAGCGCTTAAAATTTTTGTGATGACGCCTGCCAGAATTAAAACAAAAGCCCCCTGCCAAATCCAATGCCGTTTAACGCCTATTGAATCGTCCATCCAAAAGCTCCTTCCCAACGTTAGGGGCAATACGGTTCACGTATTACCGCGGCACAAATAAAAACGAGGTTATTATACCACATCCCAACCCTTGGATTCCTTTTTCGGCACGCATGAAAAAGAACAGCGTCCCAAGGAGAGCTGTTCTTTACATACCTATTTTCGAAGAAAGGAATAAGACCTACTGTTCCATTTGACGAGCCAAAAATCCAGCTGCTGTTTCAACGGCTTTATGCTCTACTTCGCCCATTGTCTGATCTTTTGAAAAGATCACCACAGCACCTATCGGATCACCGTTCGCCACAATTGGGCCGACAGTATAAGAATTCATGTCCTCATCAATTCCATTCACAAGCTGTACTGATTTCGCATCACTCTCAAGCACGGAGCTGCGCTGATCCATTGTTCTTTCCAGCATTTCGCTGATTGACTTGTTTAAGTAATCTTTTTTGGAGCTGCCGGACACGGCAATATATACATCACGATCACAAATCAGCACTGAATGGCCGAGGCTGTCGTAAAGCGCGTCTGCATACTCCTTTGCAAAGTCTCCAAGCTCACTGATCGGAGAGTACTTTTTCAAAATCACTTCTCCGTCACGATCTACAAAAATCTCAAGCGGATCGCCTTCCCTGATTCTCAGAGTTCTTCGAATTTCTTTAGGAATCACGACCCGACCTAAGTCATCAATACGACGTACGATACCGGTTGCTTTCATCTCTGGTGCCTCTCTTTCATTTGATGGTATATACATGTGGGAAAGACCTAAAGCAGTTACTTTATGTACCTTCCGCCTCGCTTGAAATTAGTATCCGTCACATCAAATGTAATATACACCAGAGAGTAACAAAATTTACGTTGATGAAATGGTTTGTTTTTTCACATCTTTTAAGCCCTTCAGCATGCCCAGCACGGTGTCGAGCCATTCATCAGCACTACGGCCTTTCGTCTGTATGGAGATTTTGAGTTTTTTCCCTTCCATTCCCAGTCCGATTTGTCTGCCATATTTATTTCCAAGCTCAAACAGCTTCTGTCCGTCAATTTCAGCACTTGCTTCTTCAGAAATCGTCAATCTGACAGCATCTTTATCCTGCTTAATCAGCTCGACACGTTCCTGTCTCGCATAGACTTTCATTTCTGCAACAGTAAACAAGTATTCGACTTCTTTTGGATAGTTTCCAAAGCGGTCGATCATTTCATCTTGAAGCTCATTCTTCTCTTCGATTGTCGCCACAGACCTGAAGCGTTTATACATATCAATTTTCTGTTTGCCGTCTTGAATATAAGTTTCCGGAATATACGCATCAAGCTCGACATCAATTTCTGTTTCAAACTGCTCTGTCTTCGCTGTGTCTCCTTTACGCTCCTCAATGGCCTCCTTCAGCATTTGTGAATAGAGGTCAAATCCGACCGAATCGATGAAGCCATGCTGCTGGGCACCAAGAAGATTCCCAGCTCCGCGAATCGTTAAGTCACGCATTGCGATTTTAAAACCGGAACCTAGCTCTGTGAATTCTTTAATAGCCTGCAGCCTTTTTTCAGCCACTTCTGTCAGCACTTTATCCCGGCGATACGTGAAGTACGCATACGCCACACGGTTAGAACGGCCGACACGCCCCCGCAGCTGGTAAAGCTGAGAAAGTCCCATCTTGTCGGCGTCAAATACGATCAGCGTATTGACGTTCGGGATGTCCACGCCAGTTTCGATAATGGTTGTGCTGACGAGAACGTCTGATTCTCCTTCAAGGAAACTTAGCATAACGGTTTCTAATTCATTTTCTGTCATTTTCCCATGCGCATATGCTACCTTCGCGTCAGGGACTAGCATTGAAATTTCATCCGCTTTCCGCTCAATGTCCTCTACCCGGTTGTACAAGAAATAGACCTGGCCTCCGCGTGCAAGCTCACGTTCAATCGCCTCTCTGACAAGAGCGCCGTTATATTCCACAACATACGTCTGTACGGGGAAGCGATTTTCCGGCGGAGTCTCGATGACTGAAAGGTCCCTTACGCCAAGCATAGACATATGCAGCGTACGCGGAATCGGCGTTGCTGTTAACGTTAATACATCAACATTGGCTTTTATTTGCTTGATCTTTTCTTTATGGGTTACACCGAAACGCTGCTCTTCATCAATGATGAGGAGCCCTAAGTCTTTATACACGACATCCTTTGATAGCAGCCGATGCGTCCCGATGACGATATCAACCGTTCCGTTTTTCAGCCCTTTGATTGTTTCGTTTGCTTCTTTTCTCGTTCTGAACCTGCTGAGAAGGCCGATATTAATCGGATAGTCCTGGAAGCGCTCTTTTATGGTTTCATAGTGCTGCTGTGCCAAAATGGTTGTCGGAACGAGCAGAGCTACCTGCTTTCCGTCACCGATCGCCTTAAACGCGGCACGTATGGCAACCTCTGTTTTACCGTAGCCCACATCTCCGCACAGCAAGCGGTCCATCGGACGTTCTCTTTCCATGTCTTTTTTGATTTCGTGAATCGAACGGAGCTGATCCTCAGTCTCTTGATAAGGGAAAGCCGATTCGAATTCACGCTGCATCTCATGGTCAGGAGAAAACGCATAGCCCTTGCTCGCTTCTCTTTCGGCATACAGCTTAATTAAGTCGTCAGCAATATCCTGAACGGATGTCTCTACTTTTTTCTTGACCCGCTTCCATTCACTTCCGCCTAATTTATACAGCTTTGGCTCTTTTCCTTCGGAGCCGACATATTTTTGGACCTGATCAATTTGTTCTACAGGGACGTAAAGCTTGTCACTGCCCTGATAATGTATATTTAAATAGTCTTTATGAATGCCGTTGATTTCAAGAGTTTCGATCCCCAGGTATTTTCCGATCCCGTGATTAATATGAACGACATAATCTCCAATTTGAAGCTCAGAATAGCTTTTGATGCGTTCTGCATTGGTAAGCTTCTGTTTTCGCGGCTTCTTCTTTACACGGTTTTTGAACAGTTCTTCTTCCGTAATAACGGCAAGCTTCATTAACGGCAGCTCAAATCCTGATTGGAGCTCGCCTTCCATGATATAGACCTGTCCCTGAACAAGCGCTTTTTTGCTGTCTGTCACGGCGGCCTCGATATCATAATCAGCCAAAACAGATGACAATTTCTGTGTACGTTCCTTGTTTGCTCCTAAGAACACAACAGTGAAATTTGATTTTTTAAAACGCTCCATTTCGCCCGCAAGCACGTTCATTTGGCCATGGAAACTCTGCATTTGTCGGCCTGACACATTGACAATATTTTGCGGGCTCGTATGGTGTACATGCCGCAAAAATAAAGAGTAGTACAGCAGAGGCCGTTTTTGCTCAGCCACTATTTTCTGGAAGCTGAATGACAAACGAATATCATGCAAAATCTTCCCTTCCTCAAGAAGATTTGTGATAAACTCCGCTTCTTCTTTTTGAAGCTGTTCTTCCATCTCATGAATCCGACTGACTTCATCCAAAATCAGAAGTGTATTATCAGGTGTATAATCTAGTAAACTAGCAGGCTTTTCATAGAAATATGAGAGATACTTCACGAGCTCCTGATCTGTCTGGCCTTCAGACAAGCGTTCTTTATCGTGAGAAATATTCGCATGAAGTATTTCTTTTTGTTTGTCAGCCTTTAATTTTTTCAGGCTCGCGGCAAGACCACTATCGATTTTCTCCATCGCCCGCGCTTTTTCTTCCGGTCTGATAATTAATTCCTTCGCGGGACCGATATTGATTGAGGTAAGGGTCTCAATTGACCGCTGATCATCTGAATTAAAGCTGCGGATTGAATCCACCTCGGTGTCAAAAAGTTCAATTCTCACCGGATTCTCTGAAGTCAACGGATAAATGTCAATGATTCCCCCGCGAATACTGAATTCCCCGGGCGCAGAAACCATATCAGACCGCTCATACCCTACCTCTACCAGCCGTGAGGCAAGCTGGTCAGGTTCGATATCATGGCCTACTTGAATGAGCATCTGGCTGCTTTTCCACACCTCAACAGGCGGCAGCATTCTTCTGATTGCCGCTACCGGAGCAACGACAATTGGCGCTTCTCCATTCGTTAGTCTATTAATGACATCTAATCGCTGCGCCCGCAATTCAGGGCTTGCAACTGCGATTTCTGATGAAATGAGTTCATTGACGGGGTACAAAAGGACAGACCGATCCTCTAGAAGTGAAGTCAGATCATCTGTTACTTTCTGGGCTTGATATAAGTTATGGGTGATGAGAAAGATAGGCTTATTCGTTTCATTAGCCAGAGCAGAAGTAAAAACAGAACGCGCGGAACCCGACAGACCCGCGAGCAGCTGTTCCTTCAGGCCCTCGTGTAAACCGTTGATGATGGATTTAAAGTCATCGCTTTCTTTTATAAAGGTTTGAATGTTGTCCATATGGCCCCTCCTCTCTGTTTCCTGCGAGAACAGAAAAACGCTTTGGTCTAGTGTCTACACCAAAGCTTTTTATTGAATAAATGTGTGATATTCGTGGTAATGCGGATTTCGGTCAAGCGCCTCTTGGCAGTCTTCACATATCGTCAAAACATGGACATCTCCATTTTCTTTATAAGAAATCATATCGTTTCTTTCCTCATTTGTTAAGTGCTGAAATCCAAGTGAGTCTGTCGATACCATTGAAGATTCGAGACTGCCTACTTTCACTCCGCAATGACGACAATAATAATGCAAAGCCATACAAGGGACCTCCTGATGAAAAAGTCATTTTGGTGTAGTATGGACTTTGTTGTTACATTTTATACCTTTGCGTTAAATTCGTTCATGACTTCTAAAAACGGTTTACTCAAAGAAGCCTCACAAGCCTTTACAGATTTATCAACCGCTTCTTCGATCTCAGGTGCCTCCTCCTTGGTAAAGGAGCCTAACACATAATCAACGACCTTCATGCCGTTTACAGGCCGGCCGATTCCGATGCGGATACGGTCAAACTCGGATGTTCCAAGATGCTGGATCAGTGATTTGATGCCATTGTGCCCTCCGGCGCTTCCTTTCGTTCTTAAACGGATCTTGCCAGTCGGAAGGTCAAGGTCGTCGTAAATGACTGTCAAATCTTCGTTATCGACATCATAGTAGTCCATTAAAGGCCGCAAACATTCTCCTGATAAATTCATATATGTAAGCGGTTTAACAAGTAGAACCTTTTTGCCGGAAACAAATCCGGTTCCGTATAATCCGTTAAATTTATTTTGATTCAGCTCTATATTCCATTCCTTTGCAAGCTGATCTATCACCATAAATCCGACATTATGCCGTGTATTTTCATAGTTCTTCCCCGGGTTTCCGAGACCGGCAATCACAAGCATGGCGAATCCTCCCTTAGTCACATAACTCCCGTCTTCATAATCGGGCTATAATTCTTCTCATTCTAGCACAAAAGACGTAACCGCGGGAGGGTTACGCCTTAAGCTATTATTGTTCGTTTTCACCTTCTGGCTGAGCATCGGCAGATTCCTCTTCATCGACCTCAGCTGCTTCCTGCTGCTGCGGAGGAAGGATTGAAGCCACAACCTCATCTGATTCATGATTAAAGGAGTAGTCACCGCCAGCAGGCAAATCCGCAATCGTCAGTACTTCATTTACATCGAGGCTTGAAATATCAGCCTCAATCGTTTGCGGAATGGCTTTTGGCTTGGCCTTTACAGTAAGTGCATATAACGGCTGCTGCAGTACGCCTCCGTTTTTCACTCCAATGGCTTCTCCGGTCAGATGAATCGGAACTTCCACTTCAATGTCCTCACTCATATTAACTACTTGAAAATCAGCATGAGTGATTTCATTTTTCAGCGGGTCCGTCTGCAGGTCTGTTACCATGACGGAGTGTTTTTCTCCGCTGACCTCAAGCGTAATGACTGCATTTTTGCCTTCGTCCCTCAGCGTTTTGATGAGCTCCACACTGTCTAATGACACAGGTTTGTTGCCCGTATCCTTCCCATATATGATACCTGGAACATGTCCTGAAGTACGGATATTCCGAAGAGACGAACGAGTAAAGTCCGTTCTTTCTTTTGCCGTTAAAGTTGCCATATTCAGCACCATCCTATTGTCGTTTTAGTTGTCCTATTACAAACAATACCCATAACGATAAGGATTTAAACCTCGAAAAATGGTTTAGCTGAACAGATAGCTGACTGATTGCTGCTCATGAACGCGAATAATCGCTTCGGCCAGAAGCGGTCCGACTGAAAGCTGCTTAAAGCGTTCAATTTTCTTTTCTTCAGGAAGCTTGATGCTGTTTGTCACAACAAGCTCTTTAATTGTTGAATTATTAATCCGTTCAACCGCAGGGCCTGATAGTACAGGGTGTGTACAGCATGCATATACTTCTTTCGCTCCGTTTTCAACGAGCGCATTAGCAGCAAGTGTAATCGTACCTGCAGTATCAATAATGTCATCGATGAGGATAGCAGTCTTCCCTTCGATGTTACCTACAATATTCATGACTTCCGCCACGTTTGGACGCGGACGGCGTTTATCGATAATCGCAATTGGCGCTTTTAGTCGGTCAGCCAGTTTGCGGGCACGTGTCACACCGCCATGGTCTGGTGAAACAATGACGATATCTTCAAGATTTTTGCCTTCAAAATATTCTCCTAAAATCGGAACACCCATTAAGTGGTCAATCGGTATATCAAAGAATCCTTGAATTTGCGGCGCATGCAGGTCAAGTGCAATCACACGAGTCGCACCGGCTGTTTCAAGCAGGTTAGCGAAAAGTTTAGCTGTTATTGGCTCACGGGATCTTGCTTTTCTGTCTTGACGCGCATAACCGTAATAAGGAATAACAATGTTAATCGTTTTTGCAGAAGCGCGTTTTAACGCATCTACCATAATCAGCAGTTCCATAATATGCTCGTTAACGGGGTCACTTGTAGACTGGATGATGTAACAATCACATCCGCGAATACTTTCTTCGATATTAATTTGGACTTCCCCGTCACTAAATCTTGTGACAGAACATTTCCCTAATTGAACTCCAACTATATCTGCGATTTCTTTTGCAAGCTCTGGATTCGAATTCAAAGAAAAAATCTTTAAATTCTTATCTCCGTATTGATTAGACATGGATAAACCTCCGAATTTAGGATTATTTTTTATGAATATTTTTCACATAATCGTCTTTATTTACTTGTCTCGCTCTGGCAATAGCAAGTGCTTTTCCAGGTACATCTTCCGTAACAGTTGAACCTGCCGCCACATAAGCGCCTTCTCCGACTGTGACAGGGGCAACCAAGTTGGAATTGCAGCCGATAAACGCGCCATCTTCAATTTTTGTCAAATACTTATTCTTTCCATCATAATTGACAGTAATTGAACCGCAGCCCAGGTTTACATCAGTGCCTACCTCAGCATCGCCGACATAGCTTAGATGAGATGCCTTGCTTCGGTCTCCGAATTGAGTCTTTTTAATTTCTACAAAATTCCCGATCTTCACTTCATTTCCGATGACAGAATCAGGTCTGATGTGAGCAAAAGGTCCTATGTTTACATCATTCCCCACTTTACTGTGATTGACTACCGATTGTTTAATAACCGTACGGCTGCCAATGGCACTATTCATAATCTCCGTATGAGGGCCAATAATCGTATCTTCTCCGATTTGCACCTCACCTTTAATCACAGTTCCAGGGTAAATCACAGTATCGCTTCCGATAACAGCGTCAGGAGAAATATACGTATTCATCGGGTCGATCAACGTCACGCCATTTTGCATATGCCGTTTATTAATGCGCTCTTTCATAAATTGTTCTGCCTGAGAGAGAGCAACTCTATCATTAACTCCGAGCGTTTCTTGGAAATTACCAGTCTGGTAAGCGGCAACAGTTTCGCCTTCATTTTTAAGAATCTCTATGACATCCGGCAAATAATACTCGCCTTGGGCATTATCATTAGACACCAGATCAATAGCCCGAAATAGCGCTTCATTGTCAAAACAATACGTACCGGTGTTGATCTCAGTTACAAGACGTTCTTCTTCAGAGGCGTCCTTATGCTCAACTATTTTTTGAACCGCTCCGTTTTCGCTGCGAATAATGCGGCCGTATCCGGTTGGATCTTCTGCAACCGCAGTTAAAATCGTAGCTTTCGCTTCTCTTTGTGTATGTTCTTTCAGCATCTGTTCCATCGTCTCTGCTGTCAAAAGCGGCGTATCTCCGCAAATGACAATCGTGACGCCTTTTTCGTCAGCAAGAAATGGCTGTGCCTGTTTTACAGCATGAGCAGTGCCAAGCTGTTCTGCTTGAAGCGCGTACTCGCTTTTATCACCAAGCTGCTTTTTCACTTCTTCCGCACCATGTCCGACAATCGTGACAAGCTTCGATAAAGATAATTTTAAGGCTTCGTCCACGACGTGCTCTACCATAGGCTTACCGCAAACTGGATGAAGGACTTTATAAAGCTTCGATTTCATTCTCGTTCCTTGTCCAGCCGCTAAAACAACTGCAAACCGCTTATCCATTTATTGGCCTCCAATATCCCTTTTATCCATAGAAAAATATATCCTAAATATCTTCTGATTTCAAGGAGACTTCATGAAGTGCAAGAATTTTCTATTGAGTGCAACTAAGTTTGAAAAATCAGAATTAAAAAAAGGACCGCCGGCAAAAGGCTTATGTCAGCCCTTTCAGCAGTCCTTGCTTTTTGGTTATTTTTTAAGAAGCTCCAGCTTCTTCGAATTCTAATGCTTCAGTGTCACCCAGACGATGATACTCATTTAACACGGCATCTTGAATCTTTCCTCGCGTGCTTGAATTAATAGGATGAGCAATATCGCGGAACTCTCCATCAGGGGTGCGTTTACTCGGCATCGCAACGAAAAGACCATTGTTTCCATCAATCACACGAATATCATGTACAACAAATTCGTGATCCAGCGTGATGGATGCAATCGCTCTCATGCGACCATCGGTATTCACGCGGCGTAATCTTACGTCAGTAACTTCCACAGTAGTTCACCACCTTTTCCCTATATAAAAGCATTAGTGTATCAATTCCACGATTTTTTCTGAAATCCTGCTCGTTTTTAAAATATTTTTTGAAAAAATAGGATATAGTTACACAATTAGGTCATAAAGCTTTCATTTCGGGCATAAGGTAAATAAAAAAGTGATCCCGGGCTCTCCCAGAATCACTTTTCTTATTATTTCACCAGTGCAATAACTTCAATCTCGACTAACGCATCCTTCGGGAGTCTCGCGACTTCAACACAAGATCTCGCCGGTTTGTGAGTGTCAAAGTATTGTCCGTACACTTCGTTTACTTCCGCAAACTGTTCCATATCCGCGATAAATACAGTTGCTTTGACAACTGTTTCAAAAGAAGCACCCGCTTCTTCCAGAACCGCCTTTAAATTGCTGAATACTTGATGAGTCTGCTCCTTAATATCGCCGTTCACCATTTCGCCTGAGGGAGTCAAAGGGATTTGGCCTGAGCTGTAAAACATATTGTTGACGATAATCCCTTGTGAATAAGGCCCGATTGCCGCTGGGGCATGTTTTGTGTGGACTGCTTTTGTCATGATTCTGTCTCTCCATTCTTTAAAAGATTGTCTTTAAAAAAACGCAGAAAATTGCCATTCTGAATTTCAATGGACTTCTCTTTCATGTTGATGGTTGAAAGAGTAAGAAGTGACATATATTCATCAACAAGACGTTCATCTACTCCTTCGGCTTCAACTAAGACGCCGATTCCCGCCACATTTGCGTTAAACTCATCCAACAGGTTAATCATACCATTAATTGTGCCGCCTGCTTTCATAAAGTCATCAATAATGAGTACGTTTGAACCCGTTTTCATGCTTCTTTTCGCAAGTGACATTGTTTGAATGCGGTTTGAGGAGCCTGAAACGTAATTAATGCTGACTGTGGAGCCCTCTGTTACCTTATTGTCTTTACGAACGATCACAACAGGCACATTCAAATAGCTTGCAGCTGCGTACGCAAGAGGGATGCCTTTCGTGGCAACGGTCATGACAACATCAATTTCGCGCTCTGCAAACACGGAAGCAAACAGCTTCCCTACCTTGGAGAGTACAGATGGCTTTCCTAAGATATCCGTTAAATATACATAACCGCCCGGAAGGATACGCTCAGGATTTGCCAGCGACTGTCCAAGTGTCTGCACAAACTCTTCAGCTTCAGCCTGCTTCATTTTCGGAATATATTTAACGCCTCCGGCAGCTCCGGGAACAGTAAGCAAAGTACCAATCCCCTGCTGTTCAAAGGTTTGTTTAATAATTGTTAAATCTTCACTGATGGATGATTTTGCAGATTCATACCGCTCAGAGAAAAAGGTTAGCGGTATTAACTCGTGCGGATGGGTTAACAAATAATTTGTTAAGTCCACCAATCTGCCGCTGCGACGAAACTTCATGAACTTACCCCCAAAATCCGAATATTTTAAGATCAATATAACTTAACATACGGATTTAATCAAGAGCGTTCTGTTCGCCGATCATTCTCACCGCATAAACTTGATCGCAGAAGCCTCTTAACCCGTTATAAATTCTCTGCACCTTCGACTCATACTGAACCAGTCCAAACACTGTCGGGCCGCTCCCGCTCATTAGCACGGCATCTGCACCAAAGCGTTTCATCTGATTTTTGATCATCGCAACTTCAGGATGCATATCGAGCGTAACAGATTCAAGCACATTGCCTAAACGGCTGCACATCTTCTGAAAACTCTTTTCTTCTATCGCCTCGATCATGCCTTGTACATCGGGATGCTCTATACCATCCAGTTTCAGCGCTCTGTACACTTCAGCAGTTGAAACACCGATAGTCGGCTTCGCTAAAATGACCCAGCAGTGCGGAGGCGTGCTGATATGTTTAATTTTCTCGCCGCGCCCTGTTGCTAATGCAGTTCCGCCATAGACACAAAATGAAACGTCAGAGCCAATTTCCGCTCCAAGCTCAGCAAGCGTTTCCGCAGACAGATTTAAATTCCACAGTCTGTTCAGCCCTCTGAGCGTCGCCGCCGCATCACTGCTCCCGCCGGCAAGACCGGCAGCCACCGGAATTACCTTCGTAATCATGATGGAAACTCCCTTTTTCACGTTGTATCTGTCCTTGATCAGCTTGGCAGCCTGATAAGCTAAGTTTCTTTGGTCATCAGGCACAAATCGGTTGTGGGAGGAAACCCTCACTTCATCCTCTGCAAGCTCCGTCAATTCAATTCGATCAGCTAAATCAATTGTCGTCATGATCATTTCGACTTCATGATAGCCATCCGGGCGTTTTCGGGTGACGTCAAGTGACAGATTGATCTTAGCTGGCGCTTTTTCTAAAATACGCATAGCTTTCACCTACTTCTCCATCTAAACATAAGTATGAACATTGTATCACATTTGAAGTACAGGATGAACATATCCATATTCAGCCCATTATGTATTTATATCCAAAATAAAAAAACCAGGGAACAGCACGTCCCCCGGGTCACATCCTTATCGGTTATTCTGATTCTGAGCCATTTGCTGTTCGGCGATTTCTATAGCGCGCTTTACCATGTTACCGGCATCGCGAGCCCTAATTTCGCCCCAGCCGCCATTTTTTACTGTGTCATAAAAACCAAGGTCTTTAGCCAGCTCATATTTAAACTCATCTGACATAACTCCACGACGTCTGCCCAAACGAAACAACCCCTTTTTTAGAAGTGATAGCCATTCGTGCACGTCACGATAATATGTGACTGTTTTATCTTTTGTTAAATCAGATGGAACTTTCGTTTAAATTACTGGAAACCAAAAAAGGGCAAAACAAAAAGCAGTAAACAAAAGGTTCACTGCCCGTTAAAATGCCACTGAGCTTGCGGCGTCATCATTAAATGTCAGCTCAACAGTCTCAGTCAAAATATCAGCATAACTGTATGAAACTCTTTCAAACGAGTTCTCGTCTTGATCTAGTTGTATCACAAAAACAGAAGGGTACGTCTCAGCTAAAATGCCCGAACGCTCAATCGTTTTTCGGCGGCCACCGTTTGCTTTTAACGTCAGCCTTTTACCTAAATTCCCATCAAGCGATCTTTTAATATCGGACAACGTCTTCGCCATTGCATCCACCTCACTACATTTATTGTACAACACGAGCCCATTTTTGTCAAATAAAATTTAAATTATATCAACGTTAATAAGACGTTGTCAATAAAATTATTTTGACAAAATTCTATGATTCCTCAATTATGTTCCGCAAGTTTCGGTAAATTATGTATCATTATGTAAAATAAAAAACCCGCATAGCTCTCCTATGCAGGTTTTCAACTGTTAATTGGACTTATAAGGCATACCAATTCTCAGAACTCCTCTTGTTTCAATACCTCCAAGCCCTTTCTCTCTTGTCAGCGTATTACGGAGCACTTCCCATACATTAATCCGTTCCATAAACGGCGTAAAGCTGATCTTCGCGACGATATATACCGGATCAAGCGCATGAATATTAACTCTTGACGGTGAACTCGCAAAATTCGCACCCGCTCTGATGAGTGATTCAAAATGGGATTGGCAGGCCCCCGCAAAAATAACAAGCTGATCTAAGTGAGGGATCTTTTTTCGGGCTGTTTGAACTGTTTCAACAAAGTGCTTAGAATGTCTGTACGCATTCAAATCATCAATGCCGCCCTTTTGCTTCGAATACGCATCATGCCCTGTGATCACCAGGATATCAGGTCGATATTTGTCGAGCAATTCTTCAATAGAAGCAGACATTTTCTTTTCATGGCAATGGATGCCATAGACCGGCACTCCAATTTTTTTATAGACATTCAGGCATTTTTTCAGATATGCTTCATCGCCATCCAGATGAAGCACTTTGCCCGGCATATGGAAATAATGCTCCTGATGCTGATATTGGCTTGTCGCATAGTACTCCTGTTTTTCTCTGAGCAGCTTATAATCCTGGCGGAGCAATTCGAGCGACTCATTCATTCTGCTCTCATCTTTCTTTTTCCGCATCATCTGCTCATCTTTTTTCACTGCTACCAGATCAGAAAAATCCGAATCAGCAATCAGCCTGACTTCATCTCCATGCAAAATGGCAATTGAATTTCCTTTGCTTGTTTGCTCTATTCCTATAATTCGAAACAAAACATCCATCTGATAGGATTTTCTGGCTACCATATCCCCTATTTGAAATTGCACATTCCTCACTCCACACATAGACTAAGCCTCATCATGAAAGAAAGAGCCTTGAGAAAGCGCCTTTTTTCGCTGAGTCCAAGTTTTTTCTTATCATTGAATGAAAGGTCCTTCTCTAGCCTATGTAGCGGCAGTCCATGTGGTGCGCAAAACAAAAAGCCCTTTTAGAAAAGGGCTTTATACAATCCGTTAGACAGCGCTGCGAACTCCTCAATAGACAGAGATTCACCTCGGCGCTTACCGTCAATATTTGTTTCTTCAAGCACTTGCTCAATTGTTGATTTTTGCGCTTTTCCTTCAGGCAGATTGTTAACTAAGTTATTGAGCAGCGTTTTACGACGCTGTGCAAAGCTTGCCTTGATGAGCTGAAAGAAAAAGGATTCGTTTTCCACGTCCACTGCCGGGCCGTCTCGGAGAACCAGACGGATGACTGCGGAATCGACATTAGGCTGAGGAACAAATACGGTTTTCGGAACGATCATCACCGTTTTGGCTTCTGTATAAAACTGCACCGCGATTGAAAGCGAGCCGTACTCCTTAGATGAAGGATCAGCCGCCATGCGCTCAGCCACTTCTTTTTGCAGCATGACCACAATTCCTTTCAGCGGAAGATGTTCTTCAAGCAGTTTCATGATAATCGGTGTTGTTACGTAATAAGGAAGGTTGGCAACTACCATGATCTCATCACAATCTTGAAATTGTTCTTCAATGACCGATTTGACATCAGCCTTTAACACGTCATGATGAATGACAGTAACATTGTCGTAAGGTGACAGCGTATCCTTCAGAATCGGCAATAATCGCTGATCAATCTCAAATGCCACGACCTTTTTCGCCCGCTTGGCAAGCTGTTCGGTTAAAGCCCCGATTCCCGGGCCGATTTCAATGACACCTGTTTTCTCAGTCACTTCCGCGTGATCAACAATTCTGTTTAAAATGTTCGTATCAATTAAGAAATTCTGTCCTAAGCTCTTTTTAAAAGAAAAACCGTATTTCTTCAGTATCTCTTTCGTTCTAATCGGTGTCGCAATATCTTTATTCATTCTGTTCCTCCCGCATAACGGTATCGAGCGCACTCATAAAATCACTTTTTTTAATTTGAAACATTTGCAGCCGTTTTTGAAGCTGTTTGCCATTTGTATAGCCGATTTTCAACAGATCACCCAGTCGTTCCCGGCGGCGTTTGGCCGCAGGCCCGCCTATTAGTCCGGCATGAATCAAATCCTCAGCTGAAATGTCACTCGGCTGCGCTTCCATCTCCTCATGCACATTTTCTAAACATGCCCTAATGCTTTCAACCGATGCATGCTCCACACCAATTCCCCGCTTGTTTTTAGGTTTGGCAAGATGTTTTGGCAAAAATGCATGCTTACAGCCGGGTACAGCCTCTGAGATGGTTTTGCGAATCTTCTCTCCCGGAAAGTCCGGATCCGTTAAA
This sequence comes from Bacillus sp. FSL K6-1366, assembly GCF_037976695.1. Classification (NCBI taxonomy): domain Bacteria; kingdom Bacillati; phylum Bacillota; class Bacilli; order Caryophanales; family Bacillaceae; genus Bacillus; species Bacillus sp. FSL K6-1366. The sequence continues at coordinate 2,247,679 of NZ_CP150268.1, read as the reverse complement.
ATAATGACGCCTCTGGTCTTCTGGGCCAAACGGATTTGGTCAATAACATGATCATCGATGGCTGAGCCATTTGTTTCAATTGTGTCTGCATCAACAGCCAATTTGATGCGGGCCGTATCATCACGCCCCTCGACCACAATGATCTCTTTAATTTTCATTATTTCCTCCAAGACAAAATAAAAACTTTTGTATATTCATGAAACTTTTTCTTATGTCGAGCGTCTAATAAGCAGAAAATGCACTTTGTCTATTATAACGAAAAAAACAGAGGGCGCAAAACCCTCTGAATACATAAGTATATACTAATTTAAGATTTTAATTTTGACTGTTTTATTTCCCCATCGGTACGCCGATGATTTCTCTGGGAAAAAGACGTCTATCTTGTTCCCTTTAATCGCTGAACCGGTATCTGCAGCAATGGCATATCCATAGCCTTCCACGTGGACTTTGGAGCCTAGCGGAATGACATTTGGATCCACAGCGATGACTTTGGCATTCGGATTATTTTTTAAATTGACGCCTGTCGCTGTATGTCCTGAACAACCGCTGCAGCTTGCCGTATAAGCCGTAGATGATACAGTCATGACTTTGCCTGTTGATTCATTGCTGCGGGACACAACTGTTTTTGAATCACCTGAAGCACTGACCGTTTCAACTTTTGGACTGCTTTGCTTTGTGCCGACAGCAATCACTTTATCTTTGCTTTGTTCAGCTGTTTCTTCTTTTACAAGCTCTCTGGACACTTCTTTACCGTTTTCTTTAACGACTTCGAAATGTTTTTTTAGCTTGCCTTCTTTTCCTTTTTGGACGACCTTTTCTTTCCCTTTTTCAAGAGAAGCGTCTTCTTGCTTTTTCACATCGAACGCAATCTTCTCTTCAACTACATCGGTGACCTTTTCGATACGAGTAATTGTAATATCAGCCTTTCCTTTCGTCAGCTTTGCATCTAACGCAGGCTTGATTTTATCTTCGTCTTTTATGTTCATCTTTTGCTGTTTTAAAAAGTCAGCGACCGTAGTCGAAGTCGTCCAGATCTTCTTTTGTTTCCCTGCATCATTCACAGTAACCTGAAATGCGGGCTCTATGTTAATCTTCATGTCTTTCGAAATATCTGTATCTATTGCGGGATCAATTTGATCTTGTTCTTTCACATCAACATCTTGTTCGTCCAGTAATGCACCGACCGTTTTTGCTGTTGACCATAACGTCTTTTCTTCCCCGTTTATTGTAAGCTTCACAGGTTTTGCAGCCTCATACACAACGTCCATGTCTACTGTTATCTTTGTCTGTTTAGCAGGTGTGATCTTGTCTTCGTCTCTTGTCTTTATATCAAGCGTCTCCAAAAGATCACCGACTGTATTTGCATGTGTGCGTATATGTTTCTTTTTGCCATTGATAGAAACTGAGACTGATTGTTTCGTCAGCTCATGAGCCGCGTACGCAGTCCCGCTTCCTGCCAAAAGCAAACAAGCAGCAACCAGAATGACTTTGCTTTTGCTAAGCTTTACGGAAAACAGCTTTTTCATTTTTTGTGTGATGAAAAACGCCTCCTTCTCCTCGGAGAGATTATATAGAGTATCTAAAAGGCTGTCAACCCTCCCTTCTCTTTCTCCCAAAAGCTCAGTGTCCTCTTCATTATCCTGAAATACACTGAGAAACGGAAGAAAGACTTGTCGACAAACCTATCCTATGAGGAGAAGAAAGCATGTAGAACTTTTATAGAAAAACGCTGTAAGGGACAAGCTCTTACAAAACCCGCTAGCGTTTTTTGTCAGTTTATACGGAAAAGTCTTTTCGCATTTTCAGTCGTGATGGAAGCAATCTCTTCAAAGGTCATTTCTTTTAATTCGGCGATTTGTTCTGCCACATATTTCACATAGCTTGGCTCATTTCTTTTCCCGCGGAAAGGGTGCGGTGTGAGAAACGGGCAGTCCGTTTCAATCAGCAGCCGGTCATTGGGAATTTCCTTCACTACTTCCTTCGGTTTCTTCGCATTTTTAAATGTCACCGGTCCCCCAAATGATAAATAAAAATTCATTTTCATGCATTCTCTTGCCACTTCCGCACTTCCTGTAAAGCAGTGCATGATTCCGCCCACAGCTTCTGCGCCTTCCTCTTTCAAAATGGTCACGACATCCTCCGTTGCATCACGGTTATGAATGATAATAGGCAAATTGACCTCTTTCGCTAAGGCGATTTGTTTTCTAAACACCTCTTTTTGAATATCTTTAGGTGATTTATCCCAATGATAATCCAGTCCCATTTCCCCTATCGCTACCACTTTCTCATGAGCAGAAAGCTCTTTAATCCACGCTAAGTCTTCCTCTGTCATGTCAATAGCGTCAACAGGGTGCCAGCCAATGGCTGCATAAATAAAATCATATTCCTCAATCATTTCCATCGCACGGGTAATCGTCGGACGGTCAAAACCAACTACGACAATTCGTTCAACTTTTTCAGCTTTTGCCCGTTCAATAACCTCTTCAAGATCAGTATCATATTGTTCTGCATTTAAATGCGCGTGAGTGTCAAACAACATAAGTGACAAACTCCTTTCTTGTCGAAACACAAAAGGTGTTCGACGAATTGTTACACGTGAAACACCTTTTGTTTATCATTATTTAATTCTTGTGCCTTTTGGTAACGACTGATCGATAGATACGACCTTTAAAACGCCGTCTGCTTCTCCTGCAAGGATCATACCTTGAGAAAGCTCTCCTCTGAGTTTAACCGGTTTTAGATTTGTTACACAAACGAGTTTTTTTCCAACAAGCTCTTCAGGCGTATAATGCTTCGCAATGCCGGATACAACTTGGCGCTTTTCAAAACCAAGATCAAGCTGCAGCTTCAATAAACGGTCTGCTTTTTTCACTGGCTCTGCCTCAATGACCTCAGCTACGCGAAGCTCTACATCCATGAATTGATCAATCGTAATTTCAGGTAAACGATCGACCTCTTGCGGCTCTTCTTCTTTTGTTTCTTCTTTCGCTGGTGCTGAACCTTGCATTTTCCCTTTGATGTAAGCAATTTCTTCTTCTGCCTCTAAACGAGGGAACAATGGATCGCCTTTTTGTACTTTTGTATCTTTCAGCTGGCCGAAAGCTGTAATGCTGTCCCAAGCTTTTAAAGATTCATCAGTAATGCCCAGCTGCTCGAACATTTTTTCAGGTGTTTTTGTTAAGAATGGCTGAAGCAGTACCGCTGAAATACGCAATGATTCAGCGAGGTGATACATAACTGATCGCAATTCTTCTTCTTTTGCCGGATCTTTCGCAAGCACCCATGGAGCTGTCTCATCAATGTATTTGTTTGTGCGGCTGATGAGCTGCCATAAAGTCGAAAGTGCTACCGAGAACTCCATATTTTCCATTGCTTTCTCATAAGCTTTCACTGTTTCTTCAGCAACGGAAGTGAGCGTTTGGTCAAATTCCGTAACAGCACCTTTGTAAGAACCGATTTGTCCGTCAAAATACTTATTAATCATCGCAACAGTACGATTCAATAGATTTCCTAAATCATTCGCTAAATCATAGTTGATTCGCTCAACAAATCCTTCCGGCGTGAAAACACCGTCTGATCCGAACGGCACTTCGCGAAGCAAGTAATAGCGAAGTTCGTCTAAACCATAGCGTTCAATTAATGTAACCGGATCTACAACGTTCCCTTTTGATTTCGACATTTTTCCGTCTTTCATCAAAAGCCAGCCATGCGCGAATACTTGCTTTGGCAGCGGAAGATCCAGCGCCATCAGCATAATTGGCCAGTAAATAGTATGGAATCGTACAATCTCCTTACCGACTAAATGAACATCGGCAGGCCAATATTTTTGATAAAGCTCATCATTTTCTGTATCATAACCGAGTGCCGTTAAATAGTTAAATAGTGCGTCAATCCAAACATATACAACATGCTTTGGATTTTCCGGCACCTTCACGCCCCAATCAAAAGTGGTACGTGATACTGCCAAATCCTCAAGTCCAGGTTTGATAAAGTTATTAATCATTTCGTTTTTGCGTGATTCTGGCTGAATGAATGTCGGGTTTTCTTCATAGTATTTCAGAAGGCGATCCGCGTATTTCCCCATGCGGAAGAAATAAGATTCCTCTTTGATCAATTCAACTGGGTGACCGCTGTCAGGGCTTTTTCCGCCGATGACCTCTCCCTTTTCATTCCGCTCAATATCAACGAGCTGAGTTTCCGTGTAGAACGTTTCATCAGGGATGCTGTACCAGCCTTCATACTCATCAAGATAGATGTCCCCGTTATCAAGAAGCTTTTGAAACACCTTTTCAATGACAACTTTATGCCGTTTTTCTGTCGTGCGGATAAAGTCGTCGTTTGAGATTTCAAGCTGCTTCCACAGTTTTTGAATATCTGCCGCTGCGCGATCCACATACTCCTGAGGTGTAATGTTTTCCTGTTCAGCTTTTTGCTGGATCTTTTGTCCATGCTCGTCCGTTCCCGTTAAATAGCGAACATCGAACCCTTTTAATCTTTTGTAACGTGCCATTGCATCTCCTGCGACTGTCGTATATGCATGGCCGATATGTAATTTTCCGCTCGGATAATAAATCGGTGTTGTAATGTAAAATGTATTGTTTTCTTGCGGCATCTTGAAACCTCCTAATCAGAATGTCAAAAAGCTCCCGCCCAAAGGACGAGAGCGGCGATAAGTGCAAATCATATATGAATATTATTTATATTTATCCTTTATCTATGATACCATCTTAGCCTTTAAGATCAAGAATATATACATACACCCTGAAAAAGAATAATTAAAATTAAAAATCTTTAATGAAAATAAAAAAAGTCTGTTCGTGTCGAATTTTGTCGTATATAATCAAATGAAATAAAAAACTTTGGTTCGAAAGTCTTGATTTAAAAGGATTTTTAGTAGGATAATAGCTTTATTAAATATTTATAAAATGCTGTTATTTCGGTAGTTTCTAAGACATTACTGACTATAAGAACTAATTCTTACAATCAATAGTAAACAAAATGATTGACGATTATTGGAAACCTTGTTATGCTATGAAGGTAAGGATTTTGTCGAATAATGACGAAGAAAAATATAATTTAAACAAATAAGTATCTCTTGGGAGGAGAATGTTTATGAAATCTACTGGTATTGTACGTAAAGTTGATGAATTAGGACGTGTAGTTATTCCTATCGAACTGCGTCGTACTCTTGGAATCGCAGAAAAAGATGCTCTTGAAATCTATGTTGATGATGAAAAAATCATCCTTAAAAAATATAAACCAAACATGACTTGCCAAGTAACTGGTGAAGTTTCTGATGATAACCTTAAACTTGCAGGCGGTAAATTGGTTCTTAGTAAAGAAGGCGCTGAGCAAATCATCAGCGAAATCCAAAACCAGCTTCAAAACCTTAAATAATCATTTCTTGTACAAAAAACGTTCTTGTTATGACACAAGAACGTTTTTTTATTGCTTAATATGGTAAGCATCGTACACTTCACGCTTTGGTACATTGCGATCGACTGCTGCTTTTTTAATGGCTTCTTTAGAAGTAGCGCCTTTCGAGATGTAATGCTCGACATGTTCTTTCGCAGTGAGGGTTTCCCACCATTGTTCTTCCTCATCTACCTCTTCATTATTACTTCCTTCTACAACAAGACAAAACTCGCCGCGTATCTGATCCTCGTTTGCCCATCCAATGACCTCGGATATCGTTCCTCGGATAAACTCTTCATATTTCTTAGTGAGTTCACGCGTTACAGCAATTTCCCGATCTCCTAATATCTCTGCCATCGCTGACAAGGTTTCCTTCAATCTGTGAGGCGCTTCATAAAAAATGATCGTTTCCCGCCGTTTTTTAAGGGCTTCAAGCTCCTTCTTCTTTTCTTTTTTCTGTCTGTTGAGAAAACCGTAAAAGAAAAAAGGCTGCGGTACAATACCTGATGCAATAAGAGCTGTTAATGCAGCATTTGCTCCCGGCAACGGAACAACATAACCGCCTATATCCGTAAAATCCTTTACAATTTCCGCTCCGGGATCAGAAATCGTCGGCAGACCGGCATCACTGACAAGAGCAATGTTTTTTCCCGATTTCAGCCATTCAATAATTTTGTGCCCACTGCTTTCTTTATTGTGTTCGTGATAGCTGACGAGCGGTGTTTCAATTTCATATACATGACAAAGCTTTTTCGTTTGCCTCGTATCTTCCGCAGCAATCGCATCCACTGATTTCAGCGTGTCGATCGCCCGGAATGTCATATCCTCTAGATTTCCGATTGGGGTTGGGACCAAGTAAAGAATCCCCATGTCCGACTTTCCATTAAAGCTCATTTGGCGCCTTAACATATACAGCCTCCTTGCTGTTTCGCTTTTCTTCTATATAAAGCTCTTTTTTCTTCCGAGTTAGTTTTTTGAAATAATATTCCGCCTGCATAGCTTCCCGCTTTGTTGAAAAGCTCTCGGCAAAAATTAATTCAACCGGACGTCTTACTTTTGTGTACTTTGCGCCCTTTCCATCATTGTGTGTTTTCACTCGTTTATGAAGATCGTTGGTATACCCGGCATACCAGCTATTGTCCTTACATTTCACGACGTAGAAGAAATGGTTATTTGTCTCCATATAAAATGGTCCTGATTTCTTTTGTATATTCATTTTGATCATCATAAACGAATAAAGGAGGAAGAATTTTTAAATCCGGGCGCCCGCCTTTGATACCTTCAACCAAAATGGTATTGGCTTCTTTCCCTTGCTTCGGATAGACAAATTGTACACGTTTCGGCTCGATTTGATAAGCCTTCATCAGTTCAAAAATCTCCAGAAGCCTTCCCGGCCGGTGAACAAGAGCTGCTTTTCCCCCTTGCTTGAGCAGCTTGCTGCTGACTGAAATGACCTCCTCCAGCGTGCAGTGGATTTCATGTCTTGCGATTCGGAGATGCTCGTTCATATTTTGTTCAGTTTGTTTCGGCGTTTTAAAATACGGCGGATTGCAGGTGACAACATCATATCGATTATGTCCAAGTTTCTCCGGCATGTTTTTCAGGTCATCATGTATGATCTCGATCTGATCGTCCAGCTTATTATACTCCACGCTGCGAATAGCCATATCATGCAGCCTTTCTTGTATTTCGACTCCCAGAATGTCTGCTTTTGATCTTGTACTGAGCAGCAGCGGCACAATACCATTGCCGGTGCATAAATCAACGATTTTCCCTTTTTGAATCGGAACGTACGCAAATTTGGACAGAAGCACAGCGTCCAACGAAAAAGCAAACACTGTTGGGCTTTGTATGATTTTCATGTCCTCTGCCAGCAAATAGTCTAATCTTTCATCATCATGTAATGAAACCATCTTCTTATCCTTTCAGTACCTTTGAAAAAGGCTCCCGTCTTATGCGGAAGCCTTTTCCCTATTTTTTATTTAAGAATGACAGACAGAAAAGACAATCCTCTTTTCGAACACTTCCATAGTGGACATTGCAGATATGAAATCCTTCTTGATACAGACGTGCCAGATTATCATATCCTTCCCCTATATCAGTTTGCTCTGTCTTCTGTGTTTTTGATTCTTTTTTATCAGCTTTGAACTTTTCAATCTGCTGCGTCGTATCGTCCAGCCGTTTGCGCAAATGCTTGTTTTCAAGCTGTAAATGATGATTTTCCTCAATCATCTCACCGATATGCTGCTTCAAATCCCCCAGCTGCCGGTACAGTGAACCAATTTGTTCTTCTAAGTTAATGACTGTATCAAATAACTCTTTTTTATCCAAGGTTCCACACCTCGTTAATCTGTGGTTTGTGCGGATACGACGCCCTCTTCCAAGAGCTCTTCCCAAGTATATTCTATCACTTTTTCACGGTTTATCAGTTCCACCTGAAGCACCCGTTCCAGAATATTTAGTCCGACGACCTTCGCGGGACCGTTTGCTGTCGTAATCATTTCTCCTATATCCGGAAGCTGTTCTTTTGCCGTCTCATACTCATCGTTCTCATATTTTAGACAGCACATCAATCGTCCGCAAAGACCCGAAATCTTCGTAGGATTTAAAGACAAGTTCTGATCCTTGGCCATTTTAATGGAAACGGGTTCAAAATCTCCAAGAAACGTTGAACAGCAAAGCATTCTTCCGCAAGGACCGATTCCTCCGAGCATTTTTGCCTCATCCCTCACTCCGATTTGGCGCAGCTCAATTCTTGTCTTAAAGATAGAAGCCAAATCCTTTACAAGCTCTCTAAAGTCGACTCGGCCGTCAGCAGTGAAGTAAAAAATGACTTTATTGCGATCAAACGTGAATTCAACATCGACCAGCTTCATATCCAAGCCATGCTCAATCACTTTCTTTTGGCAGATATCAAATGCTGATAGTGCTTCCTGTTTATTTTCTTCTACAATGAGAAGATCGCGCTCGTCAGCTACACGTATCACTTTTCGAAGGGGAAGCACCACATCATGCTCATCCACCTGTTTATTTGCAATTACGACCTGGCCGTACTCAACGCCTCTGACAGTTTCTACAATTACGCAGCTGTCATGTTCTATATGAAATCCATTCGGATCAAAATAATATATTTTACCCGCTTTCTTAAAGCGGACACCAATTACATTGTACAAGCTTATCCCTCCTGCAACATTAACACCAAGTGCTCCATTAATCCTTGTACATTCACATTGGAATGAAGCCGTTTCTTTGCTTCTAAAACAGCAAGTATCTGATTCGTAACGCTTTGTTGTGTTGATTGTAGCGCATGCTGTTTTATTGATTGGAATAAGTCTTGATAAATCAATTTATCTTCATTTCCTATTTGGATGGACAACACATCACGATATATCAATAAGAGCATATCAAGACCCATTTCTTGATGGGTTTTTTCTTTGAAAAAGGGCATCCATTGATCTTGAATAAAGAAAAAAGCATGTCCTTTCCGCTGGTGTAGGACTTCATACAATTTTATCACTTTCGCTCTAGACTCTGCAAACTCATCATTTCGACTTAATTCGACTGCTTCTGCTACATTATTGGTCATGTTGGCCAGAAGCCTTGCCATATGAGGCGAGACGTCCTGTTCGATCAGTCTGTCTTCAATTGCTTTCGGCTGCAAAGGCTGAAAAGGAAGGGTTTGGCATCTTGAAATGATGGTATCCAATAACCTTTGGGGCTGCTCAGTGATGAGGACGGCCATTGTGTCTTTGTTCGGTTCTTCTAAAAATTTCAGCAGGCTGTTCGCCGCATTTGCTGTCATTTGATCTGCGTGCGAAATAATATACAGCTTTTTATGCGATTCAAGTCCTGTCTTAGAAAACTCTTCTTGGAGCGCTTGAATTTGCGCCTTTTTGATTGATAAGCCATCAGGCTGAACAAGATGGAGATCAGGATGGTTCCCTGACTCTATCCGTTTACAGTTTCGGCAGCTCTCGCAAGGCTCCGCGCCATCCTCCAGACAAAAGAAGCTTTTTGCAAGAAGCAGCGCGGCATCAAGCTTGCCTGTTCCTTTTTTCCCCTCAAACAAATAAGCGTGTGATAGTCTGTCCTTCTCAATACTATTATATAAAAGCTTCATCACTCTGGGCTGAAGCTCGTTCATTTCCTTCCAGGATATTGCCATTGTATCACTCTCTATGTGTAAAGGTTAATTAATAAACCTTTTATTTCGCCAATACGCTCCAGCAAATCAATTGCCGGTTTTTCCTGATCCATCATCTCTTCCGTAAGCTGTATCAATTTGTCATCTATTTCTTTCACAAGTCCCAGCGTTCTGCTGTTCCCGTAAAGGTCAAAGCTTTTCGATGTTTCATGTGAAAGGCCGCTGTCCACAGCTTCTTTGACAAAACGTTTCACAAGTCCTTTAAATCTCGCTAAGTCTTTAAAATTCCGAGATTTCGTTAGCCTTTTTCCGAATGCCTCTATATCAGATAACAGCCTGGTAAGCTGATCAAGCTTCATTTTGCTGCTTTGGTTTTCCATTGATGTTTTAAACGATGCTGTGATCTCAGATGTTTTCACAGAGGGAATCTGCTTATTATCTATAAATGTACGTATATCTTTATTAATTTTCACAGTTTCAGATCCTTAAAATTGATGAAATTCATCGACTGGAAGGACAAATACTGTCGCTCCGCCAACTTCAACTTCGACTGGATAAGGGACATAAGAATCAGCATTTCCGCCCATTGGAGATACAGGGGCAATCATCTGATCACGTTTCTGCCCGTTTTCTTTAATGAGACTCAACGCTTTATTGACGCGTATATCCTCGACACCGATCATAAACGTTGTATTGCCTGATTTAAGAAATCCTCCTGTCGTCGCAAGCTTTGTGACTCTGAAGTTGTGATCCGTTAAGGTTTTCAAAAGTCTGTTGCTGTCCTGATCTTGTACAACTGCCACTATCAATTTCATCTGTGAAGGCCTCCTTTAGATTGGAAACAACGTGATCTCGTTTACATTATTATATCAACTATTGGGAAACAGGTCACAATTGAATTTTTTTCAACGCTTCATCGATTACCTTTAGAACATCCTGAACGACGAGGTCTTTGGATTGCCCGGCATCAACTGAATGAAATCTTTCCGGAAATCGCTTCATCAGCTCTTGATAACCTTCTTGTACTTTTGTATGAAAGTCCAGTTTTTCTAAATCGAGCCTGTTTTTCTCCCGTGAGCCGTTTGCGTAAATACGCTTCAGTCCTTCTTCCGGATCAATTGAAAAATAAACCGTTACATGGGGCATCATATCTCCAATGGCAAATTCATTAATCGACAGAACCTCATCAATTCCAAGTCCTCTTGCATATCCTTGATACGCAAGAGAACTGTCTATAAATCTGTCGCAAAGAACGATAAACCCCTGTTCTAAAGCAGGTTTTACTTTTTCAACTAAATGCTGGCGCCTTGCAGCCGCATATAAGAGAGCTTCTGTTTTTGGGTCCATTAATGTGTTGTTCTCATTCAGAATAACCTCTCGAATTTGTTCTGCAATATCTATTCCGCCTGGCTCTCGAGTTGCCATAACCTGAAGGCCTTCTGCTGTCAGTATGTTTTTGATCTCCTGCAGAACAGTCGTTTTTCCTGCACCTTCAGGACCTTCGAATGTAATAAATAAACCGCTCATGATTTCTCCTCTTCTATATAAACAAGTAGTTGTTTCTCTTTGGTTTTCATATTCCCTTGAACATGCGTTTTCATGCTGATCAAGCGGCTGAGCTTTTGCACACTTTCTTTTGTTATTCTTTCTCCCGCCATAATCATCGGGATACCCGGAGGATAAGGGATGATATCTTCTGCATTCAGCCGGCCAGCTGCTTCCTCAAAGCTCACATATTCTTTCTTAAACGAATGTAAGACCTTTTTTGGATAAGGCAAGACAGTAACAGGCTGCACACCCCATTCTGCAGAAACAAACGTCTGATCCGGAGGCGTTTTCTCAATCTCTTCATCGATGCTTCTAATGGTTTCAGCGTTTATGCTCCGTTTTCCTCCCAATGGGAGAACGAGCAGAACTTGATTTTCATCAGCAAGCTCAGTGAATATGTTAGCACGCTCTAAAATGCTTTGCAGCGTATAGCCAGAATGCCCGCGTTTTGAACGAATTGTGAGCTTCAGCGGGTCCGTGATGATCAGTGGATTAGCAGGGTTAACAGCTTCAGCATTTGTAAGTGAATCAAACGTTTGTTTAAGTGTTTGTATCCGCTGCAGAATGTCAGAAAGCTTTTGTTCTTCTATAATATGCTGTACATAAGCGCGGGCAATATCTAACGAAGCCATAATCGGATAAGACGGGCTGCTGCTTTGTAATCGGTTTAAATACTCTGCCACCCGATCCCTGTTAATCCTGCAGCTGCTGTTGAGATGCAAATAAGAACCCATCGTCATGGCAGGCAACGTTTTGTGGGCCGACTGAACAACAATATCTGCCCCCATTTTTAAAGCTGAGACCGGAAAAGGCTCACCTAAAATAAAATGTGCGCCATGCGCTTCATCGACCAAAACAGGAATCCCGTAATGATGGGCTTCAGTAATGATCTCAGTCAAATCAGCACTATGTCCGTAATATGTCGGATTGGTAAGTACCAAGCCTTTCGCATCTGGATATGCTTCCAGGGCCTCTTTAATTGTTCCAAGCGGAACATGCGTAGGCACATGCATCGCTGAATCAACGTCAGGTGCAAGATAAACCGGCTCAGCACCGGACAAATCAACAGCATGAAATACAGATTTATGACAGTTTCTTTGAACCAGAATTGTATCACCAGGTTCACAAACAGATAAAATCATCGCTAAGTTTCCGACAGTCGTACCATTTACCAGAAAAAAACTTTCCGCCGATCCATATAATTGACTGGCAAGCTCCTGAGCTTCCTTAATCACCCCAGAAGGATGATGGAGATCATCCAGTCCTGCCAGTTCAGTTACATCAATGGTGAGAAGCGGATCGAATATTGACTTAGCGTCATCAAAAAAGACATCTCCATTGTGATGTCCCGGAACATGAAATGAATGAGAATTTCTTCTCGCATGTTGAATTAATGCTTTATATAAAGGTGTGTTCATGAAAACAATCCTTTGAATGTGTCTTCTTACACCTTATTATATCGTGCCTCTGACAGAACTTAAAGCCAGACTTACTGGTAACTATCTTTCCTTTATTGTAAGCAGCTTTTGCTTTAGGTCGCCTTCCATCATCATCAGCTCTTCTTCTGCCTGACGGCGTTTGATTCGTCCTTCTTCTTGTATAGTCAGTGTTTCTTCAAGCGTGCTTATTAAGCTTTCCTGCACCTTTTTTAAGGTATCTATATCAACAAGGCCTCGTTCATTTGCTCGTACAGTTTCAATTGTATTGGTTTTTAAAAGCTCCGCATTTTTCAGCAAAAGCTCATTGGTTGTATCAGATACTTTCTGCTGTGCATCCACTGCATTGCGCTGCCTTAAAAGCGTCAGTGCAATGGCAACTTGATTTTTCCATAACGGAATCGCTGTCACAATGGATGACTGAATCTTTTCAGCTAACGCTTGGTTTGTATTTTGAATCAGCCTGATTTGCGGTGCACTTTGGATTGTAATTTGCCTGCTCAGCAGCAAATCATGCACCCTTTTATCTAACCGGTCAGCAAATTGAATTAAATCATTCACCTCTTGAACGGCCATTTGGTTATGATCACTCGATTCAGCCTGTTGCTTCAGTTCAGGAATCGTTTTTGTTTTTAATTCCTCCAGCTTCAGTTCTCCTGCAGCAATATAAACATTCAGCGCGGCAAAATATTCTTTATTTTTTTCATATAACTGCTCTAACAGCTTGTTGTCACTGATTAAAGCATTTTTAGAGTGCTCCAGCTTCAAGCTGATTTTGTCTATCTGCACACTGGTCTTTTGGTATTTAGACAGCACCTCTTGAAGAGAACTTGATACTCTTCCAAACATGCGTGCCAAAAAACCCTTTTTCTTAGATTGGAGATCATCAGGATTTACTTGCTCCAGCTTTTTCATCAGCTCTCCAAGTATTTCGCCAATCTCCCCGACATCCTTCTTTTGAACATGATTAATCATATCATGAGAAAAGTTCAGCAGTTTAGATTGAGCTTGTGAACCGTATAAGACAATGCTTTGCATATTTTTATGATCAATCTGTCCAGCAAGCTGAATTGCTTTTTCCTTGTTTTCCTCAGGAAGAACATCAACAAGCCGTACTTGCTCTTTCTCTGCTTTTACAGCCTCCGAACCTGGTATCTCTATGTTACCACCAAAAGGATCTGCCAATAATTCATCTATATGAAGGTCGCTTTGGTCTCGGTTCATCGCTCTTACCCTCTTCCCTTATTTCTTTAATGAATGTTTTGCTGCGTCTAATTCAAACTGCAACTCGTCAATTTCATCACCCATTGCTTGAGTTAAATCTTCCTCTAAACGCTTGGTCAATTCAGTAAGAGTGATGCGTGTCTCACTTAACGACATCGACAGTTCTTTGCTTTTTTTTGGGTGAGATGATAGAAAAGCATACTTCTCTGTCAATTCAACAACCGAATCGAGAGTTTGATAAAAAAATCGTTCTGCCTGATAAAACCGCTTTGGCTCTTTTTTGGTGAGGAGATAAATCCTTCTCACAATCCTTAGCATTTCTGCATTTTGCTTAAACATTTGAATGCTTTTAGCCTGAAACAAGGCTTTCCTAAGACGGACCATTTTCTGCCTTGCTTCCTCTAAGTTTTTCTTAATGTAAGCATACTCTCTTCCTGTCAATTCATGCTTTTTAAGAAATAACCGTCTTGCATTCCAGATGCCAGCTATATATACTGCTGCTCCAGAAGCAAGCCCATAAACAATAGATAAAAAAAGCGACTGGTTTAAACCAAAAAAGCTCAATATTCCAATGAAAACAAAAGTCGCACTGCTAGTTAAACTCCACACCAAAAAGTGAAAAAATCTCTGCATGAGATAATCGACTCCTGTGTCTATACTCAGTTTTAATATTATTATCTACTACGTTCAATCCTTAAACAAGTTTCATCTTCTTTTTATTATTAAGAGTACAAAAAAAGACCTTTTCAGGTCTATGAATATAATGGCGGTGTATGAATGCTCTTTAGTTTTTTTACGTAAAACGCATAGTCAGGATCAGAAGTTGGTGTAGAAATTACTTTTCTCTCACAATCTAAGCATATGAATTTCGTATAAAGATGAATGCCTCTATTCTTCTCTTGATCACAAATCACACATGTATGATTAAGTTTAACTGTTTCGTCCATCTTCTCCACCTCCGTACAGTTAGCCTCCCCTTAAAACGGATATTGTATACACTATTTAGACCTTTTTGAAACTTTAAATCAGTATATGGGCTATATAAGCCCTCGGTGTTTGTATTTGTTTGATTTTCTCGATCTTGAGTAAACAAAAAACCCAGCTCATTAAGCTGGGTTTAAGCTTGCTTGGCGGCGTCCTACTCTCACAGGGGGAAACCCCCGACTACCATCGGCGCTGAAGAGCTTAACTTCCGTGTTCGGTATGGGAACGGGTGTGACCTCTTCGCTATCGCCACCAAACAAATTGAGAGTGTTCTCTCAAAACTAGATAACAGGTGTGACATCATTCAAAAATATGGTTAAGTCCTCGATCGATTAGTATCTGTCAGCTCCATGTGTCGCCACACTTCCACCTCAGACCTATCAACCTGATCATCTTTCAGGGATCTTACTTCCTTGCGGAATGGGAAA